>NZ_CP172004.1:4800000-6611509 GCF_044056785.1 Variovorax sp. UC122_21 | reverse complement strand
AACAACCCGTCCAGCGCCCCGAAGCCCCCTCTTTCGTTCTCTTCTTTCGACGCACAGGAAACACCATGGCCACCAAGCAGATCTTCGTGAACCTCCCCGTCAAGGACCTCGACAAGTCCAAGGCCTTCTTCAACGCGCTGGGCTACAGCTTCAACCCGCAGTTCACCGACGCCAATGCCGCCTGCATGGTGGTGCAGGAAGGCAGCATCCACGCGATGCTGCTGGTCGAGTCCTTCTTCAAGACCTTCACCGACAAAGCGATCGCCGACACCCGCACCAGCACCGAAGTGCTGCTGTGCCTGTCGTGCGAGAGCCGCGCCGAGGTCGACGAGCTGGTGGCCAAGGCGGTCGCCGCCGGCGGCACCACGCCGCGCGCGCCGCAGGACCTCGGCTTCATGTATGGCCATGGCTTCCAGGACCTCGACGGCCACCTCTGGGAACTCGTGTTCATGGACCCGAACGCGCAGATGCCGCAGCAATAAGAGCGGCAAGCGGTCCGGCGATGCCCATCGTTCCATCCGCGAGCCGCACTGTCGCGCGCACGCGCCCTTCCGATGGGCGCCGGCGCCCCGATATGAGCGGCAAGGACACCGCGCCATCGACGGCGTCCGATCCCGAAAGGAAGGCCGACGTGCCCACCGCCACCGCCAGCTACAACCCCATCGTGGGGATCAAGCCCCTGGGCTTCCCGTGGGAGACGGTCGACCCGTTCCTGTTCTGCGTCTACCACGACGACGCCTATCCGCGCGCCAATGCGCGGATGGGCCCCGAGGCCTCGCTCGCGGGCCGCGACATCGGCCAGGACTTCAGCCGCAAGGACGGCTGGAGCATGTACCACGGCGAGACCGTGCCGGGCTTTCCCTCGCACCCGCACCGCGGCTTCGAGACCGTGACCATCGTGCGCAAGGGCCTGATCGACCATTCCGATTCGCTGGGCGCCACCGCGCGCTTCGGCGGCGGCGACGTGCAGTGGCTCACCGCCGGCAAGGGCATCGTGCATTCGGAGATGTTCCCGCTGCTCGACGCCGACGCGGCGAATCCGCTCGAGCTGTTCCAGATCTGGCTGAACCTGCCGGCCGCCAGCAAGATGGCCGAGCCGCACTTCACCATGTTCTGGTCGGAAGCGATTCCGCGCCTGGTGGTCGAGTCGCCACGCGGCGGCCGCACCGAGATCGCGGTGATCGCGGGCCAGCTCGGCAACGCGGCCGAGGCCGGCGCGCCCGCGCCCATCGATCCGCTGGCGCCGCCGCCCGATTCGTGGGCCGCGCGCACCGAGGCCGACGTGGCGATCTGGACCCTGCGCATGACGCCCCGGCGCCGACTGGACGCTGCCGGCCGCCAGCGGCGAAGGCACGCGGCGCATGCTGTACTTCTTCAAGGGTGCGCGGGCGCGCATCGCGGGCCGCGAGGTGCAGGGGCCGGCGGCCATCGAGCTGCATGCCGGCAGCGCGGTGGAGATCGTCAACGGCGAGGCCGACACGGCCGAGTTCCTGCTGCTGCAGGGCCGCCCGATCGCCGAGCCGGTGGTGCAGTACGGGCCCTTCGTGATGAACACGCAGGCCGAGATCAGCCAGACCCTGGCCGACTACCGCCGCACGCAGTTCGGCGGCTGGCCCTGGGACGACGGGGCGCCGGTGCATGGCCGCGACCCGGCGCGATTCGCGCGGCATCCGGGCGGACGCGAGGACAAGCCGGCCGGCTGAAAGATCAGAAGGTCTTGAGCATCTCGGCGCCCAGCGCCGTCATGCTCGGCACGAACTCGATCACCTCGGCGCGCGCCACCTCGCCCTGCACGAAGGGGTCGCGCGCCAGCACCGCCTCGAGCGCGGCGCGGTCGCCCGAGCGCGCGATGATCACGCCGCCGCGGCGCGGCACCTGGCGACCCGAGGCGATGAACATCCCGCTCTCGTAGTGCTTGCGCAGCCACACCATGTGCGCGTCGATCAGCGCGTCGACCTCCTCGAGGGGGCGGATGTAGGTGAGGGTCACGATCAACATGCGCGGGGCTTCCTGGGTGATGCGACCGACCGATGCTAGGGCCTTCGCATCACGGCCTCGGACCGGGCCGCGGTAACCGGATGCAAATCCACGCCCGGCATCCGCCATCTGGCACTTGGCGCTCAACCGATGCCCAGCACCACCGACGCCACCAGCCACACGTTGGCCGCGCTGATCACGCCGAACAGCAGCCAGGCCAGCGACTTCACCACCGGCCCGTTCGCGAAGCCGCCCATCAGCGCGCGGTCGCTCGTGAAGCGGATCAGCGGCCACATCGCGAACGGCAGCTGGAAGCTCAGCACCACCTGGCTCAGCACCAGCATCTTGCCCACGCCGCCGTCGCCGAACCACCACACGCCGACGAAGGCCGGCACCAGCGCCAGCGCGCGCGTGATCAGGCGCCGCTGCCAGCACGGGATCTTCAGGTCGAGAAAACCTTCCATGATGATCTGGCCCGCGATGGTGCCGGTGAAGGTCGAGCTCTGCCCCGAGGCCAGCAGCGCGATGCCGAACAGCGTGGCCGCCAGCGCGCTGCCCACCACCGGTTCGATCAGCCGGTAGGCATCGTCGATCTCGGTCACCGCCGTATGGCCGGTGCCGTGGAAGGCGCTGGCCGCGAGCACCATGATGGCCGCGTTGACCAGCAGCGCGAGCGACAGCGAGACCACCGCGTCGAGCGTGCAGAAGCGCACCGCCTCGCGCCGCGCGGGCTCGGTCGGCGCCACCAGCCGGGTCTGCACGATCGACGAATGCAGGTAGAGGTTGTGCGGCATCACCGTCGCGCCCACGATGCCGATCGCGAGGTAGAGCGCGCCCGGCTGGTGCAGCCGCTCGAGCATCGGCACGAAGCCGACCGCCACGCCGAGCCAGTTGGGCGGCGCCATCGCGAGCTCGACCACGAAGCAGGCCGCGATGGTGCCGACCAGGCCGAGCACGATCGCCTCCACGCGCCGGAAGCCCGCACCCTGCAGGCCCAGCACCAGCAGGGTGTCGAAGGCGGTGATGAGGATGCCCACCGGGATCGAGACGCCGAACAGCAGGTGCAGCGCGAGCGCGCTGCCGAGCACCTCGGCCAGGTCGCAGGCCACGATGGCGAGTTCGGCGCCGAGCCAGAGGAAGCGGTTGACGCGCGGCGAATAGCGCTCGCGGCAGGCGCGCGCCAGATCCTTCTGCGCGATCAGCCCGAGCCGCACGCACAGGGTCTGCAGCAGCATCGCCGCGAGGCTCGCGAGCAGCACCACGAACAGCAGGCCGTAGCCGAAGCGCGAGCCGGCCTCGATGTCGGTGGCCCAGTTGCCCGGGTCCATGTAGCCCACCGACACCAGCAGCCCCGGCCCCGCGTAGCGCAGCAGCTTGCGGCCGAAGGACAGCTCCTGCGGCACCGCGACGCTGCCTTTCACCTCGGACGGACAGAAGGGCGCGGTGGCGGTGCGGGGCAGCGGGAAGAACATGCGCGCGATGATAGGGACAAGCCCTCGGTCTTGTCGCCCATCGGACCAGCGCCCCCGGCAGGCCCGCGCGGAATCTTTTAGATTCGAAGGCTCGCGGCCGCACCGGCCCGCTCATCCCGTTCAGGAGACCCTCGCCCATGATCCACGTCGTCGCCGTCATCACCGCCAAGCCCGGCCAGCGCGCCGCACTGCTCGCCGCCTTCGCCGAGAACCGCGCCGCGGTGCTGGCCGAGAAGGGCTGCGTCGAATACGGCGCCACCATCGACGCGCAAGGCATCCCGCCCTCGAAGGCCAGCTTCGGCGGCGACACCTTCGTCGTGATCGAGAAGTGGGAGACGCTGGCCGACCTGCAGGCCCACGCGGTCGCGCCGCACATGAAGGCCCATGGCGAGAAGACCAAGGCACTGGTCGAGAGCAAGCTGATCCACGTGCTCGAGCCGGTCTGAGGTCGCGCGCCCGACGGGCGCTTTTGCTTCTTTCTCCTTCGCCGCCTACCCCTTTCCGTTGTATTCGCGCGCTCGCGATGCTGCTACCTTTGCCGGCAGCCGTTCAACGACACAGAGAGGGGACCACGGACATGGCGATCTTCCGTTCGCAAGGCACGCGCCGGTGTGCGCGTGCCGCCGCGGTGCCCGCCGCGCTGGCCGCGCTCGTGCTGCTGGCCAGCGGCTGCGCGCCGCTGATGGCGCCGCCCTACGCGGCCGACTACGAGGCGCTCGACCGCCTCGAGGCCACGCGCCCCGGCATGGTGGCGGTGGCGCGCGCGCAACCCACCGATCCCGAGGACAGGGTCAACAACGTGCGCATGCGCAGCACGCGCCTGGTCTCGCCCAACGGCAGCTTCGCGCTCTACCTCGAGGAGGCGATGCGGCGCGACCTGGCCGAGATCTCCATCCTCGATCCGAAGGCGCCCACGCGCATCGCGGCGCGCATCCTGCTCAACGAGCTCGACCTCGGCGTGTTCAACGGCGGCGGCCGCATGGAGGTCGAGATCGTGGTCACGCGCGGCGACGTGCAGCGGCTGCGCCGCACCTACCGCGGCGAGACGAAGTTCGAATCGGGCTACGGCGCCGCGGTGGCCGTGCCGGCCGGCCAGGCCGAGTACCCGCGCCTGGTGCGCGCTCTGCTGCGCCAGGTCTATGCCGATCCGCAGTTCGTGGCGGCGATCCGGCCATGACGACAACGACACGAGGCGCCGCCATGTCCCTGCTCTCTTCCTGCTCGCGCGCCGCCGGCGTCGCCGCCCTCGCCTTCGGCGCGCTGCTGCTCGCGGCCTGCACCCATCCGATCACCATGGTCACCGACCCGGCACCGCCGCGTTCGCTGCAGCACCTGGTGCAGAAGAAGGTGGCCTACGTGATGACCGACGCGCAGCGCGACACCCAGGTGGTCACGCCCGGCGGCAGCGGCGACAAGGTCAGCTACTTTCCCTACCGCGACCTCGAGAAGCCGGTGCGCGATGCGCTGCGCTCCGTCTACCGCGACGTGGTGGTGCTGCGCACCGCGAACGACGTGAAGGCCAACCAGGCGGCCGGCATCGCGCTGGTGTTCACGCCGAAGATCACGACCGACTCGAGCTCCACCTCGCTGCTGGCCTGGCCGCCGACCTCGTTCACCGCCGAGGTGCAGTGCGTGGTCACCGATGCCGCGGGTGCCGAGGTCACGCGGGTGCGCGCGGTCGGCAACGGCACAGCCGAGTTCGGCGAGTACAAGGGCGACTTCGGCCTGGCCGCGCGGCGCGCCGCGGCGCGCATGGCGGGGCAGCTCGCGAGCGAGATACGGCGCAACGAGAAGCTGCGCTGAAGGCGGCGCCCCCAAAGAAAAAACGCGCTCCGGGGAGCGCGTTCTTCATGGCGGGTTCGAAGGCTTACTTCGAGACGACCTTCACCATCTCGAGGCACTTGTTCGAGTAGCCCCATTCGTTGTCGTACCAGCTCACGAGCTTCACGAAGGTGCCGTCGAGCGCGATGCCGGCTTCGGCGTCGAAGATCGAGGTGCGCGGGTCGCCGCGGAAGTCAGTGGCCACCACCTTGTCTTCCGTGTAGCCCAGCACGCCCTTGAGCGCGCCTTCGCTCTGCACCTTCATCTCGGCGCAGATTTCCTTGTACGTGGCTTCCTTCACCAGCTCGACCGTCAGGTCGACCACCGACACGTCGGAGGTCGGCACGCGGAAGCTCATGCCCGTGAGCTTCTTGTTGAGCTCGGGAATCACCACGCCCACGGCCTTGGCCGCGCCCGTCGACGACGGGATGATGTTTTCGAGGATGCCGCGGCCGCCGCGCCAGTCCTTGTTGCTCGGGCCGTCCACGGTCTTCTGCGTGGCGGTGGCGGCGTGCACGGTGGTCATCAGGCCGCGCTTGATGCCCCACTTGTCGTTGAGCACCTTGGCCAGCGGGGCCAGGCAGTTGGTGGTGCAGCTGGCGTTGCTGACGATGGCTTCGCCGGCGTACTTCTTGTCGTTCACGCCGTAGACGAACATCGGCGTGTCGTCCTTCGACGGGGCCGAGAGAATCACCTTCTTGGCGCCCGCGTCGATGTGCTTCTGCGCCGTTTCCTTCGTGAGGAACAGGCCGGTCGACTCGAGCACGACGTCGGCGCCGACCTCGTTCCACTTGAGGTTCGCGGGGTCGCGTTCCTGCGTCAGGCGGATCTTCTTGCCGTTCACGATCAGCGTGTTGCCCTCGACCGTGACCTCGCCCTTGAAGCGGCCGTGCACCGAGTCGTACTGCAGCATGTAGGCCAGGTAGTCGGGCTCGAGCAGGTCGTTGATGGCAACGATTTCGATGTCGTTCTTGAAGTTCTGCACGGCTGCGCGCAGCACGTTGCGACCGATGCGGCCGAAGCCGTTGATACCGAGTTTGATAGCCATCTGACTTGCTCCTAAGGTTGAAAAACTTCTCTGATCTTGATCGGACGGAAGGCGCGCCGCGGCCTCAGTCGCGCAGCGCGGCCTCGACCGTGGCGGCGACGTTTTCGGCCGTGAAGCCGAAGTGCTTGAACAGCACCGGCGCGGGGGCCGATTCGCCGAACGTGTCGATGCCGACGACGGCGGCGCAGCCGTACTTCCACCAGCCGTCGGTGCAGCCCATCTCGACCGCGACGCGCGGCAGCTTCTTCGGCAGCACGGCCTTCTTGTAGGCCAGGTCCTGGCGGTCGAAGGTGGTGGTCGAGGGCATCGACACCACGCGCACCGCGATCTTCTTCTCGGCCAGCAGCTTCTGCGCGGCGAGCGCGAGCTGCACTTCGGAACCGGTGGCGATGATGACCGCCGCAGTCTTCTTGTTCTTCAGGCCGACCTGTTCGGGCTCGGACAGCACGTAGGCGCCGCGGCTGATGTCGCCGAGTTCGTTCTTCGCCGCATAGGCGATGTTCTGGCGGCTCAGCAGCAACGCGGTCGGGCGCGACTGGTTCTGCAGCGCCACGGCCCAGGCCACGGCGGTTTCGGCCGTGTCGCCCGGACGCCAGACGTCGAGGTTGGGGATCAGGCGCAGCGAGGCGGCATGCTCGATCGACTGGTGCGTCGGGCCGTCTTCGCCCAGGCCGATGGAGTCGTGCGTGAACACGTGGATCACGCGGCGCTTCATCAGCGCGGCCATGCGGATCGCGTTGCGGCTGTAGTCGCTGAAGGTCAGGAAGGTGCCGCCGTACGGGATGTAGCCGCCATGCAGCGCCACGCCGTTCATGATCGCGGCCATGCCGAACTCGCGCACGCCGTAGTTGATGTGGCGGCCGATGGTGCCGTGCGGGACTTCGGCCGGCGCTGCCGGCTTGGCTTCGTCTTCGGCGCCGGGCTTGGCCTCGACCGCCGGCACGTTCATGACCACGGCGCCGGTCTTCGGATCGAAGCGCAGCGCGGCGGTGCTCTTGGTGTTGGTGAGGTTCGAACCGGTCAGGTCGGCGCTGCCGCCGAGCATTTCGGGCAGCGCGGCGGTGAACGCTTCCAGCGCGAGCTGGCTGGCCTTGCGGCTGGCCACGGTCTCGGCCTTGGTGTGCGCGGCCACCACGGTGTCGAACGCGACCTGGTGGAATTCCTTGGGCAGCTCGCCCTTCATGCGGCGCGTGAACTCGCCGGCCAGCTCGGGGTAGGCGACGGCGTAGGCGGCGAAGCGCTCGTTCCAGTCGGTCTCGACGCGATGGCCCTCGTCCTTGTGGTTCCAGTCGGCATAGACCTCGGTCGGGATCTCGAAGGCCGGCGCGGTCCAGCCCAGGGCTTCGCGCGTGAGCTTGATCTCTTCGGCGCCGAGCGCCTCACCGTGCGCCTTGGCGGTGCCGGCGCGGTTCGGGCTGCCCTTGCCGATGGTGGTCTTGCAGGCGATCAGCGTGGGGCGCGACGTTTCCTTCTTCGCCTTGGCAATGGCCTTCGACACTTCCTGGGCGTCGTTGCCGTCGATCGGGCCGATGACGTTCCAGCCGTAGGCCTTGAAGCGCTCTTCCGTGTTGTCGATGAACCAGGGCTTGACCTGCCCGTCGATGCTGATGCCGTTGTCGTCGTACAGCGCGATCAGCTTGTTGAGGTGCCAGGCGCCGGCCAGCGCGCAGGCTTCGTGGCTGATGCCTTCCATCATGCAGCCATCGCCCAGGAAGGCGTAGGTGTGGTGGTCGACGATGTCGTGGCCCTTGCGGTTGAACTCGGCGGCCAGCAGCTTCTCGGCCAGCGCGAAGCCCACGGCATTGGTGATGCCCTGGCCCAGCGGGCCGGTGGTGGTTTCCACGCCGGGGGTCACGTCGACCTCGGGGTGGCCCGCGGTCTTGCTGTGCAGCTGGCGGAAGTTCTTGATCTCGTCGATCGGCAGGTCGTAGCCGGTCAGGTGCAGCACCGCGTACAGCAGCATCGAGGCATGGCCGTTCGACAGCACGAAGCGGTCGCGATCGAACCAGTGCGGGTTGGCGGGGTTGTAGCGCAGGTGCTCGCCCCACAGCGCGACGGCCATGTCGGCCATCCCCATCGGTGCGCCCGGATGTCCGGAATTGGCTTGTTGAACGGCATCCATAGCCAACGCGCGGATCGCGTTGGCCATCAGGGCTTGGTTGGCCATGGGCAGGGAACTTTCGGGGGAGTTGGGTGGGTGGGACTCGGGAGAACCCGCGATTTTACCGGGCGAGCCCGAACCGGCACCGACAGCCTCTCTACACCCCTCTGCGCTTATTTTGCGCAGCCGGCCGGACCCGCGTTTTCCCTCATGGGCGATGTACTAAAGTCGCGGACATATGCACGGGCTGCACCTCACCGCCGACCTTCACGACTGCCAATGCGGCGCGCAGTGGTTCACCGATGGCGAGGCGCTCGGCGCCGTCTGCCTCAAGGCGGTGTCGGCCGCGGGGCTGCAGCCGGTGGGCAAGCTGGTCCACGGCTTCCCGGCCACCTCGCACGGCCCCGGCGGCGTCACCGCCACCGTGCTGCTGGCCGAATCGCACCTGTGCCTGCACACCTGGCCCGAGCAGCGCGCCGTCACGCTCGACGTCTACGTCTGCAACTTCGGCGGCGACCATTCGGCCAAGGCGCATGCGCTGATGGACTGCCTGGTCTCGCTGTTCCGCCCACGCCACAGCGAACGCAACGAGCTGCAACGCGGGCGCGTGGCGGCCAGCGCTTGAGCGGGAACGCGACGGTGGCGGCCAAGGCCATGGTGCTCGCGGCCGGTCGCGGCGAGCGCATGCGGCCGCTGACCGACACCACCCCCAAGCCCCTACTCGAGGTCCGCGGCAAGCCGCTGATGCAATGGCCGATGGAGGCGCTGGCGGCCGGCGGCTTCACCGAGCTGGTGCTCAACACGGCCTGGCTCGGCGACCGGATCTCCGGCCACTTCGGCTCGAAACCGTTGCTGGACGGCCAGGTGGCGCTATCGATTTCATACTCCGACGAGGCCCGCGACTTCGGCGGCGCGCTCGAGACCGCGGGCGGCATCGTGCGCGCGCTGCCGCTGCTGGGCGATCCGTTCTGGGTCGCGGCGGGCGACGTGTTCGCGCCCGGCTTCGTCTTCACCCAGGCCGCGGTCGAGCGCTTCGTGGCGGGCGGCAAGCTCGCGCACCTGTGGCTGGTGCCCAATCCCGCGCACAACCCCAAGGGCGACTTCGGCCTCTCGGCCGAGGGCCTCGCGCTCAACACCCAAGACGGCCCGCGCCACACCTTCTCGACCATCGGCCTGTACCGCGCCGCGCTGTTCGCACCGCCCTACTGCGCCATCCCTGGCGGCAATCCCGACGGCGTCAAAGCCCCGCTGGCGCCGATCCTGCGTGCCGCGATGGACAATGGCCTGGTGAGCGCCGAGCTCTACACCGGCCCCTGGACCGACGTGGGAACGCCCGAGCGCCTCGCCGAACTCAACCGGCCTTCGTAGCCAGCCCGTCTCAGAGGAAGTCTCCACGCGATGACCACCACCGACACCAAGAAGATCTACGCCGAGCGCCGCGCTCGCCTCGCCTCGCAACTGGGCAAGGACGGCATCGCGATCATCCCGACCGCGCCCGAACGCCAGCGCAACCGCGACAGCGACTTCCTGTTCCGCCACGACAGCTACTTCTACTACCTGAGCGGCTTCACCGAGCCCAACGCCTGGCTGGTGCTCGGCGGCGACGGCCGCGCCACGCTGTTCTGCGCGCCCAAGGACCTGGAGCGCGAGATCTGGGACGGCTACCGGCTCGGCCCCGAGGCCGCGCCCGAGGCGCTCGGCCTCGACGAGGCCTTCTCGGTCACCGAGCTCGATGCGAAGCTGCCCAAGCTGCTCGAGAACCGCTCGGTCGTCTGGTATCCGTTCGCCACCCACAAGGGCCTCGAGACCCGCGTCGACGGCTGGCTGCAGTCGGTGCGCGCGCGGGTGCGCTACGGCGCGCTGTGCCCCGAGGAGCAGCGCGACCTCTGCGGCCCGCTCGACGAGATGCGCCTCGTGAAGGACGCGCACGAGCAGGACATCATGCGCCGCGCCGCGCAGATCAGCGCCCGCGCCCACATCCGCGCGATGCAGCTGTCGGCGCGCATGCTGCGCGAGGGCAAGGACGTGCGCGAGTACCACCTCGACGCCGAGCTGCTGCACGAGTTCCGCCTCGGCGGCTCGCAGTACCCGGCCTACGGTTCCATCGTCGCGGCCGGCGCCAACGCCTGCGTGTTGCATTACCGCGCCGATGCCGCGCCGGTGCGCGACGGCGAGCTGGTGCTGATCGACGCCGGCTGCGAGCTCGACGGCTACGCCAGCGACATCACGCGCACCTTTCCCGCCAACGGCAGGTTCACCGGCCCGCAGCGCGCGCTGTACGACCTCGTGCTCGCGAGCCAGGACGCCTCGGCCGCCGCCACCAAGGCCGGCAACCGCTTCAACGACCCGCACGACGCCGCCGTGCGCGTGCTCGCGCAGGGCATGCTCGACCTGGGCCTGCTCGACGCCAACAAGGTCGGTGGCCTCGACGACGTGATCGACAGCCGCGCCTACTTCCAGTTCTACATGCACCGCACCGGCCACTGGCTCGGCATGGACGTGCACGACTGCGGCAGCTACGTCGAGCCCACGCAGGTCGGCGAGGTCAGCGAGCGCAAGGACCCGCTGTCGAACGAGCTGATCAAGAACCGCCCGAGCCGCATCCTGCAGCCCGGCATGGTGCTCACGCTCGAACCCGGCATCTACGTGCGCCCGGCCGACGGCGTGCCCGAGCAGTTCCACAACATCGGCATCCGCACGGAAGACGACGCCATCGTCACGGCCACCGGCTGCGAACTCATTTCGCGCGGCGTGCCGGTGAAGGCGGACGAGATCGAGGCGCTGATGCGGGCCTGAGCGCCGCGCGGCGGGTCAATCGCCCAGCGCCGCCAGCACCAGGCACCCGAGCCCCGCCAGCAGCGCGATCGCCGCCGCCGCCGACGCCACCCAGTGGAAGCGGCGCGGCGCATAGCTCAAGAGTCCCACCACCGTCTGCGCGGCCGCCGTGAGCGCGCCGAGCCAGAGCACCCAGCCGATCGAATGGCCGGCGGCGCGCAGGCTCGCGACGAGCGACAGGCACAGCGCCACGCTGCCGCCGAGCTGCAGCCAGCGGCGCCACGGACCGGGCGTGCTGCCGCGGCCGAAGACGTCCTCGCTGTGGCGGTCCATCGCGAGGCCCAGCGCGCAGAAGCCCGCGAGCGAGGCGGCGAACACGGTTGCGATCAGCAAGGCGTTCATCACGATCCCTGGCCCGAGGTGGCGAGCGCAGGCGAGTCCGCCGCGTCATCGGCCGGGTCGGCCTTCGCGGCTTTCTTCGCCGAGGTGCTCAGGGCCTTGCGCCGCTTGCGTTCCACCATCCAGGCCGCGCCCGCGAGCCCCAGGCCCAGCGCGATCGACACCAGGTCGAAGCCGGCGACGGCGCTCGGGCCCGAGCGCAGGCTGACCGTGAGCGGCGCGGGGCCGGTGAAGGCGTTGAGCACCGGCAGCAGCGCGAACAGCAGCGCGCCCGCGGCCAGCTGCGCCTGCCACATGCGCAGCGTGGGCCGCGCGAGGCCCAGCAGCGCGGCCGCGCCCCAGACCGCGAAGAACCAGCCGATCTCGGCCGCGCCGCGGTCGGCCGTGTCGAACGGCACCAGCCGGTTGGCCCAGAAGAAGGCGGCCATCGCGAGCGGCAGGCCCGCGATCGCGCCGAGGTTGAGGCCGTCGACCAGCCGCAGGCCGAAGCTCACGCGGCCGCCCTGCTTGAGCCGCTTCGCGAACTTCTGGCGCTCCTTCACGGCCCACAACAGCAACCCGGTGGCGACCATCAAGCAGCCCGCGAGGCCGGAGACGAAGAACAGCGCGCGCAGCAGCGGATCGCCGAAGCGGCCGATGTGCAGGCCGTAGAGCACGCTGCGCGTCTCGACGGCGGGCCGCATGCTGTCGCCGTAGGCGCCGATCAGCGCGCCGGTCACGCCGTTGAAGACCATCGACGGTTGCTCGGACCCCAGTTGCGGCCCCTCGGCGCGGCGCACGATGACCGTCGCGTTGGCATCGTTCGGCGAATTGACGGTGAGGCGGCCGACCGGCGCGCCGCCCCAGTGCGCGGAGGCCTGCGCGAGCATCGGCGCAACCGGTGCCAACGGCGCCTTCTGGCCCGCGGCCTTGAACTGCTCGCGCACGCCGCCCGCGAAGGCCTCGGAGAAGAAGGTCTGCGTGCCGCCGCTGTCCTTGTAGGCCACCTGCGGGCCCCAGGGCATGTACATGAACATCAGGGTGACCAGGCCCGTGTACGTGATCATCGCGTGATAGGGCAGTGCCAGCACCGCGGTCGCGTTGTGCGCGTCGAGCCACGAGCGCTGGCCCTTCTTCGGGCGGAAGGTGAAGAAGTCCTTGAAGATGCGCTTGTGCGTGACGATGCCGCTGAGGATCGCCACCAGCATGAACATCGCGCAGAAGCCGACGATCCAGCGGCCCCAGATCGCGGGCATGTAGTGCAGGTCGAAATGCAGGCGGTAGAAGAATTCGCCGCCACGCGTCTCGCGCACCGCCGCCGAGGGCTGGCCGCTGGCGGCGTCGAGCACCGCGCGGCCGAAGCGGTCGCGCCGGTCGCGCGGCGGCGAACCGGCCGGCGGCGCGGGCCGGGTCCAGAACAGGCTGGTCGAGGGTTCGCGCTCGGTCGGCAAGGTGATGAACCAGCGCGGCGAGTCGGCCGCGTGCTGCTGCAGGTAGGCGTAGGCGCCCTCGGTGGCCTGCACCTGCGGCACCGGCGCGCGTGAGAGCCCGTGCAGCTCGGGCTTCATCCACAGCGTGATCTCGTCCTTGAAGTACGAGGCCGTGCCGGCGGCGAACACCATGAACAGCACCCAGCCGACCAACAGGCCCGACCAGGTGTGCAGCCAGGCCATCGACTGGCGAAAGCCCTCCTTCATGCGCCCGCTCCCGGCGTGGGCAGCGCGAGCAGCAGCGCGCCCAGCGGCGCCGCGGCGATGACCAGGCCGATCCAGGCGCGCCACGCGCTGCGCGCCGCGAACACCCACATCACCGCGACCGCGAACACGAGGAAGGAGGCCAGCGTGCCGGTCATCGCGGCTTCGCTGCGCGCCATGCCGAAGGCGGCGGGCAGGCACAGCGCGAGCGCGGCGGCGGAGAGCGCGGCCACGCCGTAACCGCCGGCGATGGCGGCGATGGCGCGCGAGGCCACGCCGAGGCGGTAGCGCAGGCCGGCGCTCACGCCGCGCGCCGGACGGCGTGCGAGGTCGTTCGGGAAGTCATGCAAAAAGGGGAGAGGCCAGGGCCGGGAGAATGAGAATAATACTCATCTGGCACGATTTCCCCAAGGAAACGCCCTGCTATCTCGACCCGAACGCAGGGCGATAGCGGGCGCTTCCGCCGCTCACTTCGCCTGCAGCAGCGCCCCCGCCTCGAGCAGCACCAGCTCGTTGTCGTCGGCCTTGTTCGGCTCGCGGCTGCTCGAGAAGGGCAGGTTGTTGTCGTTGCCGACGACGATGTGGGTGGAATCCACTACGTCGACGTTCTCGATGGTGAAGAACGGGAACTTGAGCACGCCGTCGTTGAGCGGCTTGCGCGCGAGCTTGTCGGGGTCGGCGATGTTCAGCAGGTCGATGTAGCCGATCTTGCGCACCGGGCCGCCGACGTTGGCGTCGCCGAGTTCGACCTTGTAGACGCGCTTGAACTTCGCGATGTCGTGGAAGCAGTCGGTGCGTTTCTGGCCTTCGGGACAGGCCTTGTCGCTGGTGCCTTCGCCGTTGTCGCGCTCGATGATCAGGCCCGTGGTGCCGTCGATCATGTTGAAGTCGCCGATGGCGTTGCCGTTGGCCTCGAGCACGTACTTCCAGTGGCGGCCGGTCCACTTCTCGCCCGCGACATCGAACTCGAGCACGCGCAGCGCTTCCTTGCCCTCGACCTTCTCGAAGTCCTTGGCCTCGGCGTTCCACACCGGGCCTTCGAGCAGCGCGTAGAGCTTGCTGCCGTCCTTCGAGGCGGCCATGCCCTCGAAGCCCTTGGAGCGCTTGATCTGGAAGTCGACCGCGCCGCCGGGCACGCCGGGCGTGGTCACGGCGGGGTTGTCGGGCGAGCGCACGACCTTGCCGTCGACCTGGGTGTCGAACACGGCGAGCACCTTGCCCTGGAGGTCGGCCTTGATCAGGTAGGGGCCGAACTCCTCGCCGATCCACAGCGCGCCGCCGGCGAACTGGAAGCTCTCGGGATCGAAATCGGAGCCGGTCAGGTAGCGCTGCTTGCTGCCCTCGTGGACGATGCGGAACGGCACCTTCTTGTCGGGGTCGTGCAGGAACACGGTGGCCAGGCGCTGGAACTTGCCGCTCTTGAAGTCGACCTTGTAGTGGTTGAGGTAGAGCATGAAGTCGGGCGAGTTGGCTTTCGCGCCGGCACCGTTGTCGGTGAGGATCCAGAAGCTGCCGTCGTCCATCTTCTTGATGCCCGAGTGGCCCTGCAGCGGCTGGCCCTTGAAGGGGAGCGACACGCCGGTGCCGCGGCCGCCCGAGAGACCCTCGACGCTGCCGATGGCTTCCACGCGCTTGGGCGTGGTGAACTTGCCGCTGACCTGCAGGTCGGTGGGCGCATCCTTGGGCGCGGCGACGAAGCTCTGCGCGGGCAGCACGGCATGGCCGGCGAGGGTGGCGGGGAAGGCGGTCTGGGCCGAGGCACCGGTGGCGGCGAACGCGGCGGCGGCGGCCAGAGCGAGGAGGGAAAGGCGCGTCTTCTTCATGGAGGTCGGGAGTCCGAGTCGAAAACGCGAGACCTTGCCGACGACGCGTGACGCCGCGGTGACATGACTGCCACTAAGGTGCGATATCGACGATCACTTCACGCGACTCGGCGCGCCCCTGGTCGTCGACGACGCGCAGCACATAGCGCCGGCCCGACTCGGCCAGGTCGGGCATCCAGGCGAGGCCTTCGCCGGGCGCGGCACGGCCGACCAGCGCATCGTCGGCGAACCAGTAGAGGGTCTGCGTGCCGGCCGCGGCCTCGGCGCGCAGCACCAGCGGCTCGGGCCTGGCAATGCGCAGCGTGTGGCGCACGCCGCGCAGTGGCGAGCTGATGAGCGGGGCGGCCTCGGGCGCGCCCGCGTCCTTCTGCTCGCAGCCGTCGGCGGGCACGCTGGCGCGCGGCAGGCCGGCCTGGCGGAACAGGCGGCGCATGTCGCTGCCCCACTGCTCGACAACCTGCTGGCGCGCATTCGGCTGCGGACCGCAGACCACCTTGCCCGTGGTCTCGTCGACCCACACGGCGCGATGCAGGTTGCTGACCTGGATCGGCGACTTGCCGGCGATGAACCAGGTGCGCGTGCGCACCGGGCACAGCGCATCGGGCAGGCCGCCGGTGGCGGCGCAGACCTCGACCTGGCGCAGGTTGGCCGGCTGCGTGACGGCGACCTCGCCGGGATCGAGCCGCTCGGCGCGCAGCGCGTCGACCATGCGCAGGAACAGCGGCGCGGCCGCGTCGACGCCCACCAGCGCGGGGTTGCTGCTGCCGTCGAAGTTGCCGACCCACACCACCAGCACGTGGCGGCCGAACACGCCCGCGGTCCAGGCATCGCGAAAGCCCCAGGAGGTGCCGGTCTTCCAGGCGATGGCGGGCCGCGCGGGCAGGGTGGTGTCGGGGCGCGGCGTCTGGCGCAGCATGTCGAGCGTGATGAACGAAGCCTCCTCGCTCAGCAGCCGCAGCGGCTGCGCGGGCCGCTCGTCGGGCGCGGGCTCGGTGTAGCGCAGCGGCTGCGCGACGCCGCCGTTGGCCAGGGTGCCGTAGAGGCCCGCGAGCTCCTCGGGCGTGACCTCGCCGCCGCCGAGCACCAGCGCGAGGCCGTAGTGCGATTCGCTCTGCAGCTTCTGCACGCCGGCCAGCCGCATGAAGTCGTAGAGGCCCGGCTTCGAGAGCTTCGCGGCCACCGCGACCGCGGGCACGTTGCGGCTGCGGATCAACGCCTCCTGCGCCGACAGCGGCCCGGCGAAGCGGTGGTCGAAGTTCTCGGGCGCGTAGGGGCCGAAGGCGGTCGGCGCGTCCTTCAGCATGGTCTTCGGATGCAGCAGGCCCTGGTCGAGCGCGAGCGCATAGATGAAGGGCTTGAGCGTGGAACCCGGCGAGCGCTTGGCCTGGGTGCCGTTGACCTGGCCCGCGATGGTGTCGTCGTGCCAGTCGGCCGAGCCGATCAGCGCACGCACCTGCATGGTCGAGGCATCGAGCAGCAGCGCGCTCGCGTTGTTCATGCCGACGTCGGCATGCGTGCGCAGGTACTGGGCCATCACGCGCTCGAGCGTGGACTGCATGCGCAGGTCGATGGTGGCGCGGATCTCGACCGGCGCCGCGACGCTGGCATCGCTTCGCGGCTGCGCGAGCAGCATGTCGGTGAGGTGCGGCGCCAGGAAGGGCAGGCTGCCGCGCGACTGCGCCGAGAGCACGAGCTGCGCGTCGGGCGCATGCTGGCGCGCGGTGGGATCGCGCTCGGCCCACAGCGCCCAGAGCCGTTCGCGCGCGGCCTGCAGCTCGGTGTTGCGGCCGCGCTCGGCGATGCGCTTGACCGGGTTCTGCGGAATCACCGCGAGCGTGAGCGCCTCGGGCAGGCTGAGCCTGGCGGCGTCCTTGCGGAAATAGATCAGGCTCGCGGCCTGCACGCCCTCGATGTTGCCGCCGTAGGGCGCGGTGTTGAGGTAGGCCTCGAGGATCTCGCGCTTGCCGTGGCGCGCCTCGATCCACAGCGCGGCGGCGATCTGCGCGACCTTGCCGCCGGCCGTGCGGCTGTCGATGCCATAGAGCCGGCGCGCGAGCTGCATCGTGAGGGTGGAGCCGCCCTGGCGGCGCTCGCCGCTCGCGATGCGCCAGGCGCTGCGCACCAGCGCCGCGGGGTTGACGCCCGGGTGGGCGTGGAAGCGCCGGTCCTCGTAGAGCAGCACCGCGTCGATCAGGGTGGGCGAGATGCGCGCTAGCGGCACCCACAGCCGGTACTGCTCGTCGGCCGCGAGCGTGAGCCGCAACAGCTCGCCGCCGCGCGCATAGACGGCGCGCGAGCTGCCCACCGTCTCGCTGAGCGGGGCATGCGGCCACAGCCGCAGCAGCGCGAGCAGCAGGGCCAGCAGCACGCCCGCGATCAGGGCCCGACGCGCGAGGGTCCGGGTCATGACTCGCTCCGCTCCGGCCTCAGTTCGCGACGACCTGGAAGCGCGCACCGGCCGAGCGCGCGTAGATGCGCCGGTCGTACATCGCCTCACCGTAGGCCGCGGGCACCACGAAGTCGCCGACGTTGGTGGCGCGCGCCTTGTAGGTCACCTCGAGCAGGTTCTTGTCGACGCCGCCATAGAACACCACGCGGTCCTCGCGGATGTCGGCGTACTGCACCTTCCAGGAGCCGTTGCCGCCCAGGCGCTTCTTCCAGACCGGCGCGTCGGCGTTCTCTCCCTCGGCATCGTCCCCCACGGCCTGCAGCACGGGCTCGAGGCCGCCCGGCAGCAGGTCGACCAGCGCGACGTCGGCGATCTGCGGCCGCTCGAGGCTGCGCACGCGCACCCGCACGGTGACCTCTTCGCCGAGCTTCGCCTTGGTGACCGGGTTGCCCTTGGCATCGAGCACCTCGTGGAACACCTCCAGCCCCTGGTTCACCGCGGTGTCGGGCTGCTTGCGTTCGAAGCCCTGCTCGGTCCAGCTGTAGTAGAGGTTGAAGTCGCTGTCGTTCGCGAGGCCCAGCTTCGCGGTGCCGGCGGGCACCGCGGCGCGCGCCACCGGGTTGACGGCGCCGAGCGCGAGCGCCGCGGCCTTGCCCTGCGCATCGATGGCCGAGGCCGTGAGCTTGCCCTCGGCGTTCTGCGCCACGGCGTCGAAGTAGGCATCGACCGCCATCAGCATCGCGGCCGACGACAGGCTGTTGTACCAACCGTCGCGCACCATGCCGGCCATGCCTTCCCACACCGCGGGCTTCAGCGTCTTGAGCCGCGCGGGGAAGTGCCGCCCCACCAGGTGCAGCATCATGCTGTCGTGCACCAGCGGGTCGTAGTAGCGGCCCCAGACGTTGCGGCGCTGGTTCTTCTCGCTGCGCGCGAGCAGGTCGGCCCACACGGGGTTGAGCAGCTCGTTGGCCACCTGCTCCTGCTTCACGAGCTGGTAGCTCGCCGCGAGGTAGACGGCGCCGAGGTCGTCGCTCCAGCCCGCGGTCTGCTTGGCCTGCTGGTTGCGCCAGGTCTCGCGCAGGTTGGCCAGCGCGGCCGGCACCACGATGCCCTGGCGCGTCAGCAGGTAGGCGGCCTGCGTGCGCTGGCGCCAGCCGTCGAGCGACGAGTCGCCGCTGCCGAGCCAGCCCTGCAGGTAGGTGTTGGCGCGCTGCAGCAGGTCCTGCGGCACCGGCAGCTTGTGGTCGCGCGCCTCCACCAGCAGGTGCACCGCATAGAGCGTCGCGAACGGATCGGCCCCCGCGCCGGGCCACAGCGAGAAGCCGCCGTCGGCCGTCTGGCGCGCGCGCAGCTGCACGAGGTAGCGCTCGAGCGTCTTGCGCGCCTCGGGCAGCGGGCCCTGGTCGGCCGTGCGGCCGCGCGCCATCTCCTTCAGCAGTTCGGGCCGGCCCGCGAGCAGCACGGCCGGGAAGGTCTGGCTCGTGATCTGCTCGGTGCAGCCATGCGGGTAGGCCTCGAGGTATTGCATGAGGCCGGTGGCGAAGGCCCAGGGCGCGGCCGACACCGCGAGGTCGCTGCGGCGGAAGTTCGGATAGAAGTCGCCCTTGCTCGCGATCTCGCCCGAGCGCTGGAAGCTGCCGGCCTGCACCAGCGAGACGAAGGGCGAGGCGGGCCGCACGCTCACCTCGGTGGCGAGCCGCGCGCTGAAGTTCTTGTGGGTGGAGGTGAACACCAGCGCCGAGGAACCCAGCACCGCTTGCTCGCCGGGCTTGGCGCGCACGTTGAACTTCGTGCTGGCCTCGCCGCGCTCGTTGACCTTGAGCGTCTGCGTCGCATCGCCGACCGCCTCGAGCCCGCCCGAGGCGGTGAGCGTGATCGCGATCGGCGCCTCCTTGCCCGAGCCCGCGATGTTGTTGGCCAGGCCCACGCCGACCTCGACCGTGTCGCCGGGCGCCATCGCGAGCGGCGCGTTCGGCAGGATCACCATGTCGCCGCGCACCGTGGTGCGGGTGCTCTTCGCGGCCGTGGTCTCGTCGTTCACGGCCACCGCCATCACGCGCAGGCTGCCGTTGAAGCTCTCGGGCACGGTGTAGCTGAACTCGCGGCTGCCGTTCACGTCGACCAGGCCCGACCAGTAGGCCACCGGCTTGTCGCGCTTGCGCTTGAACGGGTTCAGGTGCTTGCCGAGCTCGCCTTCGCCGTCGCCGCCGGGCGCGGCGCCCTGCATCAGCTTCTTGAACTCGGGCAGGATCAGGTCGAGCGTCTGCAGGGTGCCGACCTCGAGCGCGCGCTTCTGGAAGAAGTGCTTGAGCGGGTCGGGCGTCTTGTAGCGCGCCACCTGCAGGATGCCCTCGTCGACCGCGAACACCACGGCGCGCGTGGGCTGGTCGCTGGTGAGCTTCATCTTCACGGTCTGGCCGGGCTTCACGAGCTCGGTGCTCGTGAGCTGCAGGTTGGCGCTGCGCTTCGACAGGCTGGTCGCGAAGGGCACGACGCCGTAGGACAGCGGGCTCATGTAGACCTCGTCCGAGGCCGGGTCGCGCACGAAGTGCACGTTGATGTAGCCGGTGCCCTCGAAGTCCTTGGGCAGCACGATCTTCTGCACCGAGGCGGTCTTGTCGGTCTTGAACCAGGCGTGCGCGTAGACCTTGTCGCGCTCGATGGTGATGAGGCCCGCGCCGACGTAGGGCGCGCGGATGCTGACCTCGATCTCCTGGCCCGGCTCGTAGTCCTTGCGATCGAGCGTGAGCTGCAGCTCGGCATTGCGGTCGAGCGAGCGGCTGACGTTGGCGTTGCCCGCCACGCTGTACTCGACGCGGTTGAGCTCGAGCCCGCCGGCATTGCGCACCACGTAGGCGAAGTTGCCGGGCGTGCCGGTGTCGAGCGCCACGTTGTTGCCGGCTGCGCCGATGGCCAGCGGCTTCTCGTCGAGCACGATCTCCTTGCGCCGCGATTCGTAGCGGTACAGGCCGTTGTCCTGCTTGATCAGCACCGACAGCACCTTGCGCTCCACGCGCTGCAGCACCAGGTCGGCCACCGCGGTCTTCTTCGCCTGCGGATCGATCGCGATCACGTGCGCAGTGCGCGCCGCGCCCTTGCTCACGTAGCCGGTGTCGCCGTCGACCTTGACGCCCACCAGGTAGGGCAGGTCGCTCACCAGCGTGCGCGCCTCGGCCGACACGCTGCGCCCACCCTCGGGCTCGAAGGCCTTGGCCAGCACATGCACCTGGTAGGTGGCGGAATCGAAGCGCGACAGCCGCAGGTCGAACTCGGCCTTGCCCTCGGCGCTGGTCTGCACGCTGCCGAGGTCGTCGACCTGCTTCTCGGCCGCGCGCTGCGGATCGAAGAAGGCGTAGTCGGCGAAGGCACGGAACACCGGGAAGGCCGGGCTCAGCGTCAGCGTGCCCTCGACCTTGCGGTCGGGCGCGGGCGTGCCGAACAGGTTCTGCACGTCGATCAGCGCCTTCATGTCCTTCGGCTTGACCCAGCCTTCGGCGATCTCGCTGCTGAGCCTGGCCGTGACCTTGGTGCGGTCGGGCAGGAACTCCTGCACCTTCACCGTGGTGCTGCCCAGCAGCAGCCCCTGCACCTCGGGCGCGCCGGGCGAGGACTCGCGCGGCAGGTAGAGGTTGACGGTGTAGCTGCCGGTGGGCGAGGTGTCCTGCGTGGCGTGCGCGATCTCGGCCGCGCCGCCGGGGCCGAGGCGCAGCTTCTCGCGCCGCACGCTCAGGCCGCGCGCATCGATGATCTCGGCTTCGAGCGGCAGGTCGCGCAGCGAGGTGCCCCAGTTGCCGGCCTTCACCATCATCGCGATGTGCATGGTGTCGCCCGGGCGGTAGATGCCGCGGTCGCTGAAGACGTAGGCCGTCATCTGGTTCGGCACGCCGGCCGCGCGCAGGCCGCCGACGTCGAAGCGCGAGATGTCGAGCGTGCGGTCGGTCTTGTTGAAGGGCAGGAAGCTCAGGTCGCCGTCCTTGCGCACCACCAGCACCACCGGCTGCTTCTCGCGCTGGAAGCCCGCGAGGTTGGGCAGCTTCGCGCGGCCCGTGGCATCGGTGGCCTGCGACGCCACGATCATGCCGTTGCGGCCCCACACCTCGACCAACGCGCCGCCCACGGGCTGGCCGTTGGCGATGCTCTGCACGAACACGTCGCGCGTGCCGTCGAGCGACTTCTTGGCGACGATGCCCAGGTCGGTGACCAGCACCAGCCGCTCGTCCTTCTGGTCCTCGGGGTTGCCGCTCTCGGGATTGCCCTCGTCCTCGCCGGACGACTGCTGCTCCTCGTCCTCGGACGACGCCTCGGTGGCGTCCGCTTCGCCCTCGGGCTTCTTCTTCGCCTTGGGATCGAAGCCCTGCACCTTGAGCAGGAACACGCCGCGCCGGTCGCTGATGTCGCTGCGCAGGTACTCGGCGAAATCGACCGTCTCGTAGTGCGCCTTGCCGGGCGGAATGGCGAGCGGGATCTGCTTCTCGAAGCGGTCGACCAGGTTGTCGGTGCCGAGGCCACCGTAGAACTTGGGATGCGAGAAATCGCCGTTGCTCTGCGTCACCAGGTGCTGCAGCTGCTGCGGCAGCAGGCGCCCGATCTCGACGCGCACGCCCGGCAGGTCGCGCACCAGGATCGGCAGCTTGCGCTCGCCCGACAGCGCGAGCAGCGAACCCTGGCTCATGATCGTGAGCTCGGGCGCAAAGGTCTTGAGCAGCTGCACGCTCTGGAAGGCCGTGCCGAGCTGGTAGCCGCCGGGCGTCTTCAGGCCCTTGGCCACGCGCACCAGCAGGTAGCGCCCGCCCTCGGCCTGCGGCAGGCGGAAGCTGACCGTCTCGGTCACCTCGCGCTCGCTGGCGATGGGCTGCAGGCCGATCTTCTTCGCGCGGTGCAGCACCGCGTCGGTGATCTTCGCTGGATCGGCGGACCAGTCGAACTTGTCTTCCGGATCGCCCTTGGGATCTTCGGTGGCCGGCAGCAGCCAGGCCTGCACCAGGCGCGCCATTTCGCGCTCGTGCACCGGCATCGAGGCGCTGACGTGCATCACGTGCTCGGGCTCGCCGTTCTCGCCGGTGACGATGGTGGGCTCCACGCTCGCGATGTCGAGGCTGAAGAGGCCGGGGATGTCGACCGCGCGCGAGACGTCGTTGCGCTGGCCCGGGCCGCCCTTCTGCGCCACCGCGCCGGCGGTGAGGCTCAGCAGCACGGGGCGGGTCTTCTCGGGAATGGGCAGGGGCTCGGACTGGACCGTGGCCGTGAGGCGCAGCTTGTCGTAGCTGACCGTGAACTTCTCGCTCGCGCATTTGCCAACGCTGAAGAACGAGCTGCTGCAGGCCTGGTCGTAGGTGAGCACCAGCCGCTTCTCGAACTCGGCGGTGTTCACGGAATGCGAGAAGCGCACCTGGAACAGCGCGCGCCGCACGTTGGCCTGCACCGGGTCCTGGTAGAACTCGGCGCCGGCGATGCGGGCGCTGAACTCGGCCGAGCTGAAGTCGTACTTGCGCTGCTCGATCTCGATGTGCGGCGCGAGCGCGTCCTTCGAGAGCTGCACCTTGTAGGCCTGGCCCACCGGCCAGTCCTGCGCGGGCACGAACTCCAGCTTCTTGGCATCGGTCCAGGTCCAGCGCCCGGCGATGGCGGGTTCGATGCCGACACCAACCGCTTCCTGGCCGACACGCGCGATCGGCGCGACCGAGGCCGAGAAGTTGATCACGACCGGATTGGGCCCCTTGTCGAGCTCGATCTGGGTGCGCGGCGGCGGCACGATCTGCGCGGTCGCCACGATGGGCTCGACGCGATCGGGCGTGAGGCCATGCCACCACTTCAGGAGCTGCGGGCTGGCCATCCAGCCCGCGAACGCCAGCAACACCAGCAGCAGCACCCAGACGAGCCGCTGCTGCAGCCATTGCAGTCCCAGCAGCAGCAGCGCGCCCGCGATGCGCAGCCAGCCCGGGGGTCGCCAGGAACCGATGAGCCCGCGTGCGAGCGGGCGCAGGAAGCCGAGCGCGCGGCCCAGCCCGGTGAAGAGCACGTCGCTGAGCGACGCGAGTTTTCGATTGGCAACTTGAAGCATGGAAGCTCCCCCGGTGTTTTTGTTGGCGCCTGGCAGTCTCCAGGCTGTCTGTGAAGCAATCGCGGCGTGTGTGAAGTCTGCGTGAAAACCGCACGGGCGCGCACCCCGGCCCGGTTCAGGGCGAGAGCGCGGGCTTGTTCACCATGAGCCAGAAGACCAGGACCATGGCCACGAAGGCGGGATAGCCGAGCCACTCCCACCAGCGTTGGTAGCGCGCATACAGCGGCGGCAGCGGCTGGCCGTCGCGGTGCGCCTGTCCGGCCATCGCGGCCATGCGGATCTGCAGCCACACCACGGGCAGCCAGCACGCGCCTGCGAACACGAAGAGGCCCAGCGACAACGCGAGCCATGGCGTCGACAGCGGCCAGCCCGCCATGTGGGCGAGCGCGAAGCCGGTGGCAGGCTGCAGGATCACGGTGGGCGTGGTGAACCACCAGTCGGCGCGCACCACCAGCCGGCTCACCACCGCCTGCGCCGCCACGCTGCCACTGCGGTTGGTGAAGAACATGTAGAAGGCCGAGCCCAGCCCGGTGCCGACCATCAGCACGCTCGAGACGATGTGCAGCCACTTGAGGACCAGGTAGGTGTTCATGGCACGGCGCGCCGGTACAGGTGCCACAGCAGCGCGGCGATCGGCAGGTTCTTGAGCAGCGGCCCCAGCGGATGCAGCCACAGCGCCGGCTGCAGGCCGGTGGCGACCGCCGTCATGAGCAGCAGCAGGCCGAGCGCCGCGAAATAGCTGGCGCGGCCCGGCCGCCACCACAGCGCGAGGCCGACGACGAGGTCGGCCGCCGCGCCGCCGACGATCAGCAGATGCACCAGCCAGGGCGGCGAGGCGATACCGGCCTCGGCCAGCACCCGGCGGCTCTGGCCGTCGAGTTCGACGATGCTGACGACGGCCGTGACCAGCCAGACCGCGACGAGGCTCAGGCGCAGCAGGCGGTCGTCGTCGGCCCGCTGCCTCATATCCGCGCGCTCCCGTGCTGCGTGCGTTGCCAGTCGACGACTTCCTGCGCATGGACCGCCAGGAACGCATGCATGCGCGCAAAGCGCCGCCGGGTCTGCCGCGCGAAGGCCCGGGCGACGATCGGTTGCAGCAACCAGCGCAGGGCCTTCGGCCCCGCCTCGATGGTGTAGGTGTAGATCAGCACGGAACGACCGGGCTCGGTGTCGCGGTGCCGCATCGATGCAGCCCAGCGATCGAACGGGAAGGAGCGGCCGATCATCGAGGCGGCGGCCAGGTGCGGACGATCGAAGCTCACGAAGCGGGTTCGCATCGACAGCCCGCGCAGCCAGCCGTGGCCCACGTTCTCGGTCTCGGCGCCGACGAAGGGGCACGGCGCGCCGCCCACCACCCGGGCATCGCCGACCAGCGAGTCCCAGCGCGCGCGCCACACGTGGTAGTGGAAGGTGTCGAAGACCACGTCGGCCGGCGCCGGCATGTCGAACTCAAGCCGCTCGTGCGCCATCGTCGACCACGTCCGTCACCATGCCCCAGCGCGCGAACTCGGGCTCGAACTCCCGCAGCGCGAGCAGCCCCATGCAGGCCTGCGCGCCCATCGGCAGCGCATCGCCGCGCGCGAGCCGGCGCGCCAGCAGGATGGCGGCCATGCAGGGAATCTCCGGCCCATGGTTGTCGTCGGCCGCGATGTGCCAGGCGCGGTGCGCGGCGGCGCCTCGTGCGTCGATGCCTTCGACGCGCACCACCATGCCGCCGAGCGCGCTGCCGAACGCATCGAACAGGCCGCCCGTGGCATGCAGCAGCGGCGCCAGCTTCTGCGGCGCGGGCAGCAGGCCGATGCGGCGCAGGGCCGCCAGGAAGGCGAAGGCCTGCTGCGTGAGGCCCACCTCGAGCGCGGCACGGAACATCACCGACTGCACGCCCGGATGGCGCGCCGGGAAGAGTTCGAGATCGGGGATGTCGCACAGCGCGCCGCGGCGCGGGCGCATGCGCGCGAAGCGCACGACCGAGGGCCGGGCCCAGCCGGGCTGCTCGGTCCAGCGGCCTTGCTGCCAGACGCGGATCGGCGCGCCGCAGTAGGCGAGCACGCCCGCGAGCGTGGCCTCGCCGCGCGGCGCGCCCTGGGCCGGCGCGATGCAGATGTCGATGTCGCAGATGCCCTGCCAGCCGGCCGCGAGCTGGTCGACCACGGCCGACGAAAGCGCCGGCACGGTGCTCGCGCCCGTGACGGCCGTGCGGCCCGCGCCGCGAAAGACGCCGTCGAGCGCCGCGGGAAAGTCGCAGACGAAGCGACGGCCGTCGGCCAGGTCGATGTAGTGCGCGCCGGCGGCGGCCACCGCCTGTGGCACGCGGTAGTCCTGGTTCTGGAACGGACCGGCCGTGTGGATGACGAGCTCGACGCCGAGCTCGCGCAAGCCCCGTGCGAAATCCGGCGACTGCGCATCGACGCGAACGGCACGCGCCTCGCGCGGCAGCGATTGCGCGAAGGCCGTCGCCCGTTCGAGATCACGGCCACCCACCAGCAGCTCGATGGCCGCGTCGGCGGCCAGCGCGCGGCTGATGCGCGCGCCGAAGTTGCCGTAGCCGCCGAGCACCAGCGTCTTCATGCCAGGCTCGCTCCGGCCACGTGCCCGCGCGTGAAGGCTTCCTCGAAGATCGAATAGCCCGACCAGTCGGCATGCGCGAACGACAGCCGGCCCGCGATCACGCTGCCGCGGTGCGCATCGTCGGGCGCGGTGCGCTGCGAACCGATCTGCGCCAGCAGGCCGGGCCGCGGAATGGCCATGGCGTGCCCGTAGCGCGTGATCTCGATGCGCGTGGCCAGCGCGGGCAGGTCGGGGTGCGGCACCGAGAGCTCGGCCAGCAGGTCGTCGCGCCAGCCGGTCCAGGGCCGCTCGAGCAGCAGGCGGCGGCCGTCGCCCTCGTCGTAGCGGCTCGGGCCCAGCGGGCGATACCAGCTCAGCACGGTGCCGCGCGGCGTGGGGTCGAGCGTCTGGTGGCGCGCATCGACATAGCCGAGGCCGCGCGTGCCGTAGACCACGTTGTCCCAGCTCGGCGCGGCGCCGGGGCGGTCGACCAGCGGGCCGCGCAGGTGCACGTTGGCCACCAGCCAGGGCGCATGGCGCACGTGCGCGGCGGCATGCGCGAGCACCGCGGGCGCGTTCTCGACCACGCGCGCGGCGACGAACACCGGCAGCGCGACGATGCAATGCGCGGCCTGCCAGCGCACCAGCGATTGCGAGGCGGCATCCCAGGCATCGACCTCGACGCCGCCGCGCAGCTCGGCGATGCGCACGACCACCTGGCCCGTGCGCAGCCGTTCGCCCAGCGGCGCGGCCAGCTGCTTCGTGAGCCAGCCGTTGCCCTCGGGCCAGGTCAGCACGCCGTCGCGCTCGGGGTTGGTGTCGTTGGCGCTGCCCGACGGATCGCCGGGCGCGTGGAAGCCGTGCCGACTCGCGAAATAGTGGATGCCGGCCCAGGCCGAAACCTGCTCGATGCCCGCGCCGTAGTCGTCGCGGCAGCAGTAGTCGAGGTACCAGCGCAGGTGCTCGTCGCTGAATCCCTCGCGATCGAGCCAGGCCGAGAAGGCCTGCGCATCGAGCGCCAGCAGCTCGGGCGTGACCGCGACCTTGAGCGTGGGAATGGCGAAGTGGGCTGCATGCTGGAGCGCGTCGATGCGCTGCGCGAAGCGGCGGTACTGCGCCTGCGTGTCGGCGCCCACGCCATGCACCGGCAGCAGGCCGTCCTGCCACTCGCCGTGGAAGAACAGCCGCTCCTGCGGGCTGTGGCACAGCGTGCGCTCGTCGTATTCCCAGCGGCCGGCCACGCGCCGGCGCAGGCCCAGTTCCTCGAGCAGGTCCTGCACCTCGCGCGCATCGTCGCCGGGCACCGGCAGGTAGTGCGCGCCGAGCGGGCAGGCGATGCCGTTGACCAGGCCGCCGCGCGCATTGCCGCCCGCGCTTTCCTCGAGCTCGAGCAGCGCGAAGTCGTCGATGCCCGCGAGGCGCAGCGCACGCGCCGCCGCGAGCCCCGCGACGCCACCGCCGGCGATCAGCACGCGGGTCTTGCGCGTGCTCGCGGGCGCGCGCGACTTCAGCGTGCCGTCGCGCATCGCGTGGCCGCGCGCCATGTCGATGCCGGTGAAGCCGCCTTCGATGGGCGGCGGCGCATCGCAGCCGGCGAGCGCGAGCGCACCGGCGGCGCCGACCGTGCCGAGGAAGCCGCGCCGCCTCATGCCCATGTCGCCATCACCTCGCGGAGCCAACGAACTGCGCCCGACCTGCGGTCTGCCAAGGGCCCGCGTAGCGCGGCCTGTTCGGGAGACACCGTGGAACCGGCTTTGCCGGGCCACGGGTATCGCCCCCGGCGAGGGGGTTGGCGAAGCGGCACGCAGTGCCGCGCAGCCTGGGGGAGGACCATTTAATGTGCCATGACCTTGCCCCACTCTTGCTCATAGGTGGTGACGAGGACCTGGTTGGAGAGCCGGTTGACCTCGGCCGGCACGCGCGCCATGTCGAGCGGGAAATCGAACATCAGCGGCAGCGTGGGCGCGGACAGGAAGCGCAGGCCCGCGGGCAGCGCGTCGGGCTTCCGGTAGGGGCGGTGGCTCGCGATGATGAAGCCCCATTCGCCGAAGCTCGGCACATGCACGTGATAGGGCGTCGCGGTCAGGCCCACCGACTCCACCGTCTGCGCCACGGTCCAGAAGCTCTTGCGCGCCACCAGCGGCGAGGTGGTCTGGATCACCGCATAGCCGCTGGCCGCGAGGCGCTTGTCGAGCAGCGCGTAGAAGCTGTTGGTGTAGAGCTTGCCGATCGCGAAGTTGGTGGGATCGGGAAAGTCGACCACGATCACGTCGAACAGGTCATCGTCACTGCGCTGCTGCAGCCACTGGAAAGCATCGGTGTTGACGATCTTGAGCTTCGGCGACGACAGCGAATGGCCGTTGAGCGCGGCCAGGGTCTCGTGCTCGGTGAACAGCTTCGTCATGTTCGGATCGAGCTCGACCAGCGTGACCGACTCCACCGAGGGGTACTTGAGCACCTCGCGCACCGCCATGCCGTCGCCGCCGCCGAGCACCGCCACCTTCTTGGGCGCGCCGTGGGCGGCCATCACGGGATGCACCAGCGCCTCGTGGTAGCGGTACTCGTCGCGCTCGGCGAACTGCAGGTTGCCGTTGAGGAACAGCCGGTGCCCGAGCAGCCCGCGCGTGACCACGATGCGCTGGTAGGGCGAGGTGGCGCTGAAGACGATGCGGTCCTGGTAGAACTTGTCCTCGGCCAGCGTGGTGATGTGGTCGGCGCCGATGAAGCCGCCGAGCAGCGCCGCCAGCGACAGGAAGCAGGCCAGCGCATGCGCGCCGACGCGCCGCAGCTCGTGGCGGAACAGCCAGAGCGCCCACACCGCCACCGCCGCGTTCATGAAGCCGAACAGCAGGCCGGTGCGGATCATGCCGAGCTGCGGCACCAGGATCAGCGGGAAGGCCACCGACACCGCGAGCGCGCCGAGGTAGTCGAAGGTCAGCACCTGCGACACCAGGTTCTTGAGCGCCACGTTGCGCCGCAGGATGCGCATCACCAGCGGGATCTCGAGCCCGACCAGCGTGCCGACCACGACCACCAGCCCGTACAGCAGCAGCCGGAACGCGCCGGGCGCATAGGCATTGGCCAGGAACAGCACCGCCGGCAGCGCGCCGCCGATCAGCGCCACCATCAGTTCGATGCGCAGGAAATGGGCCGGCAGCTGGCGGTCGAAATAGCGCGACAGCCACGAGCCCACGCCCATCGCGAACAGGTAGGTGCCGATGATGGTGCTGAACTGCAGCACCGAGTCGCCCAGCAGGTAGGAGCTGAGCGCCGCCGCGCTGAGTTCGTAGACCAGCCCGCAGGCGGCCACCACGAAGACGCTGGCGAGCAGCGCGATCTCTACGGGCTGCGGCCCGCGCGCATCGGCCGGGCGCGCGGACGGGGCCTGCTCCGCGCTCAATGGATGGCGGCGGCGACGATGATGCTGATGCCCAGGCTCATCGCGGCGACGACCAGGCCCAGCGCCACGTTCTGCTTCTCGACGATCTCGCCCCACAGGTCATAGGGCGTGATCTTGTCGATGATCAGGAAGCAGAGCCAGAAGATCACCACGCCGATCAGCGCGTACACGAGCGATCCGAGGACCACGCCAGGTTTCAGCCATTCAAATCCCATGGGGACCTCCAGTCGTATCTGTATCGTATCAGTCGATGAATCGGAAGCGGCAGCGCGATCTTCGTCATTTGTGGCCGCCGCCGCTCGAGGAGCCGCCGTAGGAGCCGCCCGAGCTGCGGTAGCCGCCGCCCGAACCGCCGCCGCTGCTGCTGCAGGTGCTCAGGATGATGACCAGCACGATGATCACGATGGCGATCACGATCATGGTGCCGCAGCCCAGCCCCGAAGCCGCGCTGACCGGCAGTGCGTCGGAGCGCTCGAACAGGTCCTTCTTGGCATCGAGCTTGAAGGCCGTGGCGACCGCGCCGCTGTCGATCTTGCTGCCCGAGGACCAGGTGAGCTCGTTGGCCGAGCGCTCCATCGACAGCAGGGCGCCGCCCGACGCGAAGTCGCGGTTGAAGGTCTTCTGCCCGCGCTCGACCTGCCAGTAGAACTCGCCGGCCACGTAGGTGGTCTCGGCGTTGTAGGCGTACTGCTGCTGGTAGCGCTTGCCGAGGTAGGTGGCGGTGCTGCCGTTCTCGGCCATCACCGGCGCGCCGGTGGTGGGGCGCACCATGCTCCAGCCGTCCTCGGCATCGACCAGGAAGCTGAAGCCGCGCTTCTTGTTGTAGAGCAGGTATTCGTCCCAGCCGAACTGCTCGTCGTCGCCGGGCTCGCTGCCCATGCGGTGCTGGAAACCCACCACCTGCCACTGCACGCCCTGCAGCTGGCCCATGCTGCCCAGCGCGATCAGCGGGCGCACCGGCTCGTTCTGCGCCGCATGCTTGAGCTCGCCGCCGATGCCCTGCGACAGGTCGATGATGCTGTTGCACGAGCGGCAGGTGACGCTCTTGCTGTCGGCCAGGTTGAGCGTGACCGGCGAGCCGCAGTTGGGACAGTTGAAGCTGCGACCCTTCTCGTCCTTGGCGGAGTCCTCGCGCAAGCCCGTGAGCTGCAGCGATTCGAGTTCGACCGAGCGGCCCAGCGCGGCCGTGGGCGGCTGCGAGCCGTAGTCCAGGCTCAGCACCAGGCCCTTGTCGTTGCGCAGCTCGACCACCTGGAACGGCCGGCCGAGCTCGGGCAGGTGCGGCAGTTCGCCCTGCGCCGAGACCAGCGTCACTTCCTCGTTCGAGGCGACGGTGTAGCTCTGGCCGTTGAAGGCGGTGGTGGCGCCCACGCGCAGGTCGGCCGCGGCCGGCGGCGTGCGCTGCAGTTCGAACGGCAGCGAGAAGACGTACGCGCCGTTGTCCTCGCTGAGCACGCCGGTGCGGTCGCCGTCGAGGGCCGCGATCCATTCGGTCCAGCGGCCGCCGGCGTACTTGTATTGAAGCCGGCCGACGATGGTGAAGGGCTTGTCCTGGATCCGGCCCGCGGCGAACAACTGCAGCGGGCTGAAGTCGTCGAACAGCTCGGCCATCTTGCCGGTGCGCGCGAGCGTGTCGCCCTGGCGCACGACGGTGCTCTGGCAGTAGGGGCAGACCGCATGGGTCGACTGGGCCGATCGGAACTCGACCGGCGCGCCGCAACCGGGGCAGGGCGCGCGGTAGTAGCGCTGGGTGCCGCCGGCTTCCTCAGCCATGGCGCGCACGCGCGGACGCGAGGCCCGCGGCGTTCTTCCAGCCGATCATGCCTCTCACGCCCGTCGAGCGGGCGTCAGGCGCTGTACAGAACATGGCGCCGGGTCAGACCAGCTTCTTGAGCAGTTCGGCCTTCTTGGCGTCGAACTCTTCCTGGGTCAGGATGCCCTTGGTCTTGAGTTCGCCGAGCTTCTCGAGCGTGGTCATCACGTCGTTGGGGTTCACCACCGCCACCGCCGGCTGCTGCTGGGGTCGCGGCCGCCTGGGCCGCCGCGTTCGGGCTCAGGCCCTGCGCGAGGTTCTGCGCCAGCACCTGGCCGAGCGCCACGCCGGCGCCCAGGCCCATCGCGTCGCCCGCGATGCCGCCGCCGTTGGCGGCACCCTCGGCGAACTTGGGGATCGCCTGCGCCGTCTGGTACTGCATGAACTTGCCCATGTCGTTGCCGACCATGCCCATGCCGATCTTCTGGTCGAGGATCTTCTGCAGTTCCTCGGGCAGCGAGACGTTCTGGACCGTGATGTTCTCGAGCTTGATGCCGATCTTGGCGAACTCGGGCACCAGCTGGGCCGCCAGCGCCTGCGCGAACTGGATCTGGTTGGCCGCGAGGTCGAGGAAGGGCACGCCGCTGGAGGCGATGGCGTTGCTGATGTTCTGCAGCACCAGGCCGCGCAGCTGGCCGTCGAGGTCGGCCACGGTGTAGATGTCGCGCGTGCCCGAGATCTCGGTGTGGAACAGCTTGGCGTCGCCGATGCGGAACGAGTAGTTGCCGAAGGCGCGCAGGCGCACGGCGCCGAAGTCCTTGTCGCGGATGGTGATGGGCTGCGGCGTGCCCGACTTCTGGTCGACCTGCTGGCGCGTGCTGAAGAAGTAGACGTCGCTCTTGAACGGGGACTCGAAAAGCTTGTCCCAGTTCTTCAGGTAGGTCAGCACCGGCAGCGTCTGCGTGGTGAGCTTGTACATGCCGGGGCCGAACACGTCGGCCACCTGGCCTTCGTTGACGAACACCGCGACCTGCGACTCGCGCACCGTCAGCGAGGCGCCGTTCTGGATTTCCATCTCCGCCATCGGGAAGCGCCAGGCCAGCGTGCCGTCGCCGGACTCGGTCCACTGGATGATGTCGATGAACTGTTTCTTGATGAAATCCATCAGGGCCATGGCTGCGCTCCTCTAGAGGGTTTTTGTGCGGACTTGGCATATTGCCACACCGACTTGACGGCGGACCCGTGCTTTTGGTCATTTTGGTCATGGCTGCACCCTGGCCAGGCGGCATAGTCCGTCATCGTCCGAGGTCTACAATCGGCGCCCCCAGAAGAAGCGCCCCAGGAGCAACGGCACATGTCTGACACGACCCCTTCGTCATCCTCGACTCCCTCGCCGAAGACAAACGCGCCGAACTTCGACGTGCCGCCCTCGAGTACCACGAGTTCCCGGTCCCCGGAAAGATCTCGATCGCCGCGACCAAGCAGATGGTCAACCAGCGCGACCTGTCGCTGGCCTACTCGCCCGGCGTGGCCGCGCCCTGCGAGGAGATCGTCAAGGACCCGGCCAACGCCTTCAAGTACACCGCGCGCGGCAACCTCGTGGCGGTCATCACCAACGGCACCGCGGTGCTGGGCCTGGGCGACATCGGCCCGCTGGCTTCCAAGCCGGTGATGGAAGGCAAGGGCGTTCTCTTCAAGAAATTCGCCGGCGTCGACGTGTTCGACATCGAGATCGACGAGAAGGACCCCGCGAAGCTGGTCGAGGTGATCGCCGCGCTCGAGCCCACCTTCGGCGCGATCAACCTCGAGGACATCAAGGCGCCCGACTGCTTCTACGTCGAGCGCGAGCTGCGCAAGCGCATGAAGATCCCGGTCTTCCACGACGACCAGCACGGTACGGCGATCACCGTGGCCGCGGCCATGCTCAACGGCCTGAAGGTGGCCGGCAAGAACATCGCCGACGTGAAGCTCGTGACCTCGGGCGCGGGCGCCGCGGCGCTGGCCTGCCTGAACCTGCTGCTCAAGGTGGGCCTGAAGCGCGAGAACGTGTTCGTGACCGACCTGGCCGGCGTGGTCTACGAAGGCCGCACCGAGCTGATGGACGACGACAAGCGCCAGTACATGCAGAACACCACGGCGCGCTCGCTGGCCGAGGTGATCGAGGGTGCCGACGTGTTCCTGGGCCTGTCGGCCGGCGGCGTGCTCAAGCCCGCGATGGTCGCCAAGATGGCGACGCGCCCGGTGATCTTCGCGCTGGCCGATCCGAATCCGGAAATCACGCCCGAAGACGCGCGCACGGTGCGCGACGACATCATCATGGCCACCGGCCGCACCGATTACCCGAACCAGGTCAACAACGTCCTGTGCTTCCCGTACATCTTCCGCGGCGCGCTCGACTCGGGCGCGACCACGATCACCGACGAGATGGAGATCGCCGCGGTGCACGCCATTGCCGAGCTGGCCCAGGCCGAGCAGAGCGAGCGCGTGGCGGCCGCCTACGTCGGCGAGAAGCTGTCGTTCGGCCCCGAATACCTGATCCCGAAGCCCTTCGACCCGCGCCTGATGATGAAGATCGCGCCGGCCGTGGCCAAGGCGGCCGAGGAAAGCGGCGTGGCGCTGCGTCCGATCAAGGACATGGACGCCTACCGCGACAAGCTGCAGAGCTTCGTCTACGCCTCGGGCACCACCATGAAGCCGATCTTCGACGCCGCCAAGCGCGCGCCGAAGAAGCGCGTGGCCTACTGCGAGGGCGAGGAAGAACGCGGTGCTGCGCGCCGCGCAGATCGTGGTCGACGAGGGCATCGCGCGCCCGACGCTGATCGGCCGCCCGGCGATCATCGCCCAGCGCATCGAGAAGTTCGGCCTGCGCCTGAAGGAAGAGCTCGACTACGACGTGGTCAACGTCGAGCAGGACCACCGCTACCGCGACTTCTGGCAGACCTACCACCGCATGACCGAGCGCAAGGGCATCACGGTGCAGGTCGCCAAGATCGAGATGCGCCGCCGCCTGACGCTGATCGGCGCGATGCTGCTGCACAAGGGCGAGGTCGACGGCATGATCTGCGGCACCTGGGGCACCACGCTGATCCACCTGCACTACATCGACCAGGTGATCGGCAAGCGCCCCGGCGGCTGCGCCAGCACCCCGCAGGACGTGCCGGTGTACGCCTGCATGAACGGCCTGCTGCTGCCCGAGCGCCAGGTGTTCCTGGTCGACACCCACGTCAACTACGACCCGACGCCCGAGGAACTGGCCGAGATCACGACCATGGCGGCCGAGGAGATGATGCGCTTCGGCCTCAAGCCCAAGGCGGCGCTGCTGTCGCATTCGAACTTCGGCACCAGCAACGAGCCCAGCGCGCTGAAGATGCGCAAGACGCTCGACCTGCTGCGCGTGCAGGCGCCCTGGCTCGAGGTCGACGGCGAAATGCACGGCGACGTGGCGCTCGACAGCAAGCAGCGCGCGGTGGTCATGCCGCACAGCGCGCTGGCCGGCGATGCCAACCTGCTGGTTTTCCCGAACATCGATTCGGCCAACATTTCCTACAACCTGCTCAAGACGGCGGCCGGCGGCAACATCGCGATCGGCCCGGTGCTGCTCGGAGCGGCCAAACCCGTGCACATTCTCACGGCGAGCGCCACCGTGCGGCGCATCGTGAACATGACGGCACTCACGGTGGCCGACGCCAACGCTGAACGTTAAGCTTTAGCAAGCATTCCTTCGAGAGTGGACGCCAACTTATGGTGTCCCTGTCAAGCCCCCGATACTGCTCAAACTTTGGGCAGTCGCTTGCTATTTTCGCCAGCGTGGTGCACACTCGCGGGCTTGGATTTGCGGGTTAACCCCAAGGTTGATCGCTGATCCGAACCCCCCGCTCTTTTCTTGTGGTGCCTCTCTATGGCGATGGCGTCTTGCGCCTCGATCACGTCCTCTGTCGCTAAGTTTGCGCTCACCGGCTTCATGCTGGCGGCGCTGGCGACGACGGGGGCCGAGGCCCGCGGATGGTTCGGCGCCGGGAATTCCACCGCCCAGGAAACGATTGCGCTGGCCGAGCTGCCGGCGCAAGGCCAGCGTACCTACGAAGCCATCCTGAACGGCGGCCCCTTCCGGTACGACAAGGACGGCTCGGTGTTCGGCAATCGCGAACGGCTCCTGCCCCCGGCCCGGCGCGGCCACTATCGCGAGTACACGGTGACCACGCCCGGATCGCGCGATCGCGGCGCCCGGCGCATCGTCTGCGGCGGCGAGAAGCGCACGGCACCCGAGGCCTGCTGGTACACGGCGGACCACTACGCGAGTTTCAGGCGGATCACGCCATGAGCGGCGACGACAACGACTTGAGCGGCGCACCGAAGCGCCCCGAAGAAATGATGATGACTATGGAAAGACCAGCGGAGATGACTTTATCCCTTCGTGGCGTACGCCCGAACATCGTGCAATCGATTCGCGCGTTCCGCGTGAGCGACCTGCAGGACGCCGCCAACGCAGCGGGCCAGCACTTCCTGTACGCCAACCTGGGCAACGCACAGACGAAGCAGGACGTGCTCGACCTGATCGCCCAGCAGTTCACCTTTCCGGCGCACTTCGGCAAGAACTTCGACGCGCTGTACGACTGCATGACCGACCCGTTGCATAAATCGGGCCCGCAGCCCGGTTTCGTGATCGTTCTCGAACAGATCCCGGCCAATGGCAAGTTCGACAAGGAAGCGCGCGAGCAGCTGCTCGACATCTTCCGCGACGCGTCGGACTACTGGGGCGACCGCAAGGTGCCCTTCCGGTGCTTCTATTCTTTTCTGTAGCCCGTTCTGCACAAACCAGCCAAGCAGAACGGGCGAACGAGGCCCAGCCGACCGCCGCGGCAACCCTCGATGGCATCCAGATCGATCCGGCCACCGTCGCCCCCGCGGTGACCGCCACCGCGACCGATGAACCCACCGGCGAAAAGATGCCGACCGACAAACTGGTCGATGTCTCGCCGCTCGCCTTGCGCATGAGCAGCCCGTTCAACGCGGGCTACTGGCTCGCCGCGGCGTAATCGAGAAAGCGCTCGCCGGGCACGTTCCGGCACCGCAAGAAAAAAAACCCGTCGTCGACGGGTTTTTTCGTTTCTCCCGCAGACAACGCCCGCTCAGCCGAGCCCCGGCGTCTGCGCCAGCGCCACGTACTGCTCGACCGGCACCTCCTCGGCCCGGCGCTGCGTATCGAATTCGCCGGCGAAGCCGTGTTCGTCGAGCCACTTGCCCAGCGTGTGGCGCAGCAGCTTGCGGCGCTGGCTGAACGCGACCTGCACGATCTCCTCGAGCCGCTTCGCATCGACCGCCGGCGGCGTGGCCAGCGGCACCATGCGCACCACGGCGCTGTCGACGCGCGGCGGCGGATCGAAGCTCTCGGGCGGCACGAACAGCACGTTCTCCATCGCGTAGCGCCACTGCAGCATCACGCTCAGGCGGCTGTAGTCCGAGGTGGCGGGGCGCGCCACCATGCGGTCGATCACTTCCTTCTGCAGCATGAAGTGCTGGTCGGCCACCAGGTGGGCATAGCCCAGCAGGTGGAACAGGATCGGCGTGGAGATGTTGTAGGGCAGGTTGCCGACCACGCGCAGCGCGGTGGTCGGCACCTTCGCCGCCAGCGCCGCGAAGTCGACCTTGAGCACGTCGGACTCGACCACCTCGAGCTGCGGATGGCTGCGCAGCCGCTTGGCGAGGTCGCGGTCAAGCTCGATGACGGTGAGCCGGCCGAGCCGCTCGACCAGCGGCTGCGTGAGCGCCGCGAGGCCGGGACCGATCTCGACCATGGGGTCGCCGGGCTGCGGCGCGATCTCGCGCACGATCGCGTCGATGATGCCGCCGTCGGACAGGAAGTGCTGGCCGAAGCGCTTCCTGGGAATGTGCGCCATCGTGTGCCGATCAGGACTGCGGCGGCTCGCGGAACTCGACGTAGGCGCGCGCGCGCACTTCCTGCGCCCAGGTGTTGAAGGCTTCCTCGGTGCGCTGGTCGCGCAGCACGGCACGGGCGGCTTCGCGCTGCTCGTCCTGGCTCGGCTTGACGTTGCGGCGCTCGAGCACCTGGATCAGGTGAACGCCGAAGCGCGACACCACCGGATCGCTGATCTGGCCCGGCGCGAGGCGGTTCATGGCCTCCTCGAACTCGGGCACGAACATGCCCGGGCGAGCCCAGCCGAGGTCGCCGCCGTCCTTGGCGCTGCCGTCCTGCGAGTTGTCGCGTGCCAGGCTGGCGAAGTCGACGCTGCCGCCGCTGGCCTCGATGCGCCGCTTGAATTCGGCCAGCTGCGCCACCGCCTGCTCGGTGGTGCGCTTGGGGTCGTTCTGCAGCAGGATGTGGCGCGCATGGGTCTGCGTGACCACGGCATCGGCCGAGCCGACCTGTTCCTTGGCGATCACCTTGACGACGTGGAAGCCGGCGGCCGTGCGCACCGGCCCGACGATGCCGCCCACGGCCGTGGACTGCACGGCCTCGACGAACAGCGGCGGATAGCGGTCGGCCGTGCGCATCCCGAGCGCGCCGCCATTGGCGCGGTCGGGCGCGTCGGAATTGCTCTGCACCAGCTTGGTGAAGTCCTCGCCGGAACGCGCGCGCTGCGCGAGGCCCTGGGCCTTCTGCTGCGCCTGCGCCACCTGCGCGTCGGTGGCGTTCTCGGGCACGGCCACCAGCAGTTGCGCGAGGTTGAGGTTCAGCATGGACGGATCGCCCTTGCCGCCGCTGTTGCGCTGGTCCAGCAGGAACTGGTCGGCTTCCGCGTCGCTGACCTTGACCTTCGAATCGACCTCGCGGCCACGCAGGCGCGTGAGCAGCAGCTGGTCGCGCAGGTCGTTGCGGAAGGCCTGCAGGCTGATGCCTTCGGCCGTCACGCGCTGGCGCAGCTCGGGCAGGGTCATCTGGTTCTGGCGCGCCACGGTCTGCTCGGCCTGGTCGATGGCGATCTCGTCGACCTTGATGCCGGTTTCCTTGGCGAGCTGCAATTGCGCGCGCTCGGAGATCAGCCGCTCGAGCACCATGCGCGCGAGTTCGGGGCGCGGCACGCGCTCGGCGTCGGGGTTCTCCTGGATCAGCCGCTGCACGCGGGTCAGCACCTCGGTGTTGGTGATCGGTTCGGAATTGACCAGCGCGACGATGAATTCGGCCGAGCGCTGCACCGGTGCCGGCGGCGCGGCGGGCCGTGCGGCCGGCGGCGCCAGGCGCGGACCGGCGCGCATGATGTCGGTGATGCCGCCGCTGGAACGGAAGCCCTGCTGGGCGCCGGCGGTAACGGCCAGCGTGGCGAGGCAGGCCAGGCTGAGAATGGAACGGATGTGTTTCATGGCGTTGCTCGGTCTCTCGTCTCAGTCGTAATTGGTGAAGCGGCTCGGCCCTTCGACCGGTGTGCGCAGGGGCTGGTAGCGTTGGATGTTGGTGCGCAGGGCCTGCATCGGACTCGAGCCGATGGCCGCGAAACCGACGAATTCGAGCTGGAACATGATGCGGGTGTTGGCCGTCACCTGGCCGGTGGTGATGCGCTGCAGCACCACGCGCCCGATCCAGCAGCAGCCGTCGTATTCGACGCCGAGGACGCCGTCGGTGAGCTTGCGGTCCTGCAGGTCGTAGTTCAGCCGGCCCACCGCGTACCAGCGTCCGCCGCCCTGGCCCTTGCCGGGACCGAGGTCCTTGCCCTTGTCGCCCCAGAAGTCGTTGAGCGGCCACTGCCAGCCGACGTCGATCGACTTGCTGCCGTCGTTGACGGCGGTGGTGTTCGGGTTGAGCGCCTTGGCCGCGAGGTAGGCATCGCTGGGCGCCTGGTAGCGCAGCGCGATGTTCACGTTGTGATAGGGCGCCGGGTTGTAGCGCGCGCTGATGGCGCTGCGCGTGGACTTGCGGGTGTCGGGGTTGTACTGGATGACCGTGTCCAGGCTCCACTTGGGCGTCCAGTTGATCTGGCCGCCCAGCAGCAGGTCGCTCGCGCGGTCGGTGACGGGATTCGCGCCCGGCAGCGTGACGCGCTGGTCGGAGAAGCGCAGCCGCTGCGCGACGCCGAAGCGCGCGGCCTCGGCACCGGTGTCGGGATCGATCAGCCTCGAGGTCACGCCCGTGGTGAGCGTGTTGGTGTCGGAGATGCGGTCGTTGCCCGAGAACGCGTTCTCGGTGTAGATGGTCGCGAAGCTGAAGTCGTTGGCGGCCGTGTCGTAGTTGGGCAGCTTGCTCTGGTCGCGGAAGGGCGTGTAGACGTAGTAGGCGCGCGGCTCCAGCGTCTGGCGGAAGGCGCGGCCGAAGAAGCTCGCGTCGCGCTCGAAGATCAGGCCGCTGTCGAGGCTGAAGGTCGGCACCGTGCGGTTGGCCGAGGTGGACCAGAGCACCGGCGAGTTCGGGTCGTACGGAATGCCGTTCACGTACTGCACGTTGTTGACCGTGAGCTTCGGGATGTCGCCCTGCGGCACGTAGTAGCTGTAGGTGGTGGCGTGCAGCTGCACCTTCGGGATGACGAAGGTGCTCGGCGTGAGGAAGGGCCGGCTCAGCGCCGCCACGGCGTACAGGCGGTCGCCGTCGGGCTGCGACTGCTGGACCGCGTCGTAGCCCGGTTGGCCGGAGGCGATGCGGTTCACGCGGAAGCGCGTGTAGTCCGTGGTGAACGAGAAGTCGAAGCCACCCCAGTCGTACTTGTTGTAGTTGGCCGTGATCTGCGGCATGCGGTCGTACGACGGCACGACGGGCGCCAGGGTGTACTGCAGCGTCTGGTAGCGCAGCGCGCGCACCACGCCGTTCCAGTCGCCCTTGCTCCAGCTGAGCGTGGCGTCGTTGGGCAGCAGGCGTTGCGACAGCGTGGGCGTGCGCGTGAAGTCGCGCCAGTAGTCGTTGTCGCTGACGCGGTTGATGTTGATGTTGGCCGCGAGCGAATCGAGACCGAGCGACTTGGCGTCGAAATCCTGATGGTGGTTGAGCCAGACGCCCCAGCGCCGGGAACTGGGCTGCCGCAGGTCGAGGTCCTTGGCCTGGATCTGGCCGCTGGCCAGCTGCTGCAACTGCGTGGCGCGCGACTCGTTGAAGCGCTGGCCCACCAGGCGGTCGCTGCCCATCAGGTCGAGCCGGACGGTGCCGTTGTAGCCCTTCTCGAGGTAGCGGAACTCCGAACCCAGGTTGATGCCGCGCTTGGACATCAGCGTCGGCGTGATGGTGGCGTCGCGGTTCGGCGCGATGTTCCAGTAGTACGGCTGCGAATACTCGATGCCGTTGGTGTTGTCGATGCCGATGGTGGGCGGCAGCAGGCCGCTCTTGCGCTCGTTCGACAGCGGGAAGCTCAGGCTGGGCAGCGCCGGCGTGGTGATGCCCATGAAGCTCAGCCGCGCGTCCTTGGCGACGCCCACGTTCTCCTCGCTGTCGGTGGTGATCGAGGCGGCGCTCAGGATCCAGGCCGGCATCCAGCCCGGGAAGTCCTCGCGGCGGCAGGTGGTGTAGGTGCCCTGGCGCGCGATCGACACGTTGGAATCGACGAAGTCGATGCGCTGCGCCTCGCCGTGCCCGCCATTGGCGAGGAAGGTGTAGCGCACGTTGTTGAAGAAGCCCTCGAAGGTCTCGAGCTTGAGCTCGAGCTCGGGGCCCTCATAGACGTTGCCGGCCTGGTTGACGCGCACGTTGCCCGTGGCACGCGCGCGGTCGTCGGGCTGGTAGTACTCGAGGCGGTCGGCGGTGATGGCGGTTTCGCCGCGCCGCAGACTGGCATTGCCTTCCACCACGGTCTCGAGGTCGGGCCGGCCCCGAGATGCGGTCGCCGCTCACGAGGCTGGGCAGCTGGCTGCGCAGCAGCGGCGGAATGGTCTCGGCGAGCTGGGGCGTGCGCTTGAGCGTGAGCGGGCCGTCGAGGCCCGTGCCCTGCGCCGAGGCGCCATGCGCGTGCAGCAGGGCCAGCGTCAGGAGGGCCAGCGGCAGCGGCGGGCCGGAACGGCGCGCGTCGACTCGTCGGCTCATCAGGCCTCCCGCCGATCCGTTCCGAGGAGAGCCTGGCGTCCTCCCGAGGAAGGCAGCGAGCGCACAAGGTGCCAGGCGTCGGGGCATGGATTCGTAGGCATCGGTTCGGACAAAGGAAACGTCGGGGGAGGCGGCGCGGCAGGCCGGCCGGTTGCGGGAGCCGGCGGCGAACCGGTCCCGATCGGGCGCCGATCGCAGAGGTTGCCGCGCCAGGCGGTTTGTAGAATCGATTATCCATGACAGCACCCCCGCCCCCGGCCTCCACGGCCCCAGCCCTCCATGGGGCCATTTCCTGGACTGATCCTCAACGGGCCGAAGCGTTCCGGGGTTGGCTTGCCGGCATCGCGGCTTCGCACGGCCTGCGGCCCGACACCGTGCGGCTCGCCTCCGCCGACGCGAGCTTCCGCCGCTACTTCCGCGTCGACAGCAGCGGCCCCGAGGGCACGCGCATCGTGATGGACGCGCCGCCCGACAAGGAGAACAGCGCCCCCTTCGTCCAGGTGGCGCAGCTCATGGCCGAGGCCGGCGTGCATGCGCCGCGCGTGCTCGAATGGGACCAGGCCCACGGCTTCCTGCTGCTCGACGACCTGGGCCGCCAGACCATGCTCGAGGTGCTCGACCCCGAGCGCCCCGACACCAGCCGCCCGCTCTACGACCAGGCGATCGACACGCTGATCCGCTGGCAGCTCGCCTCGAAGCCCGGCGTGCTGCCGCCCTACGACCGCGCGCTGCTCGAGCGCGAGCTGTCGCTGTTTCCCGAGTGGTACCTGGGCCGCCACCGCGGCATCGCCATCGAGGGCAAGCTGAAGGAACGGCTGGAGCGCAGCTTCAAGCTGATCGTCGACAGCAACCTCGCCGCGGCCAGCGTCTACGTGCACCGCGACTTCATGCCGCGCAACCTCATGGTGGCGCCGGGCGACACGCTCGCCGAGCGCGCGAAGGCGCCGCTGGGCGTGCTCGATTTCCAGGATGCCGTCTACGGCCCGATCACCTACGACATCGCCTGCCTGATGCGCGATGCCTTCCTGAGCTGGGACGAGGAGTTCGTGCTCGACATCACCGTGCGCTACTGGCAGAAGGCCCGCAAGGTCGGCCTGCCGGTCGACGAGGACTTCGGCGCCTTCTACCGCGCGGTCGAGTGGATGGGCCTGCAGCGCCATCTCAAGGTGGCCGGCATCTTCGCGCGCATCACGCTGCGCGACGGCAAGCCGCGCTACCTGGCCGACGCCCCGCGCTTCATCGCCTACATCCGCGCCACCGCCAGCCGCTACAGCGAACTCACGCCGCTGCTGCGGGTGATCGACGAGGTCGAAGGCACGACCGCGACCACCGGCTTCGCCTACGGCCGGGTCTGACCGCTGAAGAAGCGCTGAACGAAACCTGAAGGAAGGGACGCTGTATCGCCCATGCAACATGGGAATGCAGCTCCGAATCTCATAGCAATGCCGCGTTTTCACTGCTCCGTTCCGCTGCAGGCCGGCGCCACGCTGGCGCTGCCGCCCGGTGCCGCGCGCCACGTGCAGGTGCTGCGGCTGCAGCCCGGCGATGCCATCGTGCTGTTCGACGGCAGCGGCGGCGAGTACGCGGCCACGGTCGAGCGCATGGGCCGCAGCGAGGTCAGCGTGGTCGTCGGTGCGCACACGGCGCGCGAGAGCGAGGCCGCGCGCGCCGTGCACCTGGCGGTCGGCATGCCGGCCAACGAGCGCATGGACTGGCTGGTCGAGAAGGCCACCGAGCTCGGCGTGGCGAGCATCCAGCCGCTGGTCACGGCGCACGGCGTGCTGCGGCTGGCCGGCGAGCGCGCCGAGAAGAAGCGCGCGCACTGGGAGGCCATCGCCATCGCGGCCTGCGAGCAGTGCGGGCGCAACCGGGTGCCGGCGATCCATCCGGTGCGCTCCTTGGCCAGTTGGCTCGATGCGGCGCCGGACGACGGCGGGCACGGCCCGGCGCTGCGCCTCGTGCTGAGCCTGGCCGAGGGCACGCGCGCGCTCGGCGATGCGCTCGCGCAGGCCGGTGGCGACCCGGCCGCGGTGCGGGTGCTCAGCGGCCCCGAAGGCGGCCTGAGCGGCACCGAGGAAGCCGACGCCATCGCGCGCGGCTTCGCACCGGTAACGCTGGGTCCGCGCGTGCTGCGCGCCGAGACCGCCGCGCTCGCGGCGCTGGTGCGGCTGGCCTGACAAGGTGAGCCGGCGGCCCCCTCGGCCGCTCCCCCGGAATCCTCGTGGGTGTTTTCCGCGACGCGCGAGCGCGGGCCTTTCGGAACAATGGGGCTCCACGTTCCATTGCATCGTTTCCAAAGGATCTCCCGCCCATGCATCGACCGCTTCGCGCGCCCCGGCTCGCCCCGCTGACCTTCGCCATCGCACTGGCGGCTTTCGGCACCGTCCAGCTCGCCAGGGCGCAGAGCGCGCCGGTGGCGCCCACGCCGGCGCAGGTGAGCCCCGAGGTCGACCGGGCCTACACGCAGCTGATGGCCGCGCCCGCGATCCAGAAGCTGCTCGAGGCGGTGAAGGCGGACCACGAGCGCGCGGTGGAGGAGCTGAAGACGCTGACCGAGATCGAGGCGCCGCCGTTCAAGGAACAGAAGCGCGCCGAGGCCTTCCTCGCGCGCATGAAGGCCCTCGGCCTGACGGATGCGCGCATCGACGCCGAAGGCAACGTGGTCGGCCTGCGCAAGGGCACGGGCCATGGCCCGAAGCTGCTGGTCTCGGCCCACCTCGACACCGTGTTCCCCGCCGGCACGGACGTGAAGGTGAAGGAACGCGATGGCAGGCTCCATGCGCCCGGCATCGCCGACGACACGCGCGGCCTGTCGGTGCTGCTGTCGTGGCTCAAGGTGCTCAACGAGAACAAGGTGCAGACGCAGGGCGACCTGCTGTTCGTCGCCAACGTCGGCGAGGAGGAGCTCGGCAACCTGCGCGGCATGAAGGCGATCTTCCGCGACCACCTCGACATCGACGGCATGGTCGGCCTCGAACCCTCGCCCGACGGCCACGTGCTGGTGCTGGGCACCGCGAGCCATCGCTACGAGGTGAGCTTCAAGGGCCCGGGCGGCCACAGCTTCGGCGCCTTCGGCCAGGTGCCGAGCGCGATCCACGGCATGGGCCGCGCGATCGCCAAGATCGCCGAGGTGCGCACGCCGAGCTTCCCCAAGACCACCTTCACGGTCGGCACGGTCGGCGGCGGCACCTCGGTCAACACCATCGCGCCCGACGCGCGCATGGCGATCGACATCCGCTCGGACGACATGGCCTCGCTGCTCGAGGCCGAGAAGAAGATCCTCGCGACGCTCGACGAGGCGGTGGCCGAGGAGAACAGGCGCTGGAACGTGAACACGCTGAGCGTGAGCACCAAGCTGATCGGCGACCGTCCCGGTGGCCGCACGCCGACCGACTCGGTGATCGTGGAGGCCGCGGTGCGCGCGAACAGCGCCTTCGGCCACAAGACACTGCTGCGCGGCGGCAGTACCGACGCCAACGTGCCGATCTCGCTGGGCATCCCCGCGATCATCATCGGCGGCGGCGGCAAGTCGGGCGGATCGCATTCGACCCATGAATGGATCGACGTGACAGACGGATGGAAAGGCGCGCAGAATTCGCTGGTCACCGTGCTGGGCCTGGTCGGCGTTCCGGGCGTGAGCCCGGCCCTGTTGCCCAAACGCGCGGCACGTACCAAGTAATTTGTCACGTAGTAAGCCGAAAGTCAGCAAGCAAGATTTCGGCAACATTCCACCGCCAGGGAAAATCCCGCGGTTCTGTCACACACCAAGGAAAAGCCATGGGATTGCTCGACTCGGTACTCGGTCAGGTGCTCGGAGGCGCCGCGCAACAGCAGCCCCAGGGCGGGGCACTCGGCGGCCTGGGCGGCCTGGGCGATCTGGGAGGCCTGGCCGGCGCGCTGGGCGGCCTGCTCGCCAACAACGGAAGCACGGGCGGCCTTGGCGGCCTGGTCTCGAAGTTCGAGCAGGCGGGCCTCGGCGACGTCATCGGCTCGTGGGTCGGCAAGGGGGAGAACCTGCCGGTCTCGGGCGGCCAGCTGCAGGATGCGCTGGGCGGCGACACCATCGCCAGCATCGCCTCGAAGCTCGGCATCAATGCGCAGACCCTGCTGCCGATGCTCGCCACCATGCTGCCGGCCCTGATCGATCAACTCACGCCGCACGGCAAGGTGCCCGAGCAGGGGCTCGGCAACCACGAAGATCTGCTGGGTTCGCTCAGCGGCCTGCTGCAAGGCCGGCAGTCCTGAATTGCAAGAAGCGGATCAAGGATTCGGCGCCCGCGAGGGCGCTTTTTTTGGCCCGCTGGCGCAGTCCGGGCCGTTCGCGTAGAACCGCGGGCTCGCCCATCGTCCGCAACCCCCGTGCCGCGTCCTCCCCCATGAATCGCAACCTCTGGCTGCTCGCCATCTGCCAGGGCCTGTTCCTGACCAACAACGTCACCTTCATCGCGATCAACGGCCTGGTCGGCCTCGCGATCGCGCCGCGCGGCTGGATGGCGACGCTGCCGGTGATGGGCTATGTGGTCGGCAGCGCGCTCGCCACCGGGCTGGTGGTGCGCAGCCAGCGCCGCTTCGGCCGGCGCGGCGCGTTCCAGATCGGCCTGGCCGTGGCGCTGGGCTCGGCGCTGCTGTGCGCCTATGCGGCGTTCTCGAAGAACTTCTGGCTGCTGTGCTTCGCGACCGTGGTCGCGGGCTACTACAACGCCAACGCGGGGCTCTACCGCTTCGCGGCGGCCGAGCTCGCCGCGCCCGACTGGCGCGAGAAGGCGGTCTCGCTGGTGATGGCCGGCGGGCTGATCGGCGCGGTGGCAGGCCCGAACCTCGCGGCCGCCACGCGCCAGATGTTCGCCGTGCCCTTCGCGGGCGCCTACCTCGCGCTCGCACTGGTGGCGCTGCTGTCGATGGCGCTCATGCGCTTCATCGAGTTCCCGCGCCGCCCGCGCGCGCGCGCAGGGCGGCGGACGGCCACTGGCCGAGATCGCGCGGCAGCCGGTGTTCATCGTGGCCGCCGCCGCGGGCGCGCTCGGCTACGGCGTGATGAACCTGCTGATGGCCGCGACGCCGATCGCGATGCAGATCTGCAGCCTGCCGTTCGAGGACGCCGCGCTGGTGCTCGAATGGCACGTGATCGGCATGTTCGCGCCGGGCTTCTTCACCGGCCACCTGATCCGCCGCTTCGGCGCGCTGCCGGTGATGGGCGCGGGGCTGGTGCTGAACCTGGCCTGCATCGCGGTCGCGCTGTCGGGCGTGGAGCTGCGGCACTTCGCGATCGCGCTGTGCCTGCTCGGCGTGGGCTGGAATTTCCTCTTCACCGGCAGCACCACGCTGTCGCTGACGGCCTACACGGCCCAGGAGCGCGACCGGGCCCAGGGCGCGCTCAACTTCTGCGTGTTCGCGACGCTGGCGCTGACCTCCTTCGCCTCGGGCGTGCTGGTGACGACCCAGGGCTGGCAGCTGCTGAACCTCGGCTCGCTGGTGCCGGTGGCGCTGACCGGCGCCGCGCTGCTGTGGCTCGCGCACACGCGCCGCCGAGCGCGCACCGCGGCCTGAATCGGTCACGGCCATCCCCGACAATCCCGCCCGCAACAACCACGGGGAGAGGCGATGGCGGCTGGCCGCAAGGGAAAGCAGGGCGACGATCCGGGCGCGCTGCCCGATGGCACGGTCCGCTGGACGGCGGCGATGCGCGGCGCGCTCGCCGAATTCCGCAACACGCCCTGCCGCCAGTGCGGCGCCACGCTGTCCGAGACCCAGCCGCTGCACGAGCAGCTCGACCACATCGGTCGCCACCCGCAGCCCGCCTGGCAGCAGCGGCCGCAGAGGCTGCGCGTGCTCGAGCTGCATGGCGCCGAGGCGCTGCCGCTGTTCCTCGAGGCCGCGCCGCGCAAAGAGGCGCTGGCCGACCTGCTCGCGATCCATCACGTCGACGCGGTGCGCTTCCTCGCGGGCCAGGTCCGGCATCCCGAATGCAAGACGGCGCTCGCGAAGCAGGCCGAGCGCTGGCCGCTGCTGGTGCTGGGCGAACTGCTGGCCGCCAACCCGTCGCGCCACCAGGCCGGCGCGACGCTGGTGCTCGAGCTGCTGGCCGCGCATCCCGAATGGCAGGCGCCGCTCGAAGCCGCCTGCGACGAGCCCCGGCGCAAGGCGCTCGCGCGGCTGCAGGCCGACGACGGCGGCGGGCTGGCCGATGCCGAACCCGCGCAGTGGCCGGCCTTCCTGCGCGCACCGCCGTGGAAGGACCGGCAGGCGCTGCCCGCGATCCCGGTGCTGGCGCTCGATGCCGTCGAACGGACCGCGCGGCTGCACTGGCAGCACGCGGTGCCGCGGCGCTATCCGCCGGTCAGCGGCGAACCCGCGCAGTGGCTGGCCGATGAGGTTCGCGAAGCGCAGCAGCGCGGCGAACGCCAGCTGGCCGAGTATCCGCGCCCGCACCACGCGACCCAGCCGCCACCCGAAGCCCAGGCCTGGGACCGCCCGCGCAAGGCGCTGTGGATGCTGGGCCTGAAGGCCGAGCGCATCGAGGGCGCGATCCGCGACCACGGCGCCAGCCTGTCGGCGGACGACTTCGGCAAGCCGCCCGGCGACTCGTGGAGCTGCGGCGACCAGCTCTGGCAACTGCCCGAGGCGCTCGCGATGGCGGTGTTCGCGCGGCTGCCACCCGCGAGCCACTACATGGGCGACGCGAGCTATCTGCGGCCGCTGCTGCATCGCTTCGGCACCGCCGCGCTGCCGGGCCTGCCGACCTATCTCAAGCAGGGCTCGCGCGCCATGTTCGAGCTGGCCGCGGTGATCGAATGGGACCGGCTCGCGCCCTGGATCGCCAGGGGCTTCCACGGCAACCGCTGGGTGCGGCAGGAAGCCTGTGCCTGGCTCGGCCGCTATCCCGAGGCCGCCGCGCGTGGCCTGGTGCCCGACGCGCTCGGCGCGCCCGGCACCGCGCGCGATGCGGCGCAGGCCGCGCTGCGCTGGCTGCACGAAGCCGGCCATGCCGATGCGGTCGATGCACAGGCCACGGCCTACGGCCCCGCCGCGGCCGAGGCCGTGTCGCAGCTGCTCGCCATCGCGCCCGAACACCTGCTGCCCGAAACGCTGCCGACGCTGCCGAAGTCACTGCCGTTGTCGACCCTGCCGCGTCTGGTGCTCACCGAGGACGCCACGCAGGCGCTGCCGGTGTCGCTGCTGCCCGACGTGCTGATGACGATGGCACTCGGCAAGCCCGAGACGCCGTACCCGGGGCTCGCGGCGCTGCAGGCCGCGGTCGCGCCCGAGGCGCTGGCGCGTTTCGCACGCGCGCTGCTGGCCTGGTGGATCGGCAACGGCCGCCCGGGCAAGGAGCGCTGGATGTTCGCGCTGCAGGGCCGGCTCGGCGACGACGAGACCGCGCGCCAGCTCGCGAGCCTGCTGCGCCAGTGGCGCGCGGCGCTCGACCGCGTGCGTGCCTACGACGCGCTCGCGATGCTCGGCGAGATCGGCAGCGATGCCGCGCTGATGCACCTGGGCGAGCTCGCGCGCCAGACGCGCTACGCCGACCTCAATGCAAGGGCCTCGGCGCTGCTCGACGAGGTGGCGGCGCAGCGCGGCCTGAGCCTGGCGCAGCTGGCCGACCGCACGGTGCCCGAACTCGGGCTCGATGCGCGCGCGGGCCTGACGCTGGACTTCGGCCCGCGGCGCTTCACGCTGCAGATGGACGACCGCCTGCATCCCCTGCTGCGCGACGGCGCGGGCAAGCCGCTGAAGGCGCTGCCCAAGCCCAATGCCGCCGACGATGCGGCGCTGGCCGCCGCCGCGACCGAGCAGCTCAAGGAACTGCGCAAGCTGGCGAAGACCGTCGCGGCCACGCAGCTGCGCCGGCTCGAGGCCGCGATGTGCGAGCAGCGGCGCTGGACGCACGGCGAGTTCATGGCCTTCCTGGTGCGGCATCCGGTGATGCGCGTGTTCGTCCGGCAGCTGGTGTGGGGGCTGTTCCACGAGGGCGGTGAACTCGCAGCGAGCTTCCGCGTGAGCGCCGAGGGCGAGCTGGTCGATGCCCACGACGATCCCCTCGCGCTGCCCGACGACGAGGGCGCGCGCATCGGCATCGCGCACCCGCTCGAGCTCGCGGCGTGCGACCCCGCGCTGGCCACCGCCTGGGCCTCGGTGCTGGCCGACTACGAGATCGTGCAGCCCTTCGAGCAGCTCGCGCGGGCGCACTCCACGCTCGATCCGGCGCTGCGCACGCAACGCACGCTGCCGCAGTGGACCGGCCGCACGGTGACGAATGCCGGCCTGCTCGGCCTGGAAGCACGCGGCTGGCAGCGCGAGGTCGGCGACGGCGGAATGATTTACCGCTTCGGCAAGCCGGTGGGCGAAGGCCTGGCGATCTGGCTGCAGGTCGAGGAGGGCTGGTACGTGCAGGGCACGGCCGACCCCAAGGCGCAGCAGACGGTGGCGGGCGTGGCGCTCGAGGGTGCCCAGGGCCGCAGCCTCGGCGACGTGGCGCCGATCGCGTGGAGCGAGGTCGAGCGCGACCTGCAGCGCGCGGTGTGGGCGCCGGCGCCCTGAACGCCCGTGCTCAGGCCCCGGCGGGAAAGCGCTGCTCCAGCCAGCGCTCGAGCGCGTCGAACACCGGCTGCGCCTCGCGTTCGTTGAAGAGCTCGTGATAGAGCGTCTCGAAGCCATGCGCCTCGACCTGCCCGCTGGCCACGGCGGCCTGCGCGAAGGCCCGGCTCGCGGCCGGCTTCACGAGCCGGTCGTCGCCCGCGTACAGCAGCAGCGTGGGCACCGGCCAGCGCGGCGCCTGGCGCAGCACGGTCTCGCCTTCGTAGGCGAGAAAGCGCGCGAGCCGGCTGCCGATGCGGTCGTGGGTCAGCGGATCGTCGCGGTAGGCCTGGACCACGGCGCGGTCGTGCGAGAGGAAGTCGTCGTCGAGCCCGTTGCCCACGCGCAGGTTGGGCGCGATGCGCGGCAGCACCGCGAGCAGCAGCTTCTGGAAGCCGCTCAAGCCCGGGTCGAACCCCGGCGACGAAAGCACCAGCCCGTCGACCGGCCGCACGCCGCGCGCCACCAGGCTCGCCGCGACCAGTCCGCCCAGGCTGTGGCCCAGCAGCACCAGCGGCAGGCCCGGGTTGGAGGCGCGCGCATCGTCGATCACGAGCGCGAGGTCGTCGACCAGCCGCAGCTCGCTCGGCAGGCCGCCGCGCGCGCCACTCGAGGCGCCGTGACCATGGTGGTCGTGGGCCCAGACGGCGAAGCCCCACCCGTGCAGCCGCTCGGCCAGCGCGTGGTAGCGCCCGGCATGCTCGCCGAGGCCGTGCACCAGCACGACCACGGCCCGCGCCGGGCCCGGCGCGGGCAGGCGGCGCAGCACCAGCGTTTCGCCGCCGGGCGCGGCGAGCGACACGCGCTGCGGCTCGGGCAACGCGGCCCGCGGGCTCACGCGGCCGCCGGTGCTTCCTGCGCGGCGCGGTGCGCGGCCGGCAGCGCCGCGATCACCTCGGCCACGGCGGCCGTGAGCTTCTTGGCGTAGGGCACGTGCAGGAACTCGTTCGGGCCGTGGGCATTGCTCTTCGGGCCGAGCACGCCGCAGACCATCATCTGCGCGGTCGGGAAACCGGCGCTCAGCATGTTCATCAGCGGGATCGTGCCGCCCTGGCCGATGTAGCCGCAGGAGGCGCCGAAGTGCGCGCGCGAGGCCTTGTTGAGCGCGTCCTCGAACCACGGCGTGATGGTGGGCGCGTTCCAGCCGGTGGCGCCGCCGTTGCTCTCGAAGGTCACGCGCGCCTGGTAGGGCGCGTTGTCCTCGAGCAGCGTCTTGAGGCTGGCCACCGCCTCGGCCGCGTCGACCAGCGGCGGCAGCCGCAGCGACAGCTTGAAGGCGGTGTAGGGGCGCAGCACGTTGCCCGCGTCCTTCAGCGCCGGGAAGCCTTCGGCGCCGGTCACCGACAGCGTGGGCTTCCAGGTGCGGTTGAGCAGCGCCTCGACCGGGTCGGTGGTGGTCGGCAACGCGAACATGGTGGAGCCGCCGCAGTCGTAGTGCGCCCACGGGAAGCGCTTGTAGACCTCCTCGCCGAGGATCGCGGCCGTGGCCTTGGCTTGCGCCAGCCGGTCGGGCGGCACCTCGCAATGGAAGCTCGCGGGCAGCAGGCGGCCGGTGGCGCTGTCCTCGAGGCGGTCGAGCACCTGCCGCATGATGCGGAAGCTCGAGGGCACGAGCCCCGAGGCATCGCCCGAGTGGATGCCCTCGGTCAGCACCTCGACCTTGAGCGTGCCGCTGGCCATGCCGCGCAGCGAGGTGGTGAGCCACAGCTGGTCGTAGTTGCCGGCGCCCGAGTCGAGGCAGATCACCAGCTCGACCTCGCCCAGGCGCGGGCGCAGCGCGTCGACGTAGGGCAGCAGGTCGTAGGAGCCGCTCTCCTCGCAGGTCTCGATCAGGCCGACGATGCGCGGATGGGCCGTGCCCTGGCGCTTGATGGCCTGCAGCGCCGCGATGCTGGCATAGACCGCGTAGCCGTCGTCGGCGCCGCCGCGGCCGTAGAGCAGGCCGTTCTCGTACTTGGGCGTCCAGGGGCCGAGGTCGTTGCGCCAGCCGGTGAACTCGGGCTGCTTGTCGAGGTGGCCGTACATCAGCACGGTCTCGCGCATGTCGGTGCCGGTGGCGGGCACCTCGAAGAACAGCACCGGCGTGCGGCCCTCGAGGCGCACGATCTCCAGCTTCAGGCCCTCGACCTTCTGCGCCTCGACCCAGGCCGCGGCATTGCGCAGCACGGTCTCGAGGTGGCCGTGGGCCGACCAGTCCTTGTCGAAGCCCGGCGACTTGGCCGGAATGGCGATGTAGTCGGTGAGCTGTCGCACGATGTCGCCGTCCCACTGGGCGGTGACGTCGGACAGGGCCCGCTCGGCGTCGAGCAGGCCGGCGGGGATTTCGCGGTGCAGGGGAGCGTTCATCGGGGTTCTCCGCGGTGGGGTGGCGAGACAAAAGCCGCATTTTGCGCCCATGGCCGCGGGCGCGTAGAGTGCGGTCGATCAACCTGGAGGGCGACGTGAGCAAGGCATCGACGACTCGGATCAAGGTGGGCATCGGCGGCTGGACCTACGAGCCCTGGCGCGACAACTTCTACCCCAAGGGACTCGCGCACGCGAAGGAACTGAACTACGCGAGCCGCCACGTCAGCGCGATCGAGATCAACGGCACCTACTACAGCACCTTCAAGCCCGACAACTTCCGCAAGTGGCGCGACGACACGCCCGAGGGCTTCGTGTTCTCGATGAAGGCCTCGCGCTTCGCGACCAACCGCAAGCTGCTGTCCACCGCGGGCGAATCGATCCGCCGCTTCATCGACAGCGGCGTGACCGAGCTCGGACCCAAGCTCGGGCCGATCGTCTGGCAGTTCATGCCGACCAAGCAGTTCGACGCCGAGGACTTCGAGGCCTTCCTCGAGCTGCTGCCGAAGAAGGAGGGCAGCACGCCGCTGCGCCACGTGATGGACGTGCGCCACGAGAGCTTCATCGTGCCGGCCTACAAGGCGCTCGCGAAGAAGCACAAGGTGTCGACCGTCTTCACCGACGCCGACAAGTTTCCGTCCTTCGACGAGCCCGAGGGCGAGTTCGCCTATGCGCGGCTCATGATGGCCGACGCGAAGCAGAAGACGGGTTATGCAGCGAAGGCGCTCGACGACTGGGCCGAGCGCGCGCAGGGCTGGGCCGGAACGACCGCGAAGCCGCGCGAGGTGTTCGTCTACTTCATCAACGGCGCGAAGGAGCGTGCACCGGCGGCGGCGGCGGAATTGCTCAAGCGCCTGGGCTGGGAAGCACCGGCACCGGCGGAAGAACCCGCAGCGGCACCGAAGGCCTCCAAGACGCCGAAGCCGCCGGCTGCCGCCAAGAAGACGGCTGGCACGGCGGCTAAAAAAGCGAAGACCGGGGCGGCTTCGAAGAAAGCCTGACCCGGCCCGCGTTGCGATCGGAAACGGCCGATCGGCCGATCAGGCCGCGGCTTGCCCCGCGGGCTTCGCGCCGAAGCTGATCTCGCCAGAGATCTGGCCGCCTTCCTCGATCACGATCTTGCCGTAGCGGATCTTGCCCGTGACCTTGCCGGTCGAATGGATCACGAGCTTCTCGCGCACCGTGAGGTTGCCGTCGAACACGCCGCGGATCTCGGCGATGTCGATCTCGGCCGAGCCCTTGAACTCGCCCTGTTCGGCGATCTGCATCAGGCGCGAATCCATCGTGGCCTCGACCAGGCCTTCGACCACGAGCGTGTCGCAGTCGGTGATCTCGACGCCCTTGAGCTTGATGTTCGGGCCGACGGTGAGCTTGCTGCCGCCTTCCTTGGCTGCGGGTGCGGCGGCCGAGGCGGCATTGAGGCCGGCCTGGGCGGTCAACGAGGAGGGATTGACGGGGGAGCCCGAGAGGTTGGTGCCCGAGCCCACGAGCGGCGCGGGCCTGGAGGTCAATGCATCGTTTTCGCGGTCGCGCTTGCCGAAGAACGGGGAGGAAGAAGTGGCCAAAAGAGAGCTCCTCATGAAAACGACTATCGTAAGAATGCACTCGGCACCTCTTGCACTTCATTGCGCAAGAGGCGTAACCGAATAAATCGATCGCCCGCCATCATCGTCCGATTCGGCGACGGTGCCAACCACGGAGCGCATCGGACAATCCCCGACCATGACGACCTTCCTCTCGCGAGACACCATCGCTTCCCTCACGGCCGAGGCCGCGGCCGGCGACGCGCGCTTCGGCAAGCCCGAGCACGGCTGGCGCCGCTCGCTGTTCTCGGTGATCTTCGAATCGGAATCGCGCGCGGGCCGGTTGTTCGACCTGGTGCTGATCGCGGTGATCGTGACCAGCGTGGCGGTGGTGATCCTCGACAGCGTGCAGCCGATCCACCAGCGCTGGGGCTCGACCTTCAGCGTGCTCGAGTGGTTCTTCACGGCGCTCTTCACGCTCGAGTACCTGGGCCGCCTGGCCTGCGTGAAGCGGCCGCTGCGCTATGCGCTGAGCTTCTACGGCGTGATCGACCTGCTGGCGCTGCTGCCGACCTTCCTGGCCATCCTCACGCCCGAGCTCGCCTACCTGATCGACGTGCGCATCCTGCGGCTCCTGCGCGTGTTCCGCATCTTCAAGCTCTCGCGCTATTCGGCCGAGTACCGCGCGCTGGTCTCGGCCGTGGCGGCCAGCCGCCGCAAGATCATCGTGTTCGTCGGCTTCGTGATGCTGGTGGTGCTGGTGATGGGCACGCTGATGTACGTGGTCGAGGGCCCGCAGCACGGCTTCACCAGCATCCCGGTGGCGGTGTACTGGGCGATCTCGACCATGGCCACGGTGGGCTTCGGCGACCTGGTGCCCAAGACCGACCTGGGCCGCGCGATCGCCTCGGTGATGATGCTGCTGGGCTGGGGCGTGCTCGCGGTGCCCACCGGCATCGTGACGGCCGAGATGGCGCGCCGCCCCTACGACGACGAAGGCGGCGCGGCGGCCTTGCCGCTGGCGCCGCGCGGCGTGCTCGCGATGACGGCGCTGGCGCCCGACGAAGCGGGCGCGCCCGCCGTGCCGCGCAAGCGGCTCACGCCCGCGGCCAGGCGACGCGCCCTTGGGCAGCATCGTCGAGGCGCGCGATGAAGGCCTCGGCCGCGGTCTCGGGCAGCGCGAAGACGAAGGCCACCGTGCTGGCGTGCGCCACCGATTCGAGCACCGCGCCGGCCGCGGCCAGCTCGCGCCGCACCAGGCCCTCGAGCGCATACGGCACCTCGCAGCGCAAGGTGCGCTGGCGCACCAGCGGCACCAGCGTCGCGCCGGCCAGCGCCTGCGCGATGCTGTCGGTGTAGGCGCGCACCAGGCCGCCCGCGCCGAGCTTCACGCCGCCGAAATAGCGCACCACGGTCGCGAGCGCGCCCTCGACCTGCTGGTGGCGCAGCACCTCGAGCATCGGCCGGCCCGCGGTGCCGCCGGGCTCGCCGTCGTCGTTGGCGGCCGACTGGCCGCCGGCCATCAGCGCCCAGCACACATGGGCCGCACCCGGATGCGCGGCGCGCAGCGCGGCGACGACGGCCAGCGCCGCCTCGCGGTCGGGCACGGACTGCACGCAGCCGATGAAGCGGCTCTTCTTGATCAGCAGTTCGCTGTGGACCGGCTGGGCGAGCGTGAACGCCATGGACGGCGGGGCGCCTTCAGCCCCCGTGCTCGAACTTGAACACCGCGGTGCTCGCGCGCGCATTGGGCAGCCAGCGCACGTCGCGGCCGTCCTGCAGGCCGAAGGCATCGAGTACGCGCAGGTTGTTCTTGCGCGCGAGCACCTCGAAGTCCTTGAAGGTGCCCACGCGGATGTTGGGCGTGTCGTACCACTGGTAGGGCAGCCGCCGCGTGACCGGCATGCGGCCGCGCGCCACGCTGATGCGGTTGGGCCAGTGCGCGAAATTGGGGAAGGCCACGATGCCGAAGCGGCCCACGCGCGCGGTCTCGCGCAGCATCACCTCGGCATTGCGCAGGTGCTGCAGGGTGTCGATCTGCAGCACCACGTCGAAGGTGGCGTCGTCGAACATCGCCAGGCCTTCGTCGAGGTTGAGCTGGATCACGTCGACGCCGCGGCGGATGCACTGCAGCACGTTGCCGTCTGCGATCTCGACGCCGTAGCCGGTGCAGCCGCGCTCGCGCTGCAGCAGCGCGAGCAGGGCACCGTCGCCGCAGCCGAGGTCGAGCACGCGCGAGCCCTCGGGCACGAGCGATGCGATGTGGCGCTGGATGTCGTTGTCGCTCACGATGCGATCTCCTGCGCAACGCGCTCGAAGTAGGAACGCACCACGCCCATGTAGCGCACGTCGTCGAGCAGGAACGCGTCGTGGCCGTGCGGGGCGTCGATCTCGGCGTAGCTCACGTTGCGGCGGTTGTCGAGCAGCGCCTTCACCAGCTCGCGGCTGCGCGCGGGCGAGAAGCGCCAGTCGGTCTTGAAGCTCACGAGCAGGAACTTGGCGCTGGCGCGCGCGAACGCGGCCGTGAGGTTGCCGCCGTGCTCGCGCGCGGGGTCGAAGTAGTCGAGCGCGCGCGTGATCAGCAGGTAGGTGTTGGCGTCGAAGTACTCGCTGAACTTGTCGCCCTGGTAGCGCAGGTAGCTCTCGATCTGGAACTCGATCTCCTGCGTGGAGTAGCGGTAGGCCGCGTCGTTGCCGCCGGACTCGCCCTCGACCGCGTTGCGCAGCAGACGGCCGAACTTCGCGTTCATGACGTCGTCGCTGAGGTAGGTGATGTGACCGATCATGCGGGCGATGCGCAGGCCGCGCTTGGGGATCACGCCGTGCTCGTAGAAGTGGCCGCCGTGGAAGTCGGGGTCGGTCACGATGGCGCGGCGCGCCACCTCGTTGAAGGCGATGTTCTCGGCCGTGAGGTTGGGCGCGCTCGCGACCACCACCGCGTGGCGCACGCGCTCGGGGTACTGCAGCGTCCACGACAGCGCCTGCATGCCGCCGAGGCTGCCGCCCATCACCGCCGCGAGCGTGCGGATGCCGAGCGCGTCGAGCAGCGCGGCCTGGGCGTCGACCCAATCCTCGACCGTGACCACCGGGAAGTCGGCGCCGTAGACGCGGCCGGTCGCGGGGTTGACGTGCATCGGCCCGGTGGAGCCGAAGCAGGAGCCGAGGTTGTTGACGCCGATGACGAAGAAGCGGTCGGTGTCCAGCGGCTTGCCGGGCCCGACCATGTTGTCCCACCAGCCCGCGGACCGGGCCTGGCCCTCGTAGACGCCCGCGACGTGGTGCGAGGCATTGAGGGCGTGGCACACGAGCACCGCGTTGCTGCGGTCGGCATTGAGCGTGCCGTAGGTTTCGTAGGCGAGCGTGTAGCTGCCGATGGTCGCGCCGCTGCGCAGGGCCAGCGGGCCCGCGAACTGCATCGACTGGGGGGTGACGACCAACGAGGACATGAAATGAAAAACCCGGCCTCGCCAAAAACGAGCCGGGTCACGGCATCCGTCTTTAGCTGTATTTATCAAGCGCCCGCAAGCTGGAGCAAATCGGCGCGAGAGGCAGTATATCGCCGCGGGCCCGGGACGGCAGGCCCCGGGCTTTGGACGGCGGCGCTACCAGCCGATCAGCGCGACCACGCCCAGCACCAGGAAGATGACGGCCGAGATCGAGTGCACGAGCTTGATCGGCACGCGCTTGACGATGCGGTCGCCGAGCCAGACCACCGGCGCGTTGGCCAGCATCATCCCGAAGGTGGTGCCGAGCACGACCCAGAAATAGGCCTCGGTGAAGCGCGCCGCGAGCATCACGGTGGCGATCTGCGTCTTGTCGCCCATCTCGGCGAGGAAGAAGGCGATGACCGTGGTGCCGAAGACGCCGAAGTGCGAGGAGCGCGGGGCATCGTCGTCGTCGAGCTTGTCGGGGATCAGCATCCAGATCGCCATCGCGATGAACGAGCCGCCGAGGATCCAGCGCAGGATGTCGGGGCCGAGCCAGTGGGTGATCCAGTTGCCGACCGCGCCCGCGAGCGCGTGGTTGATGACGGTGGCGGCGAAGATGCCCGCCACGATCGGCCAGGGTTTTCTGAAACGGGCCGCCAGCAGGAGGGCGAGCAACTGGGTCTTGTCGCCCATTTCGGCGAGCGCGACGACGCCGGTCGCGACGAGAAAAGCTTCCATGAAAAAACGGTTCCTTGGCCGAAGGGACGCAATTGACCGTGCAACACCTTCGGCCAAATTTCCCGAAGTTGCACGGTCAATGGTCTCGCCAGGTGTTGTTCTTCACTGCCCGCGCCATGTCCTGTGTGGGGCAGGACAAGTCTGTTGACACGGGCCCTTCTCGCAGATGGAAGGCGGCTACTCCCCAATGACGGGCAAATTCTAACCCTTAAGTGTCAAAGGCCCGGCGCGGGGCCTGGTTAGTAAGCGTGCGCCAACTCCAATAGGCCAAATCTGTGCTACCGCAAGAAGCAATTTCCTGCTTGCATTTCTTGTATTTCACCCATAATGCACGAGCCTCCCTTTTCATTTCGGGTTGGAGGCACCGGGTGATCGGACAGTTTCGCGCGACTCGGCGGCTCTCGTTTGAGTGATGCTAATCGGGACTCCATCGCTTTTCTTGATGTGTTTATAGGAGTCCCTTGATGGGCAACAAACTGTACGTCGGCAACCTGCCTTACTCGGTGCGCGACGGTGATCTGGAGCAGGCATTCGGTCAGTTCGGTGCTGTGACCAGCGCCAAGGTCATGATGGAACGCGATACCGGCCGCTCGAAGGGCTTCGGCTTCGTCGAGATGGGCAGTGAAGCGGAAGCACAGGCCGCCATCAACGGCATGAACGGCCAACCCCTGGGCGGCCGCAGCGTGGTCGTCAATGAAGCCCGTCCGATGGAAGCACGTCCCCGCGCAGCGGTGGTGGCGGCTACGGCGGCGGTGGTGGTGGTTATGGCGGCGGTGGTGGCGGTGGCTACGGCGGCGGCGGTGGTGGCGGCTACGGCGGTGGTGGTGGCGGCGGTCGCAGCGGCGGCGGTGGCGGCTACGGCGGCGGTGGCCGCAGTGGCGGCGGCGGCGGTGGTGGCGATGGCGGTTTCCGCAGCCCCTACGGCGCCGGCCCGCGTGGCGGCGGCGGCGGTGGTCGCGGCGGCTACGGTGGCGGCGGCAACAGCGGCTACTGATCGCTTTCCCAAAAAGACAAAAGGCTCCTTCGGGAGCCTTTTTCGTTGCCGCGGCCGGTGCGGCCTCGGGTTCAGCCTTCGCCGCGCCGCTTCTTCCGCCCGCGCCCCTGCACCGCGCGGTCGAGCAGCGCATTGGGCAGCATGCGCATGATCTTCGCGACCACGCCCATCTGCCAGGGAATCACGCGGTAGCTGGCGCCGCTCTCGATCGCGCCCAGCGCCCGGTCGGCGAAGGCCTCGGGCTTCATCAGGAACGGCATGCCGTAGCGGTTGCCCTGCGTGAGCGGGGTGTCGATGTAGCCGGGCAGCAGGGTCACGACCTTGACGCCGCTGTCGTGCAGCTCGCCGCGCAGGCTCTCGCAGTAGGCGACCACGCCGGCCTTGCTCGCGCAGTAGGCGCCGTGCCCCGGCAGTCCGCGAATGGCCGCGACGCTCGCGATGCCGACCAGCCGTCCGCTGCCGCGCTGCGTCATCGCGCGCACGAAGGGATGGAAGGTGGCGGCCAGCCCGACGTTGTTGGTGGCGAAGGTCTGCGTCAGCACGTCGAGGTCTTCGCGCTCCGCCGTATCGATGCCCACGCTGATGCCGGCATTGGCGATCACCACGTCGGGCACGCCCTGGCGCTCGATGCAGGCGGCGCCGGCGGCCACGATGCTGTCGGTGCGCGCCACGTCGGCGCTGTAGATCAGGTAGCGGCCGCGGTCGAGTCCGCGCGCGGTGGCCCAGGCCTCGATCTCGCCGGTGCGGCGCGCGACCAGCGCCAGCCGGTAGCCCGCGTCGTAGAAGCGCGCGGCCAGCGCCTGGCCGATGCCGCTGGAGGCGCCGGTGATGAAGACGAGGGGCGACGGCGCGGTGGTCATGGCGCGGCGCTCAGCGCTTGCCCGCGGCGGCGGGCGCCTTCCCTGCGGGGGCCTTGGCCGCCGGCACCTTCGCCGAGGGCATCATCGTGCCGCGCACGCGGCCGTTGAGGTTGGCGATGCCGGTCAGGTTGTCGTAGTCCATCGTGTCGGCGGTGAACTGGTCGGTGCCGCGGATCAGCGTGACGGGCTTGTTCGACTGCACGCGCTCGGTGTCGAGGAAGGCATGCAGGAAGTCGCCGCGGAACTCCAGCCGCGGCGAGGCCTTGCCGCTGGCGCCGACGGCCGCGTCGCGGATGACGACCGCGTTGCCGAACAGCTGGATCTCGCTGCCGTCGGAGTTCGACAGCCCGCGGTTGGCGGTGGCGTGGGTGGTGAAGCCCTGCGGCGACACCGAGCGCATGCGCACCTCGTCGACCTCGATGGTGTCGGTGTCGGGGTAGTGCCGGCCTTCCTTGCCGAACAGCTCGCTGCGCAGGTCGCCGCTGGGCAGGAAGTTCTTGATGACGAAGCCGCGCATGAAGTAGTCGGGCTCGTGGGTGGGCGCGACCTTGGCGGTGGGCTCGAGCAGCTTGGGCGCGTTGCGCACCAGCCAGTAGGTGCCGAGCGCGACCGCGGCCGTCAGGATGATCGGCAGGTAGATGGTGACGCGATCGAACACGTCGCGCAGGAGGTTCCAGGCCTGCTTCATAGGGCGGTGTTCCGTGCGACGTCGAGCAGGCGCCGGTACTGTCCGCTGGCGGTGACCAGCAGATCGCAGAATTCGCGCGCCGCGCCTTCGCCGCCGCGCGCGCGGGTCACGTAGCGCACGGCATCGCGCACCTCGACGTGGGCATTGGCCGGCGCGGCCGCGAAACCCACGCGCCCCAGCACCGGCAGGTCGGGCCAGTCGTCGCCGATGGCCGCGGCCTGCGGCCAGCCGAAGCCCAGCGACTGCAGCATGGCCTCGGCGGACGGCAGCTTGTCCTCGGTGCCGTAGCGCACGTGCTCGATGCCGAGCGCCTCGAGCCGCACGCGCAGCGGCTTGGAATCGCGCCCGGTGATCACCGCGGGCAGGATGCCGGCCTTGCGCAGCAGCTTCAGGCCGTAGCCGTCGAGGATGCTGAAGCGCTTGAGGGTCTCGCCGTGCTCGGTGAAGTAGACGCCGCCGTCGGTCAGCACGCCATCGATGTCGAAGAAGGCGATGCGGATGTCCTGCGCGGCGAGCAATGTCTCTGGCTGGAATTTGAAGGGCATCAGATGACCTTCGCGCGCATCAGGTCGTTGATGCTGAGGGCGCCGATCAGCAGGCCCGCGGCGTCGACCACCAGCACGCTGGTGATGCGGTGCTGTTCCATCAGCTCGGCCGCCTCGACGCCCAGCGCGTCGGCGCGCAGCGTGCGCGGACCGCGGTGCATGACGTCGGCCGCGGTGAGACCGCGCAGGTCCCCGCCGGTCTCGACCCTCCGGCGCAGGTCGCCGTCGGTGAAGATGCCGATGGCGCGGCCCTCGGCATCGACCACCGCGGTGGCGCCCAGGCCCTTGGAACTCATCTCGCGCATCAGCTCGCTGAAGCTGGCGCCCGGCACCACGCGCGGCACGTCGGCGCCGGTGCGCATGAGGTCGCTCACATGCGTGAGCAGCTTGCGCCCCAGCGCCCCGCCCGGATGCGAACGCGCGAAGTCCTCCGAGCCGAAGCCGGCGCGCATCGAGCAGCGCCACGGCCAACGCGTCGCCCATCGCCATCTGGGCGGTGGTGCTCGCGGTGGGTGCGAGGTTCAGCGGGCAGGCTTCCTTGGCGACACCGGCGTCGAGCACGATGTCGGCATGCCGGGCGAGCGTGGAATCGGCGCGGCCCGTGATCGCGATCAGCGGCACCCCCTGGCGCTTGACCACCGGCAGGATCACCGTGAGCTCCTCGACCTCGCCGCTGTTGGAGATGGCGAGCACGAGGTCGACCGCCTTGATCATGCCGAGGTCGCCGTGGCTGGCCTCGGCCGGGTGCACGAACATCGCCGGCGTGCCGGTCGATGCCAGGGTGGCGGCGATCTTGCGGCCGACGTGGCCGCTCTTGCCCATGCCCATCACGACCACGCGGCCGCGCACCTCGAGGATCTTGCGCACGGCATCGACGAAGCTGTCGCCCACGCGCGCCTTGAGGCCGAGCACGGCTTCGGCTTCGATGTCGAAGGTGGCGCGCGCCCGCGCGAGCATCGCGGCGGGATCGACCACGGGGGGCGTGGGGGGGCTGGAGGGCATCGGCGGATTTTACGGGCCGCGCCCCGCCGCCTCGCGGTTCCCCGGCGAGCCCCTACGCCGCGGCCCCGGAATGGACCCGAAAGCCCCGCCACGCGCGCACGGCTCTTGCTCTAGCATCGCCCACCATGTCTTCGTTCGATCTCACGCTCTTGTATCTGGTGGCCGCGGTGATCGGCGTGGTGGCATGCCGCTTCCTCAAGCTGCCGCCGATGCTCGGCTACCTGACGGCCGGCGTGCTGATCGGCCCGCATGCGCTGGCGCTGGCGCAGAACTCCGAAGGCATCCGGCACCTGGGCGAATTCGGCGTGGTGTTCCTGATGTTCGTGATCGGGCTCGAATTCAGCCTGCCCAAGCTGCGCGCGATGCGCAAGCACGTGTTCGGACTCGGGCTGCTGCAGGTGCTGCTGACGATGGCGATCGCCACCGTGGGCGCGCTGCTGATCGCCTCCTTCCTGCCGCCCGACTGGCGCCTGGGCTGGCAGACCGCGCTCGCGCTGTCGGGCGCGCTCACCATGAGCAGCACCGCCATCGTGGTCAAGCTGATGGCCGAGCGGCTCGAGCTCGAGAGCGAGCACGGCAAGCGCGTGATGGGGGTGCTGCTGTTCCAGGATCTGGCGGTGGTGCCGCTGCTGGTGCTGATCCCCGCGCTGGGCGCGCCGCCCGAGGCGCTGGCCAAGGCGCTGGGCTTCGCGCTGCTCAAGGCCTGCCTGCTGATCGGCGTTCTGCTGTACGGCGGGCCGCGCGTGATGCGCTGGTGGCTCACCCTGGTGGCGCGGCGGCGCAGCGAGGAGCTGTTCATCCTCAACGTGCTGCTGGTCACGCTGGGCCTGGCCTGGCTCACCGAACTCGCGGGCCTGAGCCTGGCGCTGGGCGCCTTCATCGCGGGCATGCTGGTCTCGGAGACCGAATACAAGCACCAGGTCGAGACCGACATCCGCCCCTTCCACGACGTGCTGCTGGGCCTGTTCTTCATCACCGTGGGCATGTCGCTCGACTGGCACATCGTGGTCGAGCGCTGGCTGCTGGTGGCGGTGCTGCTGCTGGTGCCGCTGCTGTTCAAGCTCGGCCTCGTGACGCTGCTCGCGCGCAGCCTGGGCGCGACCTCGGGCGTGTCGCTGCGCACCGGCCTCTACCTGGCGCAGGCCGGCGAGTTCGGCTTCGTGCTGCTGACGCTGGCGCAGGAGCGCAGCCTGCTGCCGCCCTGGCTGGCCAACCCGGTGCTGGCCTCGATGGTGCTGTCGATGCTGGCCACGCCCTTCATCGTGATGTACAGCAACGCGATCGTGCGCAAGCTGGTGGCCAGCGACTGGCTGCAGCAGTCGCTGCAGATGACGAGCATCGCGCGCAAGACGATCAACACCGCGCGCCACGTGATCATCTGCGGCTACGGCCGCTGCGGCCAGAACCTGGCGCGCATCCTCGAGCGCGAAGGCATTCCCTACATGGCGCTCGACCTCGACCCCGACCGCGTGCGGCAAGCCGCCGCGGCCGGCGACTCGGTGGTCTTCGGCGACGCCGCGCGGCTGCAGGCGCTGATGGCCGCGGGCCTGGCGCGCGCCAGCGCGGTGGTCGTGACCTACCTCGACGTGCCCGGCGCGATGAAGGTGCTGGCCAACACGCGCGCCCATGCGCCGCAGGTGCCGGTGATCGTGCGCACGCAGGACGACCACGACCTCGAGAAGCTGCAGGCCGCCGGCGCGACCGAGGTGGTGCCCGAGGCCATCGAGGGTTCGCTGATGCTCGCCAGCCATGCGCTGGCGCTGGTCGGCGTGCCGATGCGGCGCGTGATCCGCGTGGTGCAGGACCAGCGCGACGCGCGCTACAACCTGCTGCGCGGCTACTTCCACGGCGCCGACGACGACAACGCCGACGAGCTCGACCACGAGCGCCTCAACACCTTCACGCTCACGCCGGGCGCGCGCGCCATCGGTCAGACGCTGGAGCGGCTGTCGCTGCAGGGCCTGGGCGTGCGGGTGGCGAGCCTGCGGCGCCAGGACGGCCAGCCGCGCGTGCCGGCCGAGGACACCGTGCTGTCGGACGGCGACACGCTGGTGCTGTCGGGCAAGCCGGCCGCGCTGGCGATGGCGATCGAGCGACTGCAGAAGGGCTGAGCCCGCCGGGGCTCAGTTCACCAGCGTCGGGTTGCGCTTCTCCTCGTCGAGCTGCTGCTGGCGCCGCACCGCTTCGCACTGGGCGTGGCCGCGGAACTCGGGCTTGGCGCATTGCGCGGCCATGCATTGGGCCCTGGCGATGAAGTTGCGGTCGCCGCACTGCGATTGCGGATCGGCCGGCGCGGCCACCGGGGCCGGCGCGGGAGCCGCCGCGGGTGGTGGCGCTGCCGCGGGCGCCTCGGCCGCGGCCGGCGCGGCCGCGGGAGTGGTTGCCTTGCGCGCGGCCTTCGGCGCGGCGGCCGCGACGGGCCTGGTCGCGGGCGCAGGGGGCTCCTCCACGGCCGGCGCGGCGGGTGCCGGGGGGGCCGGAGGCGCTTCGGCCGCCGGCGCCGGCTCGGCAGGCGCGGGCGGCGGTGCCGGTACAGGCGCCGGTTGCGGCGCGGGCGCCACGACGGCCGGCGTGGGCGACGCGGGCGCGGCACCGCGGCCGCCGAAGCCGTACCAGCCCGCCGCGATCATCGCCACGCCCAGCACCAGCAGGCCGACCCAGAGCCACATGCCGCTTCGGCCGGCTGCCGGCTGGGCCGGCTGGGCCTGCGTGCGCTCGCGGCGGCGCGCACGACGGGCCTCGGCGGATTCGTCGGACGAGGATTCCGGCTTCGGCGCGCGCTTCGGCTTGCCCGCGCCGACCAGCACGGTGCGGTCGGCATCGCCGTCCCGCGGCTGGCCCTTGCCGCCGGGCGTGACGGCGGCCGCGTCGTAGAGCTCGCCGGGAATGGTCGGCGCGCGCAGCTGCGCGGGCGCGGTCGCGGCCCATTCGCGCTCGAAGCGCGTGCTCGGATTGGGCGTGGGCGCGGGCGGAACCGGCGGCGCCGAGGCGGGCGTCAGCCGCTCGCCGCAGCGCATGCAGAAGTTGGCGCCCTCGCGGTTCTCCGCGCTGCAGACGGGACAGATCAAGGCCATGGCGAAGTGGGGCAATCCAGGAAGAACATGCTGGCTGGCAAGGGCCGCATGGGGGCTCGTCGTCTCGGGGCGCTGTTCAGGTCACCGCGACCCGCTTGGAGCGGTGCGCCATGCGCTTGGCGATGACGGCGCCGAGCGCCATCGTGAGCTCGAGCGCGAGGTTGGGTTGCCGGTTCGACATCTCGGAGAAGCGCACCGTGGTGAGGCGCCAGACCCGGCCGGCGCCCGTGACCACCACGTTGGCCGCGTGCGGCTGGCGCGAGAAGAACGAGCCTTCGCCGACCACCGAGCCCGCGGCGAGCACCGCCAGGCGCATCTGCTCCTTGCTGCTCACGCGATGCACGCTGAGCGCGCCGCTCTCGAGGAAGAAGACCGAGCGGTCCTGCGCGCCCTGGGCGATCAGCACGTCGCCGACGTTGACGTCCTGCGGCTGCAGATACCCGGCCAGCGTGTCCCACTGCTGAACGTTGAGGATCAGCGCAAAGGCATCGTTGCTGGTGTTGTCCGCGATCGCGCGGCTCAGGTTCTGGATCGACATGCTGCTCTCACTCGCCCCCGGGCAGTTCAGCCGGAGTATCCGCGAACGGCCCACATTTCGGCTACAAATGTTTACGCAATGACGGCGCCGGTTGCGCCGAGTGTCGCTATTTGCCGATACAGAACCGCGAAAAGATGACACCCAGCAGGTCGTCGGCGCCGAACTCGCCGGTGATCTCGTTGAGGGCGTTCTGCGCCAGCCGCAGCTCCTCGGCCAGCAGGTCGAGCGACTGGGCATGGGCCGAAAGATGCTCGGCCGCCAGCGCCAGGTGCATCTCGACCTGGCCCAGCGCCTGCACATGGCGCGCGCGCGCCAGGTACACGCCCTCGGGCACGGCCTGCCAGCCGGCCATGGCCAAGAGCTGCTCGCGCAGCGCCTCGATGCCGGCGCCGGTCTTGGCCGACAGCGCGATGCCTTCGGCCGGCGCGGCCACCGAGCCGGCCGCATCGAGCTTGTTCCAGACGTCGAGCACCGGCACGCCCGCGGGCAGCTTCTGGCGCAGGCCGCGCAGGATCTCGGCATCGGCCGCGGCGTAGTCGGGCGCGGCGGCGCGCGTCAGGTCGTGCAGGAACAGCACCGCGTCGGCGCTCTCGATCTGGCCCCAGGCGCGCGCCACGCCGATCTGCTCGACCTCGTCGCTGCTCTCGCGCAGGCCGGCGGTGTCGGCCACGTGCAGCGGCACGCCGTGGATCTGGATGGTCTGCGACACCACGTCGCGCGTGGTGCCGGCCACGGCGCTCACGATCGCGAGCTCGGCGCCGGCCAGCGCGTTGAGCAGCGAACTCTTGCCGGCATTGGGCTGGCCCGCGATCACCACCTTGATGCCCTCGCGCAGCAGGGCGCCCTGGCGCGCGCGCTGCTGCACCGCCGCGAGCTGCGCCTGCAGCCGCGCGAGCTGGCCCGCGGCATCGGCCTTCTGCAGGAAGTCGATCTCCTCCTCGGGGAAGTCGAGCGTGGCCTCGACCAGCATGCGCAGGTGGATCAGCGCATCGCGCAGGGTGTGGATCTCGCGCGAGAAGGCGCCCGACAGCGAACGCCCGGCGCTGCGCGCCGCGGCCTCGGTGCTGGCGTCGATCAGGTCGGCGATGGCCTCGGCCTGGGCCAGGTCGATCTTGCCGTTGAGGAAGGCGCGCTGGCTGAATTCGCCGGGCTCAGCCACGCGCAGGCCCGGCAACCGGGGGGCGGCCGGTGACGGCGTCGGGCTCGGCCGCGGCCTCGAGGCAGCGCGCCAGCAGCAGCTGCAGCACGACCGCGCCGCCATGGGCCTGCAGCTCGAGCACGTCCTCGCCCGTGAACGAATGGGGCGCGGGGAAATGGAGCGCCAGCCCGTGGTCGACCGGCTCGCCCGCGGCATCTCGAAAGGGCAGGTAGGTGGCCTCGCGCGGCTTGAGCGGCCGCGCGCACAGCGCCTCGATCAGCGGCGCGAGTCGTGCGCCCGACACCCGCACGATGCCGACCGCGCCGCGTCCGGAGGCGGTGGCGATGGCGACGATGGGATCGGAAGCGCGGGTGAGCATGGGCGGATTCTTTCAGCAAAAACGACAAAGGGCCGCTCGCGCGGCCCCTCGGGGAAAACGGTGACGCCGCGCCGGCCTACTTGCCGAGCACGCCGAGCCGCTTGTTGATCACCCACTGCTGAGCGATCGACAGGATGTTGTTCGTGATCCAGTACAGCACCAGGCCGGCCGGGAAGAAGATGAACATCACGCTGAAGGCCAGCGGCATGATCCACATCAGCTTGGCCTGCATCGGATCGGGCGGCGTCGGGTTCAGCCAGGTCTGCAGCAGCGAGGTGGCCGTCATCACGATCGGCAGGATGTACCAGGGGTCGGGTGCCGACAGGTCGGTGATCCAGCCGATCCAGGGCGCGTGGCGCATCTCGACCGAGGACAGCAGCACCCAGTACAGCGCGATGAACACCGGGATCTGGATCACGATCGGGAAGCAGCCGCCCATCGGATTGACCTTCTCGGTCTTGTAGATCCGCATCATCTCCTGCTGCATTTCCTGCGGCTTGTCCTTGAGCCGCTCGCGCATTTCCATGATCTTCGGATTGATGGCCTTCATCTTGGCCATGCTCGCGTAGGCCTTGGCGTTGAGCCAGTAGAAGGCGGCCTTGAGCAGCACCACCAGCGCCACGATCGACCAGCCCCAGTTGCCGATCAGGCCGTGCAGCTGGTTGAGCAGCCAGTACAGCGGCTTCGAGATGATCGCGAAGATGCCGTAGTCCTTGACCAGGTCGAGGCCCGGCGCGATGGCTTCGAGCTTCTTCTCTTCCTCGGGGCCGGCGAACAGCGTGCTGTTGACCACCTGGGTCGCGCCCGGGGCGATCTTCGGCAGCGTGGCCACCATGGCGATGGTGTAGAGGTTGTCGCCCAGGTCCTTCACGCGGAATTCGCGCTTCAGGCCTTCGCTGGCCGGGTCGCCGCGCAGCAGCCAGGCCGACACGAAGTAGTGCTGGACCATGGCGATCCAGCCGTCGTTGGCGGCCGGCGGGGGCTCGACCTTGCCCTTGGTGATGTCCGTGAACGCGAGCTTGTGGAACTTCTTCTCGTTCGTGTAGGCCGCCGGACCGGTGAAGGTGTTGGTGCCGAACATGGTGCTCGAGGCCACGGTGCCGTGGCGCAGCAGCTGCATGTAGAGCTGCGCATCGCGCGGCTGGTCGCTCACGTTGACGACTTCATGGCGCACGCCGATGGAGTAGTCGCCGCGGTGGAACACATAGGTCTTGACGTACTTGAGGCCACCGACCGGCGCGCTCTCGAAGCCGACTTCGAGGGTGTTCTGGCCGTTGGCCATTTCGCGCGGACCGGCCTTGGGCGCCATCGGCGTCAGGTGGTTCGGGAAGCGCTCGCCGGTGTCGACCTGGTTCAGCAGGCCGGTCTGCGCGAGGTAGCGCGTGGCGGGCGAGCCGTTCTCGAACAGCACCACGTGCTTGGTGCGGTCGTTCTCGTCGTACTTGAGCAGCTCGAGGTAGTTGACCGTCGCGCCTTCGCTGTCGATCGTCGCCTTGAACAGGTCGGTGGTGACCGTGACCTGTTCCTTCGGCACGGCGGCCGCGGCCTGCGTGGGCACGGCACCCGCGCTGGCACCCGGTGCGGCACTGGCGCTGGGCACGCTGCTGCCGGCGGCGCCGGTGGTGGGCGCGGGCGCCGTGACGGCGGGCTTGGTCGAGGGCAGGAAGGTCGGCTTGTTGCCGTTGAAGACCTGCCATTGGTCCCACAGCAGCACCAGCGAGAACCCAAAAATCACCCACAGGATCGTGCGGCGTATATCGTTCATGACGAAGACTTCTTGTCGGAGGAGAGAAGAGACGAAAACAGCGAGCCTGACCGGTCCGTGCGACGCTGTGATTTCGGTGGGACCGGATCGTGCCCGCCCTGGCACCAGGGCTGGCAGCGCGCGATGCGGTGCAGCGTGAGGTAGCTGCCCTTGAGCGCGCCGTGCACCTCGAGCGCCTCGATCGAATAGACCGAGCAGGTCGGCTCGAAACGGCACGACTGGCCGAGCCAGGGGCTCAGCAGCAGGCGGTAGCCTTTGACGAGGCCGATCAGCAGGCGTTTCATGGAGAAGACCGTGCGGGTGGCGCGGCAGGCGCGCGCGCCGGTGCCGGGCGCGCGGCGCGCTCCAGCAACAGTTCGAGCTCGGCCCGCACGGCTCGCTTGAGCCGCTCGGACGAGGCACTCACGAATTCCTTGCGGTCGAAGGCCGACTTCAGGCGAACCACATGCGCCCCGCGCGGCAATCCCGCGTGGGGCAGGGCGCTCACGCTGTAGATCTGGCGCTTGATCGCATTGCGCGTGACCGCGCGGCGCGCCCAGCGCTTGGGCACCATGGCACCCAGCCAGACGTCGTCGGACGCAAAAAGCTGCGCGCTCGATTCGGAATCGAGCGCGCAGCGATGCAATGCGAAATGGGCAGTGCGGGCCACGGTGGCACCTGCGAGAACGGCCTGGAACTGCGCGCGGGTCTTGAGCCGCTGCATGGGAGCCGGGCTGGACACGCCGCTGGCGCGAGCCGTCGAAGCTGGCTCGGGCGTTCCGGCTGCTGGCAACTGCCGTGGGTCGGGCGTCAGACGGCCAGGCGCTTGCGGCCCTTGGCGCGGCGTGCGTTGATGACGGCACGGCCGCCACGGGTCTTCATGCGGACCAGGAAACCGTGGGTACGGGCGCGGCGGACTTCGATGCTTGGTAGGTGCGTTTCATGATGAGATTTCCTGATTCCCCTGTTTCCTCGGCAGTTCCGCGGTCATCGGCCCCTGGGGAATCCATGGGCTCGACGGGCGAGGGCTGCGCGAAAGGCGCTGGGTGCGGTTGGTTCCGGCCTCGTTGGGCTCAGCCGGTGGTTCGGTCGGACCCCGAAAGACGCAAAGAGGTTTTCAGGGAAACCCGCAATTATCGCAAACATTCGGCCCGGCAACAATCTTCGAGCGACTTTGCGGGCCTTTCCCCAGCCGTCCAGGGTATGTGGATAAGGTTTTGACAAGTTAGAATGCGCGGCGCCTTCCAGCAGAGAATATCCACAATACAAACAGCAAAAAAATGGCAGAGGGAACCATCCAAAATCCGAGCGCCCATGTCGACTGACGGCATCGGCGAAAGCCTCTGGCAGGCCTGCGTCGACCAGCTCGCGCAGGAGCTGTCCGAACAACAGTTCAACACCTGGATCAAGCCCCTCACCGCCGAGGTCGCCGACGACCTCTCGCGCATGACGGTGTTCGTCGCCAACCGCTTCAAGCTCGACTGGATCCGGGCCCAGTACGCCGGCAAGATCGCCGGCATGGCCGAGAAGATCTACGGCCAGCCTGTCGCCATCGAGTTAGCGCTTGCTCCTCGGGAAATCCCCGTGCGTGCTGCGCCGGTGGCGGTCACGACCGAGACCGACGTGCCGCGCGACGTGGCCGGCCCGGGCGAGGAACCGCCGGCCGCCGGCTTCAAGAACCGGCTCAATTCGGGCCTCACCTTCGACACCCTGGTCGAGGGCACGGCCAACCGCATGGCGCGCGCCGCGGCGATGCACGTGGCCGGCATGCCGGGGCATCTGTACAACCCGCTTTTCATCTACGGCGGCGTGGGCCTGGGCAAGACCCACCTGATGCACGCGGTGGGAAACCGGCTGCTGGCCGACCGGGTCGATTCCAAAGTTCTCTACATCCACGCCGAGCAGTTCGTCTCGGATGTGGTCAAGGCCTATCAGCGCAAGACCTTCGACGAGTTCAAGGAGCGCTACCACTCGCTCGATCTGCTGCTGATCGACGACGTGCAGTTCTTCGCCAACAAGGACCGCACGCAGGAAGAATTCTTCAACGCCTTCGAAGCCCTGCTGGCCAAGAAGTCGCACATCGTGATGACCAGCGACACCTATCCCAAGGGCCTCGCGGACATCCACGAGCGGCTGGTCTCGCGCTTCGACTCGGGCCTCACGGTGGCGATCGAGCCGCCCGAGCTCGAGATGCGCGTGGCGATCCTGATCAACAAGGCCCGCGTCGAGGGCGCCGAGATGCCCGAGGAAGTCGCCTTCTTCGTGGCCAAGAACGTGCGCTCCAACGTGCGCGAGCTCGAGGGTGCGCTGCGCAAGATCCTGGCCTATTCGCGCTTCAACCAGAAGGAGATCTCGATCGCCCTGGCGCGCGAGGCGCTGCGCGACCTGCTGTCGATCCAGAACCGGCAGATCTCGGTGGAAAACATCCAGAAGACGGTGGCCGACTACTACAAGATCAAGGTCGCCGACATGTACAGCAAGAAGCGCCCGGCCTCGATCGCGCGGCCGCGGCAGATCGCGATGTACCTGGCCAAGGAGCTGACGCAGAAGAGCCTGCCCGAGATCGGCGAGCTGTTCGGCGGACGCGACCATACGACCGTGCTGCACGCGGTGCGAAAGATTTCGGGCGAGCGCCAGCAGCTCACCGAGCTCAACCAGCAGCTTCACGTGCTCGAGCAGACGCTCAAGGGTTGAAACTGAAAACCAAAGTCAACCAGGCCGGACGCCGCGACAGCGGAGAATGGCGGTCTGTGCGGGGCGGTGGGGCCCCGACCGACCAAGCTGATTCAAAGAGATAAGAGAAGAGGTAGAAGACATGATCGTCCTGAAGGCAACACAAGACAAAGTCCTCGCCGCGCTGCAGTCGGTGGCGGGCATCGTGGAACGGCGACATACCCTGCCGATCCTCGCCAACGTGCTGATCCGCAAGACCGGTGGCCAGATCCAGCTGACCACCAGCGACCTCGAGATCCAGATCCGCACCACCGCCGAGCTCGGCGGCGACGAAGGCAACTTCACCACCACCATCGGCGCGCGCAAGCTGATCGACATCCTGCGCACGATGCCGGCCGACCAGACCGTGAGCCTCGAGTCGAGCGCGAGCAAGCTGGTGCTCAAGGGCGGCAAGAGCCGCTTCACGCTGCAGTCGCTGCCCGCGGAAGACTTTCCGCTGGTGCAGGAAGCCGCCAACTTCGGCCCGGTGTTCAGCGTGCCGCAGAAGACGCTGAAGGACCTGCTCTCGCAGGTCTCGTTCGCGATGGCCGTGCACGACATCCGCTACTACCTCAACGGCATCCTGTTCGTCGCCGAGGGCAAGCAGCTGAGCCTGGTCGCCACCGACGGCCACCGCCTGGCCTTCTCCTCGGCCACGCTCGACGTGGAAGTGCCGCGCCAGGAAGTGATCCTGCCGCGCAAGACCGTGCTCGAGATGCAGCGCCTGCTGTCCGACGCCGAAGGCGCGATCGAGATGCAGTTCGCCAACAACCAGGCCAAGTTCAGCTTCGGCGGCATGGAGTTCGTCACCAAGCTGGTCGAGGGCAAGTTCCCCGACTACAACCGCGTGATCCCGAAGAACCACAAGAACTCGGTCACGCTGGGCCGCGCGCCACTGCTGGCCAGCCTGCAGCGCACCGCGATCCTGACCAGCGAGAAGTTCAAGGGCGTGCGCCTGAACATCGAGCCGGGCACCTTGCGCATCGCCTCGAACAATGCCGAGCAGGAAGAAGCGCAGGACGAGCTCGACATCGACTACGGCGGCGACGCCATCGAGATCGGCTTCAACGTCACCTACCTGATCGACGCGCTGGCCAACATGGGCCAGGACATGGTGAAGCTGGACCTGGCCGATTCCAACAGCTCCGCGCTGTTGACCATTCCCGACAACGCGTCCTTCAAGTACGTCGTGATGCCGATGCGGATCTAGTCACCCCGCGTCACCACAGCGCCTTGCGCACACAGCCCGCGGTTCGCCCCCGCGGGTTTGCGCTTTCAAGAGGCCTGAAAAACCGGGTGCCCGCGAGTCCGTGGACCCCGTGAATCCGTGAGAGATAGAGGAATATCCGAATGAGCGCAGAAGAGAACAAGCCGGAAGTGCCGCACACCGAACCGGTCTACACACCCGAGATCGACAACGCGGTGCCGATCGAGGTCAAGCCCGATACCTCCTATGGCGAAGGCTCGATCACGATCCTCGAAGGCCTCGAGGCCGTTCGCAAGCGCCCCGGCATGTACATCGGCGACACCTCCGACGGCACCGGCCTGCACCACCTGGTGTTCGAGGTCGTCGACAACTCCATCGACGAAGCGCTCGCCGGCCACTGCGACGACATCGTCGTCACCATCCATTCCGACAACTCGGTCTCGGTGACCGACAACGGCCGCGGCATCCCGACCGGCGTGAAGATGGACGACAAGCACGAGCCCAAGCGCTCGGCCGCCGAGATCGCCCTCACCGAGCTGCACGCGGGCGGCAAGTTCAACCAGAACAGCTACAAGGTCTCGGGCGGCCTGCACGGCGTGGGCGTGAGCTGCGTGAACGCGCTGAGCGTGATGCTGCGCCTGGTGGTGCGGCGCGAAGGCAAGATCCACGAGCTCGAGTTCAGCCGCGGCTTCGTGCAGGACCGCCTGCTCGAAACCGTGAACGGCTTCGAGGTCTCGCCGATGAAGATCATCGGCGACACCGACAAGCGCGGCACCGAGGTGCACTTCCTGCCCGACACGGAAATCTTCAAGGAGAACAACGATTTCCACTACGAGATCCTCTCCAAGCGCCTGCGCGAGCTGAGCTTCCTGAACAACGGCGTGCGCATCCGCCTGAAGGACGAGCGCACCGGCAAGGAAGACGACTTCTCGGGCGCCGGCGGCGTGCGCGGCTTCGTGGAGTTCATCAACAAGGGCAAGACCGTCCTGCACCCGAACTCGTTCTACGCGGCGGGCGAGAAGCCGGCCGACACCTACGGCGGCATCCCCGGCACGCACATCGGCGTCGAGGTCGCGATGCAGTGGAACAGCGGCTACAACGAGCAGGTGCTGTGCTTCACCAACAACATCCCGCAGCGCGACGGCGGCACCCACCTCACGGGCCTGCGCGCGGCGATGACGCGGGTCATCAACAAGTACATCGAAGAGAACGAGCTGGCCAAGAAGGCCAAGGTCGAGGTCACCGGCGACGACATGCGCGAAGGCCTGTGCTGCGTGCTCAGCGTGAAGGTGCCCGAGCCCAAGTTCTCGAGCCAGACCAAGGACAAGCTGGTGTCGAGCGAAGTGCGCGCGCCGGTGGAGGACATCGTCGGCCGCCTGCTGACCGACTACCTGCAGGAGCGCCCGAACGACGCCAAGATCATCTGCGGCAAGATCATCGAGGCCGCGCGCGCCCGTGAAGCCGCGCGCAAGGCCCGCGAAATGACGCGCCGCAAGGGCGTGCTCGACGGCATGGGCCTGCCGGGCAAGCTGGCCGACTGCCAGGAGAAGGACCCGGCGCTGTGCGAGGTCTACCTGGTGGAGGGCGACTCCGCCGGCGGTTCCGCCAAGCAGGGCCGCGACCGGAAGTTCCAGGCCATCCTGCCGCTGCGCGGCAAGATCCTGAACGTCGAGAAGGCGCGCTACGAGAAGCTGCTGACCAGCAACGAAATCCTCACGATGATCACCGCCCTGGGCACCGGCATCGGCCGTGCCGGCGCGACCACCGCAGGCGGCGGCGCCGACGACTTCAACGTCGCCAAGCTGCGCTACCACCGCATCATCATCATGACCGACGCCGACGTGGACGGCGCGCACATCCGCACGCTGCTGCTGACCTTCTTCTACCGCCAGATGCCCGAGCTGGTCGAGCGCGGCCACATCTACATCGCGCAGCCGCCGCTGTACAAGGTCAAGGTCGGCAAGGAAGAGCAGTACCTGAAGGACGGCAATGCGCTCGACGCCTTCCTGCTCAAGGTCGCGCTGAAGGACGCCAGCATCGAGACCGGCGGCGTCACCTCCACCACGCTCAGCGGCGACACGCTGGCCGAGCTGGCGCGCAAGCACCAGGTGGCCGAGGCCGTGATCCACCGGCTGCGCAACTTCATGGACGCCGAGGCCCTGCGCGCCATCGCCGACGGCGTGGCGCTCGACCTCGACACCACGCCCGCGGCCGAGGCCTCGGCCGTGGCGCTGCAAGCCAAGCTGCGCGAGCTCAACACCACCGGCGTGCCGGCCGAGGTCAGCAACGAGTTCGACGCGCGCACCGACAAGCCGCTCTTGCGCATCAGCCGCCGCCACCACGGCAACATCAAGAGCAGCGTGATCACGCAGGACTTCGTGCACGGCGCCGACTACGCCGCGCTGTCCGGCGCCGCCGACACCTTCCGCAACCTGCTGAGCCCCGAGGGCGCCGTGGTGCGCCGCGGCGAGGGCGAGCGCGCCAAGGAAGAGAAGGTGCTCGATTTCCGCCAGGCCATGCTGTGGCTGATCGGCGAGGCCGAGCGCGCCACCGCGCGCCAGCGCTACAAGGGCCTGGGCGAGATGAACCCCGAGCAGCTGTGGGAGACCACCATGGACCCGACCGTTCGGCGCCTGCTGCGCGTGCAGATCGACGACGCGATCGAGGCCGACCGCGTGTTCACGATGCTGATGGGCGACGAGGTGGAGCCGCGCCGCGAGTTCATCGAGCAGAACGCGCTGCGGGCGGCGAACATCGACGTCTGAGTCGATTTCCGCCCTCGCGTCACGCCGCCGTGGTTCGTACCCGGCGGCGTTTTTCATGGGGCGCCCGATCGCCGCGCCCGGCTGCTTCGCACCATTCGCATGCCGCTTCGCGGCGGAGTGCGCGCACGCAACGCGGGCGGCTCGCGCGGGCGACCAAGGGTTTGTCTGAGGGTGGGCGACCACACAGTCTGTAAACGCTTGTCACAAGCCCGTCACCAGCTATTAAAACAATAGCGTTCAAAGCCTCGGCGAGGATCGTTCCTCGTAAACGCTATATCTAGCCCGAGTCTTGCTAAGCAAAATCCTCGACGAATTCCGCGTCACCCCTGATCGAGGACACCGAAGCAATGAAATCCATGCGTCTCAGCCGGTCCCTGGCCGCCCTTGCAACGTGCGGTGCGGCCGCCTTCCTCGGCGCGACCCTTCCGGCCCACGCGGCCCCGAATCCGCCCATCCAGACCGCCCAGGGCGTCGAATACATGTGCGGCGGCAACAGCAAGGACGAAGCCGCGTTCATGCAGATGGTGTCGCCGCGCTGGGCCGCCACGATCGAGCTCGGCATCAATGGCAGCCCCGCGCAGCGCGCGAGCTTCCCGGCCCGCGCCAAGGTCGAGGTGCGCGAGCGCTACACCGGCCGCGCGATCATGGAAGCGCAGTCGCAGGGCCCGTACATGCTCGCGCGGCTCGACCCGGGCGCCTACGACGTCAACGTCACGCTCGGCGGCCTCACGCTGACGCAGCCGCTGGTGGTGTTCGCGGGCGTGCCCGCGAAGGCGACCTTCATGTGGCCGTCGAACTTCGACATGGCCTCGGTGCTGCCGCCGCAGCCCGAAACCCAGGCGATGGCGCAGACCAGCGCCGCGCGCTGAGGCGCCGCCCGCGCGCTTCCACGGCCGGCGGCCACCCGCCGCGCCGTTTCGTTAAGTCCTGTCTAAGCCGTGCGCCGCACAGTGGCGCCGTGGTTTTCCGCCACGAGAGCAAGGAAAGAAAGGACTGACCATGACCCCCCTGATTTCACCGCGCGCGCGGCCGCTGGCCGCCGCCCTGCTGTGCGGCGCCCTCGCGTTCGGCGCGCTCGCCACCTCCGCGCAAGCCGCGTTCAACCCGCCGATCCGCATGTCGCACGGCATCGAATACATGAGCGGCGGCATCGGCAGCGACGAGGCGAAGCTGATGGAAACGGTCCTGCCGCGCTGGCCGGCGAGCTTCGAATTCGCGATCAAGGACCACCAGGGCGCGGACTTCGCGGCCGACGTGCACGTGACGGTGCGCGATGGCCGGGGCGTGGCGCTGCTCGACAACGTGGTGGCGGGCGGGCCGTTCATGGTGGCGCGGCTCGAGCCCGGCAGCTACCAGGTCGAGGCCACGCTGCGCGGTCAGACGCTCAAGCAGCCGCTGCAGGTGGTGTTCGGCACGCCCACCAAGGCCACCTTCCTCTGGCCGGCGGGCACCGACATGGCCGCCGTCGGCACGCGCGCGGTGCAGTAGGCACGCGAAGGCACGGCGGCACGGGCGCCGGGTGCATGCGCTCACCTCGCCGCCGGCGGCCCGGTGCCGGCCGGCCCGGCATGCTGCGCTACTGAAAAAATAGCGTTGCGGCGACTTGAATGCACGGCATGCGCCTTGCAGATGACGTGTCCCGGGCAGTGCCCGAACCCATTGCCCCGATGCCGATCCGTCCCCTGAGCGTGCTGACCGCGCTCCTGCATGCCTACATCGCCCTGCGTCTGCTGCCCGCGGCCGCGGTGCTCACGCCGGCGTGGCCGATCGGTCTGCTGGCGCTGGTGGTGTCGGCGCTCACCATCCCGCTGCCCTTCCTGTCGCGGCACGCGCCGCGCAAGAAGCCGCTGCACGGCGCACTGCAATGGACCGGCCTGCTGAGCATGGGCTGGTTCTCGTCGCTGTTCGTGCTGACGCTGGTGCGCGACGCCGGCCTGCTGCTGACCTGGATCGCGCAGCGCGTGGCCGGCCTCGCGGTGCCGTGGGACACGCTGCGGCCCTGGAGCGCGCTGGCGGTGTTCGCGCTGGCCACGCTCGTCTCGCTGATCGGCTTCGTCAATGCGCGCCGCACCGCGGACGTGAAGCACGTCGACGTGCCGATCCGCGGGCTGCCGGCCGCGCTCAAGGGCTTCACGATCGTGCAGCTCAGCGACATCCACGTCGGCCCGACCATCCGCAACAGCTACATCCAGCGCATCGTCGACGCGGTGAACCGGCTCGGCGCCGACGCGATCGCGATCACCGGCGACCTGGTCGACGGCAGCGTGCCCGAACTGCGCGAGCACATCGCGCCGCTGGCCGGGCTGCGCGCGCGCCACGGCACCTTCGTGGTGACCGGCAACCACGAGTACTACGCGGGCGCCCATGCCTGGATCGACGAGCTGCGCCGCCTCGGGCTGCAGGTGCTGCTCAACGAGCACGTGGTGCTGCAGACGCGCAACGTGCGCGGCGCGCAGAACGACGAGGAAACCTTCGAGAGCCAATTGGTGCTGGCCGGCGTGACCGACTACACGGCCGGCCATTTCGACGCCTCGCACGAGAGCGATCCGCAGCGCGCGCTCGACGACGCACCGCCGCTGGTGCACACGCGCGTGCTGCTCGCGCACCAGCCGCGCAGCGCGCCGAAGGCGGCCGCGGCCGGCTTCCAGCTGCAGCTCTCGGGCCACACGCATGGCGGCCAGTTCTTCCCGTGGAACCTGTTCGTGCCGATGCAGCAGCCCTTCACGGCGGGCCTGCACCGGCTGCAGGACATGTGGATCTACGTGAGCCGCGGCACCGGCTACTGGGGCCCGCCCAAGCGCTTCGGCGCGCCGTCCGAGATCACGCTGCTGACGCTGATGCCGGCACGCGGCTGAGTGCTGCGCTCAGCCCTCGGCCTGCGCGCCGAGCCGCCGCGCGTTGGCGGTGGCCACCGCGTGGATCGGCTTCAATCCCTCGCTCGCGATGCGCGCCGTGCTGTTCGGCCAGCGCTGGGCCGCGTTCGCGGCGCGCGAGGCCGCGCGGATCAGCGCATCGCCATGCTCGGCGGCCTGCGCCGGCGTGACGCTGCCGGCCAGCGAGAGGAAGGCCGCGGCGCCATGCAGGCATTGCTGGCAGATGCGGCTCGCGAGGCCGATCTGGCTGCTGTGCCATTGCCGCGCCATCGCGAACCCCGAGGCATGCGCGGCCTCGAGCTTCTCGTCGCCCATGCGCCGGAATTCGACCAGGTCGTCGGCACTTGGCGCGAGCCCCGCCTGCGCGATGCGCTCGGTGCGCAGGCGGATCACGGTGCCCGATGACAGCAGCATCTCCTGCGTCTTGAGCGCGAGCTCGGTCCATTCGCGCAGCGGCCACAGCGGCCACGACGAAACGCTGAAGGAGGGAAGGGAAGAAGTGGATGACATCGTGGGGAGCGGCGTAATGCCTGCGAGGGAGATCGGCCCACTATAGGCCTGTCGCGCTGCAAATGCTGCAGTGCAACAAGAAGCCGAGCGCAATTCGTGGCGTCTCGCGCATGTTGTTGGCGAAGTCCTACCCCTCGACGTGGAAATCGCGCATCGGCACGACACAAAACTGAACGCAAAGTGAATATGACCCCTCGGTTTTCATCATTCGCTTTGGCGCTCCGGATCATGAGATTCAAAACACCCGCCCCGCTCCGTGCCGCCGCGCTGGCCGGACTGCTGGGCTTGCTGGGCGCCAGCGCCCACGCCTTCGAGGACGGCCAGCGCGGCTTCTACGTGGAAGGCGGGCGCGCCCCCCACGGCCAGATGGGCAGCACCAATGCCTTCACCGTCGGGATGACGCTGCCCTGGTCACCGCGACAGCCGGTGCAGGAAGGCGCGCTCACCTCCTACTGGGACGTCTTCCTCAGCGATTGGCACGCGCCCGCGCTCGACGATGGCCGGCGCGACTACGTGCAGATCGGCGCCATCTACACCTGGCGCTGGCGCTTTGCGCACGGCACTTCGCCCTGGTACGTCGAAGGCGGCGTGGGCGGCAGCGTGATGGACCACGTCTACCGGACACCCGATCGCAGCTTCAGCACCGCCTTCCAGTTCACCGAGGTGCTCGGCGTGGGCCGCAGCTTCGGCGAGCACGGGGAACACGACCTGTCGCTGCGCGTGCAGCACTTCTCCAACGGCGGCATCAAGAAGCCCAACCCCGGCGAGAACTTCGTGCGGGTGCGCTACACCTATCACTTCTGATGCGCGACGCGGGCCCGGCGCACGCGCCGCGCGCGCAGCTCGGTCGCGAAGTAGGCCAGCGTGGCGACCACCAGCGGCAGCAGGTAGTAGAGGCCTCGGTAGGCGAGCAGGGCAGCCAGCAGCTGCGCCTCGGCCACCTGGTGCGCGAGCAGCGCGACGAACACCGCTTCCAGCACGCCGAGCCCCGCCGGCACGTGCGTGATCACGCCGGCCACCGCGGCGACCAGCAGCACGGCCAGCACCTGCGGATAGGCGACCTGGCCCTGCAGCAGCAGCCAGATCACGCCACCGATCAGCGACCAGTTGGTGCACGACAGCAGGAACTGCAGCAGCGCCATGCGCAGGGTCGGCGTGCGCAGCTCGTGCCCGCGCACATGCCAGCGCTTCTCGTGCGCGAAGGCGCACACCAGCAGATAGACCGCGGCCAGCACCAGCAGCGCCGCGCCAAGCAGCCGCAACTCCTCGCCATCCACCTTCCACGCCGGCGGCAGGCCCAGCGGCCAGAAGAAGAAGGCGGCACCGGCCACCACCAGGTAGCCGATCCAGTTGGTGAGCATGCTGAAGCCCAGCACGCGCGTGATGGTGTCGTTGCGCAAGCCCAGCCGCGAATAGAGCCGGTAGCGGAAGGCCACGCCGCCCACCAGCGAACCGAGGTTGAGGTTGAAGGCGTAGCTGATGAAGGTCACGCCCATCACCGTGCCGGCGCGCAAGGGGTGGCCGGTGAGATGGCGCCCCAGCAGGTCGTAGGTGCTGTAGAGCGCGAAGCTGCAGGCCGCGAGCAGGCCGGCGCCGAGCAGCGTGAGAAGCGGCAGCGCCGTGATCGCGTCGCCGACCTCGTGCCAGTCGATGGAACGCGCCTGGCTCACGAGCAGCCAGGCCACGAGCCCGAAGAAGCCCCACACCAGCGTTCGCTTGGCCCAGGGCCAGGCGCGGCGCCAGCCGCTGGCGGGCAACGCGTGCAGGCGGCCGCCAGCCGCCGTCGTCATGCGGCCTCCGTCGACGCGGGCGCGCCCTCGACGCCGTCGCCGTGGTCCCGGCGCCGCCGGTCGCCGAGGTCGGTGACCTCCACCGGCTTGAGCCGCGGCACATGGCGCGGCAGCCAGCCGAGCAGCGAGGGATACCAGCGCATCAAGTGGAAGATGAAGAAGCTGCGCACCAGCCGCCAGCCGCTCCATTCGCTCGCGAGGTCGGCCGTGTCGATCTGCTTGCAGCTGTGTTGCATCAGGTGGTCGAGGCGCTCGTACAGCAGCGTGTTGAAGGCCGCGTCGCGCACCACCACGTTGGCCTCGAGGTTGAGCGACAGGCTCAGCGGATCGAGGTTGCTCGAGCCCACGGTGCTCCAGCGGTCGTCCATCAGCGCGACCTTGCCGTGCAGCGGCCGCTCGCAGTATTCGTAGATGCGCACGCCCGCATGCAGCAGGTGGTGGTAGAGCATGCTCGCGGCCGTCTTCACGATCGGCATGTCGGGCTCGCCCTGCAGGATCAGCCGCACGTCGACGCCACGCCGCGCCGCGCGCCGCAGCTCCTTGATGAGCCGGTAGCCCGGAAAGAAGTAGGCGTTGGCGATCACGATGCGCTCGCGCGCGCTGCGGATCGCGGCGCGGTAGTGGCGCTCGATGTCGTTGGTGTGGTGGCGGTTGTCGCGCGTGACGAACATCGCTTCCACATCGCCGACCACCGTGTCGCCCACGGGTGGCGCCTGCCTGAGCCGGCGCCGGAACCAGCCCGGCCCCTTGCCGCCGAGCGCGATCGCACGCAGCGCGAAATGGTGGATCTGCGCCACGATCGGCCCGGTGAGTTCGACCGCGTAGTCCTGCTTGGCCTTGGGGCCGAAGTCCATCAAGTGGTCGGCCGAATAGTTGATGCCGCCGACGAACGCGCGCTCGCCATCGATCACCACGATCTTGCGGTGCATGCGGCGGAACACGTTGAGCCGCTGGCCCAGGAAGCGATGGCCCGGATCGAACACGCGCACCTTCACGCCGGCTTGGCTCAGCTCCTCGAGGAACTCGCGCGAGAGATCGGGCGAGCCGAAGCCGTCGATCATCAGGTCGACCTTCACGCCGCGCCGCGCCGCTTCGCACATGGCGGCATGCAGGTCGAGACCCACCTTGTCCTCGAACAGGATGAAGGTCTCGATGACCACTTCGCGTTGCGCCGCGCGGATCGCCTCGAACACGCGCGGGAAGAACTGCTCGCCGTTCTCCAGCAGCTCGATGCGGTTGCCCGCGACCCAGGGGTTGCCGTTGCTCATGGATGGATGCGCCTTCAGAGATCGATCTCGGCCACCAGCGGCGCATGGTCGGACAGGTGCGACCAGGGCCGGCGCGGCAGCACCACCGGTGCGTGCACGCCGGCATTTCGCACGTAGATGCGGTCCAGCGGCAGCACGGGGAAGCGCGAGGGGAAGGTCTTGGCCGCACGGCCGTGCGCGTGCACGAACACCTCGCGCAGCGACGCGCCCTCGGCCAGGGTCGCATGCGCGCGGCCGCGCCAGTCGTTGAAGTCGCCCGCCACGATCAGCGGCGCATCGGCCGGCACCTCGTCGCGCACGATGTGGCACAGGAGCTCGAGCTGCTGCTGCCGATGCGCCTCGGCCAGGCCGAGGTGGGCGCAGATCGCGTGCACGTCCACCGTGCGGCCCGGCAGGCGCAGCACGCAGTGCAGCAGCCCGCGCTTCTCGGGGCCGGCCACCGACACGTCGTGGTTGCGGTGGTGCACGATCGGAAACTTCGACAGCAGCGCATTGCCGTGGTGGCCCTTGGGATAGACCGCGTTGCGCCCGTAGGCGAACTGCGGCCACATCGTGTCGGCCAGGAATTCGTAGTGCGGCGCCTCGGGCCAGTTGCTCACGCGCCGCGAATGGCGCGAATGCGTGCCCAGCACCTCCTGCAAGAACACCACGTCGGCGCCCACGGTTCGCACCGCGTCGCGCAGCTCGGGCAGGATGAACTTGCGGTTGAGCGCGGTGAAGCCCTTGTGGGTGTTCACCGTCATGACCTTCAGCGACACGGGCGCGGCGGCAAGTCCCGCCACGGTCGCGGGGCCGGGCGGGTTGGCGCCCAGGGCGTGGGCGGCTTCCGCGTTCGCGGCGGATTCGTTCGTGAAGATCGGTGTGGAGGACATCGGATTTCGGGTTGTACGTGCTCGATCCGGGCCCGCCTGTAGGAACGCGCCACCTTCTTGTGGCGCCTCCAGCCCTCCGACGCGAGAGGCTCGCCGCGCCTTCGCGCGTGGCCGGCCGGCTCCTACAGGCAGCCCTGACGCACCCCCACAAGGCCGCGACGACACGACTCCTACGGTGAATTCAGGACGTCGGGAAAGGCGTCCGCGATTTCTTCACCCACATTCACGAGACGCAAAGGAAACCGATCATGAAACACGCACAGCAACGACTTCTTCGAGCCACCCTGCTGGCCGGCCTGATGGGTGCCGGCAGCTTCGCGATGGCGCAGACCTCCTCGATGCCCGCGGCGCCCGATCCGGCGGTGGGCGGCCAGGCCAGCACGCAGTCGCCGACGGGCGTGGCCAACCCCACGCAGCGTCCCGACGGCTTCGAGCCGGTGTCGCGCGAGGCCGTGAAGGCCGAGGCACGCGCCCACAACCGCAACAACACCAACACGCTGGTGCCCAAGGGCGAGGCCAGCACCACGATGAACGGCCAGCCGAACATGGTGATGGCGCCGACTGGCGATCAGTCGCGCTGGGAAGTGAGCCAGCAGGGCCGCAAGGTGAAGCCGCACTTCGGCCAGCCGGGCGAGCGCCCGGAAGTGCCGACCAACCCGACCGAGAAGACCGGTACGCCGAAGTAACCGGGTCGAGCCGAAAAAAGGCCCGCAACGCGTGAAGCGTTGCGGGCCTTTGTCATGGGCCGCCCTCGACGACCGAGTCGAGGGCTTCGTCGGCTCAACCCTTGGCCGGTTGGGCGTCGGGGCCGCCATGGTGGCCGCCGCGATGGAAACGATGGCCGCCGAAGTGCATGCTCTCGGCGTCGAAGGTCTTCTGCTGCTCGGGCGTCAGCGCGGCATAGAAGGACTTCGTGGCGTCGGCGCGCTTGGCGAACATCGCGCTGCGTTCGGCCTGGCGGGCCTGCATGCGTTCGATGCGCTGCGGCGTGGTCAGCTTGGCGAAGTCGGCGCGGGTCATGCGCTGGCCATCGGGACGCGGGCCGGGCGGCTGCGTCGCGCTGGTGTAGCTGGACCATGCGCTTTCCTGCGAGGCATTGAGCTTCAGCTTGTCCTTGAGGGCCGCGAGCCGCTTGGCGCGATGTTCCTGCATGCGTTCGAGACGCTTGGCCGGATCCATGCGCTTGTGCTCCGCGTGGGCCTTGCGCTGCGGCGCCGTGCCGTCGGCCTGCGCCACGGCAGCGGTGGGTGCCGCGGTCGTGGGCGACGGCGTCTGGGCGAAAGCGCCCGACGATGCGAGGGCGGCCGAGCCCAGCAGGCCGGCCCAGAGGATGCGTTGGCGGAGAGAGATCATGAGAGTGCTTCCTTTCGAAGAACCGCCGCCGATGGGCAGCTGGTGAGACGAAGTGTGGAAGCCTTCTGTAACCCGTCGGTGAGCCCTGCGTGAGCCTGCGTAAAGAATGGTGAATGGCGACGCGGGCCGTCGTGGATTTCCGGCGCGCGAGCTACTTGGGACGCGGCCTCTTCAGGCCCCGGTCAGGCGACTTGAGCTTGCCGGTGCGCAGTTGCCGCACCGCCTGCGCCACCGCGCGCGCGACGTTGCGCACCTCCTCCTGCAGGTCGGCATCGGCATCGAGCGTGTCGTGGCTGGTGGCATAGGGCTCGTAGTAGCCGATGTAGCGGTCGAGCTGCGCCGCATTGCCCGCATCGATCAGCCCCATCCAGTCGAGCCAGTCGCAGAGGTTGCGCCGCACGCTCTCGATGCCGGCCACGTCGCCATGCACCACCACGCCGTAGGCGCGGCCATCGAGGTGCTTGGGATAGCCCCAGCCCTCGAGCTCGAGCGCCTTGGCTTCCTCTGCCTTCTTGCCGTGCGTGCTGGTGGGATCGGGGTTGCCGCCATCGGCGCACACCAGCCGGTCGATCATCAGCTTGAGCGGGCTCGTGGCCTGGTACCAGTGAGCGGGCGTGAGCACGATCACGCCATGCGCCGCGGTCCAGCGTTCGTAGATCTCGTTCATCCAGTCGCCGGTCTGGCGCAGCGAATGGTTGGGATAGCAGCTGCAGGGCCAGTGGCACAGCGGCATCGCGGTCGAGACGCAGCCCTTGCACGGATGGATCTCGCGGCCGTAGTCGGAGGTCAGGAGGCTGAGGTCGAGCACGTCGGTCTTCACGCCGCTGCCCTCGAGCACCTCGCGCGCGAGCTGCGTCAGCCGCCAGGTCTTGGAGATCTCGCCGGGACAGGTGCCGTCGTTGCGCGGCGAGCCATTGACCAGCAGCACGCGCGAATGGCTCTGCGGATCGGCCCACTTCGCATGCGCGGCGTCGATGCGCGCCTTCGCCTCGAGCCATTCCACCGAGAGCTCGTAGTCGGGATCGGCATAGCCGGGCCCGGCCTTGCGCGTGACCGGCGCCTTGCGGCCCTCGTGGTAGGCCTCCCAGGCAATCAGCTCGATGCGCCGCAGCGATTCGGACTCGGCCTGGAAGGCCGGGTCCTGGAAGTCCTGCATGAAGCGTTCATGGAACTCGGCGCGCTGCAGCGTGGCGGGCGCCTGTCCTTTTCGGATCGTGGGGGGCATGTGGGCAACGTAGAAGCCCCGCCGAGTCACGCGCGCCGCCTTGCATGCCGACACGCGGTAGGCGCAGGCCGCACCGCCGCGTCGGCGCAGGCTCAGCCGAAGCGGCCCTGGCGGAAGTCGTCGACCGCCTGCTTGATCTGCTCGGGCGTGTTCATCACGAACGGGCCGTACTGCACGATGGGTTCGTGCAATGGCTGGCCCGCGATCAGCAGCGCGCGCGCCGGGCTGTGGTTGGTCGAGCCGGCGCGCAGCAGCACGCCGTCGCTGCCGGCCTCGTTCGCGAGGATCGCCATGCGCCGCGTCGGCACCTCGCTGCCCGCGATCCACAGCGATTCGCGGAACACGTAGATCAGCGCGTTGTGCGACGGCGGCAGCGGCTGCGCGAACTCGGCGCCCGGCGGCAGCGTGATGTCGAGGTACAGCGGCTCGGTGCGCTCGCGCCGCACGGCGCCCTCGATGCCGTGGCTCGCGCCCGCGATCACGCGCACCTGCACGCCCGCGGCGGTGGTGAACTCGGGGATCTCCGCGCTCTGGATGTCGCGGTACCAGGGCTCGCGCAGCTTCTCGTCGGCCGGCAGGTTGAGCCAGAGCTGGAAGCCTTCCATCAGGCCCTCCTGCTGCTCGGGCAGCTCGCTGTGCACCAGGCCGCGGCCCGCGGTCATCCACTGCACGCCACCGTTCTCGAGCAGGCCCTCGTGGCCCGCGCTGTCGCGGTGCCGCATGCGGCCGGCGATCATGTAGGTGACCGTCTCGAAGCCGCGGTGCGGATGGTTCGGAAAGCCGCCGACGTAGTCGCCGGGGTTGTCGCTGCCGAAGGCATCGAGCATGAGATAGGGATCGAGCCGCTTCTGCAGCGGCTGGCCGAGCACGCGCGTGAGCTTCACGCCGTCGCCATCGCTGGCCGACACACCGGCCACGATGTGGTCGATGCCGCGCGGCGCGGCCACGGGCTCGGTGGGATGGTGGAGATGGTGATGGTTCGTCTGGGTCATCCGGCCATGGTCGCACCAATGGCCCGACCGCGCCACCCGAGGGGACGGGCGCTCAACCCCCGGCCGCGGCTTCGAAGCGCGCGCGCATGTGCTCGGGGTACCACTGCGTGAAGCGGATCGCGCCGACGATGGCCACGACCGTGACCGCGATGCCCACCCACAGCGGCAGCGAGGGCACATAGACCATCGCCACGTCGGCCAGCACCATCAGCGCGAAGGCCACGGCCCAGGCGGCGGTGATGACCATGTTGACCAGCTTGAAGCCCGGCAGCACCCAGACCTCGGGCGGCGTCTGCTCCTTCGCGTACTGCAGGGTGAAGGGCTGGCCGATGGCCATCGAGGCCAGCACCACCAGCAGCAGGCCGGCGTCGACGCGCAGCCGCACGCCGAGCAGCGACCATTCGGTGTGCGTGGCGAGCGCGTACACGGCGAGGCCGCCAAACAGCAGCACGGTGCCGATCTCGAGCACCTTGACCGTGCGCTTGGGCGTGAGCCAGTCGCGCAGCAGCAGCACGGCCGACAGCGCCGCCGCGGCCGAGAGCGCGGGCACCACGCCGAGCAGGCGGTCGAACAGCGCGAAGACGATGAAGGGCGCGAAGGCCAGCAGCATGCTCATGACGACGCTCCGAAGCGCACGGTGGGTTGGGCATCGGCCCGTGTGGCCGCGCCGGGCACGCTGCCCGCGGCATCGAACCAGTTGCCATGGAAGCCCACGGGCACGCGGTGCGGCAGCGCGGCGGTGCACAGCGGGCCGTTTGCCACGGCGCGCGCATCGAAGATGGCGAGCTCGCTGGTGTGGGTGGCGCCGCGCCAGATGGTGGCGAGCAGCCAGCCGTCGCCTTCTTCGGCCTGCGCCGAGCGCGGCACGAACACGGCCTCGGACATCGTGTCGGGCGCCGGCAGCCTGTAGATCCCGCGCTCGCCGTTGGCATGGTCGACGTGCGCGAGGCCCGCGAAGTTGCGCCGTGCCTCGGTGGGACCCTCGTCGTCGCGCAGCACGTACCAGCCATGGCGGTAGGGCAGGCCGGCGAAGCGGTCGTCGATGCGCGGGAATTCGCCGGGGCGCGGATCGAGCACGGTGCGCGTGAATTCGCGCGCCGGGTTCGCGAGCTCGAACCGCCAGCGCACCAGGCGCGCGGGCGGATCGCCCGCGCCGATCGGCGAGCCGTCGGGACGCGGGAACAGCGGCGGGGTGTCGAACTGCATCACGTCGGCGTACAGGCTGCCGTCGGCTTCCCAGGCATTCATCACGTGGAACACGTAGCAGGCCGGGCCGCGCCACCAGACGATGTCGGCGCTGCTGCCGCCGCGCGGCATCAGGCCGACGCGCGTGCCGAACTCGGGCTCCCAGGCATAGGGCGGGCGGCCCTGCTGGGCGCGCTCGAGGCTGGCGGTGATCGGCATGATCGGGAACATCACGTGGCCCTCGGTCACCATGAAGTCGTGGACCATGCTGGCATAGGGCGCCTCGAAGGTCTCGAAGCGCGTGACGCGGCCGTCGGCCGCGATGCTGCCGAAGCTCATGCCCGCCGACAGCGGCGCGGGCGTGCCGTAGCCGAAGAACAGCAGCTCGCCGGTGCGCGGATCGGTCTTGGGATGGGCCGTGAAGCTGCCGTGCAGGCGGCCGTCGAGGTCGGTGGCGCCGAGCGTGTCGAGCCCGGGCAGCGTCAACTCGATCGGCAGGTGCGCTTCTTCCAGCGCGAGCATGCGGCCGGCATGGCCGATCACGTTGGTGTTGCCGGTGCCGTCGTCCTCGCGCTTCGGCGCCTCGCCCTCGGTGCTCTGGAAGCCGACGCGGCGCCGCTCCTGCCCTTCGACCGTGGCCTGCCAGCGCTGGGTGCGCACCCAGCGGTTGCGGTAGTGCACCGCGCCGTCGGCGATGTGGAAGGCATGCAGCATGCCGTCGCCGGCGAACCAGTGGGCGCGCGGATCGGGCGCCACCGGGTTCGGGCCGTTGCGCACCAACGTGCCGCGCAGGCCGGCGGGCAGCGCGCCCTTCAGCGGCAGCGGACCGACGTCGGTCTCGAAGTCGATCGGGCCCATGTTGGAAGGCGGGGCGCTGCGGGTGACGGCATCGTTCATCGGGGTTCCTTCGGATCGTCGGCCGGGGCCGATAGGGGGTTGGAAAAGCGGGGAGGGCTTATCTTTCCAGTGGAAATATCGTCGAGCCATCCGATGAAGTCAAGAGATTTTTCCAGTGGTAAGATTTTTGGATGCCTGCTGCTTCCCGTCCGCGCCGCTCCCGTTCCACGGAACCGGCCACCGCCGAATCTTCGCCGGCCACAGCGGCCACACCGGCCGAGTCCGCCGCGCCGGCCCGCCGCTACCACCACGGCGCCTTGCCCGATGCCTTGCTGGCCGCGGCCGAGACCGTGCTGCGGCGCGACGGCATCGCCGGGCTTGGCCTGCGCGCGATCGCGCGCGAAGCGGGTGTGTCGCACACCGCGCCCAAGCACCACTTCGGCGACACCACCGGCCTGTTGAGTTCGCTCGCCGCCGTGGGGTTCCATCGCCTGGCCGACGCGATGCGCACCTCGGCGCCCGAGGGCGCCGACGCCAGCGCGCGGCGCAATGCGATCGGCCGCGCCTACGTGCATTTCGCGCACGGGAACCCGGCGCTGTTCGGGCTGATGTTCCGCACCGAGAAGATCGACATGCTGCATCCCGTGCTGGGCGCCGCGGCCGCCGAGGCGATGCGCGTGATGGCCTCGATCATCGGCGGCGCGCCGCGGCTGCCCGACAGCCCGCCCACCTCGCTGAGCAATGCCGAAGCCATGCAGATGACCTCGGCCTGGGGCTATGTGCACGGGCTCGCGGTGCTGCTGATCGATCACCGGCTGCGCGGCATCCTCAAGCTCGCGCCGGGTTTCGACGATCCGCTGGCGCTGGTCGACGCGGCGCTGGACGAGGTGCGCTTCGGGCTGGAGCTCGAGCCGCGCGACTGAGCCTGCCGCTTCAGCTCGAAGGCTGCCAGTACCGGTACTGCCAGCGCGTCTCGAAACCCGCGCGCCGGTACAGCGCCAGCGCGGGATCGTTCTGCGCCTCGACCTGCAGGAACACCTTTTCGAACCCGCGCTCGAGCGCCACGCGCGCCAGCCCCGCGAGCACGCGTCCGGCCAGGCCACGCCCGCGCTGCGCGGCGTCGGTGCGCATGCCGTGCACGCTGGCCCAGCCATGGCCGAAGGCCATCGCGCCCGCGGCCACGGTGCGGCCGCCTTCGCGCACGCTCGCATAGAGCGAACCCTGGGCACGCGCCAGCACGCGCACGCGGTGGGCGCCATCCACGGGATCGAAACCCTCGCCGAGGAACAGCGCCGCCCAGGCGTCGTCGGGCGCGGTATCGACCTCGGCCGGCAGCGCGCCGGTCGGCGCCACGGCCTGCATCCGCCGCAAGGTGGCGGTCTGTACCAGTGTGGGCTTGGCGCCGCGATAGCGCCGGGCTTCGAGTTCGGCACGCAGGCCGTCGAAGCATTCCAGGTCGGCCAACCGCAGCATGGGCGGGAGCCCCTGCGCGGCGTAGCGCTGCTCGATCCGCTCGAGCGTGCCCTCGGCCGCCGGCGCATGGTGCAGCGGCACCGCGGAGCGGGCGCGCGAGACCGTGCCGTGATCGAAGGGCAGCAGCCAGCCCTCGATGGCGCCGACGGCATCGGGCGACACGGCCGCGACCGTGGCGCGCTCGATCGCTTCGACCTCGGCGCTCATGGATTCGGCTCCGGTGGCGCGAACTTCGCGCTGGCCACGCTCTTGAGCAGCGCCTCACGCTGGTTGCGGCTGATGCCGCGCACGCCCTCGGCCACCCACTTCACGCGGTCGGGATCGATGGCGCCGTCGCGCCGCCACTGCTCGAGCACCGCCTGCGGCTTGTGCAGCATGGCCGCGAGCCAGACCGCCTGCGCGGGTTCGAGGTTGCGCGCGCTGCGCTTGAAATAGCGCTTGGCCGCGGCCTCGGCGCCGCACAGGTTGCCGCCCCAGGGCGCGTTGTCGAGGTAGAGCTGCAGGATGCGCGCCTTGCCCAGCGTCTGTTCCATCTCGACCGCGTAGAGCATTTCGCGCAGCTTGCGCTCGGCCGTGCGCTCGCTGCCGGTCGCGAGCAGCTTCGCGAGCTGCTGCGTGAGCGTGCTGCCGCCGCGCTTCTGCGCGCCTTCCTTCTGGTTGTTGTCGATCGAGGCCAGGATCTCGGTCAGGTCGTAGCCGGTGTGGGTGAAGAAGCGCTGGTCCTCCGCGGCGATGACCGCGCGCGCGAGCCAGCTGTCGTTGGTCAGCCTGGCCGAGGGGCCGCAGCTGGTACGCGCGCCCAGCATGGCCTCGGTGCCCAGACCCTCGACCGTGAACTGGCTGATGGTGGGCAGCACCGAGAAGGTGGCTTCGGGCAGCACGACGTGGCCGCGCAATGCCAGCGTGCCGCCGATGCGCGCGCGCTGCAGCTCGGGCAGGCCGGGCACGAGCACCGCGTACCAGCGCGCGATCGGCGCGTCCTGGATGTCGACGCTGAGCTGCAGGTTCTTCGGCGCGAGGCGGCCTTCCCATTTGCCCTGCAGCGTGGCGGCGGGATCGCCCGCGGGCGATCCCTGCGGCGTGGCGCCGAGCGTGCCGTTGAGCGTGTTGCCGTCGCGGCGCACCGTGGCCACCAGCTGCTGCACGCGGATCGGCTGCGCGCCGAGTGCCGGCAGCTCCACGCTGCATGGCGCGCAGTGCAGCTCGAGCAGGCCGTCGGCCGCCTTCCAGGCGAAGCGCACGGTGCCGTGGCCGGTATCGAGAGAGCGACCGTCGAGCCATGGCGCGAACCAGGGCGAGGTGGCGATGCGCACCGCGGTCGGCACGCCGGTCTCGAAGGCGAGCGGACCGGCCTTCACCGTGGTGCGCCATTCGCCGGGCGCGGGCGCCAGCGCGAGCTTGACGATCAGGAAGATGGCCACGCCGGCCGTGATCACCAGGGCCAGCAGGCCGAAGAGGAAGAATCTGAGAGTTTTTTTCAGCAACGGGTTCACATCGGTCTCGCCACGGTGACGGCTTGCCACGGTCCGTTCGACCGGCCGCTGGCTGCCGCCCAGTACCAGGCTGAAGTGTCGGTGAAAGCGGCGCCGTCGGCGTCGACGATGCGCTCGCAGACGCGTAACTTTTGCCCGCCGTGCCGTTGCGCAACAAAACAGCGCCACAAATGCGATTCGCCGGCCTGCACCTGCTGCTCCAGCCGCTCCTGCGCGATGCGGTAGCCGAGCGCGCGATAGCAGTCGGCGGCCGGATGCATCATGCGCGTGGGCTCGCGCACCTCGCGCATCACCAGGGTCTGGCGGCCGTCGGTCATGCGGCCGATGGCGCCCGGGAAACGGTCGGCGAAGCGCTGCTCCACCTCGCTGAGCGCGAGCGGACGCAGCGCGGCACCGTCCCATTCGCGCGGCCACTCGATCGTGCTCGCCACCGACGCGGCCACGGCCGGCGTGCGCAGCGCGGCGGCGCCCGACCACAGGATGCACAGCAGCATCGCGACGGCGAACAGTGTCTTGTGGCCCATGCGGTTGATGAAGTGGTTCGCAAACAGGCGCTCGAACAGGCGCTCAATGGGCAGTGTCGACACGGCGGCCTCCCTGGGTGGTGATCAGGCTCGGAACGGGCCGCATGACGAAATCGAGGCCCGCGTCGCAGCGCTCGCGCGCCATCAGCCGCGCGATGGCACCGCACACCAGCGCCAACACGGTCAGGCCCAGCGCGTTGTGCGCCCACGGCGCCAGCGGATGGCCGGCGCCCTCGCAGGCGATCAGCACGCTGTTGCGCACGATGTTGCCGGCCAGCACCGCGAGGCCGACCAGCGGCAGCCGGGCCAGGAAGCCACGGTCGGCGCGCCGCGCCCACAGCGCGACGGCGCAGGCCGTGAAGTAGCCGAGCCAGACCATCTGCACGCCCGAACACGGCGCATCGACGATCACCATCCGGCCATCGATCAGCAGGGTGCTGCCTTCGCGCGCCACCTCGAAGCCCGGTGCCAGCAACCAGCGGCTGGCCTCGGCCGTCACCACGCGCAGCGGATAGCCGGCATAGAACTGCAGCGAGGACAGCAGCGGCAGCGCCAGCACCGCGAGGCCCGCGACCGGCACGGCCGCCACGCGGCGCGGCAGGAAGGCCATGAGGCCCACCGCCAATGACAGCACCGCCAGCAGGCCGGCCGCGAGCGGCGGCAGCGCGGGCAGGCCGCCGAGGCCGGTGCGCAGCACGGTCGCCGCGAGCGTGCCGGCACCTGCGAGCGCGAGCCAGCCCAGCCGCGGCGCGGCGCGCAGCTCGCCGCGGCACTGCCAGGCCAATGCCGCGAGCGCGACCAGCGCCAGCAGCCCGAGCGGATCGTCCGATCCGTCGACCATGCGCCGCAGCATCCAGCCCCAGGTCGGCACCAGCGCGGCGAACTGCAGGGCCAGCCAGCCGGCGGCCGGGAATCGGTCGATGCGGATGCCCCGAATCCACGATGCGTGGATGGCGGTGGGCAAGCGTTGCCAGAGACATGAGGTCGTGCTCCCGCATCAGGCCGTGAAACGGCGTGCATCGTGGCGGCGCGCGCGGCGGCGCAGCATCGCCAGCACCGACAGCACGACCGCGATGGCGCCCAACGTCTCGGGTTCGGGTGTGCTCGGCACCTCGGCACCGAGCGCGCCGCCGTCCACCGCGCTGTCGCTCACGCCCTGTGGCATCGGCAGCGGCTGGTTCACGCTCGCGCTGTCCTGCGGCGCGGCATTGCGCACCACCTTGTCGACCGCGATGAAGCTGGTGTACTGGGTCAGCAGGCCGTACTTGAGGCCGAGCTCGGTGATGCGGTCCTTGAAGGCGGCGCTGCCTTCGAGCGCTTCCTGGTCGCTCAGGCTCTGGATGCGATGGCGCGCCCACAGCGTGCGCAGCGCGGCCGTGTCCTGGCGCGTGCGCGCATCGATGCGCACCTCCTGGCGGTACGGGCCCTCGGCGCCCTGGCCCTCGACGATCACGCGCCCGCGCGCTTCGCCGCGCCACTTGCCGAACACGATCACCGGCCGTTCACCCAGCACGTCGGGCAGCGCCTGCGGTTCCACGTCGTACACGTCGAGCCCGCCGAAGGTGGCCTTCACGCTGGTCAGCACCGGCGACTCGACCATGCGGCGGAAACGCGCGGCCTGCTCGGGCGCCTGCACCGGGTCGGTGATGATGAAGGGCTCGCCCATGCCGGCACGCGCGATGCCTTCCATCAGGCTGCGGTTGACCGAGGATCCGATGCCGAAAGCGAACACGTTGGCCTTCGACAGGTTGTTGCGCACCAGCTCGAAGGCCTCGCGCTCCACCGTCACGTAGCCGTCGGTCACCACCACCACGGTGCGCGAGACCTTCTCGTCCTTCGGCTCCGCGTACACGCGCTTGAGCGCCGGGATCAGCTCGGTGCTGCCGCTGCCGTTGAAGTTCTTGATGGTGGCCAGCGCCTGTTCGATGTTGGCGCGGGTCGCGGGCACCGAGGCCGGCGACAGCATCTTGTTGCTGCCCGAGAACAGCAGCACGTTGAAGGTGTCGCTGGGGCGCAGGCCGCCGATCAGGCGCTCGAGCACCACCTTCGCGGTATCGAGCGGAAAGCCGTGCATCGAGCCCGAGATGTCGACCACGAAGATGTAGTCACGCGGCGAGATGGCACTGGCGGCCACGGCCTTGGGCGGCTCGACCATCGCGAGGAAGAAGTTCTCGGCGTTCTCGCCCTGGCCCTTGTAGAGCATCAGGCCCGATTCGATCTTTTCACCCGCGAGGCGATAGTCGAGCACGAAGTCGCGGTTGTCGGCCGGGTGGCCGTCGGCGGCCAGCACGATCTCGGCATGGCGGTCCTCGTCGCTCTTCTTCACGTCGATCGCGTGCGTCGCCGAGCGGATCTCCTTCAGGCCCATCGGCGTGTCGATGCTGGCCTTGAGCCGGAAGGTGGTGCCGGCCGCGACGCCCGCGCGCAGCGTGGGCTGCCCGACCCAGGGCGCCTGCGCATTCGAGGACTGCGGGCTGTTGTAGCGCGGGCCCACCACGGTGGGGAACACGAATGCGTAGTTGCCCGACTGCGGCACCAGCAGCTCGCTGTAGCGCAGCTCCACCTTCACGTCGTCGCCCGGCAGGATGTTGGCGACGTTCATCTGGAACACGTTCGGCAGGTGCTGCTCGAGCAGCGCGGCGGTCTTGCCCTCGCGCTTGGCGGTGTCGTATTCGATCTTCGCCTGCTGCTTCTCGCGGATCTGCGCGGTGATCAGGCGGTCGCCCAGGCGCACGTTGAGGCCGCTCACGGCCGCCTGGGTCGAGCCCGGGAACACGTACTTGGCCTCGATGGGGCGCTGGCCCTCGTTGCGGTAGGTCTGGGTCACCGTCACGTCGGCGATCACGCCCGAGATCTTCACCGAGACCTCGGTGCCCTTGAGCGGCAGCCGGTCGATCGAGGGATCGTCGCTCTTCACGAAGAAGTACGGGCTCTCGGTCTTCAGGCGCGGCCCGGCTGCTTCCTGCGCATGCACGGGATTCAGGCTCAGCGCGACGAAGCCCGCGACCGCGAGGCTCAGCGTCGCCAGCCAGAGCCAGCGGCCGGGTCGGTGGGTGGAGGGGGTGTGCATGTCGGGTCCTCTTCTCTGTGTATCGGATGGCCCGCACTGTCGCCAGCCCGCGAGAAGGCAATGGGAAGGCTTCTTGAAGTCCGCCGCGCTGTGTGAAGTCCGCGTGAAGTCGCCGCGCCGCCTCGCTTCACACGGGCTTCGGATCGCACGGCGAGCATCCGGTCCGTCGTCAACGAGGAGAGAAAACATGCTTCAACTGCTGAAGGATTCGATGCTGGCCAAGGTGGGCGGGCTGCTGCTCTTGGTGCTGCTGCTGTGCATTCCGCTGGCCGAGATCGACCGCATCAACAACGAGCGCGGCGACAGCCAGCGCGAAGCCGCCGCCGAACTCGCCGCCACCTACGCGGGCCCGCAGACCGTGGTCGGCCCGCTGCTGCTGGTGCCCTACGTCGAGCGCTGGATGGAGCCGCTGCGCGACGCGCAGGGCAAGGTGATCGGCCAGGAGGCGCGCAGCAAGGAGATGGCGCACGTGGTCTTCCCCGACAAGCTGCACATCGAGGGTTCGATGACGCCGCAGCAGCGCTACCGCGGCATCTTCAAGATCCCGTTCTACACGCTCGATGCCACCCTGTCGGGCGGCTTCGCGGCCTTCGATCCCGAGGCGGTCGCGCACAGCGAGCCCGGGTCGAAGATCGAATTCAAGGCCCCGCTGGTGGCCTTCAACGTGAGCGACCTGCGCGGCCTCGACGGTTCGCCCGCGCTGACGGTGAACGGCGCCGAGTTGCGGCTGCGCCAGCGCGTGCCCGGCCTGCCCGACGAATCCTGGTTCGCCAACGGCATCCACGCGCCGCTCGGCGGCGCGGCCCTGGCCGCATGGCAGTCGCGCGCGCCGCTGCCCTTCGAGATGAAGCTCTCGCTGGTCGGCCAGGACACCCTGTCGATGGTGCCGATCGCGGAAGAAACCAGCGCGCACCTGAAGTCGCCCTGGGCCCATCCGAGCTTCGGCGGCCGCTTCCTCGCGGCGCAGCGCGAGGTCACGCCGCAAGGCTTCGATGCACACTGGCGCGTGTCCTCGCTCGTGAGCTCGGCGCGTGAGCAGGTGCGCGTCGACCTGGCAGGCCGCGCCGACGCGACGGCGGCCTCGGCCAACGGCAATGTGCGCGCCAGCGCGCAGCCCTTCAACCCGCAGAGCTTCGACGTCTCGCTCGCGCAGCCGATCAACGTCTATTCGATGAGCACCCGCGCGGGCAAGTACGGCGCGCTCTTCATTGGCCTGGTGCTGATGGCGGCCTTCATGTTCGAGCTGTTCCGCAAGCTGCGGCTGCACCCGGTGCAGTACGGCCTGGTGGGCCTGTCGATCGCGATCTTCTTCCTGCTGCTGCTGGCGCTGTCGGAGAAGCTGGCCTTCTGGCTCGCCTATGCGGGCGCGGCCGGCGCGAGCGTGCTGCTGCTGGGCATCTACTTCGCCGCGGTGCTCGGCAGCAGGAAGCGCGGCGCCGGTTTCGCGGCCTTCGTCGCGGTGCTCTACGGTGCGCTCTACGGACTGCTGGCCTCCGAGAGCAATGCGCTGCTGCTCGGCGCGCTGCTGATCTTCGGCATGCTGTCGGCACTGATGCTGATGACGCGCAAGGTCGACTGGTATGCGCTGTCGCGCCGGCCCGAAGCCGCACCGGCGGCCCTCACCGATCCGGCATGAAAGCGCTGCGCGTCGCGCTCGGTGCCCTGGGCTGGCTGGCGCTGGTCGCTCTCTGCTTCTGGGCCTGGCACCTGAAGGATCCGCACCTGCGCTTCATGCGCGCCTGGGAAGCGCCGCTGCTGCTCGCGCTCGCGGGCGGCGGCGTGGCGATCGTCTGGCGCTTCGCGCGCCGTTCGCTGCGGCCGATGCTGCTCGGGCTGCTGTGCGCGGTGATGCTGTGCAGCGGGGCCGACGAACTGTCGAGCCGCCAGCGCCGCTCGGAAGTGCTCGCCGCATCGGACGCGCAGGCACGCAGGCTCGGCGCGCACTTCATCGTCGGCTACGAGAACGCCGAGATGCCGATGCTGCGCGAACTCGCGCGCCAGGGTTCGATCGGCGGCATCTTCGTGACCGGCCGCAACGTCAAGGGCCGCAGCGCAACGCAACTGCGCGAGGAGATCTCTAGCCTGCAGCAGTTGCGCACCGAAGCCGGTCTGCCGCCGCTGATCGTCGCGACCGATCAGGAAGGCGGCACCGTGTCGCGGCTCTCGCCGCTGATCGAACGCCAGCCGCCGCTCGCCACCCTGATCGATGCCGACGTGCCCGAGGACGAACTCGCGCAGCGCGCGCGTGCCTACGGCGAGCAGCAGGGCAGGGCGCTCGCCGCGCTGGGCATCACGCTCAACTTCAGTCCCGTGGTCGACCTGCGCACCGGCCGCGCGCCGGGCCGCTGGGACCTGCACACCCGCATCGACGAACGCGCGATCTCGGCCGATCCTGCCCTCGTCGCCGAGGTGGCGCGGGCCTACGAACAGGGCCTCGAAGCGGCCGGCGTGCAAGGCACGCTCAAGCACTTTCCGGGACTGGCAGGCGTGGCCGAGGACACGCACCATGCGGCCGGCTTCCTGCGCACGCCCGCAGCCCAACTTGCAACACATGACTGGAAACCGTTTCAAGAGGTGTCGGCTTCGACACAAGCGGCTGTCATGCTCGCCCATGTGATCGTTCCAGAACTCGACCCCGACCATCCGGCATCGTTCTCGCGCAAAATCGTGCAGTCCGTGATTCGCGGCGCGTGGGGGCACGAAGGCCTGCTCGTCACCGACGATCTCACGATGGGTGCAGCCTACGACCGGGGCCTGTGCAACGCCACGGTGCGTGCGCTGAATGCCGGCGTGGACCTGCTGCTGGTCGCCTACGACCACGACAAATACTTCGACGCGATGCACTGCGCGCGGCAGGCCGAGGGCCGCGGCGCCATCGACGCCGCCATGCTGGCCGCGAGCGCATCGCGACTGGCCCGGAACCCGCGCCTGCGCGGACTCTCTCAATAGCAGGACCTCCCTCATGTTCAATCCCTTCAAGCCCCGCTCACCCGACGCCCCCGAACCACCGCGCTGGCAGCGCATCGCCGTCTGGAGCGCCATCGTCGCGGGCTCGGGCGTGCTGGTGCTCGCGGTCGCGGGCGCCGTCGCCATCGCCCTGATCTCGCCGCGCCTGCCCGACAGCTCCGAACTCGCCGACTACCGGCCCAAGCAACCGCTGCGCGTGTTTTCGTCCGACGGCGAGCTGCTCGGCGAATTCGGCGAGGAGCGCCGCAACCTCACGCCCTTCGCGGCGATCCCCAAGGTCATGAAGGACGCGGTGCTCGCGGTCGAAGACGCGCGCTTCTACGACCACGGCGGCGTCGACTACAAGGGCTTCGTGCGCGCGGCGGTGGCCAGCCTCAAGGGCGGACGCAAGCAGGGTGCCTCCACCATCACGATGCAGGTGGCGCGCAACGTCTACCTGAGCTCCGAGCGCACGCTGAGCCGCAAGGCCTACGAGATCCTGCTGTCGCTGCGGCTCGAGCAGCAGCTGACCAAGGACCAGATCCTCGAGATCTACATGAACCAGATCTACCTCGGCAACCGTGCCTACGGTTTCGCCGCGGCATCGGATGCCTACTTCGGCAAGCCGCTGGCCAACATCACGATCGCCGAAGCCGCGATGCTCGCGGGCCTGCCCAAGGCACCGGGCACCAACAACCCGGTGGCCAATCCGCGCCGCGCCCGCGCGCGCCAGCTCTACGTGATCGACCGCATGCAGGAGACCGGCTTCATCACCGCCGAGCAGGCGGCCGAGGCCAAGAAGGAGGAACTGCACCTGCGCGATGCCGCCGACCCGAACCGGCTGCATGCCGAGTTCGTGGCGGAAACGGTGCGCCAGATGATGCACGCGCAGTACGGCGACAGCATCTACACCAGCGGCATGAAGGTCTACACCTCGCTGGTGGCGGCCGACCAGTCGGCGGCCTACCGCTCGCTGCGCCGCGGCATCATGGACTACGAGCGCCGCCAGCCTTACCGCGGCCCCGAGAAGTTCGTCGACCTGCCCGACGATCCGAAGGAGGTCGACGAGGCGGTCGACGACGCGCTGGCCGAGCATCCCGACAACGGCGACGTGATCGCGGCCGTGGTGCTCGAGGCCTCGCCCAAGCAGGTCAGCGCGGTGCGCGCGAACGGCGAGGCGATCGAGATCACGGGCGAAGGCCTGCGGCCCGCGCAGTCGGGCCTGGCGGCCAAGGCGCAGCCCAACATCAAGATTCGCCGCGGCGCGGTGATCCGCGTGGCGCGCACGGCCAAGAACAACTGGGAGATCACGCAGTTGCCCGAGGTTGAGGGCGCCTTCATCGGCATGGACCCGCGCACCGGCGCGATCAAGGCGCTGGTCGGCGGCTTCGACTACAGCAAGAACAAGTTCAACCACGTGACGCAGGCCTGGCGCCAGCCCGGTTCCAGCTTCAAGCCCTTCATCTACTCGGCCGCGCTCGAGAAGGGCTTCACGCCCGCCACCGTGGTGAACGACGCGCCGCTGTACTTCGAGCCCGGCGCCAACGGCGGCCAGCCCTGGGAGCCGAAGAACTTCGACGGCGGCTTCGAGGGCCCGATGCCGCTGCGCACCGCGCTGATGAAATCGAAGAACCTCGTGACGATCCGCGTGCTGCAGTCGATCGGCGCCGACTACGCGCAGGACTGGATCACGCGCTTCGGCTTCGACAAGGACAAGCATCCGGCCAACCTGCCGATGGCGCTCGGCGCGGGCTCGGTCACGCCGCTGCAGATGGCCGCGGGCTATTCGGTGTTCGCCAACGGCGGCTACCGCGTCAATCCCTACCTCGTGACACGCGTGACCGATGCCAAGGACAAGGTCCTGATGGAAACCGAGCCGGCGGCGCTCGACGAGAGCAACCGCGCCATTCCCGCGCGCAACGCCTACCTGATGGACTCGCTGCTGCAGAGCGTGGTGCGCAACGGCACCGGCTTCAAGGCCTACCAGGCGCTCAAGCGCGACGACCTGTTCGGCAAGACCGGCACCACCAACGATTCCTTCGACACCTGGTTCGCGGGCTTCCAGCCCACCATGGTCGGCGTGACCTGGATCGGCTACGACACGCCGCGCCAGCTCGGCGTGCGCGGCGAGACCGGCGGCAGCCTGAGCCTGCCGATCTGGACCGGCTACATGCAGACCGCGCTGCGCGGCGTGCCGGTGACGCAATTGCCCGAGCCGCCCGGCCTGGTGCACGTGGACGGCGAGCTCTACTTCGACGACTACGCGCCGGGCCGCGGCGTCGCGAGCCTGGGTCTCGAGCCCGAGGCCGCGCCCCAGCCGGTCGAGGTGCTGACCGGCGTGCCGATCGGCGCGCCGCCGCCGCCCGAGGAGCGCAACCGCATCCTGGACTTCTTCCGCTAGGGCCGCGGGCGACGGGGGCCGCGCCGGGGTCTCTACACTCGGCGCACTCCCTTTCTTCCCGTCAGCCCGTTCCCAAGTCCATGGAAATCCTCACCCTGGTGGCGCTGATCGCCATCGGCGCCTACCTCCTCAAGTCCCACGACCAGCGCCGGCGCATCGCGCTGCTGGCAAGCCACCTGGGCAACTATCAGATCGAGAAGCTGATGGAAAACCTCACCGAGGGCTACCTGCGCTGCCTCGGCGAGGACGATCCCGAGCGGCGCCAGCAGGTCTGGGGCGTGCTCGACGCGACCGAGGCGCGGCTCGCGGCCCAGTTCGCCAATTTCGCGGCCGAGTTCGCGCGCGTCGATGCCGCGCAGACGCGCGTGAGCACCTCGCCGCTGGCGACGCTGCCCTATGCGCACCTGCTGTTTCCACGCGAGACCTTCGACCTGCGCACGGCCTTCGCGATCCATGCGCGCGGCATCAACGAGGTGATGCACAACCGCGCCGGCCGCAGTCCCAAGGACAAGGCCTACATGCTGTCGGCCGAGCTGTTCCTGATGCAGCACACCTGCCACTGGTTCTGCAAGTCGAAGATGGTGGCCTCGGCGCGCATGCTGGCGCGCCACAAGACCCCGTACGAACAGCTGATCGCCTCGGTCAGCGAAGGCACGCGGCGCGACTACCTCGCGCTGATCGGGCGCCAGTAGCTCAGGACGACAGCAGCGGCAGCGTGAGCGTGGCCACCGCGCCGCCGCGCGTCGCGTTGCCGAGCTCGATGCGGCCGTGGTGCAGCGCGGCGATCTCCTTGACGAAGGCCAGGCCCAGCCCCGTGCTCTTCTTCTGGTTGTGCGGCCGCGCGAGCGAATAGAACTTCTGGAAGACCTTCTCCTGCGCGTAGTCGGGAATGCCCGGCCCGCGGTCGCGCACGCTCACGCGCGCCAGCCGCGAGGTGGTCTCCAGCGTCATGCCGACCTCGCTGCCGGTCGGTGAGAAATCGATCGCGTTGTCGAGCAGGTTGCTGATGGCGCGCCGCAGCAGGAAGGGATCGCCCTCGACCGAGGCCTCGGCCCGGATGTCCACCTGCACGCGGATGTTGCGCTGCGCCGCGGCGCTGCGGGCGCTGATCGCGATGTCCTCGATCAGCGAAGCCAGCGCCACCGGCTCCGTGCGCTCGAGCGCGCGCCGGGTCTCGAGCGCGGTCAGCTCCATCATGCGGTCGACGATCTCCTGGATGCGCTGGGTCTCGCGCGCGATGTTGGCGAGGAAGCGCTCGCGCTCCTCGTGCGGCATCGACGGTTCCTGCAGCAGCTCGGCCGCGCCGCGGATCGCCGACAGCGGGCTCTTCACCTCGTGGGTGAAGGTCTGCACGTAGTCGGCGACATAGTTGCGGCCGGTCAGCGTGTCGCGCATCTCGCTGAAGCCGCTGCGCACCGCATCGACCGCGCGCCGCGCCATGCGCCGCAGGCTCAGGCTGCGCTGCGCGCGCACCCAGCCCCAGTAGTCGCGGATCAGCCCGAAGGGCCGCACCAGCCAGACCGAGACGATCACCGCGAGCAGCAGCAGCGCCAGCGCCGAACCCACGCCGACCCAGATGGTGCGCGCCCGCGCGTCCTCCACGAACTGGCCGAAGCTCTGCACCGGCTTGCCCACGCTGACCATGCCGACGATCTCGTTGTTCCAGCGGATCGGCGCGCCCACGTACATCACCGAGGTGCGCGGATCGACGTCGACGTCGCGCGAGGTGCGCGCGCCGTAGAGACCGGCCAGCGTGCGGCTGACGTCGCTCCATTTCGAATAGTCGGCACCCAGGTGCCGGCCGAGCGAATCGAACATCACGCGGCCGCCGCGGTCGGTCACGTAGACGCGCAGCTCGACCCGGTTCTTGTGCAGGTTGTAGATCTGGGCCGAGAACTCGCGCGCGTAGAGCGTGCGGAACAGCGGCTCGAGCCGAGCGGTGTTGATGGCACCCGCGATCACGTCCTGCTCGACCAGGCTGGCCACCAGCTGCGAGGTCTCGACCAGCGACTCCTCGGCCGACTCGCGGTAGCGCGGATCGATGTCGGAGACGACGCGGTACAGCAGGAAGGCGATGCCGATCGTGTAGATCAGCAGGATGCCGATGAAGATGCGCGTGCGCCGGGTCACGAGATCTTGGTGGGCAGTTCTTCGTTGAGGGCGTAGCCGGTGCCGCGCAAGGTGCGGATCGGCTCGACCTCGGGCGCGATCGCCTTGAGCTTGGCGCGCAGGGTCTTGATGTGGGCATCGACGGTGCGGTCGAAGCTCTCGCTCGCATCGTCCCAGACCCGCTCGAGCAGCTCGTCGCGCGTGAACACGCGTCCCGGGCGCTGCACCAGCAGGCGCAGCAGACCGTATTCGTAGCGCGAGAGTTCGAGCAGCCGGCCGTAGTAGCGGATCTGCATGCGCTCCTGATCGAGCACGAAGGGCTGGCTGGGCGCTGGAGGGGTCTGAGGCGCCGCAGGCGCCGACTGGGGCGCTGCGCCATGGGGGACCCCCTGTCCGGACGCGCCGGCGCCGCCAGGCGCTCCTGAGGGCCCGGGCGCGCCGCGTGCGCTGCGCCGAAGGATGGTGCGCACGCGCGCCACCAGTTCGCGCGGCGAGAAGGGCTTGGCCACGTAGTCGTCGGCACCGAGCTCCAGCCCCACCACGCGGTCGATCTCGTCGCTGCGCGCCGTGAGGAACAACATCGGCACCTCCGGTCCGCCCATGGCCTGGTTCAGCGTGCGCAGCCGCTTGAACAGCTCGAAGCCGTTCATGTCGGGCAATCCCACATCCAGTATCGCCAGCGCCGGCGCCTCCTGCGCGAACTGCGCCAGCGCGTCTTCCGCCGTGGCACACCAGACCGGCGTGAAACCGTCGCTCTTGAGCACGTACTGGAGGGTGTCGGCGATGCCCGATTCGTCCTCGGCGATCAGGATCCGCGGTTTGAAGCTCATCCGGCGATGGTAGCGAGCGCCGCGGGGCGGACGCCAGCGACGTCGACGGCGTTGCAACGGCGCGCGGCCTTCGGACTTTTTTCGGGCGCGACCTTCGGTCTCTCTCTATTTCTTATTCTTCTTATTCAAATTAGTAGTAGTAGATAAGGGTCCACCCCTTCTGTGGACAGGCCGTTTTTTTCGTTATGTGACAAGCACTTGTCATACAGCGGTCACTGTGCGCAGCCGTGCTTCCGTGCTGTCGCGGCCAAAGGGACAACCTGGCGCATCCGTCCGGCCCTGTGGATAACCACCTGCTTGTGCCAGAACTCTCCCCAGAGTTGTCCTTTGACAGCCTTCCGGAAATCTGCGAAAGGCGTTTTTCGGGTGAGGAAATTCATTGCCTATTTTTTAAGCGGTCTGTAGATTCCCCATAAAAATCAATAACTTGCCGCGCCCCTACAAAGTAGTTCTGTGGTTATCCACAGAGTTGCACCCGCTTTGTGGGGAGAACGCGCGGCGGAACCTTCCCCCGGTCTTCCGACCGAACTTCGTCCTTCACCTTGTGGAAATTCCAGCCGTGACACCTTCCGAAACCCAGGCCATCGTGACCCTCAGCCTGCTGGCTGCCTTCGTCGACGGCGAAAAGCACGAACGCGAGCGCGCGGAGATCAAGCGCATTGCCGAAGGGCTGTCGCAGACCGACGGCCTGAACCTGCCGACGCTCTACCAGGACGTGCTGATGAAGCGCGTCTCCCTGCCGTCGGTGGCGGCGCAGCTGCAGAGCACCGAGGCGAAGCAGCTCGGCTACGAGATGGCGGTGTGCGTGTGCGATGCCGACGGCGCACAGTCGCAGGCCGAGCGCATGTTCCTGACCGACGTGCGCACCTCGCTCGGGCTCGATGCCTCGGCGGCGCAGTTCTCGAACCAGGCCGAGGAGATCGCGGCGGCCGGGGCGGTGGCCGGTGCTTCTGCGGGCGCCGTGGTGGCCGCGGCGCCGGTGCCGGCCGTCGCGGCGGGCGCGTCGCCGCTCACGCCCGACAGCGCCGAACTCGACAAGTCGATCCTCAACGCCGCCATCCTCAACGGCGCGCTTGAGCTGCTGCCCGAGACGCTGTCGACCATGGCGATCATTCCGCTGCAGATGAAGCTGGTCTACCGCATCGGCAAGGCGCACGGCTACGAGCTCGACAGCGGCCACGTCAAGGATTTCATCGCCACCGTGGGCGTGGGCCTGACCTCGCAGTACCTCGAGCAGGCCGGGCGCAAGCTGCTGGGCGGACTGCTCGGCAAGGTGGGCGGGGGCCTGCTGCGCGGCGTCGGCAAGCAGGCCGTGAGTTCGGGCATGAGCTTCGCCACGACCTATGCGCTGGGCCATGTCGCCAAGCGCTACTACGCGGGCGGGCGCACGCTGTCGACGCAGATGCTCAAGGACGCCTTCTCGGGCGTGGTGCAGGAAGGCCAGGGCCTGCAGTCGCGCTACCTGCCGGCGATCCAGGAGAAGGCCCGCACGCTCGATGCGGGCAAGGTGCTGTCGCTCGTGCGCGGCGCCTGAGTCGTCAGGCGGTCTTCGACAGATCGTCGAGGATCGGACAGTCGGGCCGCGCATCCCCGTGGCAGCAGTGCACCAGGTGGGCCAGGGTGCTGCGCATCGATTGCATGTCGGCGATGCGCTGTTCCAGTTCCTCGAGGTGCTTCTGCGCGATGCGCTTCACGCTCGAACTCGTGCGCCGGCGGTTGTGCCACAGGCCCACGAGCTCGGCGATCTCCTCCATCGAGAAACCCAGGTCGCGCGAGCGCTTGATGAAGCGCAGCGTGTGGATGTCGGCCTCGCCGTACTGGCGGTAGCCGCTGTCGGTGCGCGCCACCGCGCTCAGCAGGCCCAGGCCCTCGTAGTGGCGCACCATGCGCGCGGAAACGCCCGACAGCCGGGCGGCCTCGCCGATCGCCACGGGGCCGTGCGTGACCGGCACTGTCACTGCACCCGGTAGCCGGCGTTCTCGATCGCCGCCACCAGATCCTGGCGCGGCTGCTGGCTCAGCACGTCGACATGACCGGTCTCGAGATCGACCGTGACCTGGGCCTCGGGGTCGACCGTCTGCACCGCGTTCTGCACGGCGTTCACGCAATGTCCGCAGCTCATGCCCGCGACCTGGAATTTCTGGCTCATCGTTTCTGCTCCTTCGTGGATGGAAAGGGGGCGTTCGCCCGTTCGGAAACCGCAGTCTGAACCTTGCCACGATGTCAATGTCCAGTCCAGGGACTCTTTTTGCCGCGCTTGACCTTGCCATGGTGTGAAGCTTTAGCCTTCGAACCATGGAAAACGTACAAGAACGGCCGTTGCCGAATCTCACGCTCGACCTCTCGGTCGGCGGCATGACCTGCGCGTCCTGCGTGATGCGCGTGGAGCGCGCGCTCAAGGGCGTGCCCGGCGTGCAGGACGTCGCCGTGAACCTCGCGACCGAATCGGCGCGCGTGGTGGCGCAGGCGCAGGGTGGCGAGGACATCGATGCCCGGCTGCGCCGCGCGGTGCGTTCCGCCGGCTACGAGCCGCGCGCGGCGGCCGATGCGCAGGAGGAAGCCGCGGCGCTGTCGCCCTGGCACGGCTTCGGCCCGGTGGCGGTCGGCCTCGCGCTGTCGGCGCCGCTGATGCTGCCGATGGTCGGCGAGTTCTTCGGCCGCGACTGGATGCTCGACCCCTGGCTGCAGCTGTTGCTCGCGACACCGGTGCAGTTCTGGCTCGGCGCGCGCTTCTACCGCGCCGGCTGGCATGCGGCGCGCGCGCTGACCGGCAACATGGACCTGCTGGTCGCGCTCGGCACCAGCGCCGCCTACGGACTCTCGCTGTGGCTCTGGTGGCGTTCGGCCACCGGCGAGCATGCGGGCCACGCGATGGCGCCGCACCTGTACTTCGAGGCCTCGTCGGTGGTCATCACGCTGGTGCTACTGGGCAAGTGGCTCGAGGCGCGCGCCAAGCGCCAGGCGACCTCGGCGATCCGCGCGCTGCAGCAGCTGCGGCCCGAGGTGGCGCACCTGGTCGGCCCGCGCGGCGAGAGCGACGTGCCGCTGGCCGAGGTGCTGGTGGGCGACCGCCTCGCGGTGCGTCCCGGCGAACGCGTGCCGGCCGATGCGCGCGTGATCGAAGGCGAGTCGGAGGTCAACGAATCGATGCTGACCGGCGAGCCGCTGCCCGTGCCCAAGGGCCCGGGCGACCCGTTGACCGGCGGTGCCGTCAATGGCGACGGCCGGCTGGTGGTCGAGGTGCGCGCGGTCGGTGCCGAGAGCGTGCTCGCGCGCATCATCCGGCTGGTCGAGGACGCGCAGGCCGCGAAGGCGCCGATCCAGCGGCTGGTCGACAAGGTGGCGGCCATCTTCGTGCCGGTGGTGCTGGTGATCGCGCTGCTCACCTTCGGCGGCTGGATGCTGCTCGGCGGCGCCGACATCGAGACCGCGCTGATCCACGCGGTGGCGGTGCTGGTGATCGCCTGCCCCTGCGCGCTGGGCCTGGCCACGCCGGTGGCGGTGATGGCGGGCACGGGCGTGGCGGCGCGGCGCGGCATCCTCATCAAGGACGCGCGTTCGCTCGAACTCGCGCACCGCGTCGACACGGTGGCCTTCGACAAGACCGGCACGCTGACGCTGGGCCGGCCGGTGCTGACCGCGCTCGTGCCCATCGCGCGGGCCGTCGATGCCGATGCGCTGCTGGCCGTGGCCGCGAGCCTGCAGAGCGGCAGCGAACATCCGCTGGCGCGCGCCGTGCTCGTGGCCGCCGCCGATAAAAAGCTGGCGGTGCCGGCGCTGCGTTCGATGCAGGCCATGCCCGGCCGCGGCGTGCGCGGCGAGGTCGAGGGCGAATTCGCCGGTGCCTGGGCCCTCGCGAGCCTGCGCTGGTGCCGCGAGCTCGATGCCGATGTCGATGCCGCCGAGGTCGACCGGCTGCAGGCGCAGGGCGCCACGGTGTCGGCGCTGCTGCGCTTCGATGCCAGTGGCGCGGCCGAGGCGCTGGCGCTGCTGGCCTTTGCCGACGAGCCCAAGCCGCAGGCGGCCGAGACCGTCGCCGCGCTGCGTGCGCGCGGCCTGCGCGTGGTGATGATCTCGGGCGACAACCTGCGCGCCGCGCGCGCCATGGCGGCGCGGCTGGGCATCGCGCCCGAGGACGTGCGCGCCGAAGTGCTGCCGGCCGACAAGGCGCAGCAGGTGAGCGCGCTGCGCCGCGACGGCCACGTGGTCGCGATGGTGGGCGATGGCGCCAACGACGCGCCCGCGCTCGCGGCCGCCGACGTGGGCATCGCGATGGCGCCGGCGGATGGCGGCACCGACGTGGCGATGGAGGCCGCGGGCATCACGCTGATGCGCGGCGATCTCGCGCTGGTGGCGCAGGCGCTCGACCTCTCGGGCCGCACCGTGGCCAAGATCCGGCAGAACCTGTTCTGGGCCTTCGCCTACAACGTGGCGGGGATTCCGTTGGCGGCCTTCGGGCTGCTGAGCCCGGTGGTGGCCGGGGCGGCGATGGCGCTGTCGAGCGTGAGCGTGATGGCCAACGCCTTGCTGCTGCGGCGCTGGAAGGGTTCCTGAAACCCTGTCAGTCGAGCAGCAGCGCCATCAGGTGATCGTCGATGTAGTCGGCTTCGCCGGCGCGCTTGTAGAACTTGCGCAGCGTGCCCTCGCGCTCGAAGCCCAGCTTCTCGTAGAAGCGCAACGCGGGTGCGTTGTCGCCCTCGGCATAGAGCTCGATGCGCTTGACGCCGGCCGCGCGCAGTTGCTCGATGGCATCGCTCACCATGGCCAGCGCCACGCCGCGGCCATGGAAGGCCGGGTCCACCGCGAGCGTGCCGAGGCAGGCGACGTGCGCCACTCGGCCCGGGTAGCGCGTGGCGCGGTAGAAGCCGGCCATGCGGCCGTCGACCTCCCAGATGTGGAAGCAGCCGCTGCGCACCAGTTCCTCGTGGATCGGCTGGAAGTCCGCGAGCGGCATCGGGTCGTAGCCGAGGAAGCGCACGACCTTCTCGTGCATGTAGAGGGCATGGACGGCAGCGAGGTCGCGGGAAGTGGCAAGTCGGCGCACGGTGGCTCCATGGTCGGTGTGGGTCTGGGGCCCGCAGGATAGCAATCCCGCGCCGCAGCTCAACCCGCCGCGAACAGGATCGCGCCGGCCAATGCCAGCAGCAACGCCTGCGCGGGCCAGGCCCAGCGCAATCGCAGCCGCGCATCGAGCACCGCGCCCACGGCCCAGAAGCCCGCGACCGTCAGCGTCAGCAGTTCGAGGCCGGTGCGAAAAGCCATGTCGTCCGCGCGCCAGAGAAAGGCCAGCGTCATGCCGACCCAGCCCGCGAAATGCAGCGTGGCCGCGATCGCGCGCGCACGGCCGACCGGCGGGTCGTCGAGGGCGGCCGCCGCCTCGAGCGAGAAGTCGGGTTCGGGAAAACGCGCCGCCACGTCGGCCGGCCGCCAGCCCGGCGACTTCCAGAACACGCCGAGCTTGTCGCGCCAGCGCCGCGTGTACCAGGCATCGCGCACGAGCGGCGCATAGGGACCGAGCACCGCGCGCAGCGGATCGAAGCCCGCGAGCGGCTTGCGCGTGCCGTAGACGCAGCGCTCGCGCTCCTCGGCGAAGGTGCCGAACAGGCGGTCCCACACCACCAGCATGCCGCCGTAGTTGCGGTCGAGGTAGTCGTCGTTGACGGCATGGTGCACGCGGTGGTTCGAGGGCGAGGAGAACACGCGGTCGAACCAGCCGAGCTTGCCGATGTGTTCGGTGTGGATCCAGAACTGGTAGACCAGCACGATCAGCCCCGCGAGGCCGAACTGCTCGGGCGGCACGCCCACCACGGCCATCGGCAGGTAGAAGGCCCAGCCGAGGAAGGCGACCATGCTCTCCTGCCGCAGCGCGGTCGAGAAGTTGAAGCGCCGGCTCTGGTGGTGCACCGCATGCGCGGCCCAGAACAGCGCCGACTCGTGCCCCGCGCGATGCAGCCAGTAGTCGCAGAAGTCGAACAGCAGCACTGCGGCGATCCAGCCGAGGGCGCTGTCCCAGAAGCCCGCGTCGGTGCAGAGCGCGACATGCGGATAGACCAGCGCGTAGAGGCCGATCTGGAACAGCTGCGTGCAGACCGCGAGCGCCTGGCTCAAGAGGCCCTGGCTCAGGCTCGCGACCGTGTCGCCGAAGCGGTAGGTGTTGCGCCGCTTGAGCCAGCCCCAGGCGAACTCGCAGGCCATCAGCAGCACGAACACCGGCACGACGAGAACCACCAGCCGATGCACTGCCTGCCTTGAGCCTTCCTGCGCGCGAAAAAAAATTCAGCGAAGTTTCAGCGAGATGGTGCGTCGATGCGTCCCGCGACGAGCACGGCGTTGGTGCCGCCGAAGGCGAAGGAATTCGACATCGCCCAGCGCATGCCGGGCATCGCGCGTGCCTCGCCGCGCACGAAGGCCAGGTCGAAGGCTGCGTCGGGCTCGCGCAGGTTGGCGATCGGTGGCACGGCCTCGTGCGCCAGCGCGCGCAAGGTCGCGACCAGTTCGATCGCGCCGCCGCCGCCGAGCACGTGGCCGTGGATCGCCTTGGTGGCGCACACCGGCGTCGCGCTGCCGAACACCTCGCGCACCGAAGCGGCCTCGGCCGCATCGCCGGCGATGGTCGCGGTGCCGTGGGCATTCACGTGGCCGATCTGGGTGGCATCGATGCCCGCGTCGCGCAGCGCCGCGCGCATCGCGCGCACCTGGCCCGCGCTGTCGGGGTTGGTGATGTGCGTGCCGTCGCAGTTGGTGGCGTAGCCGGCCAGCACGTAGGACGCACCGTCGCCCGTGTCGCCTGGGTCGGCCGCGCCGCGCGAACGCGCATGCGCTTCCGACTCGAGCACCAGCGCAGCGGCGCCTTCGCCGAGCGCGAAGCCCGCGCGGTCGCCCGAGAAGGGGCGGCAGGCGGTCTCGGGCGCGCCGGCCGGCGGCGCGGCCATCACGCGCATCGCCTGCCAGCTCGCCATCACGCCGGGCGTGAGCATGGCGTCGTGGCCGCCGACGATGGCGACATCGATCCAGCCGCCGCGGATGGCGCGCATCGCCTCGCCGATCGCCACCGCCGAGGAGGCGCAGGCGCAGGCATAGGCGATGGCCGCGCCGTGCGCGCCGAAGTGCAGCGCGAGTTCGGCCACCGCCGCGTTGGGCATCACGATGAGCACGGTCGTCGGCCGCATGCGGCGTTGCTCGGCGTAGAGCGCCTGGGTGGTGTTGTCGAAGCTGCCCGCGCCCGCGAGGCCGCTGCCCCAGAAGATGCCGAGCCGTTCGGGATCGACGCTGTCGCGCGTCAGCCCGGCTTGCGCCGCGGCATCCTGCGCGGCCGCGAGCGCCATCGCGGTGCCGCGATCGAGCGGCAGGCGCGAGGTGCTGCGCACGCCGTTCGAGTCGAAGTCGCAGGCGGCCACCGGGATCTCGACGCTGTCCATGCCGGGGATCGCGAGCGTGTGCGAGCGCACGGCCGAGCGGCCATGGAACAGCGCGTCGTCGAAGGCCTCGAGCGTGCGGCCGATGGGCGTGACGAAGCCGATGCCGCTGACGCGCACCGGCGGCGCCGCGATGCGCTGTGCCGAGGCCGCGATCACCGCATGTTCGACACCGCTGCTCATGCGTGCGCCGCCTCGGGTGCATGCACGGCACCCACCGTCGCGGCGCTCTCCGCATCGATCACTTCGCACAGGCGCTGCAGCGTGATGCCCGCTTCGCGCGGATCGAGCCGGTCCTCGGGAATGCGCAGGTGGAAGGCGTCCTCGACCGCGAAGACGAACTCCATCAGCGCGAGCGAGTCGAGGCCCAGGTCGGCGAGCGCGGTCTGCGGCGCGACCAGGTTCGCTTCGACGTGGAAGTCGTTCTCGAGGATGCGCGCGATGCTGTTGAAGGTGGGCGAAGTGGACATGGGGCTTGATCCTTTCAGGCGAAGCGTGATGCACGATCGTCGTGCGGGAGTGCCATCGGTCGGCGCTGCGAATGCAGGGAAGGCACGCGTCGCCGTGTCACCTTGCGTGGTTCATTGTGGAGTGGGATCGATGGCATCGCGGTGGCGAACGCATTCCTTTTCAGGAAGCCTTCAGAGAGGAAATCGGGGCATCGGCGCCCGTGCCATGCGCGACCTCGTCGGCGAACGCGACGGTCTCGCGCACCACCTGCTGGCGGTCGTTGTCGATGGTGATCATGTGGTAGCTGTTGCTCACCACGACGCTTCGGAACGATCGGCAGCGCAGGCCGCGCGCGAGGATCTCGAGGTTGGCCACGCTGGCCACTTCGTCCTGCTGCGCATGCAGCGCGAGCACGCGGTCGCACTGCACGCGATGCAGGTTGGCGCGCACGTGGCGGATCAGCCGATGGTGTTCGCGCAGGTGACTCACGCCGATCACCGAGCTGCCGGCGCGCGAGATCTTGCGGTGCCGCAGTTCGCGCTCGATCCAGGCGCGCACGCGTTCGTTCTTCACGCCGTAGGGCGGGCGTTCGCGGTACTGCCAGAAGCGGCCCAGCGGCGTGTAGTAGGCCAGCGGCAGCAGCACCTGCGTGCGCGGGATGGCCCAGCCGTCGAAGCGCAGCGTGGTCGACATCAGCACCAGCGCATCGACCGCGTCGCCGCAGCGGATGGCGGCGCCGAGCGCGAGCGACGAGCCGGCCGAGATGCCCACCAGCAGCACGCGCTCGTGCGTCTCGCGCAGGGCCGCGACCTGGGCCTCGATGCTGTCGAGCCAGTGCTGGAAGGGCGCGGCCTGCTGCATCGGTGCATTGGCGTCGAAGGAGTAGCCGGGGATTGACATCGGATGCACCGCGTAGCCGCCGTCGCGCAGCGCGGACTGCACGGTCAGCAGTTCGTCAGGTGTGCTGCACAAACCATGCAGCAGCACGACCGCGGTGCGTTGCACCGCGGGGTGCACGAAGCTCAGCAGGCCGGAGGGTTCGCGTGCGCTCATGACGATGCGGCCCCGATGAAAAGGGCCCGTGCGGCGATGGGCTGTCGTATGCTCATGCCGTGTTTATCGCGTGTCGTACTGACCGCCTGCTGACCCTCCCGCGAGCAAGAATAGGCACCTCAACCCACTCGAAAATCATGCGAATCCTGCTAGTCGAAGACGATGCCGTGCTGCGCGACGTGATGCTTCGCAGCCTCGCGGACGCCGGTCACCGCGTCGATGTTTCCACCAACGTCGAGGACGCCGACCACCTGTGGCGCGTGCAGCCCTTCGATGCGGTGCTGCTCGATCTGAACCTGCCCGCCACCGCGAGCGCGACCAGCGGTCTCGCGAGCGGACTCACCGCGCTGCGACAGGCGCGCGCACGCGGCGACCGCACGCCGGTGCTGGTGCTCACCGCGCGCGGCCGCACCGAGGAACGCATCGCGGGCCTCGATGCCGGTGCCGACGACTACCTCGGCAAGCCCTTCGACCTTGCCGAGGTCGAGGCGCGTCTGCGTGCGCTCGTGCGGCGCGCGAAGGGCACCGAAGACATCGTGCTGCTGGGCCAGCTGAAGCTCGACCGCAAGGCACGGCGCTTCTCCACCGCGAGCGGTCCGCTCGACCTGCCGGCGCGCGAGTTCGAAGTGCTGTGGGAACTGATGAGCCCGCCGGGCCGCACGGTGAGCAAGCGTGCGCTGTCCGACAAGCTCTCGAGCTTCGACGAATCGCTGGGCGACAACGCGCTCGAGGCCTTCATCTCGCGGCTGCGCAAGAAGCTGGTCGGTTCGGGCGCGAGCATCCGCACCCTGCGCGGCATCGGCTACCTGCTCGAAGCTGAAGTCTGAGCGCGCCGCGACCGTGAGCGACAGCGAAACAGCGCACGCGCGGACCACGCCCGGACCGTCGCGCGCGGTGCCCACGCTCACGCGGCGCGTGCTGCGCAATGTGCTGGTGCCGCTCGCGCTGAGCTGGATGGTGGGCGCGGTGATCGCGCTGGTCATCGCCAACTACTTCTCCGAGCAGGCCTTCGACCGCGGCATGCTCGACGACGCTTACGCACTGTCGGCCAACGTGCAGGCGGGCGAGCGTGGCATCGAGCTGCTGCTCACGCCGCGCGAGGTGGCCACGGTGCTGTTCGACCAGATCGACAAGGTCAACTTCTCGGTGCAGCGGCTCGACGGCACCTTGATCTCGGGCGCCGACGACCTGCAGGCGCCACTGCCCGTGAATGGCGCGCGCTACCGCTTCTCCGACGTCACCTACCAGGGCAAGCCGATGCGCGCGGTGGTGCTCGAGCACGATGCCGAGCCCGGCGTGGCGATGCCCTATCGCGTGGTGATCGCGCAGACCACGTTGAGCCGCACGGCGCTCGTGCGGCAGCTGCTGGGCTATGCACTGGCGCCGCAGGTGCTGCTGCTGATGCTGCTCGCCGTATGGCTCTGGCATGGGATCCGCAGCGATCTGCGCCCGCTCGGCGACCTGCAGCAGGCGCTCGATCGGCGCGATGTGCGCGACCTCTCGCCGGTGGCGGTGGTGCGGACCTCGCGCGAGCTGCAGCACCTGGGCGAGGCGGTCAATGCGCTGTTCGAGCGGCTGGGCCACAGCGTGCGCGGGCAGCGCGAATTCGTCGGCAACGTGGCGCACGAACTGCGCACGCCGCTCGCGGGCATCCGCGCGCTGGCCGACTACGGGCTCGCGCAGCAGAAGCCCTCGGTGTGGCGCGAGCAGCTCGAGCAGGTGGCCAAGAGCCAGGAGCGCGCGAGCCACCTGATCGATCAGCTGCTCGCGCTCGCGCTGGCCGACGAGGCCAGCACCAGCCTCGAGACCGCGCCCGTGCGGCTCGATGCGCTGGCCGAGCAGACGGTGCTGCGGCACCTCGCGCGCGCCGATGCGCGCGGCGTGGACCTGGGCGCACGCGGCCTCGACGACAGCGTGACGGTGCAGGCCAACGAGGCCCTGGTGGAAGGCATCCTCGACAACCTGATCGACAACGCGTTGCGTTATGGCGGTCGCACCATCACGGTCGAGGTCAGCGGCGAAGTGCTCAGCGTGATCGACGACGGACCCGGCATTCCGCTCGATGCGCAGCGCCTGTTGATGCAGCGCTGGGCGCAGGGTCCGGCGGGGCAGAAGCTGGGACAGGGCTCGGGACTGGGCCTGTCGATCGTGGCGCGCTATGCGGAGCTGCTCGGCGCCGAGCTGCGGCTTGCGGCGGCCGAGCCGACGGGCTTGAAGGTCAGCGTGGATTTCACGCGCAGGGCCTCGTAGCCGCAACGAATGCGCGCGCGCTTCGGCGCGGTGTTCATCGCAGGGCCTTGCGCAGGAAGACGCGCGTGCGGTTCTCGAGCACCAGGCGCCGGTACTCCACATAGCCGATGCGTTCGTAGAGCGCGCGGTTCTCGCTCATCTTCTCGTTGGTGAACAGGTAGATCGAATCGAAGCCCTGGCGCAATGCTTCGCGCTCGGCGAGTTCGAGCAGCATGCGGCCCGCGCCGCTGCCCTGGTGCTTCGGCTGCACCGCGATCACGTCGATCAGGAAGCCTTCGTCGGTGATGTCGAGCACGAGCGCGGCCGCGATCTCGGTGGCATCGGTGGCATCGGCGGCGACCCAGACCTGTTGCAACTCGATGGCGCTTGCGTAGTCCTTGCCCATCGGCAGCGGCACGACCGGCAGGCGCGGCAGGTAGACGCTGAAGGCGGCGATCGCGCAGTCGCGGATCGCGGCGGCATCGGCCGCTTCGGCGCGGCGCACGGTCCAGCGCGGCGCCTCGTTCATTTCGGCGATCTCCACCTCGGCCTCGATCTCCACCGGGATGTTGAACGGCAGCTCGGCCATGCCGACCGCGCTGCGCGCATGTGCGCCGACCTCGGGCCCGAAGAGCTCGAGCACGAGGTCGGAGAAGCCGTTGATGACCGAGGGCTGGCGGTCGAAGCCCGGGGCCGAGGCGACCATGCCGAACACGCGCGTCCAGGCCGTGATGCGGTCGAGGTCGCCGAGCGCGCGCTGCAGGCTGCCGAGCATCGCGAGCGCGGTGAGGCGCGCGGCCGTGTAGCCCTGTTCCACGTCGAGCTCGCGCCCGAGCTTGCCCAGCGGCGCGGCGATGCTGCCGTCGGGATTGAGAGGGCCATGACCCGAGACGAAGGCGCGCCGCCCGACGATGCGCACGAAGCGAAAGGGCAGCACCACGCCCGGTGGCGGCTGGACGGCGGGCGGAAGGACGAGGCCGCGCGCGGCCAGCTGGTTCTCGATCTGCGACATGGCGCAACGGTACCCGAAAGCACCATGCGCCGGTCGCCCGCGGGCTCAGGCCAGCGCGGGGTAGTCGGTGTAGCCCTTGGCGCCGCCGCCGTACAGGGTGGCCTTGTCGAGCTCGTTGAGCGGCGCGTGCTCGCGCAGACGGCGCACCAGGTCGGGGTTGGAGATGAAGGGCTTGCCGAAGGCCACGAGGTCGTCGCCTTCCTTCACGGCCTCTTCCGCGAGCGGGCGGTCGTAGCCGTTGTTGACCATCCAGGCGGCCTTGCCGCCGGCCTCGCGGTAGGCGGCCTTGAGCGCTTCGTAGTCGAAGGGCCGGTCGGCGATCTCGCGCGGGCCGCCGGTGGCGCCTTCGATGATGTGGATGTAGGCGAGATCGAGCTTCGCCAGTTCCTTCACCACGTAGGTGAACAGTGGCTGCGGGTTGCTGTCGTGCACGTCGTTGGCGGGCGTGACCGGCGACAGGCGGATGCCGGTGCGGCGTGCGCCCACGGCGTCGGCCACGGCGCGCGTGATCTCGAGCAGGAAGCGCGCGCGGTTCTCGATGCTGCCGCCGTAGTCGTCGCCGCGCTGGTTGCTGCCGTCCTTGAGGAACTGGTCGAGCAGGTAGCCGTTGGCGCCGTGGATCTCGACGCCATCGAAGCCCGCGGTCTCGACCGCGTTGCGCGCGGCGGTGGCGAAGCCGTGGACGATGCCGGGGATCTCCGCGGCGTCGAGCGCGCGCGGCTCGGAGGTCTCGGTGAAGGTCGGCACCCCGTCATGGATCAGCACGGTCTTGGTCTTGGCGGTGATGGCCGAGGGCGCCACCGGCTGGCCGTTGTCGGGCTGCAGGCTGGTGTGCGAGACGCGGCCCACGTGCCACAGCTGCACCACGATCTTGCCGCCCTCGGCATGCACGGCGTCGGTCACCTTCTTCCAGCCATCGAGCTGCTCGGTGCCGTAGAGGCCGGGCACGTCGGCATAGCCCTGGCCCTGCTGGCTGATGGCGGTGGCCTCGGTGATCAGCAGGCCGGCACTCGCGCGCTGTGCGTAGTAGGTGGGCGCGAGCGCGGTCGGGATGGCATTGGGCGAGCGGTTGCGCGTGAGCGGCGCCATCACGATGCGGTTGGCGAGCTTCAGGTCGCCGGCTTGGACGGGGTCGAAAAGGGTGGACATGGCCGTGGCTCTGGGTCGAGTGGGTTGAAGGGACGGTGTGAACAGCGAAAGAAGCGCAAGGGTAGGGGTGGGGCCTCAACCCTGCTGCCACGGGGTTGTCGTCTTGGTGCTAGGCGATGTGTCGGTGCAAATGCAATCGGGTGGCATTGCCCGGGCGTTCGCAGAAAAGCGAACGGCCGGCGAGTCGCCGGCCGTCGAGGGGCGAAGCGCGGCGTTGCGCTCCGGCGGTGCGGAATTACTTCAGCAGGCCTTCGGCCTTCATCGCTTCCTGCACGGCGGGACGCTCGCTCACGCGCGTGCGCCAGGCCTGGATGTTCGCGAAGCCCGCGAGGTCCACGCCGGTGGGCTTGGCCCAGTTGGTCACGGTGAACAGGTAGCCGTCGGCCACGCTGAACTGGTCGCCCATCAGGTACTGCTTGTTCGCGAGTTCGCCGTCGAGCCAGGTGAAGCGCGAAGCGAGCTTGTCGCGCGCGATAGTCTTGGCTTCCTCGGGCATGGCCGGGTTGAACAGCGGGCTGAAGCCCTTGTGGATCTCGGTGCCGATGAAGGTCAGCCACTCCTGCAGGCGGTAGCGCTGCATGGTGCCGGCGGCGGGCGCGAGGTTCTTGGTCGGCACGAGGTCGGCGATGTACTGCAGGATCGCGGGGCCTTCGCGCAGGCGCGTGCCGTCGTCGAGTTCGAGCATCGGCACGTAACCCAGCGGGTTGATGCCGTAGTAGTCCGTGCCGTCCTGCAGCTTGTGGCTCTTGGTGCTTGCGAGCACCGGTTCGAAGGCGAGGCCGGCTTCGTGCATTGCGATGTGCGGCGAGAGCGAGCAGGCGCCCGGCGAGTAGTACAGCTTCATGCGAAAAACTCCAATCGATCGTTGAAATGGTTCTTTGGAACGCACCGGATGCTAGCGGGTTTGGGCTGCGCGGGTTTGTCCTACGGGTGCTTGGGCTCGGTGACTATCGGGGCGCCGAGCACCGCTTTCTATTCTTCGGGCACCGAGGGCTGCGACCCGCGGCAAAGGAGTCACTCGATGTTGAAGTACGCCATCATTTTCGCGGTCATCTCCCTGGTGGCCGGCCTGCTGGGTTTCGGCGGCGTCGCGGCGGGCGCCGCGGGCATTGCCAAGGTGCTGTTCGGCCTGTTCCTCATCCTGGCAGTGATCTTCATCGTGCTCGCCGCACTGGGCGTGGGCGCGGTGAAGAAGGCGCTCGACTGATGCACCGGCACCGGTCGGTGCGCTGGCCGCGCACGCGCTCGCTGGGCCAGCTGCTGCAGAGCCCCGCGCATTGCGTGCTGCGGGTGCTGCTGGTGACGCAGACGCACTGGCAGCTGCCCGAACACCGTTCGCGCCGAAGGCGCGCCTGAGCCAGGCGAAGAGGGAAGGGGAGCCCCATGCACATCTCGCACATCGAGGCGCAGCTGGACTATGAAGTCGGCGCGCCGGCCCATCTGCTGCTGAACATCGAGGCGGCCCGTGCGGGCGCGCAGGCGGTGATACGCGAGACCCTCACGATCGAGCCGGCGGCCGAGGTGCAGGTGTTCTGCGACGAGGCCAGCGGCAACCGCTTCCTGCGCTTCGACGTGGCGCCGGGCCCGCTGAAGATCGCCTACACCGCGACCGTGCAGCGCACTCAGGTCGACGTACCGCACGACCTGCCCGAAGTGCCGGTCAACGAAGTGCCCGACGAAGTGCTGCACTACATGATGCCGACGCGCTACTGCGAGTCGGACCTGATGGCGCGCTGCGCCTACCAGCTCTTTGGCGACCTGCCGCCCGGCATCGGCCGCGTGCAGGCGATCGTGGACTGGATCCACGACAGCATCACCTACGAGTCGGGCAGCACCGACTCGACCACCACGGCGCGCGAGGTCTTCGTGCAGCGCGCCGGCGTGTGCCGCGACTTCGCGCACCTGGGCATCACCTTCTGCCGCGCGCTCAACATCCCGGCGCGGCTGGTCGTGGGCTACGTGGCTTTCGAGGAACCGCCGCAGGATTTCCATGCGGTGTTCGAGGCCTGGCTCGGCGGACGCTGGGTGTTGTTCGACGCCACGCGCATGGCTCCGGTCGACCGCCTCGTGCGCGTGGGCACGGGACGCGACGCGAAGGACGTGGCCTTCTGCACGATCTTCGGCAGCGTGAGCATGCGCGACAAGCAGATCGTGGTGACGGAACTGCAGGACCAGAGCGTGGCACCGCCCGTGGAACCGCCGGCCAGCGGCGCGCTCCTGGGCATCGAGAAGCCCGTGCCGGTGGTGGAGTTGGCCACCTCCGCTTGACTCCGTATAGTTTGCTATCAAAAACATAGCAAACTATCGAGTCCCATAGGGGCCTGGCGGGCTTTTAGAGTCGCACAACCAGCTTGTCCCCACAGTGGGCGCGAGCAGGGTGGGCCGATTAAAATCATGGCCCTCCTTTGCGCCGCGCACGCGTCAGTGCGCCCCCTCTCATGCTTTATCCCGAAGAATTCGACGTGATCGTCGTCGGTGGCGGCCATGCCGGCACCGAAGCCGCGCTCGCTGCCGCCCGCATGGGCGCGAAGACGCTGCTGCTGTCCCACAACATCGAGACGCTGGGCCAGATGAGCTGCAACCCCTCGATCGGCGGCATCGGCAAGGGCCACCTGGTGAAGGAAGTCGACGCGCTCGGTGGCGCGATGGCGATCGCCACCGACGAGGCCGGCATCCAGTTCCGCATCCTCAACTCGAGCAAGGGCCCGGCCGTGCGCGCCACGCGCGCCCAGGCCGACCGCGTGCTTTACAAGGCGGCGATCCGCCGCCGGCTCGAGAACCAGCCGAACCTGAGCCTGTTCCAGCAGGCGGTCGACGACCTGATGGTCGAGGGCGATCGCGTGGTGGGCGCGGTCACGCAGGTCGGCATCGCTTTCCGCGCGCGCACCGTGGTGCTGACCGCGGGCACCTTCCTCGACGGCCGCATCCATGTCGGCCTCGACAACTACCAGGCCGGCCGCGCCGGCGACCCGCCGGCCGTGAGCCTGTCGGCGCGCCTCAAGGAACTCAAGCTGCCGCAGGGCCGGCTCAAGACCGGCACGCCGCCGCGACTCGATGGCCGCAGCATCGACTTCTCGAAGTGCACCGAGCAGCCCGGCGACGGCATGCCCGGTGGGGCAGGGCCGATGCCGGTGTTCAGCTTCCTCGGCAAGGTCGAGATGCATCCGCAACAGATGCCGTGCTGGATCACGCACACCAATGCGCGCACGCACGAGATCATCCGCTCGGGCTTCGACCGCAGCCCGATGTTCACCGGCAAGATCGATGGCGTCGGTCCGCGCTACTGCCCGAGCGTCGAGGACAAGATCAACCGCTTCGCCGACAAGGACAGCCACCAGATCTTCCTCGAGCCCGAGGGCCTGACCACCAACGAGTACTACCCGAACGGCATCTCGACCAGCCTGCCTTTCGACATCCAGTACCAGCTGGTGCGCTCGATGCCCGGGCTGGAGAACGCCCACATCCTGCGTCCCGGCTACGCGATCGAGTACGACTACTTCGATCCGCGCGAGCTCAAGAGCAGCTTCGAATCCCGCGCGATCCAGGGCCTGTTCTTCGCCGGGCAGATCAACGGCACGACCGGCTACGAAGAAGCGGCGGCCCAGGGCCTGTTCGCCGGCATCAATGCCGCGCTGCAATGCCGCGGCGAAGACGCCTGGCTGCCGCGCCGCGACGAGGCTTATCTCGGCGTGCTGGTCGACGACCTGATCACCAAGGGCGTGACCGAGCCCTACCGGATGTTCACGAGCCGCGCCGAGTTCCGGCTGCAGCTGCGCGAAGACAACGCCGACATGCGGCTGACCGAAGCAGGGCGCAAGCTGGGCCTGGTCGACGATGTTCGCTGGGATGCTTTCAGCCGCAAGCGCGACGCTGTTTCACGTGAAACAGAGCGGCTCAAGTCGATCTGGGTGAACCCGCGCAACCTGCCGGCCGCGGAGTCGGTACGGGTGCTCGGCAAGGCGATCGAGCATGAATACAACCTCGCCGACCTGCTGCGCCGGCCCGATGTGAACTATCAGACCCTGATGTCGCTGGACGGCGGCAAGTACGGTGCCGAGGCCCAGCTCAGCGAAACCGAGATCGAGCAGATCGAGATCTCGGCCAAGTATTCGGGCTACATCGAGCGCCAGAACGACGAGGTGGAGCGCGCCGCCCACTTCGAAAGCCTCAAGATGCCGGCCGATTTCGACTATGGCCAAGTCAAGGCCTTGAGTTTCGAGGTGCGCCAGAAGCTCGCGAAGCACAAGCCAGAGACCTTGGGCCTGGCCTCGCGCATCTCGGGCGTGACGCCGGCGGCCATCTCGCTGCTGCTGATTCACCTGCGCAAGGGCGGCCACAAGGCCTTTTCCGCGACCAAGGAAGCAGCCACCGAGCCGCAGTCGGCCGAATGACGGCGACGATCGAACGGCTGCGCGCGGGTGCGGAGACGCTGGGCGTGGCCTTGTCCGAACGCCAGGCCGAGCAACTCACGGCCTATGGCGCGCTGATGCTCAAGTGGAACAAGGTCTACAACCTCACGGCGCTGCGCGATCCCGACAGTGTGCTGACCCACCACCTGCTCGACAGCCTCGCCGTGATTCCGCCGCTGCAGCGCGAGTGGGCAGGGCAGGGCAAGCTGCTCGACGTGGGATCGGGGGCCGGATTGCCGGGCGTGGTCATCGCGATCCTGCGGCCCGACCTCGACATCACCTGCCTCGATGCGGTCGCAAAGAAGATGGCTTTCGTGCAGCAGGTGGCGGGCGAACTGGCGCTGCCCAACCTGCGCGGGCTCCACGCCCGGGTCGAGAAGCTCGAAGGCCGCTTCGATTTGATCAGCTCGCGCGCTTTCGCGTCGCTGCCGGATTTCTTCTCGGGCTCCTCGCATCTGCTGGCCGACGGCGGCAAATGGCTTGCGATGAAGGGCAAGAACCCGGCCGATGAACTCGCCGGACTGCCGGCCGAAGTCGCAGTGTTTCACGTGGAACAACTGACGGTGCCCGGCCTCGACGCCGAGCGTTGCATCGTCTGGGCGCGAAAACAGGCCTGATCCGCTCCCTGCGAGACGGCGGCGCCCGCTGTCTTGCCAAAAGAAAGGCGCGGGCCACGCGAAACCGGCCGTTCGGCCAATCGCCGCGCCACCTGCCTCGCTTAGACTCGACGGCTCCCCTTTCCCTCTTTCCACGAGGCAATTCCCATGTTCGGCATCGCTGACTATGGCGCGTTCGTCGCCGCCATCATCCTGTTCCTCCTGATTCCCGGCCCGGGCAATCTGGCGCTGATCACGTCGACCAGCAAAGGCGGGATTCGCGGCGGCCTGGCGGCAACCCTGGGCGTGATTGCAGGCGACCAGGTGCTGATGTGGGCCGCGGTGGCGGGCGTGTCGGCCGTGCTGGCCGCTTACCCGGCGGCCTTCAAGGCGGTGCAATGGCTGGGTGCCGCATACCTGGCCTGGCTGGGCTTCAGGATGCTGCGCGCCAAGCCCGGCTCGGCACCGATCCTCAACATCCGCCCGAGCCACTTCATGCGGCAAGCGCTGATGATCACCTTGCTCAATCCGAAGGCGATCGTGTTCTACATGGCCTTCTTCCCGCTGTTCGTCGATCCGGCCCGCCACCAGGGCATCGTCACCTTCGGCGCGATGGCTGTGACGATCGCGGCGCTGACCTTTCTCTACGGCCTGACCTCCACCTTGCTGACACACTTCCTGGCCGAGCGCATCCGCGCCAATCCGCGGATCTCGGCCGTGCTCGAGAAGCTGGCCGGTGTCTTCCTGATCGCCTTCGGCGTCAAGCTCGCCGCCTCGAACTGATCCTCCTCCATGGCCAAGATTTTCTGCATCGCCAACCAGAAGGGCGGCGTCGGCAAGACCACCACCACCGTCAACCTCGCCGCCGGTCTGGCCAAGGTGGGCCAGCGGGTGCTGATGATCGACCTCGACCCGCAGGGCAATGCCACCATGGGTTCGGGCATCGACAAGCGCCAGCTCGAGACCACGGTGTACGACGTGCTGCTCGAATCGGCCTCGGTGGCCGAGGCGCGGGTCCGGGCCGACAAGCTCGCGGAGGGCGGCTACGCCTACGACGTGCTCGGTGCCAACCGCGAGCTGGCCGGTGCCGAAGTCGAGATGGTCGCGCTCGATCGCCGCGAGAAGCGCCTGCGCACCGCGCTGGCCGCAGTCGGTGCCGAGTACGACTTCGTGCTGATCGACTGCCCGCCGAGCCTGAGCCTGCTGACGCTCAACGGCCTGTGCGCCGCGCATGGCGTGATCGTGCCGATGCAGTGCGAGTACTTCGCGCTCGAGGGCCTGACCGACCTGGTCAACACCATCAAGCAGGTGCACGCCAACCTCAACAAGAACCTGCAGATCATCGGCCTGCTGCGCGTGATGTTCGATCCACGCATCACGCTGCAGCAGCAGGTCAGCGAGCAGCTCAAGGCCCACTTCGGCGACAAGGTGTTCGACACCGTGATCCCGCGCAATGTGCGGCTGGCCGAGGCGCCGAGCTACGGCCTGCCGGGCGTGGTCTTCGATCCGGCCGCGCGCGGCAGCCAGGCCTTCATCGCCTTTGCCGAGGAGCTGATCGCCAAGATGCCGCCCGCGAGCGCCTTCGCTTCGGGCGCGGTGGCGCCCAGCACGCCGCCGGCACCGGGCCGCAGCTCGCCCGATCTGCCGATCCCCGAAGACGTGCTGGCGCCGGTGGGCGAGCCCAAGTCCAGCAGCGAAAACAACGCCTAACCCTTATCCCATCTACGTAGCTAGCTATAAAAATAATAGCAAATGAGCGCTGAACCCCGCGTCCTCCTCTTGCCCGGCTGGCAGAACAGCGGCCCCGGCCACTGGCAGACCCTCTGGGAAGAAAAGCACCACGACCACCGCGTGGAACAGCATGAATGGATGCGGCCGCTGCGCGGCGACTGGTCGGCGCGGCTCGAGGAGGAAGTACTGGCTTCGCCCGGCGACGTGGTCTTTGCCGCCCACAGCCTGGGCTGCATCCTGGTGGCGGCCTGGGCCGCCCATTCGCGTAACACCGCGCGGGTGCGCGGCGCGCTGCTGGTCGCGCCCGGCGACCTCGAGCGCGAGGATGTGCGCCAGATGATCCCGGGCTGGGCGCCGATCGTGCGCCAGCCGCTGCCATTCCCGGCGGTGCTGATCGCCGCCAACGACGACCCCTACTGCGAGGCCGCCCGCTCGCGCCAGATGGCGAGCGACTGGGGCGCGCGCTTCGTCGACGCGGGCGCGCGCGGCCACCTGAATGCCGAATCCGGCCTGGGCGACTGGCCCGAGGGCCGACAACTCCTGAACGACGTGTCGAAAGAAAAGAACTGATGGCGACCAAGAAACCCAAGGGCCTGGGCCGCGGCCTCGAAGCGCTGCTCGGCCCGACGGCCGCCCCTTCCAGCGACAACGCCGGCGACGGCGGCTCCGGCGAGAACGGCGCGTCGCAGAACCCCAACAGCCTGCGGCTCGACCAGATGGTGGCCGGCGTCTACCAGCCGCGCACCCGCATGGACGAGGGCGCGCTCTACGAGCTGGCCGAGAGCATCAAGGCGCAGGGGATCATGCAGCCGATCCTGGTGCGCCGGCTCGACGAAGCCTCGGCCGCGGCCAAGAACGCCGAGTTCGAAATCATCGCGGGCGAACGCCGCTTCCGTGCCGCCAGACTGGCGGGCCTCGAGAGCGTGCCGGTGCTGGTGCGCGACGTGCCCAACGAGGCCGCCGCGGCGATGTCGCTGATCGAAAACATCCAGCGCGAGGACCTGAACCCGCTCGAAGAGGCCCAGGGCCTGCAGCGCCTGGTCAGCGAGTTCGGCCTCACGCACGAGGCCGCCGCCCAGGCCGTGGGCCGCTCGCGCAGCGCCGCCAGCAACCTGCTGCGCCTGCTCAACCTGGCGGAGCCCGCGCAGGCGATGCTGATGGCCGGCGACATCGACATGGGCCATGCGCGCGCGCTGCTGGCGCTGGACCGCGGCACCCAGATCACGGCGGCCAACCAGATCGCCGCGAAGAAGATGTCGGTGCGCGAGGCCGAGGCGCTGGTGAAGAAGCTCGCGGCCGAATTCAGCCTCGCGGCCACGCCGCGGCGCAGCGGCCAGACCGGCGAGAAATCGCGCGACCTCGAGCGGGTCGAGGAAGAACTGGCCGACCTGCTGACTGCCGAGGTCGAGGTCCGCATCAAGAAGCGCAGCAAGCGCGGCGGCAAGATCGAGGAGAGCGGCGAGCTCGCCATCCACTTCGGCTCGATCGACGCGCTCAACGGCCTGATCGAGCGAATCCGCCGAACGGCCTAAGCCGCTTCGCGGCGTCCTCCGACGTCCGCTTGATTGTTCCAGTCATCCATTGCGCGTATCCTCGCCGCAGCTTTTTTCCACCCGATCTCGCCGAGGGAGCCTTCCATGAAGTTCATCACCACCCGTTTCCCGTTCGCGGCCGTGGCCGTGGGCGCGCTGCTGCTCACGGGCTGCGCCACCACCGACATGCAGATGGGCAGCCAGTCGGCCAAGACCATGGCCACCGGCAGCGCCGCCGGCGGCGCCACCTCGGGCGAGAGCAGCCAGCTCGAGCGCTGCGAGTCGCCACTGGGCACCGTCTCGCTGATCGAGAACGTCAACGCGGGCTGGTACACCATCCTCACGGGCGAATACCGCCTGCCGCCTACTGCAAACCTGTTGCGTTTGCTGGTGCAGCAGTCGAACTGTTTCGTGGTGGTCGAGCGCGGCGCGGCCGGCATGAACGCGATGACGCGCGAGCGCGCGCTGCAGCAGTCGGGCGAGATGCGCGGCGGCAGCAACTTCGGCCGCGGCCAGATGGTCGCTTCGGACTACGGCCTGTCGCCCGAGATCGTGTTCAGCAACAGCGACGCGGGCGGCCTCGGCGGTTCGCTCGGCGGCCTGGTGGGCGGCAACCGCGGCCGTGCGCTGGCCGCGATCGGCGGCAGCATGCAGACCAAGGAAGCCTCGGCGTTGCTGACGCTGATCGACAACCGCTCGGGCGTGCAGGTCGCGGCCTCCGAAGGCAGCGCCTCCAAGACCGACTTCGGCGCCTTCGGCTCCGTCATCGGCCGCAGCGCCGGCGGCGGCCTCGGCGGCTACACCAACACCGCGCAGGGCAAGGTGATCGCGGCGGCCTTCATGGACGCCTTCAACCAGATGGTCCGCTCGCTGCGCAACTACAAGGCGCAGACCGTGCGCGGCCAGGGCCTGGGCGGCGGCGGCCGTCTCGGCGTTGATGGCGGCGCGGCGCCGTCGCAGACCTACGTGCCGGCCGAGCAGCCGCAGCAGCCGGCGCGCCGCCGCAAGTAGTCGAGCGCAGGGCCTGCGGGCCCGCCCAGCAAAAAACCCGGGGCTTCTCGCGAAGCCGCCGGGTTTTTTTCGCCCGATGCGCAGCGTGCGCTCAGAGCTGGAAGATCTTGCCCGGGTTCATGATGTTTTTCGGATCGAGCGCGCGCTTGATCGTGCGCATCATGTCGATCGCGCCGGCACCGGCCTCGGTCACCAGGAAGTCCATCTTGTGCAGGCCCACGCCGTGCTCGCCGGTGCAGGTGCCCTCGAGCGCGAGCGCGCGGCTCACCAGCGCATGGTTGAGCGCCTCGGCCTTCACGCGCTCCTCGGGCACGTTCGGATCGAGCAGGTAGCCGAAGTGGAAGTTGCCGTCGCCCACGTGGCCGACCAGGAAGTAGGGGATGCCGCTGGCATCGGCCTCGGCCACCGAGTCGAGCAGGCAGTCGGCCAGGCGCGAGATCGGCACGCAGGTGTCGGTCGAGATCACGCGGCAGCCCGGGCGCGACTGCACCGCGGCGAAGTAGCTGTTGTGCCGCGCGGTCCACAGGCGCGTGCGTTCTTCCGGCGTGCTGGCCCATTCGAAGGCATTGCCGCCGTGGCCGCTCGCGAGTTCCTGCACCGTCTCGGCCTGTTCCTTCACGCCCGCGGGCGAGCCGTGGAACTCCATCAGCAGCATCGGTTCCTCGCGCAGGTTCAGCTTGGCGTAGGCATTCACCATGCGCACCGTGTTCACGTCGATCAGCTCCACGCGCGCGATCGGCACGCCGAGCTGGATGGTCTCGATGGTGGTGCGCACGGCGGCCTCGATGCTCGGGAACGAGCAGATCGCGGCCGACACCGCCTCGGGCAGCGGATAGATGCGCAGCGTGATCTCGGTGACCACGCCCAGCGTGCCTTCGCTGCCCACCATCAGGCGCGTGAGGTCGTAGCCGGCCGAGGACTTCTTCGCGCGCGTGCCGGTGCGGATCGTGTCGCCGGCGGCCGTCACCACCTCGAGCGCCAGCACGTTCTCTCGCATCGTGCCGTAGCGCACCGCGTTCGTGCCGCTCGCGCGCGTGGCCGTCATGCCGCCGATGGAGGCGTCGGCGCCCGGGTCGATCGGGAAGAACAGGCCGGTGCTCTTGATCTCCTCGTTGAGCTGCTTGCGCGTGACACCGGGCTGCACCGTGACCGTGAGGTCGTCGGCATTGACCGACAGCACGCGGTTCATGCGCGACACGTCGATGCTGATGCCGCCCTGCACCGCGAGCAGGTGGCCTTCGAGCGAGGAGCCCACGCCGAAGGGGATGACGGGCACGCTGTGCTCGCTCGCGAGCTTCACGGCATCGGCCACGTCCTGCGTGCTCTCGGCGAACACCACGGCCGAGGGCGGCGGCGCATCGAACGAAGACTCGTCGCGCCCGTGCTGCGTGCGCACCGCGAGCGCCGTGGAACAGCGCTCGCCGAAGCGGGCCTTGAGCGCGTCGATCAGCACCGGCGGCACCTCGCGCAGATGAAGCTCCGGCAGCAGATGCGAGGTCGAGGTCGGGGCGTTCATCGGAGGTCTCCTGGCTGTGGAAGAGGGGGAAAGAGGGGCGGGGGCGAACGGACCATTCTACGAAGCGGGGCGCGGATCGGCATCGGGCCGATCCCCGTACGGCAGTCGGGCGAGGGGGTTAAGCGGGCGTGACCCGGCGGGCGATGCCGCAGAATCCTCTTCCCGCCTTTCTGCGCGGCCCGCGGCTGGATCGAGGCGCGGAGCGCCTCCAACCCTTCGCCACAGGAACGAACACACCATGGGCAACCGACTCTCGCAGATCGCCACGCGCACCGGCGACGACGGCACCACCGGCCTCGGCGACAACACGCGCGTGCCCAAGGACCACCTGCGCGTGCACGCCATGGGCGACGTCGACGAGCTCAACTCGCACATCGGCCTGCTGCTGTGCGAGCCGCTGCCCGAGGCGGTGCGCGAGCTGCTGGTCGACGTGCAGCACCAGCTGTTCAACCTCGGCGGCGAGCTCTCGATGCCCGGCTATGCGCTGCTCAAGCCCGAGGCCCTGCTGCAGCTCGACAACGCGCTGGCCGACCACAATGCCACGCTGCCGCGGCTGGCCGAATTCATTTTGCCGGCCGGCACCCGCGGTGCCTCGCAGGCCCATGTGTGCCGCACCATCGCGCGCCGCGCGGAACGGGCCGTGGTCGCGCTCGGCGCCACCGCCACGCTCAACGACACGCTGCGCCAGTACCTCAACCGCCTGAGCGACCTGCTGTTCGTGCTCGCGCGCGTGCTCAACCGCGTCGATGGCGGCGACGACGTCTACTGGAAGAGCGAGCGCATGGCGCGCGCTGCCGCCGCGGGCGACGAGCCCGCTGGATCATGAACCCGATGCTTCGAGGAGATCGCCGATGAAACTTCCCCTCCGCCTCCGTCTCGCGGCCGCGTCGTCGCTCGCCGCCTTGCTGCTGCTGCCGGCCGCCGCGGTGCAGGCCCAGAGCGCCGACAACCCGCCGCGCGCGCAGCGCGCCCACACGCTCAAGTCGCCGCCGCGCGACGGCAAGGTGATGGGCGGCGTGCAGCGCGGCACCAATGCCGCGGGCCGTGGCATCGACCGCGCGGACGACGCCACGCGGCGCGGCGTCGACAACGTGTCGCGGCGCGCGAGCCGCCCGGTGCGCAACGTGGGCGAGGCCTTCGGCCGCAAGCTCGCGCCGGGCTCCAGCGGCCGCACCGCGCCGCCGCCGGTCGGCCCGCAGGGCAACGCGCCCTGAGCCCCGGCGCATGGCACGCAACATCGAGATCAAGGCCCGCATCGACAGCATCGAACGCATCGCGGCCCTGACCGCGCCGCTGGCCGATTCGGGGCCGGTGGAGATCGCCCAGGACGACACCTTCTTCCGCTGCGCCGAGCCCGGCGACCGCCTCAAGCTGCGCAGCTTCGCGCCCGACCGCGGCGAGCTGATCTTCTACCGCCGCGCCGACGAGGGTGGCCCGAAGGAATCGTTCTACCTGATCACGCCGACCGCCACGCCCGACCTGCTGCGCGAGTCGCTGACCCTGGCCTGGGGGCAGGCCGGCCGCGTGCGCAAGCAGCGCCGGCTCTACCTCGTGGGCCGCACGCGCGTGCACCTCGACCGCGTGGAGGGGCTCGGCGAGTTCCTCGAGCTCGAGGTGGTGCTGGGCGAGCACGAGGCCGCCGAAGCCGGCGTGGCCGAGGCGCGGGCGCTGATGGCGCGGCTGGGCATCGAGGCCGCGCAGCTTGAGCGCGGTGCCTACGTCGACCTGCTCGCGGCGCGGCGCTGAGGCGCGCCGTGCGGCTTGGTGTCGCTCAGCGCCAGCCGGCCTTCTGCAACTGCGCTGCGATCTGCTGCGCGACCTTCTCGTAGCCCTGCGCATTCGCATGGATGCGGTCGGAGCGCAGCGCCGGATCGGACAGCACGCTCGCATACACCGCCGGGATCAGCAGCGCCTGCTCGGCCGTCGCGACTTCTTCGTAGAGCGGCGCGTCGCTGAGCGCGCCGATGGTCGCGCGCAGCAGCTCGGGCGCGGGCGTGGCGATCAGCGCCACGCGCGGCGTGTGGGTGCGCGCCTGGCGCACGATCGCCGCGATGTTGTCGCGCGTGGTCTGCAGCGGCACGCCGCGCAGCATGTCGTTGCCGCCGATGCCCACCAGCACCGCGTCGTAGCTGTCGGCCGCGAGCAGTGCGTCGAGCCGCTTCAGGGCGCCGGCCGAGGTGTCGCCGTTGATGCCTTCGTTGACCACCTGCCAGCCCGTGAGCGCCGCGAGCTTCGCGGGCCAGTCCTCGCCGGGCGGCGCGCCGTAGCCGAAGGTCAGGCTGTCGCCCAGCGCGAGCAGCTTGGCATCGGCCTTCAACGCCGGCTCCGAGGCCTTGCGCCGGCCGCAGGCCGCGAGCGTGGAGGCGGCGATGCCGCCGGCGAGGAACTGCAGCAGGTGGCGTCGGTTCATGCGTGCGTGAAGGAGGAGAGGAAGAGGGGACGCTGAGGCGGGCGCCAGCTTAGCGGCCGTTTCCATCGATGAGCGAAAGACCGTACGGGACCTGCGCCCGACACATGCGGCGCTCGCCGCGACCACTCAATCGTTCGCCTCGTCGCCCGCGGCCACCGCGCGCTCGCGCAGCTGGAACACGTTGCCCTCGGTGTCGTGCCCGTCGCAGTAGCGATGGCCGCCGAAGGCCCATTCGGCCTCGGCCGGCTTCAATGCGCCGCCGTGCTCGGCGGCCGCGCGCCGCGCATCGCCCAGGCTCTCGACCGGAAAGACGAACTTCAGCGCGGTGTTCTCGCGCCGCGCCGGCGGTTGCGATACATGGACCCGGGCCGCGATGTCGCCGTGCATCGCGACCACGAACAGCTGCAGCGCGGGCGATTCGAGGGTGTGGAAGCCGCCTTCGGCATGGGCGAGCGACAGGCCGGCGACGCGCGTGTAGAACGTGCTCAGGCGCGTCACGTCCTTGGCATAGACGACGGCTGCCGCGACGGTGTGTTCGGTCATCGGACCCCTCGGTGCTGGTTGCTGCGTTGGGGCGGCATTCTGCCAGCGCTCATGCGCGAGCCTGGTGACCGGAAGTGACGCGCAGGCCCTCAGGCCGCGCGGCCCTCGGCATGCGCGCGGCGCAGTTCCGCCTGCAGCTTCTTCCAGAGCGCGGGGCCGCCCTTCTCGAGCGCGGCGGCGTCGGCCGCGCTGTCCTTCGTGACCGGCGTGTGCCTGCGGCCCCAGATGCCGATCTGTGCCACCACCGGCAGCAGGTCGATGCCCATCGGCGTGAGGCTGTAGAGCGCCTTCTGCCGGTGCGTGGGATCGTCGCTCTTGCGCAGCACGCCCTGCTCGACGAGCTTGCCGAGCCGCTCGGTGAGGATGTTGGTCGAGATGCCCTCGTCGGACTGCAGGAACTCGCGGAAGTGGCGCTTGCCCGCGAACATCATGTCGCGCACGATCAGGAGGCTCCAGCGATCGCCGAAGACTTCCAGCGCGAGGTTGATCGGGCAGGTGGATTTTTCCTGGGATGCCATGGCGCGCGCTCCTACGCTTCTCTTTTCGAAACCGCTTGCATTCTTGCACCGGTCGCAAGACACTGCAACCGCGCGCCGAAAACCGATTGCAATTCACAAGCAGTTGGCGCTTCGATCCCTTGACGACCCACCAGGAGACCGTGCATGAGAAAGCTGATCCTTCAGATGCAGATGTCCGTCGACGGCTACGTGTCGGCGGCCCACGCCGACCTGCGCTGGCAGCTCTGGGGCTGGGGCGATCCCTGGCCCTGGGACGAGCGGCTCAAGCAGGACTTCAACACCGTGTTCGACAGCGTGGGCACCATCCTGCTGAGCCGCAAGATCGCGGAGGAGGGCTACATCGACCACTGGGGCCGCGCCGCGACGCGCTTTCCGGCCGACCGCCACTACGCCTTCGCGCAGAAGATCGTCAATGCCGACAAGGTGGTGCTGTCGAACAAGCTCGAGGCCTCGCGCTGGGAGCGCACCGCGGTGGTCCATGGCGACCTGGCCGAAGCGGTCGAGACGATCAAGCGCCAGGAGGGCGGCGACATCATTTCGGTCGGCGGCGTGGGCTTCGCCTCGGCGCTGGTCGCGGCCGGCGTGGTCGACGAGTTCCAGTTCTTCGTCAACCCGGCCGCCGTGGGCGGCGGCCTCTCGGTGTTCAACGACCGCAGCAAGGGCCACCGGCTCGCGCTGCTGCGCTCCGACGCCTACGAATGCGGCATCGTCGTGAACCGCTACGTGCCCGGCCTGCCCTGAAACGGCACCATGGCGCCGCGCGGCCGTAGGAGCGCAGGAGATGCGGATACCAGCCCTTACCTTCTTTCACTTCGCGCCTACCTGAGCCCTGGCTGACCGACACACGGGCCGCCCACAATGGACTCGTCATCACCAAAAGCGAAGGAGTTCCAGATGTTCATCAACAAGACGAAGGGCATGGCCGTGGCCGCCGCGGCACTCGCCATGTGCATGGCAGCGGGAAGCGCCTTTGCGCAAGGCCGCGGCCATGACGGCCATCGCGACGGCCATCGCGGCGGCCCTCCGGGCCATGAGCGCATGGAGCGCCGCGGCCCACCGCCCGGCCACTGGGGCAACCAGGATTTCCGCGACGGACGCCAGTTCGATCGCCGCGGCTTCCCGCAGCCGCATGCCGAATGGCGCCGCGGCGGCCGCGTGCCGGTCGAGTACCGTGCGCGCAACTACGTGGTCAACGACTACCGCGCCTATCGCCTGCAGCAGCCGCCGCGCGGCTATCAATGGGTGGGCGTGGGCGGCGACTTCGTGCTGGCCGCGATCGCCACGGGCGTGATCGCGCAGATCATCGCCGGTCAATAACGGCAAGTGCCCACTGCCGCTGGGTTCCGAGAGGAACCCGCGCGAAAGCCGCCGCAGGCTTCACGCCGCGGCGGCTTTTGCATTTGGAGACCTCAGACGAGCGCGGTGGGCGCGAGCTGCGCGCAGACGTTGCGGCCCGTGATCGTGAGCCGCAGCCCGCCGCCGTGCCATTCGAGCCAGTTGAGGTTCACGTAGGCGTCGATGTCGCTGTCGTCGATGCGGTCGGCATGGCGTTGCTGCAGCAGTTCCACCGTGGCGGGCAGCCCTCGTCGCAGGCGTTCGCGCCGTTCGCTGGCTTCGGCGGCCTTGAGGGCCTTGGCCTTCGCTGAGGGGTGCTGCTGCGAAATCGATGCCATTGCTGATCCGTTCCGGAAAGCTGGGATGAATGCGAATGTACGCTCCTTGTGTGAAGCAACTGGCAGCTTTTTCATGCTTTCGTATGGAAGTCGCCCCGCTTTCGTCGACATCGTGGCCAAAGCCGCGCATCCGCCGTGCGAAGTCCACGCGCCAAGCCCTTGTCGGGCCACGCTTTTCAGATTTCGTAGTGCGAAGCGCGGGTCTCGTCGGTCAGTGCCTTTTCCACCACAGCGCGCGTGAGGGTCGGCGCGAAGGACTCGATGAAGGCATAGACGTACTTGCGCAGGTAGTTGCCGCGCCGCACCGCGAGCTTGGTGAGGTTGATGCCGAAGTGGCGTCCGGCGTCGATCGCGCGCAGCTGCGTGTCGCGCTCGGCCTCGTAGGCCACGCCGGCCACGATGCCCACGCCCATGCCCAGCTGCACGTAGGTCTTGATCACGTCGGCATCCATCGCGGCCAGCACGATGTTGGGCGTGAGGCCGCGCTGCGCGAAGGCTTCGTCGATGCGCGAGCGGCCCGTGAAGCCGGTGTCGTAGGTGATCAGCGGATAGCGCGTGAGCGCGTCGAGCGTGAGCGGCGCGTCGAGCAGCGGATGGCCCGGCGGCACGATCACCGAATGGGTCCAGCGGTAGCAGGGCAGGGCGACCAGCTGCGGGTAGTCGCCCAATGCCTCGGTGGCGATACCCACGTCGGCCTCGCCGTCGATCAGCATCTGCGCGATTTGCTTGGGCGAGCCCTGGTGCAGGTGCAGCTTCACGTTGGGGAACTGGGCGCGGAATTCCTGCACCGCCACCGGCATCGCATAGCGCGCCTGCGAGTGCGTGGCCGTCACCGACAGCAGGCCGCTCTGCTGCGCGACGAACTCCTGTCCGGCATGCCGCAGGTTGCTGCTCTCGAGCAGCATGCGCTCGATGATCGGCAGCACGTGGCCGCCGGGCTCGGTGAGGCCGGTGAGCCGCTTGCCGGCCCGCACGAAGAGCTCGATGCCGAGCTCCTCCTCGAGTTCGCGGATCTGCCGGCTCACGCCAGGCTGCGAGGTGTGGAGGGTATGGGCGACCTCGGTCAGGTTGAAGCCGCAACGAACGGCCTCGCGTACCGAGCGCAGTTGTTGGAAGTTCATCTGGCGCGGAGGTGTCATGTCCCGGAGCGGGACGGACCGGGAATTCTCTGCACAACGGCTTATGCGGGGAACGATGCGTTTGTTGGTTTCACATGAGCAAATCATCTTTGGAGCTGCTGACAGAGCGGCCTTCGCATTGATTTGCTATTTCGCACGACTGTGCTAAAGTTTGCCGCATGGACGCCAAGACCCAGAAGAGCGAACTGACCCGCACCGCCATCGTCGGCGCGGCGATGGATCTCGCGCTGGCCGAGGGCCTGGAGGCGATCACCTTGCAGGCGATCGCCAGCCGGCTGGCCCTGTCCAAGAGCGGCGTGTTCTCGCGCGTGGGATCGCGCGAGGCGCTGCAGAAGGCCGTCATCGAGGAGTACGGCCGCCGCTTCCTGGCCGACGTGTTCGTGCCCGCGATGCAGAAGCCCAAGGGCCTGGCGCGGCTGACCGACATCGTCGAGCGCTGGATCGCGCGCACCCGCGACATCGAGAGCGAGACCGGCTGTCTCTACATGGCCGGCGCCTTCGAGTACGACGACCGCGAGGGCGAGCTGCGCGAGCTGCTGCTCGCCGAGATCACCCGCTGGCGCGCCGCGCTGCGCCGCACCGTGCTGCAGGCGGTGGACAGCGGCGAGCTCAAGGCCGGCACCGACGCCGCGCTGCTGGTGAGCGAGCTCAACGGCCTCGTGATGACCCTGCTGCACGACGCGCGCTTCCTGCGCGATCCGCTGGCCGGCGAGCATGCCGCGCGCAGCTGGCGGCGCATTCTTTCCGACTACCGCGCCTGAGGCTCGTCCCCAGCGCACGCCTTTCGTCTTTGCTTATTCAGATTTCGCACAGTCGTGCGATAAAAAGGAGAAACACCATGCTGATCATCGCCCTCTGCCTGGCCGTCTATGCGGTGGCCCTCGGCGTCGAAACCCTGCGCGAAGCCCTGCGTGCGCTGCCCGGCAGCAACCAGGACTGGGTCTGGTACTGAAGGAGCGCACGGCATGACGAGCAGCGCCACGCCTTCGGGCTCCACCCACGCCGCGCGTTCCGGCTACTACGGCGCCAGCCTCCGGCTGCGCGCCGTGCGCTGGACGCTCGGCGCCATCGAGCGCCTCTGGCCCGCGCTCGGCGTGCGCGCGGCCAGCCGCGTGTTCCGCACGCCGCTGCCGCCCAAGTGGCTCTACCGCGGCCAGGGGCCGGGCGCCGAGTGGCGGCGCGAGACCTGGGCCTTCGAACAGGGCAGCCTCGGCCTCTACCACCTCGCGTCGCAGGCGGGCGCGGTGGCCGAGACGCCCGTGGTGCTGCTGATGCATGGCTGGGGCGGCCATGCGGGCCAGATGCTGCCGCTGGCGCAGGCCCTGGCCGCGGCGGGCCTGCGGCCGGTGCTGCTCGAGCTGCCGGCGCATGGGCGCAGCGCAGGCTGGGCCAGCAACCTGCCGCAGTTCGCGCGCGGCATCGAATACGTCGGCGCGCGGCTCGCGGCCGAGGGCCATGCGCTGCGCGCGGCCATCGCGCACTCGATGGGCGCCAACGCGCTGGCCTATGCGGCGGCGCGCGGACTGCCGGCCGATCGGCTGGTGCTGCTGGCGCCGCCGGCCTCGCCGCGCGAATACACGCGCTACTTCGCCCACGTGTTCGGCCTGCGCGAGCGCACGCGCGCCGCGATGCAGCGGCGCATCGAATCGCGCGAGGGCATCCTGATGCCGCAGTTCGAGCCGCCCGCCGTGGGCCCGCGCATCGCGCGGCCGACCCTGATCGTGCACGACCGCGACGACCGCGTGAACCGCTTCGCCGACAGCGAGGCCTACCGCGATGCGATCGCGGGCGCGCGGCTCGTCGCCACGCAGGGGCTCGGGCACCGTCGCATCCTCAAGGAGGCCGAGGTGATCGAGCGCGTGCTGGGCTTCGTCGCGGGCTAGCTACCAGGCGGGATGCACCGGCACGAACACCGGCCGGAACAGATGCCGCCGCACGATCTGCCCATAGCCGCGGTAGTAGAAGTGGCCGTTGGCCGCCAGCACCGCCGCGCGGTGGCGCCGGAAGTACACCGGGATCTCGTACCAGGGCATGGTCGGCGCGCGGTGGTGCACGTGGTGCAGGTTGTTGAAGAGGTAGAGCAGGCCGAACACCGCGTTCGATTCGACGATCGCCACGCGCTCGTGCGGCGTGTCGGCCCAGCGGTGCTCGGTGAAGGTGCGCAGCGAGCCCAGCATCATCCCCGGGTAGACGAAGCACAGCAGGTACTCGCCCAGGCTCATGCCGGCCACGCCGATCACGAAGTACAACACCGGCGCCACGCTCAGCGCATGCCAGCCCCAGGTCGGCAAGCGCGAGAAGTCGCCGGCCGCGACCCGGCCGGTCTCGAAGCGCACCAGCTTCCACAGCCGCAGGAAGGGCCCCAGCACGACGCGGAAGGCCACCGTCTGGTTCGCCAGGTAGATCCAGCGCCAGAAGCGTCCGTAGCCGGCCCAGGCCGGTGCCGAGTGATAGGCGCTCTCGGAGTCGCGCTCGGGATGCGTGAGGTGGAAGTTGACGTGGTGCGCGCTGTGGCCGCGGTTGTAGAACGGGTACGGCAGCCACAGGTTGAGCGGCGGCCACACCACGGCCCAGCGCAGCCACTGCGGCAGCTGGCGCATCGCGTGGATGCTCTCGTGCTGCAGCGAGAAGTGCAGCTGCGCGAGGTAGCCGCCCGCGACGAACAGTGCCCAGCCCGGCAGCGCCGCATGCCACCAGACCAGCGCGGCCCAGGCCAGGTAGAGCGCGCCCGCGAGCAGCAGGGTGGGCACCTCGTAGTGCCACCACCAGTGGCGGCGGCCGCGCGCGGGCGCCACCGCAACGGCGGGCGTGGGTTGCAGCGGCTGGGTGGAGGTGCGGGCGGCGGTGTTCATGAGGAGGCGGTCCGGCCTGCGATGCTAGGAAGCATCGGCCGCGCCGCATGCGCCCATTCCGCATAAGCAAGGGTGCGAAACTTCGTTCGCGCCGCCGCCCGCGCGACCTAGGCTCGCTGGCTTTTTGCGTCGTCCCATGAACACCCTCCCCTCGCGCGGCCTCGCCGCCTTGTTGCTCGCCCTGTCGACCGTGCTGCCGGCCCGGGCCGCCGCGCCCGACGACTATCCGCAGCGCACGGTCCGCGTGGTCGTGCCCTACCCCGCGGGCGGCATCGCCGACAAGATCGGCCGCGAGGTCGCCGAGCAGCTGCAGCAGCGCCTGAAGCAGCCCGTGGTGGTCGAGAACCGCAGCGGCGCGGCCGGCAACATCGGCTTCGACCACGTGGCGCGCCAGCCGGCCGATGGCTACACGCTGCTGCTCGCGCCGGCCTCCAACCTCACGGTGCAGCCCGCGCTGTTCAAGCAGCTGAGCTACGACCTCGCGCGCGACTTCACGCCGGTGTCGCTGCTGGTGCAGACGCCGCAGCTGCTGCTGGTCAATCCCCAGGTGCCGGTCAACAGCCCGCGCGAGCTCATCGACTATTCGAAGAAGAACCCCGGCAAGGTCAACTACGGCATCAGCGTGGGCGCCTATTCGCACCTCGCGGGCGAGTTGCTCAAGTCCCGGACCGGCGCCGACTTCACGCCCATCCCCTACCAGGGCAGCGCGCCCGCCCTCAACGACCTGCTCGCGGGCCAGACCCAGTTCATCTTCAACGAGGTCGTGACCGCGATCCCCTTCGTCAAGGCCGGCACGCTCAAGCCGCTGGCCGTGGCCTACCGCAGCCGCGCGCCCTGGCTGCCCGAGGTGCCCACTGCGGCCGAGGCGGGCCTCGGCGACTTCGAGGTCACCTCGTGGTACGGCGTGGTGGTGCGCAGCGGCACGCCCGCGCCGCTGGTGCAGCGCCTCTCGCGCGAGCTGCGCGAGATCGTGCAGTCGGCCGACTTCCGCAAGCGCTACGACGACATCGGCGCCTTCACCGTCGGCAGCTCGCCCGAGGAGTTCGCGCGCTTCATCCAGACCGAGACCGTCAAGTGGACCGCGGTGGTGAAGCAGGCCGGCATCCAGCCGAACTGAACACATGAGCGCGCACGACCGCCCCACCCTCGATGCCGCGGCGCTGCATGCGCTGCTGCTGGCCGCCGACGGCCCCGAGCTCGCGCTGCTCGACGTGCGCGAGACCCGCCACTACGTCGCGCGGCATCCGAACCTCGCGCGCAATGCGCCGCTGAGCGGCCTCGAGCCGCAGATCGCCACGCTGGTGCCGCGCCGTTCCACGGCGATCGTGCTCTACGACGACCGCGCCGCGCCCGATGGCCCCGCGCACGAGGCCGCGGCCGTGCTCGAGCGCCTGGGCTACATCGACGTGCGCCTGCTGGCCGGCGGCATCGAGGCCTGGGCCGCGCGGGGGCTGCCCGTCATCGACGGTTACGGCACGCTGGTCAAGGCCTTCGGCGACCGCGCGCGGCTGCACTTCGGCACGCCCTCGGTCGGTGTCGAGGCACTGCGCGCGCGGCTGCGCGATGGCCGGCCCACCACGCTGGTCGATGCGCGGCCGCGCGCCGAATTCGAGTTCCTCTCGCTGCCCGGCGCGCGCAACCACCCCGGCACCGAGCTCGCATTGCGGCGCTTCGAGGCACCCCCCGATGCCGACCATCTCTGGGCCGTCAACTGCTTCAGCCGCACGCGCGGCATCGTCGGCGCCACCACCCTGCGGCTGCTGGGCCGCGCGCGCGACGCGGTGTTCGTCGAGGACGGCGTGATGGACTGGGGCCTGCATGGCGGTCCCGTGGTGCAGAACGCCGCGCCGGCCGACCTGCTGCCGGCCGAGTCGCCCGAGCGGCTGCGCGAACTGGCCGACGGCCTGATCGCGCGCCACCGCCTGCCGCTGGCCGATGCCGCCCAGCTCGCGCGCTGGCAGGCCGACCCGCGGCGCAGCCTCTACCTGTTCGACGTGCGCCCGCAGCCCGACCCGGCCTTCGCGGGCACGGCCGTGCAGCAGGTGCCGGGCGGCCAGCTGCTGATGCATTTCGAGAACCTCGTGGGCACGCGCGGCGCGCGCATCGTGCTCATCGACGACCCGGCGCACCGGTTGCGCGCCGCCATCACGAGCTTCTGGCTCACGCAGCTCGGTCAGGCCGAGGTGTTCGTGTTCGACGGCCCGCTGCCCTCCCAGGGCCTGCCGCCGGCCCCTTCCACCGCGATCGCCGATGCCCCGCCCGCCATCGAGGCCGGGGCGCTCGAAGGCGCCACGGTGGTCGACGTCGGTCCGAGCCTGGACTACGAGCGCGGCCACCTGCCGGGCGCGCTCTACCTGCTGCCGGCCTCGCTGGCACCGATCTCTCCATGGATCGTGCCGGGCCGCACGCTGGTCTTCACCTCGCCCGACGGCATCGCGGCGAGCCGCGTGGCGCGCGATGCGCAACGCCGCTGGCCCGAGGCCGGCGTGCGCTTCGGCTGGCTCGCGGGCGGCACGCAGGCCTGGAAGGCCTCGGGGCGGCCCTTGTCGACCACGCTCGAGGCGGCGCGCCTCTTGACCCCTTTCGACGACGACTGGGGCTCGGTGATGCGCGTGTTCGGGCCGCGGCGCGACCCGGCCTGGGCCGACTACCTGGCGTGGGAGCGCGCCCTGTCGGCGCGCGTGGTCGCGGACCCGACGGTCCGCTTCCGCTTCTTCGCGCCGGACTGACTCAGCGCGCCGGCGTGGGCGCCGGGTCGGGCAGCTCGATCTTGATGTCGAGCACCTCGAGGTTGTCCTGGGTTTCCAGGTGGACCTTGATGTCCTCGGGATTGATGGCCACGTACTTCGAGATCACCGCCACCAGCTCGCGCTGGAGTTCGGGCAGATAGTCGGGCCGCCTCTTGCCGCTGAGGCTGGAACGCTCGTGGGCGAGGATGATCTGCAGGCGTTCCTTGGCAACGCTGGCAGTCTTCTTCTTTTCGCCAAGGAGGAACGAGAGGAACGACATGCCTTATCTGCCTCCGAAAATCCGCTTGAAGAAGCCGGGCTTCTCGGCCTCGACGAAGCGCATCGGCTTGTCCTCGCCGAGGAAACGCGCGACCACGTCGCTGTAGGCCTGGGCCACGTCCGTGTCCTTGTCGTGGATCGCGGGCACGCCCTGGTTGGAAGCGTGCAGCACGCTCTCCGACTCCGGGATCACGCCGATCAGCGGAATGCGCAGGATGTCCTGGATGTCCTCCAGCGACAGCATCTGGCCGCCCGCCACCCGGTTCGGGTTGTAGCGCGTGATCAGCAGGTGTTCCTTGACCGGGTCGCCGCCGTCCTTGGCGCGCTTGGTCTTGCTGCTGAGCATGCCCAGGATGCGGTCCGAGTCGCGCACCGACGAGACCTCGGGATTGGTCACCACCAGCGCCTCGTCGGCGAAGTGCATGGCCATCATCGCGCCGGTCTCGATGCCCGCGGGCGAGTCGCAGACGATGTAGTCGAAGTCCATCGCCGCCAGGTCGGCCAGCACCTTCTCCACGCCTTCCTGCGTCAGCGCTTCCTTGTCGCGCGTCTGCGAGGCGGCGAGAACGAACAGGTTCTCGCACTGCTTGTCCTTGATCAGGGCCTGGCTCAGGTTGGCCTCGCCCTGGATCACGTTGATCAGGTCGTACACCACGCGGCGTTCGCAACCCATGATCAGGTCGAGGTTGCGCAGGCCCACGTCGAAGTCGATCACGGCCGTCTTCTTGCCCGCGAGCGCGAGGCCCGAGGAGAAGCTGGCGCTCGTGGTCGTCTTGCCGACGCCGCCCTTGCCCGAGGTCACCACCACTATCTTGGCCATGGCCATTCCTTCTTGTTTCGATTCGGTTGTTGCTGGATCGCTGCCGCGTCGTCCCGCCCTGCCGTCAGGCAATGGGCTCGATCACGATTTTCTTGCCGTCGAGCCGGATCTGGGCCGCCTTCGCGAGCACCGTGTCGGGCAGCGGCACTTCCGAGGTCCGGTAGATGCCGGCCACCGCCACCAGCTGGGCTTCGAGGCAGGTCGAGAAGATCCGCGCCTCGGTGTTGCCGCGCGCGCCGGCGATCGCCTTGCCGCGCAGCGGCGCGTACACGTGCACGTTGCCGTCGGCGATGACCTCCGCGCCATGGCTCACCACGGCCGTCACGATCACGTCGCCGCCGCGGGCATAGACCTGCTGGCCCGAGCGCAGCGGCCGGTCGATCAGCAGCGTGCCGTTGGCCGGCACCGGCACCTCGCGCACGATCTGCGGCGCGGGCGACGGGGTGGCCGGCGGCGGCTCGGCCGGGCGCGGGGCCGGGGCGGCGGGCATGTCGGTCACCACCAGGCCGGCGGCGCGGGCCGCGGCGTGCTGGGCCTCGCTGCCGCCGCGCACCGCGATCGGCTGGGTCTGGTGGCGCGCCAGCAGGCCGCGCAGGGCCTCGAAGTCGAGCGCGTCGCCCGCCCCGCCCTCGGCCGAGGCTTCCGGCAGTTGCGAGAGATCGATGACCACCGGTTCCTGTTCGAAGAAATCGGGGGAATCCGCCAGCTGGGCGTCGAGCGCCTCGGCCAGCACGCCCAGATCGGTCGTCTTGAGGATGACTGCGATCAGCGGCAGCGTGGCGCTCTTGAATTCGAATACCGCCCTGGTGCGCGCGGCGGAAACATCGGCCATTGGAAAACGTCTGGAAAACGTCGGTGCGAAAAGCCTCGGAGTCTAACGGGCGCGGGCCGCGCGGCGGTGCGGCGCCGCGGCCCGGGCCGCCCTGGAAGCACATTTATTGCACGAGGTTTCACTTTGGGGGCTTGTCGGGCGCCCCCGGGAGCGTCTCAGTTCTTCGTGCGGCCCAGCAGTGCGTAAAGAATGATGGCGCCGAAGGTGGCGGTGCCGATGCCGCCCAGCGCGAAGTCGCCGAACTTCAGCGTGAAGTCGCCGGTGCCGATGATCAGCGTGATCGCGGCCACGATCAGGTTCTTGTTCTGCGAGAAGTCGACCTTGTTGTCGACCCAGATCTTGGCGCCCGCCACCGCGATCAGGCCGAACACCACGATGCTCACGCCGCCCATCACCGGCAGCGGGATGGCCTGGATCAGCGCGCCGAACTTGGGGCTGAAGCCCAGCACCAGCGCGATCACCGCCGCCACCACGAACACCGCGGTCGAGTAGATGCGGGTGGCGGCCATCACGCCGATGTTCTCGGCATAGGTGGTCACGCCGGTGCCGCCGGCCGCGCCGCTGACCACGGTGGCGATGCCGTCGCCGATGAAGGCGCGGCCCATGTAGCCGTCGAGGTTGCGCCCGGTCATGGCCGTCACCGCCTTCAGGTGGCCCAGGTTCTCGGCCACCAGGATGATCGCCACCGGCGCGATCAGCAGCATCGCGTTGGCCGTGAACACCGGCGCGGTGAAGGCCGGCAGGCCGAACCAGGCCGCGGCGGCGATGCCGCTGAGGTCCACCGGCTTGCCCAGGCCCATGCCGTTGGTCAGCACGGCATAGACGACGGTGGCCAGGATCAGCCCCACCAGGATCAGGAGCCGCTGCACCATGCCGCGCGTGAACACCGCCACCAGGCCGACGCAGAGGAAGGTCAGCGCCTGCATCCAGGCGTCGAAGTTGCCGGCCGCCATGTTCTTGATCGGCACGTTCGCGAGGTTGAGCCCGATCACCGCCACCACCGCGCCGGTCACCACCGGCGGCATGAAGCGCTCGATCCAGCCCGTGCCCACGGCCTGCACGATCGCGCCGATCAGGATGTAGACCACGCCGCAGGCCACGATGCCGCCCAGTGCCACCGCGATGTTGGCGTTGGGCCCCTTGCCGGCGTAGCCGCTGGCAGCGATCACCACGCCGATGAAGGCGAAGCTCGAGCCCAGGTAGCTGGGCACCTTGCCGCCCGTGATCAGGAAGAAGATCAGCGTGCCGATGCCGCTCATCAGGATCGCGATGTTGGGGCTGAAGCCCATCAGGATCGGCGCCAGCACGGTGGCGCCGAACATGGCGATCACATGCTGCACGCCCATGAATCCGGTCTGGACCCAGGGCAGGCGTTCGTCGGGCGCGACCACGCGCCCCTCGGTGGCGGCGACTTCGCGCCAGGTGAATGGACTGCTCATGCTGTGTCTCCTCTTGTCGTGTTCCAGGCTTGTAGGGTGCCGGTCATGCTCAGCCCTTGGGCTGGAGCACCGCCATTGTGATGCGCGAAACGCAGGTCAGCTCGCCCGCCTCGTTGGTCAGGTCGATCTGCCAGACCTGGGTGCTGCGCCCGCGGTGCACCGGGCGGGCGGTGCCGATCACCCAGCCGCTCGAGGCCGAGCGGATGTGGTTGGCGTTGATGTCCAGGCCCACGGCGCGGTCGCCCTCGGGCGCCGAATAGTGGGCGCCGCACGAGCCCAACGTCTCGGCCAGCACCACCGACACGCCGCCGTGCAGGATGCCGTAGGGCTGGCGCGTGCGGTGGTCGACCGGGCAGCGCGCGCGGATGAAGTCGTCGCCGACCTCGAGGAATTCGATGCCCAGGTGTTCCACGGTGGTGCCGACGTGGCTTTGGGTCAGGGCCTCGACCGAGATGTCTTTCTTCCAGATGCGCATGGCGTGCTCGTCTTTCGTCTTGGTGTGCTTCGAAAAGGGTGGCGGAAACTATAGCGACGGTGGCTGACATCGGCAGTCGCCTAGGCGTGCTAGCTTGCGTGGATGAAACCCCTCTCCCGGCGCGTCCGGTTCTGGCTCGCCGGCTCGGCCCCTGGTGCTGCTGGCGGGCGCCCTCGCGCTGTGGGGGGTGGCGCGCTGGCTGCTGCCCAGCGACGCCGAGGTGTCGCAGCGCATCGCCGAGGGCTTCGAGAAGCACTACGGCATCGGCCTCAGGATCGGCGGCGCCCACTGGTCGCTGCTGCCGATGCCGGTGCTGGTGCTGACCGACGTCGCCACCGACCAGCCGCGCCCGGTCACGCTGCAGCGCATCGCGCTGCGGCTGCAGCTCGCCCCGCTGTGGAAGCGCGTGGTCGCGGCCGATTCGCTCGAGGTCGAGGGCGCGGTGCTGCCCGGCGAATCGATTCGCGCCTTCCGCGGCCGCGCGCCCGAGACCGTGGAGAAGGGCCGGATCGCCCTGCCCGCGCCCTGGACCCTGGCCGAGACCCCGCTCGAGCAGCTGCGCTGGCGCGACGTGCGCTGGATCGACCGGCGCGACATCGAACTGGCCTACGACGGCCAGATTGACTTCGACCCCGGCTGGCGCCCGCGCCATGCGCTGGCCGAGCGCACGCAGGCCTCGCCGCCGGCCCGGCTGCGGCTGGACCGCGAGGGCAGCAACGACCGATGGCAGACCCGCATCGACGTGGCGGGCGGCAGCTGGAACGGCGTCAGCCGCTTCGAGACGCTGGACGACGGCCGCCTGCGCGTGTCGGCCGAGCTCGCGCCGCGCGACGTCGACATCGAGGCGCTGGTCCAGACCTTCGGGCGCCGCACCTTCGTCGCCGGCAAGCTGCACGGCCAGACCACGCTGACGGCCGAGGCCGACAAGGTCGGCGCCCTGATGCGCGGCCTGCGCACGCGCACCGTGTTCTCGGTCAGCCCGGCGACCCTGACCAAGCTCGACCTCGCCAAGGCCGTGAGCACCGCCGGCATCAGCCGCGGCGGGCGCACCGCGCTCGACGAGCTCAGCGGCACGCTCGACACCCAGGCCACGCCCGACGGCACCGTGCTGCGCTACACCAACCTCAAGGCGCGCTCGGGCGTGCTCACCGCCAGCGGCAACGTGCGGCTGTTCAACCGCCGCATCCAGGGCGATGCCGCGGTCGACCTGATCGACGGCGTGGTCGGCGTGCCGCTGAAGATCGGCGGCACCCTGAGCGATCCCGAGCTCTCGCTGACCGGCGCCGCGCTCGCGGGCGCGGCCGTCGGCAGCGCGGTGCTGCCGGGCGTGGGCACCGCGATCGGGGCGCGCGTGGGACAGCAGGTGGAGCGGCTGTTCGGGCTCGACGAGCCGCCCGGATCGAAGAAAAAACCCAAGCCCTAGCCGATCGCCTTGAGCACCGCCGGCACCGTCAGCACCGCCGTGTAGTAGCCCATGAACTGCACCCCGGTGTTGAAGCCGATGGCGCGCGACAGCAGCCCGCCGAGCAGGCCCATGGTGAGGATCACGAACAGCCCCAGCAGCTGCCCTTCCCAGACGCTGATCACCACGATCAGGCCGACGAAGGTGGCGATGATCGCCTCGTGGCTGACCTTGCGCGAGACGAACAGCGCCGCGCGGCGCGCGAAGTTCATGGTGAAGGGATAGGCCACCAGCGCCGCGAGGATCACCGCCAGCATGCCGTAGCCCAAAAATTCCCAGTGGCTCAGCAGGTTGTGCAGGTTGTGGGTCTGGCCGGTGGCGGCGTCGATGGTGAACACCGGCGGCGCATTGAACAGCGGCGCGGCCGGGCCCGCGGCCACCGGGCTCAGCGGCAGGCCGATCGCGATCAGCGGGATCAGCGCCTCGGCCACGTAGGTGGCCTCGGTCACGCCGTTGCGCGCGGCCAGCGTGGTGGTGAGCCGGTGGTAGGCATGCTTGATGCGCGAGCCGACCAACTCGCCGAGCACCACCGTCATCGCGACCGGGCTGAAGACGAAGGTGGCGCTCGAGATGGTGGCGGTGGCCAGCGTCCATTTCACCTGGCCGCGGTCGAGCACCTTGAAGGGGTTGGGGAAGTAGCCGCTCCAGCCCTTCACGTCGGGCGCCAGCGAGAAGGTGCGCACCTTCTCGCGCGCCATGCGCGCCCTGGCCGTCGGCGACAGCACCGAGAACAGGTCGGCCACCAGCGGCCCGATCGCGATGCCGAGGAAGTAGCTGATGCTGAGCTTCACGCCGTACTTGGCGGTCAGCGACTGCAGCGCCACGATCACGATCACGAACGGCACCAGCGTCGCCACCGAGGCCCAGCGCCCGCTCGAGAACCAGGCGATGGCGACGGCCGCCACCACGAAGATCCATGGCGCCGCCTTGGTGATGGCCGCGCCGTAGGGCGCGAGCAGCACCGCGAACAGCACGGCCAGCGGCACCGCGACGAAGGCCGCGATGATCGCGCCCGACACCATCTTGCGCAGCGCGATGTGCGGCACGCCGAGGTTGCGCAGCATGTTGGCGTCCTGCAGCAGCGGCGTGGCCATGGTGTCGCCCGGAATGCCCAGCAGCGCCGTCGGCACCGCGTGCGTCATGTGCTTGGCCACCGCGGCCGCGAGGAAGAAGGTGAACACGCCCTCGGGCGGCACGCCCAGCAGCACCACCAGCAGGGTCAGCGGCGCGAGCGTGGTGGTCTCGTCGGTGCCCGACACCAGGCCGATGGCGGCGAACACCACGGCGCCCACGAGGCCCATGCCGGTGGCGACGAGGATCTGGTTCAGCAGTGCGGCGTCGATCACGAGGCGGCTCCTTCGGCGGCGGCGCGCGTGCGCGGCCGGTAGTTGGCGAACAGGTCGTGCAGGCCCAGCTCCTGGAGCTCGCGCAGCGCGGCGGGCGGCAGGTCGCTCATCGCGCCGAGTTCGCCGTGCTCGCCGGCCAGTTCGGCCAGCACCTCCTCGCGCCAGCGCGGATCGGCCGCGCCGCCTTCCACCACCTCGCGCTTCGGCGCGAACAGCAGCGCGCAGATCAGGCCCGCGATCACGCAGCCCGCGAGGCCCGCCAGCATCGCGTAGGCACGCGCCAGTTCGGGTGAGCGCACGGCGCCCGCGAGCAGGCGGTTGGCCAGCAGGAAGCCGGCCAGGCTCACGGCGATGCCGATCGCGATCGCGCCCGCGAGATGGCGCAGGTCCGCCGTGTCGCCCCAGATTTCCACCAGGCGCCATCGCGCCTGCGTCGTGCCGTTCGGGTTCATTGCTTGTCTCCGTTCTTGCTGGTGTGACGGCACGCGCCCCGCGTGCCGCCGCGGTATCGGCCGCGGTCCGTGGTGCGGGACCTTCCCGCGATCCGTGAGATTCAGTTTTTGGCGCGCAGGGCCTCGAGCAGCGCCACCGCGCGGTCGGTGCGCACGTCGTGCTCGGTGGCCATCTGTTTGGCGACGGCATCGATCTCGTCGCCCGTGGCACCGGCCACCAGCGCGATGTTTCGCGCATGCAGCGCCATGTGGCCGCGCTGGATGCCTTCGGTGGCGAGCGCGCGCAGCGCGCCGAGGTTCTGCGCCAGGCCCACGGCCACCGCCACCTCGCCGAGCTCCTGCGCCGACTGCACGCCGAGGATCTTGAGCGCCAGCCGCGCGAGCGGATGGGTCTTGGTGGCGCCGCCGACCAGCCCCACGGGCATCGGCATCTCGATGGTGCCGACCAGCGCGCCGCTTTTGTCCTTCTCCCAGGTGGTGAGCGAGCCGTAGCGGCCATGGCGGCAGGCATAGGCATGCGCGCCGGCCTCGACCGCGCGCCAGTCGTTGCCGGTGGCGACGATCACCGGGTCGATGCCGTTCATGATCCCCTTGTTGTGCGTGGCCGCGCGGTAGGGGTCGACGGCCGCGAAGGTGTAGGCGTCGAGCACGCCCTCGACGATCTCCTCGCCGCTGCGCTCCGTGGTCTTGAGCACCGCGGGCGTGAGCCGCACGCGGGCGCGCGCCAGCCGCAGGTCGGCCAGGTTCGAGAGGATGCGCAGCCGCACCGTGCCGCCCGTGAGCTGCTCGACCAGCGGCGACACCGCCTCGGCCATGGTGTTGACCGTGTTCGCGCCCATCGCGTCGCGCACGTCGACCACCAGGTGCAGCACCACCATCGCGCCGCGCGGCGTGTCCTCGAACACGTGCACCTCGATGTCGCGGCAGCCGCCGCCCAGGCCGATCAGCACCTTGTCGCGGCTGTTCGCCACCTCGAGGATGCGATCGCGCGCGCGCAGCAGCGCCAGCCGCGCGCCGTGCGGATCGCCCAGGCCCAGCAGCTGGACCTGCGCGCGCATCAGCGGCCCGCTGCTCGAGGCCTCGAAGCCGCCGCCCTCGCGCGCCAGCTTGGCCATGAAGGAGGCGGCGGCCACCACAGAGGGCTCCTCCACCGCCATCGGCACCAGGTACTCGCGGCCGTTGACCGTGAAGTTGCCGGCCACGCCCAGCGGCAGCTCGAAGGTGCCGATCACGTTCTCGACCATGCCGTTGGCGCGCTCGATGCCGAGCGCGCCGGGCGCGGCGAGCAGCGCCTTCTCCTCGGGCGTGAGCGCAGCGGCCTGCGCGATGTGATCGAGGCGCTGCTCGGGTGTCAGGGCTCGGAAATTGGGGAGGCGGGCGTCGGCGACCATCGTTCGTGCTTCGGTTCGTGCAAGGGGTGGATTCGGAAGCGTGCGAATCTAGGCCCGCTGTACCAGCCTCGGCAGGCACAGTTTCGCGGGACAGTCGGGACAGTGAGGCGCGTCCAGTGCCCGCTGTGTCACAGTCGCCGGCCATGAGCGCATCTTCCAGCCGCGGCCCGCGCGCCGCCCCCATCGCCGATTCGCTCGCCGAGGCCCTCGCGCGCCAGATCGCCAGCGGCGCCTACAAGGCCGGCGACAAGCTGCCCTCGCTGCGCGAGCTCGCGCAGCTGCACGGCTATGCCAAGAACACCGTGGTGGCGGCCTTCGAGAACCTGGTCTCGCGCGGCCTGGTCGAGCCGCGCCGGGGCTCGGGCTACTTCGTGCGCGCGCAGCCCAAGCCCGCGGGCGCCAGGCCGCCCGAGGACGATGCCGGCAGCCTGGGCCGCGCGATGGACATCGTGTGGCTGATGCGCGAGCAGCTCAAGACCGAGCCCGACGCGGTGGCCGTGGGCGACGGCTTCCCGCCGGTCGAATGGCTGGCCGACGTGCGGCTGGACAAGTACCACCCGAAGGTGGTGCGCACGGGGCTCGGCGCGCTGTTCCGCTACGGCAGCCGCTTCGGCTACGGCCCGCTGCGCGAGCACCTGGTGCGCAAGCTGGCCGACTTCGGCATCGGTGCCGAGCCGCGGCAGATCGTGCTCACGCACGGCGCCAACGAGGCCATGGACATCGTCATCCGCTACTTCGTGCCGCCCGGTGGCAAGGTGCTGGTCGACGATCCCGGCTACTACCCGCTGTTCGGCAAGCTCAAGCTCGCGGGCGCGCAGATGCTCGCGGTGCCGCGGCTGGCCGACGGGCCCGACCTCGAGGTGCTCGAGCAGCTGCTGGTGGCCGAGCGGCCGCGCCTGTTCTTCACGCAATCGCTGGCCCACAACCCCACCGGCTCCGACATCTCGCCGGCCAAGGCCTTCCGCGTGCTGCAGCTGGCGCAGAAGCACGACCTGCTGATCGTCGAGAACGACCCGCTGGCCGACTTCAAGCCCACCGCGCTGCCGCGGCTGGCGGCGCTCGACCAGCTCGAGCGCACCATCTACATCGGCAGCTTCTCCAAGTCCTTCTCGGCCGCGCTGCGCGTGGGCTTCGTCGCCTGCGGCGCCGACCTCGCGAGCGATCTCGCCGACCTCAAGGCGCTGATCCACGTGAGCAGCTCCGAATACGCCGAGCGCACGGTCGACGTGATCCTCAGCGAGGGCCACTACCAGCGCCACCTGAACCGGCTGCAGAACCGCCTGGGCGAGGCCACGCGCGAGGCGCTGCGCTTCTTCGATGCGGTGGGCGCCGAGGTGTTCGCGCGCAGTCCGCAGTCGCTCTACGTCTGGGCCGCGCTGCCGGGCGTGGCCGATTCGCTGGCCTTCGCCAGGGAGCTGCTGCCGCGGCGCATCGTGATGGCGCCGGGGCGCATCTTCAGCGTCGACTCGACGCAGGTCTCGCGCTGGTCGCGCTTCAACGTCGGCGCCATGGCCGACCCGCGCTTCGCGAAGGCGATGCGCGCCACGCTCAAGCGGATGGGCGGCTGAGGCGGCTCAGCGCCCGAACTCGCCGTGCCGGCCCGCGCCGCCCGCGAAGCGCGCGGCGCCCGCCTCGCCCTCGGCCGCGACGATCGGCACGCCGCGCGCGCCCTCGCGGCGCAGCGCCTCGGCCAGCGGCAGGTCCCATTGCTCGAAGGCCGAGCGACGGTCGGCCAGCATGCATTGCTGCGGGAAGGCGGCGATCTGGCGCGCCAGTTCCCGCGCCGCGGCCAGCGCGCCGCCGGGCGGCACGACGCGGTTCGCGAGGCTCATGGCCAGCGCCTCGGCCGCGCCCACGGGGCGGCCGGTCAGGATCATGTCGAGCGCGCGGCCCATGCCCACCAGCCGCGGCAGCCGCACCGTGCCGCCGTCGATCAGCGGCACGCCCCAGCGGCGGCAGAACACGCCGAACACCGCGTCCTCGTCGGCCACGCGCAGGTCGGCCAGCAGCGCCAGCTCGAGCCCGCCGGCCACCGCGTAGCCGTTGATCGCGGCGATCAGCGGCTTGGACAGCGCCATGCGCGTCGGCCCCATCGGTCCGCTGCCGCCGCCCGCGGGATCGAGTTCGTTGCGCCGCGCGGGGTCGCCGACGGCCGTGAGGTCGGCGCCGGCGCAGAAGTGGCCGCCCGCGCCGGTCAGCACCGCCACGCGCAGGGCGTCGTCGGCCTCGAAGCGCTCGAAGGCCGCGCGCAGCCCGGCGGCCACCGCGCCGTCGACCGCGTTGCGCTGAGCAGGCCGGTCGATGGTGATCGTGAAGATGCCGTCGTCGGCCTCGACGCGGACGCCGGGGGTTTGTTCGGATGCCATGGAGGGGCTCCTTCGGACACAAAATTACCGGAGTTGATCGTTCGTGGTCATCGTAGGAAACATTTCTTCATTCCGCAAACATGACCAAGATCTGTCATGTCGAGATCAGCGTGCCGAGCGCGCCCGACCTGATCCTCGATCTGCTGGTGGCCGACGGCGGCACGCTGAGTTCGCAGGCGCTGTGCCGCGCGGGCGCGCTGCTGGGCATCGGCGAGACCACGATGCGCGTGGGCCTCACGCGGCTCGCGGCCGAAGGCAAGATCGCGCGCGGCGAGCGCGGCAACTACCGGCTCGAGCGCGAGGGCCCGGCGCTGTCGCGCGCGGTCGACGGCTGGCTGCACAAGCAGGCACAGGCCGTCGGCTGGCGCGGCGACTGGCTGGCCGTGCACGACGCCGGCGTGGCGCGCGCCGACAAGACCGCCTGGCGCCGCCACGGCCTCGCGCTCTCGCTGCGCGGCTTCGCGCCGCTGCGGCCCGGCCTGCAGATCCGGCCCGACAACCTCGCGGGCGGCCTCGAGGCCGAGCGCCGCAAGCTCAAGGAACTGGGGCTTTCGCCGGGCGCGCCGGTGTTCCGGCTCGCCGACCTCGACGAGGCGGCGCAGGCGAGCGCGCGCCGGCTGTGGGACGTGCGCGCGCTGGCCGCGCAATGCCGCCGCCTGCAGGCCGGCCTCGAGCGCAGCGAACAGCGCCTGCGCACGCGGCCGCTCGAGACGGCCGTGCGCGAATCGCTGCTGCTGGGCCGCGCGGTCATCGCGCACCTGATCCGCGATCCGCTGCTGCCGGCCGAGCTGATGCCGCCCGAGCCGCGCGCCGAGCTGCTCGCGGTCACTCGCCGCTACCAGGACACGGCGCGGCAGCTGTGGCGGCAATGGCTGGCGCTGCCTTCAGCTTGAAAACCCATTCCCGTTCGGGCTGAGCCTGTCGAAGCCTCGCGCAACGCTTCGACAAGCTCAGCGCGAACGGGGTGGGAGACACGACGATTTCTTTCGCGACCTTCGCGAAACCTTCGCGCCCTCTGCGTTCGGCTGCCCGATCCCGTTTCAGCTCAACCGCACCACCAGCGCATCTTCCGGCGCGCGCGCATGCAGCCGCTGCACGTCGCTCGCGCGCCGCACCAGCACCGCGCGCTGGTTGATGTAGCCCTTGTCGGTGATCTCGCCGGCATCGAGGCTCGGCGGTTCGCTCAGCACCAGCGCGCAGGCCGGGCACTGCGAGGAGCCCGCACCCTCCGCGCGCAAGGCGCTCAGCACGCCGGCGATGCGCTCGGCCAGCGCCTCGGGCGCGAGCGCCGCGCCCTGCGGGCTCGCGAACACCAGCATGCCGATCTCGTCGCGGTCGTGGCCCGTGAGCACCACGTCCTGCGCATGCGGCGCCAGCAGCGACACCAGCTTCACGCGCAGCGTGCCCACCGACACCCAGGTGCCGGTCGAGAGCTTGAAGTCCTCGGCCACGCGGCCGTTGAAGATCACGCCGCGCACCGGATCGGCGGGGTCGGCCAGGAAGCCCGCGTCGCCGAGCCGGTAGTAGCCCTCTTCGTCGAAGGCCTGCGCGGTCTCGCGCGGCGCGCCGCGGTAGCCGGGGAACACCGACACGCCCTTCACGCGCATCTCGAGCTTCTCGCCGTTGGGCACGAACTTCAGTTCCAGCCCCGGCAGCGGCGCACCGATGCAGCCCGCGCCATCGAGCTTCCAGTGCGCCGAGGTGATCGCGGGCGAGGTCTCGGTGGCGCCCCAGGAGGTGGTGAGCCACAGCGGCCGGTCGGGCCGCACGCGCCGCGCCACCGCCTCGAGCCGCTGCCAGGTCGAGGGCGCGAGCGCCGCGGCCGCGTAGAAGGCCAGGCGCAGGCGCGAGAACACCTCGGTGGCCAGCGCGTCGTCGGCCTCGAGGAAGGGCAGCAGCATGTCGTAGCCGCGCGGCACGTTGAACAGCAGCGTGGGCTTGACCTCGCGCAGGTTGCGCACCGTCTTCTCGATCAGGCCCGGCGCGGGCCGGCCCTCGTCGATGTAGAGCGCGCCGCCGTTCGCCAGCACCATGTTCAGGTCGTGGTTGGCGCCGAAGGTGTGGCTCCAGGGCAGCCAGTCGACCAGCACCGGCTTCTCGTGCGCGAGGAAGCGCCAGGTCTGGGCCATCATCTGCTGGTTGGCGCACAGCATGCGATGGGTGTTGATCACCACCTTGGGCTTGCCGGTCGAGCCCGAGGTCAGCAGGTACTTGGCATGGGTGTCGGGCAGCACCGCCTCGAAGGCCTGCATCACGGCGGGCGTCTCGGCGGTGGCGAGCAGCCGCGCGAAGTCCAGCGCGCCGGGGTGCGCGTCGGCGTTGCGGCTGAACACCGCGACCGCCTCCACGCCGCTGCCCGTGAGCGCGGCGCCGTAGGCCTTCGCATCCGAGGCATAGACCAGCCCCGGCCGCAGCGCGCGCAGCATCTCGTGCAGCCGCGAGGGGTCCTTGGCCATGCGCGAATAGGCACTCGACAGCGAGCAGGCCGCGCGGCCGATGTGCATCGCGGCCAGCATCAGCACCGCGTGGTCGATCGCGTTGTCCGACAGGATCACGACCGGCGCGTCGGCCGGCAGGTCGAGGTCGAGCAGGCCCTGCGCCACCGCGCCGACGGCGTGGCGCAGCGCGCGGTAGTCGAGCCGGCGCCAGTCCTCGCCGCCGTCGTCGCGCTCGGCGAAGGCCAGCGCCCCGGGCGTCTCGCGCGCCCAGCGCTCGATCCATTCGCCGATGCAGCGCGCATAGGGCTTCAGCGCCTGCGGCGAGCGCAGCGCGAAGGAGCCGTCGTCGAAGTCGATGCGCACCGTGCGGGGCGGGGCGATGAGGTTTTCGTCTTGGAGGAAGTCGGTCATCTGGGTGATCTGTTGCGCTGAGGGGCGGCTGCCGAAAGCGGGAGCGGACTTCCGGACGCAGAGGGCGCGAAGGTCTCGCGAAAGACGCAAAAGGAATTCAGAAAAAATCTTTTGGATTTCTCTTTCGCGTTCTTCGCGAGACCTTCGCGACCTCTGCGTCCGGCTGTTGGTGTTCGTTTCAATCCAGTGTGCCGGTGTCGGCCTTGGCGCGAATCAGGTTCAACAGCAGGGTGTCGCGCGCGGCCTCGAGCTCGGCCGTGCGACGCGCGCCCAGTTCCTGCGCCACGCCTTCGCTCACCTGCGCCTGGAGCGCGGGCGTCATCGACGGCGCGCCCAGGTCCTTCCACCAGTCCTCGATCGGCCCGCCCAGGTGCGCGAGCACGTGCGCGATGCCGCCCGCGCCACCCGACAGGTGCAGGTTCATGAACGGTCCCATCACGGCCCAGCGCAGGCCCGGGCCGTGCGCGATCGCGGTGTCGATGTCGGCCACCGAGGCCACGCCCTGCTCGACCAGGTGGAAGGCCTCGCGCCACAGCGCGGCCTGCAGCCGGTTCGCGATATGGCCCTTGACCTCGCGCTTCACGTGGATCGGCCGCTTGCCGATGGCCGCGTAGAAGGCCATGGTGCGCTCGATGGTGTCGGCCGACGTGCGCTCGCCGCCGATTACTTCCACCAGCGGGATCAGGTGCGGCGGGTTGAACGGATGGCCCAGCACCACGCGTTGCGGATGCGCGCAGCCCGACTGCACGCCGCTGATCGCCAGGCCCGAGGAGCTCGAGGCCAGGATCGCATCGGGCGGCGCGGCCGCGTCCATGCGGCGGAACAGCTCGATCTTGAAGTCCATGCGCTCGGGGCCGTTCTCCTGCACGAAGTCGGCCACCGAGACCGCGTCCTCCAGGCTGTCGTGGAAGCGCAGCCGGTCGACCGAGGCGCCCGCGGCCAGCCCGAAGCGCTCGAGCGTGGGCCAGTGTTGCGCCACCGCCTGGCGCAGCCTTTCCTCGGCGCCGGGCGAGGGATCGGTCGCGTTGACGTCGAGGCCCTGCGCGAGGAAGTAGGCGGTCCAGCTCGCGCCGATCACGCCGGTGCCGACCACCGCGACGCGCTGCACGCCGTGCGCCGCGCTCATGACTTCCACCGCGCGCAGCGGCTCTCGGCCTTGGTGGTCCAGGCAGCCTCGCCGCGGATCGCTTCCACCACCTTGTAGTAGTCCCAGGGCTCCTTCGATTCCTCGGGCGACTTCACCTGCATCAGGTGCATGTCGTGCACCATCAGGCCGTCGTCGCGCAGCCAGCCGCCCTTGACGAACATGTCGTCGAACTTCGTCCTGCGCAGCTGCGCCATCACCTTGTCGGCGTCGTCGCTGCCCGCGGCCTTCACGGCCTGCAGGTACTGCAGCGCGGCCGAGTAGTCGCCCGCATGGAAGGAGGAGGGCATGCGCTTGTGCTTGTCGAAGAAGCGCCGCGCCCAGGTGCGTGCCTCGGGGCTCTGGTTCCAGTACCAGCTGTCGGTCAGGTACATCCCCTGCGAGGCCTTGAGGCCCAGCGCATGCACGTCGTTGATGGTGATGATCATGCCGGCCAGCTTCATGTTCTTGCCGATGCCGAACTCGGCCGCCGACTTGATCGCGTTGACCGTGTCGCCGCCCGCGTTGGCCAGCGCCAGCACCTGCGCCTTCGAGCTCTGCGCCTGCAGCATGAACGACGAGAAGTCGCTCGCGCCCAGCGGATGCTTGACCGAGCCCGCCACCGTACCGCCGTTCGCCAGCACCGTCCTGGTCGCGTCGTTCTGCAGCGCGGCGCCGAAGGCATAGTCGGCCGCCACGAAGTACCAGCTCTTGCCGCCGGCCTTGACCACCGCGCTCGCGGTGCCGCGCGCCATCGCCACCGTGTCGTAGGCGTAGTGCACCGTGTAGGGCGAGCAGTACTCGTTGGTGAGGCTCGACGCGCCCGAGCCCACCACGAAGTAGGGCTTCTTCTTGTCCGCCGCCACGCCGGCCATGGCGATGGCCGCGCCCGAGTTGACGCCGCCGATCAGCATGTCGACCTTCTGCACGTCGAACCACTCGCGTGCCTTGGCGGCGGCGATGTCGGGCTTGTTCTGGTGGTCGGCCGTGACCAGCTCGATCTTCCTGCCGCCGATGGCGCCGCCCATGTCGGCGATCGCCATGCGGATGGCCTCGGCGCCGGCCGGGCCGTCGTAGTCGCGGTACAGGCCCGACATGTCGCTGATGAAGCCGATGCGGATCACGTCGTCGGACACCTGGGCCGATGCGCTTGCGGAAAAGGCGGTGCCGAGCGCGAGGGCCAGGGCGGTGCGGGAAGGGTTCATTCGATCTGTCTCCGTTCGTTGTTCTGGCGGGTGCCGGTTCAGCCGAGCGCGAACTCGGGCCGCGGCGTGCCCACGCGCGGCAGGCCCATGAGCTGGCGTGCCTCGGCGGGCGTCGCCACTTCCATGTCGAGCTCGCGGATCACGCGCACGATGCGCTCGGTGAGCTGCACGTTGGTGGCCAGCTCGCCCTGGCGGAAGTAGAGGTTGTCCTCGAGGCCGACGCGCGCATGGCCGCCCAGCAGCAGCGCCGCCACGTTGGCCTCGAGCTGCGAGGTGCCGATGCCGCTGACGCCGAAGATGCTGCCCTTGGGCAGCGTGTCGACCATCATCTGCAGGAAGCGCGGCGAGTAGGGCATCGCGTTCTGGAAATTGCGGTGCACGTTCATCACCAGGTTGATGAAGTAGGGCTCGTCGTCGTGGCCCTCGCCGATCAGCGTGGTCGCGTCCTGCAGGATGTGCGTGGGGCTGAACACCTCCCACTCGGGCTTGATGCCGCGCGCCTTCATGCCGGCGGCGAGCTCGCGCCCGCGCGTGATCGGCGTGTCCATCAGGATCTGCCTGCCCTCGAAGCTGAGGTTCAGCGTGGTGGCGTCGAGCGTGCACATCTCGGCGCCCGCGTCCATGCCCTTGATGCGTTCCTCCCATGCGATCTCCCAGCGGTCGCCGGCCAGCGGCTTGACCATGTCGCCGTGCACGCCGCCGCCGGTGGAGTTGTTGAGCACGATGTCGCAGCCGCCCGCGCGGATGCGGCTGTTGATCTCGCGGTAGACCTCGGCGTCGCAGGTCGCGCCGTCGTCGGGGCGGCGCGCATGGATCGCCGCCACGCTGGCGCCGGCGTTCCAGCAGCGCAGCACGTCGGCCGCGATCTCGGCGGGCTGGGTGGGGAGGTGGGGGTTCTGGGACTTGTGCGCCATGCCGCCGGTGGGGGCGATGGTCACGATCACTTTGCGCTTCGACATGGCGGGGTTCCTGGAGTCCTTCGTGGAGCGCGCCATTATTTTTGGCGCGGGCAGCGCACTCAGTCATCGCGACGACATTCGGGGGCAGGGTTTACGCGGCGTGCAGAGGCTACAGTCGCCCCTGTCGTCCGCATTCATCCACAACAAGGAGCGCTCATGAAACTGTCATCGCTGGTCCTCGCGGCCATCGCCGTCCTCGCATCGGGCCAGGCCTTCGCGCAGCGCGGTCCCGAGGCGGGCTGCGCCGCCAAGCGCGAGGCCATCTCGCGCGACATCGAAGCCGCCAAGGCGCAGGGCCAGGACCACCGCGTGCGCGGCCTCGAGCGCGCGCTGGCCGAGGTGCGCCGCAACTGCAGCGATGCCAAGTTGGCCGCGCGCCACCAGGAGCGCATCCGCGGCGAGGAGCGCAAGGTCGCGCAGCGCGAACGCGAGCTGGCCGAGGCGCGCCGCAAGGGCGATCGCGACAAGATCGCGCGCCGCGAGGACAAGCTGCGCGAAGCCCAGGCCGAGCTGCAGCGCGTCAGGGACCTGCCCTGAGCCTCGAGAGAAGATGCCCGCTGCCCGGCCCGCTCCTCCCCCCGCCTCGCTGACCCTGGCTCAACTGCTGCAGGGCTCGGCCTGGTTTCCGCAGCTCGGCGTGGCCGCCGGCGAGCGCGTGCTCGAGGAGATGCGCGAGGTCGAGGTGGCGACCGGCGCCGCGCTGTGCCGCTGCGGCGACACCCCGCTGCACTGGTACGGCACCATCGACGGCCTGCTCAAGTGGTGCGTGAGCTCGCCCGACGGGCGCTCGGTCACCCTGGGCGGCCTGTCGACCGGCAGCTGGTTCGGCGAAGGCACGCTGCTGCGCGGCGTGCCGCGCACCGCGGACATCATCGCGCTGCGCCCCAGCCGGGTGGCGCTGATGCCGCTCGAGACCTTCGACTGGCTGCGCGCCACGCACCGCAGCTTCGACGACTTCCTGCTGCGCCAGATCAACGAGCGCATGCACTGGTTCCTCGGCAACTTCGCCGCGCACCACCTGCTGGACACCGACAGCCAGGTCGCGCGCGCGCTCGTCGGCCTGTTCCACGAGTGGCTGCATCCGGGCAGCGATCCGCACCTGGAGGTGTCCCAGGAGGAGATCGCCAACCTCTCGGGCCTGTCGCGCCAGCGCTGCAACGCGGCGTTGCGGCGGCTGGCATCGGCCGGCCTGCTGCGCATCGAGTACGGCGGCATCACCGTGACCGATCTCGACGGCCTGCGCCGCCGCATCGACGGCTGAGCGCCGCGTGCCTCAGCGCCGGTGGTGCGAGGGCGCGAGCTCGTACACCGGCGTGTCGAGCCCTTCGGCGCGCGCCTTGAGCTGCAGCGCGAGGAACTGCGAGTAGTGGCGCGACTGGTGCAGGTTGCCGCCGTGGATCCAGAGGTTGGGCACCTGCGTCGGCTTCCACATGTTGCGCAGCTCGCCTTCCCACGGACCCGGATCCTTCGGCGTGTCGGAGCCCAGGCCCCAGCACTTGCCGACCCGGTCGGCGACCTCGGGCGAGATCAGGTCGGCCAGCCAGCCGTTCATCGAGCCGTAGCCGGTGGCATAGACCAGCAGGTCGGCCGGCAGCTCGCTGCCGTCGGTCAGCGTCACCGAGCGTTCGTTCACGCGCTCGATGTTCACGCCGCTCCTGAGCTTCACGCTGCCGTTGGCCACCAGCTCCGAGGCGCCCACGTCGATGTAGTAGCCCGAGCCGCGCCGCAGGTACTTCATGAACAGGCCCGAGCCGTCGGCGCCGAAGTCGAGCAGGAAGCCCGCCTTCTCCAGCCGCGCATAGAGGTCGGCATCGCGCTTCTTCATCTCGTCGTAGACCGGGATGTGGAAGGTGTGCATCACCTGGTAGGGCACCGAGGCGAAGATCAGGTCGGCCTTGTGGTGGTCGATGCCGCTCTTCACCGCCTGCTCGGAGTACAGGCCGCCGAGCGCCAGTTCCATCAGCGAGTCGGAGGGCGCGATGTGGGTCGACGAGCGCTGGATCATCGTCACGTCGGCGCCGTGCTCCCACAGCGCCGCGCAGATGTCGTGCGCCGAGTTGTTCGAGCCCAGCACCACGCACTTCTTGCCCGCGTAGGCCTCGGGCCCGGGGTGCTTGCTCGAATGGTGCTGGTCGCCCTGGAAGTTCTCGGCGCCCGCGAGCACGGGCACGTTCGGGTAGCCCGACACGCCGAGCGCGAACACCAACTGCTTCGGCCGCAGAACCACCTCCTTGCCCTCGCGTTCCACGCGCACTTCCCAGCGCTGCGTGGCCTCGTCGAAGCGCGCCTTCTTCGCCGTGGTCGAGCTCCAGTAGTCGAGCTCCATCACCTTGGTGTACATCTCGAGCCAGTCGCCGACCTTGTCCTTGGGCGCGAACACCGGCCAGTCGTCGGGGAAGGGCATGTAGGGCAGGTGGTCGTACCAGACCGGGTCGTGCAGGCACAGCGACTTGTAGCGGTTGCGCCAGGAGTCGCCCGCGCGCGCGTTGCGCTCGATGATGATCGTGGGCACGCCGAGCCGGCGCAGCCGCGCGCCGAGCGCGATCCCGCCCTGGCCGCCGCCCACGATCACCACCTCGGGCTGCTCGGTGTAGCCCAGCGTGCGGGCCTCCTCCTCGCGCTTCTCGAGCCAGCTCTGGCGCCCCTTCTGCACGCCGTGCTCCGCGCCCTTGATGCGGTTCGCGCCGGTCTTCTCCTCGAAGCCCTTGAGCTCGGTCATGGTGGTCAGCAGCGTCCAGGCCTTGCCGCCGCGCAGCCGCAGGTGGCCGCGGCCGCGCGCCACACGGGTCTCGAAGGTGAACCAGGCCTCGGTCACGCCATCGGCCTCGCTGGCCTCGCCCTCGAGCGCGAAGTTCGAGGGCTGCGTGTCGGCCAGCCGCGCCGCCAGCATCGCGCGGATCGCGCCCGCGCCTTCCTGCGTGCGGATGTTCCAGGTGAAGGCCACGAGGTCGCGCCAGAAGCCCTCGGCCTCGAACAGCGCGACCGTGGCCTCGACGTCGTTGCGCGCGAGCGCGGCGCCGAAGTCGGCCAGCCAGGTGGCGGCAGCCCGCGTGGGGGCGGCGGTGGATGCGGTCATCGAATGTCTCCGTGTATGAATGGATGAGAACGAACGCTGCGCCGCGGACGGCGCGGGTTGCGTTGCGCAGCTTTCGTGCCGCGCGGCGGCGCACGGTGGATCAAGGACTTGGCGGGGGTTTTGTCGCGGGTGGGCTGCGTTGTCGCGCTCCCGGTGCGACGCGGATGAGACGGCGAGACGGCCCCGCCGCCTTTGCGAAGTCCCTTCAATCACCCATTGGGAGGAGCGTTGCCGCAGGGCGACGACCACGTCTCATGGTGATGCGAAAGTATTCCGTCGCGGATAGATTTGGCCGCCGTCTGCCGACGAGGTCGGCGGGGCAACGCGTCAATCCAACAGAAAGAGATGAGGAAATGAGGAGCACGACAACAATGGCCCTGTGCGCCACGGCACTGGCGGCGGTCATCGCGGGATGCGGTGGCGGTGGCGGTGGGGGAGGAGGCGGTGGCGGGCTGCCGTTCGCCGTGGTGCCGCAGACGCCCGCCGAGTCGGAAGCCAAGCTGTCCGTCGAGGTCGACGGCAGCGCCGCGAGTCCCGACGGCGCGGGCAAGTACCAGGTGGCGCCGGGCCAGCTCGTGACGGTCAAGTCCAGCGATGGCAGCGAGATCACCTGGACCGCGGACAGCCGCGATGGCGCGGCCCAGCGCGTCGAGGTCGATACCTCCGGCTCGCAATGGCTGTCGCGTTTCAAGAACCCCAAAGCGACGGGCAGCGTCGAGTTCAAGCTGACGGCCAGCGCATCGGGCAACCGCCGCAAGGAACTGAGCTTCTCGGTCGGTAACGGCGACTATCGCAACGGCCGCTACACCGTGTACGCGGCCAACGGCTCGCGCCAGGTGCTTGCCATCGATTTCGACAAGGCCACCTACACCCTGACCGACACGGCGGGCGATGCGAGCTCGGGCACCCTGACCGCGGGCGCGTCGCGCGACGGCGACTGGAAGGTGCAGAGCAGCCGCAGCAAGAGCGACGTGCTCGCGCTGCGCGGCCTCGGCGACAACATCGTCGGCGCGCTGCCGTTCGCGGTGGGCTACAAGTCGCCGACCACCTACGAACCGTTCCCCTTCATCGCGTCGCGCGCGCTGGTCCTGCAGCAGGGCAAGCTCGACGGCACCTACGACCGCGGCCGCATCGACTTCTCGCCCGCGGGCGGGCAATCGGCCATCGCGCAGATCCAGATCTCGGGTGGCGGCAAGGTGATGAAGCAGTGCCTCAACCTCACCATCTACAAGATCGAACAGTGCCCGAGCGCCGACGTGTCTGTCAGCAACGTCGAGCCCGATCCGCAGCAGCCCGGGCTGTGGACGATGAAGAGCGCCGTCGACGGCACCCTGTTCGGTCGCTTCGCGCTCGCCGACTTCGGCGGCGAGAAGGTGTACCTGAGCGCGGGTCCGTCGCCCACGACCAACAGCCAGGTGCTGGCGGTGGGCGTGCCGGCCGCATCGGGCTACGCGGACTTCAGCAGCAAGGGCTGGTCGACGGGCGGCACGGCCGATGTCGTGGTGGCCGCCGGCTCGACGTACTCGCTGACCGGCACGGACGGCGCGGCGACCGCGCAGGTCGATCTCGCGCTGGCGGTCCAGCCATCGTTCGGGCCGACGGGCATGCGCACGGCGACGAAGGGCAGCTCGGTCTACTTCGCGATGCGCTCGAAGCAGCTCGAGCTGCTGATCGGCGCGAGCACCCCGTCGCTGAACGCCGGCTTCCTGCACCTGGGCCTGGTCGACTGATCGCGTCCACTCCGCGACGAGCCCGCGCCCGCCAGGGTGCGGGCTTTTTTCATTCAGGGGCGCTGCATGCCTGCCGGCCGTGATGGCGCCGGGCTGCGCGGCGGCGCCACGATCCCGAGCCGCTTCATGTGCCGGTACACGGTGGCCCGGCTCAGGCCCAGCGCATCGGCCGCCTGCGCGACTCGCCAGCGGTGCTGGCGCAGCGCCGCGAGCAGCCGCTCCGATTCGGCGGCCGTGTCCTCGGCCTCATCGACCATTGCGGGCACCGCCACCGCGACGCGCTCCGGCAACCGCAGGTCCTCCACCATGACTTCGCGCTCCGTGCACAACGCCAGCGCGAGCCGCAGCACGTTGCGCAGCTCGCGCAGGTTGCCGGGCCAGCGGTGCGCCATCAGCGCCTCGATCGCTTCGGCCGACAGCCGTGCATTCGAATCCATCGCCGCGGCTTCCTCGGCGAACAGGCGATCGATCAGGTGGCGCCGATCACCGCGTTCGCGCAGCGGCGGCAGCTTCAGCACGGCGCCGCACAGGCGGTAGTAGAGGTCCTCGCGGAAGCGGCCCGCGGCGACGAGTTCGCTCAGGCCCCGGTGCGTGGCGGCCACCACCGCGAGGTCCACGCGCTGCGGCGCGTCGCCGCCCAGCGGCAGCACCTCGCCTTCGGACAGCACGCGCAGCAGCCGCGTCTGCAGGGCCATCGGCATGTCGCCGATCTCGTCGAGGAACAGCGTGCCGCGGTCGGCCTGCGCGATCAGGCCCTTCATGCCCTTGCTGCGGCCGCCGGTGAAGGTGCCTGGCAGGTAGCCGAACAGCTCGCTCTCGATCAGCGAATCGGGAATGGCCGCGCAGTTCACGGCCACGAAGGGCAGGGCCGCGCGGCGGCTCGCGCCGTGCAGCGCGCGCGCCAGCACCTCCTTGCCGCTGCCGGTCTCGCCCTCGATCAGCACGTGGATGCCGCGGTCGACCAGCCGGCGCGCCTGCGCGAGCAGCGACTGCATCGCGGGATCGTCGCCCGCGATGCCCTCGAGCGGCGGCAGCCGGTCGGCGCCCGGCACGGCGGTCTTGCGTTCGGTCGCGGGCGCGCGGCGCGCCACGCGCGGCGCGAGCAGCGAGGCGTGGTACTCGCCGCCGTCCGGCAGCAGCACGGTGTGGGCGAAGGGCATGGCCGATGCGCTCGCGCCCAGGCGCCAGATCGCATCGAGCGGCATGCGCAGCAGCTCGGCCACGCAGGTGCCGACCGGATGGGTCGCGAACAGCCGCCGCGCGCTGCTGTTCGCGCCGACCACCGTGCCCGCCTCGTCGAGCGCGAGCATCAGTTCGCCGGCGACGTCGACCAGACCGAAGGCGCTGCCCAGCCGCAGCACCCAGTGGCCGCGGAAGTGGCGCAGGAAATCGGCGTCCTCGATCATGCGCGCGTAGATCGCGACCAGGTGCCGCACCAGGTGCTGGCTCTCCTTGGCCTCGGGCGAATGCAGCGCCGACACGTCGAGCACCGCCGTGAGCCGCCCGCCATGGTCGAACAGCGGCGCGGTGGTGCAGGTCAGCGCGATGTGGGTGGCGTCGAAGTGCTCGGTCTGGTGGCAGGTCATCGGTGCCTGCTCGACCAGGCAGGTGCCCACGCCGCAGGTGCCCGCATGGGCCTCGTTCCAGTCGGCGCCGAGGTAGAGGCCGGCCTTGCGCAGCTGGTCGTCCCAGGCCGGGTTGCCGATGTAGTCGACCGTGATGCCCTCGGCATCGGTCAGCAGCACCATGTAGCCGAGGTCGGCCACGCGGCGGTAGATGTCCTCCATGCCCGCGCGCGCGGTGCACAGGAAGTGCTCGAGCTGCTGCTGGTGCGCGCGCACCTCGTGCGCCGGCAGGATGCGCGCGGGCGTGGGCCGCGAGGGATCGAGGCCATGGTCGCGCACGCAGCGCGCCCACGACTTGTGGACCAGGCTGGTCGCCGGATCGGCCAGCGCGGTGCCGGTGGCGATCGAATAGACGTTGTCGATGTGGCGCGATTGCAGGGAAGGCATGCTCGACCTCGCGATGGCACGCGGCCGCCGGGGGATCGGAGGGCTGCCGTGCAGCCGGACATCATTCGGCTGTCGCGCTGTCGCAGCACAGAGGTGAAACCCGGTGCGCCACCGGACTTTCACCGGGACGCGCTACGCTGGGTCTCCACCGGAGACCGACGCATGCACACCTTCCAGCTCTTCGCCGACTACTTTCAGTTCTACATCCAGGACGAATCCGCCGAAGGCGATCTTTCCGATGCATGGAGCGACGAGGCCGTGGAACGCATGCTCGCGACCGCGCCCGGCGTGGTCGGCATCGGCACGGCGCGCAACATGAACGTGCCGGTCACGCTCGAGATCCTCGCGGCCGCCCCGCCGCTCGATGCCGATGCCTGGGAGCACATCGTCGAATGCACGCTCGCGACGGCGAGCGGGCGCCTCGCGATCGCGGGCTGCACCGACTACCTTCCCGATGCGGCGCGCATAGCGATCGCGCCGGGCACCTACCGCGTGCGTGCCTGCTACGCGGGGCTCGCGACGCTGTCCGAGGACGGGCTCGAGGGCGAGGACCGCTACCACCTCGCGCTGTGGCCGGCGCCGGCCATCGAGCCCTCGGTCGTCAAACAGCGCGCGGCCTGAGCGGCCCTCAGACCCCGAGCAGCGCCTCCAGCGCCTGCGGCTGCGCGAGCAGCGCGCCCGAGGCGCCCTGGCGCACGATCTGGCCCTTCTCCATCACCACCGCGAGCTCGGTGTGGGCCAGCACCTTGCGGTAGTCGCGGTCCACGATCAGGGTGGCGATGCCGGTCTGGCGGATCTGCTCGATCACGCGCCAGATCTCGGCCACGATCAGCGGCGCCAGGCCCTCGGTCGCCTCGTCGAGGATCAGCAGGCGCGGGTTGGTCATCAGCGCGCGGCCGATCGACAGCATCTGCTGCTCGCCGCCCGAGAGCTGCTGGCCGCCGTGCGACAGGCGCTCGGCCAGCCGCGGGAAGGTGGCCATCACGCGCTCGAAGGTCCAGGCGCGCTGGCCGTCGATGCCGGCGCGCTCGCTCATCACGAGGTTCTCGCGCACCGAGAGGTTGGGGAAGATGCCGCGGCCCTCGGGCACGTAGCCGATGCCCAGGCGCGCCATCTTCTCGGGCGGCAGGCCCGTGACCGTGCGGCCGTCGACCTGCACCTCGCCAGAGGCGGGGCGCACGTAGCCCATGATCGTGCGGATCAGCGTGGTCTTGCCCATGCCGTTGCGCCCCAGCAGCCCGACCGAGGTCGCGGCCGGGATCTCGGCATGCACGCCGCGCAGGATGTGGCTGTTGCCGTAGTAGGTGTTGAGGTCCTTGACGTTCAGCATCAGTGTTCCTCTCCCAGGTAGGCGGTGCGGACTTCGGGGTTCTCGCGGATCGCGTCGGGGCTGCCGGTGGCGATCACCGTGCCGTTGACCATCACCGTGATGCGGTCGGCCACGCGGAACACCGCGTCCATGTCGTGCTCCACCAGCAGGATGGCGTGCGTGGCCTTGAGCTGCGCGAGCAGGTTCAGCATGCGGTCGGTCTCCTCCGCGCCCATGCCGGCCAGCGGCTCGTCGAGCAGCAGCACGCGCGGATGCGTGGCCAGGCACATCGCCACCTCGAGCTGGCGTTGCGCGCCGTGGCTCAGCGTGCCGGCGATGCGGTGCGCTTCGGCGGCGAGGCCCGCGGCTTCGAGCGCCGCGTCGGCCGAGGCCGAGCTCGCGGCGCAGCCGCGCGACGACTGCCAGATCGCCCAGGGCCGCGGCGTGGCCGCCTGCGCCGCGAGGCGGCAGTTCTCGTGCACGCTGAACTCCGGAAAGATGGTGGTGCGCTGATAGCTGCGGCCCACGCCCGCGAGCGCGCGGCGGAACTGCGCGCGCGTCGTGATGTCCTCGCCGTCGAGGCGGATGCGGCCGGCCGAGGCCTCGATCTCGCCCGAGAGCATGTTGATCAGGGTCGACTTGCCCGCGCCGTTGGTGCCGATCACCGCATGCACCTCGCCCACGTGCAGGTCGAGCGTGACCGCGTTGACCGCGACCAGGCCGCCGAAGCGGCGGGTCAGTCCCTCGACGGACAGCAGCACCGAATCGCTGATGCGTGCGTTCATGCCCCGCTCCTCGGCGACAGCCGCTGCACCAGCCCGATCAGGCCCTTGGGCAGCAGCGCCACGAACACGATGATGGTCAGCCCCAGCGTGAGCTGCCAGTGGTCGGCCAGCGGCCCGAGCAGCGCGTGGGTCGAGAAGATCTCCTTGAGCAGCGTGAAGGCGATGGCGCCGATCACCGCGCCGCGCAGGTGGCCCAGGCCGCCGAGGATCACCATCAGCAGCACCTCGCCCGAGTTGTGCCAGGCCATCAGCTCGGGATTGACCACGCCGTCGCGCGAGGCCAGCAGGAAGCCCGCGAGGCCGGCCAGCGCGCCGGCCAGCACGAAGGCCGCGAGCTTGTAGGCGTAGGTGGGGAAGCCCGCCGCGCGCATGCGCTGTTCGTTGACGCGGATGCCCGCGAGCGCCGCGCCGAAGCGCGAGCGGCGCAGCAGCGCGAGCAGCGCGTAGGTGAACACCAGCGACGCCAGCACCACGTAGAACAGCACCGTGCGGTTCTCGAGGTCGAGCGCGCCGAGGGCCGGGCGCACGTAGAGGTAGATGCCGTCGCTGCCGCCGCCGACCTTGGTGTCGTGGAACACGAAGAAAGCCATCTGCGCGAAGGCCAGCGTCACCATGATGAAGTAGACCCCGCGCGTGCGCAGGCTCAGCGCGCCGACGAACAGGGCATAGAGTCCGGCCGCGCCCATGGCCGCGGGCAGCAGCAGCGCGAAGTTGCCGCCCTCGGCGCCCGAGGCCAGCACCGTGACGTAGGCGCCGATGCCGTAGAAGGCCGCGTGGCCCAGGCTCACGAGGCCGGTCATGCCGACCAGCAGCTCGAGGCTCAGCGCGAAGATCGACAGGATCATCACCTTGACGATGAAGTCCGAGGCGTAGTTGCCCAGCAGCGGGCCGGCGATGCCGATGGCCAGCGCGCAGGCCAGCGGCAGCGCCGCGCCGCCGAACGAGCCGGCGTTCCGGGCGAGGGAAGAAGAGGGCGTGGAGGCAATCATGCGCGTGGAGGTCCTGGGGATCGAACTCATGGACGCCGTCCCATCAGCCCCTCGGGCTTCCAGATCAGCACGATCGCCATCAGCAGGTAGATGCCGATGCCGCTCAAGTCGGCGAAGAACACCTTGCCGAAGGTGTCGACGAAGCCCACCAGCAGCGAGGCGACGAGCGCGCCGGTGATCGAGCCGATGCCGCCGATCACCACCAGCACGAAGCAGATGATCAGCACGCTCGCGCCCATGTTGGGATAGACCGAGGACATCGGCGCGGCGATCATGCCGGCCAGCGCCGCGAGCGCCACGCCGGCGGCGAAGACGATGCGGTAGAGCCGCTTCACGTCGATGCCCAGGCCGCGCACCATGTCGCGGTTGCTCGCGCCGGCGCGGATCATCATGCCCAGGCGCGTGCGGTTGACCACCCAGTACAGCGCCAGCGCCAGCACGATGCAGGCGGCCGAGGCGAACAGGCGATACCAGGGATAGCTCATCACGCTGCCCAGCGCGAAGCTGCCGTCGAGCCAGGCCGGCACCTTCACGCCGTGCACGTCGTTGCCCACCAGGATCGAGCGCAGTTCCTCGAACACCAGGATCAGGCCGTAGGTCATGAGCACCTGCTGCAGGTGGTCGCGCTGGTAGAGGTAGCTGAAGAAGGCCCACTCGAGCAGGTAGCCGAAGATGGCGGCGAGCACCACGCCGGCCACCAGCATCAGCAGGAACTGGTCGCCGAACAGCGGCGCCAGCGAGAACGCCATGTAGGCGCCGATCATGTAGAAGCTGCCGTGCGCGAGGTTGATCACGCCCATGATCCCGAAGATCAGCGTCAGGCCCGAGGCCACGAGAAAGAGCAGCAGTCCGTACTGAACCGAGTTCAGGCACTGGACGAGGAAGGTGCCGAAGTCCACGGGTGGGGTCTCACTGAAGAGGCTGGCAAGAATCGGAGCCGGATGCCGCTCCAGCCGTTCGGCCTGAGCCTGTCGAAGGCGGGGCACGCAGCTTGCGCGGCGGCTTCGACAGGCTCAGCCCGAACGGGCAGGGGCGGGCCGGGACGAAATACGAAAGCGAAGAGAAGAAGATCGAGCCGATCCGCGGAAGGCCGAGGCCTTACATGCGGCAACCGCGGGCAGGGTCGGCCAAGCCCTTGATCGCCGTGCTCACCAGCTTGTTCTCCTTGCCTTCCACCTTGCGCAGATAGATGTCCTGCACCGGGTTGTGCGACTTGCTGACCGTGAAGGTGCCGCGCGGGCTGTCGATCTTCGCCTTCTCGACCGCGGCCGCGAAGTCGGCCTTCTTCGTGATGTCGCCCTTGGTGGCGGCGAGGCCCACGCCCAGCATCTGCGCGGCGTCGTAGCCCTGCACCGCGTACACGTCGGGCTGCAGCTTGAAGGTCTTGGCGTAGGCGGTGCGGAAGGCGGTGTCGCGCGGCGTGTTCAGGCCGTCGGCGTAGTGCAGCGTGGTGAGCATGCCCTGCGCCGATTCGCCCTGCGCCTCGAGCGTGCCGTCGGTCAGGAAGCCCGGGCCGTACAACGGGATGGTCTTGTTCAGGCCCGCGGCCTGGTAGTCCTTGACGAACTTGACCGCGCCACCGCCCGCGAAGAAGGCGTACACGGCATCGGGCTTGGCCGCCGCAATCTCGGTCAGCAGGGCCTGGAACTCCACGTTCGGGAACGGCAGCGTGAGCTGCTTGTCGACCTTGCCGCCGGCCTTCTCGAAGCCTTCCTTGAAGCCGTTGACCGACTCCTCGCCGGCCGCGTACTTCCAGGTGATGGTCATGACCTTCTTCTTGCCCTGCTGCTTGGCCGCCACTTCGCCCATGGCGTAGGCCGGCTGCCAGTTGCTGAACGAGCTGCGGAAGATGTTGGGCGCGCACATCGGGCCGGTGACGGCGTCGGCGCCGGCATTGGGCACGATCAGCACGGTGCCGCTCTCCTTGGCGGCCTTGGCCATGGCCATGGCCACGCCCGAGTGCACGGTGCCCACGATCACGTCGACGTTGTCGCGCTTGATCAGCTTGTTGACGTTGTCGGTGGCCTTGGCGGGATCGGACTCGTCGTCGACCTTGAAGTATTCGATCTCGCGGCCCGCGAGCTTGCCGCCCTGCTCGTCGACGTAGAGCTTGAAGCCGTTCTCGATCGCCACGCCGAGCGCGGTGAAGGTGCCGCTGTAGGGCAGCATCAGGCCGACCTTGAGCTTGCCCGTGCCCTGGGCCGAGGCGGCCGTGCACAGCGCGGCGAAGGACAGCGCGGTCAGCGCGAGGCGGGTGGTGTGGCGAATGGTCATGAACTCTGTCTCCTGTTTTTGGTGATGAACGAAGTGGCCGCGACGATGACACGATCCGGCTGATCGCGATGCGGGGAATGCCCGCATTCGGGGATCTCGAGCAGCTCGCAGCCGGGCACGCGCGCGGCGATGCCGCGGATCTGCGCGAGGCTGCCGTACTCGTCGCCGACGCCCTGCACGGCGAGCACGGGGCAGCGGATCGCGTCGAGCTCGGCCTCGATGTTCCAGTCGCGGAATGGCGGATGCAGCCAGATGCGGTTCCAGCCCCAGAAGGCCGAGTCGGCGCTGTCGTGGTAGCGGCCGAGTTTCTGCGGCAGGTCGGTGCCGAGGTAGGCAGTGCGCGCGAGCTCGATGTTCGCCACCGTCACGTCTTCCACGAAGATGTGCGGCGCGAGCACGATGAGGCCCGCGACGCGATCGGGAAAGCGCGCGGCGTACAGCAGCGAGATCGAGCCGCCGTCGCTGTGGCCGAACAGCCAGGGCTGCTCGCCGTCGAGCGCGAGCGCGGCGAACAGCGCGGGCAGCACCTCGTGCGCCTGGCGGTGCATGAAGTCCACGTCCCAGAGCTCGTCCTCGGCGCGCGGCGTCGAGCGGCCATAGCCGGGGCGCGAGAACACCAGGCCGCGCACGCCGGCGGCTTCGCACAGGCGCGCGGGAAAGTCCTTCCACATCGCGACCGAGCCCAGGCCCTCGTGCAGGAACACGACGAGCGGCGCGTCGGCGCGCTCGGCCGCGATCCACTGGCACTCGATGCGCACCGCGCGGCCGCGCCAGTCGATGGTGGCGAAGTCCGGAAGGCTCATGCCTGCTTCTCTCTCTCGCGCAGCCGGAAGCGCTGGATCTTGCCGGTCGCGGTCTTCGGCAGCTCGGCCACGAACTCGAGGAAGCGCGGGTACTTGTAGGGCGCGAGGCGCTCCTTCACGAAGGCCTTGAGCTCGTCCTCGGTGGTGGTGCCGCCGTCCTTGAGCACCACGAAGGCCTTGGTCTTCGTGAGGCCCTCGCCGTCCTCCTTGCCGATCACGGCGGCCTCGAGCACGGCCGGGTGCTGCATCAGCGTGGCCTCGACCTCGAAGGGCGAGACGTAGATGCCGCTGACCTTGAGCATGTCGTCGCTGCGGCCCGCATAGGTGAAGTAGCCGTCGGCGTCGCGCGTGTACTTGTCGCCGCTCTTGGTCCAGCCGCCCTGGAAGGTCTCGCGCGACTTCTCGCGGTTGGTCCAGTACATCAGCGCCGAGCTCGGGCCGCGGATGTAGAGGTCGCCGACCTCGCCGTCGGGCACCGCGCGGCCGTCCTCGCCGCGCAGCTCGACCTCGTAACCCTCGACCGGCTTGCCCGTGGTGCCGTAGCGCACGTCGTCGGGCCGGTTCGAGATGAAGATGTGCAGCATCTCGGTCGAGCCGATGCCATCGATGATGTCGCAACCGAAGTGCGTCTTGAAGCGCTGCGCGATCTCGCCGGGCAGGGCTTCGCCGGCCGACGAGCACATGCGCAGCGCCACCGCTTCGCGCGCCGGCAGCTTCGGCGAGGCGAGCATGCCCGCGAAGCCGGTGGGCGCGCCGAAGAAGACCGTGGGCTTGTGCTCCACCCAGCGGCGGAACGTTGCATCGGGCGTGGGGCGCTCGGCCATCAGCACCACGGTGGCGCCCACCGACAGCGGGAAGGTCAGCGCATTGCCCAGGCCGTAGGCGAAGTACATCTTGGCGGCCGAGAAGCAGACGTCGTTCTCGGTCAGGCCCAGCACCGGCTTGCCGTAGAGCTCGGCGGTCCACCAGAGGTTGGCCTGCGTGTGGACCGTGCCCTTGGGCTTGCCGGTGGAACCCGACGAGTAGAGCCAGAAGCCCGGATCGTCGGAGGCCGTGAGCGCGGGCGCGGCCAGCGGCTCGGCGGCGGCGAGCGCGGCCTCGAAGTCGCGCGCGCCCTCGGGCAGCGCGCCCGCGGGTTGCGACACCAGCAGCGTGTGCAGCTCGTGGCCGCCGCGTGCCATCGCTTCCTGCAGCACCGGCAGCAGCGCACCCGACACCAGCGCGGCCTGCGCGCGGCTGTGGTCGAGCATGTAGGCGTAGTCCTCGGGCGTGAGCAGCGTGTTGACGGCCACCGGCACGATGCCGGCATAGAGGCAGCCGAGGAAGCTCACGGGCCAGTCGTTGCCGTCGAGCATCAAGAGCAGCACGCGTTCCTCGCGGCGCAGGCCCGCGGCCTTGAGCGCCGCGGCCAGGCGGCGCGCGCGGTCCTCGAGCTGGCCGTAGCTCAGCGTGCCGCGGTCGTCGACGTAGGCGGTGCGCGCGGCGCGCTCGCGGTTGAGCGCGAACAGGTGCTCGGCGAAATTGAAGCGGGGTGGCAGGCTCATCGTGTGTCTCCTTGGGGCCTCTCTCCGGGGGGCTGCGGCGGTATCTATATAGAAGGGCGGCTACAGCCCCAGGGCGGCGAGCACGCCGTTGCCCGCCTGCACCGCGCTGCGGCGGTGGTAGAAGTCCAGCGCGCGCAGGCCGCCGAGTTCGGCGCCGCCGCCCGCGCGGCCCGGGCCGCCGTGCAGCGACATCGGCATCACGTTGCCGTGGCCGGTCTGGGCCTGCGCCACCTCGGGCGTGATCACGTGCACGCGGCCATGGCTGGCCGCGAGTTCGACCGCCGCCTGCGCGAGCGCCGTTTCGTCGGCGCCGTAGAGCGAGGTCACGAGCGAGCCCTGGCCGCGGTGGGCGAGCGCGTAGGCATGGGCCGTGTCGCGGTAGGGCAGCAGCGTGGCGACCGGGCCGAAGACCTCGATGTCGTGCACCTGCCGCGCCGCGTCGGCGTCGCGCGCGCCCAGCAGCACCGGGCCGATGCAGGCGGCCACGGCCGGGGTCGGCATCGACCAGCGGGCGGTCGCGGCCGTCGTGCAGCACCTGGGTCTGCGCGGCGAGCGCATCGAGGCCTTCGCGCACCGCGGCCAGCTGCGCACGGCTCACCAGCGAGCCCATGCGCACGCCCTCGTTGCGCGGGTTGCCCACGCTCACGCGCGCGAGCTTGGCGCCGATCGCCTCGGCGGCGGCGTCATAGAGTTCGGCCGGCACGAGGATGCGGCGGATCGCGGTGCACTTCTGGCCCGCCTTCACCGTCATCTCGCGCACCACCTCGCGCACCAGCAGGTTGAAGGCCTCGCTGCCGGGCGCGGCGCCGGGCAGCAGCAGCGCGCTGTTGAGGCTGTCGGCCTCGATGTTCACGCGCACCGAGCGCCGCGCCACCGCGTCGTGCGAGCGGATCAGCGCGGCGGTGTCGGCCGAGCCGGTGAACGAGACCACGTCGAAGGGCTGGAGCTGGTCCATCAGGCCGGCCGAGCTGCCGCAGATCACCGACAGCGCGCCCGCGGGCAGCACACCCGCGTCGACCACGTCCCTGACCATGCGCTGCGTGAGCCAGGCGGTGGCGGTGGCCGGCTTCACGATCACCGGCACGCCCGAGAGCAGCGCGGGCGCGGCCTTCTCCCACAGGCCCCACGAGGGGAAGTTGAAGGCATTGATGAACAGCGCCACGCCATGCGTGGGCACCTGCAGATGCTGCGACTGGAACAGCGGCTCCTTGCCGAGCCTGGCGGCCTCGCCGTCGCGCAGTGCGCGCACGTCGCCGAGCGCGTCGCCCCATTTCGCGTACTGGCCCAGCGTGAAGATCGCGCCGTCGATGTCGACGGCCGAGTCGTTCTTCACCGTGCCCGAGTTCGCGGTCGCGATCTCGTAGTAGGCATCGCGGTTGGCCTGCAGCACCTTGACGACGGCGGCCAGCAGGCCGGCGCGCTGGCGGTAGGTGAGGGCACGCAGCGCCTGGCCGCCCTGTTCGCGCGCGAACGAGAAGGCCCCGGGCAGGTCGAGCCCGGTGGCGTCGACGCGCACGAGCTCGGTGCCGAGCACCGGGTCGAAGAGGGGCGTGCCGGCGCCCGAGCCGCTTTGCCAGCGGCCGGCGACGTGGTTGGGAAGAAGCTCGGTCATTCGATGGGCTCTCGATGTGTGCAGATTCGGGGAACACCGCGGAACCGGCTTTGCCGGGCCGCTGGTGTTGCCCCCGGCGAGGGGGTTGGCGGCCACACGAAGTGGGCAAGCCTGGGGGAGTGCCTCATACCGTGAACTTGATCTGCCCTTCGGGCAGCAGGTAGAGAACGAGCGCGCGGCCTTGCGCGACGGTCGGGCGGTGCGCGCTGCCGGGGCCGTAGACGCACCAGCCCGCGGGCCGCCCGTCGAAGCTGGCGCCGGGGCTGTCGTCCAGCGGCATGATCAGGTCGATCTCGCCCTGCGGATGGGTGTGGTGCGGGCCGGCGATGTCCTGCATGTCGACCACGTCGACCGAGAAGCGGTGCAGCGCGTCCTCGGCCTTGAAGACACGGCCGTACCTGATGCCGCCGCCTTCGCGTTCGCACAGCCAGCCTTCGGCCACGCCCTGGCGGCAGGCGGCGCCGAGCCGCGCGAAAGTGGGGCTGCCGGCGCCGTGGTTCGCGTTGAGCCAGCGGTCGAGCTCGGCGTCGAGCGGCCGGCCGGCGATCTCGGCGGTCAGGCCGGCGATCAGTTGGTGGAAGGCTTCCTTGCCGCCGGGGCTGGCGGAGTGGCTGCTGTCGGACATCGTGGGCCTCGAACTTTGGTATTGCCTTGCAGGAATGCTGCACGTGCAGTATCTTGCGTGTGGCCGAACAATAAGCATCGAGACAACCAGTGTCAAGCAATATAGTGCATCTATGGTGTTTACCCTGAGCGCGCACAATGCCGGCGAAACAAGAGGAATGGCATGAATGAGCATGTAGACGCGGTGCTGGCCACCGCGCCGGAAGGCGCCGCCCCCGCCGCGCCCGGGGAGGTGAAGAACCCGCTGCTGGTCGCGCTCGGCGAGCGCGTGCGCAACCTGCGCGCGCAGCGCGGGCTCACGCGCAAGGCGGTGGCGATCGCGGCCGAGGTGTCGGAGCGCCATCTCGCCAACCTCGAGTACGGCATCGGCAATGCCTCGATCCTGGTGCTGCAGCAGGTGGCGGGCGCGCTGCATTGCTCGCTGGCCGAGCTGGTCGGCGACGTGACCACCAGCTCGCCCGAGTGGCTCCTGATCCGCGAGCTGCTCGAGCACCGCAGCGAGGCCGACCTGCGCCGCGTGCGCGTGGCGCTCGGCGAGCTGCTGGGCACGGCCTCGGTCGACCCGGCGCGGCACCGGCGCATCGCGCTCGTGGGCCTGCGCGGCGCGGGCAAGTCCACGCTGGGCCAGATGCTGGCCGACGACCTCGAGGTGCCCTTCGTCGAGCTGAGCCGCGAGATCGAGAAGCTCGCCGGCTGCAGCGTGCGCGAGATCCACGACCTCTACGGCACCAACGCCTACCGCCGCTACGAGCGCCGCGCGCTCGAGGAGGCGATCCAGATCTACAGCGAGGTGGTGATCGCCACGCCCGGCGGCATCGTGTCCGACCCCGCCACCTTCAACGAGTTGCTCGCGCACTGCACCACCGTCTGGCTGCAGGCCGCGCCCGAGGAGCACATGGGCCGCGTGGCCGCCCAGGGCGACACCCGCCCGATGGCCGCCAGCCGCGAGGCCATGGACGACCTGCGCCGCATCCTCAACGGCCGCGCCGCCTTCTATTCGAAGGCCGATCTCACGGTCGACACCAGCCGCCAGACCCTGCCGCAGAGCTTCCAGAACCTGCGCGCCGCGGCCCGCCAGGCGATGGGCCTGAAGGCCTGACCCGCCCGGCGCCGCCGCGCGCCGGCCCCTGGCTTCGGTCACGTTCTCGAAAAAAACCGCATCAAGCATTGACGTGCCCGTAAACATGCAGCATGATGCATGTCATCGCCGCAGGAAAGTGCATTATTATTCGTGCATCGACCTTGTCCCGCGGCCTTTCAAGCCCACGGAAGACCCAGGAGACCCCCGCCATGACCGACACCACCGCAGCCACCGCCGCCCCGCGCGTCGACTACCGCATCGAGCCTTCCCAGTACCGCCACTGGTCGATCGGCTTCGACGGCGAGATCGCGCGCCTCACGCTCGACATCGCCGAGGACGGCGGCATCCGCCCGGGCTACAAGCTCAAGCTCAACAGCTACGACCTCGGCGTCGACATCGAGCTCAACGACGCGCTTAACCGCATCCGCTTCGAGCACCCCGAGGTGCGCAGCGTGATCGTGACCAGCGGCAAGGACCGCATCTTCTGTTCGGGCGCCAACATCTTCATGCTCGGCGTCTCCAGCCACGCCTGGAAGGTGAACTTCTGCAAGTTCACCAACGAGACCCGCAACGGCATGGAAGACACGTCGAAGCACTCGGGCCTGAAGTTCCTCGCGGCCGTGAACGGCGCCTGCGCCGGCGGCGGCTACGAACTGGCGCTGGCCTGCGACGAGATCCTGCTGGTCGACGACCGCTCCTCCTCCGTCTCGCTGCCCGAAGTGCCGCTGCTCGGCGTGCTGCCCGGCACCGGCGGCCTGACCCGCGTGACCGACAAGCGCCACGTGCGCCATGACCTCGCCGACATCTTCTGCACCAGCGTCGAAGGCGTGCGCGGCCAGCGTGCCGTCGAATGGCGCCTGGTCGACGCGGTCGCCAAGCCCGCGCAGTTCGCCGCCGCCGTGCAGGAACGCGCCTCGCAGCTCGCGGCCGGCAGCGACCGTCCCGCCGGCGCCAAGGGCGTGGCGCTCACGCGCCTCGAGCGCACCGACAGCGCCGACGGCATCGCCTACTCGCACGTCAACGTGCAGATCGACCGCAGCAAGCGCACCGCCGCGATCACCGTCAAGGCGCCGAGCGGCGCGCAGCCGACCGACATCGCCGCCATCGAGGCCGCGGGCGCCGCCTGGTGGCCGCTGGCCGTGTGCCGCGAGCTCGACGACGCGATCCTCAACCTGCGCACCAACGAACTCGACATCGGCACCTGGCTGCTGAAGACCGAGGGCGACGCCCAGGCCGTGCTGGCCTCGGACGCCGTGATGCTCGCGAACAAGGACCACTGGCTGGTGCGCGAAACGCTCGGCGCGCTGCGCCGCACGCTGGCGCGCCTCGACGTCTCCTCGCGCAGCCTGTTCGCGCTGGTCGATGCCGGTTCCTGCTTCGCCGGCACGCTGGCCGAGCTGGCCTTCGCGGCCGACCGCAGCTACATGCTCGCGCTGCCCGACGACGCCGAGCGCGCGCCCAGGCTGGTCCTGAACGAATTCAACTTCGGCTTCTTCCCGATGGTCAACGACCAGAGCCGCCTTCAGCGCCGTTTCTACGAAGAGGCCGCGCCGCTCGAGGCCGCGCGCGGCGCCGCCGGCAAGCCGCTCGATGCCGACGAGGCCCTGAAGCTCGGCCTGGTCACGGCCGCGCCCGACGACATCGACTGGGACGACGAGATCCGCATCGCGATCGAGGAGCGTGCCGCCATGTCGCCCGACTCGCTGACCGGCCTCGAGGCCAACCTGCGCTTCTCGAGCAAGGAGAACATGATCACCCGCGTCTTCGGCCGCCTCTCGGCCTGGCAGAACTGGATCTTCAACCGCCCCAACGCCGTCGGCGAGAAGGGTGCGCTCAAGGTCTACGGCACCGGCGAGAAGGCCGGCTTCGATCTCAACCGCGTCTGAACCTGCAGCCCGTACAACCCAAGGAACAACGATGAGCACGATCAACTACAGCGAGAAGATCCCCAACAACGTCAACCTCGGCGAAGACCGCACGCTGCAGCGCGCGCTCGAAGGCTGGCAGCCCAACTTCATCAACTGGTGGGACGACGTCGGCCCCGAGGGCTCGACCAACCACGAGGTCTACCTGCGCACCGCCGTGAGCGTCGACCCGCAGGGCTGGGCCCAGTTCGGCCACGTGAAGATGCGCGACTACCGCTGGGGCATCTTCCTGAACCCCGGCGACGCCAACCGCGAGATCCACTTCGGCGACCACAAGGGCGAGAAGGCCTGGCAGGACGTGCCCGGCGAGCACCGCGCCAACCTGCGCCGCATCATCGTCACGCAGGGCGACACCGAGCCCGCCTCGGTCGAGCAACAGCGCCACCTGGGCCTGACCGCGCCCTCGATGTACGACCTGCGCAACCTGTTCCAGATCAACGTCGAGGAAGGCCGCCACCTGTGGGCGATGGTCTACCTGCTGCAGAAGCACTTCGGCCGCGACGGCCGCGAAGAGGCCGATGCACTGCTGCAGCGCACCTCGGGCGACGAGAACAACCCGCGCATCCTGGGTGCCTTCAACGAACGCACGCCCGACTGGCTCGCGTTCTTCATGTTCACCTACTTCACCGACCGCGACGGCAAGTTCCAGCTCTCCGCGCTGGCCGAGAGCGCCTTCGATCCGCTGGCGCGCACCACCAAGTTCATGCTGACCGAGGAAGCCCACCACATGTTCGTGGGCGAGAGCGGCGTGTCGCGCGTGATCGCGCGCACCGCGCAGGTCATGAACGAGCTCAAGACCGACGACGCGCAGAAGGTGCGCGCGGCCGGCGCCATCGACCTCGGCACCATCCAGCGCTACCTGAACTTCCACTACAGCGTGACCATCGACCTGTTCGGCGCCGACCAGTCGAGCAACGCCGCCATCTTCTACAGCTCGGGCCTCAAGGGCCGCTACGAGGAAGGCAAGCGCACCGACGACCACGTGCTCAAGGGCCAGACCTACAAGGTGCTGGAGGTCAAGGACGGCCAGCTCGTCGAGAAGGACGTGCCGATGCTCAACGCGCTCAACGAAGTGCTGCGCGACGACTTCATCAAGGACTCGGTGGCCGGCGTCGGCCGCTGGAACAAGGTGCTCGAGAAGGCCGGCATTCCGACCCGCCTGGTCGTGCCGCACAAGGCCTTCAACCGCCAGATCGGCGCGCTCGCCGGCATCAAGATGTCGCCCGAGGGCCGCGTGGTGAACGACATGGAATGGGCCGCCAAGCGCGACGAATGGCTGCCGAGCACCGAAGACTTCGCTTTCGTGGCATCGTTGATGGGCCGCGTCATCGAGTCGGGCAAGTTCGCGGGCTGGATCGCGCCGCCGGTGATGGGCATCAACCGCCAGCCGGTCGATTTCGAATACGTGCGTTTCGGCTGAGCGGGTATTTAGGCATTGCTCCTTCCCCCTCTGGGGGAAGGCCGGGATGGGGGCAGGCAGCGTGACCACGACAAGCGCCGCGTGCCCCCACCCCACCCTCCCCCAGAGGGGGAGGGCTTCAGGAGAACAACATGGACATGGCCGTTGAAGCCGGGGTCATCAAGCAGCACCTGATCGACCCCGAGATCTGCATCCGCTGCAACACCTGCGAGGCCACCTGCCCCGTCAACGCGATCACGCACGACGACAACAACTACGTCGTGCGCGCGGACGTCTGCAACGGCTGCATGGCCTGCATCTCGCCGTGCCCCACGGGCTCGATCGACAACTGGCGCACCATGCCCGTGGTGCGTGCCTATTCGATCGAGGAACAGCTCGGCTGGGAATCGCTGCCGGCCGAACTCTCGCCCGAGGAGCTCGAGGCCGCGGGCGTGACGGCCGACGCCGCCGAGGTGGCTGAAGCGGCCGAGCCGGCACCGGCGCAGGCGAGCGCCGAAGCGGCCGAGCCGGTCTTCCACTCGGCCCAGTACGGCGCCACCGTGCCGCCCTGGTCGGCCGCGCATGCCTACACCAACCTGTTCCCGCCGAAGACCCCGACCACCGCCACCGTGGTGGGCAACTTCAACTGCACCGAGGCCGGCTTCGACAGCGAGACCCACCACATCGTGCTGGACTTCGGCGCCATCCCGTTCCCGGTGCTCGAGGGCCAGTCGATCGGCATCGTGCCGCCCGGCGTCGACGCCATCGGCAAGCGCCACCATGCGCGCCAGTACTCGGTGGCCAGCCCGCGCAACGGCGAGCGGCCCGGCTACAACAACGTCTCGCTCACCGTGAAGCGCGTGACCGAGGACCACCAGGGCAACCCGGTGCGCGGCCTGGCCTCGAACTACGTCTGCGATCTCAAGGTCGGCGACACCGTGCAGGTGGTCGGCCCCTTCGGCGCCTCGTTCCTGATGCCGAACCATCCGAAGTCGCACATCGTGATGATCTGCACCGGCACCGGCAGCGCGCCGATGCGCGCGATGACCGAGTGGCGCCGCCGGCTGCGCAAGAGCGGCAAGTTCGAGGGCGGCAAGCTCATGCTGTTCTTCGGCGCGCGCACCCAGCAGGAGCTGCCGTACTTCGGCCCGCTGCAGTCGCTGCCCAAGGATTTCATCGACATCAACCTCGCGTTCTCGCGCACGCCGGGAAGCCCCAAGCGCTACGTGCAGGACCTGATGCGCGAGCGCGCGGCCGACCTCGCCGCGCTGCTGAAGGACGGCGCCAGCCACTTCTACGTCTGCGGCCTCAAGAGCATGGAGGAGGGCGTGGTGCTCGCGCTGCGCGACGTGGCCAAGGACGCGGGCCTGGACTGGGACACCGTGGGCGCCGCGCTCAAGCGCGAAGGCCGGCTGCACCTCGAGACCTACTGATCCTCATCCTGGAGCCGGGTACGCTGCGCCGATGAAGTTCGCCGATTTCCACGCCGGCCAGGTCATCGAGGCCGGCCCCTATGTGCTCAGCGAGGAGGAGCTGGTCGGCTTCGCCCGCAGCTACGACCCGCAGTGGTTCCACACCGACGCCGAGGCCTCGCGCGAGAGCCCCTTCGGCGGCCTGATCGCGAGCGGCTGGCACACCTGCGCCATCGCCATGCGGCTGGTGGTCGAGGCCGCGCTCGCGGGCTCCGAATCCTTTGCCTCGCCGGGCCTCGAGCACCTGCGCTGGCCGAACCCCGTGCGCCCCGGCGACGCCTTGCGCCTGGTGGCCGACGTGATCGAGGTGCGCCGCTCCGAGAGCAAGCCCACGCTGGGCATCCTGCGCTGGCGCTGGCGGCTGTTCAACCAGCGCGAGCTGATGGTGCTCGATGTGGAAGTGACGAGCCTGTTCAGGCTGCGCGACGACACGTCGAACTGAGCGCGCACGAAAAAGGCCCGTGGCCTCGAAAGGGCCACGGGCCTTGTCGCACCGGAGGGCGTGCTTACTTGCCCAGCTTCACGCCACCGCTGCCACCGGCCTGACCGGCCGCGCCGGCCCCGGTGCCGATCGGCTTGAGCGCGCCGCCCGCGGAACCGGCTGCACCGGTCACGCCGTTCACCGCGCCGCCGACGGTGTTGGTCGCACCGCCGAGCGCGCCGGTCGCGCCATTGGCCGTGCCCGCCACGCCGCCGACCGCATTGGTGGCGCCGTTCACCGCCCCCGTGGCGCCGCCGACCGTGTTGCCGACATTGCCCACCGCGCCGGTCGCGCCGCCGAGCACGCCGCCCACGGCATTGCCGAGGCCGCCGCCGTTCGCGTTGCCCGAGGCATTGCCGCCCGCGCCGGCGTTGCCGCCAGCGCTCGCGCCATGGCCGTTCGCCTGGCCCGAAGCAGCAGCACCCCCCGCCGGCGTTGGTTCCGGCATTCACGCCGTTGCCGCCGGCATTGGCGCGCGTCTGCGCCGCGGCATCGCCACGCGCGCCAGCCTGTGCGCTGCCTGCGTGGCCGCCTGCATTGCCGCCTGCATTGCCGCCGCCCGAGGCGCCCACGCCGGCGTTCACGCCCACGCCGACGCCCACGTTCGGGGTCGAGACCTGTGCGCCGGCCTGAATGCCCGCGGTGGCCAGCAGGCCGGCGAGCAGGGCGCCGAAGACGATGCGATGGTGTTGTTGTTTCATGGCTGGGATTCCTTCCTTTTCGAGTGATACGGGGATCGCTGAAAACACAGAGCCGGCAGGGTGCCGGCTCGGAATGAAAGATAGGGAAGGGCGCGATGGGGGCCGTGAACGCCGGGGCCGCGCCTGGTTGTGGGAGCCGTCCGTCGGCGGAATGGGCGGCTCATGCGTTGGCCCGCACTGCAGGTAAAGTCAGGTAACAAAAGGCGAAAAATAGCGGCAGAAAGCGGCCGTCGCATGGCGCCTCGCTGCGAAGACCATGTCCGAAAGACCTCGGCGGACAATGCCGCATGCGCCTCGCTTCCCTCGTTTCCGACCTGCTGCCCTCGAGCATCGCCGTTTTCCGCCTCGACCTGGACCTCGACACCGAACCCACCCCGATGCGTGCATCGCTGACGGCCGAGGAGGACGTACGCATGCAGCGTTTCGCGCGGCGTGCCGACCGCGTGCGTTTCGCCGCGGCGCGGGTGGCGCTGCGCTCGCTGCTGGCCGAGCGCATGGGGTGCGATCCGCTCGCGTTGGTCTTCGCGGCCGGACCGCAGGGCAAGCCCTTCGTTCAGGGCCGCGATGCGCCGCGCTTCAACGTCGCGCACTCGGGCGCGCATGCACTCGTCGCCATCGCGGACGCAGCGGCGGGAATCGAGGTCGGCGTGGACATCGAGGGCTGCGCGCGCGACGTGGAGGTCGATGCGCTCGGCGCGATGGTCTTCACGCCCGATGAGCGCGAGGCAGTGCGCGAGGCGGCGGATCCGCTTGCAGCTTTCTATCTGCGCTGGACCGGCAAGGAGGCCGTGCTCAAGGCGGTCGGCGTGGGCATCACCGAGCACTTGCAGTCGGTCTCGATCGCACAGGGCGCTGGCGATGCGATCGTCCTCGCCACGCGCATGCCCGCATGGCGCGAACTGCGCGCGATCCGGCTCGCGGCGCCGGCGGGCTACGCGGCGGCGCTGGCCTGGTATCGGTCGACGCCAGGCTGAGAACTCCCGGCCGGCGTCGCGCGACCGTACGGCCCGCAGGGTCATGCATCGCCAAAGTCGCCGCGCTTCAACATATGCAACTCATAATGTTGCATGAAACGAGACAGCAAGCTTTCCGCCATCCTGCACGTGCTGCTGCACATGGCCGAGATGGACGAACCCGCGACCTCCGAGTCGCTCGCGCAGGCGATGCACACCAACCCGGTGGTGGTGCGCCGCCTCATGGCCGGGCTGCGGCAGGCCGGCTTCGTGAGCTCGGCCAAGGGCCATGGCGGCGGCTGGGTGCTGTCGTGCCCGCTGTCGAAGGTGACGCTGGCCGACATCCACGCGGCCGTGGGCGCGCCCGCGCTGCTGGCCTTCGGCAACCGCACCGAGAGCCCGGGCTGCATCGTCGAGCAGGCGGTCAACACCGCGCTCGACGGTGCCTGCCGCGAGGCCGAGGCGCTGCTGCTCGCGCGCCTGGGCCGCATCACGCTGGCCGATCTCTCGAAGGATTTCCACCGCCGCATGCACGAAGGCGGCTTCACTGCCAAGGACATTGCCCATGCCTGATTCCACGAGTTCTCCTCTTCCCTATGACGCATTGATCGTCGGTGGCAGCTTCGCGGGCCTCTCGGCCGCGATGCAGCTCGCGCGTGCACGCCGGCGCATCTGCGTGGTCGACGCGGGCCAGCCGCGCAACCGCTTCGCCGAGGCCTCGCACGGCTTCTTCGGCCACGACGGCGCGGCGCCGCTGGCATTGCGCGACCACGCGCGCGCGCGGAACTGCTGGCCTATCCCTCGGTGGATTTCGTCGCGGACGCGGCGGAGACGGCGCGCGTGCTGCCGGCCGAGGAGGGCGACACCCGCTTCGCCGTCACGCTGGCGTCGGGCCAGACCTTGGTGACGCGCCGGTTGCTATTGGCCACGGGCGTGCACGACCTGCTGCCCGAGAGCATCGAGGGCCTCGCGCCGCGCTGGGGTTCCAGCGTGCTGCACTGCCCCTACTGCCATGGCTACGAGTTCATCGACCGCCGCCTCGGCGTGCTCGGCAGCGGCGAGCTGTCGGTGCACCAGGCGATGCTGGTGGCCGACTGGGGCCCGCTGACGCTGTTCACGCACGGCCTGCCGCCGCTCGACGCGAAGACGCGCGCGCAGCTCGATGCGCGCGGCATCACGCTCGACCCGGGCCGCGTGGTCGCGCTCGAAGGCCCCGCGAGCGCGCTCGAGGCGGTGCGCTTCGACGATGGGCGCCGGCTGCCGCTCGACGCGCTGTTCGTGGCGCCGGCCCAGCGCCAGGGCAGTACGCTGGCCGCGCAACTCGGTTGCGCCTTCGACGAGGGCCCGCTGGGCCTCGTGGTGCGCACCGATCCGATGATGAAGACCAGCTCGGTGCCCGGCGTGTTCGCGGCCGGCGACGCGGCGCTCGCGATGCAGAACGCCACACTGGCGTCGGCCGATGGCGTGCGGGCCGGAGCCTCGCTGCACCGCTCACTGATCTTCGTCGACTGAGGAAGGAAGAAGCTTCGCGGTTCTGGCCGACGCACGCGCCATGCGTCGATCCGGTGCGAGGAATGCACGCTTCGAGCCGGACGTCGAGCGTGCGCGGGTCGCTACCGGTGGCACCGTCGCGGCCCGCTCGGGCGCCGGGCTCGCGTGCGAAATGGCTTGCCATATCGACACGTGGATCGCCGCGGCGTGATCGTTCTCTTGCGGCAACGGCATGGATCGTTCCCCGCGTCAGCCGCGCGCCGGCAGCACCGTGCCGCGGCTCTCGCCGAAGCCGATGCGCGCCTGGCCGGGCTTCTCGCACCAGCCGCGCAGCAGCACGGCGTCGCCGTCCTCGATGAAGCTGCGCTGCTCGCCGCTGTCGCCCAGCACCACGGGCGCCTGGCCGCCGCGCGCGAGCTCGATGATGGCGCCGGCCTCGCCCTCGCCGGGGCCCGAGATGGTGCCGCTGCCGAACAGGTCGCCGGGGTTGAGCTGGCAGCCACCCACCGTGTGGTGCGCCACCATCTGCGCCACGCTCCAGTACTGGTGGCGAAAGCTCGTGGACGACAGGCGCGAAGGTCCGCGCTTCTCGGCGCGCGCCTTCTCGCTCTCGAGCCAGACCTCGAGGCGGATGTCGATCGCGCCGGCCTCGCGGTTGGCCGGGTCCTCGAGATAGGCCAGCGGCTGCGGATCGGCGGCCGCGCGCGTCCAGGGCTGGCGGTAGGGCGCGAGCGCTTCCATGGTCACGATCCACGGCGAGATCGTGGTCGCGAAGTTCTTCGCGAGGAAGGGGCCGAGCGGCGCCATCTCCCAGAACTGGATGTCGCGCGCCGACCAGTCGTTGAGCAGGCAGATGCCGAAGACGTGTTGCTCCGCGTCCGCGAGCGCAATGGCCTCGCCGTGCGCATTGCCGGTGCCGATCCAGACGCCGAGCTCGAGCTCGTAGTCGAGCCGCGCGCAGGCCTGGTAGGTGGGGGCGGTCGCGCCCGGCGCCATCGCCTGGCCCATGGGCCGGCGGAACTGCTGGCCGCTCACGCCGATGGTCGACACGCGCCCGTGGTAGGCGATCGGGATCCAGCGGAAGTTCGAGGTCACGTCGCCGCCGGGGTTGAACAGGCGCGTGATGTTGAGCGCATGGTCGATCGAGGTGTAGAAGTCGGTGTAGTCGCCGATGCGCGCGGGGATCGCGTACTCGGCCTCGGCCTGCGGCACCAGGCAGGCGCGCACGGCCTGCACCGCGGCCACCGGCGAATCGTTCTTCAGCAGCGCGAACAGCGCATGGCGCAGCGCCTGCCAGGCCGCGGGGCCGAGCGCGAAGAAGTCGTTGAGCGCGGGCTGCGCGGCCGCCGTGGCCGCCTCGAGCGCGAGGCCGTCGAGCTGCTGCGCCTGGACCAGCGCGGCGAGGTCGAGCACCTGGTCGCCGATCGCGACGCCGCCGCGAAAGGCCTCGCCGCCGCCGGCGCGGCGGAACACCGCATGCGGCAGGTTCTGGATCGGGAAGTCGCTGCTGTCGGTGGCCGTGGGATTGGCCGATTCGACCCAGCTGCGGGCGTGGACGTCGTGCGTGTGGTTGAGCGTGTGCATGAAAGAGGATTCCTTAGACCGAGGCCATCAGCGCGTCGTCGAAGATCGCGACCGCGCGCGTCCAGCCGGCCGAGGCGCCGCGGATCTTGTGCGGAAAGCAGCTGATGAAGAAGCCCGTGGGCGGCAGCACTTCGAGGTTGTGCAGCTTCTCGATGTGGCAATAGCCGATGTCGCGGCCGGCCTTGTGGCCTTCCCAGATCAGCGAGGCGTCGTGCGTCTCGCCGTACTTCTTCGCCGTGTGGACGAAGGGCGCGTCCCAGCTCCAGGCATCGGTGCCCGTGAGGCGCACGCCGCGCTCGAGCAGGTACATCGTCGCCTCGTAGCCCATGCCGGCACCGGCCGACACGTAGTCGGGGTTGCCGTAGCGCGAGCCGGCGCGCGTGTTGATCACCACGATCTCGAGCGGCTTGAGCGTGTGGCCGATGCGCTTGAGCTCGGCCTCGACATCGGCCGCGCGCACCACGTAGCCGTCGGCGAAGTGGCGGAAGTCGAGCTTCACGCCGGGCTGGAAGCACCAGTCGAGCGGCACGTCGTGGATCGCGATCGCGGGCTTCTTCTCGCCGAGCGCCTTGTCCATGGTCGAGTGGAAGTGGTAGGGCGCATCGAGGTGGGTGCCGTTGTGCGTGGACAGCTGCACCAGCTCGACCGCCCAGCCTTCGCCGTCGGGCAGGTCCTCCTTCTTGAGGCCGGGGAAGAAGGGCTCGATCTGCTCGTAGGTGTTCTCGTGCGTGAAGTACTGGATCTTCGGGCCGAAGGCCGGCGGGTCGGAGAGCACGTCGTTCTCCAGGAAGATCGAGAGGTCGACCAGTTTGCGTGGCATGGGTGGGCTCCTTGTGGGGTGTTCGTTCGAGCGGAGGGAAGAGAAGGGAACGGAAATCAGGGTTGCTGCCAGCGCAGCAGGCGCCGCTCGGCCAGGGCCAGCAGTGCATTGCTCGCGAAGCCGATGAGCCCGAGCAGCACGATGCCGGCGAACAGCTCGCTGGCGCGGAAGGCGCGCGCGGCCAGCAGGATGGCCTGGCCCAGGCCGCTTTGCGAGGCGATCATCTCGCCCACCACCGCGACGATCAGCGCGATGGTCAGCGCGAGCCGCATGCCGGCCAGGATGTCGGGCATCGCATTGGGCAGGCCCATCTTCCAGACATAGGCCGCGCGCGACATCTGCAGGCAGCGCGCCACCTCGGCCAGGCGCGGCTCCACGGCCGCGAAGCCGTGCACCGTGGCCAGCAGCACCGGCCACATCGCGCCGAAGGCGACCACGAACAGCACCATGCCGGGGTTGAGCCCGAAGATCGAGATCGCCAGCGGCAGCAGCGCCGAGGCCGGCAGCGGGCGCACGAACTCCAGCGTGGGCTGGACCCAGGCACGCACCACGGGCGAGACGCCGATGGCCGCGCCCAGCAGCACGCCGGCCAGCGAAGCCAGCAGCCAGCCCTGGACCATGCGGCCCACGGTGGCGCCGGTGAACGCGAGCAGCTCGCCGCCGCCTTCGCCCGACAGGTTCAGTCCTTCGAGCAGGCTCGCGAAGGTGGCTTGCGGCGTCGGCAGGAACACGCGGCTGACCCAGCCTGCGTTGCTCGCGACCCACCAAAGCGCGACCAGCGTCAGCAGCACGCCCAGCGGGCCGAGCCGCTCCAGGCCCTGGCGTTCGGCGTGGCCGTTCATGACACGACTCCCATGCGGCGCGACACGCCGCGCTGCAGCCCCAGCATGGCCGCGTTGATCGCGAAGCCCACCACGCCGATCCAGCCCAGCCAGGCGAGCATCAGCGCGGGGTCGAAGCTCTGCTGCGCGATCATCATCGCGTAGCCCATGCCGTTGGGATTGGCCGCGATCTCCACCGTCACGGCCACCACCAGCGCCACCGCCACGCCGAGCCGCAGCGCGACGAACAGGCGCGGCACGATGGCCGGCAGCACGATCTTGACGGCGCGTTCGCGCGCCGACAGGCCCAGCACGCGGCTGACCTCGAGCAGCCGCGGCTCGACCTGCTGCACCGCCGCCTGCACCAGCACCAGCAGCGGCCAGAAGGTGGCGAAGGCAACGATCGCGAGCTCCATGCGCACGCCGAAGCCGAAGCCCAGCATCGCGAGCGGGATCAGCGCGACCGAGGGCACGGGGCGCAGCACCTCGATGGTGACCGAGCCGAGCCGGGCCGCGCGGCGCGACAGCCCGAGCACCAGCCCGAGCGCGATGCCGAGCACCGCGCCCAGCAGCAGGCCCAGCGCGGCGGTGCCGAGCGTGAAGCCGGTGGCCTGCCACAGCGAGCCGTCGAGCGCGGCGCCGGCGAAGGCCCTGGCCGCGGCGCTCGGCGGCGCCAGCGCATCGCTGCCCAAGGCAGCCGCGCGGCGCGCATACCACTCGAAGGCGCCGATCAGCAGCGCCGGAAACACCCAGGGCCGCAGCCCGCGCACGAGCCGGTTCTCAGTCATGGCCGTGCTCGATGAAGGCGAACAGCTCGCGCCGCAGCCGCAGGTAGTCGGGATGCTCCTTGGTCGTGAGCTGGTCGCGCGGGCGCGGGATCTTCACGTCGATCATGCGCGCGAGGCTGGGCCGTCCGGGACCGGGGTTGGCCTGCAGCGCGATCACGCGGTCGCCGAGGTAGATCGCCTCCTCGAGGTCGTGCGTGACGAACAGCACCGTGAGGCCGTCCTCGCGCACCAGCCGCGCGAGCTCGTCCTGCAGGCTCTGCCGCGTCAACGCGTCGAGCGCGCCGAAGGGCTCGTCCATCATCATCAGCTCGGGCTTCTGCGCGAGGCAGCGCGCGATCTGCGCGCGCTGCTGCATGCCGCCCGAGAGCTGCACCGGAAACTTGTGGGCGTGCTTCGCGAGCCCGACCTTGGCGAGCACGTCGGCGATGCGCGGCGCGCGCTCGGCCGCGGGCACGCCGCCGGCCTCGAGCGCGAGGCTCACGTTGCCCTCGACCGTGCGCCAGGGCAGCAGCGCGCGGCCGTAGTCCTGGAACACGAAGGCGACCTCGCGCGAGGGCTCGAGCATCTTCACGCCGTTGCGCCGCACCTCGCCCGCGCTCGCGGTGACCAGCCCGCTGGCCGCGCGCAGCAGCGTGGTCTTGCCGCAGCCGCTGGGGCCGACGATGCAGACGAACTCGCCGCGCGCCACGTCGAAGGAGGTGGGCGAGAGGATCTCGCGGCCGCCGAGGCGGATGGTCACGCCGTCGAAGCGCAGGAAGGGCGCGGCATGGCGCGCGGGGCCGCTGCCGGGCAAGGCGGCGCCCGCGGGCAGCGCGCTGCGCGCCAGGTTGGGAACGTGCGCCGCGATCATTGGGCCACCAGCTTCGCGACGTCGATGTCGGTGCGCAGCATGCCCTGCTCCTTCATCAGGCCGGTCCAGTAGGCGAGCTGCTTCCCGCTCACCACCGGGCCCGGCGGCGAGATCTGGATCTTCGCGAGCACGTCGGCCGGCAGCCGGGTGTACTTGCCGATCGAAGCGCGCACCCTGGCATCGTTCCTCGGCTGCTGCATGAAGGCCGCGGCCTCGACCAGCGCTTCGCGGAAGGCGCGCGCCGCGCCCGGATTCTTCGCCACCCACTCGCGCTTGGCGGCATGCACGATGGTCTGGTTGTTGTCGGGCAGGAAGGTCGAGTAGTACGAAGCCACGTAGCCCGCGCCGCTCTCGGTGATGCGGGTCATGAACGGGTCGGTCGATACCACCGCATCGACCGAGCCGCCGCGCAGCAGGTCGGCATGTTGCGGGAAGGCGGCCTCGACGAAGTTGACCTTGCGGTGGTCGACGCCGCTGTCCTTGAGCCAGGCGCGGAAGGTCACGTGCAGGAACGCGCCCAGGCCCGGCACGCCGATCTTCTTGCCGACGCAGTCCTGCGCGCTCTTGATGCCGCTGCCCGCGCGCGCCACCAGGCCCGCGCCCGTGATGGTCTTCGAGGTGAGGCCGCCGCCTGCCACCACCACCAGGTCGAGGCCGCCGTCGACGGCCTGCAGGAACACCGAGGGCGTGGGGCCGCCGAGCTGCAGCGAGTCGGACTGCAGCGCCGCGGGAATGGTGGAGTTGAGCGGGATGAACTTGAGTTCGACCTCGAGGCTGCGCTTCTTGAAATAGCCTTCGTCGGCCGCCACGAACACCGAGCCGAAGTCGGTCACGGCCGTGTAGCCGAAGACGATCTTCGTCAGGGGCTGGGCGCGCGCGGGCAGTGCCGCGGCCGCCGATGCCGCGGCCAATGCCGACAGCAGGGTGCGTCTCTTGATCATGGTTTTTCTCTCCTGAGGGGGGCTTTCTTCTGGGGTGACCTGGCGCTCTTCGGCCGCGGCAGCGCATGGCGCAGGCCGCCGACGATGAAGTTCACGAGCATCGGCGCCGCGGCCGGATCGCCGGGCGTGTTCTCGCCGCGCGACAGGCGCGCGATGCGGCTGCTGTTCAGGTGGTTCATCAGCGCGCCGAGCGCGAACTGGTAGCCCCAGGCGACCTCGCCGCGCGTGGCATGCGGCAGCACGACCTGCAGCGCGTCGATGAAGGCCTCGGCCAGCGGATCGAAATAGGCGCGCAGCACGCGGTCGGCCTCTTCGGTGGTGTTGGCGAGTTCGCGCGCCACCAGCAGCGCGTAGTACTCGCCCTCGGGGCTCGCGCGCAGCGCCAGCACCGGCGTGGTGAAGGCCTCGATGATGCGCGGCAGCGTGCGCGCGTCGTCGGGGTCGAGCTTCACCGCGGCCAGGCCGGCGAGCCGCGCCTGGATCGAGGGGGCCCAGTGCTCGAAGATGGCGTGGAACAGCTCGTGTTTCTGGCCGTGGTAGTAGCCCACCAGCGCCAGCGGCACGCCGGCCTCCTCGGCGATCTGGCGGATCGTCACCGCGTGGTAGCCGTGCTGCGCGAACAGCTTCTCGGCCGCCAGCAGGATCGCCTGCTTGCGGTCGGGCCGCGCGGTCTCGGCGGCGACAGCGGCGGCGGACGATGCGCTCGGACGCGCGGCGCGGCGCTTGGCGGTGGGTGTGCGGGTGCTCATGGAGGCGTATTGAACGCTTGTACAAAAATGTTGAACACGCGTACAAACCCTGAGGTCAACCCCCATTGAGCGCACTCCGTCACGGCGCTACGCTCGGTCCATGCCCGCTCCCAACATTCCCCAGATCCGCCTCTATCAAGACTGGCTGCGCGAGACGCGCGGCCTCGCTTTCGACCACTACGACGCCCTGTGGCGCTGGTCCGTCACCGAGCTCGATGCCTTCTGGCAGAGCATCTGGGACTACGCCCGCATCGCGTCGCCCACGCCGCACACGGCCGTGCTCGCCGAGTCGCGCATGCCGGGCGCGCGCTGGTTCCCCGGGGCCCAGGTCAACTATGCGCGCGAGGTGTTGCGCCATGCCGACGCGGCCCATGCGGCCGGCATGCCCGCGATCGTCGGCGACAACGAACGCGGCGAGGTGCGCGAGCTGTCGTGGCCCGAGCTGCGGCGCCAGGTCGCGTCGGTCGCGCTCACGCTGAAGTCGCTCGGCGCGAAGCGCGGCGACCGCGTCGCGGCCTACATGCCCAACGTGCCCGAGACCATGGTGGCCTTCCTGGCCTGCTCGAGCATCGGCGCGATCTGGAGCGTGTGCGCGCCCGACATGGGCACGGCCGCCGTGGCCGACCGCTTCCGCCAGATCGAACCCAGCCTGCTGATCGCGGTCGACGGCGTGCACTACGGCGGCAAGCCGCTCGACCGCAGCGCCGTGCTGCGGGAACTGCGCGACCAGCTGCCGAGCGTGCGCCGGCTGCTGCTCGTGCCCTCGCCGCATGCCGCGGGCCAGGTGGCGCACGACGTCGACTGGGCCCGGGCCACCGCGCGCGACGATGCCGAGGTCGCCGCCTTCGAACCCGAGTGGCTGCCCTTCGACCATCCGATCTGGATCGTCTACTCGAGCGGCACCACCGGCCTGCCCAAGCCCATCGTGCACGGCCAGGGCGGGATCATCCTCACCATGCACGCCTGCGGCCTGCACAACGACGTGGGCGCGAGCTATGGCGCCAACAACTTCGGCGAGCGCTACCACTGGTACAGCTCCACGGGCTGGGTGATGTGGAACTCGCAGCTGTCGGGCCTGGCCTTCGGCGCCACCATCTGCATCTACGACGGCAACCCGGCCGGCAGCAAGGAGAAGCCCGACTGGGGCGTGCTGTGGCGCTTCGTCGCGCGGCACGAGGTCACCTTCTTCGGCGCGGGCGCGGCCTACTTCACCAACTGCATGAAGGCCGGGCTGGTCGCGAAGGACTGCGGCGACCTGTCGCGCGTGCGCGCGCTCGGCAGCACCGGCTCGCCGCTGCCCGAGGAGGTGCAGCGCTGGGGCACGCAGCAGCTGCTCGACGCGGGCTCGAAGGACGTGTGGTGGTGCAACATCTCGGGCGGCACCGATTTCTGCGGCGCCTTCGTCGGCGGCCACCGCGAGCTGCCCGAGGTGCCGGGCCAGATGCAGTGTCGCGAGCTCGGCCATGCGGTCGAGGCCTGGAACGAGCAGGGCCAGCCGGTGATCGGCGAGGTCGGCGAACTGGTCTGCACCCAGCCGATCCCGTCGATGCCGCTCTACTTCTGGGGCGACGAGGGCAATGCGCGCTACGTCTCGAGCTATTTCGACACCTACCCCGGCGTCTGGCGCCACGGCGACTGGATCCGGATCGGCAACGACGGCGGCTGCATCATCTACGGCCGCAGCGACGCCACCATCAACCGCCAGGGCCTGCGCATGGGCACCAGCGAGATCTACAGCGCGGTCGAGGGCCTGCCCGAGGTGCTCGACTCGATGGTGGTCGACCTCGAGTACCTGGGCCGCGAGAGCTACATGCCGCTGTTCGTGGTGCTGCGCCCGGGCGTCGCGCTCGACGATGCGGTGCGCGCGCGGCTCAACCATGCGATCAAGACCTCGCTGTCGCCGCGCTTCGTGCCCAACGACATCTTCCAGGTGGCCGAGATCCCGCGCACCCTCTCGGGCAAGAAGCAGGAACTGCCGATCAAGAAGCTGCTGCTGGGCCAGCCGATCGAGAAGGTGGTGAACCGCGAGGCGATGGCCAACCCCGGCAGCCTCGACTGGTACGTGGCCTTCGCGGCGCAGCGCGCGTCCGTATGATGGCGCGATGCTTTCCAGACGCAACGTAGTCCTTCTCGCGATCGCCACCGGCGCGGCCGGCGCCGCGCTCCTGAGCGCCTGCGCCACCTCCTCCTCCCCGGCGCCCGCGGCCGCGGCCGCGCCGCTCGTCGTGAGCGGCACCGTGAGCTACCGCGAGCGCATCGCGCTCGATCCCGCGGCCGAGGTGCGCGTGCAGCTGCTCGACGTCTCGCGCATGGACGCGCCCTCGGTCGTGCTGGCCGAGCAGCGCATCCGCGCCGACGGCCGCCAGCCGCCGTTCGCCTACACGCTGCAGGTCGACGCGGCGCGCATCGATCCGCGCATGCGCTACGCCGTGGCCGCCCGCATCGTGCGCGGCGAGCAGCTGCTGTTCATCAACGACACGCAGTACAGCGTGCTCACGCAGGGCCAGGGCGCGCGCGCCGACCTGGTGCTGGTGCGCGTCACGCCCGCGCCGCCGCGCTGATCTTCAATGTAGAAGTTCGTAGAGCACCATCTTCGTCTGCCGACCGCGCAGCTCCACCTGCTCCTCGACGCGGCGCGTCGCCAGCCGGCCCTTGATCCCGGCATGGGTCACCTCCGACACCAGCAGCTGCGTACCGAGCTGCTTGTTGATGCCCTCGATGCGGCTCGCCACGTTGATCACGTCGCCGAAGGCCGTGTACGACAGCCGGTCGTTCGAGCCCAGCACGCCCGCGATCACCATGCCGGTGTGGATGCCCACGCGGGTGCGGAACTCGGGCAACGCCTGGCTCAGCCACTGCCGGTTGAGCGCCTGCATCTCGGCCTGCAGCTCGAGCGCCGCGAGGCAGGCCTTGTACTCGGCATCGGGCAGGTCGGCGGGCGCGCCCCACAGCACCATGATCCCGTCGCCGATGAACTTGTCGATCACGCCGCCATGGCGCGCGAACACGCGCGCCGCGAGGTTGAAGTATTCGGTGAGCTGGCCCACCAGCACCGCGGGTGGCATCGACTCCGAGATGCTCGTGAAGCCCTCCACGTCGGTGAACATCACCGTCACGCGGCGCGGCGAGCCGTTGGGCGCGAGCGCATGGCCCTGCGCGATCAGCTGGTTGATCACGTCCACCGGCACGAACTTGCTGAAGGCCTTGAGGCTGCGCGCCGATTCGTCGAGCGCCTGGTCCAGGTGCTGGATCTCGAGCACCCGGCTCGGCTCGCGCGGCAGGCTGTCGAGTTCGAGCATGCCGATGCGGCGCGCGATGCGCGACAGGTTCTCGACCGGCGCCGTTACCAGCTTCGACAGCCGCAGAGAAATTGCGAGCGCCACCGCGAGGAAGCCCAGCACCAGCAGCATCGACCACAGCACTGCGCGGCGCAGGTCGCCGAGCAGCGCGTCCTCGGGCACCCAGCTCACCAGTTCCCAGCCGGTGGCCGCGATGCGCGAGGTCTGGGCCAGGTAGCGCTTTCCTTCGTGGCCGAACGAGAACGCGGTGTCGGCCGTGTGACCCGTGGTGCCGTCGGCCACCATGTGCTGGTGCAGCTCGCCGAGCACGCCCGTGGGCGCCTCGAGCTGGTGCTGCACGCCCGGCAGGTCGCTGCGCGCGAGCACGCGGTGGTCGGCCGAGAGCAGCGCGCTGCCGCCGAAGCCGCTGCTGCTGAACTGGCGCACGAAGTCAGAGAGCCGGCCCAGCGACACGTCGCCGGCCACCACCAGCGCCTGCGGATTGCCGTCGGCGTAGCGGCGCCGGCTCGGCAGCGCGTAGGTCACGCCCAGTTCCTGCGCGGCCGCGAAGACATAGGGCTGCGTCCACACCGCGCCCTTGGCCGCGCGGGCACCAAGGTACCAGGCGCGCGTGCGCGGGTCGTAGTCGCTCTGGAAGGCCTCGAGCCGGATCGTCTGGTAGCGCTGCTGCGGTTCGGCCTCCAGCTCGACCTCGGGAGGGCGCTTGTACTGCCAGGTCTCGGTGGTGACGCCGCGCTCGGGCGCGATGAGGCGGATCGCCGGCGCGGGATAGCGCAACGCCATCAGCATCTGTCCCTCGTCGTTCGCGACGTAGAGGCTGTCGAGTTCGGGCGACTGCTGCAGCATGGTCCAGAGCATCTCGGCCGTCCACACGCCTTGCTCGCCCACTGGCCGCAGGCTCGGCGTGCCGGCGACCGCGCCGACCACCGACTCGGCCTTCGCGAGGAAGGCGTTCACCTTGTCCTCGGTGCGGTCGTGGTTCGACTTGTGGGCCGACACCCCGATGCGCGAGACCAGCCGCTGCGAGCCCCAGTAGCCGAGCGAGACCAGCAGCAGCGATTGCGTGAGCGCGACCACGCTCACGATGGTGCCCACGTCGACCCGGAAGTGGCGCGTGCGGCGCCGCGAAGGCGCCGGGTTCGAGGCGAGGCCGAAATCCCACGACCGTGTGACAGGCGCGGTCGCTTCGGAAGACGGCCGCGCGGCCGGGTCCGGCGCGCCGGACGGATATCTGTTCATACTGCTCCCTGTCCTGCTGAGCGCATCCGCGGCCGGAGGGCCACGGATCGGCGGCCGGCGGTCTCGCTGTCCGATCAGTGCGTCGGAAATGCTGGCGAGTGCCGGATGCGGGGCGGATCTCGCTCCACTGCCTCGAAGTGGGCGAAAGCTGTGCCGGGACAGTCGGAGATTCGGCGGCGCAGCGCGCCTACTGGGCGTCGTGGAAGATCAGCCCCAGCGTCTGGCGCCGGCCCGAGCGCACGCGGCTCACGCCGTGGCGCATCGTCACGCGGTAGCTGCCGCGCGTGCCCGTCACGGGCCGCTGGTTGACCGCGAAGATCACCGCCTCGCCCTGCGCCAGCGGCACCACCTCGGCGCGCGACTGCATGCGCGGGCGCTGCTCGGTCAGCACGAACTCGCCGCCCGTGAAGTCCTCGCCGGGCCGGCTCAGCAGCACCGTGAGCTGCAGCGGGAACTGCAGTTCGCCGTACAGGTCCTGGTGCAGGCAGTTGTAGTCGCTCTCGTCGTAGCGCAGCAGCAGCGGCGTCGGCCGCTGCTGGCCGGCCGCATGGCAGCGCGCGAGGTAGTCCTCGTGCGCGGCGGGATAGTCCGCCGGCAGGCCGATCGCCCGGGCCCAGGCATTGGCCAGCGGCGCGAGCCGCTGATAGAGCGAGGCGCGCCAGGCCGCGACCGGCTCGGGCAGCGGATAGGCGAGGTACTGGTACTCGCCCTGGCCGAAGCCATGGCGCTGCATCACCACGCGGCTGCGGAAATGACGCGGTTCGTCGTACATCGCGGCCAGCGCCGCGCACTGGCGCGGACCGAGCAGGCGGCCGGTGGTGGCGCAGCCGCGCGCGGCGAGGTCGGCTTCGATGCGGGGCCAGTCGAGCGCATCGATCACGGAAGCGGGGGAGGGCATGGCGCGAGTGTGGCGCGGCCGGCGGGCGCGGGCTGGCCGTTTCCGGACGCGGGTTTTTGGCACGGTCTTGCCTTCCCTTTTCGGCGGGCATCCTGCCTTTTGAGCGATCATCCGGCCATGGCGCGCGAAAAACCCATTCCACACGAGAACCCCGCCGGGCACTTGGTGCAGGGACGTTCCGTTGCCGCGCTGGGACGCGGCATGGCATTGGTCAAGGTCGGCAAGTCGCCGCGTCCGGTCGTTCGTCCCGAAGACAAGACCACGGTGCTGTTGAAGAAGGCGGCTCGCGCACTGGGCAAGCCCGGCATCGATCGGTCGGAAGTCTTTCGCGGGCCGAACGCGGCCAAGGTCTACGCCTACTCCGCCTACCCTCAGGACTTGAGCAAGGTCGTGCGCGAGGCGGCCGATGGCACCAAGGTCATCGGCCGCATGGTCGACGGCAGGTTCCGCGCCAGCAAGGCGTGAGTCGACGCCTACCCCCACCCCGGCTCGAGAAGCTGCTGGCGCAGACGCAGGGGCCGCGTCCGGTGGCGTTCGTGCTGGCTGGCCACAACGGGTCCGGCAAATCGACGCTCTGGTATTCGCGCCTCGCGGAATCGCTGCGCATGCCGCTGGTCAACGCCGACCGCATGATGATGTCCATCCTGCCGGATGCCGATCCGCTCACGGGGCGCATCCCGACGTGGGCCGAACGCCTGCGCGACGATGACGAGCGGTGGCAGGCGCTGTCCCAGAAAGGCGTGCGCGCCTTCAAGAGCCTGGTGATGGACCAGCGCATGCCCTTCGCATTCGAGACGGTCTTCTCCCACTGGAAGCCGCTGCCCGGCGGCGGTCATGCGTCGAAGGCGGACGACATCCGTGCGATGCAGGAGGCGGGCTATTTCGTCGTGCTGCTCTTCATCGGACTGGTCTCGGTCGACCTGTCCGTCTTTCGCGTGAGCACGCGCAAGCAGCAAGGCGGCCACGATGTGGAGCTCAGGAAGTTGATCGAGCGTTTTCCGCGCACGCAGGCGGCGGTCGGAAACGCCGCGTCGATCGCGAACATGACGCTGATGTTCGACAACAGCCGCTCGGAAAAGAACGCCTTCGCGCTGGTGCGAGCGCAGGCGAAGAAAGCGGTGTTGTTCGATGCGCGCGATCCCCAGTTCGACGTGGACCCCGAACTGCGAGCGGTCTGCGATGCGTGGCTCGAAAAAGTGGCCGGGCCGTTCAAGCCGCCCCGCACCCGGCGACCGAAGACGCCAGCGCGTTGATTCCGGATCGGCAATGCCTCACAGCGGCGCGATCGGAATGCAGATGTCGCACTCGAAGGCGTGCGTGTTGTCGTCGTAGGCGTAGCTCGCCGCGTAGTGCTCGAAGGCCGGCCGGTTGTCGAACTGGAAGCCGCTGCCCGGCAGCCAGTCGCGCAAGAGGCGCGTCCAGGCCGTGTTGATCTCGGCCGGCAGGCCGCGGAAGCGCAGCGCCGCGTAGCGCCCGCCCGCCAGCTGCTGGGCGCGCTGCCGAAGCGCGCACGGAGGGCGCGCGAGAAGGCCTCGCCCGAACGGAAGCCGACCGACACCACGGCCTCGAGCACCGACAGCCGCGGCTGCGTCGCGAGCCGCAGCGCGGCATCGTCTTCAACCCCGGCGGGCCTGTCCGAGCAGCCAGTCGCTGAAGAACTTCAGCAGCGGCCGCTGGTCCGCGCGCTCGGGTGTCACGAGGTAGTAGGCGCGCTCGCCCGCGAGCGGCCGCGGGCAGGCCACCACCAGCTCACCGCGCGCGAGTTCGTCGGCCACCAGCATGGTCGGCATCAGCGCCACGCCCAGGCCCTGCGAGGCGGCCGCGGCCAGGATCGAGAACAGCTCGTAGCGCGGGCCGCCGCGCGCGTTCGGCGCGTCGACCTGCTGCGCATCGAACCACTGGCGCCAGCCATCGGGTCGCGTGCTCTGCTGCAGCAGCGGCATGTGCGCGATGGCCGTGGGCGAGACCGGCTTGCCGCGCGGCAGCAGCGCGGGGCTGCAGACCGGCACCACGTCCTCCTGCATCAGCGGCAGCGCGTGCGTGCCGGCCCAGTTCTGCACCTGCGCCACCGTGCCCGCGTAGAGCGCGGCGTCGAACTCCGCGTCGGCGAACAGGAAGGGCCGGGTGCGCGTCTCGATGTGCACCACCACGTCGGGCTGCAGCGCCGCGAAGCCCTTGAGCCGCGGCATCAGCCAGCGGGTGGCGAAGGTGGGCACGGCCGCCAGCGACAGCGAGCCACCCTCGCCCTGGTGCGCCATCGCATCGAGCGTGTCGCGCTCCATCGCCTCGAGCCGCTTGGCGGTCTGCCGCGCATAGGCCGCGCCGCTCGCGGTCAGCGCCACACCGTGGCGCGTGCGGCGGAACAGCGCCACGCCGAGGAAGGCCTCGAGCGTGCCGATCTGGCGCGACACCGCGCTCTGGGTGAGCGCGAGTTCCTGCGCGGCGCGCGTGTAGCTCTCGTGGCGCGCGGCCGCGTCGAAGCACACGAGGGTCTGCAGGGGCGGGATCTTGCGGCGCATGTATGCCGCGAGTGTATGACTGACGCAGGGCTTTCATCAATGAAAGCACGGGTCCGGCAAGGCCCAAGACATTCTGGATTCGCATATCTGGGTGAGGATTCATCGTTTGCGCCGCGCCCCATGCCTCGCTAGGATCGCCCGATCCCCCTCTTTCCCCTTTTCCGGAGACAGCCGCATGGCCGCCAAAGCTTCCTTCCACTGGGACGACCCCTTCCTGCTCGACCAGCAGCTCACCGACGACGAGCGCATGATCCGCGACGCGGCCAATGCCTACTGCCAGGAGCGCCTGGCACCGCGCGTGCTCGAGGGCTTCCGCACTGGCGAGACCGACCCGGCGATCTTCCGCGAGATGGGTTCGCTGGGCCTGCTGGGCCCGACGATCCCCGAGCAGTACGGCGGCCCCGGCCTCAACTACGTGGCCTACGGCCTGATCGCGCGCGAGGTCGAGCGCGTCGATTCGGGCTACCGCTCGATGGCCAGCGTGCAGAGCTCGCTGGTGATGGTGCCGATCTTCGAATTCGGCACCGAAGGCCAGAAGCAGAAGTTCCTGCCCAAGCTCGCCACCGGCGAATGGATCGGCTGCTTCGGCCTGACCGAGCCCGACCACGGCTCCGACCCCGGCAGCATGGCCACGCGCGCCAAGAAGGTGCCGGGCGGCTACGCGCTCACCGGCAGCAAGATGTGGATCAGCAACTCGCCGATCGCCGACGTGTTCGTGGTCTGGGCCAAGGAAGTCAGCGAGAGCGGCGCCGTCGGCCCGATCCGCGGCTTCGTGCTCGAGAAGGGCATGAAGGGCCTGAGCGCCCCGGCGATCCACGGCAAGGTCGGCCTGCGCGCCAGCATCACCGGCGAGATCGTGATGGACAACGTGTTCTGCCCCGAAGAGAACGCCTTCCCCGAGGTGCAGGGCCTCAAGGGTCCGTTCACCTGCCTCAACAGCGCCCGCTACGGCATCTCGTGGGGCGCGCTCGGCGCCGCCGAGGACTGCTGGCACCGCGCGCGCCAGTACACGCTGGACCGCAAGCAGTTCGGCCGCCCGCTGGCCGCCAACCAGCTGATCCAGAAGAAGCTGGCCGACATGCAGACCGAGATCTCGCTGGGCCTGCTGGGCAGCCTGCGCCTGGGCCGCATGAAGGACGAAGGCACGGCCGCGGTCGAGATCACCTCGATCATGAAGCGCAACAACTGCGGCAAGGCCCTCGACATCGCCCGCCTGGCGCGCGACATGATGGGCGGCAACGGCATCAGCGACGAATTCGGCGTGGCGCGCCACCTCGTGAACCTCGAGGTCGTGAACACCTACGAAGGCACGCACGACATCCATGCGCTGATCCTCGGTCGCGCGATCACGGGCATCGCCGCGTTCGCGAACTGAAGCCAGACACGGACTTCCGGACGCAGAGGACGCGAAGGGAAGTCCATCTTCCTTGAAATGAATCTTTTGCGCCCTTCGCGGAACCTTCGCGTTCTTCGCGTCCGGGCAGCCCGAATTCCAACCGCATCGCCATGACCCAAGCAGCCCTCGACGGCATCAAGGTTCTCGATCTGTCCCGCGTGCTCGCGGGCCCGTGGTGCACGCAGATCCTCGCGGACCTGGGCGCCGATGTCGTCAAGATCGAGCGTCCCGGCGTCGGCGACGACACCCGCACCTGGGGCCCGCCCTTCGTGAAGGACGCGAACGGCAACGACAGCGACCAGGCCAGCTACTTCACCGCCTGCAACCGCAACAAGCGCTCGGTCACTATCGACATGGCCACGCCCGACGGCCAGGCGCTGCTCAGGCAGATGGCGGCGCAGGCCGACGTGGTGGTCGAGAACTTCAAGACCGGCGGCCTCAAGCAGTACGGCCTCGACCAGGAGACGCTGCGCCGCGCCAACCCGCGGCTCATCTACTGCAGCGTCACCGGCTTCGGCAACGACGGCCCCTATGCCGAGCGCGCGGGCTACGACCTGATGATCCAGGCCATGACCGGCATGATGAGCATCACCGGCCGCCCCGACGGCGAGCCCGGCGGCGGCCCGCTGCGCGTGGGCGTCGCGCTCACCGACATCTTCACCGGCGTCTACGCGAGCACCGCGATCCTCGCCGCGCTGCAGGTGCGGCACCGCACCGGCGAAGGCCAGCACATCGACATGGCGCTGCTCGACGTGGGCATGGCGATCCTCGCCAACCAGGCCAGCGCCTTCCTCAACACCGGCAAGGCGCCGGCGCGCCAGGGCAACACCCATCCGAGCCTCGCGCCCTACCAGGACTTCCCGACGCTGGACGGCGCGATGCTGCTGGCGATCGGCAACAACGGCCAGTTCGCGCGCTTCTGCGAGGCCGCGGGCCAGCCCGGCTGGGCCAACGATGCGCGCTTCGCGAGCAACACCCTGCGCGTGAAACACCGCGGCGTGCTGATCCCGATGATGGAAGAACTCACGCGCACGCGCACCACGGCCGACTGGGTCGCGCTGCTCGAGGACAAGGCCGTGCCCTGCGGCCCGATCAACGACATCGCGCAGGCCTTCGACGATGCGCAGGTCAAGGCGCGCGGCCTCGCGGTCACGCTGCCGCGCGACGCGGGCGACGGCATCACGGCCATCACCGGCGTGGCGAGCCCGCTGCGCCTGTCGGCCACGCCGCCGGTGCTGCGCCGCGCGCCGCCCGCGCTGGGCCAGCACACGCGCGAGGTGCTCGCCGAGATGGGCATCGACGCGGCGCGTTTCGAGGCATTGCGCGCCTCGGGCGTGGTCTGACACACTGGCGGGCATGACCCGCCCGCACGATGATCCTTCCGATGCCGCGCCGTTCGCGCTGCGGCGCATCGATCACATCGTGCTGCGCGTGCGCGATGCCGAGCGCGCCATCGCCTTCTATGTGGGCGTGCTCGGCTGCACGGTCGACAAGCGGCGCGACGACCTCGGCCTGGTGCACCTGCGCGCGGGCGAGAGCCTGATCGACCTCGTCACGCACGAGGGCAAGCTCGGTCGCGCGGGCGGCGCGCTGGCCGGCCGCGAGGGCCGCAACCTCGACCACCTGTGCCTGCGCATCGAGCCCTTCGACGAGGCCGCGATCCGCGAGCGCATGGCGCGCCATGGCGTCGAGGTCGACGGCGAGGTGCAGAACAATTACGGGGCCGAGGGCACGGGGCCCTCGATCTATCTGCGCGATCCCGACGGCAACGGCGTCGAGCTCAAGGGGCCAGCAGCGGCCTAGCCGCGCCCCAGCACCGCCACCGCGAACACCGCCACGCCCAGCACCAGGTTCAGGCTCACGAGCTTGCGCACCAGGTCGAGCCGTCCGGCGGCCACCGGCCAGGCGCCGTCGTCGACCGCGCGCCGCATCGCGCGGAACACCGAGGCGCGGATGTAGACGTAGATCGCGGCCATCACGATCGCGAGGCCCATCATCGCCTCGACGCGCCAGTGCACGCCGCGGAAGCCGCCCGTGGCCAGGATCATCGCCACGCCCGTCACGAACAGCAGCGTGACCGAGGCATCGACACCGACGAAGAAGCGCCGCAGCGTCGCGGCCATCATGCGCAGGCGCAGCGGCGGCTCGAGCGTGGCGACGGCGGCCGGGCGCACCGCGAAGTGCATGAGGGCCATGCCGCCGACCCAGAAGGCGGCGCACAGCAGGTGGACGAAGAGCGGGAGCAGGTAGGACATGGGGGGCGATCAGACCACCGATGCCCGCCGCGCGCAACGATCTCCCCGCGCCTTCCTCAAGCGGCGGCCGCGCGCGTGCGCGGCGCCGGCTGGCGCGTTTTGGGCGCCTTGGCCGGCCCGGTGTCCGCGTAGCGCTTCATGTCGCGCACCACGCAGCGCAGCAGCTCGGCCGCGGCCGGCGACAGCAGGCGCCCGTGGCGCGACACGATGTGCGAGCGGCCCTGCGACAGCAGCGGGTTCTTCATCGGCAGCTCGATCAGCTCGGGATGGTCGGAATTCGGCGTCAGCGAGATCCGCGTGCCCAGCGTGTAGCCCAGCCCGGCCGAGACGAAATGGCCGAGCGCGCCGAACGAGGTGGTGGTCAGCAGCGAGGGCAGCCGCACGCCCTCGCTGATCTCGGCGGCCTCGATGTGCTGGCGCACGCCGAAGTTGCGGTGCAGGGTGGCGCCCGGGTAGGGCAGCAGGTCGGCGAGCTTGAGCGGGCGGCCCAGCTGCGCGAGCGGGTGCGAGCGCAGCACCAGCGCCTGGATCGGCTGCGGATGCGACTGGTGCGAGGTCAGCCGCTCGTCGCGCGGCGGCTGGAACAGCATGCCGATGTGGGCGCGCTCCTCGACCACGCGGCGCACGATCTCGTCGGTGCTGGCCACGTCGAGGTCGATGGTGATCCCCGGGTGCGTGGTCATGAACTCGCGCAGGCTGTGGCGCATCAGCCAGTCGACGTAGCCCTCGCCCACCACGATGTCGATGTGGCCGCGCTCGATCTTGCGGATGCTGTCCATCTGCGCCATCAGGTGCTGCTTCTGGCTGTTCTGGCGGCGCACGTAGCCGGCCAGCATCTCGCCTGCGTCGGTGGGCACCACGCCGCGGCCATGGCGCTCGAGCAGCGGCACGCCGCACTCCTGCTCGAGGATGCCGATCGCGCGGCTGACGGCCGAAGGGTCCATGTCGAGCACGTCGGCCGCGCCGCGCACCGAGCCGCTGTCGAGCACCTGCATGAAGTAGCGCACGCGGCGCGTGTCGAGCCTGTCGTCCATGCCCGGTCTCCTGAGTGTTGCATTCAATGCATCGAATATCCCGATTTGCGGTCATTGATGCAATAGGCCTACATGGAGAAACTCGCCGCCATCCGCCAGCAAAGGCTTCACCCACGGCTCCAGACCGACGCCCCACCCATGACCTCCGCCGCCTCCGTTCCCGTCACGGCCGCGCCCTCCGGCGCTTCCGGAAAACTCAAGCTCGCGGTCGTCACGCTGGCCATCGTGGCCGCGGCCGAGCTGGTCGGCCCGGTGCAGTTCAGCGTCGGCCCCGGCAAGGTGGCGCTGCTGCCGATGCTGTGGGCGCTGCTGATCGCCGCGGTCTGGGGCATCGCGCACCGCCGCGTGCCGGGCGTGGCGCGCGTCGCCACCGCCGAGCAGTCCTTCGCGGGCGGCCTGCTCAACGCGGGCCTGCTGCTGTTCGTGGTGAAGCTGGGCCTCACGGTCGGCGCCGCGCTGCCGCAGGTCAAGCAGGCCGGCTGGGCGCTGCTGTTCCAGGAGTTCGGCCATGCGCTCGGCACCCTGGCGCTGGGCCTGCCGCTGGCGCTGCTGCTGGGCATCAAGCGCGAGGCCGTGGGCGCCACCTTCTCGGTGGGGCGCGAAGGCAACCTGGTGATCATCGGCGAGAAGTACGGCATGGCCTCGCCCGAGGGCCGCGGCGTGCTGGCCGAATACATCACCGGCACCGTGCTGGGCGCGCTGTTCATCGCGGTGCTGGCGGGCTTCATCGCCAGCCTGCACGTCTTCGATCCGCGCTCGCTGGCCATGGGCGCCGGCGTGGGCTCGGGCAGCCTGATGGCGGCCGCGCTGGGCGCCATCGCCGCGCAGCAGCCGGCCGAGATGCTGCCGCAGCTCACGGCCATCGCCGCCGCCTCGAACCTGCTGACCACGGTCGCGGGCTTCTACTTCACGCTGTTCCTCTCGCTGCCGCTGTGCTCCTGGCTCTACGGCAAGCTCGAGCCGGTGCTGGGCCGCTTCTCGAAGCGCGGCGCGCCCGATGCGGGCACCGCCGCCATGTCGCAGGTCAGCGTGGCGCACGGCGGCGCGCTGCCGCTGCGCGACACGCTGATCGCCTGGGCCGTGGTGGGCGGTGGCGTGCTGATCGGCAATTCGCTGACCTACAAGGTGCCGCCGCTGGTCTCGCTCGAGGGCATGCTGGCCGTGGTGGCGATCGCGCTGGCGGTCGAGGGCCTCAAGCGCCTGGTGCCGCGCCTGCCGATGGTGCTGGTGCTGTCGGTGGTGGCCACGGTGGTGGGCATCCCGGGCCTGCTGCCGTTCTCCGACGCGTTGATCGCGCTCACCGCCAAGCTCAACTTCCTGGCCTTCACCACGCCGGTGCTGCCGCTGGCCGGCTTCTCGGTCGCGAAGGACCTGCCGGTGTTCCGCCAGCTCGGCTGGCGCATCGTGGTGGTGTCGCTGACCGCCACGGCCGGCACCTTCCTCGGCGCCACGCTGATTGCCGAATTCTTCCACTGACCCCACGAGAGAACCCCACCATGTACCGCGACCCCGAAATCGCCGAAGACACCCGCGCGCGCATGCAGGCCTGGCGCCGCGACATCCACGCCAATCCCGAGACCGCGTTCGAGGAGCACCGCACCGCCAACGTGGTCGCCAACGCGCTGATGCTGATGGGCCTGCCGGTGCACCGCGGCCTGGCCGGCACCGGCGTGGTCGGCACGCTTTCGAATGGCGAGGGCCCGAGCATCGCGCTGCGCGCCGACCTCGATGCGCTCAACATGCAGGAGCTGGGCACGCAGGCCCATGCCTCCAAGTGCGTGGGCAAGATGCACGCCTGCGGCCACGACGGCCACACCGCGATGCTGCTGGGCGCGGCCGAGCACCTGTCGCGCCACAAGCCCTTCAAGGGCACGGTGCACTTCGTGTTCCAGCCGGCCGAGGAAAACGAGGGCGGCGGCCGCGTGATGGTCGAGGAAGGCCTGTTCGACCGGTTTCCCGCCGATGCCGTCTACGGCATGCACAACTTCCCGAGCCTGCCGCGCGGCCGCTTCGCGATCCGCAAGGGCACCATGACCGCCTACCTCGACACCTTCGAGATCGTGGTCACCGGCAAGGGCAGCCACGGCGCCATGCCCGAGACCGGTATCGACTCGGTGGTGGTCTCGGCGCAGCTCATCAATGCGCTGCAGACCATCGTGAGCCGCCGCACCGGCGCCACCGACTCGGCCGTGGTCAGCGTCACGCAGATCCATGGCGGCGACACCTGGAACGTGATCCCCGAGACCGTGGTGCTGCGCGGCACCGTGCGCACGCTCGATGCCGCGATCCAGGACAAGACCCAGGCCGCGATGCAGCAGATCTGCGAGGGCGTGGCCGCCACCCACGGCGCGAAGGTGGCGCTCGACTACCGCCGCGGCTATCCGGGCGTGGTCAACACGCCGGCCGAGACCGATGCGGCGATCGCCGCGGCCGCCAGCCTGGTCGAGCGCGAACAGGTGCTGACCGACATCCCGCCGGCCATGGGCTCGGAGGACTTCGCCTTCATGCTGCAGAAGCGTCCGGGCGCCTACATCGGCATCGGCGCGGGCGAAGGCCCGAACGATCCGAACGTGCACAACCCCTACTACGACTTCAACGACAACATCCTGCCGCTGGGCGCGGCCTACTGGGTGGCACTGGTCAAGCAGCAGCTTCCGGCCGCATGATGCGCTGATGCTGTCCGCCTTCGACATCTTCAAGATCGGCATCGGGCCCTCGAGCTCGCACACCGTGGGCCCGATGCGCGCGGCGCTGCTGTTCGCGCGCTCGCTCGAGCAGCGGGGCCTGCTCGAGCGCGTCGCGCGATTGCGCGTCGACCTGTTCGGCTCGCTCGGCGCCACCGGCCATGGCCATGCGACCGACCAGGGCGTGATCCTCGGCCTGTTCGGCGACGCGCCCGACACGGTGCGGCCCGAGACCGTGCAGCCGCGGCTCGAGGCGCTGCGCCGCGGCGGCACGCTGATGCTGCTGGGCACCACGCCGATCGCCTTCGACCGCGTGCGCGACATCGTGTTTCGCGGCGAGGAATCGCTGCCCGAGCATCCCAACGCGATGCGCTTCACGGCCTTCGCGGCCGACGATGCGGTGCTCGCCGAGGGCCGCTATTTCTCGGTCGGCGGCGGCTTCGTCGTCGAGGGCGGCCAGGCCGTGGCGCAGACCGCGGCGGTGGCGGTGCCGCATCCGTTCTCGACCGGCGACGAGCTGATGGCGCAATGCGCGGCGAACGGCCTCTCGGTGGCCGCGCTGGTGCTGCGCAACGAATGCGCCTGGCGTCCCGAGGCCGAGGTGCGCGCGGGCCTGCTGCGCATCTGGGGCGTGATGCAGCAGTGCGTGCAGCGCGGCTTCGGCATCGACAACCCGCTGGCCGCGCAATCGCTGCCCGGCCCGCTGCGCATGCGCCGGCGCGCGGGCGAGCTGCACCGCGAGCTGCTGGCGCAGGCCGGCGCGGCCGATCCGCTCGCGGCCATGGACTGGGTCAATGCCTTCGCGATGGCCGTGAACGAGGAGAACGCGGCCGGCGGTCGCGTGGTGACCGCGCCCACCAACGGCGCGGCCGGCGTGGTGCCGGCCGTGATGCACTACTACCAGCGCTTCGTGCCGAGCGCGAGCGACGCGGGCATCGTCGACTTCCTGCTCACGGCCGCGGCGATCGGCATGCTCTACAAGACCAACGCCTCGATCTCGGGCGCCGAGGTCGGCTGCCAGGGCGAGGTCGGCGTGGCCTGCTCGATGGCGGCCGGCGCGCTGGCCGCGGTGCTCGGCGGCACGCCGGCGCAGGTCGAGAACGCGGCCGAGATCGGCATGGAGCACAACCTCGGCCTGACCTGCGACCCGGTCGGCGGCATGGTGCAGATCCCCTGCGTGGAACGCAATGCGATGGGCGCGGTGAAGGCGATCAACGCGGCGCGCATGGCGTTGCGCGGCGACGGCAGCCACTACGTCTCGCTCGATGCCGTGATCCGCACCATGAAGCAGACCGGCGAGGACATGAAGTCGACCTACAAGGAGACCTCGCTCGGCGGGCTCGCGGTCAACGTGGTGGAGTGCTGAGCCCGCCCCACACCTTGTCAGGGCACGAACATGTCCCACGGCCCCTTGCCTGCTGGCAGGCCGGGCCGCGCGGTCAGCGAAGCCAGCGGCTCGCCGGCCTCGAAGCGCGCGGCCAGGTCCACGGGGTCGAACACCACGCCCATGAAGTTCTCGGCATAGGCACCGCCGGCAAAGAAGGCGTCGACCTCGGCGGCGGTCGCGAACACGTCGTGCTGCAGCTCGAGCCGATGGCCGTCGGGGTCGCGGTAGTACATCGAGATCGTCGGCCCGTGGTTGATGCACCAGTAGGGCACGATGCCGAGCGCGGCCAGCCGCCGGTGGTTGGCGAGCAGCGCGGCCAGCGAGCCGTAGGTGAAGGCGATGTGCTCGAGCCCGGTGTTCGCATCGGCCTCGCGGCCCAGGTCGGGGCGCGCGATCAGGCCGATGCGGTGGTGCTCGTCGTCGTAGCTCAGGAAGCACAGCATCTCGTTCTCGAAGGCCACGCGCGCCTGCAGCACCGCGAGGTACCAGGCGCGCGAACGCGCGAGCTCGGCCACGCGCAGCACCACGTGGGCGAGCTTCACGGGCCGCAGTGCGGCGGAGGCGAGGTCGGGCAGGGCGCGTTGGGGGTCGTTCATCGGGCGGTCTCCAGGGGTTCTTCCACCACGCGGTTCTCGATGTGGCCGATGCCCTCGATCTCCACGCGCACCACGTCGCCCGCCACCAGATAGCGCGGCGGGTCCATCAGGCCGCCGACGCCCGCGGGGCTGCCGGTGCTCAGCACGTCGCCGGGCTCGAGCGTGAAGGCGGTGCTCAGTTCGACCAGCATGGCCTCGATGCGATGGATCATCTGGGCCGTGTTGCCGTCCTGGCGCAGCTCGCCGTTGACCCAGGTGCGCAGCCGCAGCGCATGCGGGTCGGGAATCTCGTCGCGCGTCACCAGCCAGGGGCCGAAGGGGCCGTGGGTGTCGAAGGACTTGCCCAAGGTGTGCGTGGGCGCGCGCAGTTGCCAGTCGCGCACGCTCATGTCGTTGACCACCACGTAGCCCGCGACCATGGCCATCGCCTCCTCGGCGCGCACATGGCGGCAGCGCCGGCCGATGACCACGCCGAGCTCGCCCTCGTAGTCGAACTGCGCCGACACGCGCGGCCGGTGCACCTCGTCGAAGGGGCCGGCCACGCACGACACCTGCTTGTTGAACCACACCTGTCCCGGCGGCCGCACGAGGCCGAGCTTCGCGGCCTCCTCGAGGTGCGAGGCGTAGTTGCCGCCGAGGCCGAGGAACTTGCGCGGCGCGGGCACCGGCGCCGCGAGCTTCACATCGGCCAGCGGCAGGCGCGGTGCCGTCTCGATGGCTCCGCGCAGCCAGGCCAGGCCCTCGTCGCCGCGCGCCAGCAGTTCGCGCACGCCGGCCGGCGCCCCGGGCAGCGCGCTGGCGTCGAGCACGTCGTCGTTTCGGACCACGCCGAAGCGAAGGGCACCGCGGTGATGGAAGCTGGCGATTTTCATGGGCGTGGACATTGACCGATAGGAAGCGATCGATGATGCTGATGGAACGAAAAGACAACAATCCGCCGAAAAAGAACGGATCGTTCTGCCAGCGGAACAGGAGACATGGACGACTTCAACGACCTCGCGCTGTTCGCGCACGTGGTGCAGCAGCAGGGCTTCAGCGCCGCGAGCCGGCACCTGGGCATTCCCAAGTCGCGCCTGAGCCGCCGCGTCGCGCAGCTCGAGGAACGGCTGGGCGTGCGGCTGTTGCAGCGCAGCTCGCGCCGGCTGCTGCTGACCCATGTCGGCGAGCAGTTCTACGAGCGCTGCCAGGCCACGGTGGCCGCGGGCGAGGAGGCCTTCGACGTGGTGCGCCAGGCGGTCGCGCGGCCGCAGGGGCCGCTGCGCGTGAGCGCGCCCTTCACGCTCGCGCAGTTCTGGCTCACGCCGCTGATCCCCGATTTCATGCGCGCCTTTCCCGAGGTGCGGCTCTCACTCGAGGTCAGCCACCGGCGCGTCGATCCGCTGCAGGAGAACGTCGACGTGGTGCTGCGCGTGCGGCGCCCGCCGTTCGAGGACTCGAGCCTGGTCGCGCGGCCGCTGGGCCGCACGGTCGACGTGCTGCTCGCGAGCCCGGCGCTGCTCGAGCGCCTCGGCACGCCCGCGAGCCTCGACGACCTGGCCGCGTGGCCGATGCTCTCGCTGCCCGACACCGGCGAGCGCCACCTGTGGCGGCTGGAGCGCGGCAAACAGGTGCACGAACTGGGCTTCGTGCCGCGCCTGGTCGCCGACGACATGTTCGCGCTCCGGCACGTGGCGCTGCAGGGCCTGGGCGTGGCGCTGCTGCCCGAGATCCTGTGCCGCGACGAGTTGCGCGAGGGCCGCCTGGTGCGCCTGTTTCCCGACTGGGCCTGCACCGCGAGCGAGATCCAGGCGGCGTTCGCCTCGCGCCGCGGCATGCTGCCGGCGGTGCGCGCCTTCATCGACCACCTGCTGGCCCATCCGCCCGGCGCGCCGCAGCCGGGCGCTGGCTTATCCTGAACGGCTTCGCGCCCTTCGCTCCTGCATCGAATTTCATCGAAAGAAGGAAGAGATTCCCATGACCCCCACGAACCCCACCGTCGCCGAGAAACGCGCGGCCTTCCGCGCGCTGCATGCCCAGGGCTGCTTCGTCATCCCCAACCCCTGGGACACCGGCAGCGCGCGCTACCTCGAAGGCCTGGGCTACAAGGCGCTCGCCACCACCAGCTCGGGCTTCGCCTGGTCGCACGGCCAGGCCGATGGCGCCATCGCGCGCGACGCGGTGCTCGCGCACCTGCGCGAACTGGTGGCGGCCACCTCGCTGCCGGTCAATGCCGATTTCGAGAACGGCTTCGGCGCCGATCCGCGGGCCGTGGCCGAGAGCGTGCGGCTCGCGGTCGAGACCGGCGTGGCCGGCCTGTCGATCGAGGACTCGACCGGTAACCCCGACGCGCCGCTGTTCCCCATCGAGGTCGCGGTCGAGCGCATGCGTGCCGCGCGCGGCGCCATCGATGCGGCGGGCGGCGACACGCTGCTGATCGGCCGCGCCGAGAACTTCTTCGCCGGCCGGCCCGACCTCGACGACGCGATCGCGCGCCTCAAGGCCTATGCCGAAGCCGGCGCCGACTGCCTCTACGCGCCCGGCATCAAGACGCGCGAGCAGATCGCGGCCGTGGTCGCGGCGGTCGCGCCCAAGCCGGTGAACCTGCTGGTCGGCGCGACCAGCGAACTCACGATGAAGGACATCGAGGCGCTCGGCGTGCGCCGCGTCAGCGTGGGTGGCGGTATGGCGCGCGCGGCCTGGGGCGGCTTCATCCGCGCCGCGCGCACGCTGGCCGACGAGGGCCGCTTCGACGGCTTCGCCGACGCCGCGCCCGGGGCCGAGCTCAACGCCTTCTTCAAGCCTTTCGGCCGCTGAGGCGCGTGCAGCCGCTGCTCGCCGAGATCCGCGCCTGCCGCGTCTGCGAGGCGCAGCTGCCGCTGGGCCCGCGCCCGGTGGTGCAGGCCGGCGCGGATGCGCGGCTCCTGATCGTCGGCCAGGCGCCGAGCCTGACGGTGCACCGCACGGGCGTGCCCTGGGACGACCGCAGCGGCGACCAACTGCGGCGCTGGCTCGGCGTGGAGCGCGAGCTGTTCTACGACGCCTCGCGCATCGCGCTCGTGCCCATGGGCTTCTGCTACCCGGGCCGCGGCACCAGCGGCGACCTGCCGCCGCGCAAGGAGTGCGCGCCGCTGTGGCACGAGCGGCTGCTGGCGCAGATGCCGCGCGTCGAGCTCACGTTGCTGATCGGCCAGTACGCGCAGCGCCGCCACCTCGGCAGCCGCGCGCGCGACGGCGTGACCGAGACCGTGCGCGCCTTCGCGGAATTCGCGCCGCGCGTCGTCCCGCTGCCGCATCCCTCGCCGCGCAACACCGGCTGGCAGCAGCGCCATCCGTGGTTCGAGAGCGAGGTGCTGCCGGTGCTGCGCGAGCGCGTGCGGCTGGCGCTGGGCAGGGGAGCGGGTACGGACGGCTGAACGCTTCGTCGCGGGACGAAGCATGCGGGGGACGAAAACCACACCATCGCGGTCATCGTCATCCACCGCAACAGGAAAGCACTCCCATGCCCGCGCGCGAAGTCCTCCGTGTCGAACCGCTCTCCACCTGGCTCGATCGCTGGAAGGCACCGGCCTCCATCGTCACGCGCCACGGCGACACCGTCTACGTCTCGGGCCTGCCGCCCTTCGATCCCGAGACCGGGCAGGTGGCGGTCGGCGCCTCGGTCGAGCGGCAGGCCGAGCTGGTGCTCAAGCAGCTGAAGCTGTGCCTGGAGACCGCGGGATCGTCGCTCGCGAATGCGCTCAAGTGCAACGTGTACTGCACCTCGGTGGAGAAGTTCGCCGCGGTCAACGCGGTCTATGCGCGCTACTTTCCCGACTCGCCGCCCGCGCGCATCTTCGTCTGCGTGCCGGCCTGGTTCGGGCCGTTCGACATCGAGATCGACTGCATCGCGGCGCGCGGCTGAGATTTCTCCAACCGTTCGAGATTTCTCCAACCGTTCGGGCTGAGCTTGTCGAAGCCTCGCGCAGCGCTTCGACAAGCTCAGCGTGAACGGTTGGGTGGTGTGTTCGCCCGCGTTTTTCAGGGCGGCTATGTCTTCCTCCTCGGCCGCGCCGCCGGTCTCCGCGGCGGCTTCGCCTCGAGCACCAGCTCGGCCGGCAGGCCGTCGTTCCACGACTCGGCGAAGTAGGCGCGGTCGCTGGGCACCAACTGCGGCAGCGCCTCGCGCAGCGTGACCAGCGAGCGTTCGGCCGCCTTCAGGTCGCCCGCATGGGCCGCGTACCACGCATGCTCGAACAGCAGGCTGCAATGCTGCAGGCCCGGGTAGCGGCGGCGGCCGGCCTGGTGGTCGGCCAGCCGCGCCTGCGCCACCTCGACCCAGCGCGCGGGCCAGTGCGTGGCGTCGAAGGCATCGGCGAGCGGACCGGCCAGCGTGGAGATCGCGGCCGGGTCGAGCGGCGCCTGGGCGCGGAACTGCGCGAGCGTGGGCCGGGGCTCGGCGCCGCAATGGCCGCGCGCGATGCGCATCAGGTAGATCGCGTTCCAGGCCGAGCGGCCCTGGCCGTCGGCCTGGCCGCACAGCCATTCGCTGAAGGCGATCCACTGCACGGCATGGCGCGTGGTGTCGGTGGCGGCCGCAGCATCGCCGCGCCGCTTCGCGCCGCCCGCCGGCGCCGAGGGGAGCGCGGGCAGCGCGAGGCCCACGCGGTCGAACAGCCACACCGCCATGCCGAGGTTGGCCGCCACGTGCTGGGCGGCATCGAAGGAGTGCGACTCGAAGGCCGCGGTCAGCGCGTCGCCGAAGCGGCGCAGCGATTCCTCGGCGAGCAGGCTGGCCGCCGGCGCATCCTCGGTCGCGAGCGCCAGCGCGCGCGAGCGGCAACCGAGCGCCCACAGGTTGCACCATTCGAAGCGCACGTCGGGATGGTGGCGCAGCACCACGCTGCGCGCCGGGTCGTCGGCCATGCCGCCGAGCAGCGACTGCGCCAGCGGCAGGTCGCGCGCGGTGTAGGCGCACCAGGCCGAGACGATGCATTCCATCGCGCCGAGGTAGTCGTTGCCCGCCACGTGGTGCGCGAGGCGCTGCTTCTTGAGCACCTCGAGCTGTCGGCGCGCCTGTTCGTTGTCGCCGAGGCGGCGCCACAGCATGGCCTCGTTGAGCGTGACCAGCGCGCGCTGGAAGCCGCTGGCCGCGAGCGTGCCCGCGAGCCGTATCGATTCGAGCGCGCTCGGCTGGCCCGCGCCGTCGCCAGCACCGGCGGCCACCGGCGTCATCAGCCGGCCCTGGCGCGCGGCCCGCTGCGCGGCCACGAGCTGCTTCCAGAAGGCCGCGTCCTGCAGGTGCACCGCCTCGGGCGGTGCCGAGGCACCGGCCTGCGCGCCCGTGCGTGCGCGCAGGCCGAGGAACGAGGCGATCTCGGCCGCGCTCGCAGCGCGCCCCTCGACCTCGCAGCGCACGCGTCGCGCCTCGGCCGGCGGCAGCCAGAACGGGCCCTGGCTGCGCCGCTCGGCGTTGAGGAAGCGCGGCTCGCGCGTGCTGTCCTCGCCCCAGCCGACCTCGATGCCCCAGGCCTTGAAGTCGCGGAAGGCGCGGCTCACGACCATGCGCAGCGTGCTCGCGTCCGACACCTCGCCGCGCAGGTCGGCCAGCCGCACCATCGGGGTCTGGCTGTCGTGCGCATGGCGCATGCGCACCAGCAGCCACAGCGACTGGAAGGCCGCGCGCCGGCCGTCGACCGACTGCGGGGAGGTGAGCTCGACGACGAGCGGGGGAGAAGCGGAAGCGGGACTTGGCACGCCCCGCATTGGACCTCAAATCGAGGCCGCGGCAAGGGCCGGGCGCGCTTCCTTCAGCTGGCGCGGCGGCCGTGCTCGCAGTGCGAGGGCGCGGGCTGCATCAGCCCCGGCAGCTCGCTGCGGCCGACGCCGAGGTCGCGCAGGTCGTGCTCGCTCATGCCGGCGAGCTGGCGCGCATCGGCATGGGCCCGGCGGCGATTCGCCGCGTGCCGGCGCCAGCCGCGCAGGGCATGCAGAAGGCGTTGGCGAAAGCTCGGGGACGATGCGGTCTTCACGATGGGCTCCTGGGGTCGGGGTGTCGGTGCGCTCATCTTCCGTGTCGCCGTGCTATTGTGGAAGTTGAGATTCCTGAGCCCTCTCATCAGCTTTCCTGATTCGACATCCATGCGCCACCTCAACCTCGACCAGCTGCGCACCCTGATCGCGATCGCCGACCTCGGCAGCTTCTCGGCCGCGGCGCAGGCACTGCATCTGGCGCAGCCCACGGTCAGCCTGCACGTCTCCGAACTCGAGTCGCGGCTCGATGCCAGGCTGGTGGTGCGCGGCGCGCGCGGCATCACGCCCACGGCGGCCGGCGCGGCGCTGGTGGAGCGCGGGCGCAAGCTGCTGCGCGACACCGACGATGCGCTCGACGCGGTCAAGCGGCAGGTCGAGGGCCGCAGCGGCCGCGTGCGGCTGGGCACGTCGACCGGGGTGGTGGTCGACCTGCTGCCGCAGGTGCTCGAGGCGCTGGGCGCGCAGGACGCGGGCATCGACGTCGAGGTGGCGATCCTCGGCTCGGGCGAGGCGCTGGCGCGGCTGGCCGCGGGCGCGCTCGACATCGGCCTGGTGGCGCTGCCGCAGCCGCCGCTGCGCGACCTGGTGTTCACGCCCTGGCGCACGCAGCCGATGATGGCCTTCGTGCCGCAGCGCACAAAGGCGCCAAAGCGCGTCACGCCGGCCTGGCTGGCCGGGCAGCCGCTGATCTTCAACGACGCGACGACCCACATGTATCGGCTCACGATGGAGTGGTTCGCGGCCGCGGGCTTCGCGCCGCGCGCGCGCATCGAGCTCAACTACGACGCGGCCATCCGCAGCCTGGTGGCGGCCGGCTATGGCGCCGCGCTGCTGCCGCTGCAGCCGACGACCGATGCGGCGCTCGGCGAGCGCATGCAGATCCTGCCGATCGTGCCGAAGCTCACGCGCCGCCTGTGCATCGCGCACCGGCCGCGCGCGCTGCTCGACGGTGCCACGCTGCGGGTGCTCGAGGTGCTGGCGGGGTTCCGCCAGGCCTGAACGGTCTCAGGACGCGTCGGGCTTGCGCGCGCCGAGCGAGAGGATCTCGTTGGCATTGACGATGGCGGCCGCGATCTCTTCCATGGTGGTACGTTTGCTCATCGCCTGCTCGCGGATCAGGTCGTAGGCCTGGCCCTCCGACACGCCGTGGGTCTTCATGAGAATCGCCTTGGCCTCCGCGAGCTGCCGCACGCCCAGCAGCTTGGCCTCGGTCTTGCGCAGGCGCCGCGCGAGCGAGCGGTTCTGCTTGTGCGCCTCGCGCGCCACCACCAGCGCCGACAACAGTCCGAAGGAGCGCACCGGCGAGGGCAGCACGGCCTTGGCGCCGATCTCGAGCACGGCCTCGACGATGGTCGGGTTCTCGTAGGTCACGACGGCGATGATGGCCGGCGCGTCCTCGCTCTGGTCCACTCGAAGCGCAGGTTGATGAAGTCGGGCTGCACGGCCATGAAGGCCACGTCGATGCCCTCGGGCAGCGCCTGCACCGGCGGCCAGAAGGCCTGCACCTGGCAGCCGATGCGCTGCAGTTGCTGGGTGAGCTGTCGGCCGTCGCTGTCGTCGGGGTGGATGACTGCGATCTTCAGCAGGCGCAGTTCTTTGAGCTGCGGTGGGGTCACGCGCAGGGTGTGTCTCTTGGGGGGGCTTTCCACTTTCAGGCCTCTTGTTGTTGGTCTTGAGGCTTTTGTTCGGGGCGCGTGCACAGGACAGCGGGTACTTCCCTCCGCGAATGTCCCCCGCCCTTCGGGCTCCTCCTTGATTTCGCTGCGGGAAGCACCCACTGCCCTGTGCACGTGGGCGCAGTCGTTGTGCAGGCGGTTCTACGGCCGCGTCCAGGCTCACGTCGATGGGGTACTCCCCGCAGCGAAATAAAGGAGGAGGCCGCAGGCCGGGGGACATTCGCGGAGGGGAGTACCCCGTCGGCGTGAGCCCCTCCACAACGGTAGAAAGCGCGTTCAACCACCGCCTAAACCTCCAGCGTATCGAGCCGCGCAGTCCAATCCCCGAGCGAATGCGTCACCAAATAAGGATCGGGATACACAGCACGCGTAGCCTGCCGAACGATGGTGAACTGCCCCTGCGCATCCACGCGCCCGATGCGCGGATAGAGACAGGTGTGGTGGTTCGACGGGTCGATCTTCACCCGTCCCTGCGGCGCATCGAACTCGGCCCCCAGGATGTGCGGCAGGATCTCCGCGATCCCGTCGCTGCCCGCTTGCGCGAAGGCATTGGCGTAGATGTGCATCTGAAAGTAGGCCGCTTCCCAGCACAGGTTGGGCACGCAGCCGTCGCCGAAGCGGGCGCGCAGCTGCGCCAGGCAGCGCTGGTTGGCCGGCGAGTCGATCGATTGGAAGTAGGGTGCCGCCGTGAAGTGCCCCGTCGCCACCCCGCGGCCCATCTGCGAGATCTCGGCCTCGGAGGTCGTGAGGCTCGCGATCGGCATGCGCTTCGGGTCGAAGCCCGCCTCGGCATAGGCGCGGTACAGGCTCGCGGTGGAGTCGCCCACCACCGTCGAGAAGATGAAGTCGGGCTGCTTGTCGCGGATGTCGGCCATGATGGCCCGGTAGTCCTTCTCGGTCGCGTCGAGCGCCGCGTAGTGCTCGCCGAGCTTCTCGCTGCCGGGGCGCTGCATCACCAGCTCGCCCATGATCCGGTTCGACTCGTAGGGGTAGATGTAGTCGGAGCCGATCAGGTAGACCCCGCGCGCCGAAGTTCGTCGTCATGAACTCCGCCAGCTGCACGCTGTTCTGGTTCGGCGCCGCGCCCGTGTAGATCACGTTGCCCGAGTACTCGAAGCCCTCGTAGAGCGTCGGGTAGAACAGCAGCTTGTTCCACTTCTCGATCACCGGGATCACCGCCTTGCGGCTGCTCGACATGTAGCAGCCGAAGATCACGTTGACCCGGTCCTGCACGATCAGCTTCTCGGCCAGTTGCGCATAGCGCGCCGGGTTCGACTGCGGGTCGTGGCGCACGGCGACCAGCTCGCGGCCGTCGATGCCGCCGGCCGCGTTGATCTCCTCGATGCCGAGCAGCGCGCCCTGCAGCTGCGACAGGCCGATGGTCGAGGTGACGCCGGTTTCCGAATAGAGGATGCCGACGCGGATGGGATCCTTGTCAGCCATGGGCGGTCGTCCGTGAGGGGTGAGGGGCCGTCATGTCTTTTCTGTCTCGTGTGGGATTCGTTCGGGGCTCCACCCTAGCGCAGTTCGATGCTTTCGTCAGTGGGCCGCGGCCAGCCGCGCGCTCATGCGTGCGAGCCGCGCGGGCAGGCTGCGCGCATCGTCGGCGATGCAATAGTTGCGCCAACCGAAGATGCGCCGCACATAGGCGTCGGCCGCGGCATCGACCGCGATGCAGGCGGTGCGTACGCCCGCGCCGCGCGCTTCGGCCACCGCTTCGCGCGCATCCTCGACGAGGTACTTCGGATCGTGCACGTCGATGTCGGCCGGCGCGCCGTCGGTCACCAGCAGGATCGCGTGCTGGCCCGCGGGCTCGTCCGCGAGCAGCGCCGCCGCATGCCGCAGTGCCGCGCCCATGCGCGTCGAGTAGCGGCCGCGCACCGCGCCAATCGTCGCGCGCGCCGGCGGTGAGAGCGGCTGGCCGAACTCGAGCAGCCGGTAGTAGTAGACCTCGGCACGCGTGTTCGACGAGAAGCCGTGCACCGCGAGCCGGTCCGCGCCGCGCAGCCGCGCGGCGGCGAGCATCAGCGCGGCCTGCTTCTCGATCTCGAGCAGCGACAGGCCGTGCGGGCCCGCATCGTTCGGCCGAGGCCGACAGGTCGAGCAGCACCAGCACGCTCGACGGCCGCGGTGCCTTGCCGGGGCGCATGAACAGGCGCGCGTCGGGACGCAGCCGCTGACGCCGGTCGACCAGCACCTCGATCGCCGCATTGAGGTCGATGTCGTCGCCCTCCCACTGGCGCCGCAGCCGGTGCCGGCGATCGAGGTGGCGCGCGCGCGGCAGCGCCAGCGGCGGCAGGCTCTCGGCGCGCAGGGCCGCTTGCGCCTGGCTTGGCAGCAGGCCCTGCCACCCGGGAAGCTTCTCGATCACCGTGCACCAGTCGGGGCGCAGGCGTTCGAGGCGGCGGTCCCATTCGGGATAGGTGTAGCGGCCCAGCTCCATGTCGCCGAACTCGGGTGGCGCGCTGGCGGCCGCATCGCCCGCCTCGGAAGGCGGCGGCATGCGCGCGCCCGACTGCTGCAGCGCGATCGCCTCGTCGGGCGGTGGCGGCGTCGCATCGGCGCCGAAGTCCCAGAGCCAGCTGTTGTCGTCGCGCCAGGGCGCGGGCACGGCGTAGCCCTGGGGCTCGAAGCGCACGCGCATCTGGCCCAGGTCGTTGGCCAGGATCGAGGCGATCGCGCGGAAGGCCTCGTAGTCCGCGAGGCCCGCGCGCGCCGCGGTGTCCTCGAACAGCCGCCGCGCCTTCTCGACCCAATGGCTGCCGTCCTGCAGCTCGGGCCGCAGCAGCAGCCGGTCCATGCGCAGCAGCAGCGCCTCGAAGCGCAGGTCGAGCGGATCGGGCGCGGGCGGCAGCGCGTCGGCGAACCAGCGGTGCAGGCCGGGGAAGTCGCGCACCAGCAGCCGCTCGACGCGCGCGTCCTCGATCGCCGACACCAGCGCGATGCCCATCGGCCGCAGCGTGTTCGCACGCCGCGCGGGCGTCGAATGCCGCAGGTGCGCCACCGCATGCGCGACCATCGCGCGGCGCAGCGCCGGCGGGCTGTGCTCGGGAACCAGCAGCCGCCCGGCCGCGAGCACCGCGCGCGTGCCCGGCTTCGCGCCGGCCACCAGCGGCTGCACCTCGAGCGCCATGCCGGCCAGCCCGCGCGCGAGCAGCCCCAGCGCGGCGAAGCTGCCCGTGTCGCGCGTCATCCGAACTGGGCCTCGACGAAGCCCTGCAGCGCGCTCGCCATGTCGGGGTCGTCGGTCAGCGCGCGCGTCATCGTCATCTCGCAGCTCTCGCGCGGCGTCACGCCGTCGCGGATCAGCACGCCCGCGTAGATCAGCATGCGCGTCGACACGCCCTCGTCGAGCCCGCGGTGCTTGAGTTCGCGCGAGCAGTGCGCGACGGCCACCAGCTTCGCGGCCAGCGCGGTGTCGATGCCGGCCTCGTGCGCCACGATCTCGGCCTCGAGCGCGCCATCGGGATAGTCGAATTCCAGCGCCGCGAAGCGCTGGCGCGTCGAGGGCTTGAGGTCCTTGGCGCTGCTCTGGTAGCCGGGGTTGTACGACACCACGAGCTGGAAGTCGGGATGCGCGCGCACCAGCTCGCCCTTCTTGTCGAGCGGCAGGATGCGGCGCGCGTCGGTCAGCGGATGGATCACCACCGTCGTGTCCTGCCGCGCCTCCACCACCTCGTCGAGGTAGCAGATGCCGCCATGGCGCACCGCCAGCGTCAGCGGCCCGTCGTGCCAGGCCGTGCCGTCGGCGTCGAGCAGGTAGCGCCCGACCAGGTCGGAGGCCGTCATGTCCTCGTTGCAGGCCAGCGTCACCAGCGGCCGGCCCAGCGACCACGCCATGTGCTCGACGAAGCGCGTCTTGCCGCAGCCGGTCGGCCCCTTGAGGATCAGCGGCATGCGGTGGCGCCAGGCCTGCCGATACAGCGCCACCTCGTTGCCGGCGGGCCGGTAGAAGGGCTCGGACTCGATGCGCCAGGCCGCGAGCGGATCGTGCACGGGTGCGTTCATGGCGTGGCGAGCAGTTCCCGCAGGGCATCGTCGATGAAGCGGGTGTCCACCGGGCTGCTGCCGCCGCCCGCGAAGTGGCCCCACACGCCCGGGATCGGCCGGTACTCGGCGTTCGGCATCTGCGCCACCTCCCATTCGTTGTCGGCGGCCGGAAAGTACAGGTCGCGCTCGGCCGGCATCACGATCGCGCGCGCGCGGATCGCGCCCAGCGCCTTCTTGAAGTCGCCGCCGAACACCGGGTTGGCGCTGATGTCGCCGTGCTGCCACGACCACAGCATCGCGAGCAGGTTGTTCGCATCCTTCTTCAGGAAGAAGCCTTCCCAGTAGCCGACCAGGAAGTCCTCGAGCGAGCTGAAGCCCAGTTCGCGCCACAGCTCCTGCCGGTAGAAGGGCTGCGACAGGCCCCAGCCCGCATAGACCCGCCCCACCGCGCGCAGCCCGCGCGTCGGCGGTGTCGTGTACCAGCCGCCGTTCCAGGCCGCGTCGCTGGTGAGCGCCGCCTTCACGCCCTCGAGGAACACGATGTTGTGTGGTGCCGTCCTGGCCGAGCCGCAGAAGGGCGCGATGCGCTCGACCATCTCGGGGTAGAGGCAGCCCCACTGGTTGGTCTGCTGCGCGCCCATCGACCAGCCCACCACCAGCGCGATGCGCTCGATGCCGAACTGCTCGGTCACCAGCCGGTGCTGCAGCCTCACGTTGTCGTAGAGCGTCACGTGCGGGAAGCGCGCCAGGTCGTAGGGCGGCGGCGTGTTGCTCGGCGAGGACGACAGGCCGTTGCCCAGCATGTTGGGCACGATGATGAAGTACTTCGCCGGGTCGAGCGCCATGCCCTCGCCGATCAGCCACTCGTTGTCGTGGTGCTGGCCCGAGTACCAGGTCGGGTAGACGACGACGTTGCTCTTGTCGGCATTCAGCGTGCCGTAGGTCTTGTAGGCGAGCTTCGCGCCGCGCAGGGTGGCGCCCCGCTGCAGCACGACGTCGCCGAGCTCGAAGATCTGGTGATCCATGGGGCGGCGCTTCAGCGGTGCTTGGCCGGCTCGTTCGGAATCCCCTCGATCGGGCACTCGGGCGTGCCCACGGTGCTGCGCGTGAACGACTCCACCCTCTCACGCGTGCCCTCGGGGTCGTTGATCCACTGGGTGTAGAAGTTGTAGGGGCAGGCCGCCACGCCCTTGTCGCCGTCGCCCGAGTTGATGGTGCCGGTGTAGCCGCGGTGCACCAGCTTGAACAGGTGGTTCTGCGACTGGCCGTTGCGCCGCGCGTCGCGGATCAGGCTCATCGAGAGCTCGGCGTAGTTGATGCCCATCTCCTCCTCGCCGCATTCGCCGAGCGTGCGGCCGTCGAAGCCGATGAGCGCAGAGTGGCCGAAGTACGAGTACACGCCGTCGAAGCCGGCGGCGTTGGCCACCGCCACGTAGGTGTTGTTCATGAAGGCCATGGCCTTCGACACCAGGATCTGCTGTTCCTTGGCCGGGTACATGTAGCCCTGGCAGCGGATGATGAGCTCGGCGCCGCGCATCGCGCAGTCGCGCCAGATCTCGGGGTAGTTGCCGTCGTCGCAGATGATCAGGCTCATCTTCATGCCCTTGGGGCCTTCGCTGACGTAGGTGCAGTCGCCCGGGTACCAGCCCTCGATCGGCACCCACGGCATGATCTTCCTGTACTTCTGGACGATCTCGCCCTGGTTGTTCATGAGGATCAGCGTGTTGTAGGGCGCCTTGTTCGGATGCTCCTCGTGGCGCTCGCCGGTCAGCGAGAACACGCCCCAGACGTTGGCGCGCCGGCAGGCGTCGGCGAAGATCGCGGTCTCCTCGCCGGGCACCGAGGCCGCGGTGTCGTACATCTCCTTGGCGTCGTACATGATCCCGTGCGTGGAGTATTCGGGAAAGATCACCAGGTCCATGCCCGGCAGGCCTTTCTTCATGCCGACCAGCATCTCGCCGATCTTGCGTGCGTTGTCGAGCACCTCGGCCTTGGTGTGAAGGCGGGGCATCTTGTAGTTGACGACCGCGACGCCGACGCAATCGTTGCTGCTCGAAATATCACCATGTCTCATGACGCTGCTCCTGAAGGGGTGGTTGGGAAGGGAAGGGGTTCAGACAGTGAGGAAAGAGCGGACCTTGTCCTGGTCGAGCGTGGCGCGCGCCTCGTCGTGCACCAGGCGGCCGCGGTCGATCACGAGGAAGCGGTCGGCCAGCGCGAGCGCGAAGCTCAGCACCTGCTCCGAGACCACGATCGCGAAGCCGCGCTCGGCGCGCAGCACGTTCAGCGTCTGCGCGATCTCCTTGATGATCGAAGGCTGGATGCCCTCGGTGGGCTCGTCGAGGATCAGCACCTTGGGCTCGGAGATCAGCGCGCGCGCGATCGCCAGCATCTGCTGCTGGCCGCCCGAGAGGTTGCCGGCCTTGCGCTGCTTCATGTCCTGCAGCACCGGGAAGAAGCGGTAGAGGTAGTCGGGCACCGTGCGATGGCCCGAGCGCGCGGCGCCCGAGAGGATGTTCTGTTCCACCGTGAGGTGCGGAAACACCATGCGCCCCTGCGGCACGAAGGCCAGCCCGTGCGCCACGCGCTGGTGGCTCGGCAGACGGGTGAGCTCGGTGCCGTTCAGGCGGATGCTGCCGCCGCGCGCGGGCAAGAGGCCGATCAGCGACTTCAGCAGCGTGGTCTTGCCCATGCCGTTGCGGCCCATGACGGCGACCGCCTCGTCGGGCGCGACGCGCAGCGAGACATCGTGGATCACGTGCGACTCGCCGTAGGCGACATCGAGTGCGGAGACTTCGAGCATGCGTTGGACTCCTTCAATGGCCGAGGTAGACGTCGATCACGCGCGGGTCGGCCTGCACCTCGGCGGCCGTGCCCTCGCTGAGCAGCCGGCCCTGGTGCAGCACGGTCACGCGGTGCGCGATGCGCTTGACGAAATCCATGTCGTGCTCGATCACCACCACCGACTTGCCCACCGAGATGCGGCGCAGCAGGTCGCCGGTCTGCTCGCGCTCGCGCGGGCTCATGCCGGCCACGGGCTCGTCGAGCAGCAGCAGCTCGGGCTCCTGCATCAGCAGCATCCCGATCTCGAGCCACTGCTTCTGGCCGTGGCTCAGCTGTCCCGCGCGGCGGTCGAGCCGCTCGACCAGGAACACCTCGGTGGCCATCGCCTCGATGCGCTCGCGCAGCGCGCGGGTGCGGCGGAAGCTCAGCGACTGCCACAGGCCGTGCATGCGCGGCAGCGAGATCTCGAAGTTCTCGAGCACCGTGAGGTCCTCGTAGACCGAGGGCGTCTGGAACTTGCGGCCCACGCCGGCACGCACGATCTCGTGCTCGTTCATGCGGCCCAGGTCCTGGCCGTTGAACAGCACCCGGCCCGCGCTGGGCCGGGTCTTGCCGCAGACCATGTCGAGCAGCGTGGTCTTGCCCGCGCCGTTCGGGCCGATGATCACGCGCAGCTCGTTGCGCTCGACCGAGAGGCTCAGGCCGTCGACCGCCTTGAAGCCGTCGAAGGAGACCGTGAGGTCCTCGACGCGCAGGATCTGCTCGTTCGAGGGCGGCACGGCCGAGGCCGCCTGCGGCAGGCCGCCGTTGGGCATCGCCAGCGTCGCGTTCATGGCGCGGCCTCCGCGCCGCGGCGGCGCAGCAGCTTCTCGCCCAGGCCCGCCAGGCCGTTCGGCATCGCCCACACCACGAGGATGAAGACCGCGCCGAGGAAGTAGAGCCAGCCCTCGGGGAAGGTCTCCGACAGGTAGGACTTGAGGAAGCCGATCAAGAGCGCGCCGATCACCGCGCCGGGAATCGAGAGCCGCCCGCCCACGGCCGCGTAGATCACCATCTCGACCGAGGCCACCACGCCGATCACGCCCGGCGCGATCAGCCCCACCTGCAGGCTGTAGAAGGCGCCGCCGATGGCCGACAGCAGGGCCGCCACCGCGAACACGAAGGCCTTCATGTGCGCCGTGTTGTAGCCGCTGAAGCGCACGCGGTCCTCGCGGTCGCGGATGGCGATCAGGATCTTGCCGAAGCGGCTGCGCACGATCAGCAGCGCGCCCATCATCGCGAGCGCGACGGCCGCCACCTCGATGAAGTACATGGTCCGCTTGGCCGCGTCGCCCGCGATGTCCCACCCCAGCAGCGTGCGGAAGTCGGTGATGCCGTTGGCGCCGCCGGTGTCGCCCTGCTGGCCGATCACCACCACGGTGAGCGTGAGCGCCAGCGACAGCGTGACGATCGCGAAGTACACGCCGCTCACGCGCCGCTTGAAGATCGCGTACGAGAACACGTAGGCGAGCAGAGCCGGGATCGCGAGGATGCCGACCAGGGTCCAGCCCAGCGAGTGGAAGGGGATCCACCACGAGGGCAACTGCTCGACGCTGCTCCAGACCATGAAGTCCGGCAGCTCGGGCGCCGAGGCCTCGAGCTTGAGGAACATCGCCATCATGTAGCCGCCGAGGCCGAAGAACAGGCCCTGGCCCAGGCTCAGCACGCCGCCGTAGCCCCAGGTCAGCACCACGCCGATCGCGACGAAGGCGAAGGCCAGGTACTTGCTCACGAGGTTGAGGCGGAACGGATCGAGCGTGGCCGGCAGCACCACGGCCAGCAGCAGCAGCACGGCCGCCAGCCCGACGAGGTCGCCGCGGCGTTGGGGAGAAAGCTTCATGCCCATGCGCTCAGCTCCTCGATCGGGTCGCGAACAGCCCGTTGGGCCGCACGTAGAGCACCGCGATCACCAGCAGCAGGATCGTGGCCTTGGCCATCGAGCCGCTCATCAGGTACTCGAGCCAGGTCTGCGACTGCGCGATGGCGAAGCCCGAGAGCGCGGTGCCGATCAGGCTCTGCACGCCGCCGAACACCACCACGATGAAGGAGTCGACGATGTAGAGCTGGCCGGTGCCGGGGTTGGTCGAGCCGATCATCGTGAACACCGCGCCCGCGATGCCCGCGAGGCCCGAGCCCAGCGCGAAGGTCAGCGCATCGACGCGCTGCGTGTCGATGCCGACCGCGCCCGCGATCGCGCGGTTCTGCGTCACCGCGCGCACCTTCAGCCCCCAGGAGGTGCGGTAGAGCAGCAGGTAGACGCCGATGGCGACGATGGCCGTGAGCCCGACGATGAACAGGCGCGTGAGCGGCAGCTGGATGCCCGGCGTCGGTTCCCACGCCCCGGCGAGCCAGGAGGCCAGCGGCACGCTGACTTCCTGCGCGCCGAACAGCGAGCGGTAGGCCTGCTGCAGCATGAGGCTCAGGCCCCAGGTCGCGAGCAGGGTGTCGAGCGGCCGGTCGTAGAAGAAGCGGATGAAGCCGCGCTCCAGCACATAGCCGAACCCGAAGGTCACGGCGAACGCGAACGGGATCGCGGCGAACAGGTAGAGGTCCATGAAGCCCGGCGCGTAGTGCTCGAAGAAGCGCGACGCCAGGTAGGTCATGTAGGCACCGAGCGCCATCAGCTCGCCGTGCGCCATGTTGATGACGCCCATCAGGCCGAACACGATGGCCAGCCCGATCGCCATCAGAAGCAGGATGGTGAACAGGCTCACGCCGTTGAACACCTGCATCACCGCGATGTCGAAGTTCATCGCGCTCAGACCTTCGGGAACGGGTTGGGCTCGACCAGCTGCGGCGATTCTCAGACGATGTCGAACTGCCCGTCGGGCCGCGCGCGGCCCACGCGCACCTTCTTCCACACGTGGTGGTTGGTGGCGTGCACGCGCACCGTGCCCTCGGGCGCCTCGATCTCCACGCCCGCGGCGGCGGCCGTGACCTTGTCGACCTCGAAGGACTTGGCCTTCTCCACCGCCAGCTTCCAGAGGTAGACGCTGTTGTAGGCCACCTCCATCGGGTCGCCGATCACGCGGTCCTGGCCGTACTTGGCCTTGAAGGCCTTCACGAACTTCTCGTTGGCCGGCGACTTGATGCTCTGGAAGTAGCCCATGCAGGCGTAGTAGCCGGCGGCGTTGTCCTTGCCGATGCCCTCGATCTCGTTCTCCGACACCACGGTCGACAGCAGCACCTGCTTCGTGCCGTCGAGCCCGGCCGCGCGCAGCTGCTTGTAGAAGGCCACGTTCGAGCCGCCGACCACCGTGCTGTAGATGCAGTCGGGCTTGGCGGCCTTGATCTTGTTGATGATCGAGGAGAACTCGGTGTGGCCCAGCGGCGCGTATTCCTCGCCGAGCACCTTGCCGCCGGCCTTGGCGATCGCGGGCTTGGCGATCTTGTTGCAGGTGCGCGGATAGATGTAGTCCGAGCCCACGAGGAAGAAGTTCTTGCCCTTCTCGCGCGCCATCCATTCGACCGCCGCGATCACCGACTGCGTGGCTTCCTGCGAGGGATAGAACACGCGCTTGTCCTGCTCCTGGCCCTCGTAGTAGGTGGGGTAGAACAGCAGGCCCTTGGCCTGGGCGAGCACCGGCAGCAGCGCCTTGCGCGAGGCCGAGGTGTAGCAGCCGATGATGGCCGCCACCTTGTCGCGCTCGAGCAGCTTTCGCGCCTTCTCGGCGAACACCGGGTTCTCGCTCGCGCCGTCTTCCACCACGGCCTCGATCTTCTTGCCGAGCACGCCGCCGGCGGCGTTGATCTCCTCGATCGCGAGCTTCTCGGCGTCGACCAGCGAGGCCTCGGCGATCGCGATCGTGCCCGAGAGCGAATGCAGCAGCCCGAGCTTCACCGTGCCGCCGTCCTGCGCGAAGGCCAGCGGCGCCATGCCGCTCGCGGCGCCCAGCACGATCATCGAGCCGCCGGTCTTCACGATCTGGCGGCGGTTGAAAGCGTTCGTCATGTCAAATTCCTTTGTGGTTGTGCGAGTCGTCAGGAAGATCCGACCTTCGGAACCGCGCTTCGGGTGTCTCCTCCCGCCACGCGGCCCTGCAAACGAGCGCTTCGTCGCCAGTGCCTTTGCTTCGGGCAAAGCTCCGCCAGCGGATGCATGCATCCGTTTCGACGAAAGCCCTGTTGCGACCGAAAAAACAAAAAGGCCCGAACCGGTGTTCAAACCGATTCGGGCCTTGTTGCCCGACACCTCGCTGGCAGCATTGGCAGCGGGCGTCGCATGACTGGTAACGATTGCTCGTTGCGGCGGATTCTTCTCAACCCGCGCCGGTCTGCAAATACGTTGTTGTGCGGATTGGCGGGCTGGCGGGGACTGTGCTATTTGCGCGCACAGGCGCGCCGGAGGTCGCTTTGCGCGGGGTCAGCGCGGCCGCGCGAAGTCCGCGTCGATCCAGGCCGAGGCGCTGGTGGCGCTGAGCTTGAACGAGGCCGGCACGTTCACGCGCGCGAGCTCGCTGTCGTCGGCCTCGTCGAAGGCGCTCAGCGTGGCCGAGGGGTTGTCCTCGTCGGGCACGATGGCCAGCGTGACGCGGATGCGCCGGTCGCCGGCGCTCACGGTCACGCTGCGGTTGAGCGTGGCGTGCAGCTGCTGCTCGTGGCGGCGGATCACCTCGGCCGCGGTCTTCACCAGGGTGGAGAAGGCGGGGCCGTCGAGCGGCTTGGGGTTCTTCTTGTCGCGGCCCATGGTCCAGGGGCCGACCAGCGCGGGCTCGGGGTCGCCATGGCGCGTCATCTCGACGGCCCAGCCGTCGTCTTCCTCGTTCTTGATGATGCGGGCGGTCCAGCGCTCGTCGCGCCAGAGGCGGTCCTGTTGCAGCGGGAGGATGTCGTCGGATTCGGTGGTCGGGGTCGTGTCGGTCATTCGGAGGCGGAGGTTCTTGCGCGTGCCATTGTCCCCTGGCCGGCGATGTAGGCCTGCAGCCCCTCGGCCAGCGCGTCGAAGGTGACGCGGCAGCGCGGGCTCGCGCGCAGGTCCTCGTGCATCGTGACCCAGGTCTCGAGCTTCAGCGACAGCGCGCGCGGCAGCAGCCGCACCAGCGCCGGGGTGCGCCGCGCCAGCGCGACCTGGCACACGCCGATGCCGGCGCCCGCGCGGATCAGCGCCAACTGCGCGAGGTCGCTGTCGGCGCGCAGCGAGAAGGCGTCGCGCGTGAAGCCCTTGAAGGACTTGATCGCGTCGCGCACGAAGGCCGTGGGCTGGTCGTAGCCGATCAGCGTGTGGCGCATCAGCTCCTCGGCCGTGCGCGGCGTGCCGTGGCGCGCGAGGTAGTCGGGATGGGCATGGAAGCCCAGCTCGATGTCGCCGATGCGGCGCGCCACCAATTGTTCCTGGCGCGGGCGCACCATGCGCACCGCGATGTCGGCCTCGCGCCGCAGCAGGTCCTGCACGCGGTTGGTCGACACCAGTTCGACCTTGAGCGCCGGATGGGCCTCGCGCAGCTTCGCCACGATCGGCGGCAGCACCTCCACCGCGACCACCTCGCTGGTCGACACCCGCACCACGCCGCGCACGCCTTCGCCCTGGCCGCTGGCCGCGCGCTGCAGCGAGGCGGCCGTGCTCTCCATGGCCTCGGCGTGCGTGCGCAGCGCCAGCGCCACCTCGGTGGGCAGCAGCCCGACCTGCGAGCGCGTGAAGAGCACCACCTCGAGCGCCTCCTCGAGCGCCGCGACGTGGCGTCCGACGGTGGGCTGCGTGATGCCGAGCGCGCGCGCCGCGCCCGAGAGGGAGCCCTCGCGCAGCACGCCGAGGAAGGAGCGGTAGAGCTCCCAGCTGATGGTCCAGGTCATGCATAAATGTATGGCCGATGGCTCATGTTCGGCAATTCCATTCGAACCCGACCCTGCCCAGAATTCATCCATCGATCACTGTTCTGGAGATGTTTCATGGCAAGCAACGACACGGTTCTGGTTCTGGGCGCGACGGGCGGCATCGGCGGCGAAGTGGCCCGCCAGCTGCGCGACGCGGGATGGCGGGTGCGCGCGATGAAGCGCAGCGCGGCGTCGCAGCGCCGCGATGGCATCGACTGGGTGGGCGGCGACGCGATGCAGGCACGCGACGTGCGCGAGGCCGCGCGCGGCTGCGCGGTCATCGTGCATGCGGTCAATCCGCCCGGCTACCGCCGCTGGTCGCAGCTGGTGCTGCCGATGCTCGACCACACGATCGCGGCCGCCAGGGCCGAGGGCGCGACCATCGTGCTGCCCGGCAGCGTCTACAACTACGGCGCCGATGCCTTCCCGCTGCTGGCCGAGGACGCGCCCCAGCATCCGGCCACGCGCAAGGGCGCGATCCGGGTCGAGATGGAGCGGCGCCTCGAAGCCGCGAGCCGCGAGGGCGCGCGCGTGCTGATCGTGCGCGCCGGCGACTTCTTCGGCCCGAAGGCCGGCAACAACTGGTTCTCGCAGGGGCTGGTGAAGGCGGGGCAGCCGGTCGGGGGCGTGAGCTATCCCGGCGATGCCGGTGTCGGCCACCTTTGGTCGTACCTGCCCGACGTGGCCCGCACCATGGTCGAGCTGCTGGCGCGGCGCGACCGGCTCGAGCCCTTCGCCCGCTTCCACATGGCGGGCCACTGGGATGCCGACGGCACGCGCATGGCCGATGCGATCCGGCGCGTGGTGGCGCGCCGCACCGGCACGCAGGTGCGCGTGTCGGCCTTCCCGTGGTGGCCGCTGCTGCTGGCCTCGCCCTTCGTCGCCACCTTCCGCGAGCTCCGCGAGATGCGCTACCTGTGGCGCACGCCCGTGGCCATGGACAACGCGAAGCTGGTGGCGCTGCTCGGCCGCGAGCCGCACACGCCGCTCGACGAGGCGGTCGAGGCCGCGCTCGAAGGCATGGGTTGCCTGCAGGCGGGGCCGCGCGCGGCGCTGGTCTGAGTGCTGCGCAAGGGCGTCGTTTTTCGACGATCGGGCCGGGATGCTGATAGCCTGAGGTGCCGCGCTCAGCCATCGCAACCCAGCCCTTCTCGCCATGCCCGACTTCCGCTCGCCCGACTTCCTGATCGGCCACGTGCAGCACACGCTCGCGTTCTACGACGGTCGCAGCCTCGATCCGCACGGCGGCTTCTTCCACTTCTTCAAGGACGACGGCACGGTCTACGACCGCCGCACGCGCCACCTGGTGAGCAGCACGCGCTTCGTCTTCAACAACGCCACCGCCTGGCGCCGCTTCGGCCGGCCCGAGCACCTGGCGGCGACGCGCCACGGCCTCGCGTTCCTGCAGCGCGCCCATGCGCATCCGCAAGGCGGCTACCTGTGGGAGCTCGACTGGCACGAGGGCCGCGCGCAGGTGCGCGACGACACCCACTACTGCTATGGCCTGGCTTTCGTGCTGCTCGCGCATGCGCATGCGGCGATGGCCGGCGTGGACGAGGCGCGCGCGGGCATCGAAAGCACCTGGCAACTGCTCGAACAGCATTTCTGGGAGCCGCGCCATCAGCTCTACGCGAACGAAGCCACTGCCGACTGGACCGTGTCTCCCTACCGCGGCCAGAACGCCAACATGCATGCCTGCGAGGCGATGATGGCGGCCTTCGAGGCCACGGGCGACGCGAAGTACCTGGATCGCGCGCTGACGCTGGCGCAGGCGATCGCGCTGCGCCAGGCCGACCTGACCGGCGGCCGGGTCTGGGAGCACTTCCGCGAGGACTGGTCGGTCGATGCCGACCACAACCGCGGCAACCGCGCCGACATCTTCAAGCCCTGGGGCTTCCAGACCGGCCACCTGACCGAGTGGACCAAGCTGCTGCTGCAGCTCGAGGGCCTGCTCGCCGGCCGGGGCGTGGCAACGGACTGGATGCTGCCGCGCGCGCAGTCGCTGTTCGAGGCGGCGATGCGCCACGGCTGGGATGCCGATTTCGGCGGCCTGGTCTACGGCTTCGATCCCGCGGGCGCGCTCTACGACGGCGACAAGTACTTCTGGGTGCAGGCCGAGAGCTTCGCGGCCGCCGCGCTGCTCGCGGTGCGCACCGGCGAGTCGCGCTACTGGGACTGGTACGACCGGATCTGGGACTACGCCTGGCGGCACATGGTCGATCACGAGCATGGCGCCTGGTTTCGCATCCTGTCGCGCGACAACCGCAAGCTGGGCGACGAGAAGAGCCCGGCCGGCAAGACCGACTACCACACGATGGGCGCCTGCCACGACGTGCTGCGCGCCCTCGGCGCTTGAAGCAACTCAGTCATCCATGGCGCTGCGCGCCACCCGCATCGCATGAAACGGCCGGTGGGATCAAAGACGGAAGCGGACTTCCGGACGCAGAGGACGCGAAGGTTGCGCGAAGGACGCGAAAGGAAGGCAAGAAAAATTTTGAATTTCTCTTTTGCGTTCTTCGCGAAATCTTCGCGTCCTCTGCGTCCGGCTGTTGGCGTTTCATTTCAGAACACCGACAGCCCCGTGCGCGCCACGAACATCTCGAGCGCCTTCATGCCCAGCAGCGAGTTGCCGGTGGCATCGAGCGCGGGCGACCACACGCTGAGCGTGAGCCGGTCGGGCACGACGGCCACGATGCCGCCGCCCACGCCGCTCTTGCAGGGCAGGCCGATCGAGAAGGCCACGTCGCCCGCGGCGTCGTAGGTGCCGCAGGTCAGCATCAGCGCGTTGATGCGCCGGGTCTGGCGCTCGCTGGTGATCGCGGCCTCGCCGTCGATCGGGTGCGCGCCGTCGCGGCACAGGTAGCCCGCGGCGCGCGCGAGCTGGCGGCAGCTCATGCGCAGCGAGCACTGGTGGAAGTAGGTGTCGAGCACCTCGGTCACGTCGTTGTCGAGCTTGCCGAAGCTCTTCATGAAGTTGGCCAGCGCCACGTTGCGAAAGCCGGTCTCGGCCTCCGAGCGCGCGACTTCCTCGTCGAAGCCCACGGGCTCGCCGGCCAGGCTGCCCATGAGCGCGAGGATGCGCGCCTTGGCGCTGCCGCCCTCGGCGCGCGCATGGCTCACGAGCCGGTCGGCGACCGCGATCGCGCCGGCATTGATGAAGGGATTGCGCGGCTTGCCCTGCTCGTTCTCGAGCTGTACCAGCGAGTTGAACGGATTGCCCGAGGGCTCGCGGCCGATGCGCTCCCACAGCGCGTCGCCCACGGCCTGCATCGCGAGCGTGAGCGTGAACAGCTTCGACACGCTCTGGATCGAGAACGCCGTGTCGGCATCGCCGGCCGCGGCCTCCTCGCCGTCGCAGGTGCGCAGCGCGATGCCGAACTGCCGCGCGTCGACGCGCGCGAGCGCGGGGATGTAGCGGGCCACCGTGCCGGCCTGGCCCAGCAGCGGTTGTATCGCGGCCGCGATCTCGTCGAGCACGGGCTGGAATCGGGTGGATGTCGCCATGTCGCTCGTTCCTTCAGGCGCGACGCGCGCCGCCGCGGTTCACCAGCACGATGCCCACCGCCACGCCGGCCAGCGCCACCACCAGCTGCGGCGTGAGCGGCTCGGACAGCAGCAGCACGCCGAACACCAGCGCGAACAGCGGCGTGAGGAAGGTGAAGGAAGACATCTGCGTGGCCGGGTAGTGGCGCAGCATCCACATCCACGCGAGGTAGCTCGCGAAGGCGCCGATCACGGTCTGCAGAGCGATCGAGCTCCAGGCCCAGGCCGAGTAGTGCGTGCCCCAGGTCTCGCCGAGCGCCAGCGAGATCATGGGGCAGACCGCGGCCGTCACGGCGACCTGGTAGAACAGCGTCTTCTCGGCGCTCGCGGTGGCGAGTCTGGTGGCGCGCAGGGTCAGCGTGGTCAGGCCCCACAGCATGCCGGCGGCGAGCGCCAGCGCATCGCCACGCAGTTGCGACGAGGAGGTATGGCCGAAGCCTTCGCTGAAGGCCAGCACCACGGCCGCGAAGGCGATCGCGAGCCCGGCCCACTGCAGCCCGCGCAGCCGCTCGGCCGGCACCCAGCGCGGCAGGAACAGCGAGACCCAGAACGGCGCCGTGTAGAGGAACACCGTGAGCCGCGAGGCGCTGGTGAGCTGCAGCCCCAGGTAGATGCCCGCGAACTCGCCCGCGAACAGCAGCCCCGCGAGCAGCCCGCCGGGCAGCGTGCCGTCGCGCTCGAACAGCGGCACCTTGCGCCAGGCGCACCACAGCCCCAGCAGCACGACCGCGCCGGCCATGCGCATCGAGGCCTGCCACATCGGCGGCACCTCGGCCACGGTGGTCTTGATGAGGATCTGCTGCAGGCCCCAGAAGGCGCAGCAGACGACGAGCAGGCCGATGGCGAGCGCGTCGAGGTGGGTTTTTCTCTGGGTCATCTGTTGTTCGTGGGGGGAGGGCCAGCCCGCGGGGATGCGGGGGCGGTGCCGGCGATCCTAGCGCGCGGCCGTTTCATCGATGCGCGCTCAGCGCCCCGCGACCGGGTACGGCGGCTTGCCGCGCGTGCCCACCATCAGGTCGGGCACCACCGCCTCGACGTCGGGCAGCGCGCGCGCCGCGCGTTCGAGCTGGCGCGCCAGCGCGGGCGAGGGCACGCAGCCCTGCAGGTAGACCCAGCGCCGCTGCACCATGACCCACACGCTGCCCTGGCGCAGGCCCGGCACCGCCTCGAGCGCGGCGCGCACCTTGGGCGCGAGCGACTTGTCGTAGCGGTAGGCGTTGCTGTCGCTGCATTTGCCCGCGAGCCAACAGCTGGTGCCGCGCTCCAGCCGCGAATGGATCTGGATGCGGCGCTCCTCGGCCGTGTAGAACGGGCCTTCGGGTTCGGGGCAGCCCGGCAGTCCGGCCGAGACGCGGAAGAAGGGATCGTCGAACCAGTTCTGCTTGGCAGGCGAGGCGGCGTCCTGCGCGCTCGCCGCATGCGGCGCGGCCACGGCGCACAGCAGGGCGAGCACCGGCGCCGCGTGCTTCACAAGGGATGTTCCGTGTAGAAGCGGCCGCCGTGGAACAACAGCGGCGAGGCGCCGGCGTCGTGGCTGCAGCGCTCCACCTCGCCGACGAAGATCACGTGGTCGCCCTCGTCGTAGCGGCTGCGGTTGAAGCACTCGAAGCTCGCCGCGGCGCCCGCGAGCACCGGCGCGCCGCCCAGGCCCTCGGTGAAGGCCACGTCGGCCCAGCGATCGATGTCCTTGGTGGCGAAGCGCTCGGCCAGCGTCTTCTGGCTGGCCGCGAGGATGTTGACCGTGTAGTGCGAACCGGCCCGCAGCGCGGCCATCGAGGCGGCGCTGCGCGACAGGCTCCAGAGCACCAGCGGCGGCGACAGCGAGACCGAATTGAAGGAGTTGGCGGTGAGCCCGACCAGCGCGCCGTTGGCCGCGCGCGCAGTGACGATGGTCACGCCGGTGGCGAACATGCCGAGCGCCGCGCGGAATTCAGCGGACGAGAAGGTGGGCGGCTGGGCGCTGCGCAAGGTGGTCACGAAGGAGCGGGAACGGTGGAGGGCAGGGGCCTATTCTGGCGCACCCGTCCTTCCCGCCCCCGGCGCGGCCGACATCACCTCGGTCACGAAGCGGGTGTAGGCGGCCGCGGCCGGCGAGGGCGTGCGGCCCGCGAGCGTGACCAGGCCGTAGTGGGTGCGCATGCCTTCGAGGCCCGCGATGGGCAATGGCACCAGCGGCCGGGTCTCGTGGCGGAAGGCCGGCGCATCGGGCGCCAGCACCACGGCGCGCGCCGTGAGCGCGAGATGGCGCAGGGTGCCGGTGTCGTCGCAGACCAGGTTGAACACGCCGCGGCCGGCGCGCTTCGCCTGGCGTTCGAACTGAGTGGCCACGCGCGCGGGCAGCCTGGGGCCGGCGACCGGGTAGTCCATCGCTTGCTCGAGCGTGACCGACGCCAGCTTGCGCAGCGGATGGCGCGGCTGCACGAAGAACGAGACCGGCACGTCGGGCAGCCGCATGGTCTCGAGGCCGCCCTGGCGCGCGAGGTCGCGCGTGTCGGCGATGAACAGGTCGATCTCGCGCCGGTGCAGCCGCTCGGCCAGGGTGGCGGTGTCGGCCACCTCGGTGCGCACCGAGAGCTGCGGATGCCGCTGCACCAGCAAGGTCAGCGCCGCGCGCCCGAGCATGCCGGCCGCGAACGGACCCAGGCCCACCTGCAGGCTGCCGGCGGCCAGGCCCTCGAGCTGCAGCACGTCCTCCTTGAGCTGGCGCGCGTCGATGAGCAGTTCGCGGGCGCGCGCCAGCACCAGCTCGCCGGCCTGCGTGAAGCGCACCGTGCCGTAGGCGCGGTCGATCAGCCGGACCTGCAGGCCCTCCTCGAGCGCCTCGATGCTGCGCGAGAGCGCGGGCTGCGAGAGGTGCGAGGCCTGGGCCGCGCGGCCGAAGCTGCCCTGCTCGGCGAGGGCGACGAGGTGCTGGAGCTGGCGCAGCTGCATGGCGATCTTGTGTTTTTCTTCAAATCGATCGACGTATTTTGCATTTGCCAATGGTTTGGGGGCTGCCCAGAATCGCGCCACTTTCCAGCTTCGCGCCAGGCCGCACCATGCATCTCCTCCCCGTCCTTCCACGCGCGCATCGCGCCGCCGCCGCCTGCGCCGCGCTGGCCTGCGCCATGGCCTTCGCGCAGCCGGCAACGCCCCTCGCGCCCAAGCCGCCGGAGCCCGCCACGCTGGCCGCCAACGCCGAGTTCGCGAAGACGCTGCCCTTCGCCGACCGCCGCGATTTCGAGGACGCGATGCGCGGCTTCATCGGCACCGTGCCCGACGCGCTGGTGCCCGGCGCCGGCGAGCGCCCGGCCTGGAGCATGAAGCCCTACGGCTTCCTGCAGGCCGACGCGCCGGCCGACAGCGTCAACCCGAGCCTGTGGCGCCAGGCGCAGCTCAATGCGATCCACGGGCTGTTCCGCGTGACCGATCGGGTCTACCAGGTGCGCGGCTTCGACATCGCGAACATGACCATCGTCGAGGGCGACAGCACGCTGATCGTGATCGACCCGCTGCTCGCCGCCGAGACCGCGCGCGCCGCGCTCGCGCTGTACTACCAGCACCGGCCGCGCAAGCCGGTCGGCACCGTGGTCTACACGCACGGCCATGCCGACCACTTCGGCGGCGTCAAGGGCGTGGTCGACGAGGCCGACGTGGCGGCCGGCAAGGTGCAGGTGATCGCGCCCTCGGGCTTCATGGAGACCGCGGTGGCCGAGAACATCCTCGCGGGCAACGCGATCAGCCGGCGCTCGCAGTACCAGTTCGGCTCGCTGCTGCCGCCGGGCGTGCGCGGCCAGGTCGACACCGGGCTGGGCAAGGCGCTGGCGCGCGGCACCGTCACGCTGATCGCGCCCACCGCCACCATCGACAAGCCGACCGAGGAGCGCACCATCGACGGCGTGCAGTTTGTGTTCCAGCTCGTGCCGGGCTCGGAAGCGCCGTCCGAGATGCTCATGTACCTGCCGCAGTTCCGCGTGCTCAACATGGCCGAGGACGTGACGCACACCATGCACAACCTCTACACCATCCGCGGCGCCGAGGTGCGCGACGGCAGCCTGTGGTCGAAGTACATCGACCAGGCGCGCGTGGCCTTCGGCGACAGGACCGATGTGCTGATCGCCCAGCACCACTGGCCCACCACGGGGCGCGAGCGCATCGTCGAGCTGCTGAAGAAGCAGCGCGACATGTACAAGTTCATCAACGACCAGTCGCTGCGCCTGCTCAACCACGGCTACACCGCGGCCGACATCGCCGAAACCCTGCGCATGCCCGCGAGCCTCGAACAGGAATGGTCGGCGCGCGGCTACTACGGCACCCTGCGGCACAACGCGAAGGCGGTCTACCAGAAGTACCTGGGCTGGCACGACGCCGATCCCGCCAACCTGAATCCGCTGCCACCCGTGGCCCAGGCCCGCAAGACGGTCGAGTACATGGGCGGCGCCGAGGCGGTGATCGCGCGCGCCCGCGGCGATTTCGCCAGGGGCGAGTACCGCTGGGTCGCGAGCGCGATGAGCCAGGTGGTCTATGCCGATCCCTCGAACCGCGCGGCGCGCGAGCTCGGCGCCGACGCGCTCGAGCAGCTGGGCTACCAGTCGGAGGCCGGCACCTGGCGCAGCGCCTACCTGGTGGGCGCGATGGAGCTGCGCAACGGCGTGCCGAAGATCCCGTCGGGCGGCACCGCCAACGCCGACACGCTCAAGGCCGTGAGCAACGACCTGTTCTTCGACTACCTCGGCGTGCGCCTCGATGCCGCGAAGGCCGAGGGCAAGCGGCTGGTCATCGACTGGAACTTCACGGATTCGAAGCAGCAGTTCGTGCTGACGCTCGAGAACTCGGCCCTGACCCACATCGCCGGGCGGCAGCCGGATGCCGACGCCACGGTGACGCTGAGCCGCGCCACGCTCGACGCCGTGACGCTGAAGCAGACCAGCTTTCCGGCCGCGGTGCTGGCCGGCCAGGTGCGCATCGAGGGCGACCGCGCGAAGCTGGCCGAGCTGATGGCGATGCTCGACAGCTTCGAGCCGATGTTTCCGGTGGTGGAGCCGCGGCCCTGATCGCTAGTCGCGCGACCATTGCAGGCAGGCATCGACGGGCACGCGCGAGGTCCTGTAGCCGTTCGCCGGATCGTCCGCATTGGCGTGGCCGAAGGAGATGCCGCACACGACCTGCTGGTCGACGGGCAGGCCGAAATGCGCGCGGATCGCCGCGGCGTGCCGCGCCAGCGCGGCCTGCGCGATGGCCGCGACGCCGTGTGCCTCGGCCGCCAGCAGGAAGTTCGCGACCCAGCCGCCGGCGTCGACCAGCGCATAGGGCCCGAGCTCAGCCGGCACCGTGACGACCAGCACATGGGGCGCGCCGAAGAAGTCGAAGTTGCGCAGCGCCTGGATCGCCGAGGCGTCGCGGTCGCCGCGGCGCACGCCGACGGCGTCGTAGAGCTGCAGGCCGGCTTCGCGGCGCCGCTCGAGGTGCACGCCGCGGTACTCGGCGGGAAAGGGAAAGTCGCTGGCCGGCGGCTGCGCGCGCGCCGCGGCCTGCATGGCCGCGCGGAAGCGCTCGGTGCCCGCGCCGCGCGTCACGACGATGCGCCAGGGCTGCGTGTTGCACCACGAGGCCGTGTGGCGCGCGGTCTCGAACAGGCGCTCGATGGTGGCGTCGGGCAGCGCCTCGCCCAGGAAGGCCCGGCAGCTGCGGCGGCGCGACGCCAGCTGCGCGAGGGTCCGGGCTTCGGATGCGCTCAACGCCTCCTCACTCCGCCTGGATGCCCGCGTCCTTGATGCGCGTGCCCCAGGCCGCTTCCTGCTCGACCATGAAGCGCGCGAACTCCTCGGGCGGCGCGGGATAGGGCTCGAGGCCCAGCGCCGCGAAGCGTTCCTTGATCGCGGGCTTGTTGAGCGACTTGACGACTTCGGCGCTGAGCTTCGCGACGATGTCCGGCGGTATGCCGGCCGGCCCCATCAGTCCGCCCCAGGCGATGTACGAGAAGCCCGGAAAGGTCTCGCCCAGCGCCGGCAGGCCCGGCATCAGGACCGAGCCCTTGTCGGCCATCATGGCCAGCGGCCGCACCTTGCCGTCCTTGACCAGCCCCTGCGACGACGCCAGGTCCACGAACATGAAGTCGAACTGGCCGCCCACCAGGTCGACCAGCGCCGGCGGCGTGCTGCGGTAGGGCACCGCGATCGCCGAGAACTTGCCGACGTTCATCAGGTGGGCGCCCGCCACCTGGCCGGTGGCGTTGCCGTAGCCCATGGTGTTCTTCGCGCCGCCGCGCACGGTCTTGAGGAAGTCGGCGACGTTGGTCACGGGCGAGGTGCCATTGACCACCAGCACGAACGGGAAGTTGGTGGTGCGCGCGATCGCGGTGAAGTCCTTGATCGGCGCGTAGTTGAGCTTCTTGTAGAGCCAGGGATTGGCCGAGTGGGCCGAGCTCGTGCCGAGCAGCAGGGTGTAGCCGTCGGGCGCGGCCTTGCTCACGGCCTCGGCGGCGATCGAGCCGTTGGCGCCGGGCTTGTTGTCGATCACGATCGGGGCGCCGAGTCCCTTGTGCACGTCCTCCATGAGCACGCGCGTCATCACGTCGGTGCCGCTGCCCGCGGCGAAGGGCACGACGACGCGGATCGGCTTGGCCGGATAGGGCTGGGCCGAGGCCGCGGCACAGGCCAGGGCGAGCGCGCCCGCGGCGAGCGCCTTCGCCAGGAAGGAATCCAGAATCTGCATGCGTGTCTCCTGTGCCGCTGAGGGCTTGTTGTGGGTCCGGTCGGTCGATGCGTGGCGTGCGTGCCGTGTGTCTCAGTAGGACTTGGGCAGCCCCAGCACCTTCTCCGCGATGAAGCACAGCACCAGCTCGGGGCTGATCGGCGCGATGCGCGGATCATGATCTCGCGCAGGTAGCGCTCCACGTGGTATTCCTTCGCGTAGCCGAAGCCGCCGTGCGTCATCACCGCCTGCTGGCAGGCATTGAAGCCGGCCTCGCCGGCCAGGTACTTGGCGGCGTTCGCGGCCGCGCCGCAGGGCAGTCCGCTGTCGTACTGCCAGGCCGCCTGCATCACCATGAGCCAGGCCGCCTCGAGCTCGATCCAGTTGCGGGCCAGCGGATGCTGGATGCCCTGGTTCTGGCCGATCGGGCGGTTGAAGACCACGCGCTCGTTGGCATAGGCGGTGGCGCGCTCGAGCGCGAGCTGGCCCAGGCCGACCGCCTCGGCGGCGATCAGCACGCGCTCGGGGTTCATGCCGTGCAGGATGTATTCGAAGCCGCGGCCTTCCTCGCCGATGCGGTCCTCCACCGGGATCTCGAAATCCTCGATGAACAGCTCGTTCGAGTCGACGCACTTGCGGCCCATCTTCTCGATCTCGCGCACCTCGATGCGGCTGCGGTCGAGGTCGGTATAGAACAGCGTGAGCCCGTGCGTGGGCTTCTCGACCTCCTCCAGCGGCGTGGTGCGCGCGAGCAGCAGCACCTTCTGCGCGACCTGGGCGGTCGAGATCCAGACCTTGCTGCCGTTGACCACGTAGCGGTCGCCGCGGCGCTGTGCGCGCGTGCGCAGCTGGGTGGTGTTGAGGCCGGTGTTCGGCTCGGTCACGGCGAAGCAGGTCTTGACCTCGCCGCGCGCCATCGGCGGCAGCATGCGCTGCTTCTGGGCTTCGCTGCCGAACACGACCACGGGGTTGAGCCCGAACACGTTGATGTGCACCGCCGAGGCGCCCGACATCCCGGCGCCCGAGCGCGAGATGGTCTGCATCATCACGGCCGCATCCGCGATCGAGAGCCCCGAGCCGCCGTATTGCTCGGGAATGCAGATGCCCAGCCAGCCGTCCTTGGCCAGGCTGTCGGCGAACGCCGTGGGGAAGCCGCCTTCCCGGTCGCGTTCGAGCCAGTAGGCATCGTCGAAACGGCGGCAGATCTTCTGGATGGAATCGCGGATGGATTCCTGTTCGGCGCTGAGCTGGAAATTCATGGACGGGCGACAGGTTGAAAACCCAATCATTCATCTATGTGTTCAATATTGACATGAGGGAGAACACCTAGACTGATCGCCGATGGAGATGCTCTTCCTCTGGGGGGCGAGCAAAAACTCGAACTCAAAAGAGCTTGTCGATTCAGGAAAAGCGTTTCATGAGCTTGGCGATATTGTTCATGTATGTGTACTATTCGTACACGACAAAGAACAATCCTCAGGAGACGCATGACAGTTCCCCCACGCCCGCGCCGCTCGCGGGCTTCCGCATCGTCGACATGAGCACGGTGCTCATGGGCCCGGTCGCGACCCAGGTGCTGGGCGACTACGGCGCCGACGTCATCAAGGTCGAGCCGCCCGAGGGCGACGTGATGCGCCACGCCGGCATGGCGCGCACGCCGCGCATGGGGGCGATGTACCTGGCGAACGGCCGCAACAAGCGCAGCATCGTGCTGGACATCAAGCAGCCGGCCGCGAAGGAGGCGCTGTTCGCGCTCTGCCGCTCGGCCGACGTGTTCATCCACAACGTGCGTCCGGCCGCGATGCAGCGCGCCGGGCTCGGCTACGAGGACCTGCGCGCGATCAATCCGTCGATCGTGTACGTCGCGCTCGTGGGCTACAGCGAGCACGGCCCCTATGCCAACCAGCCGGCCTTCGACGACATCATCCAGGCCGGCGCCGGCGTGTCGGGCCTGTTCGTGCGCGCGGGCCTGGACGAGCCGGTGTTCGTGCCGATGACCGTCGCCGATCGCGTGACCGGGCTGACCGCGGCGCACGCCACGCTGGCCGCGCTGCTGATGCGCGAGCGCACCGGCATCGGCCAGGCGATCGAGGTGCCGATGTTCGAGACGCTGGTGCAGACCGTGCTCGGCGACCATCTCAACGGGCAGGCCTTCGAGCCGCCGATCGGCGAGTCGGGCTACAGCCGCCTGCTCACGCCGCACCGCCGGCCCTACAGGACGCTCGACGGCTACATCGCCGCCACGCCCTACAACGACAAGCAGTTCCGGGCCTTCTACGCCGCGATCGGCCGCGCCGACGAGATCGACAGCAATCCGCTTTTGGGCAGCCAGAGCGCGCGCGCCAGCAACTACCACGCGACCTACGCGCAGCTCGCCGAGATCATCGCCACCCGCAGCACCGACGAGTGGCTCGCGCTGTGCCGCGCGCACGAGGTGCCGTGCGCGCGCGTCAATTCGATCGACGACCTGCTGGTCGATCCGCACCTCGAGGCGGTGGGCTTCTTCGAGCGCGGCGAGCATCCGTCCGAAGGCCGCATCGTGCAGATGCGGCCCAGCACGCGCTGGAGCAGCGCCGACGTCTCGATCCGGCGGCATGCGCCGCGCATCGGTGAACAGAGCGTCGAGCTGCTGGCCGAGGCCGGCTTCGATGCCGAGCGCATCGACGCGATGCTGGCCGAAGGCAGCACGGTCGATGGCCGCCCCGGACCGCGCGACTGAGATCCGTTTTCCTCTTCCGCTTCCACCCACGCACAGGACCCACCATGGCAGGCCTCTACTTCGAGCAGTTCGAGATCGGACACATCTTCCAGCACGCGACCACGCGCACCGTCACCGAAACCGACAACCTGCTGGCGACCGTGCTCAGCATGAATCCGCAGCCGCTGCACCTGGACGTCGAGTTCGCGGCCAAGACCGAGTTCGGCCGGCCGCTGGTCAACAGCACCTTCACGCTGGCGCTGGTCATCGGCCTGTCGGTCAGCGAGACCACGCTGGGCACCACCATCGGCAACCTCGGCATGCGCGAGGTCACGTTCCCGAAGCCGGTGTTCGCGGGCGACACGCTGCGCATCGAGACCACGGTCAAGAGCAAGCGCGTGTCGAAGTCGCGGCCCGACGCGGGCATCGTCGACTTCGAGCATCGCGGCTACAACCAGCGCGGCGAGATCGTCTGCGTCTGCCAGCGCGCCGCCTTCATGCGCCGACAGCCCGAGCCGGCCCTCGCATGACGGGCGGGTCGTCGCCGGTCGATGCGCGCGACTTCGACCTGCGCGGCCTGCTGCGCGCGGACGACTGGATCGTCTGCGGCCAGGCCGCGGCCGAGCCGCTGACGCTGACGCGGCGGCTGATGGCGGACGACGGCACGGCGTTGCCTTCGACGGTGTTCCTCGGCACCACCCTGTCGACGAGCTTCGACGGCCCGGTGCCGCAAGGCATGCGCTTCGTCTCGTACGGCGCGATGGCGCGCACCTGCCGGCCTGGCCGACCGCGGCCTGCTCGAGGTGCTGCCCGAGCGCTATGCCTTGCTGGCCGGGTTGTTCGCCGAGGGCACGCTGCGCGCCGACGTGGTGCTGCTGCAGGTGGCGCCGGGCGGAGCGCACCGGCCGCCGAGCCTGGGCCTGGCCAACGACTACACGCTGGCCGCCGCGCGGCGCGCGCGCGTGGTGATCGCGGAGGTGAGTCCGGCCGTGCCCTGGACCCATGGCGCGGCGCTGCCGGGCGACCTGCGCGTCGATCACTGGGTCGCGGCCGACGGCCCGCCGGTCGAGCTGGCGCCGGCGCGTTCCGGGCCGGTGGAGCAGGCGATCGCGCGCCACGTCGCGGCCGCCATCCCCGAGGGCGCCACGCTGCAGACCGGCATCGGCAGCCTGCCCGATGCCGCGCTGGCCGAACTCGGCGGGCACCGCGATCTGGGCATCGATTCGGGCGTGCTCGGCGATGCCGGCGCGCGGCTCGTGCGCGCGGGCGCGGCGAACAACAGCCGCAAGGGCATCGACGCCGGCATCTCGGTGACCAACACCGTGATCGGCAGCGCCGAGCTCTATCGCTGGGTCGACGACAACCGGGCCGTCGAGGTGCGCCCCGCCTGCTACACGCACGCGGCTGAAGTCATGGCGCGGCTGCACCGCCTGTGCGCGATCAATGGCGCGCTCGAGGTCGACCTCTCGGGCCAGGTCAACTGCGAGGCCATCGGCGGGCGCCAGCGCGGCGGCGTCGGCGGCCTGCTGGATTTCGCGCGCGCCGCGCGGCAGTCGCCGGGCGGGCGCGCCATCACGGTGCTGCCGGCCACCGCCGACGGCGGACGGCGCAGCCGCATCGTGCTCGACCTCGCGGGCAACCCCGCCACCATCGGCCGCGCGGACGTGGACCTGGTCGTCACCGAATTCGGCGCCGCCGACCTGCGCCACGCCACGCTGGACCAGCGGGCCGAGCGGCTGATCGCGATCGCCGCGCCCGAATTCCGCGAAACGCTGGCGCGCGGCTGGCGCGCATCCATCGGGGGGAGAAGGGCATGGCACTGACGCAGGGACCGCTCGCGGGCATTCGCGTGCTCGAGTTCGCGGGCATCGGCCCGGGGCCGCTGTGCGGCATGCTGCTCGCGGACATGGGTGCCGAGGTGCTGCTGGTCGAGCGCAGGGAGGCGGTCGACATCGGGCTGCCGCGGCCGCGGCGCTTCGAGCTGCCGCACCGCGGCAAGCACTCGATCGCGATCGACCTCAAGGCGCCGGAGGGCGTGGCGCTCGCGGCCGATCTCGCCGGCGCGGCCGACGTGCTGGTCGAGGGCTTCCGGCCCGGCACGATGGAGCGGCTGGGGCTCGGCCCCGAGCCCTGCCTGGCGCGCCAGCCGGCGCTGGTCTATGGCCGCATGACCGGCTACGGGCAGCATGGCCCGATGAGCCGCGCCGCGGGCCACGACCTCAACTACATCGCGCTGGCCGGCGCGCTCCATGCCATGGGCCGGGCCGGGCAGGCGCCGACGCCGCCGCTGAACCTGGTCGGCGACTATGCGGGCGGGGCGCTGAACCTGGCCTTCGGCATCGCCTGCGCGCTGGTCGAGCGCGGCCGCTCGGGCCGCGGCCAGGTCATCGATGCCTCGATGGTCGAAGGCGCGGCCCTGCTCATGACCTCGTTCTTCGGCCTCTATGCAGCCGGCATGCACGCGGCGCCGCGCGGCTGCAACCTGCTCGATTCGGGCGCGCCGTTCTACGAGGTCTACCGCTGCGCGGACGGCGCCTGGGTCGCGTTCGCCGCGATCGAGCGCAAGTTCCGCGCGGTGTTCGCCGAACGCGCCGGCCTCGCGCCCGATGCGCTCGCGGGGCTCGACGATCCTGCCACCTGGCCCGCGGCCAAGGCCATGCTCGGCGCGCTGTTCGCGCGGCCGCACGCAGGCCGACTGGTGCGCGCTGTTCGAGGACTGCGATGCCTGCGTCACGCCCGTGCTGTCGCACGAGCAGGCGGTGGCGCATCCGCACAACCGGGCGCGCGCGAGCTTCGTGCGGGTCGACGGCGTCGCGCAGCCCGCGCCGGCGCCGCGGCTGTCGCGCACGCCGGGCGCGATCCAGCGCCCGCCACCCGAAACCGGCGCGGGCGGCCTGGCCGTCGCGCGCGCCTGGGGCATCGGTGGCGACCGGCTCGATGGCCTCCTGCAGGCCGGCGCGGTCGCCGGCGCCCTCGATTCCCAATCCCAAGAGATGCCCTGATGCGATCCTTCCTCTTCGTGCCCGCGGACAGCCCGCGCAAGATCGACAAGTCGTTCACGAGCGCGGCCGACGCGCTGATCCTCGACCTCGAGGACGCGGTGGCGCCGCAACGCAAGAACGAGGCCCGGCGGCTGGCGCGCGAGGCCCTGGGCCGTGAGCGGGGCGGGCGTCGGGTGTTCGTGCGCGTCAATGCCTTCGACACCGGCCTCACGCTCGCCGACCTCGGCGCCGTGATGCCCGGCGGGCCCGATGGCGTGGTGCTGCCGAAGTGCGCGGGGCGCGAGGACATCGTCCGCCTCGACCACGTGCTCGACGGCATGGAGGCGGCCCTCGGGCTGCCGCCGGGCCGCACCTCGATCATCGCCGTGGCGACCGAGACGCCGGCCGCCGTGCTGGGGCTCGCCGGCTATGCGGGAAGCAGCGCGCGGCTGTGCGGCCTGATGTGGGGCGCCGAGGACCTGGCGGGCGCGCTGGGCGCATCGTCGAACCGCACGGACGGGCGCTACCGCGCGCCGTTCGAGCTCGCGCGCAACCTGTGCCTGCTCGGCGCCGCGGCCGCCGAGGTGATGGCCATCGACGCGGTCTATACCGACTTCGCCGATGCCGAGGGCCTGCGCGCCGAGGCCTCGGCCGCGCGCATCGACGGCTTTCGCGCCAAGGCGGCGATCCATCCGGGACCAGTGCGCCATCGTCAACGCGGCCTTCGAGCCGTCGCAGGCCGAGCGCCACTGGGCCCGCGCCGTGCTGGACGCGCTCGCCGCCACGCCCGCGGGCGTGGCGAGCCTCGACGGCCGGATGATCGACCGGCCGCACGAGGTGCAGGCGCGCCGCATCCTGGGCCTGGCCGCTCCGGGCGGGCCGGTGGGCTCCGGCTAGACTTCCCGCCGGTACCGAGCCTCACTCCGTCGTCAGTCAGAAGGAAATTTTCATCCGTGGATGTCAAGCAGGTCGTCAACGCCCTGGAGCTGATCGAGTTCTTCGCGACGCATCGACGGCCGGCCACGCTGGCCGAGATCTCGAAGCACTTCGGCTGGCCGCGCTCGAGCACCTTCAACCTGCTGGGCACGCTGGCCAATCGCGGCTACCTCTACGAGCCGCGCGCGCGCGAAGGCGTCTATCCCTCGCCGCGCTGGCAGCAGCTGATCGATGCGATCGAACGCGCCGCGCCGCTGCCGCCGAGCCTGCGCACGCTGCTGGAGGCGCTGTCGAAACGCACCCAGGAGACGGCCGTGCTCGGCGCCATCAGCGGCGGCCAGGCGCTGTTCATCGACGCGGTCGAGTCGCCGCATGCCGTGCGCTATTCGGCCGCGCCCGGCAAGCTGGTGCCGCTGCACGTCACCGCCACCGGCCGCGCGCTGCTGTCGCAGCTGTCCGACGCCGACCGCGCCACCGTCCTGCGCAAGGCCGTGTTCGAGCGCTACACGCCGACCACGCTGATGAGCGTGGAGGCGGTCGAGATCGAGATCGCGCGCTCGATCCAGCGCGGATGGTTCGAGGGCGCCGCGGAGTTCACGGCCGACCTCGGCGGCGTGGCGCTGCCGCTGCAGGTGGGGCAGCGCCAGTTCGCGCTGCTGGTGGGCGGTCCGATGTTCAGGATCCAGCCGCGCCGTGAAGAGCTCGCGCGCATCATGCGCGAGGAGATCGCGGCGCACCTGCCCGACGCCGGTCTTCAGCCGAAGAACCAGTAGCAGACCGCGATCGCCGCGACCACGCCCGCCAGCTCGGCCAGCAGCGCGCAGGCCACCGTGTGCCGCGCGCGCTGGATGCCGACCGCGCCGAAGTACACGGCCAGCACGTAGAAGGTGGTCTCGGTGCTGCCCTGGATGGTGGCGGCCGCGAGCGCGGGGAAGCTGTCGACGCCCTGGCTCTTCATGGTCTCGATCAGCATCGCGCGCGCCGCGCTGCCCGAGAAGGGCTTGACCAGCGCGGTGGGCAGGGCGTCGACGAAGCGCGCGTCGAAGCCGCCCGCATGCACCAGCCAGCGCACGCCCTCGAGCGCGAGGTCGAGCGCGCCCGAGGCGCGCAGCACGCCGATCGCGCACAGCATCGCCACCAGGTAGGGCAGCAGGTTCTTCGCGATGTCGAAGCCTTCCTTGGCGCCCTCGATGAAGCATTCGTAGACCTTCACGCGTTTCAGCGCGCCGGCCAGCAGGAAGGCGACGAGCACGCCGAACAGCGTGAGGTTGCCCAGCAGCGAGGAGAGCGCGGCGATGGCCGCGGCCGAGAGCGTGCCCAGCAGGGCCATGAAGCCGCCGAGCAGCAGCGCGCCGGGCAGCAGGTAGGCCAGCACCACCGGGTCCCACAGCCTGAGCCGCTGCACCGCGGCCACCGACAGCAGCCCGACCAGCGTGGAGGCGCTGGTGGCCAGCAGGATCGGCAGGAACACCAGCGTGGGATCGGCCGCGCCCTGCTGCGCGCGGTACATGAAGATGGTGACCGGCAGCAGCGTGAGCGAGGAGGCGTTGAGCACCAGGAACAGGATCTGCGCGTTGGTGGCCGTGACCGGGTCGGGGTTGAGCCGCTGCAGCTCGCGCATCGCCTTCAGGCCGATCGGCGTGGCGGCGTTGTCCAGGCCCAGCGCGTTGGCCGCGAAGTTCATGGTGATCAGGCCCAGCGCCGGATGGCCGGCCGGCACGCCGGGCATCAGCCGGCGGAACAGCGGGCCGAGCATGCGCGCGAGCCAGGCCACGAGGCCGGCCGCCTCGGCGATGCGCAGGAAGCCCAGCCACAGCGTGAGGGTGCCGAACAGCAGCACCATGACCTCGACCGCGAGCTTCGCCATCGCGAACAGGCTCTCGACCAGCGCCGCGAAGACGGCCGGGTCGCCGCCGAACAGCCAGCGGCCGAAGGCGGCCAGCGCCGCCACCAGAAAGAAACCCAGCCACAAGCCGTTGAGCACTCTTTTCCGACCCCTTTTTCTTAGCCTTCTCTTACCCTCGCACGCGCCCGTGGCGCCGCGTCGATCATAGGGGTGACGTTCGTCACCGCCGCGAGCTACATTTCGAGCCATGCCCGCCACCCCGCTTCGCCGCCGCCTTGCCGTGCTCGCCCTGTGCGCCGCGGCCGCATGGATCTCGGGCTGCGCGAGCCTGCCGCCGCCGCCGCCCGACAAGCCGCCGACCCTGGCCTTCACCGACGTGAGGCAGACCGAGCTGGGCCAGCTCGCGTACAAGGACGCGCCGGGCGGCAGCGAAACCCCGCTGTCGGGCTTCCGGCTGCTGCCCGAGGCGGCCTTCGCCTTCGACGCGCGCATCTCGCTGGCGCGCCACGCCGAGAAGTCGCTCGACGTCCAGTACTACCTGATCGAGAACGACGACGTCGGCCTGCTGTTCCTCAAGGAGCTGCGCGAGGCGGCCGCGCGCGGCGTGCGCGTGCGCCTGCTGGTCGACGACCTCTACACCGGCGGCGCGGACGAGGTCTTCAGCACCTTCTCGGCCTTCCCGAACGTGGAGGTGCGGCTGTTCAACCCGCTGCCCTCGCGCTCGAGCTCGCTGGCCACGCGGCTGGCGCTGTCGATCACCGACTTCGGCCGCATCAACCACCGCATGCACAACAAGCTGCTGATCGCCGACAACAGCTTCGCGGTCTCGGGCGGGCGCAACATCGCCAACGAGTACTTCATGCGCAGCACCGCGGCGAACTTCATCGACATGGACGTGATTTCCTGCGGCCCGGTGGTGCGCCAGATGTCGGACGGCTTCGACCGCTACTGGAACAGCCCGCACGTGCGCCCGATCGAGAACATCGCGCCGCTGGCGATGACGCCCGAGGCGGCGCAGCGCCGCTTCGACGAGATCGCGCGCACGGCGGTGCCCGACGTGCCGATCCGCCCGCGCGACATCCTCGACAAGTCGCCCGTGGGCGAGCAGTTGATCACCGGCAAGCTCGACCGCTACTGGGCGCCGTTCACGCTGTTCGTGGACGACCCCGAGAAGATCACGCGCAAGCCCGAGCAGGCCTACCGCGGCAGCGTGACCGAGGGCGCGCTCGGCGTCATCGACTCGGCGCAGCACGACGTGAAGATCGCCTCGCCCTACTTCATCCCGGGCGCGCGCGGCATGGCGCAGATGAAGAAGAACATCGCCTCGGGCGCGCGCATCACGGTGATCACCAATTCGCTGGGCGCCACCGACGAGCCGCTGGCCTACGCGGGCTACGAGCGCTACCGCGCCGACATGCTGAAGATCGGCGTCAACATCTTCGAGATCGCGCCGCTGCTCAGCGGGCGCTCGGGCCAGTTCGGCGACTTCGGCAAGACCATCAGCCGGCTGCACGCCAAGCTCGCGATCGTGGACGACGAGCGCTTCTTCGTCGGCTCGATGAACCTCGACCACCGCTCGGCCGCGGTCAACACCGAGATGGGGCTGGTGATCGACAGCCCCGACATGGTCAACGACTACGACCGGCTGATGCGCACCACCGCGCGCGTCAACATCGGCTACCGCCTGCGGCTGGGGCCCGACGGCCGCCGCGTCCAGTGGCTCGAGTACGACGACGCGGGCGGCGACATCGTCCACGAGGACGAGCCCGGCGAGTTCATCTGGCTGCGCTTCAAGAACTGGCTGCTGCTGCCGATCGTAGGCGAAGAGCTGCTCTGAAACGCCTCGGCGCGCAGGCAGAATCCCCGGCTGCGGGCTCGCGCCGGGTGCTACCACCGGGTAATAATTACGTTTAAAGTCCCTGGCGCCTTCCGCCCCGGGCCGATCCTTGCCGGATCGTCGCGGCGGCGATGCCCTGTCCCGCCTCTTCTTTCGAAAGCTTCACGGATGGACCTGACCGACGCGACCGATGCCGCCCCCGTCGACGACCTCGACGCCACCTTCGACCTGGCGCCGGTCTCGCTCTGGATCGAGGACTACAGCGCGCTGCGGCGCATGCTCGACGGCTGGCGCGCGCAGGGCGTGACCGACCTCGTCGCCTTCCTGGCCGAGGACCCGCAGCGCGTGCGCGACTGCATGGCCTCGCTGAAGGTGCTGCGCGTGAACCGCCACACGCTCGAGCTGTTCGCGGCCGAGAGCGAGGCCCATCTGCTCGGTTCGCTCGACAGCGTGTTCCGAGGCGACATGTCGGCGACCGTGGTGCACGAACTCGACCAGCTCTGGCGCGGCCAGATGCGCTTCGAGAGCGAGACCGTGAACTACGCGCTCGACGGCCGCCGGCTCGACGTGCGGGTGCGCGCGCGCGTGCTGCCGGGCCACGAGGCGCACTGGGACCGCGTGCTGGTCGCGCTCGACGACGTGACCGAGCGCGTGGCCGCGCAGCGCCGGCAGGCCGAGAGCGAGCGCTACGCGCGCAGCCTGTTCGACCACTCGCCGGTGTCGCTGTGGGTGGAGGACTTCAGCGCGGTGCGCGGCCTGCTCGACAACCTGCGCGCGCGCGGCATCACCGACTTCACCACCTTCCTCAAGGTGCATCCCGAGTTCGTGACCCGCTGCATGCAGGAAATCCGCGTCATCGACGTGAACCACGAGACCCTGCGCATGTTCGGCGCGCCCGACCTGCGCACCCTGCTGGGCAGCCTGTCGCGCATCTTCCGCGACGAGATGCGCGAATCCTTCGCCGAGCAGCTCAACGACCTGTGGAACCACAAGACGCTGCAGCAGCGCGAGGTGATCAACTACGCGCTGTCGGGCGAGATGCTCAACATCCACATGCAGTTCGCGGTGCAGGAGGACCGGCTCGACAGCTGGGATCTGGTGCTGGTCTCGCTGGTCGACATCACCGCGCGCAAGAAGGCCGAGGCCTACCTCGAGTACCTGGGCAAGCACGACGTGCTCACGCAGCTGTGCAACCGCACCTTCTATACCGAGGAGCTCAATCGTCTGGCGCGCAAGGGGCCGTGGCCGGTGTCGATCGTGGCGATCGACCTCAACGGCCTGAAGCAACTCAACGACCAGGAAGGCCACGCCGCCGGCGACACCATGCTGCGCCGCATGGGCGAGGTGCTCGACAAGGCGGTCGACACGCCGTCCTGGCCCGCGCGCATCGGCGGCGACGAGTTCGCGGTGCTGATGCCGCAGACCGACGAGCGCGGGGCCGAGGCGATGCGCGAGCGCATCCTCGCGCTGCTGGAGCTCAACAACCAGTTCCATGCCGGTCAGAGCGGCCATGCGCTGAGCCTGGCGATCGGGCTGGCGACCTGCCACGCGGGCGATTCGCTCGAGGCCGCGCTGCAGCGCGCCGACCGGGCGATGTACGCCGACAAGGCGCTGCACTACAAGGACAGCCCGCACGAGCGCCGCGGCGGCTGAGACCGCGACGGAATTCCTAGACCGGTTGGTAATTCCGCACGCGGGGTGTATGCAAGACGACGCGCGAGACTAGAATTTCGCCATGACCGTCCCGACCGCCAAGCCCTCGTTCAAGGAGCAGATGCTGGCTGCGCGGGAAGAGGCCATCGTGCAGACCGCCAACCGGCTGCTGGCCCAGAAGGGCTTCGAATCGATGACGGTCGACGAGGTCGCGGCCTCCGTGGGCATCGCCAAGGCCAGCCTCTACAAGCATTTCCCGAGCAAGGAAGACCTGGCGGCCGCCGCCATGGTGCGGCTGATGCAGCGCACGCTCGACCTGCTCGCGTCGCTGCCGGCCGACGAGCCGCCGATCGGCAAGCTGCGCGCCACGGTGCGCTGGGCGCTCGAGCTGCAGCTCGCGGGCGAGATGCCCTCGCTGCCGCACCAGAACTCCAGCCTGCGCGCGACCCTGCTGGGCAACCGCGGCTACATCGACCGCTTGGTGACCATCAGCGACACCCTCGGCGGCTGGATCCAGGCGGCCCAGGCCGACGGCTCGATGAATCCGAAGCTGCCCGCGATCGGCGTGCTCTACACGCTCTATGCGCGCGGCTGCGATCCGGTGCTGGGTTTCCTGCAGGGCGGCGGGCAGCACAGCGACGCGCAGATCGTCGAGCTGGTGCTCTCGACCTGCTTCGACGGGCTGGCCGCGCGCTGAAGCGCGGCGCTGGCTAGAGCCAGTTGCCGGTGCCCTGCGGCATCTGGATCGTGGTGGCCGGATCGCTGCCGCCGACGAAGGCGCCGATCAGGATGCTCAAGATCGAGACGAACAGGCTCGCGAACAGCGCGGTCCAGAAGCCCGAGACCCGGAAGCCGCGCACCAGCGCCGCCACCAGCAGGATCATCAGCGCGTTGATCACCAGCAGGAACAGGCCGAAGGTCACCAGCGTGAGCGGCAGGGTCAGCACGATCAGCAGCGGCTTCACGACCGCGTTCGCCAGGCCCAGCAGCAGCGCCGAGATGACCAACGCTCCGGTGCTCTCGAAAGTCAGGCCCTTGAAGATGTGGCTCGCTATCCAGAGCGAGAGCGCGGTGATGGCCCAGTGGATGAGGAAGGGAGCGAGGTTGTCGAGCATGCGCGGGCGGCCGGGGCCGAAGGGCGGTGGTTGGAGGAGAAGTGCGGGCCATCATATCGACGGCCCGCCGCCGCGGATTCAGCGGATCTCGATCAGCAGCTCGGGCCGGAAGCCCTCCTGCTCGCCCTTGCTGCGGTAGCCCAGCGGATTGGCGACCACGCGGCAGCCGTCCTTCACGTAGTCGAAGGCGCAGTGCAGATGGCCGTGCAGCCAGAGGCTGGCTTGCGGCAGCAGCTCGTCGAGCGAATTGCAGAAGCCCGCCGTGCCGGGCGTGAGCCCGTAGCGCGGATCGGCGCTGGCCAGCGAGGGCGCGAAATGGGTGATGGCGACCGTCGGTGCCGTCGAAGGGCTGGGCCAGCGCCTCGCGCAGCCAGGCCTGGCAGGTGAGCCCTTGCTCTCGCAATTCGGCCGACAGGAAGGGCACGCCGTTGCGCCGCGAGGACATCTTCCCGAGATAGAAGTCGGCCGCGCGCATCGCCTTGCCGCGCTTCTTGAGCGCCTCGGCGAGGCCGTCGGTGGGCGTCACGAGCGCGTCGAAATCGGCCCACAGCGTGGTGCCGATGAAGCGGATGCCGTCGATCACCAGCGTTTCGCGCTCGAGCCAGAGGATGCCGAGCTCCTCGCACAGCGCGCGCAGCCGGGCGTGGGTCTCGTCGAAATCGAGGTTGTCGTACTCGTGGTTGCCCGGCACGTAGATCACGGGCGTCGGCCAGCCCTTCCTGGGCGAAAAGCGGCCGAGGCCGAAGTCGGGCTCCTCCAGGCGCGAGCCTTCCTGGTAGGAGCCCACGTCGCCCGCGAGCACGAGCAGGTCGGCGCCCGGCACGGGCTCGGCGTGGAAGCGCGGATGGGATTCGAGATGCAGGTCCGACAGCAGCTGCAGTTTCATCAGGGTTTCTATCTAGGTGGATCAGCCTATGCGCATCGCGCATACATCTGGCATTTTTTAACTAGGGTTAACCCCTAATCTATGGGGCATCAACCACTGCAGCGCAGCCAAGAGCCGCGCACCATCATGTTCAGCCTCATTGCCCAAGTGGCACGTTTCTTCCGTTCCTCCGCCAATTCTGCGCCGGCCAGCCACGCCGCGACGCTGATGGAAAGCGCCGATGTGCGCGCGGGCCTCGACGCCCACCACGCGCAGGAACTGCGCGGCGCGGCGGCCGCCTGGCTGCGCGTCGTTCGCTGACCCGCGAACGATTCCAACGCCGGGCGTTTCAGCCCGGCACCTGCTGCCCGAGTATCGAGCCCGCGAAAGCGGCCGCCGCCGAGCGCAGCAGCGATTGCCGCAACCATTCGTGCGAGTGGGCGTGCTGGGCGCGCCGGTGCCAGATGGCATCCACGTGCACCGGCGGCTGGTCGAAGGGCAGGTCGCGCAGCACGAGCTGGTCGCCGATGCCGGTGACCGTCACGAAATGGCGCGGCAGCACGGTCAGCAGATCGGTGGTCGCGACCACCTGGCCGGCCGTGAAGAACTGGTTCACCGTGACCACGATGCGCCGCTCGCGCCCGAGCGCGCCCAGCGTCTGGTCGATGAAGCCGTAGGGCCGGCCCGAGAAACTCACCAGCAGGTGCCGCGCGGCGCAGTAGTCGTCGAGCGTGAGCGGCTGCTCGGCCAGCGGATGGCCGCGGCGCATCACGCATACATATTGGCCCAGGTACAGCCGCTGGGTCTCGAAGGGCACGCCCACGCCCGACTGGCCGCGCGCCGCCAGGCTCGCGATCACGGCCGGGAAGTAGCCGATCGCCATGTCGACCTCCTCGTGCTCGAGCATGCGGCGCGGGTCGCGCGTGGTCAGCGGCAGCACCCGCATCGAAATGCCCGGCGCCTCGGTCTCGGCGATCCGCACCAGGCCCGGCATCAGCTCGGCCGCGGTGGCATCGGCCATCGCCAGCAGGAAGGTGGTGTCGGCGGTGCCGGCATCGAACTCGCCCGGCGCCAGCGTGTGCTGCAGCTGGCGCAGCGCGTCGCGCACCGTGGGCCATAGCGCCAGCGCGCGCGGCGTGGGCTCCACGCCGGCACCGGCGCGGCGCACCAGCTCGTCGCCCAGCACCTCGCGCAGCCGCCGCAGCGCGTTGCTCACGGCCGGCTGCGTGATCGACAGGTTGCGCGCGGCGCGCGTGAGGTTGCGCTCCGCCATCACCTCGTCGAAGACGCGAAGCAGGTTGAGGTCGAGTGTGCGGAAATTGACGTCCATCAGTCTTGTGAATGATAAACATCAGAAAGATAAAGTGGAAACTTACTAGGGCAAACCCTAATATCGAGGCATCGGAAATAGAAACACGCCTTGGAGGGCACCATGACCAGCTTTGTACACGTCGACCAACCCACCGTCCACCCCGGCGTCCAGCGCGCCGAAGTCCTGTTCGGCCACCTGAAGGCCGCACGCGGCGGCAGCAACGCCCGTCCGCTGATCCTGCTGCTGATCGTCGCCATCGTCTCGGCCGTGCTCGTGGTGGCCGACACCATCGTCAGCCACTGGGACGAAGGCGCGCTGCTCGCGGCCTGGGCCCTGGTCTGCGCCGGCGCCTTCGCGGTGATCGCGCTGTTCGCCGGTTCGCTGGCCAACGGTGCCAACAAGCTGGGCGCCACCTGGCTGGCCGCTTCGCGTCGCCGTGCCGCGGCCCGCGCCGACGCCCGCTTCCTCGAAACCGCGCACAGCGACCCGCGCGTGATGGCCGAACTGCAGGCCGCCGTCTGGCGCCAGCAGTCGGAAGGCACGGCGAGCGTGGCCGACGCGGCCCGGATCGACGCGCTGGCTGGCGCGGCCGCCCGTACGCAATCGGCTCGCATGCCCACGCTGTACGAAGCGATGCGCCGCATGAACAGCTCGCGCTACTACTGATCGGCGATCGCGCCCACGAAAAAGCCGCCCTCGGGCGGCTTTTTCGCGTCTGGAGCGCACCCCTCGCGGGGCGCGTTCACCTCAGGCCGCGAGGCGCTGCTCGATCGCCGCCTTGGTCGCGGGCAGCTCCTTCGGCAGGTGATGGGCCAGTTGCTCGAACAGCTCGTCGTGCAGCTTGAGTTCGGCCTGCCAGGCGGCCTTGTCGATGCTGGTGACGGTGGCGAACTGCTCGGCGCTGAAGTCCAGGCCGGTCCAGTTGAGGTCCTCGTAGCGCGGGCTCACGCCGGTGATGTGGTCGACGCCGTCGGCCTTGCCTTCGATGCGGTCGATCATCCACTTGAGCACGCGCATGTTCTCGCCGTAGCCGGGCCAGACGAACTTGCCGTCGGCGCCCTTGCGGAACCAGTTGGTGGTGTAGATGCGCGGCAGCGTGGCGCCCGAGGCCTGCAGCTTCTTGCCCAGGTCGAGCCAGTGCTGGAAGTAGTCGCTCATGTTGTAGCCCATGAACGGCAGCATCGCGAACGGATCGCGGCGCACCACGCCCTGCTGGCCGGCGGCCGCGGCGGTGGTTTCCGAGCCCATGGTCGCGGCCATGTAGACGCCCTCGACCCAGTTGCGGGCCTCGGTCACCAGCGGCACGGTGGTCGAGCGGCGGCCGCCGAAGATGAAGGCGTCGATCTTCACGCCCTTCGGATCGTCCCAGGCGTCGTCGAGCGCGGGGTTGTTGGTGGCGGCCACGGTGAAGCGCGCGTTCGGATGGGCGGCCTTGGCGCCGGTTTCCTTGGCGATCTGCGGCGTCCAGTCCTTGCCCTGCCAGTCGATGCAATGCGCGGGGGCGTCGCCCATGCCTTCCCACCAGACGTCCCCGTCGTCGGTCAGCGCCACGTTCGTGAAGATCACGTCGCGGTCGAGGCTGGCCATGCAGTTCGGGTTGGTCAGGTCGTTGGTGCCCGGGGCCACGCCGAAGTAGCCGGCCTCGGGGTTGATGGCGCGCAGCGTGCCGTCGGCCTGGGGCTTGATCCAGGCGATGTCGTCGCCGATGGTCGTGACCTTCCAGCCGTCGAAGCCGGCCGGCGGGATCAGCATCGCGAAGTTGGTCTTGCCGCAGGCGCTCGGGAAGGCGGCGGCCACGTGGTGCTTCTTGCCCGCGGGGCTGGTCACGCCCAGGATCAGCATGTGCTCGGCGAGCCAGCCTTCGTCGCGGCCCATGTTCGAGGCGATGCGCAGCGCGAAGCACTTCTTGCCCAGCAGCGCGTTGCCGCCGTAGCCCGAACCGAAGCTCCAGATCTCGCGCGTCTCGGGGTAGTGGACGATGTACTTGGTCTTGTTGCAGGGCCAGGCGACGTCCTTCTGGCCGGCCTCGAGCGGCGCGCCCACGGTGTGCACGCAGGGCACGAACTCGCCGTCGGCGCCCAGCACCTCGTACACGGCCTTGCCCATGCGCGTCATGATCTTCATGTTGACCGCGACGTAGGGGCTGTCGGACAGCTCGATGCCGATGTGCGCGATCGGCGAGCCCAGCGGGCCCATGCTGAAGGGCACGACGTACATCGTGCGACCCTTCATGCAGCCGTCAAAAAGCGGCTGCAGAGTGGCACGCATCTCGGCCGGGGCCATCCAGTTGTTGGTGGGGCCGGCGTCTTCCTTGTTGGCGGAGCAGATGTAGGTGCGGTCCTCGACGCGCGCCACGTCGCTCGGGTCGGAGGAGGCGAGGAACGAGTTCGGGCGCTTGGCGGGATTGAGCTTCTGGAAGGTGCCGGCGTCCACCAGCTGCTGGCAGAGGCGGTCGTACTCTTCGTTGCTGCCGTCGCACCAGTAGATGGATTCGGGTTTGCACAGCGCGGCCATGTCGGCCACCCAGGCAATCAGCTTGGCGTTCTTGACGTAGGCGGGCGCCTGAATGCCAAGGCCCTTCGTGGGTGCGTTCATCGGAAATCTCCTAAGTTGAAAAATCGTCTTTCCGAACGGTGCGCCACGCCGCAAAGGCGTGGAGGTCCGTTTGAGAAAACGTTTCGGCTCGGGAGAGGAGGATGCGTCAGCGCGGGCCGCACGACCCGCGGACGAGAGCGCAAATGCCTGTCAGGCGAGGAAGACGGCGATCGATGCGAGCAGCAGCATCAGCACGCCGCCAGCGATCGGCAGCACGATCGGCATCAGGTGAACGATCGACTCGACCGTGTCTTGCTCGACGGCAGCGCCGTGCGCGGGCTCGACAGGAGTGGGGTGGGACATCGGGAATACCTCTGATACTTTGAATGACACGAACTGGTGGCATTTTACCGGTGGGGTGCATGCGCGCGGTCTAGGGGGTTGCGAGACCCCTGGAACCAGACGTAACCGGACGGCCGGGCCAGGGTCAGTGCTGCTCCTGCGCCTCGAAGCCCGCCGTGGCCAGCGCTTCCAGCACGCTGGCCAGGTGTTCGCGGCCGCGGGTCTGCAGCACCAGCTCGATGTCGACGTTCTGCGCCGCCAGCATGGTGAAGGCGCGCTGGTGGTGGACCTCGTCGACGTTAGCGCCCGCTTCGGCCACGGTGGCCGTGATCTGGGCCAGCGAGCCCGGCACGTCGCGTGCGCTGACGCGCACCCGCGCGAGCCGGCCGGCGCGCACCATGCCGCGCTCGATGATGGCCGCGAGCAGCAGCGGATCGATGTTGCCGCCCGACAGCACCAGGCCCACGCGCTTGCCCTTGAAGCGTTCGGGGTGGCGGATCAGCGCGGCCAGCCCGGCGGCGCCGGCGCCTTCGACCAGCGTCTTCTCGATCTCGAGCAGCATCAGCACGCCCTGCTCGATGTCGCCTTCGTCCACCAGCACCAGGTCGTCGACATGGCGCGCGATGATCTCGCGCGTCAGCACGCCCGGCGTGCCGACCGCGATGCCCTCGGCGATGGTGCTCTTGCCCTGCGGATGCTGCGTGCCCTGGACCGCGTTGACCATGGCCGGGAAGCGCGTGGTCTGCACGCCCACGATCTCGATGCCGGGCTTGAGCGCGCGCGCGGCCACCGCCATGCCCGCGATCAGTCCGCCGCCGCCGACCGACACCACCAGGGTGTCGAGCTCGGGCTCGGCCGCGAGCATCTCGAGCGCCACCGTGCCCTGGCCGGCGATGATGGCCTCGTCGTCGTAGGGATGCACGAAGGCCAGGCCCTCGCGCTGCGCGAGTTCGACCGCATGGGCGCGCGCCGCGTCGAGCGTGTCGCCGTACAGCACCACTTCGGCGCCGAAGCCGCGCGTGCGCTCGATCTTCACGCCGGGCGTGAAGCGCGGCATCACGATCAGCGCGCGCAGCCCGAGCCGCTGCGCGTGATAGGCCACGCCCTGCGCATGGTTGCCGGCCGACATCGCGATCACGCCGCGGGTGCCGCTCTCCGACAGGTCGACCAGCTTGTTGCAGGCGCCGCGTTCCTTGAACGAGGAGGTGAACTGCAGGTTCTCGAACTTGAGGAACACCTGCGCGCCCACGATCTCCGAGAGCGTGCGCGATTCCACGCAGGGCGTGTCGAGCACCTGTCCCGAAAGGCGTGCCGCGGCACGGCGTATTTCTTCGATTTCGACCATGGCGCGCATTGTGGACGGAATCGGACACCAGGGTTTTTACCCTTTCGGCGTCTTCCCGAAGCCAAAAGTCTGCGTTATGGTCTGGCCGGTAATTCCCCTCTCTGGAGGTTCGTCCGATGGTCAAGCGTGCGGGTGTCGATGTCGTGGCTGCTGCGGTTCGCGGGCAGGCATTGCCGTCGCCCGGTCTCAAGGAAGCACCGGTGCTCGAGCTCATGTGCTCGCACTTCGTGCTCACGCTCGCCGCCAAGCAGGGGCCGCGCTTCAACGTGCGGCGCGACATCAACGGATTGCTCTCGCTCACCGGCCGCCACCTGGTGTGGCCGGCCGCGGTGCTGCAGCGGCTGCGCGAATTCCTCGGCCGCCGCTGCGCGGGCAACGAGGCCTGGAAGGGCGTCGAGAACCTCGACGGCCGCACGCTGCTCGAGCGCCACGGCGTCTGGCGCGGCCCGTACGAGGAAGGCACGCTGTTCTTCTACCTCGACGAGTACGCGAAGGACCAGCCCAAGGACCTGCTGTCGGTGCTGGCCGTCACGCGCGACTGGCTCACGCATGCGCTGCGCAAGCAGTCCACGCTGGTCGAGAAGAACATCGATGCGCTCGCGGGCCTGCTGCAGCTCAACAAGGCCGAGCGCGCGCTGCTGCTGTACGGCACGCTCGCGCGCTACCAGCGCGACCTGCGCTCGCTGCTGGTCGAGTTCAAGGTCAACAACGCGCCCGAGGCCTATGCCGCGATCGCCGACATCGCGGGCGTGAACGCGAGCGAGGTCGGCGAGGCGCTGCGTGCCGGTTCGCGGCTCGAGCGCATCGGGCTGGTCGAGAACCTGATCTCCGAACACAACATCACCGACCTCGCCGACCTGATGAAGGTCAGCGAGAAGCTGCCGCCGGTGCTGATGCGCGAGTACCGCGACCACAACGAGCTGATGGCCGTGTTCACGCGGCCCTCGGCCAAGAGCGCGCTGCTGCCCAACGACTTCTCCTTCGTCGACGAGGAGGTGCGCGTGCTCGTCACGCTGCTGCGCGCGGCGGTCGCGCGCAAGGAGCTCGGCGTGAACGTGCTGCTCTACGGCCCGCCCGGCACCGGCAAGACCGAACTGGCCAAGGTGGTGGCGCAGGCCGCGGGGCTCGAGCTGTTCGAGGTCGAGTACGCGGACCGCGACGGCAATTCGCTGTCGGGCCGCGACCGCTACCGCTCGCTGCAGATCGCGCAGGTCTTCCTCAAGGGCAGCGCGCAGGCCGCGCTGCTGTTCGACGAGGTCGAGGACGTGTTCCCGCCGATCAGCACCGAGGCCGCGCAGTACATGGCGCGCGCCGAACAGATTCCCGCGCCGGCCAACGGCAGCGTCAGCGGCAAGGCCTGGGTCAACCAGATCCTCGAGGCCAACCCGGTGCCCACGCTGTGGGTCACCAACCGCATCGAGCAGATCGATCCCGCGTTCCGGCGCCGCTTCGCCTACCACCTCGAGCTCAAGTCGCCGCCGCCGGGCGCGCGCGAGCAACTCGTGAAGAAGACGCTCGAGGGCGTGACGGTGTCCGAGGCCTTCACCGCCAAGCTGGCCGGGCGCAAGGGCCTGACGCCCGCGCAGATCCGCACCGCGGTGCGCTTCGCGGGCCTGGCCCAGACCGACGACGCCTCGGTCGAGGCGCTGATCGAACGCCAGCTGCGCAATGCCGACCTCGCGCTGGGCACCACCGACACCGGCCGCGGCGAGCGCCGCACCGTGACCACCTACGACCTCGACATGCTCAATGTCGAGACCCGTTTCGAGATCCCGCGCGTCGTCGAGGCGCTGAAGGCGCGCGGCCACGGCACGCTGTGCTTCTACGGCGCGCCCGGCACCGGCAAGACCGCGCTCGCCGAGCACATCGCCAAGGCCATCGCGCGGCCGCTGATCGTGCGCCAGGCCAGCGACCTCATGAGCAAGTACGTCGGCGAGACCGAGCAGAACATGGCCGCCATGTTCCGCGAGGCCGAGAGCGAGAAGGCCGTGCTGCTGCTCGACGAGGCCGACAGCTTCCTGCAGGACCGCCGCGGTGCCCAGCGCACCTACGAGGTCACCGAGGTCAACGAGATGCTGCAGGGCATGGAGCGCTTCAACGGCATCTTCGTGTGCACCACCAACCTGCTCGACCGGCTCGACCAGGCTGCGCTGCGGCGCTTCACCTTCAAGATCAAGTTCATGCCGCTGACCGCGGCGCAGCGCGAGCGCATGTTCGTGACCGAGGCGCTCGCGGGCGATGCGTCGCTGCTCACGGGCGAGGTCCGCGCGCGGCTGACGCAGCTTTCGCAGCTGTGCCCCGGCGATTTCGCGGCGGTGAAACGGCAGACCGATATCCTGGCGACCGAGTTCTCGGCGGCCGAATTCCTCGACCAGCTCGAGGCCGAGCACCGCATCAAGCCCGAAGTGCGCGAATCGCGCGGCATGGGTTTCGTGCAGTAGCGGCCCCGCGCGGCCGGAGCGCAGCAAGAACAAGGGCGGAAGGGAAGCCGCCGACAGGCCGGGAGCCACGTGCTTTCCGGGTTCCAGACGTCCGCCCGCGTCCGCGGGCCCGCATGAGGGAGATTTCGATGAGCTTTCGCAACCCAGGCCGTGCGCGGCCACACGCCGGGGCTTCGAGCCGCTGGGCCCTGGCCGGTGCGCTGGCCCTCGCGGGGCTGCTCGCCGGCTGCGGCGGTGGGGGCGGCGGCGGAGGCGGGGGCCTGCCGTTCCTGCCGGGGACGGGGACCGGGACCGGAACCGGAACGCCCGGCACGGGCGACGACGACGCGATCGTCGCCTCCTCGAGCGTGGCCGGCCAGTGCGCCGCGCCGCGCCCCGGCATCAATCCGGCCACCGGCCTCGGCTACCCCGACCGCGCCGGCTCGCTGGCGATCGAGAAGCGCTGGGTGCGCGCCTGGATCGACGAAACCTACCTCTGGTACAACGAGGTGCCGACCACGCTGAAGGCGGCCGACTACGCGACGCCGGTGGCCTACTTCAACGTGCTGAAGACCCCGCTCACCACGGCCTCGGGCCGCGCCAAGGACCGCTTCCACTACGTCTACGACACCGAGGTCTACCGCCAGCTCTCCGAGGCCGGTGTCTCGGCCGGCTACGGCATCGAGTTCGCGTTCGTGCGCAACTCGCGCCCGCGCGACCTGCGCGTGGCCTTCACCGAACCGAACTCGCCGGCGGCCAACGCCGGCATCGCACGCGGCGCCAAGATCCTCGAGGTCGACGGCATCAGCGTGGTCAACAGCACCAACACCACCGCCATCAACAACGCGCTGTCGCCCGCCGCGCTCGGCGAGTCGCACAGCTTCAGGCTCGAGGAGGCCGGCGGCGCCACGCGCACCGTCACGCTGGCCGCGGCCCAGATCACGCGCACGCCGGTGCAGAACGTGAAGACCGTCGACACGCCGAGCGGCCGCGTCGGCTACCTGCTGTTCAACGACCACATCGCCACCGCCGAGGCGCAGCTGATCGCGGCCATGAACAAGTTCAAGGCCGACGGCGTGCAGGACCTCGTGCTCGACATGCGCTACAACGGCGGCGGCCGGCTGCAGATCGCGAGCCAGCTCGCCTACATGGTGGCCACGCCGGCCGCGACCTCCGGCACCACCTTCGAGCGGCTGGCCTTCAACAACAAGAACCCCTTCGGACTGCAGAGCCCGTTGCCTTTCCAGAGCACCTCGCGCTCCGGCCTGCCGCTGCCGCAGCTCGGCCTGTCGCAGGTCACGGTGCTCACCAGCCCCGACACCTGCTCGGCCAGCGAGTCGGTCATCAACGGCCTGCGCGGCGTGGACGTCCGTGTCAACCTCGTGGGCGGCACCACCTGCGGCAAGCCCTACGGCTTCTATCCGCAGGACAACTGCGGCACCACCTACTTCGCGATCCAGTTCCAGGGCGTGAACAACAAGGGCGCCGGCGACTACGGCGACGGCTTCGCGCCCAACTGCACGGTGGCCGACGACTTCACGCATGCGCTGGGCGATACCAGCGAGGCGCGCTTCTCGGCCGCGCTCGCGCTGCGCAGCACCGGCAGCTGCCCGGTGCCGGTCGCGGCCGCGGCGCGCGCCGCGCCGGAACTCGAGAAGGCGGACGCGGCGCAGGACACGGGTCCGATGCTGCTGCTGCGCTCGCCGCTGCGCGAGAACCGCCTGATCGAGACCGACTGATCCACCGGCCGGCGCCCTTCTCGCCGAACCGACGAACGGGCCCGACGGGCCCGTTTTCACGTGTCCGACCGCGCCGGCCGCGCCCCATCCTCCTCGCGGAAAACCCCTAGGCCCCGGCCCTTGCCTGTGCCGTGCCCTCGCGCCCAGAATTCAGCAAACGTTTGCGCAAACGTTTTCGTTCGAGCGTCCGTTCGACGGCTTCCCCTCAAGACAACCACTATTCCAAGGAGAGAGAGATGCAGATGCCCAGAAGACGATGGATCGTGTCGGCCCTGTCGGTCGCGGTGCTCACCGCCTGCGGCGGCGGTGGCGGCAACGGCTTCGCGTTCGTGCCGACCGGCAGCGCGCCGCCGCCCCCACCGCCTCCGCCGCCGCCGCCGCCGCCCCCTCCGCCGGCGCGCAAGATCATCATCGACAGCGACTACAACACCATGAGCGACGACGGCCAGCTCGGCGCCATGGCCGCGCAGCTGCAGGCCGAGGGCAAGGTCGACGTGCTGGGCATCAGCGTGGTGTCGGGCAACAAGTGGCTGCGCCAGGGCGTGGCCGAGGCGCTGAAGTCGGTCGAGCGGCTCGGCGTGGGCGATCGCATCGGCATCTACGTGGGCGAGAACTACGCGCTGAACCACACCAAGGCCGACATCGACGCCGAGATGAAGGCCGGTGCCGGCGGCGACGGCTACCTGGGCGCCTGGAGCTCGCCCGAGCCCAAGAGCGACGCCGAGCTGGTGCCGATCCCCGACGGCTTCGCCACCCACACCAAGGTGCAGGCCAAGGGCGCGGTCGACTTCCTGATCGATGCCATCAAGGCGAATCCGAAGGAGGTCAGCATCCTCGCGATCGGCCCGCTCACGAACATCGCGCTGGCCGCCAAGCGCGCGCCCGAGATCGTGCCGCTGATCAAGGAGATCATCTACATGGGCGGCGCGGTCCACGTGGCTGGCAACACGACCAAGACGGCCGAGTTCAACTGGTGGTTCGACCCCGACGCGGCGCAGTACGTGGTGCGGCTGCCGATCCCGCAGGTGGTGCTGCCGCTGGACGTGACCGACACGGTGCTGATGACCAAGGCCATCTACGACAAGATCGCGCACCCGGCCACGCCCACCCCGGTCACCGAGGTCTTCCGCAAGGAATGGTTCGCGGACTCGTTCGAGACCAAGCCCGGCTACACCTCGAACATCTGGGACACGCTGACCATCGCCTACCTGCTCGACCCCGAGCTACGCGACCGAGGTCAGCGAGGAGTACGTCGACGTGATCGCCAAGCCCGGCGATCCCGAGAACGGCCGCTCGGTCGGCTATGCCACGCCGCCCGCGGGCGTGGCGCTGCAGAAGATGAAGGTGGTGAAGAAGTTCGACAACGCGCGCTTCTACGATCTCTACGTCGACCTGCTCACGCGGCCGGTGCCGGTGAAGCTGCCGGTCGCGAACTGAGGCCGGCTAGAACGCCGAGCACACCCGCAGCACCTCGCTGCCGTAGGCCTCGAGCTTCTTGGTGCCGATGCCGCTGATGCCCTTCAGGTCCTCGAGCGTGGCCGGTGCCCGCTCGGCGATCGCGGCCAGCGTGGCGTCGTGGAAGATCACGTAGGCCGGCAGGTTGTGCTCGCGCGCCACCTCGGCGCGCCAGGCCTTGAGCGCGTCGAAGCGCGACTGGCCCTGCGCGTCGAGCGTGGCCGCGGCCGGCGAGGGCGCGCCGCGCGCGGTCTTCTCGCGCCGCGCCTTGCCGCCGCGCGCCGTCGGCGAGGAGATCGATTCGCGCAGCGACACCGTGGTCTCGCCGCGCAGCACCGCGCGCGAGCCCTCGGTGAGCTTGAGCGTGTTGTAGGCCTCGGCGTCGACCGCCACCGCGCCGATCGCGATCAGCTGGCGCAGCACGCCGCGCAGCTGCACCTCGCTGAACTCCGCGCCGAGCCCGAAGGTGCTGATGCGCTCGTGGCCGAACTGCTTGACCTTCTCGGTCTCCTTGCCGCGCAGGATGTCCATCACGTGGCCGGCGCCGAAGCTGATGCCGCTTTGCTGCTGCACGCGGTAGACGGTGGACAGCAGCTTGCGCGCCGCGTCGGTGCCGTCCCAGACCTGCGGCGGCGCGATGCAGTTGTCGCAGTTGCCGCAGGGCGTGCTCTGCTCGCCGAAGTAGCCCAGCAGGCGCACGCGCCGGCAGTCGCTGGCCTCGGCCAGCGAGAGCAGCGCGTCGAGCTTGCCGCGCATCACCTGCTTGAATTCCTCGCCGGCCGGGCTCTCGTCGATCATGCGGCGCTGGTTCACCACGTCCTGCAGGCCGTAGGCCATCCAGGCCTGGGCCGGCTCGCCGTCGCGGCCCGCGCGGCCGGTCTCCTGGTAGTAGCCCTCGATGTTCTTGGGCATGTCGAGGTGGGCCACGAAGCGCACGTCGGGCTTGTCGATGCCCATGCCGAAGGCGATGGTGGCGCACATCACGATGCCTTCCTCGCGCAGGAAGCGGTCCTGGTGCAGCTGGCGCACCGAGGCGTCGAGCCCCGCGTGGTAGGGCAGGGCGTTGATGCCCGCGTCGCGCAGCGCCACCGCCACGTCTTCGACGCGCTTGCGCGACTGGCAATAGACCACGCCTGCATCGCCCTCGTGCTCGCGCTCGATGAAGCGCAGCAGCTGCGTGGTGGCTTCCTTCTTCTCGACGATGGTGTAGCGGATGTTCGGCCGGTCGAAGCTCGAGACGAACTGCTGCGCCTGCTCGAGCTGCAGCCGCTCGACGATGTCGGCGCGCGTGAGCGCGTCGGCGGTGGCGGTCAGCGCGATGCGCGGCACGCCCGGGTAGCGCTCGTGCAGCACGGTCAGCGCGCGGTACTCGGGACGGAAGTCGTGGCCCCACTGGCTCACGCAATGCGCCTCGTCGATCGCGAACATCGACAGCTTGCCGCGCGCGGCCAGCGCGTCCATCAGCTCGAGGAAGCGCGGCGTGGTCACGCGCTCGGGGGCGGCGTACAACAGCGTGACCTCGGCGCGCGCCATGCGGCGCTCGACGTCCTGCGTCTGCTGCCAGTCGAGCGTGGAATCGAGGAAGGCCGCGTCCACGCCGGCCTCGTGCAGCGCGCCGACCTGGTCGTGCATCAGCGCGATCAGCGGCGACACCACCACCGCGATGCCGTGCCCCGGCGCGCTGGCGCGCGATCGCGGGGATCTGGTAGCACAGCGACTTGCCGCCGCCGGTGGGCATCAGCACCAGGGCGTCGCCGCCGCCGGTCACGTGGTCGACGATCGGGGCCTGCGGACCGCGAAAGGCGGCGTAGCCGAAGACCTCGTGCAGGATCTGCGCGGGGTCGGCGGAAGGTGAATTGGACAAGGCGGCGGGCTGGGTGGCGACGGAAGGGGTCGATTGTCGCCGCAGCGCAGCAGGCGCGCCGCCGCGGTCGCGAGGCCGGGCGCGACCGCCCGTCGGCCAGGGCGGCCGGCCCGGCTGGCACGCCGTTTGCAAGCGATCGGCATTCGCCTGAAATGCCTGTATAGACAGCATTCTGGTGCATGCGTCGAACGGTCCGCACCAATACAAGGTGCGCTCCACGCCGGCTTGCACCGTTCCCGCCGCGGCTTTTTCGGGTTATCCTGTATATACAGGGGTGTTCAGGCGAATGACACTGCGGCCGCGCACCACGGAAAGCTCCGACGGGCGCTGCCAGCCGATTCAATTGACGCTTCACACGAACAGGAGGGCCTCGATGGCCAAGACAGTCGCAAAGATCGCCACGCTGCTGGCAGCCGGTGCATGCATCGCGGGCGCGGCCGGGGGCGCCGCCGCCCAGACCAAGATCACGCTCGGCATGTCGGGCTGGACCGGCTTCGCGCCGCTGTCGCTGGCCGACAAGGCCGGCATCTTCAAGAAGAACGGGCTCGACGTGGAGCTCAAGATGATCCCGCAGAAGGACCGCCACCTGGCGCTGGCCTCGGGCGCGATCCAGTGCGCCGCCACCACCGTCGAGACGCACGTGGCCTGGAACGCCAACGGCGTGCCGATCGTGCAGATCTTCCAGATGGACAAGTCCTACGGCGCCGACGGCATCGCGGTGCGCAACGACGTCAAGGGCTTCTCCGACCTCAAGGGCAAGACCGTCGGCGTGAGCGCGCCCGGCACCGCGCCGTACTTCGGCCTGGCCTGGATGCTGTCGAAGAACGGCATGAGCATCAAGGACGTGAAGACCGTCTCGCTCGAGCCCCAGCCGGCCGCGCAGGCCTTCGTCGCGGGCCAGAACGATGCCGCCATGACCTACGAGCCCTACCTGTCGACCGTGCGCGCCAACCCGCAGGCCGGCAAGATCCTCGCGACCACGCTCGACTACCCGATGGTGATGGACACCGTGGGCTGCGCGCCGACCTGGCTCAAGGCCAACGCCAAGGCCGCGCAGGCGCTGACCGACTCGTACTTCGAGGCGCTCGAGATGATCAAGTCCGACCCGGCCAAGTCCAACGAGCTGATGGGCAGCGCGGTCAAGCAGAGCGGCGAGCAGTTCGCCAAGTCCTCCGCCTACCTGCGCTGGCAGGACAAGGCCGCGAACCAGAAGTTCTTCAGCGGCGAACTGACCCAGTTCATGAAGGAGTCGGTGCCGATCCTGCTGGAGGCCGGCGTGATCCGCAAGGCGCCCGAGGACCTGGCCGTGACCTTCGACGCGAGCTTCATCAAGTAAGCCACCCCAGCCACAACGACGAAGCGCCACGTATCGCCCGCCATGGAAGCGACGACCGCCATCCCCTCCGCGCCAGCCGCTTCCGCGGCGGCCTCCGTTCCCCCCGCCGCCGTGCCCTCCGCCGCCGTGCCCTCCGCGCGGCGCCGGCGCGCGATGGCGCCGCTCGAACCCGTGAGCCCGCGCGCGCGGTGGATGCTGGGCGTCGGCTTCTTCGTGCTGTTCTTCGCCGTCTGGGCCTTCTTCACGCTGGGCGGCTTCGTCTCGCCGACCTTCCTGGCCAGCCCGGTCACGATGGTGCGCGAAGGCTGGCTGCTGTTCACCGAGTACAACTTCATCCAGGACATCGGGATGACGGTGTGGCGCGTGGTCGGCGGCTTCGTGCTGGCCTCGGTCATCGCCGTGCCGCTGGGCATCGCGATGGGCGCCTACAAGCCGATCGAGGCCTTCCTCGAGCCCTTCGTCTCGTTCTGCCGCTACCTGCCGGCCTCGGCCTTCATTCCGCTCTTGATCCTCTGGGCCGGCATCGGCGAGAGCCAGAAGCTGCTGGTGATCTTCATCGGCTCGGTGTTCCAGGTGATCCTGATGGTGGCCGTGACCGTGGGCAGCGCGCGCAAGGACCTGGTGGAGGCCGCCTACACGCTGGGCGCCAGCAGCCGCGGCATCGTGCGCCGCGTGCTGATCCCGGGCGCCGCGCCCGGCATCGCCGAGACCCTGCGCCTGGTGCTGGGCTGGGCCTGGACCTACGTCATCGTGGCCGAGCTCATCGGTTCCTCCTCGGGCATCGGCCACATGATCACCGACAGCCAGGCGCTGCTGAACACCGGCCAGATCATCTTCGGGATCATCGTCATCGGCGTGATCGGCCTGGTGTCCGACTTCGCCTTCAAGGCGGTCAACCGCCGCCTCTTCGCCTGGAGCACGCTGTGAGCACCCTCGTCAAGCCCGCCCAGTTGTCGATCCGCGGCGTCTCGCGCACCTTCACCGGCACGCGCGGCCAGCGCACGCAGGCGCTGCTGCCGGTCGACTTCGAGGTGCGCGAGAACGATTTCGTCACCATCCTCGGCCCCTCGGGCTGCGGCAAGTCCACCCTGCTGCGCATCGTCGCGGGGCTCGACTTCCCGACCACCGGCGAGGTGCTGCTCGACGGCCAGCCGATCGAGGGTCCGGGCGCCGACCGCGGCGTGGTGTTCCAGAGCTACACCCTGTTCCCCTGGCTCACGATCGCGCAGAACATCCGCTTCGGCCTGCGCGAGCGCGGCATGAGCGAGGCCGAGCAGAAGGAGCGCAGCGAGTTCTTCATCGCCAAGGTCGGCCTGCGCGGCTTCGAGCACCACTATCCCAAGCAGCTCTCGGGCGGCATGCAGCAGCGCACCGCGATCGCGCGCGCGCTGGCCAACGATCCCAAGATGCTGCTGCTCGACGAGCCCTTCGGCGCGCTCGACAACCAGACCCGCGTGCTCATGCAGGAGCTGCTGCTGGGCATCTGGGAATCGGCGCAGAAGACGGTGCTGTTCGTCACGCACGACATCGACGAGGCCATCTTCATGGCCAACCGCGTGGCCGTGTTCAGCGCCCGGCCCGGCCGCATCAAGACCGAGATCGCGGTCGACTTCCCGCATCCGCGCCACTACACGATCAAGACCTCGCCCGAGTTCATGGAGATCAAGGCCCGGCTGACCGAGGAGATCCGCGCCGAATCGATGGCGTCGGCGGAGCATTGAGACCGATGAAGCGCGACCTGCCGTCCTCCGCACCGAACCCCGCCGGCGCCCCTGTGGCCGCGCCGTCGCTCGCGCTCTACGCGCAGGTCAAGGACCACATCTCGCGCAAGATCCAGGACGGCACCTGGCCGCCCGGCCACCGGCTGCCGTCCGAGCACGAGCTGGTGGCGCAGTTCGCCATCTCGCGCATGACCGCCAACCGCGCGCTGCGCGAGCTCTCGGAGCAGGGCCGCATCGTGCGCGTGGCCGGCGTGGGCAGCTTCGTGGCCGAGAACAAGCCGCAGTCCACGCTGCTGCAGATCGCCAACATCGCGAGCGAGATCCGCCAGCGCGGCCACGACTACCGCTGCGAGTTCATCGCGCTCGAGCGCATCGCCGCCTCGCCCGACATCGCCGTGTGGCTCGACCTGCGGCCCGGCGAGTCGGTGTTCCACACCGTCTGCCTGCACCTGGAGAACGGCACGCCGGTGCAGATCGAGGACCGCTACGTCAATCCGCGCGCCGTGCCCGAATTCCTCGACCAGGACTTCTCGGTCGTCTCGCCCGGCGAGTACCTGGTGCGCAACGTGCCCTTCGACCAGATCGAGCACGTGGTCGACGCGGTGCTGCCCACCGCCGAGCAGGCCGAGCGCCTGGACATGCCGCCGGCCGACCCCTGCCTGCTGCTGACCCGCCGCACCTGGACCCGCGACCTGCCCGTGACGCTGGTGCGCTGCCTGCACCCGGCCTCGCGCTACCGGCTCGGCAGCCGCTTCCGCGTCGACGGCAACCAGGCCTTCGGCTGAACCCACGCACGCCAACCCGGCCTTCGATTTTTTTCGCACCTACTTGTATATACAGGATCGCACCATGAAGCTTGCTCCCAACGCCGCCACCGAACCGCTCGTGCTCTCGCCCGGCGAGGTCGACCTGCCCGCGCTGCGCCGCATCCATGCGGGCGGCGCGCGGCTCGAGCTCGTCGACGCCGCGCGCGCCGGCCTGCTGGCCGCCCAGGCCACCGTGCGCCGCATCGTCGAGGCCGGCGAGGTGGTCTACGGCATCAACACCGGCTTCGGCAAGCTCGCGCAGACCATCATTCCGCCCGAGCGCCTGGCCGAGCTGCAGCGCAACCTCGTGCTCTCGCACAGCGTGGGCACCGGCGCGCCGCTGCCCGACGGCGTGGTGCGGCTGGTGCTCGCCACCAAGGCCGTGAGCCTGGCGCGCGGCCATTCGGGCGTGCGGCCCGAGATCGTCGACGCGCTGCTCGCGCTGTTCAACGCGGGCCTCCTGCCGCGCATCCCGAGCAAGGGCTCGGTCGGCGCCTCGGGCGACCTCGCGCCGCTGGCCCACATGGCCTGCGTGCTGATCGGCGAGGGCGAGGTCGGCACGCCCGAGGGCGAGACCATCGGCGGCACCGAGGCCATGCGCCGCATCGGCCTCGCGCCCTTCGTGCTCGGCCCCAAGGAAGGCCTGGCGCTGCTCAACGGCACGCAGGTGTCGACCGCGCTCGCGCTGGCGGGCCTGTTCGGCGCCGAGGACGTGTTCGCGGCCGGCCTGATGGCGGGCGCGCTCTCGCTCGAGGCGATCCAGGGCTCGATCAAGCCCTTCGACGAACGCATCCACGCCGCGCGCGGCCAGCCGGGCCAGATCGCGGTGGCGGGCGCGGTGCGCGCGCTGCTCGAGGGCAGCGACATCGTGCCTTCGCACGCCGACTGCGGTCGCGTGCAGGACCCGTACTCGATCCGCTGCGTGCCCCAGGTCATGGGCGCCTGCCTCGACAACCTAGCGCATGCGGCGCGGGTGCTGCGCATCGAGGCCAACGCGGCCTCGGACAACCCACTGGTCTTCAGCGACACCGGCGACGTGATCTCGGGCGGCAACTTCCACGCCGAGCCCGTGGCCTTCGCGGCCGACATCATCGCGCTGGCGGTGAGCGAGATCGGCGCCATCTCCGAGCGCCGGCTCGCGCTGCTGCTCGACTCGGGCCTCTCGGGCCTGCCGCCCTTCCTGGTGCGCGACGGCGGCGTCAACTCCGGTTTCATGATCGCGCAGGTCACGGCCGCGGCGCTGGCCTCCGAGAACAAGTCGCTGGCCCATCCGGCCAGCGTCGACAGCCTGCCGACCTCGGCCAACCAGGAAGACCACGTCTCGATGGCCACCTTCGCGGGCCGCCGCCTGGCCGAGATGGTCGACAACACTGCGGTGGTGGTCGGCATCGAGGCCATGGGCGCCTGCCAGGGCATCGAGCTCAAGCGCAATGCCGACAGCCCGCGCAGCTCCGCGCTGGTCGAGGCCGAGTTCGCCGCCATCCGCGAGCGCGTGGCCTTCATCGAGCAGGACCGCTTCATGGCGCCCGACGTGGAAGCCATGCGCCTGTGGGCCCGCCGCGGCGACTGGGCCGCGCCGCTGGCCGCCGTGCTGCCGAGCCGCGCCTGAACCTTCCCCCGATTCTTCGTCCGACCTTCCTTGCCAACGAAAGGACTCCCGCCATGAACGCACCCGACAAATTCATCGCCGCCACCGCCGCCGATCCGCGCCACGACCCCACGCGCGTGATCCGCGCCCCGCGCGGCAGCCAGCTGAACTGCAAGAGCTGGCTCACCGAGGCGCCGTTCCGCATGCTGCAGAACAACCTCGACCCCGAAGTGGCCGAGCGGCCGCAGGACCTCGTGGTCTACGGCGGCATCGGCCGCGCCGCGCGCAACTGGGAATGCTTCGACCAGATCCTCGCCTCGCTGAAGGAACTCGAGGACGACGAGACCCTGCTGATCCAGTCGGGCAAGCCGGTGGGCGTGTTCAAGACGCACGAGAATGCACCGCGCGTGCTGCTCGCCAACTCGAACCTGGTGCCGCAGTGGGCCAACTGGGAGCACTTCAACGAGCTCGACCGCAAGGGCCTCTTCATGTATGGCCAGATGACGGCCGGCAGCTGGATCTACATCGGCAGCCAGGGCATCGTGCAGGGCACCTTCGAGACCTTCGTCGAGGCCGGTCGCCAGCACTACGGCAACAGCCTCGCGGGCAAGTGGATCCTCACGGCCGGCCTCGGCGGCATGGGCGGCGCGCAGCCGCTCGCGGCCACGCTCGCGGGCGCGGTGTCGCTCAACATCGAGTGCCAGCAGTCGAGCATCGACTTCCGCCTGCGTACCCGCTACGTCGACAAGCAGGCGCGCGACATCGACCATGCGTTCGAACTGATCCAGCAGCACTGCGACGCCAAGGAAGCCGTGTCGATCGCGCTGCTCGGCAACGCGGCGGAGATCCTGCCCGAGCTGGTGAAACGCGCGAAGGCCGGCGGCCTCAAGCCCGACCTCGTGACCGACCAGACCTCGGCGCACGACCTGATCAACGGCTACCTGCCCGCGGGCTGGAGCGTGGCGCAATGGCAGGCCGCGATGAAGGACGAGTCGCAGCATGCCGCGCTCAAGAAGGCGGCCGCGCAGTCGTGCGCGGTGCACGTGCAGGCCATGCTCGACTTCCAGGCCATGGGCATCCCGACCGTGGACTACGGCAACAACATCCGCCAGGTGGCCTTCGACGAGGGCGTGAAGAACGCCTTCGACTTCCCGGGCTTCGTGCCCGCCTACATCCGGCCGCTGTTCTGCGAGGGCAAGGGCCCGTTCCGCTGGGTCGCGCTCTCGGGCGATCCGGAGGACATCTACAAGACCGACGCCAAGATCAAGGAGCTGTTCCCCGAGAACACCCACACGCACCGCTGGCTCGACATGGCGCGCGAGCGCATCAGCTTCCAGGGCCTGCCCGCGCGCATCTGCTGGCTCGGCCTGGGCGAGCGACACAAGGCCGGCCTGGCCTTCAACGAGATGGTGAAGTCGGGCGAGCTCAAGGGCCCGATCGTGATCGGCCGCGACCACCTCGACACCGGCTCGGTCGCCAGCCCCAACCGCGAGACCGAGGCGATGAAGGACGGCACCGATGCCGTGAGCGACTGGCCGCTGCTCAACGCGCTGCTCAACACCGCGGGCGGCGCCACCTGGGTCAGCCTGCACCATGGCGGCGGCGTGGGCATGGGCTACTCGCAGCATTCGGGCGTGGTGATCGTCTGCGACGGCACCGACGCGGCCGCCAAGCGCATCGAGCGCGTGCTGTTCAACGACCCCGCCACCGGCGTGATGCGCCATGCCGACGCGGGCTACGACATCGCCGTGGCCACCGCGAAGAAGCAGGGCCTGAAGCTGCCGATGATCAAGGGCTGAGCATGGCCGGCGGCACGCAGCGCTTCTCGCGCGCCACCTTGCCCGTGATGCCGTGGAAGAACGGCGGCGGCACCACGCAGGAGATCGCCTGCTGGCCGGCCGGCGCCGGGCTCGAGGACTTCGGCTGGCGCGTGAGCATCGCCAGCATCGCGCAGGCCGGGCCGTTCTCGCGCTTCGCGGGCATCGACCGCTCCATCATGCTGCTCGAGGGCGACGGCGTGCGGCTGCGCTCGGCCGACGGCGCCATCGACCACTCGCTCGACGCGCCGCACCGGCCCTTCGCCTTCAGCGGCGACATCGCGCTCGACTGCACGCTGCTGGGCGGCGCCTCGAGCGATTTCAACGTGATGACCCGCCGCGGCGCCTGGCGCGCCGAGGTGCGCGTGCTCGACGGCGCCACCGCGCTCGAGGCCGCGCCGCACGGCGTGCTGCTCGCGCTGCGCGGCGGCTGGCGGCTCGATGCCGGCGGCGCGGCGTGCCGCGAAGGCGAGGGCCTGTGCTGGTCCGATGCACCGCGCGGCTGGCAGCTCGCGCCCGAGGACGCGACGGCACGCCTCGTGGCCGTGCGCATCGTTCCCGCTTGAATCATGAAATACCAACAGCCGGACGCAGAGGACGCGAAGAATCCGCGAAGGTCGCGAAAAAGAAAGTCGAGATTTTCATGAATTCCTTTCGCGTCCTTCGCGCAACCTTCGCGTCCTCTGCGTCCAGAAGTCCGCTTTCCTGCAACGTGACTGGCTCGCGGCGCATTGCATCGGATCACTGACATGACCCTCTCCCATCCTTCCGCCGACGGCCTCTGGACCGGCCTGCGCCTCGCGCCGGGCGCCGCGCCCGGCATCGAATCGGACGATGCCGCCCTCGTCGTCGTGCAGGGCACGATCCGCTGGGTCGGCGCGCGCGCGCGGCGCTGCCGGCCGAGTACGCCGCATTGCCCGTGCACGACGGCGGCGGCGCGCTGGCCACGCCGGGCCTGGTCGACTGCCACACCCACCTGGTCTACGGCGGCCAGCGCGCCAACGAGTTCGCGATGCGGCTCGCGGGCGCGAGCTACGAGGAGGTGGCGAAGGCCGGCGGCGGCATCGTCTCCTCGGTGCGCGCCACGCGCGAGGCCGACGAAGACGCGCTGTTCGCCCAGGCCGCGCCGCGGCTCGAGGCACTGCTCGCCGACGGCGTCTGCGCGATCGAGATCAAGTCGGGCTACGGCCTCGCGCTCGCGCACGAGCGCAAGCAGCTGCGCGTGGCGCGGCGGCTCGGCGAACACTACGGCGTGACGGTGCGCACCACCTTCCTCGGCGCTCATGCGCTGCCGCCGAGTACGCGGGCCGCAGCGGCGAGTACATCGAGCTCGTGTGCCGCGAGATGCTGCCGGCGCTCGCGGCCGAGGGGCTGGTCGACGCGGTCGACGTGTTCTGCGAGCGCATCGCCTTCTCGCTCGACGAAACCGAGCGCGTGTTCCAGGCCGCCCGGGCGCTGGGCCTGCCGGTCAAGCTGCATGCCGAGCAGCTCTCGGACATGGGCGGCGCCGCGCTGGCCGCGCGCTACGGCGCGCTGTCCTGCGACCACATCGAGCACCTGTCGGCCGAGGGCATCGAGGCGATGCGCGCGGCCGGCACCGTGGCCGTGCTGCTGCCCGGTGCGTACTACACGCTGCGCGACACCCACCTGCCGCCGATCGAGGCGCTGCGCGCCGCGGGCGTGCCGATGGCGGTGTCTACCGACCACAACCCCGGCACCTCGCCCGCGCTGAGCCTGCTGCTGATGGTCAACATGGCCTGCACCCTGTTCCGCCTCACCGTGCCCGAGGCGCTGGCCGGCGTCACCGTGCATGCGGCGCGCGCGCTCGGCCTGGCGGCCACGCACGGCGTGATCGCCGCGGGTCGGCCCGCGAACTTCGTGCTCTGGTCGGTGCGCGACGCGGCCGAGCTCGCCTACTGGTTCGGCCAGCGGCCCGTGCGCACCGTGGTGCGGCAGGGCCGGATCGCCGTCGAAGCCGTGGGAGTTTCGGCATGACCCGCGCGCTGTTCGCGGCCGACGCGCTGCTGCCCACCGGCTGGGCGAAGAACGTGCTGCTGGCATGGAACGCGGCCGGCCAGCTCGTCGAGGCGAGGGCCGGCGCCGACAAGCCCGCCGATGCCGAGACGGCCAACGGCCCCGTGATCCCCGGCATGCCCAACCTGCACTCGCACGCCTTCCAGCGCGCCTTCACGGGCCTGACCGAGCACCGCGCCGAACAGCAGGACAGCTTCTGGAGCTGGCGCACGCTGATGTACCGCTTCGCCGCGCGCCTCGGCCCGCGGCAGATGGAGGACATCGCGACCTGGCTCTATGCCGAGATGCTCGAGGCCGGCTACACCAGCGTCTGCGAGTTCCAGTACGTGCACCACGACGCCGACGGCAAGCCCTATGCCGACGACGCCACGCTGAGCCGCGCGCTGCTGCGCGCCGCGCACAAGACCGGCATCGGCTTCACCCTGCTGCCGGTGCTCTACCAGACCAGCGGCTTCGGCGGCCTGCCGCCCAACGAGGGGCAGCGGCGCTTCATCCGTTCCACCGACTCGATGCTGCGGCTGCTCGAGGCACTCAAGCCCGCCTGCGACGCACAGGGCGCGCGGCTCGGCCTGGCGCCGCACTCGCTGCGCGCGGTGCCGCCCGACGCGCTGCGCGAGGCGCTCGCGGGGCTCGATGCGATCGAGGCCGGCGCGCCGGTCCACATCCACATCGCCGAGCAGACCAAGGAGGTCGACGACTGCATCGCCTGGAGCGGCCAGCGCCCGGTGGCGTGGCTGCTCGACCATGCGCCGGTCGACGCGCGCTGGTGCCTGGTGCATGCCACGCACATGGACGCCGACGAGTATCGGCGCGGTGCCAGGAGCGGCGCGGTCGCCGGCCTCTGCCCGACCACCGAGGCCAACCTCGGCGACGGCCTGTTCGACTTCGCTGCCTGGCGCCAGCACGGCGGTGCCTGGGGCCTGGGCTCCGACAGCCATGCCTGCGTCGATGCGGCCGAGGAGCTGCTGATGCTCGAGTACGGCCAGCGCCTGCGCACGCGCCAGCGCAACGTGGGCGCGACCGCGGCGCAGCCGCAGGTGGCGACCGCGCTCACCCTGCAGGCGGTGCAAGGCGGCGCGCAGGCCGCGGGCCGCGCCATCGGCGGCCTCGCGGCGGGCCAGCAGGCCGACTTCGTGGTGCTCGATGCGCAACGGCTCGCGCTGCAGGGGCTGTCGGCGCCCGACATGCTGTCGGCGCACGTCTTCGCGAGCCACCGCACCCGCGCCATCGACGCCGTGTGGGTGGCGGGCTGCCCGCGCGTCGCCGCCGGACGCCATGCGCTGCATGCCGAGGCCGCGTCCGCCTTCGTGGCCGCGCGCACCCAACTGCTTCAAGACTGAGGAACCTCACGCCATGACTTTCGCCACCACCGAACCGGCCTTCCGATTTCGCCAGGGCACGCGCCCGCTGCTGATCTCGATGCCGCACGTGGGCACCCACGTGCCGGGCGCGCTGCTCGCGCGCTTCACCGACGAGGCGCGCCATGTGCCCGACACCGACTGGCACCTCGAGCAGCTCTACGACTTCGCCGACGACCTCGGCGCCTCGGTGCTGGTGGCCACGCACTCGCGCTACGTGATCGACCTCAACCGTCCGCCCGACGGCGCCAGTCTCTACCCGGGCCAGAGCGTCACCGGCCTGTGCCCGGTCGACACCTTCGACGACACGCCGCTGTACGCCGCGGGCGACCTGCCCGGCGAGGCCGAGATCGCCGCGCGCCGCGATGCGATCTGGCAGCCCTACCACGCGCAGCTCGCGGCCGAGCTGGCCCGGCTGAAGGCCGCGCACGGCACCATCGCGCTGTGGGACGCGCACTCGATCCGCTCGGTGCTGCCGCGCTTCTTCGAGGGCAAGCTGCCCGACCTCAACCTCGGCACCGCCGACGGCAGGAGCTGCGACCCCGCGCTCGCCGCCACCTTGCTGGGCATCGCGACGTCGAACCCTGGCTACACCGGCGTGCTCAACGGCCGCTTCAAGGGCGGCCACATCACGCGGCAGTACGGCAATCCCGCGGCCGGCGTGCACGCGGTCCAGCTCGAGATGACGCAGTCGAGCTACATGCAGGAGGCGCTGCCCTTCGCCTACCTGCCCCAGGTGGCGGCCGGCGTGCAGCCGCAGGTGCGCCGCATGCTCGAGGCGGTGCTCGACTTCGTCGAAGGCCGCGGGTGAGCCGGGAATGAGCCGGCAATGAACACGGAGCCCTTTCTCGCCGCGCTCGGCGAGGCGCTGGGCGCCCGCCAGGTGCTGCGCGGCGAGGCCATCGCCGAGCGCCACCGCAGCGACTGGAGCGGCGTTGCGCCCGTGCTGCCGCTCGCGCTGGTTCGGCCGCGCGACACGCGCGAGGTGTCGGCCGTGCTGCGCCTGTGCAGCGAGCACCGCGTGCCCGTGGTGCCGCAGGGCGGGCTCACCGGGCTGGCCGGCGCGGCGGTGCCGCGTTCGGATGCGATCGCGCTCTCGCTCGAGCGCATGAACGCCATCGAGTCGCTCGATGCCGCCACCGGCACGCTGACCGTGCAGGCCGGCGCCACCCTGCAGTCGGTGCAGGAGGCGGCCGCCGCGCGGGGCCTGCTGTTCGGCGTGGACTTCGGCGCGCGCGGCTCGTGCCAGATCGGCGGCGCGCTGTCGACCAACGCGGGCGGCAACGGCGTGCTGCAGTTCGGGATGATGCGCGAGCAGGCGCTGGGCCTGGAGGTGGTGCTGGCCGACGGTCGCGTGTTGCCGATGCTGCGGCCCATGCTCAAGAACAACACCGGCTACGACCTCAAGCAGTTCTTCATCGGCGCCGAGGGCACGTTGGGCGTGATCACGCGCGCGCTGCTGCGGCTGCATCCGGCACCGCGCGCCAAGGCCACGACGCTGGTCGCGCTGCCGGACTTCGAGGCCGCGCTGGCGCTGCTGCGCCGGCTCGGCGCACGCTTTCCGGGTGCGCTGGCGGCCTTCGAGCTGATGTGGCGCGACTTCGTGCAGACCTCGCTGCGCTGGCAGCAACTGCGCGAGCCCTTCGACGCGGTGCATCCGCTGGTGGCGCTGGTCGACGTGGCCGGCGAGGACGAGGCCGCGCTGCGCGAGGCGCTCGAGGCTGCGCTGGCCGACGCGATGGCGGAGGGCGCGGCGGTCGATGCCGTCATCGCCCAGTCGCAGTCGCAGGCGCGTGCCTTCTGGAAGATCCGCGAGGCCACGGCCGAGCTGCCGGTGCACATGCATCCGCCGATCAACCTCGACGTGAGCCTGCCGATGGCCAGCATCGGCCGCTTCGCCGACGACTGCCGCGCGGCGCTCGATGCGCGCTGGCCCGGGCACCATTCGCTGTTCTTCGGCCACGTGGGCGACAGCAACCTGCATGTGACCACCGACGGCCAGGCCATCGGCGGCGAGGCCGAGGCCTTCGAGCGCATGGTCTACGCGCAGGTCGAGGCCCGCGGCGGCAGCATCTCGGCCGAGCACGGCATCGGCCTGCACAAGAAGCCCTACCTGGGCGCGAGCCGCACTCCCGACGAGCTGGCCGCGATGCGCGCCATCAAGCAGGCGCTCGACCCCCTCCACCTGCTCAACCCCGGCAAGGTATTCGACCTGTGAACACGACCGCCATCCATGCCCTCGCGCGGCCCGAAGTCGCGCCGCTGCCGGCCTACAACGCCGGCCTGTCCTCGGAGGCCGTGCGCGCGCGCTACGGCGTCGACGAGATCGCGCGGCTCGCGAGCAACGAGAACCCGTACGGCGCGAGCCCGGCGGTGGCGCGCGCGCTGGTCGACCTGGCGGCGCGCGCGGGCACCTACCCCGATGCCCATTGCACCGCGCTGCGCGCCGCGATCGCCGAACGCTGCGGCGCGCAGCCCGCGGAACTGGTGATCGGCAACGGCTCGGAGGACATCCTCCAGATGCTGTGCCAGGCCTTCCTGGGCCCCGGCGACCGCGTGCTCACGCAGCGCCCGGCCTTCGGCCTGCACGAGATCTATCCGCGCATGATGGGCGCGCAGGTCGAGCTGCTGGCGCTCACCCCCGAACTGGGCTTCGACATCGAGGCCTGGTGCGCGGCGCTCGCGCGCGGCCCCAAGCTGGTGATGCTGGCCAATCCCTCGAACCCGGTCGGCTGCATGTTCGACGCGCGGGACTTCGAGCGCCTGCTGGCCGCCGTGCCCGCGGGCACGCTGCTGGTGGTCGACGAGGCCTACTACGAATACGCGCGGCTCGCGAGCGGCTACCCCGACGTGCTCGCGCGGCTGCGCGGCGAGGCGGTGGCCTTCCCGTGGATCGTGCTGCGCACCTTCTCCAAGGCCTGGGGCCTGGCCGGCCTGCGCGTGGGCTACGGCATCGCGTCCGACGCGGCGCTGGTGCAGCTGCTCGACCGCGTGCGCACGCCGTTCAACGTGAACCTCGCGGCGCAGGCCGCGGCGCTTGCGGCCTGGGGCGACGAGGCCTGCATGACGGCGGCCGTGGAACGGACCGTGCGGTTGCGCGACGCGCTGGCCGCGCAGCTGCGCGCGCGCCGCTGGCCGGGGCTGCGGATCGCGCCGTCGGCGGCCAACTTCCTGTTCATCGACCTGGGCCGGCCCAACGGGCCGGTCAACGAGGCGCTGCTGGCGCGCGGCATCATCGTCAAGCCGTGGAAGGAGCCGGGCTTCGAGCGCTTCATCCGCGTCTCGGTCGGCGCGCCGCACGAGCTCGAGCGTTTCGTCGCGGCGATGGACGAGATCATGTCGAAGGTGCCATGAGGCTCTTTCGCGGCTGGGCGTCGTCGCGGCGGCCCATGTGCTGCTGGCGGCCTGGGCGATCCGGGCCCGGCCGCAGGAGCTCGGCCTGCTGGCGCTGCTGTCGGTCGGCTGCCTCGCGCGCACGGCCCGGCACGCGTCGGGCTGAAGTCCCGAAGACCGCTTCGGCGGTGCGGCGGGGGCGCGTTTTCTACAATTCGGACCCATGAAGCCGATCGTCTACACCCGTGCCCAGCAACTGTCCGAGATCCTCGGGGCGCCGCATCGCCATCCTCGATGGCGCCATGGGCACCATGATCCAGCGCTTCAAGCTGACCGAGGCCCAGTACCGCGGCGAGCGCTTCAAGGACTTCGAGCGCGACGTGAAGGGCAACAACGAGCTGCTGTCGCTGACCCGGCCCGACGTCATCTCCGACATCCACGAGGGCTACCTCGCGGCCGGCGCCGACCTGATCGAGACCAACACCTTCGGCGCGACCACCGTCGCGCAGGAGGACTACAAGATGGCGCACCTGGCGCGCGAGATGAACCTCGAGTCCGCGAAGCTGGCGCGCGCCGCCTGCGACAAGTACTCCACGCCCGACAAGCCGCGCTTCGTGGCCGGCGCCCTCGGCCCGACGCCCAAGACCGCGAGCATCAGCCCCGACGTCAACGACCCGGGCGCGCGCAATGTCGATTTTGAGGCCCTGCGCGCCGCCTACTACGAGCAGACCGAGGCGCTGGTCGAGGGCGGCGCCGACGTGATCCTGGTCGAGACCATCTTCGACACGCTCAACGCCAAGGCCGCGCTGTTCGCCGTCGATGAGTACTTCGAGAACAGCGGCGAGCGCCTGCCGCTGATCATCAGCGGCACCGTGACCGACGCCTCGGGCCGCATCCTCAGCGGCCAGACCGTGACCGCCTTCTGGCACAGCGTGCGCCATGCGCGGCCGCTGGCCATCGGCCTGAACTGCGCGCTGGGCGCGGCGCTGATGCGCCCCTACATCCAGGAACTGGCGCGCGTGGCCGACGACACCTTCATCAGCTGCTATCCCAACGCCGGCCTGCCCAACCCGATGAGCGACACCGGCTTCGACGAGACGCCCGACGTGACCTCGCGCCTGCTGCACGAGTTCGCGGCCGAGGGGCTGGTCAACATCGTCGGCGGCTGCTGCGGCACCACGCCGGACCACATCGCGGCGATCGGGCGCGCGGTGTCGCCGGTGGCGGGGCGGCTGCTGAACAATGCGGCGGGGTTCTACAAGGAAGCGGCTTGAGCCCGGGCCCGTAGCCTCGCGTTTCAGGACGCGATAGGCACCGACACCCCGGCAGCCTGCCGCTCGCGCGAAATCAGCGCCACGAAGCGCTGCGCCCCCAGCCCCAGCGGCCGCTCGCGCGACCACACCACGTCCACCCACAGGTTCAGGCCGTTGCTGAGGTTCTCGAGCGGGATCTCGACCAGCGCGCCCGCCGCCACGTGCGGCCGCACGAAATTGCGCGGCAGCCAGCCCCAGCCGACGCCGGCGGTGATCAGGCTCAGGGCGGCCAGTGCGTTGTCGGTGCGCCAGAGGTGGCGCGCGAACACGCTGCGCGGGTCCATGGTCGCGACGAGGTCGCGGCCGGCCACGACGATCTGGCGGGTGGCGATCAGGTGCTCCTCGCGCAGGCGGCCGCCGGGCGCGGCGGCCAGCACCGGGTGGCCCGGCGCCATCACCGCGACCATGGTGTCGCTGCCCACCTCCTGGAAGCCCTCGCGGCCGTCGAGGCTGGGCCGCTCGAACACCAGCGCGAGCTGGGCCCGGCCGCTGTGCAGCAGCGCCAGCGCATCGGCCTGCGGCGCGGCCAGCACCTCGACCTGCAGCAGCGGGTATTCGTGCGCCAGCTCGGCCAGCGCGCCGCTCCAGGGCGCGGCCAGCAGTTCGGGCGCGATCGCGAGCGTGAGTCGCTCCTCCAGCCCCTGCGTGAGCGCCAGCGCCTGCGCGTCGAGCTGGCGCAGCTGCGCCGCCAGCGCGCGCGCCTGCGGCTCGAGCGAGCGCGCGGCGGCCGTGGGCCGGGGCTCGCGGCCCTTGCGGTCGAACAGCTGCAGGTCGAGCTCGGCCTCGAGGTGGGCGATGGCCATGCTGACCGCCGACGGCACGCGGCGCAGGGCGCGGGCGGCGGCCGAGAAGGAGCCGTGGTCGATCACGGCCAGGAAGACCTCGACGCTGTCGCTGGAAAAGCTCATGGCGATTTTCGGATGGACCTATCAATAAAACTGAAATAAGTTGACTTTTTATATCAGCAGAAGACACATAAAGTCCAGGCATTGCAGTCACACAACAAGCCAAAGAGAGAGTCCGTCATGCAGGGAATCCAGCGCCGCATCGTCTACATCACCCTCTACGAAGGGATCGCCATCGTGGCCGCCAGCGCCGGGCTGGCGCTGATGACGGGCGCCGGCCTCGGCCATTCGGGCGTGCTGGCGGTGGCGGCCTCGGTCATCGCCGTGATCTGGAACCTGATCTTCAACAGCCTGTTCGAGCGCTGGGAGGCCCGCCAGGCGGTGCGCGGGCGCAGCATCAAGCGCCGCATCGCCCATGCCATCGGCTTCGAGGGCGGCCTGATCGGCCTGCTGGTGCCGATGTTCGCCTGGGGCCTGGGCATCTCGCTGTGGCAGGCGCTGGTGATGGACCTCGGGCTGGTGATCTTCTTCTTGGTCTACACCTTCGTCTTCAACTGGGCCTTCGACCGCGCCTTCGGCCTGCCGGCCTCGGCGGCGCCGGTCGCGCAGGCGGCCTGAACCCGCGCCGATAGACCCGCGCGCCGGCCGCGCCACCGGCAGCCGGTAAAATCGCCACCCCTTCCAAGGAGCGTTGCAGCGGCGGCGCGCGGCACCCCCCGGTCCGCGCACCCGCCGTCAGGCTTGGAAGGCGCCTTCTCGCAGAACCTGCCCGGAAGGCCCGGTTGCAACGACGCTCACCTGACGTGTCTTCCCCTGCCCAGGTGAGCCCCATGAGCGATGTTCCCGCGCCTTCCGTTCCTCCCATGAAGCTGTCCGGTCTCGAACCGGTGGCCATCGGCGAGGGCTCCCTGTTCGTCAACATCGGCGAGCGCACCAACGTCACCGGCTCCAAGGCCTTCGCGCGCATGATCCTCAACGGCCAGTTCGAGGATGCGCTGGCCGTCGCGCGCCAGCAGGTCGAGAACGGCGCGCAGGTGATCGACATCAACATGGACGAGGCCATGCTCGACAGCAAGGCCGCGATGGTGCGCTTCCTCAACCTGATCGCCAGCGAGCCCGACATCGCGCGCGTGCCGGTGATGGTCGACAGCTCGAAGTGGGAGGTGATCGAGGCCGGCCTGCGCTGCATCCAGGGCAAGGGCATCGTCAACTCGATCTCCATGAAGGAGGGCGTGGACAAGTTCAAGCACGAGGCCCGCCTCGTGAAGCGCTACGGCGCGGCCGCCGTGGTGATGGCCTTCGACGAGAAGGGCCAGGCCGACACCTACGCGCGCAAGATCGAGATCTGCGAGCGCGCCTACCGCATCCTGGTCGACGAGGTGGGCTTCCCGCCCGAGGACATCATCTTCGACCCGAACATCTTCGCGATCGCCACCGGCATCGAGGAGCACGACAACTACGCGGTCGACTTCATCAACGCCGTGCGCTGGATCAAGCAGAACCTGCCGGGCGCCAAGGTCTCGGGCGGGGTGTCGAACGTGAGCTTCAGCTTCCGCGGCAACGACCCGGTGCGCGAGGCGATCCACACCGTGTTCCTGTACCACGCGATCCAGGCCGGCATGGACATGGGCATCGTCAACGCCGGCATGGTCGGCGTCTACGACGACCTCGAGCCCGAGCTGCGCGAGCGCGTGGAGGACGTGGTGCTCAACCGCCGGCCCGACGCCGGCGAGCGCCTGGTCGAGGTGGCCGAGAGCGCCAAGAGCGGCGCCAAGGACGACAGCAAGAAGCTCGAGTGGCGCGGCACGCCCGAGCAGCCGGTGCACGTCAACCAGCGGCTGTCGCACGCCATGGTGCACGGCATCACCGACTTCATCGTGGAGGACACCGAGGAGGCCTACCAGCAGATCCTCGCCAAGGGCGGCCGTCCGCTGCACGTGATCGAGGGCCCGCTGATGGACGGCATGAACATCGTGGGCGACCTGTTCGGCCAGGGCAAGATGTTCCTGCCGCAGGTGGTGAAGTCGGCGCGCGTCATGAAGTCGGCCGTGGCCCACCTCATCCCCTACATCGAGGAGGAGAAGCGCCAGGACGAGGCCGCGGGCCGCGACGTGCGCACCAAGGGCAAGATCATCATCGCCACCGTGAAGGGCGACGTGCACGACATCGGCAAGAACATCGTCACCGTCGTGCTCCAGTGCAACAACTTCGAGGTGGTGAACATGGGCGTGATGGTCCCGTGCCACGAGATCCTCGCCAAGGCGAAGGTCGAGGGCGCGGACATCGTGGGCCTGTCGGGCCTGATCACGCCGAGCCTGGAAGAGATGCAGTACGTGGCCGGCGAGATGCAGAAGGACGACCACTTCCGCATCAGGAAGATCCCGCTGCTGATCGGCGGCGCCACCACCAGCCGCGTGCACACGGCCGTGAAGATCGCGCCGCACTACGAAGGCCCGGTGGTCTACGTGCCCGACGCCTCGCGCAGCGTGAGCGTGGCGCAGTCGCTGCTGAGCGACCAGGCCGCGGCCTACATCGGCGAGATCAACGCCGACTACGAGAAGGTGCGCACGCAGCACGCCAACAAGAAGCAGGTGCCGCTGTGGCCGCTGGCCAGGGCGCGCGCCAACAAGACGCCCGTCGACTGGTCGAACTACGTGCCGCCCGCGCCCAAGTTCATCGGCCGGCGCGTGTTCCGCAACTTCGACCTGACCGAGCTCGCGAAGTACATCGACTGGGGCCCGTTCTTCCAGACCTGGGACCTCGCGGGCCCGTTCCCGGCCATCCTCAAGGACGAGATCGTCGGCACCGAGGCCGTGCGCGTCTACGCCGACGGCCAGCGCATGCTCAAGCGCCTGATCGAGGGCCGCTGGCTCAGCGCGAGCGGCGTGGTCGGCTTCTGGCCGGCCAACACCGAGAACGACGACGACATCGTGCTCTACACCGACGAGTCGCGCAGCGAGGCCGCGCTCACCTGGTACGGCCTGCGCCAGCAGACCGAGAAGCAGGAGATCGAGGGCACGATGCGCCCGAGCCGCTGCCTGGCCGACTTCGTCGCGCCGCGCGAGAGCGGCCTGAAGGACTACGTGGGCATGTTCGCCGTGACGGCGGGCCTGGGCGTGGAGAAGAAGGAGAAGTACTTCGTCGACGACCTCGACGACTACTCCGCGATCATGCTCAAGGCGCTGGCCGACCGGCTGGCCGAGGCCTTCGCCGAGGCCATGCACCACCGCGTGCGCACCGACCTCTGGGGCTACGCGGCCGACGAGGCGCTGAGCAACGAGCAGATGATCGCCGAGAAGTACCGCGGCATCCGCCCCGCACCCGGCTATCCGGCCTGCCCCGACCACAGCGTGAAGAAGCCGATGTTCGACCTCCTGAACTGCACGGACATTGGCATGAGCCTGACCGAAAGCCTCGCTATGATGCCGGCCGCCAGCGTGTCGGGGTTCTACCTCGGGCACCCCGACAGCACGTACTTCAACGTAGGCAAAATCGGCCATGACCAGCTGCAGGACCAGGCGGTGCGCCGCAAGGCGAGCGAATCCGAACTGGAACGGCTGCTGGCGCCCAACCTCTGACGGCGCGCGGCGGGCCCTTCCGTTCCCCCGCGCCGCCGCCATCCACGCCGCCCGCCCCGCGGGCCGGTGAACCGATCCAGGCTTCCGGGGATTCCCATTCAGACACTGCTCTTCATCCTCGCGCACCACGCGGCGCTGGCCCTCTTCGTGGCCGGTGCCTGGGGCTTCGGTGCCACCGTGCTGGCGCGCTTCGGGGCGCCCGCGCGCCGCGACGCCTGGCTCGAGGGCGCGATCGCGACCACGCTCGGCGTCGGCCTGTTCATCGTCGCCTTCCAGGCGCTGGCCATCGCCGGCGCGCTGCGCCAGGGCGCGGTGCTCGCGCTGCTGGGCGCGGGCATCGTGCTGGCGCTGCTGCGGCTGCCCGGCTGGCGCCGCGAGCTGAAGGCGCGCGCCGCGCTCGCGCCCGCGCAGCCGGCACCGACCCTCGGCGAGAAGTGCGCGTTCGCCGCGCTGCTGCTGGTGGGCCTGCCCACGCTGTTCTCGCCGCTGGCGCCGCCGGTGGCCTTCGACGAGGTGATGTACCACCTGCCGTATGCGCGCCAGGTCGCGCAAAGCGGCACGCTGGGCGTCTACGAGTGGCTGCGCTACCCCTGGTTCCCCTACAACTACGACCTGCTCTACGCCGCCGCGCTGACGGTCTACGACGACGTCTTCACCCACTTCATCCACGGCCTCGCGGGCTGGCTGTCGGTGCTGATGATCTACCGCCTCGGCCGGCTGCACGCCAACCGCTACATCGCCTGCATGGGCGCCGGCATCTGGCTCGCGCTCGGCGACTATCCCAACTCGTACATCGACATGGGCGTGGCGCTGTTCGTGCTCGCGGCCTTCGTCGCGCTGTGGTGGTGGGACGAGGGCCACGTGCTCGAACCGGCGCCCGGCGGTCCGCGCCACGGGCGCGCGCGCTGGCTGCTGCTGGCGGCCTTCTTCCTCGGCGTGGCGGCGGGCTCCAAGTACCAGGCGCTGATCTTCCTGCCGCTGGTGGCGGTGTTCGTGGCGCGGCGCGAGCGCCGGCCGCTGCCGTGGCTCGCGGCCCTCGGGCTGTTCCTGGCGCCGTGCATCTACTGGTATGCGCGCAACTACCTGCAGACCGGCGATCCGTTCAACCCGATCGGCGCGCGCGTGTTCGGCTTCACCAACTGGAACATGGCCGACTACACGCAGCAGCTGGCCGACGTGCGCGACCACGCCAACATGCCCAACGGCCTGTTCTGGCCGCTGCTGCTGGTGCCGTTCAGCCCGCTGTGGCGCCCGGGCCCGGTGCGCGCGGCCTTCGTGTTCTGCCTCTACTCGCTGGTGATCTGGGTCGCGACCTCGCGCTATCCGCGCTACATGATGGCCTCGTTCCCGCTGCTCGCGCTGATGGCCGCCGTGGGCTGGCACACGCTGCTGGGCTGGGCCGGTGCCTTCGTGCGGCGCCGGTTGCCGGCGCTCGCGCGCGGGCGCACGCCGGGCGTCTTCGGCGGGCTGCTGATGGTGGTGCTCGCGGGCTTCGCGCTCGCGCATTCGGTGCGCGACGTGCGCATGATCTCGCCCACGCCCGCCTCGCGCGAGGCCTTCCTCGCCCAACGCGTGCCCGGCTACGAGGTGCTGAGCCAGCTGCGCGCCAACCCCGTGGGCCGGCTCTACCAGGTCGGCCTCAACGACTCGATCTACTTCGCGCCCAACCCGGTGTGGGGCGACATCTTCGGGCCCTTCCGCTATTCGGACTACCTGTACCTGCCGGCCGACCAGCTCGCGCGCAAGCTGGCCTCGCAGCAGTTCGGCTCGATCGTGATCCAGACCGCGCTCGCGCCCTATGTCCACACCAAGCCCGACTTCGACAAGTACTTCAGCCTGATCGTCGAGAAGGATGGTGTGAAGGCCTACCGCATACTCGCGCCCACGCCATGACGACCGCCGAACGCCTCGCTTCCCCCACGGCCGCCGCCGCGCTCTCGCCGCTGCCGCCGGCGCTGCGCATCGCCGCCATCATCCCCTGCTACAACGAGGCGCTGGCCATTCCCAAGGTGGTGGCCGACTTCCGCGCCGACCTGCCCGAGGCGCAGATCCACATCTTCGACAACAACTCCACCGACGGCACGGCCGAGGTCGCGCGCGCCCATGGCGCGCGCGTCGTGCACGTGCCGCTGCGCGGCAAGGGCAACGTGGTGCGGCGCATGTTCGCCGACGTCGAGGCCGACATCTACGTCATGGTCGACGGCGACGCCACCTACGACCTCTCGACGGTGCGCGAGATGATCCGCATGCTGGTCGACCAGAAGCTCGACATGGTGGTGGGCGCGCGCGTCGACGACCAGAGCGATGCCCAGACCTACCGCCGCGGCCATCGGCTGGGCAACCAGATGCTGACCGGCGCGGTCGCGGGCCTGTTCGGCGGCAGCTTCACCGACATGCTGTCGGGCTTTCGCGTGTTCTCGCGCCGCTACGTGAAGTCCTTTCCCGCGCTGGCCAAGGGCTTCGAGATCGAGACCGAACTCACCGTGCATGCGCTCGAGCTGCGCATGCCCTATGCCGAGGTGGCCTCGGTCTACCGCTCGCGGCCCGAGGGCTCGGTGAGCAAGCTGTCGACCTACCGCGACGGCTGGCGCATCCTCGTCACCATCTCCAAGCTGTTCGTGAGCGAGCGGCCGCTGATGTTCTTCGCGATCCTCGCGGGCCTGCTCGCGCTGGCCGCGGTGGGGCTCGCGATCCCGCTCGCGATGACCTTCTGGGAGACCGGCCTGGTGCCGCGCCTGCCCACGGCCGTGCTGGCCACCGGCCTGATGCTCAGCGCGATGCTCGCGCTGGTCTGCGGCGCGGTGCTGCACACCGTGACCATCGGCCGGCAGGAGGCCAAGCGGCTGCGCTACCTCGCCATGCCCGCGGCCGGTTCCGAGTCGTGGCAAGACGGCGCCTGCGGCTGAGGCGATGAGGCAGGCCGGGCGCCAGTTCCTGCTGTTCGCCGTGGCCGGCGTGGTGGGCTTCGGTGTCGACGTGGCGGTGCTGTACCTGGCCGCGCCGCTGCTGGGCTGGTACGGCGCGCGCGTGCTGTCCTTCCTCGCGGCCGCCACCACCACCTGGGTGATGAACCGCCACCTGGCCTTCGGCGACCGCCATGCCGGCACCAGCCTGTGGCGCGAGTACCTGGGCTACCTCGCGACCATGCTCGGCGGCGCGGTCGTGAACTACGGCGCCTACGTGCTGGTGCTGCACTCGGCGAGCGGCCGCTGGGCGCCGATGCTCGGCGTGGCCGTGGGCAGCGGCGCGGGCATGGTCGTGAACTTCCTCGCCGCGCGCTACCTGGTCTTCAAGACACGGCGCTCGCCCTGAGCGCCGCGCGAATCAGTGCGCGCCCGACACCACCACCGGGATCTCGGTCGCCGGCGGCGTGTTGCGGCTGCGGCCGCAGCGCACGATGCCGTCGATCATCACCATGCCCACGCCCGGGATGTCGCCGAGCTGCACGCTCTCGAGCAGGCCCGGCGCGGGTGAATGCTGCGCGCGGTCCATGAACACGAAATCGGCATCGCGGCCGACCTCGATCAGGCCGCAGTTGAGCTTGCGGATCTTCGCGGTGTTGCCGGTGGCGAAGCAGAACACCAGCTCGGCCGGGATGTTCGCGATCGACGACAGCATCGCGACCATGCGCAGGATGCCCAGCGGCTGCACGCCCGAGCCCGCGGGGCCGTCGGTGCCGAGGATCACGCGGTGCGGGCACTTGAGTTCGAGCGCCGCCTTGGCCGCCGCGATCGCCACCTTCTCGTTGCCGTTGTGCACGATCTCGATCGCGCGCGAGCTCTTCTCGCAGAGCTCGCACACGTGGGCCTCGGGCAGCGAGGTGTGGCCGCCGTTGATGTGGCCGATGACGTCGGCGTCGGCCTCGAGCACCACGTCCTTGTCGATCAGGCCCGAGCCCGGGATCGAGGGGCCGCCCGTGTGGATCGTGCTCTGGATGCCGTACTTGCGCGCCCAGGCCACCATCTCCTTGGCCTCGTAGCCGGCCTTCACCGAGCCCAGGCCGACCTCGCCGAGCAGGCCCACGCCGGCCTCGGCGAGTTCCTTGAAGTCGCTCTCGACCATGCCCTTCTCGATCACCGGCGCGCCGGCCAGCACCTTCACGCCGCCGGGGCGGAAGTTGTCGAAGGCGCGCTGCGCCGTGATGGCCAGGGCCTTCAGGCCCACGATGTCCTTGGGGCGGCCGGGCAGGTGCACTTCGCCGGCCGAGATCATGGTGGTCACGCCGCCGTGCATGGTGGAGTCGATCCAGCCGATCTGGCCCTGGCGCGGCGTCCAGTCGCCGAACACCGGGTGCACGTGGCTGTCGATCAGGCCGGGCGCGACGCAGGTCCGGCGCGCGTCGATGACGGTCTTCGCGCCCTCGAGGTCGCAGTCCTTCTGCTTGCCGATGGCGACGATCAGGCCGTCGTTCACCACGATGGTGTCGGCGTCGAGGATGGGCTTGTCGATGTCGCCCGAGAGCAGCAGCCCTATGTTCTGGATGACGACCTTGCCCGACTTTCCGCTGCTCGCGATTTCTGCCATTTCGTGTTGTCCTCGTCGTGGGGGGGAGTGTTGTTGTCCTGCAGATCGTCCGCGCGCACGGTGCGCAGCACGGTCTCGATCACGAAGTCTTCCCAGTGCCGGATCGCGTCCGGCGACTCGAGCGGCTCGCCGAGGAAGGCCGTGAGCGTGTGGCGGTTGGAGGTGTAGAAATAGCCGGTGGACGCGATCAGCAGGTAGATGTCGCGCGCCACGAGGTCCTTGCGGAACAGCCCCTGGGCCGCGCCGCTCGCGAGGATCTCCGAGATGATCGCCACCGCCCGCGACGAATACTCGCGCGCGCGCAGCGACTTCGAGATGTGCCGGCCCTTGTGCAGGTTCTCGGTGTTGAGCAGCGTCACGAACTCGGGGTTCTTGCGGTAGTAGCCGAGCACGAAGCGGATCACTTCGGTGAGCGCCTCCACCGGGCGCGAGGCGTCGAGCGCGATCGCGGCCTCGGCGTCGTCCATGCGCTGGTAGATGCCCTCGAGCACCGCGATGAACAGGCCTTCCTTGCTGCCGAAGTAGTAGTAGATCATCCGGTCGTACGACTTGGCGGCCTTGGAGATCTTCTCCACGCTGCCGCCGTCGTAGCCGTACTTGGCGAATACCTTGGTCGCCGACTTGAGGATGCTGTCGCGCGTGGCCTGGGCCGCGGCCTCGCGCACGCCGGTGCGGCGCTGGGGCTTGGGCTTGGTGATGGAGCGGCTGTCGGCCATCGATCGCGCGGCGTCCTGCTTACTTCTCGGCGAAGGCGCGTTCGACGACGAAGTCGCCGGGCGTGCTGGTGTTGCCTTCCTTGAAGCCGCGTGCCTCGAGGATGTGCTTGAGGTCGACCAGCAGGCCCGGGCTGCCGCACAGCATCACGCGGTCTTCGGCGGCGTTGATCGGCGGCAGGCCGAGGTCGTCGGTGAGCTTGTTGCTCGAGATCAGGTCGGTGATGCGGCCCTGGTTGCGGAACTCCTCGCGCGTGACCGTGGGGTAGTACAGCAGTTGCTTGGCGACCATCTCACCGAGGAACTCGTGCTTGGGCAGGTGGTCGGTCACGAGGTCGTGGTAGGCCAGCTCGTCGACCTGGCGCACGCCGTGCACCAGGATGACCTGCTCGAACTTCTCGTAGGTCTCGGGGTCGCGGATCACGCTCATGAACGGGGCCAGGCCGGTGCCGGTGCCGAACAGGTAGAGGCGCTTGCCGGGCAGCGTGTAGTCGATCAGCAGCGTGCCGGTGGGCTTGCGGCCCACGATGATGGTGTCGCCCACCTGGATGTGCTGCAGCCGCGAGGTCAGCGGGCCGTCTTCCACCTTGATGCTCAGGAACTCGAGATGCTCCTCGTAGTTCGGGCTCACGATGCTGTAGGCGCGCAGCAGCGGCTTGTCGTTGACGCGCAGGCCGATCATCGTGAAGTGGCCGTTGGAGAAACGCAGCGCCGGGTCGCGCGTGGTGGTGAAGGTGAACAGGCGGTCGGTCCAGTGGTGGACGCTCAGGACCTTCTCTTCGCTGAATGCACTCATACGGAACTCAATAGTGGTGAATGACGGGGGGGTGGCTGAGCCGGGATGCACGCCCTTGGGGCGCCAGCTGCCGGCCGGCTCCGAACCCTCCATTGTCGTTGGTCGGAAAAACCCCGATGAACATCGCGAGAAAACACCATTGCAAGCATCGGGCCCGTTTGCTACATTGACCTTCAATGTAGTGAATGCAACATGAAAGTGTAGGGGATGCTACACAAACGAAAGCCCCGGCACAAGCGGACATGCGGCACGTTTGTTGCAAACCCCGCCACCACGATTTGCAGCCAAGAAGAGGTCGCCCCCGATGACGGAACACACGAAGACAGACGGACTGCCGGGCATGGACGTGCCGGTGGTCGCCGAGGCCGGCCCCGGCGGTTTCGGCAAGGCGCCGTTGCGCAACGAGCGCATGAGCGCGGCCAAGGTCGAATGCAATGCCTGCCCGGTGCTGTGCCAGATCTCCGACGGGCGCACCGGCGCCTGCGACCGCTATGCCAACCGCGAGGGCGTGCTGGTGCGCGTCGATCCGGTGGTGCTGCTGCGCCGTCAGCTCGCGAGCGATGCGCCCGCGCTGGTGGCGTTCGACCGCACGGCGGCGGCTGAAGACGGCAAGGTCGTCGACGCACCCTCGGCCGACTGGAACGGCGACCTGCTGCATGCCGACGAGGTCTTCGTCACCGGCGTCGGTTCCTCCACCACCTATCCCGACTACAAGCCCGCGCCCTTCATCGTCGCCTCGAAGGCGCAGGGCGTGGACATGGTCACCGTGGTCACCGAGGGCATCTTCAGCTACTGCAGCTTCAAGGTGAAGATCGACACCGACCGCTTCCTCGGCGCCGAGCAGGCCAACGTGCGCTACCGCGGCGAGGTGGTGGGCCACGTCACCACGGCCGAGTACGGCTCGCAGATGCTGTCGCTGGGTGGCGTGCACCACCTCACGGGCGGCAGCAAGAAGGAAGGCCGCATGACGGCCGAGCTGATGCAGCTGCTGGGCAACAAGAAGGCCATCGAATGCACCATCGACGGCGGCGCCAGCCTGGTGATCCAGGCCGGCAAGGCGCCGATCGTCAACGGCGTGGAGGAGCAGCGCATGCGCGTGGGCTGCGGCTCGGCCGCGGTCGGCATCTTCGCGCGCCAGTTCGCCGGCGTGGCCGACGAGGTGGTGGTGGTCGACGACCACATCACCGGCGTGCTGACCGAGCACCAGGCCGGCCGCTGCCTCGACATGCCGCCCTCGGGCATCCAGATGCTGGGCCGCAAGTCGACGCCGGGGCGCTACTTCCAGGTCGCCAATCCGGGCAACGGCTGGGGCGGCACCGACATCGCCGATCCGCTGTCGATCATCGAGGGCTGGGAGGAGGGCGTGGCCAGGCCCGGCCTGCGCCTGCTCATGACCTCGACCACCGGCGAGCATGCGCAGTGGTACGTGCTCGACGACGCGCTGCAGCCCGTCGAGCAGCCGATGCCGAGCGAGGTGAAGCGCATCGTCGAGCGCATCGGCGAGAACTGCGAGCCCTCGCTGTGCACCGTGCTGTTCCTCGGCGGTGCCGGCGGCAGCCTGCGCGCGGGCGTCACCGAGAACCCGGTGCTGCTCACGCGCGCCATCAAGCGCGCGCTGGTCAACGTCACCTGCGGCGGCGCGCCGGCCTATGTGTGGCCGGGCGGCGGCATCACGGTGATGGCCGACGTCATGCGCATGCCCGACAACAGCTTCGGCACCGTGCCCACGCCCGCGATCGTCGCGCCCATCGAGTTCAGCATGCGGCGCGCCGACTACGAGGCGCTCGGCGGCCACATGGAGCATGTCTTTCCGCTCGAGCAGGCGCTCGCGCGCGGTGCGTGGCAGGAAGACGGTGCGCCGCTCGCGCGCCAATGGCTCGTCATCGACGAAGCCAACCCGTGGCCGCTGGGCCACGCGCCCATGCTGGGTTGAGCGATGCCTGTCTCGCAGCTGGCAGTGGCTCTTGCTCCTTCCCCCTCTGGGGGAAGGCCGGGATGGGGGCAGGCCCCGCGTCCCATGGAGGCGCCGCGTGCCCCCACCCCAACCCTCCCCCAGCGGGGGAGGGAGAAACACCCGCAGCCATGAGCGCCCAACGCACGGCGCTCGACGAGCACCGCTGGCATCTCAACCACGGCCCGATCGACATCGTGGCCGAGGCGCACGGCGACCGCTACGCGGTGGCGGCCGCGCACGATGCGGCCTGGGCGCGCTTCGCGCACGTGCTCGACGAACTGGTGCACGAGCTGCCGCTGCTGCGGCTGCCGGTCACCGACAAGATGCGCCCGCGCGGCGTGGTGGCGCGCCGCATGTGGGATGCCTGCGCGGCGTTCGCGCCGACCTTCATCACGCCGATGGCCGCGGTCGCGGGCTCGGTGGCGCAGGAGCTGATCGCCTTCTACCAGCGCCCCGGCATCGAGCGTGCCTGGATCAACAACGGCGGCGACATCGCCGTGCATCTCGCGCCGGGCCAGACCGCGCGCGTGGGCGTCTACGCGGACCTCGCGCGCTTCGACTGGCGCGATGCCAACGGCTTCGTCGACACCGACGGCCAGTTCGAATTGCGCGCCGACCAGCCGGTGCGCGGCGTCGCCACCAGCGGCTGGCGCGGGCGCAGCTTCTCGCTCGGCATCGCCGACAGCGTGACGGTGCTGGCGGCCACCGCGGCGCAGGCCGACGCGGCCGCGACCGTGATCGCCAACGCGGTCGACGTCGACAACGAGGCGATCCGCCGCGTGCCCGCGAGCGAGCGCAAGGACAACAGCGACCTCGGCGACACGCTGGTCACCGTCGACGTGCCGCCACTGCCCCCCGCGCAGGTGCGCAGCGCACTCGATACGGGCGCGGTGTGCGCCCGGGTCCTGCAACAAGGCGGGCTCGCATGGGCCGCTCTGCTCGTTTGCCAGGGGCAGTGGCGGCTGGTCGAGCCCTTATGCTCGAAGCTAGGCTTCCGCGCAGTTGGTTCAGTAATTGCTTAACGAAAAGCAAGGTTCTTTTTCATGATCGATATCCGCCGAGTCTTCACCCAGGTCGAGCACATCCACCACGAGTTCGGGCCGCGTGCCCAGACGCCGCTGGTGCGTGGTGCCATCGCCGCCGTGCTGACCAATCCCTTCGCGGGCCGCTACGAGCCCGACATCCTGCCGATGATGAGCCTGCTCGATCCGGTGGGCCTCGAGATGGCGCACAAGCTGCACGCCGCGATGGACGTGCCGCTCGAGCAGCTCGCCACCTACGGCAAGGGCGCCATCGTCGGCGCCGCGGGCGAGCTCGAGCATGGCGCGCTGTGGCACGTGCCCGGCGGCTATGCGATGCGCGAGCTGCTCGGCTGGAAGGGCGACCGCGTCGCCTATGCCAAGGGCACCGTCGACGAGAAGAAGACCGGCCAGCCCGGCAATGCGCTGTCGATCGTGCCGTCGACCAAGAAGGTCGGCGCACCCGGCACCACGCTCGACGTGCCGCTGACCAACATCAACGCCAGCTACGTGCGCGGCCAGTTCGACGCCATCGAAGTGCGCGTGCCCGGCGCGCCCGCGGCCGACGAGATCGTGTTCATCCTCGCAATGAGCACCGGCTACCGCGTTCACGCGCGCGTCGGCGGCCTGCTCGCCGAAAACATCGCCAAGTGGGACGGCCTGCGCTGAGCCCGTCTACGAAGAGACAAGAAGAGAAGCCAAAGGAAATCCAGACATGACCGCCAACATCCGCAAGCTCGTCGTCCAGGTCGACGAAACCCGCAAGGAAATGGGCCGCGACATCGCGCCGCCCACGCGCCGCGCCGTCGCCATCGCCGTGATCGCCAACCCCTACGCGGGCCGCTACAGCGAGAACCTCGACGAACTGATCGCGATCGGCGAGGAGCTCGGCGCGCTGCTGGGCCAGAAGGCCGTGAAGGCGCTGGGCGTCGAGCCCGGCCAGGCGCAGAGCTACGGCAAGGCCGCGATCGTCGGCGAAGGCGGCGAGCTCGAGCACGCGGCCGCGATCCTGCATCCCAAGCTCGGCGCGCCGCTGCGCGTGGCGGTCGAGAAGGGCGCGGCGCTCGTGCCCTCGGCCAAGAAGCTCGGCACCCTCGGCACCGCCATCGACGTGCCGCTGGGCCACAAGGACGCGGCCTTCGTGCGCAGCCATTTCGACGCCATCGAGGCCCGCGTATCCGACGCCCCGCGCGCCGGCGAGATCGTGGTGGCCGTGGCGGTCACCGACAGTGGCCGCCCACTGCCGCGCATCGGCGGCCTGCAGGCCGGCGAGATCAAGGGCGAAGACGGCCTGCGCTGAGGCGACACTCCACCTTTCCACCGATTTCCTTCGTTCCCCTTTCCGTTTTCTCGAACCCCACCAGGAGCTTCCCGATGATCCCCTTGCGCCATGTTTTCAGCGCGGCTTCCGTCCTGACACTGACCTGCGCCCTCGTTCCCGCGCACGCCCAGGGCGTGATCAAGATCGGCGAGATCAACAGCTACAAGGCGCAGCCGGCCTTCCTCGAGCCCTACAAGAAGGGCATGGAACTCGCGGTCGACGAGATCAACGCCAAGGGCGGGGTCAACGGCCGGAAGATCGAACTGATCAGCCGCGACGACAACGCGAACCCCGGCGATGCGGTGCGCGTGGCCGAGGAGCTGATCTCGCGCGAGAAGGTCGACGTGCTCGCGGGCGCCTTCCTCTCGAACACCGGCCTGGCGCTGACCGACTTCGCGAAGCAGAAGAAGTTCTTCTATCTGGCCGCCGAGCCGCTGACCGACAAGATCGTCTGGAGCAACGGCAACCGCTACACCTACCGCCTGCGTCCCTCGACCTACATGCAGGTCGCGATGCTGGTGCCCGAGGCCGCCAAGCTCAAGAAGAAGCGCTGGGCCATCGTCTACCCCAACTACGAGTACGGCCAGTCCTCGGTCGCGACCTTCAAGACCCTGCTGAAGGCCGCGCAGCCCGACGTGGAGTTCGTCGCCGAGCAGGCGCCGCCGCTGGGCAAGGTCGATTCGGGCAGCGTGGTGCAGGCGCTCGCCGATGCCAAGCCCGACGCGATCTTCAACGTGCTGTTCGGCGCCGACCTCTCGAAGTTCGTGCGCGAGGGCAACACCCGCGGCCTGTTCAAGGACCGTGAAGTGGTCAGCGTGCTGACCGGCGAACCCGAGTACCTCGATCCGCTGAAGGACGAGGCGCCCAACGGCTGGATCGTGACCGGCTATCCGTGGAACGGCATCAAGACGCCCGAGCACAAGGCCTTCCTCGATGCCTACCAGGCCAAGTTCAAGGACTACCCGCGCCTGGGCTCGGTGGTCGGCTACAGCGCCATCCACTCGATCGCGGCCGGCATCCAGAAGGCCGGCAGCACCGACACCGAGAAGCTGGTCGCGGCCTTCAAGGGCCTGCAGCTCGACAGCCCCTTCGGCAAGATCAGCTACCGCGCGCAGGACAACCAGTCGACCATGGGCGCCTACGTGGGCAAGACCAAGAACGACGGCGGCAAGGGCGTGATGGTGGACTACGTCTACCTCGACGGCGCCAAGTTCCAGCCGAGCGACGACGAAGTCAAGAAGATGCGCCCCGCCGACTGAGGTCGGAGCGCTTCCGGTTTTCGCCGGCAGACCGTTCACGCCGAGCTCGTCGAAGCGCCGCACCCCGGCTTCGACAGGCTCAGCCCGAACGGTTGACGTGGATCGCAGGCCATTCGATGCGAATGGCGCCTTGTCATCGTGGCCGAAGCGGTGCGCGACGCACTTCGACGCACCCCAGTTTCCAGTTCCTCGGGATCCTTGAATGAGCTTTTCAGGCTTCGTTGTTCAGTTGCTCAACGGGTTGGCCGGCGCCTCGTCGCTGTTCTTCGTGGCGGCCGGCCTCTCGTTGATCTTCGGCGTGACGCGCATCGTCAATTTCGCCCATGGGTCCTTCTTCATGGTCGGCATCTACCTCGCGTACACGCTGGTCGACAAGCTCAGCGCGAGCCTGGGCTTCTGGCCCGCGCTGCTGATCGCGGCGGTCGCGGTCGGCGTGCTCGGCGCGCTGATCGAGGTGCTGCTGCTGCGCCGCATCTACAAGGCGCCCGAGCTGTTCCAGCTGCTCGCCACCTTCGCGTTGGTGCTGGTCATCAAGGACGCGGTGCTGTGGCTCTGGGGCCCCGACGAGCTGCTGGGCCCGCGCGCGCCCGGCCTCAAGGGCTCGGTCGAGATCCTCGGGCGCCAGTTCCCCTCGTACGACCTGTTCCTGATCGTGGTCGGCCCGGTGGTGCTGGGCCTGGTCTGGCTGCTGCTCACGCGCACGCGCTTCGGCACGCTGGTGCGCGCCGCCACGCAGGACCGCGAGATGGTCAGCGCGCTGGGTGTCAACCAGGCGTGGCTGTTCACCGCGGTGTTCGCGCTCGGTGCGCTGCTCGCGGGCCTGGGCGGCGCGCTGCAGCTGCCGCGCGAGCCCGCCACGCTCGAGATGGACCTCAACACCATCGGCGCCGCCTTCGTGGTGGTGGTGGTCGGCGGCATGGGCTCGCTGCCCGGCGCCTACGTGGCCGCGCTGCTCATCGCCGAGATCAAGGCCGTGTGCATCTGGCTCGGCGTGGTGCAGATCTTCGGCATCGACGTGTCCTTCTCCAAGCTCACGCTGATGGTCGACTTCCTCGTGATGGCGGCCGTGCTGGTGTGGCGCCCGTGGGGCCTGTTCGGCCGCGCGCAGGCGCCGAGCCGCTACGTCGGCATGCAGGAGGAACCGCTGCGCCGCCCCGGCAACCTCTACCTGGCCGGCGCGGCGGTGCTCGCGCTGGTGCTCGCCGCGCTGCCGGTGCTGACGGCCGGTTCGCCCTACACGCTGGTGCTGATGATCGACCTGCTGATCGCGGCCCTGTTCGCCACCAGCCTGCACTTCATCATGGGCCCGGCCGGCATGCATTCGTTCGGCCATGCCGCCTACTTCGGCCTCGGAGCCTACGGCGCCGCGCTGCTCGCGCGTTCGCTGGGCCTCCCGATGGAACTCACGCTGGTGGTCGCGCCGCTGGTGGCCGCGCTCGGCGCCTTCGTCTACGGCTGGTTCGCGGTGCGGCTGTCGGGCGTGTACCTCGCGATGCTCACCTTGGCCTTCGCGCAGATCACCTGGGCCATCACCTACCAGTGGGACAGCTTCACGGGCGGCAGCAACGGCCTCACGGGCGTCTGGCCCTCGGCCTGGCTGTCGGACAAGCGCGCCTACTACTGGCTCACGCTGGTGCTGGTGTCGGCCGGCGTGTGGTGGCTGCGCCGCGTGCTGTATTCGCCCTTCGGCTACACCCTGCGCGCGGGCCGCGACTCGGTGCTGCGCGCCGACGCCATCGGCATCGACGTCAAGCGCATGCAGTGGGCCGCTTTCGTCATCGCGGGCGCGGTGGCGGGCCTGGCCGGCGCGCTGTTCGCGTTCTCCAAGGGCAGCATCTCGCCCGAGACGCTGTCGGTCGGCAAGTCGGTCGACGGCCTCGTGATGGTGCTGCTCGGCGGCATCCAGACGCTCGCGGGCCCGGTGGTCGGCGCCGTCACCTTCACCTGGCTGCACGACACCGTGGCACGCAACACCGACTACTGGCGCGCGATGCTCGGCGCCATCATCCTGATCCTGGTGCTGCTGTTCCCGCAGGGCATCGCGGGATCGATCAAGCAGCTCGTGGAGCGCCTGCGCGCGCCCAAGGAAGAGAAGGCCGTCGATGCGAAGCTCGAGGAGGTGAAGGCATGAGCGCCGCGCCGGGCCGCCCCAAGCAAGCTCGCACCGCAGTGCGAAGCACGGAGGTATTTCAATGAGCCTGCTCAAGGTCAACAACCTCGGCAAGTCCTTCGGCGGCGTCAAGGCCGTCGATGGAATCAGCTTCGAGCTGCCCCCGGGCGAATTGCTCGCGCTGATCGGCCCCAACGGCGCCGGCAAGTCCACCACCTTCAACATGGTCAACGGCCAGCTCAAGGCCGATCAGGGCTCGATCACGCTCGACGGCCAGGAGCTCGTGGGCCGCAGGCCGCGCGAGATCTGGCGCATGGGCGTGGGCCGCACCTTCCAGATCGCCGAGACCTTCGCCTCGCTCACCGTGGTCGAGAACGTGCAGATGGCGCTGCTCTCGCACGACCGCAAGCTGTTCTCGATGTGGCGCCGCGCCGCCGAGCACAAGCGCGACGAGGCGCTGGCGCTGCTCGACCAGGTCGGCATGAAGTCGCAGGCCGACCGGCCCTGCAGCGTGCTGGCCTATGGCGACGTCAAGCGCGTCGAGCTCGCGATCGCGATGGCCAACAGCCCCAAGCTGCTGCTGATGGACGAGCCCACGGCCGGCATGGCGCCGAAGGAGCGCAACTCGCTGATGGCGCTGACCAAGCAGCTGGTCATCGACCGCGGCATGGCCGTGCTGTTCACCGAGCACAGCATGGACGTGGTGTTCGCCTATGCCGACCGCATGATCGTGCTGGCGCGCGGCCGCCTCATCGCGCAGGGCAAGCCGCTCGAGATCCGCGACCACCCGAAGGTGCAGGAGGTGTACTTCGGCAGCGGCAAGACCTTCGAGAAAGCAGCGGCATGAATACGACGAACGCCTCCGAACCCCTGCTCCAGGCCAAGGCCCTGTGCGCCTGGTACGGCGCCGCCCAGATCCTCTACGACGTCGACCTCGAGGTGCGGCGCGGCGAGGTGGTGGCGCTCATGGGCCGCAACGGCGCCGGCAAGTCGACCACGCTCAAGGCGCTGATCGGCATGCTCGGCAAGCGCCGCGGCGCGGTGCGCTTCCTGGGCCACGACATCTCGAAGAGCGAGCCGCACCACGCGGCACGCCTGGGCCTGGGCTTCGTCCCCGAGGACCGGCGCGTGTTCACCGACCTCACGGTGATGGAGAACCTCGAGGTCGGCAAGCAGGCCGCGCGCCGCTGGGCCGACGGCAGCGAGGCGCCGCTGTGGACGCCCGAGCGGCTGTTCGAGCTGTTCCCCAACCTCGGCGAGATGCCCAACCGGCCCGGCGGCCGCATGAGCGGCGGCGAGCAGCAGATGCTGACCGTGGCGCGCACGCTGATGGGCAACCCCTACCTGGTGCTGCTCGACGAACCGTCCGAAGGCGTGGCGCCGGTGATCGTCGAGCAGATGGCGAACATGATCCTCGAGCTCAAGGCGCAGGGCGTGAGCATCCTGCTGTCGGAGCAGAACATGCACTTCGCGGAGCTGGTCTCCGACCGCGCCTACGTGCTCGAGAAGGGCCAGATCCGCTACCACGCCACCATGTCCGAGCTCGCGGCCAACGAGGAAGTGCGGCGCGCGTACCTGAGCGTCTAGTTGTACGAGTCGAATGCGTCCGCGGGCGCATTCCTTGCAGGGTTTCGTTTCCATCAACGCAAGCACGGAGCACAGACCATGAACGACACGCACCGCAGACGCTTCCTCCAATCCACGGCCGCCCTCGGCCTGCTCGGCGCCTCGGGCGCGCTCTTCGCCGCCGGCGCGAAGATCAAGCCCGGGGACAAGGCCGTGCTGATCGTGGTCGACGTGCAGAACTGCTTCATCGACGGCGGCACGCTGCCGGTCAAGGGCGGTGCCGACGTGGTGCCGGTCATCAACCAGCTGGCCGCCTCGTTCCAGAACATCGTGGTCACGCAGGACTGGCACACCCAGGGCCATGCCTCGTTCGCGAGCGCGCACGCGGGGCAGAAGCCCTTCAGCAGCATCAAGCTGAACTACGGCAACCAGGTACTGTGGCCCGACCACTGCGTGCAGGGCACGGACGACGCGGCGCTGCACAAGGACCTCAAGCTGCCGACCGCGCAGCTGATCATCCGCAAGGGCTTCCACGCCGACGTCGACAGCTACTCGGCCTTCGAGGAGGCCGACCGCAAGACCTCGACCGGCCTGGCCGGCTACCTCAAGGCGCGCGGCATCAAGACCGTGTTCGTGACCGGCCTGGCGACCGACTTCTGCGTCGCCTGGACCGCGCTCGATGCACGCAAGGCCGGCTTCGATGCCTACGTGATCGAGGACGCCACGCGCGCCATCGACCTCAACGGCTCGCTGGCCGCGGCCTGGAAGCAGATGAGCGCCAAGGGCGTGAAGCGCATCCAGTCGGCCGACATCCAGGGCGCCTGAGAAGACGACAGGGACGCCCGGCGCTGCGCGGGCCCCCGCCGCGCATCGACACACCACAACTGCGAGACAAGACGACCCCATGACGATTTCCCTCTCCAGGCGCTCCCTGGTGGCCGGCGGCGCGGCCCTCGCGCTCGGCCCCGGCCTGCTGTCCGTTGCGCGCGCCGAGAACGGCGTGAGCGACGGCGCCATCCGCATCGGCCAGTCGGCCGTGTTCAGCGGCCCGGCCAAGGACTTCGGCATCGACTACCGCGCCGGCATCAAGCTGCACTTCGATCGCGTCAACAAGGGCGGCGGCATCAACGGGCGCCGGCTCGAGCTGGTGAGCTACGACGATGTCTACGAACCCGCGAAGACCGCGCTCAACACCGCGAAGCTGATCGACGAGGACAAGGTGTTCGCGCTCACCGGCTACGTCGCCACCGGCAACCTCGCGGCCGCGATGCCGCTGGCCGAGAAGGCGGGCGTGCCGATGTTCGCGCCGCTGGTGGGCACCACCTCGTTCCGCACCAAGACCAACCGGCTGCTGTTCCACGTGCGCGCGGGCTACGACCTCGAGCTGCGCAAGATCATCAGCCACCTGTCGACCATCGGCATCCAGTCGATCGCGGTGGTGCACCAGGACAGCGCCTTCGGCAAGTCGAACCTCGCGACCTGCGAGGAACTCGCGGCCGACTACAAGGTGAAGGTGGTCAAGACCTTCCCGCTGGCGATCGCCGCCGAGGACGCGAAGCCGGTGGTCGCGGGCCTGGCCGAGGCCAAGCCGGGCGCGGTCGTGATGATCATGGCCGGGCGCCAGGTCGAGGTCTTCATGCGCGACTACCGCGCGAGCGCGGGCGGCGCGCCGCTGTACACGCTGTCGGTCGGCATCACCGACGCGGCCGGCTCGGCGCAGCGGCTCGAGGGCAAGCTCGCGGGCCTGGTCACGGCCAGCATCGTGCCGCCGCCGCAGGCCGTGCGCGTGCCCATCGTGGCCGACTACCAGCGCGACCGCGCCGAGTTCGGCGAGAAGATCGACAGCTACACCGCGCTCGAGGGCTACATCGTCGCGCGCGTGATGGCCGAGGGCCTGCGCCGCGGCGGCAAGGCGCTCACGCGCGAGAGCTTCGTCGCGGGCCTCGAGAGCATCGGCAGCACGCGCTTCGGCGACTTCCCGATCGAGTACGGGCCGAGGAACCACAACGGCTCGAACTTCGTGGACCTGGAGATGTACACCCGTGACGGCCAGCTGCGGCGCTGAGGGCCGTGCCGAACCACTGCAGCTGAGAGTCAACGGCCGCGCGCAGGCGCTCGCGGTGCCGCGCGAGGCCTCGCTGCTGCAGGTGCTGCGCAACGACCTCGGCCTCAACGGACCCAAGTACGGCTGCGGCCTCGGCCAGTGCGGCGCCTGCACGGTGCATGTCGACGGCATGGCCGCGCGCGCCTGCGTGATCCCCGCGCACGGCGTGGCGGGCCGCGCCATCACCACGCTCGAGGGCCTGGGCACGCGTGGCGACTGGCACCCGGTGCAGGCCGCCTTCGAGGAGGCGCAGGCCGCGCAGTGCGGCTACTGCCTCAACGGCATGGTGATGCAGGTGGCGGCATTGCTGGCGCGCGAGCCGGGCGCCAGCGAGGCGCGCATCCGCAGCGAGCTCTCGGGCAACCTGTGCCGTTGCGGCACGCACATCGAGATCCTCGACGCGGCGCAGCGCGCGGCCCGCCAGCTGCGGGCGACGCAGCCATGACACGGCGCGCCGACCTGCCGCGCACGCGCGCGGAGTTCCTCGCCGCCGAGGGCGTGCTGCTGGTGGTGCGCGAGACCCCGCCGGCGCCGCCGCCGGCCCAGGGCCAGCCGGCGTTCATCGCGGGCAATCCCGCCGAGGGCGACGAGGTGCTGCTCGCCGTGTGGGACGACGGCAGCGCCTCGGCGCTCAACGGCCACGTCGACCTCGGCACCGGCATCCAGACCGCGCTGGGCCAGATCGTGGCCGAGGAGCTCGAGCTCGGCATGCCCTGCGTGCGCGTGATGCTTGGCGACACCGCGCGCGCGCCCAACCAGGGCGCGACCATCGCGAGCGCCTCGATCCAGATCCACGCGCAGCCGCTGCGCCTCGCGGCCGCGCAGGCGCGCGCCTGGCTGCTCGCGCGCGCGTCCGAGCAATTGGGCGTGGCCGTCGAGGCATTGCAGGCGCGCAACGGCATCGTGCGCGTGGCCGAGTCGCCCGACCGGCACCTGAGCTATGCCGAACTGGTGGCGGGCCAGCGCACCGTGCTCAAGCTCGATGCGAAGGCCGCCACCAAGGACCCGGCCGACTACCGCGTCGTCGGCACGCGGCAGGCGCGCGTCGACATCCCGGCCAAGCTCGCGGGCGAACTGGTCTTCGTGCACGACATGCGCGTGCCGGGCATGCTGCACGGCCGCGTGGTGCGCCCGCCCTATGCGGGCGCAGACCACGGCGACTTCATCGGCAACACGCTCGAGTCGGTCGACGAGTCGTCGATCGCCCACATTCCCGGCATCCGCGCGGTGGTGGTGATCCGCGACTTCGTCGGCATCGTGGCCGAGCGCGAGGAGCACGCCGAGCAGGCGCTGCGCGAACTGCGCGTGCGCTGGAAGCCCTGGCCCGGCATGCCCGGCCTCGACGACCTCGCGCAGGCGCTGCGCGACAACCCCTCGACGCAGCGCCTCTTGGTCGACGAGGGCGACGTCGACGGCGCGATCGCGCGCGCCGCGCATCCGATGCCGCGCACCTATGTCTGGCCCTACCAGATGCATGCCTCGATCGGGCCCTCGTGCGCGCTGGCCGAATGGCAGCCCGAGGACGGCAGCGGCATGCAACTGCGCTGCTGGGCCGGCACGCAGAACCCGCACGTGCTGCGCGCCGATCTCGCGAAGCTGCTCGGCGTGCAGGACCTGCAGGTCGACGTGGTGCGCATGGAGGCCGCGGGCTGCTATGGCCGCAACGGCGCCGACGACGTGGCCGCCGATGCCGCGCTGCTCGCGCGCGCCGTGGGCGCGCCGGTGCGCGTGCAGCTCACGCGCGAGCAGGAGCATGCGTGGGAGCCCAAGGGCGCCGCGCAACTGATGGAGATCGATGGCGGCCTCGCGGCCGACGGCAGCGTCGCGGCCTACGACTTCCAGACCTCCTATCCGTCGAACGGCGCGCCCACGCTCGCGCTGCTGCTCACGCGCGCCATCGAACCGGTGGCGCAGGCCTACGAGATGGGCGACCGCACCGCGCGCCCGCCCTATGGCTACGACAACCTGCGCGTGAAGGTCAACGACATGGCGCCGATCGTGCGCGCCTCGTGGCTGCGCGGCGTGTCGGCGCTGCCGAGCTCGTTCGCGCACGAGTCGTACATCGACGAGCTCGCGACCGCGGCCGGCGTCGACCCGGTGCAGTTCCGGCTGCGCCACCTCGAGGACCCGCGCGCGATCGAGCTGGTGGAGGCCACGGCACAAAAGGCCGGCTGGCGGCTGCGCACCGGCCCGCAGGAGAACGCCGATGGCGGGCTCGGTGCCGGCGGCGACATCCTGTTCGGCCAGGGCTTCGCCTATGCGCGCTACGTGCACAGCAAGTGGCCCGGCTTCGGCGCCGCCTGGGCCGCCTGGGTGGCCGACGTCGAGGTCAACCGCCGGACCGGCGAGGTGCATGTGCGCCGCGTGGTGGTGGGGCACGACGCGGGCCTGCTGGTCAATCCCGCGGGCGTCGAGCACCAGGTGCACGGCAACGTGATCCAGACCACGAGCCGTGCGCTCAAGGAGCAGGTGCAGTTCGCGCCGCAGTCCGGGCCGGCCGAGGGCGGCGAACGACTGCCCGGCGTGCTGCCCTCTGGCGTGGTCGCGAGCCGCGAATGGGGCAGCTACCCGATCATCAACTTCCGCGAAGTGCCGGTGATCGAGGTGATGCACATGCCGCGCCCGGGCGAGCCGTCGCTGGGTGCGGGCGAGTCCTCGTCGGTGCCGGGCACGGCGGCGATCGCGAACGCGATCTTCGATGCGACGGGCGTGCGTTTCAGGGCGCCGCCGTTCACGCCGGAGACGGTGCTGGCGGAGTTGAATCGGGGGCTGTTGCCGCCGCCGCCCGGAGAAGGCGCCGGCAAGCCGCCGGGCGATGGGGATGCCGGCGTGCCCCCATCCCGGCCTTCCCCCAGAGGGGGAAGGAGCAACACCGATGCGCCATGGCCGAAGCGCAAGAGCCTGTGGGCCACGGGCGCCGCGCTCGTGGTCGGCGGCATCGGCGTCGTCGCGGGCCTGCTCGGCTGGCGCTCGGCGATCGCGCCGGTGTCGCTCACCGCGCCGGTCTACAGCGAGGCCACCATCGAGCGCGGCCGCGTGCTCGCGGCGCTCGGCGATTGCGCGGTCTGCCACACCGCGCCGGGCGGCGCGCCCAACGCCGGCGGCCGCGCGATGGACACGCCCTTCGGCACGCTCTACACCACCAACCTCACGCCCGATGCCGAGACCGGCCTCGGCCGCTGGTCCTTCAGCGCCTTCCAGCGCGCGATGCGCGAGGGCGTGTCGCGCGACGGCCATCACCTCTATCCGGCCTTCCCCTACACCGCCTTCGCGAAGACCAGCGACGACGACCTGCAGGCGCTCTATGCCTACTTCATGGCGATGCCCGCGGTGCGCGCCGAAACGCCGAAGTCCGAACTCAAGTTCCCGTTCAGCCTGCGGCCGCTGATGGCCGGATGGAACGCGCTCTTCCACGATCCCGCGCCGCTCGCGCCCGTGGCCACGCAGAGCGCCGAGTGGAACCGCGGTGCCTACCTCGTCAACGGCCTCGGCCATTGCGGCGCCTGCCACACGCCGCGCAACGCGCTCGGCGCGGAGCAGGGCGGCAGCGCCTTCCTGTCGGGCGCGATGGTCGATGGCTGGGAGGCGCCGTCGCTCACGATGCGCTCGAAGTCCGCCATGCCCTGGGATGCCGAGTCGCTCTACCGCTACCTGCGCGACGGCCACTCTCCGCGCCACGGCATCGCGGGCGGCCCGATGGCCGAGGTGGTGCGCGAGCTCGGCGCCGTGCCCGATGCCGACGTCCGCGCGATGGCGACCTACCTCGCCTCGTTCAATCCCGAGCCATTGCCCGAGGCCGCCGCGCAGGCCGAGGCGCGGCGCATCGTCGACACCGCGGCGCGCACGCAGGGCCGGCTGCTCGGTCCCGCGCAGCGCATGTTCGACAGCGCCTGCGCCGCCTGCCATCACGACGGCGACGGTCCCACGCTGCTGGGCGTGAACACGCCGCTCGCGCTCAACGGCAACCTCGCGAGCGCGAAGCCCGACAACCTGCTGCGCACCATCCTCGATGGCGTGCGCCATCCCGCGACGCGCGACATCGGCTTCATGCCGGCCTTCCGCGACGCGCTCGACGACCGCCAGATCGCCGAGCTCGCGGGCTACATGCGCGCACGCTTCGCGCCGCGGGAGCCGGCCTGGCCCGACCTGCAGGCCGAGGTCGCGCGCGCGTGCGCGCCGCGCCGGGTCACTGAGGCCGCGAGTCCCTGTCGATGGAAGACCGCACGCCGTGGCGCGTGCGGCGCTACGATGCCCGCGCATTCCTTCCAACCTCCAGAGACAACCACCGCCATGCCACTCGATCTCCAGACTGCCACCAGCCTTCCGCAAGACGCCGACCGGGCCACCCTCGTCGGCCGTCTCTGGCAACCGGGCGTGGGCCCCGTGCTCGTGGCCGTGCAGGGCGACGGTCTGCACGATCTGTCGCAGCTCGCGCCCACGATGAGCGACCTGCTCGAGCTGCAGGAGCCGCCCGCCGATGCCGTGCAGCGCGTGCTGCGCAGCGGCCAGGCGCCGCGCATCGCAGCGCTGGCCGAGGTGCTCGCCAACAGCGACGGCGGCGCGCGCGACGAGGACCGGCCCTGGCTGCTCGCGCCCTGCGACCTGCAGGCCGTCAAGGCCAGCGGCGTGACCTTCGTCGCGAGCCTGCTCGAGCGCGTGATCGAGGAACAGGCGCGCGGCGACGCATCGAAGGCCGAGGCCACGCGCGCGGCGCTCGGCGGCGTGCTCGGCGACAACCTCGCCGACATCGTGCCGGGCTCGCCCGAGGCGATGAAGGCCAAGGAGGTGCTGATCGCGCAGGGCGCATGGTCGCAGTACCTCGAGGTCGGCATCGGGCCCGACGCGGAGATCTTCACCAAGGCGCCCGTGCTCTCGTCGGTGGGCACGGGGGCCGACATCGGCATCCACGCGGCCTCGGTGTGGAACAACCCCGAGCCCGAGGTCGTGCTCGCCGTCAACAGCCGCGGCGAGACCCTGGGCGCCGCGCTCGGCAACGACGTCAACCTGCGCGACTTCGAAGGCCGCAGCGCGCTGCTGCTGGGCAAGGCGAAGGACAACAACGCCTCGTGCGCGATCGGTCCGTTCATCCGGCTGTTCGATGCGCACTTCGGCATCGCGCAGGTGCGCCGCATCACGGTGGCGCTCGAGGTGCGCGGCCCCGAGGGCTTCGTGCTCGAGGGCTCGAGCTCGCTCGCGAAGATCAGCCGCGATCCGCTCGACCTCGTGGCGCAGGCCATCGGCATCCATCACGACTATCCCGACGGCCTCATGCTGTTCCTCGGCACGATGTTCGCGCCCACGCAGGACCGCCACGGTCCGGGCCAGGGCTTCACGCACACGGTCGGCGACATCGTGCGCATCGCGGCGCCCGAACTCGGCGCGCTCGTCAATCGCGTCGCGCATGCCGACAAGGCCCCGCGCTGGACCTTCGGCATCGGCGCGCTGATGCGCAACCTCGGCGCGCGCGGCCTCCTGCATTGAGTTCTGTCATGGTGCCGTCATGCACTGTTAAGCCGTACTGTGTAACGATCTTTGAAGATGTACTTCTTTGTGATTCATAGACGGCACGATGACCTCAGATGTAGTTGACCGGCTCCTCGCTTCCACTCAAGATAACTAAAGATTCGTTAATGTTTTGACTGGTTGAACGAGGGAGAACGGGTGTCGCAGGCAGAGATCGAGCTTTTGCAAAAGCCCGTCGAGGGTCCGCTTCCGTGCGGTGAGGATCTGGAATACGACGCCGATTTCATGGCGTTGCAGCAGGCGACGCTCGGCAAGCGCGAGCAGCAGTTCGGCAACACGATCATTCCGGCCGAACCGCCCGACTGGACCAAGGTCGAGCGCATTGCCAAGCAGCTGTGCGAGCGCACGCGCGACCTGCGCGTGCTGGTGCCGCTCACGCTCGCGTGGACCGAGAGCCGTGGCCTGCCGGGTTACGTCGAAGGGCTGCAACTGGTCGACGTGGTGCTGCAGACCTTCTGGGACGACGTGCATCCGCGCGTGGTCGAGGGTGGCGACGAGGACCCGCTGCCGCGCATGAATGCACTGGCCGCGCTGGCCGAGAGCGAAGGCATCGGGCGCAGCGTGCGCGATGCGCGATTGCTCGACGACGGCGGCGTGACGATGACCTTGCGGCAGGTCGAGGCGCTGCTCGATTCGAGCAAGGCCGACCAGATCGACTACCCGGGTGGCGTGGGCCGCCTGCGCGAGGCCGCGCGCCGCGCGCACGACAACGACGCGCCGCCGATCGTCGCGCTGCGCGCCGCGCTCGCGCTGCTGCAACGCATCCGCGAGACCTCGGAACGCGCGCTGGGCCAGAGCTGGGCCCCCGATTTCTCGCGCCTCGAACGTTCGATGCGCACGGTGGCGCAGCTGCTGCCCGAGAAGGCATTGCAGTCCGTGGCCGAAGCGCCGCCGAGCGAACGCCAGAGCCCTTCGGCGAGCGATCCGGCCGCGCCGGCCGCGGCGCCCATGGCGGTGGCGACCGCTGCAAGTGGCGGTCCCGGCCTACGCGCGATCGGTATCAACGATATTGAAATAACGAGCCGCGAAGATGTGCAGGTGTTGTTGGAAAAGGCTTGCCGGTACCTGGAGCGCGCGGAGCCCAGCCATCCCGCGCCCCTGCTGATACGCAGGGCGCAGAAGCTGCTCGCGCTCAACTTCTTCCAGATCATCGAGGAGCTCATGCCCGAGGGACTGCAGAAGCTGGAAAGCCTGGCCGGACGGCCACCGGGGTCCGACGCATCGGAGTAGGCGCCGGCGACCGGCGCACGCGGTCCGCACGCATTCGATCGAAGAATCAAGAGGAAGCTTTATGGCAGACAACCGTGTCAGGAACAGTGGTCAGAAGTTCATCGCGCGCAACCGCGCGCCGCGCGTGCAGATCGAGTACGACGTCGAGATCTACGGCAGCGAACGCAAGATCCAGCTGCCCTTCGTGATGGGCGTGATCGCCGACCTCGCGGGCAAGCAGGTCGACCCGATGCCCGACCTCGCCGAGCGCGAGTTCATGGCGGTGGACATCGACAACTTCGACGACCGCATGAAGTCGATCAAGCCGCGCGTGGCCTTCCAGGTGCCCAACACGCTGACCGGCGATGGCCAGCTCAACGTCGACATCACCTTCGACAGCATGGACGACTTCTCGCCCGCGCGCATCGCGCGCCAGGTCGACGCGCTGCAGCAGCTGCTCGACGCGCGCACCGAGCTGTCGAACCTGCTGTCCTATATGGACGGCAAGAACGGCGCCGAGCAACTCATCGCGCAGGCGCTGCAGAACCCGGCGCTGCTGAAGTCGCTGGCCACCAGCCCGAACCCCGCGGTGGCCAGCGCCATCGACGCGGCCGCGGAGAAGCCGGCGGGCACGCCGGGCACCGCCGAGTAAGCGCGAGCCGATCACGTCGACAGGACCATCACCATGAGTACCGTGCAAAAACAATCCGCGCGCGCCCAGCAGACCGTCGAGGCGCTCGAGCCGAACGAGTTCTCCGACCTGCTCCAGCGCGAGTTCAAGCCCAAGACCGACCAGGCGCGCGAGGCGGTGCAGAACGCCGTCAAGACGCTGGCGGTGCAGGCGCTCGAGAGCTCCGTCACCATCTCCAACGATGCCTATCGCACGGTGCAGGCCATCATCACGGAGATCGACCGCAAGCTCTCCGAGCAGATCAACCAGATCCTGCACCACGAGGACTTCCAGCAGCTCGAGGGTGCCTGGCGCGGCCTGCACTATCTCGTGAACAACACCGAGACCGACGAGCAGCTCAAGATCCGCGTGATGTGCGCCTCCAAGCGCGAAGTCGCGCGCTCGCTCAAGCGCCACAAGGGCATCGGCTGGGACCAGAGCCCGCTGTTCAAGAAGATCTACGAGGCCGAGTACGGCCAGTTCGGCGGCGAGCCCTTCGGCGCGCTGATCGGCGACTTCCACTTCGACCACAGCCCGCCCGACGTCGAGATGCTCGGCGAGATGGCGAAGATCGCCGCGGCCGCGCACTGCCCCTTCATCGCGGGCGCCTCGCCGACCGTGATGCAGATGGAGTCGTGGCAGGAACTCTCGAATCCGCGCGACCTGACGAAGATCTTCCACAACACCGAGCACACCGCGTGGCGTTCGCTGCGCGAGTCGGAGGATGCGCGCTACATCGGCCTGGCGATGCCGCGCTTCCTGGCACGCCTGCCCTATGGCGCGCGCACCAACCCGGTCGACGAGTTCGAGTTCGAGGAAGAGACCGACTCGGCCGCGCACAACCGCTACACCTGGGCCAACTCGGCCTATGCGATGGGCGTGAACATCAACCGCTCGTTCAAGCAGTACGGCTGGTGCACCTCGATCCGCGGCGTGGAATCGGGCGGCGCGGTCGAGAACCTGCCGACCCACACCTTCCCGACCGACGACGGCGGCGTGGACATGAAGTGCCCGACCGAGATCGCGATCAGCGACCGGCGCGAGGCCGAGCTCGCGAAGAACGGCTTCATGCCGCTGGTGCACCGCAAGAACTCCGACTTCGCGGCCTTCATCGGCGCCCAGTCGCTGCAGCAGCCGGCCGAGTACTACGACGCCGACGCCACGGCCAACGCGAACCTGGCGGCGCGCCTGCCCTACCTGTTCGCCTGCTGCCGCTTCGCGCACTACCTGAAGTGCATCGTCCGCGACAAGATCGGTTCGTTCCGCGAGCGCGAGGACATGGAGCGCTGGCTCAACGACTGGATCATGAACTACGTCGACGGCAGCCCCGGCACCTCGTCGCAGGACACCAAGGCGATGAAGCCGCTGGCCGCCGCCGAGGTCCAGGTGGAACCGATCGAGGACAACCCCGGCTACTACGCCGCCAAGTTTTTTCTCCGGCCGCACTACCAGCTCGAAGGGCTCACGGTGTCGTTGCGGCTGGTTTCGAAGCTGCCGTCCAACAAGAAGGACAGCAGCTAATTCAACAGTGCTCCGATGGGGCACGCACAACTCCGGGGGTTAATGATGGCAGTAGACATGTTCATGCGCGTCGAAGGCGCGAACGGCGAATCCAAGGACTCGAACCACAAGGACTGGACCGACATCAAGTCGTTCGCGTGGGGTGCGACGCAGCCTGGAAACATGGTGAGCGGCGGTGGCGGCGGCGTGGGCAAGGCCAGCTTCAACGACCTGCAGGTGCTCGCGCGCATCGACAAGGCGGCACCGTCCGTCATGAAGAACTGCGCCAGCGGCAAGCACCTGAGCAAGGTCGAGGTCTCGGTCTGCAAGGCCGGTGGCGGACAGATCGAATACACGCGGGTGACGCTCGAGGAAGTGCTGGTCACTTCGGTCCAGTACACGGCCGAGCAGGGCAGCGACGCGGTGTTCGTGCAGTACGCGTTCCAGGCCGCCAAGGTCAAGCAGCAGTACTGGGAACAGACCGACAAGGGCGGCAAGGGCGCCGAAACCCAGCTCGGCTGGAACATCAAGGAAAACAAGGAAGCCTGATCTTCCGCGGGCCCGGCCGGGCTCGCGGGCGGCGCCTCGGTGCCGCGGGCGAGCCGGTCTCCGGCTGACGGTCCTGGGGCCGCCAGCCGAAGGCCGAGCGGCGAAGGCGGTGCATGGCGCCGCCATCGCACGGCAAAGGCCACGGCCCCGCGAAGCGGGCGTCGGCAGGCCACGAGCGATATCCAACCACCGACCACGGCGGCGGCTCTGGCATCACAGGGCCGGGACCGTGCATTGGCGAAACGACAGAGGAGGCTGCTTCATGGGCGATGCGTTTGCAGGGCTGGGCGAGCGCTCGGTGGCCGAGCACACCGAGGGGATACAGCGGCAGATCCGCGCCGATCCCCAGAACGCCAGCCTGCGCCTCGCGCTGTGCCACTTCCTCGCGCTGCGCGGCGAGTGGCAGCGCGCCGAGGACCAGCTCAAGGCAGCCGTCAAGTTCGATCCCTCGTTCACGCCCGCGAGCGCCACCTGCTCGATGGCGCTGGCCGGCGAACGCCAGCGCAGCGCCTTCTGGGCCGGCGATGCCGCGCGCGCGCCCGCCGTGCTCGGCGACGGCGCGGACTGGGTCGATGCCCTGCTCGCGGCCGCCGCGCTGCCGGCCGACCAGGCCGACGAGGCGGCCCGGCTGCGCGAATCGGCGCGCGATGCCACGCCCGCGCTGCGCGGCCTGCTGCAGGCCGTGGACCGCTCGGGCGACGCGACGGGCGAGCCGGTCGACGGCGAGGCGATCGAGCGCATCGACATCGATTGGCTCTGCGACGGCGACGCGCGCCTTGGCGCCGCGCTCGAAGTCATCACGCCCGCGGGCTATGGCTGGCTGCCGCTGCCCTCGGTGCGCCGCCTGACGTTCCAGCGGCCGCAGCACCTGGTCGATCTGCTGTGGTCGCCGGTGCAGGTCGAGTTGGCCGATGGCCGCGCGCTGGCCGTGCTGGTGCCGGTGCGCTATGCCGGCGATCTGGCCACGCTCGAGGACGGCCTCGCGCTCGCGCGCCGTACCGACTGGCTGCCGCTGGCCGGCGAGGCCGCGTTCGCGGGCGCGGGCCAGCGCACCTTGATCAGCGACGCGGGCGACCATGCGCTGCTCGAGCTGCGCGGCATCGAATTCACCGCCGGGGAGGCCGCCTGATGGCCACGGCCGGCGCCTCCGCCTGGTCGGGGCTCGATGCCGAGGGCGAGCAGGAGAGCGTCGCGCGCGACCGGCTGCAGCCGGTGCTGCTCGATCGCCTCACCGACAAGCAGCCGAGCAACCGCCAGGAGCGCGCGGGCGCCTTCCTGATGAGCGGCAAGCTGCTGCGCGACTCGGTGCTGCGCGACCTGCAGTGGCTGCTGAACACCACCAACTTCGGCACCGCGCATTCGATCCAGAACCTGCCGCGCGCGCGCCGCTCGGTCGTCAACTACGGCGTGCGCGGCTGGGCCGGCGGGCGCATGTCGGAGGTCGACTTCGCCGACGTCGAGGCCGCGATCCGCACCGCCATCATCGACTTCGAGCCGCGCATCATGAAGGACAGCATCGACGTGCGCTGCGTGACCGACGCCACCGAGCTCGAGCACCACAACCTGCTCGCGCTCGAGATCCGCGGCACCCTGTGGTCGGTGCCCTACCCGATCGAGTTCATCCTTCGCTCGGAGCTCGACCTCGAAAGCGGCCACATGATGCTGCGCCCCACCGGAGGCCTCTGATGGACGCGCGGCTGCTCGACTACTACAACCGCGAACTCACCTACATGCACGAGCTCGGTGCCGAGTTCGCGCAGCGCTATCCGAAGATCGCGGGCCGCCTGGGCATGCGCGGCATCGAGGTCAGCGATCCCTACGTCGAGCGGCTGCTCGAGGGCTTCAGCTTCCTCACGGCGCGCATCCAGCTCAAGATGGATGCCGAGTTCCCGCGCTTCTCGCAGCGGCTGCTCGAGGTGGTCTATCCGAACTTCCTCGCGCCGCTGCCGGCCATGGGCGTGGTGCAGATCGACGGCAACCTCAACGAGGGCTCGCTGAAGGCCGGCTACGAGCTGCCGCGCCACACGATCCTGCGCGGGCGCATGATCAAGGGCGAGCAGACGGCCTGCGAGTTCCGCACCGGCCACGCGGTCACGCTGTGGCCGATCCGCATCGCCGAGGCCAGCCTCGGGCCGGTGCCGGCCGAGATCCTGCATGCGCTGCCGATCGTCGCGCGGCAGGCCAAAAGCGCGATCACGATCAAGCTCGAGGCCGTGGGCGGCGCGCGCTTCGCCGAGATGCCGCTCGATCGGCTCGAGTTCTTCCTCTCGGGCGCCGAGCTGCATGCGCTGCGCGTGCTCGAACTCGCGGTGCACCACTCGATCGGCACGGTCTGCCGCAGCGGCCCCGGCACCGCGGGCCAGGGCACGCGCATCGTGCCGCTGGGCGAGGAGGCGATCCGCCACGAGGGCTTCGAGCCCGACCAGTCGCTGCTGCCCTACGACGCGCGCTCGTTCCAGGGCTACCGGCTGCTGCACGAGTACTTCGCCTTCCCCGAGCGCTACCTGTTCTTCAGCGTCAACAAGCTGCGTGCCGCGGCCGCGGCGATGAGCGGCAACACGATGGAGATCGTGATCCTGCTCGACCGCGCCGACGGCGACCTCGAGCGGCTGGTCGACGCGCGCCAGTTCTCGCTGTTCTGCACGCCGATCGTCAACCTGGTGCCGCGCCGCAGCGACCGCATCCCTGTGGGCCCGGGCCAGCACGAGCACCATGCGGTGATCGACCGCACGCGGCCGCGCGACTTCGAGATCTTCACGGTCGAGCGCGTGGTCGGCCACATGAGCAACGGCTCCGAGGAGCGCGAGTTCCGGCCCTTCCTCGGTTCCTTCGCCTCCGACGACGGCGACTTCGGCGCCTACTTCTCGGTGCGGCGCGAACCGCGGCTGGTGTCGGACCGCGCACGCGCGCAGGGCACGCGCACCAGCTACACCGGCAGCGAGATCTACGTCTCGCTGGTGGACCAGCACGACGCGCCCTTTCCGCACAGCCTGCGCCACATCACGCTCGACGCGCTGTGCACCAACCGCGACCTGCCGCTGTTGTTGCCCACGGGCCTGGAGTCGGACTTCACGCTGCGCGTGTCGGCGCCGGTGCGCGCGATCCGCATCCTGCGCGGTCCCTCGCGGCCCTATCCGGCGCTGGCCGAGGGCGCGCTGACCTGGCGCCTCATCAGCCACCTGGGCCTCAACTACCTGAGCCTCACCGACGTCGATGCCGAGCAGGGTGCGGCCGCGCTGCGCGAGATGCTCGACCTCTACGGCAACCTCGCCGATCCCTCGGTGCGCCGGCAGATCCAGGGCGTGCGCTCGATGAAGCTGGCGCCGGTGTTCCGCCGCCTGCCCGAGCCGGGCCCGATCGTCTTCGGCCGCGGCGTGGAGATCGCGCTGAAGCTCGACGAGACCGCCTTCTCGGGCGCGAGCCCGTATCTGTTCGGCGCCGTGCTCGAGCAGTTCTTCAGCCGCCACGTGTCGCTCAACGCCTTCACCGAGTTCTCGCTGTCCAGCCTGCAGCGCGGCGACATCGCGCGCTGGACGCCGCGCATCGGACGCCGACCCGCCGTATGAACAGCACCACCGACCTCCGCGAGGACACCGGCGCCGCGCAGGACACGCCGGCGAGCGACGCGGCGGATCGGGTGCTCGACCACGAGGCGGGGGCCGCCGCCGCGCCGCCGCCCGCGCGCGGCCTGCCGCAGGTCGATCCGGCGCTGTGGGCCGGCCTGGTCGAGCAGCCGTTCGAGCACGACCTCTTCATGCTGCTGCGCCGGCTCGATGCGCACGGCGACCATCCGCTGCTGGGCCGCGCGCCGCGCCCGCTCGACGAGCCGCTGCGCCTCGGCCAGGAGCCCTCGATGGCCTTCGCGCCCTCGAACGTCTCGGGCGTGGACGACAGCCGCGACGGCCCGCCGCAGATCTCGATCTACGGCTTCGGCCTGTTCGGCCCCAACGGCCCGCTGCCGCTGCACCTGACCGAGTACGCGCGCGAGCGCAAGCGGCACCACAACGACCACACGCTCAGCGCCTTCGCCGACCTGTTCCACCACCGGCTGATCCTTCTGTTCTACCGCGCCTGGGCCGATGCCCAGTCGGTCAACAGCCTCGACCGGCCCGACGGCCACCGCTTCGTTGAGTACGTCGCGAGCCTCATGAACATGGGGCAGCCCGGGCTCAAGGAACGCGACCGCATCGCCGACCATGCGCGCACCCACATGGCGGGCCACCTGGTGCGCCAGACGCGCAATCCCGAGGGCCTGATCCAGATCCTGCGCCTGTATTTCGACCTGCCGGTGCGCATCGAGGAGTTCGTGAGCGACTGGGTGACCATCGACGAACCGCAGGTCAGCCGCATCGGCCTGTTCGGGCGCAACCACCGGCTCGGCGCCGGCGCCACCATCGGCCTGGCCGTGCGCGATGCGCAGAGCAAGTTCCGCCTCGAGCTCGGTCCGCTGACGCTCGAGCAGTACCGCGCCTTCCTGCCCGGCAGCCGGCGGCTGCAGCAGGTGGTCGACTGGGTGCGCCAGTACGTCGGCATCGAATTCGCGTGGGAGCTGCGGCTCGTGCTGCGCAAGGAGGAGGCCGGCGGCATGCAGCTCAGCGGCGGCCAGCGCCTGGGCTGGGGCAGCTGGCTCGGCACCCGCCTGTCCGACACCGATGCCGGCGACCTGGTGTTCGCGCCCGAGGCCCTGCATTCGCGTTCCGCATCCACCGCTTCCCACACCTCCGCTTCCTTCACCCAGGCCTCATGACCGACATCCGCCGCGTCTCGCTGTTCTCCAAGCTCAACCCGATGCTCTACAAGGCATTGGAGACCGCCACCGCCTTCGCCAAGCTGCGTGGCAATGCCTACGTCGAGCTCGTGCACTGGCTGCACCAGATCCTGCAGCTGCAGGACAGCGACCTGCTGCGCATCGTCAAGCGCGCCGGCCTCAACCTCGACGCGGTCGAGCAGGACCTGGTGCGCGCGCTCGACCGGCTGCCGCACGGCGCGACCTCGATCAGCGACATCTCCGAGCACGTCGACAGCGCGGTCGAGCGGGCCTGGGTCTATGCCAGCCTGCGCTTCGAGGCGACCTCGATCCGCGGCGCCTACCTGCTCGCGGGCATCGTCAAGACGCCGGGGCTGCGCCAGGTGCTCTCGGGCATCTCGCGCGAGTTCGACAAGCTGGTGCCCGACGTGCTGATCGCGCAGCTGCCGGCCTGGACCGAAGGCTCGCCCGAGGACGACTACGACGTCGCGCCCGAACCCGTGGCCGGCGGCGCGCCGAACCCGGCCGGTGCCGCGCCGCAGGCCGCGGGCGGCTCGGCGCTCGCCAAGTACGCGAGCGACCTCACGGCCAAGGCGCGCGCGGGCGAGCTCGATCCGGTCTACGGCCGCGACGACGAGATCCGCCAGATCGTCGACATCCTGATGCGCCGGCGCCAGAACAACCCGCTGCTCACGGGCGAGGCCGGCGTAGGCAAGACCGCGGTGGTCGAGGGCCTGGCGCAGCGCCTGGCCGCGGGCGACGTGCCGCCCTCGCTGCGCGAGGTCTCGCTGTGGGTGCTCGATCCCACGCTGCTGCAGGCCGGCGCGGGCGTGAAGGGCGAGTTCGAGCAGCGGCTGCGGCAGGTGATCGACGAGGTCGAGAAGAGCCCGAAGCCGATCGTGCTGTTCGTCGACGAGGTCCACACGCTGGTGGGCGCGGGCGGCACCGCCGGCACCGGCGACGCCGCCAACCTGCTCAAGCCCGCGCTCGCGCGCGGCCGGCTGCGCACCATCGGCGCCACCACCTGGTCGGAGTACAAGAAATACATCGAGAAGGACCCGGCGCTCACGCGGCGCTTCCAGACCATCCAGGTGCAGGAGCCGACCGAGCCCAAGGCCGTGATCATGCTGCGCGGCATCTCGGCCGAGCTCGAGAAGCACCACGGCGTGCTGATCCTCGACGCCGCGCTCGAGGCCGCCGTGAGCCTGTCGCACCGCTACATTCCCGCGCGCCAGCTGCCCGACAAGGCCGTGAGCCTGCTCGACACCGCCTGCGCGCGCGTGGCGCTGAGCCAGCATGCGCTGCCGGCCGCGCTCGAGGACCTGCAGCGGCGCATCGAGGTGCTGGGCATCGAGTCAGGCATCGCGCAGCGCGAGGCCGCGATCGGTGTCGGCGAGGCGCAGCGCGTGCAGGACATCGCGGCGCAGATCGATGCCGCCCAGGCCGAACTCGCGACGCTCGAGCAAAGGCGCACCGAGGAGAGCGAACTGGTCGAGCGCATCGTGGCGTTGCGCCGTCGGCTCTCGCCGGCGGCGGTGCCGGTGCAGGCCGAGGAGGTCGACGAGGAGGGCGATGAAGAAGACAGCGCGGAGGCCGCACCGGCGCCCGTCGAGACCGAGCCCGAGCCCGAAGCCTCGCCCGAGCAGATGCGTGCCGAACTCGACGCGGCGCAGCGCAAGCTTGCGCAACTGCAGGGCGAATCGCCGCTGATCCTCGCCGCGGTCGATGCGCAGGCCGTGGCCACGGTGGTGGCCGACTGGACCGGCATCCCGATCGGGCGCATGGTGCGCGACGATGCGCAGTCGGTGCTGCGGCTCGGCGAGATCCTGTCGCAGCGCGTGGTCGCGCAGACCGATGCGCTCGACACCATCGCGCGGCGCATCCGCACCGCGCGCGCGCGGCTGGACAACCCCAACAAGCCGGTCGGCGTGTTCCTGCTGTGCGGCCCCTCGGGCGTGGGCAAGACCGAGACCGCGCTCGCGCTGTCGGAGGCGCTGTACGGCGGCGAGCAGAACCTCGTCACCATCAACATGAGCGAGTTCCAGGAGTCGCACACCGTCTCCACGCTCAAGGGCGCGCCCCCCGGCTACGTGGGCTACGGCGAGGGCGGCGTGCTGACCGAGGCGGTGCGTCGGCGGCCCTACAGCGTGGTGCTGCTCGACGAGATCGAGAAGGCCCATCCCGACGTGCACGAGATCTTCTTCCAGGTCTTCGACAAGGGCTGGATGGAGGACGGCGAGGGCCGGCACATCGACTTCCGCAACACCGTGATCATCATGACCTCGAACGTCGGCACCGACCTGGTCATGCAGCTGTGCGAGGACCCGGTGCTGCGCCCCGACCCCGAGCCGCTGGCGCAGGCGCTGCGCGAGCCGCTGCTCAAGGTGTTCGCGCCCGCGCTGCTCGGCCGGCTGGTGGTGGTGCCCTACTACCCGCTGCATGCCGACGCGCTGCACCGCATCATCCGGCTGCAGCTCGACCGCGTGGCCGCGCGTCTGCAGGCCAACCACGGCATTACCTTGGGTTACACCGACAGCGCCGTGGAGCTTGTGGCGCGCCGGTGTACGGCCATAGAGTCGGGTGGACGGATGATCGATGCGATCCTCACGCACACCATCCTGCCGCGATTGAGCGAGGAAGTCATTGGCGCCACGGTCAGCGGGCGCAAGCTCGCGGGCGTCGAGCTGTCGGCGCAGGGCGACGACTTCCACTACGCGTTTACCGAAACCAGCTAAGCGAAGGGAGTCGTCATGGCCCGCGTCGTCACCGCCCACACACCGCTCGGGGAAGACCAGCTGCTCTTCCGCTCGATGCACGGCAGCGAGGGGCTGTCGCAGCTGTTCGAGTTCGAGGTCGACCTGCTGAGCCCGAACACCTCGGTCGACATGAAGGCCATGCTCGGCAAGCCGCTCACGCTCGAGATCAAGACCCTCACCGGCACGCCGCGCTACCTCAACGGCCAGATCACGCGCTTCACGCTGATCGGGCGCGACGCGGCCTCGTCGCGCTACATGGTGTATCGCGCCTCGGTGCGGCCGTGGCTGTGGTATCTCACGCGCACCAGCGACTGCAAGATCTTCCAGAACAAGTCGGTGGTCGAGATCCTCGAGGAGGTGCTCGGCGAGTACGGCTTCGCGCTCGAGAAGAAGCTCACGGCCTCGTACCGGCAGTGGGACTACTGCGTGCAGTACCAGGAGACCGACTTCGCGTTCGTGAGCCGTCTCATGGAGCACGAGGGCATCTACTACTTCTTCAAGCACGAGAAGAACCAGCACACGCTGGTGCTGGCCGACGACATGAGCGCGCACGAGACGCTGCCCGAATACCCGAGGATCAGCTACGTCTCGACCGACCGCGTGGGCGACCCGGGCCGCGAGGCCATCGACCAGTGGGAGGTGACCGAGGAGATCCGCCCCGGCACCTACGTGGTCGACGACTTCGACTTCAAGAAGCCCAAGGCCGACCTGCTCACCACGCGCAGCCAGCCGCGCGGCAACGACCACGGCCAGTACGAGATGTACGAATGGCTCGGCGGCTACAGCGACGCCGGCCAGGGCGAGCACTACGCGCGCATCCGGCTCGAGGAGGCGCAGGCCCAGGCCGAGCTCGACATCGGCCACGCCACCGTGCGCGGCATGGCGCCCGGCTACCGCTTCACGATGCAGAACGCGCCGCGCGACGAGGACAACCGCGAGTACCTGATCGTCTCGGTGCTCTACAACCTGCGCGAGGGCGGCTACGCCTCGGGCAACGGCGAAGGCGACTACGGCTTCCAGTTCGGCGTGCAGCCGACCTCTTTCCCCTACCGCGCGCCGCGCGTGACGCGCATCCCGACCACCAACGGGCCGCAGACCGCCACCGTGGTGGGACCGGCCGGCGAGGACATCTGGATCGACAAGTACGGCCGCGTGAAGGTGCAGTTCCGCTGGGACCGCTACGGCCAGCGCAACGAGGACAGCTCGTGCTGGGTGCGCGTGTCGAGCGCCTGGGCCGGCTCGAACTTCGGCGCGGTCAACCATCCGCGCATCGGCCAGGAGGTGGTGGTCGACTTCATCGCCGGCTGCCCCGACCGGCCGCTGATCATCGGCCGCGTCTACAACGCCGACCAGATGCCGCCGCTGGAGCTGCCGGCCAAGGCCACGGTCAGCGGCTTCATCAGCCGCACCATCAAGGGCGACGGCGAGCTGGCCAACCACTTCGTGATCGACGACGACCCGAGCAACGAGTCGATCAAGATCCATGCGCAAAAGGACTTCGTCATCGAGGTCGAGAACGACGAGACGCACACGGTGGAGGGCAACCGCACCACCCACGTCCACAAGAACGACGAGCTGACGGTGGACGAGGCGCGCACCACCACGGTCAACAACGGGCTCGACCATGCGATCTACAAGTCGGGCTCCAAGCTCGAGGTGACGAAGAAGACCGAGCACTTCTTCAACAACAGCATCGAGATCACGACCAAGGAAGGCGCCAAGGAAACGGTCGAGACCGGCATGTCCGAGGTCAACGTGCTGGCCGGGCTGCGCCACGAGACCTTCGACCAGGGACTGCTGGTCGAGGTGAAGAGCGGCATGACCGAGACGGTCAAGGGCGAGTCCAAGCTCACGGCCGTGGATGCGCTGCGCACCGAACGCTACAACGCCAACTGGGACCGGAAGGTCACGGGCACGGCGGTCGACCACATCACCTCGACGCTCACCGAGACCATCGACGGCACCCACACCTCGACCGTCACCGGCGGCGACTATGTCGGCTCGGCCAAGGCGGTGTCGATCACCTCCACCTCGGGCGACATCAAGATCACCGCGGCGGGCAACGTGATCGCCGAGGGCGAGCACGTCAAGCACATCAACCGCGCCACCAAGTGGGACACGGCGCCCTACCGGCTGACGGCGACCGGCGCCAACGTGGCATTCAACGGCGTCAACACCAGCACCTCGGGCCTGGCCAACTTCAACTCGCTGCTGCAGCTCAGCAGCAACGGCCTCAAGGGCGAGATCTTCGGCGTCGGCTACGCGATCGGCGCGTTCACCAGCACGCAGACCTCGGCGCAGGTCAGCAACAAGGCCCTCGACATCAAGATCGGCGGCCTCAAGACCTACCTGCAGCTGCTCTGGATGTGCATGTGAGCCTGCGTCCGCGCGGCGGCGAAGGCAACGAGAAAGGACCCGGAACAAAGATGGCGTTCGAAGGCTACCTCTGGATCGCGATACCGCTGGCGGTCCTCGCGCTGATCGTGCTCGGCGCCGTCGGGGTGCGCAGGATGCAGGCCTTCAACCTTGAGGTGCTCCTCGAGCGCGCGATGCCGGCGCGGGTGCTCGCCGAAGGCGTGCCCGCCACCGCGGTCGTGCGCGCGTCGACCGATGCCGAGATCCGCGTCGAGCGCATCTACATCCTCACCCGGCTGACGCTCGACATCCAGGCGAACGGCCCGGTGCCGGCCTTCGAGGCCGAGGTGCTCGCACCGATCTCGCCGGTCAAGCTGCCCGATTTCGCGACCGGCCGGCGCATCCGGGTGAAGGTCGATCCGGCGACCCGCCGCGTGGCCATCGACCAGGCGCTCAAGTAGGAACGGCGGCGCGGTGAAGACGGTCAAGCCCTTTCGTCTCAGCATCCTGACCCGGCCCTATCGCTGGCAGCGCAGGGACACGCTCGGGGTCAGCGTGCTCGCGATGTTCAGCCTCGGCGCCGACCCGAAGCTGATGCCCGAGCAGGAACTCTGGCAGGTCGCCAGCGAGGAACTCGATCCCGGATGCGTGCTCGACCTGGGCCTGCCCAAGCTCGCGCCCGAGATGCTCGCCAGCGGCTACTGCTACACCGCGCACCAGGACGACAAGACGCGCGCGGCCGCGGGGCTGCGCGTCGCGGGGTTCGAGCGCTCGCTGCTGGTCTATGGCGACCGCTACTGGCTCGATGGCCGCAGCACCAGTCCCCAGCCCTTCGACCGCATGCGCATGGATTGGCGGCATGCCTACGGCGGCGCCGACCTCGCCGACAACCCGATGGGCATCGGCCGCAGCGACGAGATCGTCAATGGCGTGCGCACGCGCCGCCTGCCGAACGTGGTGGTGCCGGGCCGGGACATGAGCGCGCCGGACCAGCCGGTCGCGCCAGCCAGCCTTGCCGGCATGCCGCCCGACTGGCCGCAGCGCATGAAGCTCATGGGCTCGGCCTATGGCAAGGGCTGGGTGGAGAACGACTTCCCGGGCCTGGCGAGCGACGTGGACTGGCACTTCCTCAACGCGGCGGCGCCCGAGCAGCGCTGGCCCGATGCCAGCGCGCTGCCGCTGGGCGCGCCCTACGAGATCACCAACATGCATCCGCGCGAGCCGGTGCTGCGCGGCTTCCTGCCCGACTGGACCGCGCGCTGCTTCGCGAGCTTTCGCCAGGACGGCGCGGAACTCGCGGAGATCGCGCTGCGGCCGACCACCGTGTGGTTCTTCCCGCATCTCGAGCGCGCCGTGCTCGTCTGGCATGGCGGCATGCCGATCGCCGAGGACGATGCAGCCGACGTGAAGCACATCATGCCGGCGCTCGAGCTGCCGGACGCACCGCGGCCGCTGGCGCACTACCAGGAGGTGCTCCGGCGCCGCATCGACCCGGCCCAGGCGATCCACGTGGTGCGCGACAGCGACCTGGTGCCGAAGTCGGTGCTCGGCGAGTGGGAGGCTGCGAAGCTCTTCGATCCCTGGAGCCGTCCGACCGCGCGCAACATGCGGGCCGGCCAGCAGCGCGAGTACGACACGCAGCGCGCGCAGCTGGTGGCGATGGGGCTGGAGCCCGACGACTACCTGCCGCGTCCGCCGGACGCCGAGATCCTGCCTGACCTCGACGACATGCCCGACTACACGCAGCGGGTGCAGGAGCGGATCGAGGACTCGGTGCGTTCGCGCAAGCAGCTCGAGGCCGACAACGAGGCGCGCCGGCAGGAGGCGGGCTTCGATGCCGAGCCGACGCCGGGGGCGCCCGCGAGCCGCTTCGATCCCGATGCCTTCATTCGCGAGATCGAGCGCGCCGACGACTTCGCGCGCGAAGCCGGCGGCGCGGCGGCGGCACCGATGTTCTCGGCGCAGCAGCGCGCGCAGATGATCGAGCGCGTGCATCGCAGCTACCTGCACGCGGCGCACCTGTCGGATCCCGCGCCCGCGCCCACCTCGTTCCGTGCCGCCAAGATCCGGCGCCGGCTCGAATCGGCGCCGCCCGGCGAGCGCCGCTTCGCGCGCATGAACCTCATCGGCGCGAACCTGTCGGGCATGGACCTGCGCGGGGCCGACTTCTCGGGCGCGATGCTCGAGGATGCGGACCTCTCGGGCGCGCGGCTCGATGGCTGCGATTTCTCGCAGGCGGTGCTGGCGCGCGCCAACCTGTCGGGCGCGATCGGGCCCGCCGCGCGCTTCGATGGCGCCAACCTGGGGGCCGCGCGCTGCGTCGGATCCGACTTCTCGGGGGCCAGCTTCGTCGAGGCGAACCTCGACAAGGCCACGCTCGAATCGAGCGTGTTCGCCGGCGCGACCTTCGAGCGCACCGGCTTCCACGAGAGCGTGCTGCGGCAATGCGACCTGCGCCGCACGCGCTGGATGCAGGTGCCCATGTTCAGGCTCCAGCTCGACCAGCTGGTGTTCGACGAGGCGGACTTCTCGCGCGTGGTCTGGCTCGAGTGCCGCATGGCGGACGTTTCGTTCGCGGGCGCGAAGCTGGTGCAGTGCGGCTTCGTATCGCTCGACGGCGGCGCGGGCATCGCCTTTTCCGAGGCGCGCCTGGAGGCCTGCAGCTTCGCCCACGGCAGCTCGCTTCCGGGCGCGCTCTTTCGCGCCGCCTCGCTGACCCATTGCGGCCTGCGCGGCGCCGGGCTCGCCGGCGCGGACCTCACGCAGGCCCGGCTCGACGGCTGCGACTTCTCCGCGTGCGATCTGCGCGGCGCGCGCCTGGAACGCATGGCCGCGGGCGAGAGCCTGTTCGTGCGCGCCGACCTGTCGGGGGCCTCGCTGCGCGGCGCCAACCTCATCGATGCCAACCTCTCGAAGTCGAACCTGCTCGGCGCCGACCTCGCGCAGGCCAACCTGTTCCGTGCCGACGTCTCGCAGGCGCTGCTCGACGGCACCACGCACATGGACGGCGCCTACACCCAGCATGCCAAGGTCTGGCCCGCGCGCGGGACGGGAGGCGGCGCATGACGCGCGATGAGCTCGTCGACAAGGTGCGCCACGGCGTTCCGCTCATGGGCGCGCGCCTGTCCGGCGCCGACCTGTCGGGGCTCGATCTCTCGGGTGCCATCCTGGAAGGCGTCGATCTTTCCGGGGCGGCCCTGGCGGGTTGCAGCCTCGAGGACGCCACGCTGTCGAATTGCCAGCTCGCCGGCGCCGATCTCTCGCAGGCCTGCCTCGAGGGCGCGCGCATTCACCGCTGCGACCTGAGCGAGGTACGCGCGCCCGGCGCGCGGATCGACGATGCCGCGTTCGTGGAGTCGCAGCTGGCGCGGGCGCTGTTCGAGACCGAGCGCATCGCCCGCGTGCAGTTCTTCCGCTGCGGCCTCGAGCAGGCCGTGCTGAAAGGGGCCTGGATCGAGCGCTCCACCTTCGCCGAATCGCGCATGGACGGCATGGACCTGTGCGGCGCGCGGCTGGAATTCGCGGTCTTCCACCGGGCCGACCTGCGCACCGTGGCATGGACCGGCGCGCGTTGCGAGAGCTCGGTCTTCATCGAGTGCGACCTCTCCGGCCAGCGCCTGGCCGGGCAGCGCTTCGCGCTGTGCCAGTTCACCGACAGCAGGCTCGACGAGGTCGACTTCACCGGGGCCGACCTGGTGCAGAGCAACTTCAAGGGCGCCTCGCTCGCAGGCGCGTGCTTCGCGGGCGTGGATGCCAGGCAGGCGCTGTTTCCCGAGGCCGATGCGCGCGGCGTGAACTTCCGCGCCGGCCGCTTCGAGCGATCGATCTGGGGTCCGGGCCCCGGCTTGATGGCGCGGACCTGCGCGAGGCCGACCTGTCGTTGAGCGTGTTCCAGCGCGCGCGCTGCGCCGGCGCGGACCTGCGCGGTGCGCGGCTCGACGATGCCGACCTGTCGTATGCCGACCTCGGCGGCGCCGACCTGCGCGACGCGCATTTCCTGCGCACCCGCCTGCACCGCGCGGAGCAGGCGGAAACCCGCTTCTCGACACGCGCCGGCATCATCGAGCACGACCTCGAACTGCACAAGGCGCAGGCGTGGTCCGACGCGCCATGAGGCCGCGGACCGCGAGATTCGCAAAGCATCCGAAAGCACAAAGGAGTAACGAGATGAATGTCGTCGCATTGCGTTCGCCGGCCACCGCCGCTTCGGTTTCCATCCACCTGCTGGGCAAGGTCCTGGCCTGCGAGCCGCACGGGGCCATCCTCGTCGAGGACGAGGGCGGCGGCCAATGGACCTGCCGCCGCGCCGCCAGCTGCCTGCTGCAGCCCGCGCCTGGCGATACGGTGCTGTTCTCCGGGCCCGATGCGCAGCGCGTGTTCCTGATCGCCGTCGTCGAGCAGGCCGATCCACGGGCCAGCCGCATCGAGGTGCCCGGCGACCTGGTGCTGAGCGCACCGGGCGGGTCGATCGCCGTCGACAGCGCGACCGACCTCCGGCTGCACGGTGCCGGCAAGCTCGACATGGCGGGCGCGCAATGGCAGGTGCGGGCCGAGCAGGCCCAGCTCCAGGTCGCGGAGATGCGCTACGTCGGGCAGGCCGTCGATGCGACCGTCGGGCGCGTGCGGCTTCTGGGCAAGCTGTTCGAGACGATGGCGGACCGGCTGCTCAGCATGGCGCGCAGCACGCTGCGCGTGGTCGACGAGACCGAGCAGGTCCGCGTCGGCCACCTCGATTGCGAAGCCAGCCACGCGGTGCGCATCCATGGCCACCACACCGTCGTGACCGGCAAGGAACTGGTCAAGGTGGACGCGGCCCAGATCCACATGGGCTGAAGGAGGGACCGACGATGTTCGCCAACTGCCAGCTCATGGGAATGGATATCGCGTTTCCCGACGTGTGCCGCACGCCCGTGCCCTTTCCCTTTCCCAACATGGCGCTCGGGCCGATGGCCATTCCCAACGCCTGGAACATCCTGTTCATGGCCATGCCCGCGCACAACATGGCCACCTTCACGCCGATCACGCTGGGCGACCAGCCGGGCGTGCTTGGCGGCGTGATCTCGCAGACCTTCATGCAGCAGTCGCGCCACCTGACGGGCGCCTTCACCGTGCTGGTCAAGGGCACGCCGGTCACGCGCGTGACGAGCATCTCGCTGCAGAACCGCTGCAACATCGTGGGCATGCGGCTGGTGCCGAGCCAGTTCAAGATGCTGGTGCTGGCGCCCTGAGCCGCGCGAGGGGCGCGCCGCGCCTTCAGCCGGGATGGCGCGGGGGCTGCGCCGTCCCCGCCAGCGTCACCTGCTGCGGAAATCCCACCCACACCGCGAGCGCCGAGAAGTTGTCGCGCGACTCGTCGGCCTTGGCCTCGGCCGCGCGGCGCAGCAGCGCGAGCCATTCCTCGGCGCTGTCGGCCAGCTGCAGCGAGCGTTCCATGACCTGCTGCGAGATCAGCTGCCACAGCCCGTCGGTGCACAGCAGGAAGGCATCGCCGTCGGCCAGCCGCTGCGTGCCCGAGACGGTGGCCTCGGCACGTTCGCGCGCGCCGAGCGCGCGGTAGAGCAGGTTGCTCTGGATCAGCGCCTGCGCGCCGTTGGCCGGCGCGGCCTCGCCGTGGGCCATGCCTTCGCGCGAGCGCTGCGACAGGCTGTGGTCCTCGGTGCGTTCCATCAGCACGCCGCGACGGAACCAGTAGAGGCGGCTGTCGCCCACATGGGCCCAGCGCGCCTGGCCGCTGCTGCGGTCGACGAACAGCGAGACGAAGGTCGCGCTCATCTTTCCCTGCTCGGCCTGCGCGCGCTGGCGCGCGAGGATCGCGTCGTTGGCGCGCGTCACGCACTGCTGGATGTCCTCGGCGGCCACCGAGGGGTTGGCGACGAAGGCGTTGAGCGCGGTGTCGACCGCGGTGCGCGCGGCCTGCTCGCCGCCGGCATTGCCGCCGACGCCGTCGCTCACGACGAAGCAGCCGAACCAGTCGTCGAGGTGGTAGCCGATCGCATCCTGGTTGCCGCTGCGCTCGCCCACGCAGGAGAACTGCGACGTGGACAGCGGGACGGCGAACGGGGTCGTGCGGGTCGCTTCAAGCACGGCGTGCCTCCTTCAATCGTTCCATTTCCCGGTCGTAGGCCTGCTGGAAGGCCCGGCCGAACACGGCCTGGAAGTCGTCCTCGACGGCAGCCGTGGTCTCGGCATGCAGCTGCTGCAGCTGGCGCCACAGGCGTGCGTCGCGGCCGCCGGGCAGCAGCTTCTCGCCGAGGCCGCCGTCGTGAGGCGTGTCCTTCTTGAGCGCCTCGGGATCGAAGCGCTGCAGCACCATCAGCAGCGCGGCGCGCATGCCCGCGACCATGCCGAGCTGGTGCGACTGCAGGTCGCCGAGCGCATCGTGCACCGCGGCCTCGGGCGGCAGGAAGCCCGGCATGCGCGCGCCGAACATCTGCATCAGCACCGCGCGGCCGTTGGGCAGGATCTTGAACGGGTTGTTCTCCTCGTCCACGATCATCGTGATCTCGGCGCGCACCTCGCGCTTGAGCATCGCGCGCGAGGACAGCAGCTCGATGGTGCCGTCGGTGAAGGCCCGCATCAGCCGGCCGAGCCTGCGCATCATCTCGGCATCGAGCTGCTGCTGGCCCGCGACGTCGGGCACGCCGGCGCCATCGAGGAAGGCGCGGAACAGCGCCTCGCAGGAGGCCGCGGGCAGCGCGGGCGCGGTGTCGGTGGCGGGGCTCGAAGGTGCGGGGACGGCGACCGGTTCGGGGCTCGCCTTCGGGGCGACGACTTCGGCCGGCACCTCGACCGGCACCTCGACCGGCACTTCGACCGCGGCCGGCGCGGGCGTCACCACGGGCGTGACCACCGGGGCCATGGTCGGGAGCGCCGAGGGCTGCGGTGCTTCGGCGGACGTGACGGGTGGGTGCGTCGGCATGGCCGCGAGCACGGCCTCGACGGGCGCGCTCTGCATCGATGCGGTGGGCGGCGCGGCGACCGGCGTCGCGGGTGCCGCCTCGCGTTCGGGCTCGGGCTCGACCATGCGCGCGGGCGGCTGCGCCACGGGCAGCGGCATCGGCGTCGGCGGACGGAACTGGCCCGACACCTCGCGCGCATGGTTGGGCTGGGTGTAGCCCGGCACCGCCGGCCGCTTCTCGAGCAGGTCCACCGCGGGATGCACGTCCTCGAGCGCGGGCGCATGCGTCAGCGCGGTGGGCCGCGGATCGGACAGCGGCGAAGGCGCGTCCCGGTCGGCCGCGAACAGCGACAGCGGATCGATGCCGCGCTTGAGCGCGAAGTCGGACACGTCGGTGGTGGCGCCGGGGTTCAGCTGCGCCAGCGGATCGGCCGGGTTCCTGCGCGCCTGCGAGGGCAGCTCGAAGGGCTCGTGCGCGAACGGGTCGGGCATGGGCTCGGGCGTGGTGTCGGCACGGCGCGGCGCGTTGGCGAGGATCGCATCCCAGTCGGCCGCGGTGGGCATCGACGAGCGCGCGGCCGGTGCGGGCGCGGGCGCCGCGGGGGGCGGCGGCACCGGCGATGCGAAGGCGGCGGGCGGCGGCGCGAATGCCGGCGATGCGGGCGCGAAGACCGGCGCGGCCACGGGCGCGGGCGGCCGTTGCGCCGGCGGCGGCACGGATTGCGGCACCGCTTGCGGCACGGGTTGCTGTAGGGGCGCCTCGCGCGGCGGCGCGGTATGCGTGTCGCCGATCGGCAGGGCGCCCGCGCCGAACAGATCGGAGAACACGTCGGACACCGGTGCCTGCGGCAGCAGCGCATCGAGCGGCGCGGCCGCGGGTGGAGGCGCTGGCGGATAGGCCGGCGGCATCGAGGTCGGCAGCGATGCGGCCTGCGCACCGAAGTCCGGTGTCGATGCGAGGCGCGAGCTCACCGGTGCCGCGGCCAGGCGCGAGCTCGCGGACTCGACCGCGGGCGGCCACGCGACGGTGGGTTCGACAGCGGCCGGCGCGGGCGCGATGGCCGGTGCCGCGCGGCTCGTGCCGGCATTCGCGGGCGTGGCCTCGAGCACGTAGCTGCCGATCGTCACGCGATCGCCCTCGGCGATCGGCGACTCCTGGTCGTGCCGCAGCGTCTGTCCGTTCACGCTGATCGGCAGCACCGCGCTCATGTTGCGCAGCACCGCGCGGCCTTCGTCGAAGCGCACCGTGGCCTGCAGGCGCGAGATCTGCCGCTGTTCGTCGGGCAGCACGAGGTGGTTGTCGGGGCTGCGGCCGATGGTGCCGCCGGGCGCGGCGAGCAGGGCCGACGGACCCGCGGCCACCGGCCGGCCCGCATGTTCGATCACCGTCCAACGCATGGCATCTCCCAATTCATGACACGGGCTCCTGGCGTGGGAGGCCCGTCAGCGCTTCATCTTCTTGGCGGCTTCGAACGCGGGGCCCCACACGGGATGCTTGCGCTCGGCGATGCTGAGATCGAAGGAAGGGAAGGCATCGAGGATCTTGAGGAACTGCGTGCGGCACTCGGGCAACTGGTTGGCCACGCAGTAGCTGAAGGCCTCGAGCTTCATCGCGGCGAGCCGCGTGTTGGGCTCGGCCGCATCGAACACCGACACGCCGCCGCTCTTGAGCGTGGAGATGGCCTTCGCGTAGTCGCCATCGTCGTAGGCCTGCTGCGCGCGTTCGAGCGTGGTGCGCGCGACCTGCTGGCTCAGGCGTTCGGGTTGCGGCGGTCCTGGATCGGTGGCCTTCGGCGTGGTGTCGCAGCCTGCGACCAGAAAGAGCGGGATCACCAGAGCGCACAGCAATGACTTCAATCTTCTCTCCTGCCTTGCAAAGTTAAGCTTGGATACTGTGCCGCATCGATATGACGGCACGTCGGCCGACATCGTCGCTGCATGACGTCTCGATACTATAGGCGCGAACTTCGATGGGAGAACCCATGCATCGACGAACCCTGCTGCGAAGCGCGATCGTGACCTCGCCGTTGCTCGCCGGACTCGGCGGCTGCGCATCGACGGCCAAGTCCATGCCCACGCCCTACGCGGTGTCGATCAAGGTCGACGACGGCGTCAACCCCGATGGCCGCGGACAGGCCGCGCCGATCCTCGTGAAGGTGTTCGAGCTCAAGTCCTCGGGCAACTTCGAGACCGCCGACTACTTCGCACTGCAGGACCGCGATCGCGAGACGCTCGCGGCCGAACTCGTGAATGCCGACCAGGCCATTCTGCGCAGCGGCGAGGAGCGCGTCTTCAAGCGCGAGGCCGGCCTCGATTCGCGCGCCATCGGCGTGATCGCGGGCTACCGCAAGCTCGAGAACGCACGCTGGCGCCTCGTGCTGCCGCTCAAGGAGCCCAAGCAGACGAACCTCTACAAGGTCTGGCAGTTCTCTCCGAGTGAACAAAAGGTTCGCATCGTGATCCGCAAGACCGGTATCGAACTGTTGCCGACTACGTGATTTCGTAGCACTTGCGCGCACGCCCTAATACGAAAGTGCGCCGCACGTAGGCCAAGGCCTCGACGCTGCAAAAACGGTGCAAAACGTAAACATCGCCGTGTAGCATCGACACGCAATGCGCCCATGCAGGGAGGGCATCTCGACGATGGACCGCCCGCAAGAGAGTGGCCGCACTCCAGGAGGTTTTCTTTGGTGACAGTTCGCAATCCGGGCGCCATCAGCAGAACAGGCGCCCATCCGCAGGCGTTGGCGAATCGCGTGGTGTGGTCCGAGGGCATGTACCTGCGGCCGCAGCATTTCCAGCAACTGGAGCGCTACGTCGAGCAGTACGTGACGCGCCGCACCGCGGGGCTGCAGGGTGCGTTCTGGGGCTGGCTGCACCTGGACATCGATCGCGACGCGCATGCGCTGGGCCGCGTCTCGCTGCTCGGCGGATCGGGCGTGATGCCCGACGGCACGCCGTTCTCCTTCGGCGTGGAGGACGCACCCGTTCCCTACGACGTGCCGAGCGACCTGACCGATGAACTGGTGGTGCTCGCATTGCCGCTGCGCAGGCCCGGCAGCGAGGAAGTCATCTTCGCGGAAGACACGACCTCGGCCGCGCGCTTCCACGTGGTCGAGCGCGAAGTCGCCGATGGCAACGCAGTTGCATTGGGCCCGGCGGTGCTGCAGCTCGCGGCGCCGCGGCTGCGGCTGGTGCGCGCCTCCTCGCTGACCGCGGAGTGGCAGGCGATCGGCGCGGTGCGCGTGATCGAGCGCCGCACCGACCACAAGCTGGTGATCGACGCCAACTACATCCCGCCGGTGCTCGACGTGTCGGCGCAGCCGATGCTGCGCAGCATGGTGGCCGAGCTGCACGGCCTGCTCACGCAGCGTTCCGAGGCGCTGGCCTCGCGCCTGTCGCAGCCGGGGCGCGGCGGCGTCAGCGAGGTCTCCGACTTCCTGCTGCTCGAGCTCGTGAACCGCTACCTCGCGCTCACCTGGCATGCGCAGCAGGCGGTGCAGGTGCATCCCGAGGAGCTGTTCATCGACTGGTTCAAGCTGGCCTGCCACCTCGCCACGCACACCTCGCCCACGCGGCGGCCCGTGGTGTGGCCGGTGTACGACCACGACAACCTCAACGAGAGCATCCGCCCGCTGATGGAGGAGCTGCGCCGCTCGCTGTCGGCCGTGCTCGAGCAGAGCGCGATCGCGATCGAGCTCGAGGAACGCAGCCATGGCGTGCGCGTGGGCCGCATGCCCGACCCGGTGCTGGTGCGCAACGCGGGCTTCGTGCTCGCGGTGCATGCCGACCTGCCGGCCGACGCGATCCAGCAGCGCTTCCCCACGCAGGTGAAGATCGGCTCGGTCGAGCGCATCCGCGACCTGGTGCAGCTGCAGCTGCCGGGCGTGACCGTGCGGCCGCTGCCGGTGGCGCCGCGGCAGATTCCCTACAACGCGGGCTACCACTACTTCGAGCTCGACAAGAGCGGCGACATGTGGCGCCAGCTCGAGAAGTCGGGCGGCGTGGCCATGCACCTGGCCGGCGAGTTCCCCGGCCTGGCCATGGAGTTCTGGGCCATCCGTCCGTGAGCGATCGCATGAACGGCATCAACGACGTGGCCGTCGGGCCGGGTGGCTTCGTGCCGCCGAATCCGGGCGGCGGCACCAACGGCGGCGCCCATGGCGGCAACAACCCGCTGAACGCCCCGCGCGGCCTCGGCGAGCAGCCGCAGGCCTTCACCGCCTTCCACGACACGCGGCGCCCGCATGCGGGCGACACCGCGCTGGCCGGCAACAACCCGCTGGTGGCCGCGGCCAATCCGCTGCTCGACCTCATCCCGCAGATCCGCGCCACCGGCCACCACGACTCGCCCGCGCAGCTGCGCGAGCACCTGGTCGACGAAGTGCGCCGCTTCGAGACGCGCGCGCAGCAGAGCGGCATCTCGCCCGAGGTCATCATCGGCGCGCGCTACTGCCTGTGCACCGCCGTCGACGAGGCGGCCGCGCTCACGCCCTGGGGCGGCAGCATCTGGTCCTCGCAGAGCCTGCTGGTGATGTTCCACAACGAGACCTGGGGCGGCGAGAAGTTCTTCCAGCTGCTCTCGCGCCTGGTGCAGAACCCGCAGCAGCACCTGCACCTGATCGAGCTCATCTACTTCTGCCTCGCGATGGGCTTCGAGGGGCGCTTCCGCGTCATCGACAACGGCCGCTCGCAACTCGAGACCCTCAAGCAGCGCCTGCTGCAGATCATCCGCCAGACGCGCGGCGAGATCGCGCAGCCGCTGTCGCCGCACTGGCAGGACACCAGCGCGCCCGTGCGCCGCACGCGCAACTGGCTGCCGGTGTGGGCCGTGGGCGCGGTGGCCGCGGTGCTCTTGATGATCGTCTTCGCGCTCCTGACCTTCAACCTCGGCGGCACCTCCGACGGCGCCTTCTCCGCGATCAACGCGGTGCGCCTGCCGCAGACGCAGCGCGCGGTGGCCCAGCCCGCGCCGCAGCCTCGGCTGCAGCGCTTCCTCGAGGCCGAGATCCGCGAGGGCCTGGTGAGCGTGCGCGACGAGGCCGACCGCAGCGTGGTGATCCTGCGCGGCGACGGCCTGTTCGCCTCGGGCGCCGACAAGGTGCTGGACCGCTACGTGCCGGTGCTCAACCGCGTGGCCGAGGCGCTCAACGCGGTCGAGGGCAGCGTGCTGATCAACGGCTACTCCGACGACCAGCCGATCCGCAGCGTGCGCTTCCCGTCGAACTGGCACCTGTCGCAGGCGCGGGCCGACTCGGTGCGCAAGATGATCGGCGCGCGCATGACGCGCCCCGACCGGCTGCGCGCCGAGGGCCGCGGCGATGCCGACCCGATCGTGCCGAACGACTCGCCCGCCAACCGCGCGCGCAACCGCCGCGTGGAAGTGACCTTGCTGGTCGCGCCGGTGGCACCGCAGGGAGGACGCTGAGATGCTGCGCGCGTTCTTCCGTTTCCTGATCAGCCGCGACCTCTGGGTCTTCTTCGGCCTGGTCGCGCTGGCCTTCCTGATCTGGATCATCGGCCCGGTGATCGCGGTCGGTCGCTACCGCCCGCTCGAGAGCGAGTTCGTGCGCATCGTCGTGATCGCGCTGATGTTCGCGATCTGGCTGGTGCGGGTTGCCTACCGCAAGTGGCGCGAGCGCCGCCTCAACGCGCAGCTGCTGAACCAGCTGCGCACGCCCTCCAGGAAGGAGAAGGAGGCCAAGCCCGAGGAGGCGCCCGAGATCAAGGAGCTGCAGACCGGCTTCAACGACGCCACCTCGATCCTGCGCAACATGCGCTTCGGACCGGGCGAGGAGGGCAAGGCCGCGGGCCGCTTCTCGATCTTCGACCGCCAGTACCTCTACCAGCTGCCCTGGTACATCTTCATCGGCGCGCCGGGCTCGGGCAAGACCACGGCGCTGGTCAACTCCGACCTCGACTTCCCGCTCGCCGACCAGCTCGGCAAGGCCGCGGTGCGCGGCATCGGCGGCACGCGCAACTGCGACTGGTGGTTCACCAACGACGCGGTGCTGATCGACACGGCGGGGCGCTACACCACGCACGAGAGCAACCGCGAGACCGACGAGGGCGAGTGGAAGGGCTTCCTCGAGCTGCTCAAGAAGTTCCGCCCGCGCCAGCCGATCAACGGCGCGATCCTCACCATCAGCATCGCCGACCTGCCGCTGGCCGACGACGCGCAGCGCGCGCGCCATGCGATGGCGCTGCGCAAGCGGCTGCTCGAGCTGCGCAACGACCTGGGCATCAACTTCCCGGTCTACGTGATGGTGACCAAGGCCGACCTGCTGGCCGGCTTCAACGAGTACTTCGGCGGCCTGAGCCGCGCCGAGCGCGCGCAGGTCTGGGGCTTCACGTTCCCGATCGACGCGAGCGCCGCCAGCGCCAAGCCCGCCAAGGGCGACAAGCGCGCGGGCACCGCCACCACGCTCGAGGGCAGCGACCTGCGCGAGCGCTTCCAGCAGGAGTACCGGCTGCTGCACCAGCGGCTCGACGAGCGCCTGCCCGAGCTGCTGGCCGCCGAGCCCGACCCGATGCGCCGCGCGCAGGCCTACCTGCTGCCGCAGCAGTTCGCGAGCTTCGAGGACATCCTCGGCACCTTCCTGGCCGACGTCTTCAACCCGTCGAAGTTCGAGACCGCGCCGATGCTGCGCGGCGTCTACTTCACCAGCGGCACGCAGGAGGGCACGGCCTTCGACCGCGTGATGGGCGCGATCAAGCGCTACCTGCAGGTCAACGCGCCGCCGGCGCCGCCGCCGGGCCCGGGCAAGAGCTACTTCCTCAAGGAGCTGCTGCAGCAGGTGATCTTCCGCGACGCGGGCGTGGCCGGCACCAACCTGCGCTGGTACCGGCGCAAGCGCGCGGCCGACCTGGTGGGCTACAGCGTGATCGGCGTGCTGCTGGTGGCGCTGCTGGGCGCCTGCGTCAACAGCTGGCACAACAACAAGCAGTACGTGGCCGAGGTCGACGGCAACGCGAAGTCCTTCAACCGCGCCGCGGCGCGCGGCGAGCTGCCGACGGTGGTCGACTCGAGCGGCGACCTCGCGAGTTCGCTCTTGATCCTCGACCGGCTGCGCGACCTGCCGAAGTCGGAGAAGTTCGACATCGGCGACCCGCCCGTCGGCTACCGCTTCGGCCTCTACCAGGGCGAGAAGCTGCAGGCCGCGACCGACGGCGTCTACCAGCGCGCGCTCGAGAGCGTGCTGCTGCCGCAGGCGGCGCAGCGCGTGGAGCAGTCGCTGCGCGAGGCCTCGAAGAACAACCCCGAGTACAGCTACGAGGCGCTCAAGGCCTACCTGATGCTGTACGACGCCGAGCGCTACGACGCCGACTTCCTGCAGGCCTGGCTCTTGACCGACGTGGACCGCAAGGTCGGCGCCGCGCTCACGCGCGAGCAGCGCACCAACCTCGAGTCGCACCTGAAGGCGCTGTTCGGCGGCCGCGTCGTGAGCTCGCCATTCGCCAAGGACGAGCGCCTGATCACCGAGACGCGCGAGCGCCTCGCGGGCGTGCCGCTGGCGCAGCGCTCGTACGCGCGGCTGCGCCGCATCCTGCTGCAGACCAGCCAGCCCAATGCCTTCACCATCGCCGAGGCCGGCGGCGCCGAATCGGCGCTGGTGGTGCGGCGCGCCAGCGGCAAGCCGCTGACCGACGGCATCCCCACGCTGTTCACCTACCGCGGCTACTGGGACATCTTCGACAAGCGCATGGCCGAGACCACGCTCGCGCTCGAGCAGGAGGACCGCTGGGTGCTGCAGATCCGCGCGCCCGGCATCACCGACATCACCTCGCGCGAACTGCTGCTGCGCGAGGTGCGCCGGCTCTATCTCACCGACTACATCCGGGTCTGGGACGACTACCTGGCCGACATCCGGCTGGCCGACAGCCGCTCTCTGCTGCAGAGCATCCAGATGACGCGCGTGCTCTCGACCTCGGAGTCGCCGATGTCGCGCATCATCCGCGGCGCCGCGCGCGAGACCGACCTGCTGCGCAACCACGACGAGGCCGCGCGCAGCCTGCTCGACCAGGCGCAGAACCGCGTGCAGACCACGCGCGAGCGCATCGAGCAGCTCATCGGCCAGCCCGACGGCAGCCAGCGCCGCAACACCGTGCCCGACCGGCCCGAGTCGCTGGTGGACAACCACTTCGAGCCGCTGCGCCGCATGGTGACCGCGCCCAAGCAGGGCGGGCAGGCGCCGATCGATGCCACCGCCGCGCTGATCAACGAGCTCTACAACTACCTGACGGCCACCGACACCGCGCTGCGCAGCGGCAACATCCCGCCGACCAGCGACGCCGTGACCAAGGTGCAGGCCGAGGCCGGCCGCATGCCGGTGCCGTTCCAGGGCATGCTCAACGACCTCTCGGCCACCGCCTCGTCGAAGGCGGCCGCGGTCACGCGCCAGAACATCGGCCAGAACGCGGCCGCCACCATCGGCAACTTCTGCAACCAGGCGATCGCGGGCCGCTATCCGTTCTCGCGCGGCTCGAGCCGCGACGTGGCCGCGGGCGACTTCGCCAACCTGTTCGCGCCGGGCGGGATGATGGACGACTTCTTCCAGAAGAACCTCATGACGCAGGTCGACACCTCGAGCAACCCGTGGACCTGGAAGCGCGGCGTCGACGGCAGCGCCTCGGGCCGCTCGGCCTACCTCGATTCGTTCCAGAAGGCGCAGGCGATCCGCGACGTGTTCTTCACGGGCATGGCGGGCGGTCGCACGCCCTCGTTCTCGATCGACATCCGGCCCGAGGACATGGACGCCGGCCTCACGCAGATGACGCTGGACATCGATGGCCAGACGGTGCGCTACGCGCACGGGCCGCAGGCGCCCACCACCGTCAAGTGGCCGGGTCCGCGCAACAGCAACCAGGTGCGGCTGCAGGTCACGACCTCGAGCGGCACGCCGGCCGGCGGCATCGTCACCGAGGGCCCGTGGGCGCTGCACCGGCTGTTCGACAAGGCCTCGATCTCGCCGGGCGGCTCGAGCGAATCCTTCAATGCCAGCTTCGACCTGCAGGGCCGCAAGGTGGTGCTCAACGTGACCGCCAACAGCGTCTACAACCCGCTGCGGCTGTCGCAGATGAGCGGCTTCTCGTGCCCGGGGCGCTCGTGATGAACCACGGCGCGGCGGCGCAGCCGGCCTGGGTGCCCGGCGACGAGCAGGTCGGCTGGTACGGCAAGCTGCCCGCGGCCGGCGACTTCCTGCACCGGCGCATGTCGCGCGAGCTGCAGGCCTGGTGGGACCGCTGGATGCAGAACGGCCTGGGTGCCTTCAAGCGCTGGCCCGATGCCATGACGCGCCACTACGCGGTGGCGCCGGTGTGGAACTTCGCGATCCCCGCCACCCAGGGCGTGAACGCAGTGCAATTCGGTTGCATCGCGCCGAGCTGCGACCGCGTGGGCCGCTACTACCCGGTGTGCGTGAGCCTGCAGGTGGATGCGCGCGCCTACCGACCCGCGGTGCTCGAGGGCGCGGCCGCCTGGTACTGGCGCTGCGGCAACGCCATGCTGCAGGCGATCCGCCATGGCGTGGCGCCCGAGCAGTTCGACGCGCAGGTGCTGGCCGCGGGCCATGGCGGTTTCCAGCCGGCCAGCGGCGGCTCGGACGACATTCTTTCGATCCTCGGGCCTACGTCGGCGGGCGAGGGTGCCCAGCAGCGGCTGGGCTGGCCGGAGCTTCCACTGTGCTTCGACGCGTTCGGAAGCACGAGCTACTGGTGGACCAACCAGGCCGACGGCTCGCCGCTGCGGACCGCGGCGCATGGTGGCGGGCTCAACACGCCGCTGTTCTCGAAGCTTTTTTCCCAGGGGCACGTGCCATGGGCCTGAGAGTCCCGATGCAAGAGGAGGAACAAGAATGACGACGGAAGGACGCACCGGCTCTCCGGTGGACGCCGACCCGCAGGAGCGGCCCCACCCGCTGGCCATCGGCCACCGGCTCGACGAGTTCGAGCTGCTCGAGGTGATCGGCGAAGGCGGCTTCGGCATCGTCTACCGGGCCTACGACCACTCGCTGCAGCGCGAGGTCGCGATCAAGGAGTACATGCCCTCGATGCTGGCGCGGCGCATCGGCGACGACAGCGTGCACGTGCGTTCCGATCGGCTCACGGCCACCTTCCAGGCCGGGCTGCGCAGCTTCATCAACGAGGCGCGCACGCTCGCGCAGTTCAGCCATCCCGCGCTGGTGCGCGTGCATCGCTTCTGGGAATCGAATTCGACCGCCTACATGGCGATCCAGCTCTACAAGGGCCGCACCCTGCGCCGGCTGGCCGACGAGGAGCCGGGCACCATCTCCGAGGCGTGGCTGCTCGGCATGCTCGGGCCGCTGCTCGGCGCGCTGGAGACGCTGCACCGCAGCGGCTGCTTCCACCGCGACATCGCGCCCGACAACATCTTCATCCAGCAGGACGGCCTGCCGGTGCTGCTGGACTTCGGCGCCGCGCGCAAGTCGATCGCCGACCTGGTCGACGAGGTGGCGGTGATGGTGAAGTCGGGCTACTCGCCGATCGAGCAGTACGCCGACGACAACACGCTGCTGCAGGGCGCCTGGACCGATCTCTACGCGCTGGGCGCGGTGCTCTACCGCGCCGTCACCGGCCATCCGCCGCCCTCGGCCGTGGTGCGCAGCGTGCAGGACGCCTACGTGCCGCTCGCGAGCCTGAACCGGCCCGACCTGAGCCCGGCCTTCTGTGCCGCGGTCGACCACACGCTGGCGGTGCACAGCAAGGACCGCACGCAGACCGTGGCGGCCTTCGCGGCCGAGCTGGGCCTCACCAAGCTCGGCGACATCTACGTGAGCGGGCTCGCGGCGCCGGCGCCGGTGGTGCCCGCCGTGCCCGTGGCGTCCGTCGCACCGGTCGCGCCGCCGGTCGAGCCCTATGTGCCGGTCTCGGCGCCCGCGCCCTTCGAGGCGCCGCCGCCGGTCGCGCCGGTGCCGCCGCCGGCCGCCGCGCCGGCACGCGCGCCGGGCGCACGGCCGTCCGCGAAGAAGAAGTCCTCGCTGCCGCGCTGGGGCCTGGTCGGCGTGCTGGTGCTGGCGCTGATCGCCGTCGGCAGCTGGATCGGCCTGCGCATCACGCAGTCGCCGCCGCCCACTTCGACCGCGATGGTTCCGCCGGTGCCGCCGCCGGGCGCGCCGATGTCGAACCCGGCCTCGCCGCCGGCCGTGATGCCGCCGGCCGCCTCGGCCTCGGCCACGGTGGCGGCCGCCTCACAGCCGCCCGCGGCCGATGGCGGCGCCGCGGCCGCGCCCACCGGCGGCAACTCGCCGACCGCCGTGCCGCCGGCCACCGCACCGGGCAGCAACGGCGCGCTGAGCCCGCTCGACAACGTGCCCGTGACGCCCACGAGCCCGCCGCCCGAGCCCGCGCTCGCGATCAGCGAGGCCGAGGACTGGAACCTCGCGCAGGCCGAGAACACGCGCGAGGGCTACGAGGCCTACCTGCGCCGCTACCGCCGCGGCCCGCATGCGCGCGACGCGCGCAACGCCATCGCCGAACTCAACCGGCTCGCGCAGCCGGCCAGCACGCAACCGGTGCTGCAGGGCACCGTGCCGCCGGGCACGGCCGGGGTGCCCGGCGCGCCAGGTGCGCCGGGCGCGGTGCCCCCGGTCGCGGGCGGCACGGCGGCAGCGCCCGTGCCGGGCGCCGCGGCCGGCATGGGGCGCGTCACGCTCAACATCCGGCCCTGGGGCCAGGTCTTCGTCGACGGCGCCGACCGCGGCGTGAGCCCGCCGCTCAAGTCGCTGTCGCTGCGTCCCGGCATCTACAACATCGAGGTGCGCAACGGCGACCTCGAGGTCTACCGGCAGCGCGTGACGGTGCAGGACAGCAAGTCGGCGCCGGTGGTGAGCCACGAGTTCAAGTAGGCGAGCGGCCGGTCGTCGTCGCCTGCCAGTGCCAGCAGGTGGTGGCGAACGGCCTGCGCCGTAGCCCATCCGCGCGTCGCGCGAGGCGCTACAGGCCCTTCTGCAGTGCCCGCCGGTACTGCACCGCCTCCGCCACATGCGCGGTCTCGATGACCTGTGACCCCGCGAGGTCGGCGATGGTGCGCGCCACCTTCAGCGCGCGGTGCGTGCTGCGCGCCGACCAGCCGAGCCGGGCGGCGGCCGTGTGCATGAAGCGGCGCGCCTCGTCGCCGAGCGACGCATGGCGGTCGATGTCGGCGCCCTGCAACGCCTGGTTGGGCCGGCCCTGGCGCTCGATCGCGCGTTCGCGCGCGGCGATCACGCGCGTGCGGATGGCGGCGGTGGGTTCGCCCGCGGGCGCGTCGAGCAGCTGTTGCGCCGAGATTGCGGGCACTTCGATGTGCAGGTCGATGCGATCGAGCAGGGGGCCGCTGAGCTTGCGCTGGTAGCGCGCCACCTGGTCGGGCGTGCAGCGGCAGGCCTTCGCGGGGGCGCCCAAAAAGCCGCAGGGGCATGGATTCATGGCGGCCACGAGTTGAAAGCGCGCCGGAAAATCCGCCCGCCGCGCGGCCCGCGCGATGGTGATGGTGCCGGTCTCGAGCGGTTCGCGCAGCGCCTCGAGCGCGGCGCGCGAAAACTCGGGGAACTCGTCGAGGAACAGCACGCCGTGGTGCGCCATCGAGATCTCGCCGGGCCGCGGCGGCGAGCCACCGCCGACCAGCGCCACCGCGCTCGAGGTGTGGTGCGGCGACGCGGTCGGCCGGTGCATCCAGCGCTCGGTCGAGAAGCGCCCGCCCAGGCTCGCGATGGCCGCGCTCTCGAGCGCCTCGTCGATGCGCATCGGCGGCAGCAGGCCGGCGAAGCGCTGGCCCAGCATCGACTTGCCCGAGCCCGGCTCGCCCATCATCAGGAGGCTGTGGCCGCCGGCCGCGGCGATCTCGAGCGCGCGCTTGGCGCCGGCATGGCCCTTCACGTCGGCCATGTCGGCATAGGCCGGGGCGCCGGCTGGCGCCGACGCCCGGGCGCGCGACCAGCCGTCGTCGTCCGCGTCCTGGTCGGCCTGCGCATCGGCCGGCAGGAAGCGCCGCACCACGTCGAGCAGATGCCTGGCGCCATGGACCTCGGCGCCGGGCACCAGCGCGGCCTCGTCGGCGCTGGTCGCGGGCAGCACCAGCCGGGTGGCGATGCCGCGCGTGTGCAGCGCGAGCGCCATCGCGAGCGCGCCGCGCACCGGCCGCAGCTCGCCCGACAGCGAGAGCTCGCCCGCGAATTCGTGCCCCGCGAGCCGCGCGCCCTCGATCTGGCCGCTGGCCGCAAGGATGCCCAGCGCCATCGGCAGGTCGAAGCGGCCCGAGTCCTTGGGCAGGTCGGCCGGCGCGAGGTTCACGGTGATGCGCTTGTTGTGCGGGAACTCCAGCCCGGCGTTCTGGATGGCCGAACGCACGCGCTCGCGCGCTTCCTTGACCTCGGTTTCGGCGAGCCCGACCAGCGTGAAGCTCGGCAGGCCGTTGGCCAGATGCACCTCGACCGTGACACTGGCCGCTTCAAGCCCGAGCAAGGCGCGGCTTTGCACCAAAGACAGACTCATTCCGTGCTTCCTCCCTATATTGGTGCGCCCGATTTCGGTCGTCGCGGGCGTCTTGTTCTTTTTTCAGTGCAAGCCACAAAGCATTGCGCTTGTAACTATTTTTGGCTGTCTTCCTGGGGTGCGCCGCAACCGGTCGCCGGGGGATGTGCACTTTGGCACGCTCCCTGCTTTGAGGGTCATCAGGTTCCACAACACTACTTGCGAGGAGTTCCCGATGACGCACCGTTCCGCCGCCCAGGCCCTGATCGTCCTGGCCACCGCCCTGACCACGTCGGGCGCCGCCCTGGCGCAGGCCACCCCAGACGCTGCGGCGGCGCCTGCCGCGGCACCCGCTGCTTCCCCGATCACGGCCAACATCTCGCTGACCACGAACTACAAGTTCCGCGGCCAGGACCAGGACATGATCGGCCGGGACGACTACGCCAAGACCCGCGGCCTCAAGCCCGCCATCCAGGGCGGCTTCGACTACGCCTTCGGCGAGAGCGGCTTCTACGTCGGCAACTGGAATTCCAGCGTCAACTGGCTCAAGGGCAACAGCGTCGAGGTCGACCTGTACGGCGGCTACAAGTTCAAGGCCGGCCCGCTGGACATGGACGTCGGTGCGCTGACCTACATCTACCCGGGCAACTCCGTGGGCAACACCACCGAGCTCTACGGCGCGGCCACCTACGCGAACGAAACCTTCGGCTCGTTCACGGCCAAGTACTCGCACACGGTGTCGAAGGACTACTTCGGCTACGCCGGCAACAAGCTGGGCTCGGGCCTCAAGGGCCGCAACACCGGCTACCTGAACCTGAGCTACAGCAAGGAGATCGTGCCGAAGGTCACGCTCAAGGCCGCCGTCGGCTTCACCCGCTTCTCGAGCGACATCCGCCACAACACGGCCGCCAAGAACTACGTCGACTACAACGTCGGCGCCACCTACGACTTCGGCGGCGGTCTCACGCTCACCGGCTCGGTGCAAGGCGCGAACAAGAAGGACGCGTTCAACGTCGCGGCCGGCCCGCTGTACGACTTCGGCTTCTACACCGTGCAGCAGGTCTACTCGCCCAACAAGCCGCGCTTCATCCTCACGCTGACGAAGACGCTGTAAGCGCAACACAACGAGGCGCGGCCCATGCTGCCGCGCGAATTCTTTCCATCCAAAGGAGCAACTCATGAAGCTGGTCACAGCCATCATCAAACCGTTCAAGCTCGACGAAGTGCGCGAAGCCCTCTCGGCCATCGGCGTGCAGGGGATCACCGTCACCGAGGTCAAGGGCTTCGGCCGCCAGAAGGGCCACACCGAGCTCTACCGCGGCGCGGAGTACGTCGTCGACTTCCTGCCCAAGGTCAAGATCGAGGCGGCCGTCTCGGATGACCTCGTCGAACGCGTGATCGAAGCCGTCGAGGGCGCCGCGCGCACCGGCAAGATCGGCGACGGCAAGATCTTTGTCTACAACCTCGAGCAGGTCGTGCGCATCCGCACCGGCGAAACGGGCCGCGAAGCCCTTTGATCGAGTCCAGGCCCGAAAGAACAACGTCCATGAAAAAACTGCTTGTCTCCCTCGCGCTCGGCTTGAGCGTGCTTGCCGCCGGCACCACCGGCTTCGCGCAGACGCCCGCGCCCGCCGCCGCCGCTTCGGCACCGGCCGCCGAGGCTCCGGCTGCCGCCGCGCCGGCCGCCGCAGCCGCGGCCGCACCGGCTGCTGCCGCTCCCGCCGCCGCGCCGGCCGCGGCCCCGGCACCCAAGGTCGATTCGGGCGACACCGCCTGGATGCTGACCTCCACGCTGCTCGTGATCCTGATGACCATCCCCGGCCTCGCGCTGTTCTACGGCGGCCTGGGCCGCTCGAAGAACATGCTGTCGGTGCTGATGCAGGTCTTCGTGATCTTCTCGCTGATCAGCATCCTGTGGGCCATCTACGGCTACAGCCTCGCCTTCACGGGTGAAGGAAGCTTCGTCGGTACCTTCGACAAGATCTTCCTCAAGGGCGTGTCGCAGGAGACCTTCGGCGCGCTCACGACGATCCCCGAGTACGTGTTCGTCGCGTTCCAGGGCACCTTCGCCGCCATCACCGTGGCGCTGATCGTCGGCGCCTTCGCCGAACGCGCCAAGTTCTCGGCCGTGCTTCTGTTCTCGGTGCTGTGGTTCACCTTCGCCTACGTGCCGATGGCCCACATCGTCTGGGGCGGCGGCCTGCTCGGCAAGGACGGCGCGCTCGACTTCGCGGGCGGCACCGTGGTGCACATCAACGCCGGTGTGGCCGGCCTGGTCGGTGCCTACATGGTCGGCAAGCGCGTGGGCTACGGCAAGGAAGCCTTCACGCCGCACTCGCTCACGCTCACCATGGTCGGCGCCTCGCTGCTGTGGGTCGGCTGGTTCGGCTTCAACGCCGGCTCGGCGGGTGCCGCCAACGCCGCTGCTGGCCTGGCCTTCGTGAACACGGTGCTCGCCACCGCCGCCGCCGCGCTGTCCTGGATCCTGGGCGAGAGCCTGCACAAGGGCAAGGCCTCGATGCTGGGTGCCGCCTCGGGCGCCGTCGCCGGCCTCGTCGCAGTGACCCCCGCCGCCGGCTTCGTCGGCCCGATGGGTTCGATCGTGCTGGGCCTGCTGGCCGGCCTGGTCTGCCTCTGGGGCGTGGGCGGTCTCAAGCGCATGCTCGGTGCCGACGACGCGTTCGACGTGTTCGGCGTCCACGGCGTGGGCGGTATCCTGGGTGCCATCCTGACCGGCGTGTTCGCGGCCCAGGGCCTCGGCGGTACCGGCGGCCTGACCCCCGACACCTTCTCGATGGGCGCCCAGGTCTGGATCCAGATCAAGAGCGTGCTGTTCACCATCGTCTGGTCCGGCGTCGTGGCGTTCATCGCCTTCAAGATCGCAGACCTGGTGCTCGGCCTGCGTGTGACGGAAGAGGAAGAGCGCGAAGGCCTCGACATCTCGTCGCACGGCGAAACCGCCTACAACCGCTGATCGGAAAAGCTCCGACACGCGACAAGGACACCGCGGGTTCCTCGCTCCAGAGGAAGGGACCCGCGGTCCACCACCAGACCACCACCCTGTTTTTCCAAGGTCCTTCCAAGGTTTCCTGAAGCCCATTTTTTCAGCGAGAGTCTCCTTTGGATGTTCAGCCCGCAAGCACCTCGGTGCGAGCGGGCTTTTTTTTGTCCCCGATCCGGCGCGGCCCGGCGCGGCCCGGTGCGGTCCGACAGCGGCTGGCCGTGGCGCGGGGGCACAATCCCAGGCATGTGGACCCCCCTGGACAACAGCCTCAGCGCCCTCGGCGAATCGCCGTTCTGGCACCCGCAGGAACGCTCCCTGTACTGGCTCGACATTCCCGGCCGCGCGGTGCTGCGCACGCGCGGCGAGATCGGCGCCGGCGGCGCGGTCGAGCGCTGGGACCTGCCGACCGAGCCCGGCTGCATGGCGCCCGCGCGCAGCGGCGGCCTGGTGATCGCGCTGCGCGACGGCATCTACCGCGCGCGGGAATGGGGCGGCGCGCTGTCCGCGATCGCGCGCGTGGAGCACGACGCGGCCACCATGCGCTTCAACGACGGCAAGTGCGACGCGTTCGGCCGCTTCTGGGCCGGCAGCATCAACGAGGCGAAGGACCGCGCCAATGCCGCGCTCTACTGCCTCGACGCGCGCCGCGACGGCGGCCAGTCGCCGATGCTCTCGCAGATGGCCGATGGCGTGACCACGGCCAACGGCCTCGCGTTCTCGCCCGATGCGCGCACGCTCTACTGGGCCGACACGCCGGCCCACGCGGTGCGCGCCTGGGACTGGGATGCCGCGCACAACACGCTCTCGCGCGCCCGCGTCTTCAAGCAGTTCGACGCCAAGCCCGAGGGCTGGTCGCCCGGCTCGGCGCTGGCCTACGGCGGGCGGCCCGACGGCGCCACGGTCGATGCCGAAGGCCACTACTGGGTCGCGATGTTCGAGGGCGCGCAACTGCTGCGCCTCGCGCCCTCGGGCGAGGTCGTGGCGGCCTTCGCGCTGCCGGCGCAATGCCCGACCATGCCCTGCTTCGGCGGCGACGACCTGCGCACGCTGTTCGTCACCACCGCGCGCAAGGGCCGGCCCGAGGCCGAACTGGCGCGCAAGCCCGCCTCGGGCATGGTGCTGTCGACGCGCGTCGAGACGCCGGGACTGCCGGTCCACTTCTTCGAGGATTGAACCCCGGCGTTCGCATGGCCTTGCAGCACATCCCGCCGATCCAGTGCCTCGTGACCTTCGAGGCGCTGGCGCGGCTGCGCCATGCGGGCCGCGCGGCCGACGAGCTCTGCGTGACCGCCAGCGCGGTCAGCCACCGCATCCGCCAGCTCGAGTCGCACGTGGGCTTCAAGCTGTTCGGCCGCGGCGACTTCAGCCTCACGGCCGACGGCGCGGCCTACCTCGCCAACGTGCGCACCGGCCTGGCCGCGCTGCAGGCGCATGCGGGCGGCGGCAACGCGGCGGTGGGCCAGCGCGCCGCCACGCGGCTGCGGCTCGCGGTCACGCCGACCTTCAGCCGCCAGTTCCTCATGCCGCGGCTCGAGCTGTTCCGCAACATCTATCCCGACATCGACCTGGTGCTGCAGGTGTCGATACCGCTGCTCGACGTGACCGCCGAGCCGGCCGACCTCGAGGTGCGCTACGGCAGCGGCAACTACGCCGACTGCGAGCACCGTCCGCTGCTCGAGGAGCTGGTGGTGCCGGCCTGCAGCCCGAGCTACCTCAACGAGTTCGGCCCGTTCCACGGCTTCCGCACCGCGGCCGAGATCGCGGCCGCGCGGCTGATCCGCAGCCCGCTCGAGCCCTGGGGCACCTGGTTCGCGAGCTGCGGCATCGACCAGCCCGAGCCGCGGCTGGGCTCGCAGTTCAACGACCTGGGCCTGGTCTACGACGCGGCCGCGAGCGGCTTCGGCGTGGCGCTGGTGCGCCAGAAGATGGGCGCGGCCTGGTTCGAATCGGGCCGGCTGGTGGCGCTGTCGGAGCACGCGGTGCGCTCGCCGCACCGCCACACGCTGTGCTGGCAGCCGGGCGCGCTCGAGCGCTGGGAATGCGCGGCCTTCGCCGACTGGCTGGTGCAGGCGCTGCGCTGAACACGGCCCCAGCCCGCACCGCGCGGCGAAGATTCCTCAAGCCCGCCGCAAAAATCCTTCAACCCGGAGGCCGCGCATTTCCTTAGAGTGGGGGGCCGGCCCCCGCCAGGCTTCCGCAGAAGAACACCGAGAAGAGACTTCGCCCATGAACGCGCCCCCCGAGCCCGACGCAGCATGCGTCGCTCCAGAAGACAGAACGCCAGTCGCAGGTCGTGCGCGCGCTGCAGGCCCACCTGCCGGCGCATGCGCTGATCTGGCATGCCGAGGACACCACGCCCTACGAGTGCGACGGCCTCACGGCCTACCGCCAGCGGCCGCTGGTGGTGGCGCTGCCCGAGACCGAGGCGCAGGTGGCGGCCGTGCTGCGCACCTGCCACGGGCTGGGCGTGCCGGTGGTGGCGCGCGGCTCGGGCACGGGGCTGTCGGGCGGTGCCATGCCGCACGAGATGGGCGTGACGCTCTCGCTCGCCAAGTTCAACCGCATCCTGAAGATCGACCCGGTCGCGCGCACCGCGCTCGTGCAGTGCGGCGTGCGCAACCTCGCCATCAGCGAGGCGGCCGCGCCCTACAACCTCTACTACGCGCCCGATCCCTCGAGCCAGATCGCCTGCTCGATCGGCGGCAACGTGGCCGAGAACTCGGGCGGCGTGCACTGCCTCAAGTACGGCCTCACGCTGCACAACGTGCTCCAGGTGCGCGGCTTCACGGCCGAGGGCGAGCCGGTGACGTTCGGCGGCGAGGCGCTCGATGCCGCCGGCCTCGACCTGCTGGCGCTGGTGATCGGCAGCGAGGGCATGCTCGCCGTCACCACCGAAGTCACGGTGAAGCTGGTGCCCAAGCCGCAGCTGGCGCGCTGCATCATGGCCAGCTTCGACGACGTGCGCAAAGCCGGCGACGCGGTGGCCGCGGTGATCGCCGCGGGCATCATCCCCGCGGGGCTCGAGATGATGGACAAGCCCATGACCGCCGCCGTCGAGGACTTCGTGCATGCCGGCTACGACCTCGACGCGGCCGCCATCCTGCTGTGCGAATCCGACGGCACGCCCGAGGAGGTCGAGGAGGAAATCGGCCGCATGACGGCCGTGCTGCGCGGCTGCGGCGCCACCGCCATCGCGGTCAGCAACAGCGAGGACGAGCGCATGCGCTTCTGGAGCGGGCGCAAGAACGCCTTTCCGGCCTCGGGCCGCATCAGCCCCGACTACATGTGCCTCGACTCCACCATCCCGCGCAAGCGGCTGGCCGACATCCTGCTCGCGATCCAGGCGATGGAGCAGAAGTACGGCCTGCGCTGCTGCAACGTGTTCCACGCGGGCGACGGCAACCTGCATCCGCTGGTGCTGTTCGATGCCAACGACCCCGACGAGCTGCACCGCTGCGAGCTGTTCGGCGCCGACATCCTCGAGACCAGCGTCGCGATGGGCGGCACCGTCTCGGGCGAGCACGGCGTGGGCGTCGAGAAGCTCAACAGCATGTGCGTGCAGTTCACGGCCGCCGAGAACGAGCAGATGTTCGGCGTCAAGCGCGCCTTCGATCCCGAGGGCATGCTGAACCCCGGCAAGGTGATCCCCACGCTGCAGCGCTGCGCCGAGTACGGCAAGCAGGTGGTGCGCGGCGGCCGGCTGCCGCATCCCGAGCTGCCGAGGTTCTGATGAGCGGCATCGACCACGCACTGGGCCAGGCCGTCGAGCGCATCCGCGCCGCGGCCGCCGACGGCACCGCGCTGCGCATCCGCGGCGGCGGCAGCAAGGATTTCTACGGCGAGGCACCGCGCGGCGAGCTGCTCGACACGCGCGCGCTCGCGGGCATCGCGAGCTACGAACCGAGCGAGCTGGTCGTGACCGTGCGCGCGGGCACGCCGCTGGCCGAGCTCGAGGCGGCGCTGGCCGAGAAGGGCCAGTGCCTGGCCTTCGAGCCGCCGCACTTCGCGGCGGGTGCCACGGTTGGCGGCATGGTCGCCGCGGGCCTCGCGGGCCCGTCGCGCGCCAGCGTGGGCAATGTGCGCGACTACGTGCTCGGCGCCACCCTGGTCAACGGGCGCGGCGAGGTGTTGAGCTTCGGCGGCCAAGTGATGAAGAACGTGGCGGGCTATGACGTCTCGCGCGTGCTCGCGGGTTCGCTCGGCACGCTGGGCCTGATCGCCGAGGTCAGCCTCAAGGTGCTGCCGGTGCCGCCGGCCGAGGCCACGCTGGAGTTCGCCTGCGACCAGGCCGATGCGCTGCGGCTGCTCAACGAATGGGGCGGGCGGCCGCTGCCGCTCAACGCGAGCTGCTGGTTCGACTACGCGGGTGCCGGCGCGCTCTACCTGCGGCTGCGCGGCGCGGTGGCGGCGGTCGAGGCCGCGTGCGCGCACCTCGGCGGCGAACGCAAGGACAAGGAGCGCGCCGCCGCCGACTGGCAGTCGCTGCGCGAGCAGCGCCTGCCGTGGTTCGACACCGCGGCCGGGCCCGATGCGCTGTGGCGCCTGTCGGTGCCTCAGACCGCGCCGGTGCTGGGGCTCGAGGCATTCGGCGCGCCGCTGGTCGAATGGCATGGCGGCCAGCGCTGGTACAAGGCACCGCCCACGCCGGCCGCGGCCGCGCGCATCCGCGAGGCCGCGCGCGCGGCCGGTGGGCATGCGACGCTGTTCCGCCTGCCCGCGAACGATGGGGCCCACGAGGCCGCGGTGCCGCGCTTCGACCGGCTCGAGCCCGCGGTCGAGCGCATCCACCGCGCACTGATGCGCGAGTTCGATCCGCATGCCGTGTTCGACCGCGGCCGCCTGCACGCCTTCGACTGAGCGATCCCCATGCGGCGCCTGCGCTTCCTCACCGGCCGCCATCGCGCGCCCTCGACCAACCACATGCTCGGCCTGCTGCTCGCGTTCAACGCCGGCGCCGTCAATGCGGGCGGCTTCCTGGTGCTGCACATGTACACCTCGCACATGACCGGCTTCACCTCGCAGGTGGCCGACGGCCTGGTGCTCGGCAACACCACGCTGCTGCTCAATGCGCTGGGCGCGATCCTGGCCTTCGTGGCCGGCGCGGCGGTCTCGGCGCTGCTGGTCAACTGGGCGCGCCAGCACCACCTGCGCAGCGTCTACGCGCTGCCGCTGCTGCTCGAGTCGGCGCTGATGCTGCCCTTCGGCCTGATGGGCGCGATCACGCTGACCTGGCACACGCCCTTCGCGGTGCCGCTCACGGTGCTGCTGCTGTCCTTCATCATGGGGCTGCAGAACGCGGTGGGCTCCAAGACCTCGGGCGGCCGCATCCGCACCACCCACATGACCGGCAACCTCACCGACCTCGGCATCGAGCTCGGCAAGCTGCTGTACTGGAACCGCCGCGCGAAGCCCGGCGAAACCCCGGCGGGACCGGTGCGCCACAACGGCGCGCGGCTGCGGCTGTTCGCGGGGCTGGTCGGCATGTTCGTCACGGGCGGCATCGTCGGCGCGGCCGGCTTCACCTACGTCGGCTTCGTCTGCGTGGTGCCGCTCGCGGCGCTGCTGCTGGCGCTGTCGCTGCCGCCCTTCATCGAGGACGTGCGGCGTTCGGCCCACCTGCGCCAGCTGCTCGGCGCGATCCGCCCGCGGCGCAAGAACGACGCTTCCCCCGGCCCCTGAGACAACGACAAGAACCGATCCCCACGATGCAAACCGAGCTCGCTCCCGAATTCCGCGGCACCGACGACGGCCGCGAGGCCGAGGCCATCCTGCGCAAGTGCGTGCACTGCGGCTTCTGCACCGCCACCTGCCCGACCTATCAACTGCTCGGCGACGAGCTCGACGGCCCGCGCGGGCGCATCTACCTGATCAAGCAGGTGCTCGAGGGCCAGGCGCCCACGCGCAGCACGCAGCTGCACCTCGACCGCTGCCTGACCTGCCGCAACTGCGAGAGCACCTGCCCGAGCGGCGTGCAGTACGGCCACCTGGTCGACATCGGCCGGCGCATCGTCGACGAGAAGGTGCCGCGCCCCGCGATGGAATCGGCCACGCGCTGGGTGCTCAAGGAAGGCCTGCCCTCGCCGCTGTTCGGCCCCGCGATGAAGCTGGGCCAGTCGGTGCGCGGCCTGCTGCCCGAGTCACTGCAGGCCAAGGTGCCCGCGAAGCAGGCGGCCGGGGCCTGGCCCACGGCCACGCATGCGCGCAAGGTGCTGATGCTCGCGGGCTGCGTGCAGCCGTCGATGATGCCGAACATCAACACCGCCACCGCGCGCGTGCTCGACGCGGGCGGCATCCAGGCCGTGCTCGCGCCCGAGGCCGGCTGCTGCGGCGCGGTGAAGTTCCACCTCAACGACCAGGAGGGCGGCAAGGCGCAGATGCGCGCCAACATCGACGCCTGGTGGCCGCTGGTCGAACGCAACGAGGTCGAGGCCATCGTGATGAACGCCTCGGGCTGCGGCGTCACGGTGCGCGAATACGGCCACGTGCTGCGCAACGACCCGGCCTACGCGCTGAAGGCCGCGCGCATCAGCGAGCTCACGCGCGACCTCGGCGAGCTGCTGCCCGACCTGGTGCCGGCGCTCAAAGCCCGCGTGCGCGCCACGCCCGGCACCATCGCCTACCACCCGCCCTGCACCCTGCAGCACGGCCAGAAGCTGCGTGGCGGCATCGAGACCCATCTGCGTGCCCTGGGCTTCGACGTGCGCGTGGCGATGAACGAATCGCACCTGTGCTGCGGTTCGGCCGGCACCTACTCGGTGCTGCAGCCCGAGCTCGCCTACCCGCTGCGCGACCGCAAGCTGGGCCACCTGAAGCAGCTGCAGCCGGTGGCGATCGCGTCGGCCAACATCGGCTGCATCACGCACCTGCAAAGCGGCAGCGGCGAGCTGCCGGTGCGGCACTGGGTCGAGCTGCTCGACGCGGCGCTGCAGCCGGCTGCGTGACGGCTCAATCGCAGCGGTAGGTGACTTCGCCCTGCGGCGCGCGGCCCGTGGTCGGCGGCACGAAGCGCAGCGGCGCGCCGAAGTTGCGGCAGTAGGCCTCGGCCTCCTCGGGGCTCGGCGAACGCAGCACGCCGTCGCCGAGCATGGTCACGCGCGGCGCGGTGCGGGTCGCGCAGCCGGCGAGAACGGCCGCCAGGGCCAGGACGATGAGCGGGGCGGCGCGATGGCGCATGGCGTGAACGGCGCCGGGACGGCGGCGTGGAAGTGCGGGAGCCGCCGACTGTAGCGGGTCCGGGCGCGCCGACGCTGCCGGCCGCCTGCGCCCGCGCCGCACACGCTGCCGCGCCCTGGTCCGACTCGCCCGACTGTGGCGCCGCCGCATCATTTCGGCATCCACAGCGCCAAGGAGTACGTCCCATGTCCCGCTCTTCTCCCACCCGTGCCGCGCTTGCCGCCGCCTTCCTGTCGCTCGGTGCCGGTGCCTTCACCAGCGCCCAGGCCCAGTCCGCCATGCCCGCCTGGAAGGGCGAGGGCGCCACGCGCTACGTCTGCGGCGGCATCGGCTCCGACGAGTCGAACGCCATGCGCGCCGCGATGAAGGAACATCCGCTGGCGTTGCTGTTCGCACGCGCCGACGGCGCCTACCTGGCCGATCTGCAGGTCGAGATCAAGGGCGCGGACGGCGCCGCCGCGCTGTCGCTGCGCGCCTCGGGGCCGGTGTGCCTGGTCGACATTCCCGCAGGCCGCTACACCGTGGTCGCGACCACGCAGGGCGGCGAGTCGAAGAGCCAGGCCGTCACGGTCGGCAGCGGCTCGACGACCGCGAGCTTCAGGTACTGAGCGTCAGGCGGAGGCGGCCAGCGCCGCCTCGATGTCGCGCGAGAGCGAGGCCGGCGTGTCGAGCGGCGCATAGCGCTTGAGCACCTGGCCGTCGCGCCCGACCAGGAACTTGGTGAAGTTCCACTTGATGGCGGTGCTGCCCAGCAGGCCCGGCTTCTCCTTCACCAGCCATTGGTACAGCGGCGCGGCGCCGCTGCCGTTGACGTCGATCTTCTCCATCATCTGGAAGCTCACGCCGTAGTTCTTCATGCAGAAGGCGCCGATCTCCTCGTTGGTGCCCGGGTCCTGGCCGCCGAACTGGTTCGACGGGAAGCCCAGCACCGCGAGGCCCTGGTCCGCGTACTTCTCGTGCAACTGCTCGAGGCCCGCGAACTGCGGCGTGAAGCCGCACTTGCTCGCGGTGTTGACGATGAGCAGCACCTTGCCCTTGTAGGCGGAGAGATTCACCGGCTGGCCGTCGATCTGCCTGGCCTCGAAGTCGTAGACGCTGGTCATGGGGATGTCCTCAGGGGGGTCGAAGGAGCGCGATCTTCGCTCGCGGCGGGCGTTCGCGCAAACGAGGACCAGACCGCGGCCGCCACGATCAGCGCGCCGCCCGCGAGGATGCGCGAGTTCATCGTGGCCGCGCCCAGCGCCACCGACGACACGCTCGCGAACAGCACCTCCGACAGCATGATCACCGCCGTCGCGCTGGCGGCCAGCCGCGCGGCGCCGTACTGCAGGCAGACGTTCGCGATCACGAAGCCGAAGCCCAGCAGCGCGGCCCAGCCGATCCAGCCCGGCGAAGCGGTGGTGGGCGGCGCGAAGGCGCCGAGCGCGGTGCCGGCCAGCGCGGCCGTGCCCGCCACCACCGCGCAGCCGCAGAACATCGCGAGCGCGCGCGATTCGCCGGGCGCCGCGCGCAGCTGGCGCAGCACGATGTTGGTGACCGCGAAGCCGAAGCCCGCCGCCACGCCGAGCCAGTCGGGCAGGCTCGAGGGCACGGGCCAGTCGGTGCCCGGCGTCTTGAGCACCACCGCCACGCCGGCCAGCGCCAGCGCCACGCGCGCCAGCGATCCGCCCGTGGGCCGCTCGCCCAGCACCGCCCAGCCCAGCAGCACGCTCCACAGCGGCATCAGGTAGAACAGCAGCACCACGCGCACCACGTCGCCCTGCGTCACGGCCCAGTTGAAGCCCACGTTGGTGAAGCCGGCCGCGAGGCCCAGCAGCACCAGCATCGGATGGGCCGCGAAGCCGGCCCAGGCGCCGCGGCGCAGCAGGCCCACCACGGTGGCGATCGCGAGGTAGATCAGGCAGGTGGTCCACACCGGATGCAGGCCATGGCCTTCGATGTGGCGGAACGGAAACCACGACAGCCCCCAGACGAAGGCATTGAAGATCAGGGCGAGGGCGGGCATCGGGCGGGCAAACCGCCGAGCATAGCGGTCCCTCGGTGCGGCCGCCGCCGGGCCGCCCCAAGGCGGGCCGCGTGTCCCCCTCGGGGGGAGTTACACGACCGAAGGGCGTGAAAAGCCGGGGGGCTCAGTGATGCTTGTCGCTGCGGGCGATGGCCAGCAGGTGCTCGACTTCCTCGGGATACTTCTTGAGGTTGTTCTCGTGCCAGCGCTTGATGATCCACATGCAGCCCGCCACCACGAGGCCGAAGGCGCTGATCGCGCCGTAGGCCGACAGGCCCAGCCCGGTGCACACGCTGTAGAAGCCGCCGAGCAGCAGGATGCAGGCCTGCTCGTTGAAGTTCTGCACCGCGATCGAGCGGCCGGCGCCCATCAGGTTGTGGCCGCGGTGCTGCAGCAGCGCGTTCATCGGCACCACCAGGAAGCCGCCGAGCCCGCCCAGGATGATGAGGAAGGGCACCGCCAGCCACACGTTGCCGATGAAGTTCATGCAGATCACCATCAGCCCCATCGCGATGCCCATCGGGATCACGCGCGTGGCCATGTCCAGCCGCATGCGCATCGAGGCCACGATGGCGCCCACCGCGGTGCCGATGGTCACCACGCCCGTGAGGGCCGAGGCCTGCGTGGTGTTGTAGCCCAGCGCCAGCGAGGCCCAGGCCAGCACGATGTACTTGAGGTTGCCGCCCGCGCCCCAGAACAGGGTGGTGGTGGCCAGCGAGATCTGGCCGAGGCGGTCGCGCCACAGGCGCGCGTTGCAGTGCCAGAAGTCGGGCAGCAGGCCGACCAGGTTGCGCGCCAGGCTGTGCTCGGGGTTGGAGCGCATGGGGGCGCATTTCGACGCCGGTGTGGGGGATGCGCGTGTTGAACCAGGCCGCGATCATGTAGACCACGATCAGCACCGTGAGCGCGGCCTCGGCCGGCGAGTCGATGCCGGTGTCGAAGAAGGGCATGTCGAAGGCCAGCAGCTTGCTCGACACCGCATGGCCCACCAGCGTGCCGCCGAGCACGATGCCCAGCAGGATCGAGGCGATCGTCAGGCCCTCGATCCAGCCGTTGGCCTTGACCAGCTGCGAGGCCGGCAGCAGCTCGGTGAGGATGCCGTACTTGGCCGGCGAATAGGCCGCCGCGCCCAGCCCGACGATCGAATAGGACAGAAGCGGGTGCGAGCCGAACAGCATCATCAGGCAGCCGAACACCTTGATGGCGTTGCTGATGAACATCACCCGGCCCTTGGGCAACGCGTCGGCGAAGGCGCCCACCAGCGGCGCGAGCACCACGTAGAAGACCGCGAAGATCGGCACCAGCGCCGCGCGCTGCCATTCGGGCGCGCCGGCGCTTCGCATGAGATCGACCGCAACGACGAAGAGCGCTTGGTCGGCCAGCGACGAAAAGAACTGGGCCGACATGATCGTGTAGAAACCGCGCTTCATCGATGGGCTGGCTGGCCAGGGGGTCGCTGGCAGTAGTGAAAAAGTGTCGCCCGGAAGGCGAATGGGCGGTTATAGCATGGGGGTACGACAGCTCCTGCAGGCGGCTTCTGCGTATTCGACCCCATTCCCGAAGATGCTAAAACGTGGTCTGCAATTCGTTTTCAAAGACCCTTCGCCATGCCCCGCCCCATTCTCGCCACGGTTCACACCGACAGCTTGCGCCACAACCTCGAACGCGTGCGCCGCAATGCGCTCGATTCCCGCGTCTGGGCGGTGGTCAAGGCCAATGCCTACGGCCACGGCATCGAGCGCGTCTACGAGGGGCTGCGCGGCGCCGACGGCTTCGCGCTGCTCGACCTGGCCGAGGCGCAACGCGTGCGCGCGCTGGGCTGGCGCGGGCCGGTGCTGCTGCTCGAGGGCGTGTTCGAGGCGCGCGACCTCGAGCTGTGCTCGCGGCTCGACCTGTGGCACACGGTGCACTGCGACGAGCAGATCGACATGCTCGCGGCCCACAAGACCCTGCAGCCGCACCGCGTATTCCTCAAGATGAACTCGGGCATGAACCGCCTGGGCTTCACGCCCGAGCGCTTCGCCGCCGCCTGGACCCGCCTCAACGCGCTGACCCAGGTCGACGAGATCTCGTTGATGACCCACTTCAGCGACGCCGACGGCGAGCGCGGCATCGCGCACCAGGTCGAGGCCTTCGAGCGCGCCGCGCGCGACCTGCCCGGCGAGCGTTCCATCGCCAACAGCGCCGCCACCCTGCGCCATGCCGACAGCACGCGCGCCGACTGGGTGCGCCCCGGCATCGTGCTGTACGGCAGCGCCCCCGACTTCCCGGCCAACGATGCCGCCCACTGGCAGCTGCAGCCCACCATGACGCTGTCGACGAAGCTGATCGGCGTGCAGACCCTGCAACCGGGCGACACCATCGGCTACGGCTCGCGCTTCACGGCCGAGGCGCCGCTCAGGATCGGCATCGCGGCGGTCGGCTATGCCGACGGCTACCCGCGCCACTGCGACACCGGCACCCCGGTGCTGGTCAACGGCGTGCGCACGCGCATGGTCGGGCGCGTCAGCATGGACATGATCACGGTCGACCTCACGCTCGTGCCCGACGCGCAGTTCGGCACCGAGGTCACGCTGTGGGGCCGCTCGGCCGTCAACGATGCGGTGCTGCCCATCGACGAGGTGGCGCGGGCCGCGGGCACCGTGGGCTACGAGCTGATGTGCGCGGTGGCCCAGCGCGTGCCCTTCGCACCCGAGACCGTCGACCACGACCGATGAAGGTCCTCTCCAACTGGCGCTCGGTGCGCCTTTGGGAGACGCAGGTCGAGCGCGACCTGCACCGCCACCACAGCCTGCGCACGCACGGCATCCTGATCGGCACTTTCACGCTGCTGCTGATGTGGGGCGCCTCGGCGCTGCAGATGCACCTGCTGGGCGTGCAGTCGCTGGCGGTGCGCTACTTCATGACCCTGGGCGTGGGCTACCTCGGCTACCTGCTGGTGTTGCGCTGGTGGGCGCAGCGGCTGGTGGAGGGGCGCGCCGACCTCGGTGACGCGGTCGATGCGGGCGATGCCGGCGAGCTGGCCTTCGACGCGGGCAGCGCGCTCGCGCGCTCGGGCGCCAGCGCGGACGGCGGCCTGCTGTCCGATGCCGCCAGCGGCGCGCTCGATGTCGCCGGCGGTGCCGACGAGGGCGCCGTGGTGGTCGTGCCGGTGGTCGCGATCTTCCTGATCTGCATCGCCGTCGTGCTCGGCGCCGGCTCGCTGGTGCTGCTGTATTTCAGCTGGGACGCGCTGCTGGCCGTGGCGATCGAGGTGGCGTTCTCGTACGCCTCGGCGCGCGCCGCGGTGCGCGTGGCGCGCGAGGGCTGGCTCATGGCGGCGGTGCGGCTGACCTGGAAGCCGCTGCTGGGCGCGGTCGCCTGCGCGGTGATCCTCGGCGCCGCTCTCGACCACTTCCTGCCCGAGGCGCGCAGCCTGCCCGCGGCGGTGCGCATGCTGCTCGGGCGCTGAGGCCGGAGCCCGCGCCGTGGACCTGCGCACCCTGCGCTACTTCATCGCCGTGCTCGAGGCCGGCAGCCTCTCTCGCGCCGCGGGCACGCTCTACATCGCGCAGCCGGCGCTCACGGCGCAGATCAAGAAGCTCGAGGCCGAGCTCGGCGCGCAGCTGTTCGAGCGTTCGCACGCGGGCGTCACGCCCACGCCCGCGGGCCTGCAGCTCTACGAGGACGCGCGGCGCCTGCTGTCCGATGCCGATGCGGTGCGAGAGCGCATCCAGCGGCTGCCGCAGGGCCCCGAGGGCTCGGTCACGGTGGCCGTGCCCTTCCTGCTGGCCTCGCTGCTGCTCGGGCCGGTGCTGGCCGAGCTCAAGGCCTCGCATCCGCGCATCCGCGTGTTCGTGCTCGACGACCTGAGCCTGATGGTGAGAAAGGCCATGCTCGACCGCCGCGCCGACGTCGGCATCCTGGTCGACACGCCGCAGGTCGAGGGCCTGGCCTGCCGCCCGCTCGCGCGCGAGGCCATCTTCGCCTGCGGCTTCGACCGCGACGCCAGCGTGGCGCCGCGCCTGCGCGCCGGCCGGCGCGGCAAGGCCCGGAGCGCGCCGCGGCCCGAGATCGATTTCGCCGACGCGGCCCGGCTGCCGCTGGTGCTGCAGTCGCGCCGCTTCGCGATCCGCCAGCGCGTGGAGGAGGCCGCGGCCACGCTCGGCGTGGCGCTCAACCTCGCGCACGAGCACGACTCGGCGCGCGTGATCCGCTCGCTCTACGTCTGCGGCGCCGGCTTCACCTTCACGCCGGCCTGCGCGCTGTCGGACAACCCGCCCGCGGGCGAAGGCTGGATCGCGGCGCGCGTGGTGCGGCCCGCGCTGCAGCGCAGCTACTTCATCGCCACGCCGGCCGACCGCGCGCCCGATCCCGCCGCGCGGGTGGTGGCGCGTTCGCTCGTGCGGCAGGCCGCGCGGCTGATCGCCGAGGGCCGCTGGGAGGCCGAGCTGCTGGCCGAGGTCGAGCCCGAGGCATAGCGCGACGCGCTTCTCGCGAGCCGGGCCATCAATGCGATTGATGGCTCGGCATCAGCAAACGGTATTTCCTGTGCCGGGCCGCTTTGGCGGACAGTGGCGCATCGCATGCACGAACGCATGCCTGCATCCAGGAGACACCCTTGCCCCAGACCACCCCCCGGGTCGCCAACGTCGGCGAACTCGTTTCGCGCTGCGCGCGCCTGCACGGCCCGCGGATCGCGCTGCGCACCGAATCCCGCAGCCTCAGCTACGAGGCGCTCGACCGCCGCTCCAACCGGCTCGCCAACGCGCTGCTGGGGCTCGGCCTCGCGCGCGGCGACCGCGTCGGCATCTACCTGCCGAACTGCATCGAGATCGTCGAGGTCGAGCTGGCCTGCTACAAGGCCGCGCTGGTCAAGGCGCCGTTCAATGCGCGGCTCTCGCCCGCCGAGGTCGGCGAGATCGTCGCCAACAGCGGCGCCGCGCTGATCGTCACCACGGCCGAGCGTGCCGAAGCCTTCCTGCCGCACCTGAAGGGCGACGCGCGCCCCATGCTGCTGTTCGTCGACGTGCCCGAGGGCGACGCCGCCTCCTACGAGGGCGCGCTCGGCCGCGCCAGCGACGCCTTCGAGGCCGCGCGCGTCGAGGCCGACGAGCTCGCGGTGCTGCACTACACCTCGGGCTCCTCGGGCGTGCTCAAGGCCGCGATGCAGACCTTCGGCAACCGGCTCGCGCAGCTGCGCAAGTTCCTCGTGCGTTCCGAGGGCATGCGCGAAGGCCACCTGCTGGGCCTGGTCGGCCCGGTCACCCATGCCTCGGGCATGCAGATCGTGCCCGCGCTGTGCAGCGGCGCCACCATCCGGCTGTTCGCGGGCTTCGAGCCCGGCCGCTTCCTCGCCGACATGAAGGCCGAGCGCGTGACCCACACCTTCATGGTGCCGACCATGATCAACATGCTGCTGGCCGAGCTCGAGGGCCGCTACCGCCCGCTGCCCGACCTGCAGCGCCTGGGCTACGGCGCCGCGCCGATGGCGCCCGCGCGCATCCTGCGCGCCATGGACGTGTTCGGCCCGGTGCTGTCGCAGGGCTACGGCGCGGGCGAAACCACCTCGGGCGTCTGCGGCCTCGGCGTGGAGGACCACCTGTTCGCGCGCGCCGCCGCGCCCGAGCGGCTGGCCTCGTGCGGCCGGCCCTTCCTCGAGTCGCTGGTGGAGATCGTCGACGACGCGGGCCAGCCCGTGGCCAGCGGCGAGATCGGCGAGATCGTGGTCAGCGGCCCCGACGTGTTTGCCGGCTACTGGCGCGCGCCCGAGCTCACGGCCGAGGTGCTGAAGAACGGCCGCTACCACACGGGCGATCTCGCGCGCGCCGACGACCAGGGCTTCGTGTACATCGTCGACCGCAAGAAGGACATGGTGATCAGCGGCGGCTTCAACGTCTATCCCTCGGAGGTCGAGGCCGTGCTCTACCAGCACGAGGCCGTCGCCGATGCCTGCGTGTTCGCCGTGCCTGACGACAAGTGGGGCGAGGCCGTGGCCGCGCACGTGGTGCTCAAGCCCGGCCATGCGCTCGATACGGGCGCGCTCGATGCCTTCTGCGCCGAGCGGCTCGGCGGCTTCAAGCGGCCGCGCCGCGTGGAGTTCGTGGGCGCGCTGCCGAAGAACCCGAACGGCAAGGTCGCGCGCAAGGCGATCCAGGCGCCGTACTGGGCCGGCCAGAGCCGCATGGTCAACTGAAGGAAGGCACGGACATGAACGCATCCCTCCCGCCGTCCGGCGCCCATGCGCGCCCCTTCGAAGGTTCCGCGCGCGCGGCCGAGCTGATCGCGCGCATCGAGGACTTCCTGCACGGCGAGCTCGCCGACCTGGTGCGCGCGCACGGCATCGACCACGAGCACGGCGCGAGCCGCGAGCTGCTGCGGCAGGTCTGGCGCCGCTCGCAGGCACTGGGCTTCTACGGCATGACCCTGCCCGAAGCCATGGGCGGGCTCGGCCTCTCGGTGCTCGACCACGTGCTCGTCAAGGAAGCGATCTATGCGAGCGGCTCGCCGCTGGCGCCGCACGTGCTCGGCGAGCTCAGCGGCCCGCCGCGCGTGGGTGCGCTGGTGCGCAAGGCCACGCCGCACCACATGGAGCGCTTCATCGTGCCGGTGGCGCGCGCCGAGAAGGCGATCTGCTTCGCGCTGACCGAGGCCGAGGCCGGCTCCGACGCGGGCGCGGTGCAGACGCGCGCCGTGCGCGAGGGCGAACACTTCGTGCTCAACGGCCGCAAGCGCTTCATCTCGGGCTCGCCCTTCGCCGACTTCGCGGTGCTGATGGCCTCCACCGCGAGCGACCCGGCGCAGCGCGAGGTCAGCGCGTTCTTCGTCGACCTCACGCAGCCCGGCGTGCGCGTGGAGGCCGGCTACAAGACCATGGCCGGCCAGTCGCACACCGGCGACATCGTGCTCGAGGACTGCCGCATCCCGGTGGCGAACCTCGTGGGCGAACCCGGCCGCGGCCTCGCGCTCGCGCTCGGGCGCATCACGGTCAATCGCCTGCTGCACTGCCCCGCGATGGTGGGGCTGGCCGCGGTGGCGCTGCGCGATGCCTGCGAGTACGCGAGCCAGCGGCGCCAGTTCGGCCGCGCCATCGGCCAGTTCCAGGCGATCCAGCACCTGCTCGCCGACATGGCGACCGAGCTGGCGGCCGCGCGCGCGCTGATGCTCGCGACCGCGCGCCAGATCGACGCCGGCTCGGAGGCGCGCGCCGAGGCCTCGATGGCCAAGCTGTTCTGCTCCGAGTCGGCCTTCCGCATCGCCGACCGCGCGGTGCAGATCCACGGCGGCGAGGGCATCGTGCAGGGCCGGCGCGTGGAGTTCCTGTTCCGCATGCTGCGCATGTACCGCGTGCTGACCGGCACCAGCGAGATCCAGCGCAACACCATCGCGCGCGAGCTGCTCGGCGAGCTTTCGAGCTGAACGCCTCGACCAAGAACGACAAGGAGACAACCCCATGTGCTTCACGGACCGCCGACGCTTCCTCGGCACCGCTTCCGCCGCGCTGGCCGCCTTCGCGCTGCCGGCCGCCTCGCGTGCCCGCGCGGCCGCCGCGCCCTGGCCCGAGCGCCCGATCAAGTGGGTCGTGCCCTACCTCGCGGGCACCGGCCCCGACATCACGGCGCGCGTGCTCGCCGAGGCCGTGGGCCCGCTGCTGGGCCAGCCGGTGGTGATCGAGAACAAGGGCGGTGCCGGCGGCAACATCGGCGCGCGGCTGGTGGCGCGCGCGCCGGCCGACGGCTACACCTGGATCTACTCGGCCGCGCCGATGGCGGCCAACATGCGCATGTACCGCAGCCCCGGCTACGACGCGCTCAAGGACTTCCGCCACATCATGCGGCTCACCACCTCCGACATCGTGCTGGTGGTGCATGCCGACGCGGGCATCGCGAGCCTGTCCGATCTGGCCGCGAAGGCGCGGGCCCAGCCCGGCAAGCTCGACTACGCCTCGGGCGGCGTCGGCACGCCCTCGCACCTCGGCGTGGAGCTGCTGCTGAGCGCGCTCGGCGCGCAGGCCACGCACGTGCCCTACAAGGGCGCCTCGGAACTGGTCAACGCGATCCTTGGCCGGCAGGTGGTGTTCGGCACGCCGATCCTGTCGGTGGCCTATCCGCAGATCCAGGCCGGCAAGCTCAGGGCGCTCGCGATCGCGGGCGCGCGCCGCAACCCCTCGCTGCCCGAAGTGCCCACCTTGGCCGAGCTCGGCGTGAAGGGCGTCGAGCTGACCTCCTGGGGCGGCATCTCGGTGCCGGCCGGCACGCCCGATGCGATCGCCGAGCGCATTCGCGTGGCCTTCGAGAAGGCGCTCGCGCAGCCCGCGGTGCAGGCCACGCTGGCCGAGAACGGCGGCCTGGCCAGCCCGCAGGGCGCCGTCGACTACACGCGCGGCTTCACGCAGGAGATGGCGCTGACCGAGGCGATGATGAAGCAGGCGGGCTTGCAGCCGCAGTGAAAGCGGACTTCCGGACGCAGAGGACGCAAAGGTTTCGCGAAAGACGCGAAAGAGAAGAAATTTCTTGCGGTTTCTTTTGCGCTCTTTGCAAAACCTTCGCGTCCTCTGCGTCCGGTTCCCGCATTCAGCCCTCGGTCCCTAGCCGCGCTACCAAGTGATCGATCAGCACCCGGCACTTGGGCACCGTGAAGCGGTTCGGCGGATAGAGGATCCACGCATGGCCGTGGTAGTTGCCGCGGAACTCCCAGTCGCCGAGCACGCGCGCCACGCGGCCGTCGCTCAGCGCCTGCTGCGCCGAGAAGGCCGGCACGCAGGCCACGCCCAGGCCGGCCGTCGCGGCCTCCATGCGCATCTCGCTGTGGTTGGCGATGTAGCGGCCGTGCACCGTCACTTCCACGTCGTCCTCGCCGGGGCGGCTGAAGCGCCAGTGGTTGTCGCGTTCGTGCTCGCCCAGCGACAGGCAGCTGTGGGCCGCGAGATCGCGTGGATGCGCGATGGCCGCGTGGCCCTCGAGGTACGCGGGCGCGGCCACCAGGATGTGCGCCACCGCCATCAGCCGGCGCGCCACCAGCCCCTCGGGCGGCTCGGTGGTGAGCCGCACCACGAGGTCCACGCCCTCGCGGATCGGATCGATGTCGCGGTCCTCCACGATCAGCTGCACGTCGACCGCGGGATGGCGCGCGAGGAAGTCCAGCACCAGCGGATGCAGCACCCGGCGCGCGAAGGCCTTGGGCGCGCTCAACCGCACCAGCCCGCGCGGCTCGGCCGAGAAGCGCTGCGCCAGCGCCATCGTGTCCTGCGCCGCGGCCGCCAGTTCGCGGCAGCGTTCGAAGGCCTCGGCGCCGGCCTCGGTCAGGCGCAGCTGGCGCGTGGTGCGCTGCAGCAGCTGCACGCCGATCTCCTTCTCGAGCCGCTTCACCTGCCGGCTCGCGGCCGAGGGCGTGATGCCCAGCAGGTCGGCCGCGGCCGAGAAGCTGCCGAGCTCGGCCACGCGCAGGAAGGCCACCATCTCGGGCAGTACCTTGAGGAATGAATTCGGTCCCACGGTGCAACAGTCCTGTTCCTGCGGATGGCTACCCGCCGCGATCGAGGCCCGGAACAATTCCGCCTCGGTCCCCGCGCATGGCGCGCGGGCATCGGCATCGAACAGGCGGAGTATGGATTCAAAGCGCGCGGGCGGCATCGCCCTCACCCCCGGCGGCATGCCGGCCCGGCCCGGCTTCGGCATGGCCGAACTCATGCTGCTGCTGGTGGCGGCGGTCTGGGGCGGCAGCTACGCGGTCGCCAAGCAGGCCACCCTGCAGTTGCCGGTGCTCGAATTCATCGCGCTGCGCTTCGGCCTGACCTTCCTCGTGCTGCTGCCCGCGCTGCGCCCGCTCGTCGGGCCGCGGTGGCGGCAGGGGCTCGCGGTGGGCGGACTGCTGGGCGCGAACCTGCTCGCGATCTTCGTCTGCGAGACCTTCGGCGTCTCGCTCACCAGCGCGAGCAACGCCGCCTTCCTGATCAGCCTGTGCGTGGCCTTCACGCCGCTGGCCGAATGGTGGCTGCTCGGCGAGCGGCCCGCGCCGCGCGTGTTCGCGGCCGCGGCGATCTCGCTCGCGGGCGCCGCGCTGCTGTCGCTGAGCGCGCATGCCTCGGCCAGCTCGGCCGGCCTGGGCTGGGGCGATGCGCTGATGGTCGCGGCCGCCGTGCTGCGCGCCCTCATGGTCTGCCTGACGCGCCGCCTCGCGGGCCGCCATGCGCTGCCGGCGCTCACGCTGACGGCGGTGCAGGCGGGCACCATGGCGCTGGGCGCGGCCGTGCTGGCGCTCGCGGTGTCGGGCGGTGCCTGGCATGTGCCGCCGGCCACGGCCTCGTTCTGGTGGGGCATGGCCTACCTCGTGCTGCTGTGCACCGTGTTCGCCTTCTTCGCGCAGAACCATGCGGCCTCGCGCACCAGCCCGAGCCGGGTGTCGCTGCTGATGGGCAGCGAGCCGGTGTTCGGCGCGCTGATCGCGGTCTGGGGCTTCGGCGAACGGGTCGGCCCCGGCGGCTGGATCGGCGGCGCGATGATCGTCGCGGCCGCGTGGTGGGTCACGCTGCCGCCGCGCCGAGCTTGAGCCGCCCGGCATGGCATCCTCGGCGCGCATGACCGATTTCTCCGTGGCCCATGGCCCCCCACACCCTGCGGGGCTCGATCCTTCCGAATGCTTTGGGCGAGCCGCCCCGCGTGCTGGCGCTGCATGGCGGCGGCGTCCAGGCCTCGCGGCGCGGCATCCGCTACCTGCTCGACGGCCTGGTGCACGGCGGCGTGCCCTGCGCCTCCTTCGACTTCTGCGGCCATGGCGAGAGCGGCGGGCAGCTCGAGGGATCGAGCCTCGCGCACCGTGTGGCGCAGGCGCGGACCGTCGCCGAACGGGTGGCACCGGGCCGGCCGCTGTCGCTGATCGCCAGCAGCATGGGCGGCCACATCGCCTGCGCGCTGATCCCGGTGCTGAACCCGTCCGCGCTGGTGCTGTTCTGCCCGGCCGCCTACGTGGCCGAGGCCGAGGACGCGCCCTTCGGCCCGCGCTTCCACGGCGTCCTGCGCGCGACCCGCGACGAGGACTACGCGGCCTCGCCGGCCTTCGCCGCGCTCGATCGCTTCGAGGGCCGGCTGCTGCTGGTGCTCGGCGGCGAGGACGCGGTCATTCCCGCCGCGGTGCTCGCGCAGTACACGCAGCGGGCGCGGCGCGCGAAGAGCGTGGAAGTGCTGCGGCTCGCGGGCGCGGGCCACAAGCTGCACGAATGGCTGCCCGCGCATCCGCGGGACCATGCGCGCGTGCTCGAGGCCGCGCTGCGCACGCTGGCGTAGCGCAGGCGCCGCTCAGTACAGGCCGAGCTGCCGCGTCTTCAGGCGCGCCAGGCCCAGCAGCGCATCGGTGAACGGCGTCGCCACGGCGGTCAGTTCGCCGAGCTCGCGCACCACGGTCACGAGGGCGTCGAGCTCGACCGAGCGGCCGGCCTCCACGTCCTGCAGCATCGAGGTCTTGAAGGCGCCGAGCTTGCGCGTGACCGCGTGGCGGTCTTCCGGGCTCTGCGCGATCTCGATGCCGATGCGCCGGCCGATCTCCTTGGCCTCGAGCATCACGGCCGAGATGAAGCCGCGCACGTAGTCGTCGCCCATGATCAGGTCGGTGGTGGCACCGGTCAGCGCGCTGATCGGGTTCACCGTCATGTTGCCCCAGAGCTTGAACCAGACGTCGCGCTGGATCTGCGGCGACAGCGTGGTCTCGATGCCCGTGGCCTGCAGCAGTTCGACCAGCTTCTTCACGCGCGGCGTGGCCTCGCCCGAGGGCTCGCCCACGATCAGGCCGTTGCCGAAGTGGTGCCGCACCACGCCGGGCGCGTCGAGCGAACAGCTGCAGTGCACCACGCCGCCGATCACGTTGGCGGCGGGAATGGCGCGAGCGATCGCGCCGTCGGGATCGACCGCGCCCAGGCGGTGGCCCGCGATGGGGCCGCCGAAGCCGCCCTCGAGGAACCACCAGGGCACGCCGTTCATCGCGGTCAGCACCAGGGTGTCGGCACCGATCAGCGGCGCGATGCGCTCGGCCACGCCGGCCAGCGCCGGCGCCTTGACGGCGATCACCACCAGGTCCTGCACGCCGAGCTCTTCCGGGTCGGCCACCGCGTTGACCGGCACGCGCGTGCGCACGTCGCCGCGCATCAGCGAGAGGCCGTCGCGCCGCAGCGCTTCGAGCGTGGCGCCGCGCGCCACCACGTTGAGGCGCTGGCCCGCTTGCGCGAGGCCGACGCCGATCCATCCGCCGATCGCGCCGGCGCCGTAAATGCAGATCTTCATGGGTCGATCGTAGTGGTCAGTCGCGCTCAGGCGCGGTAGGAAGGATCGATGCGGTCGACCTGGCGCACCAGGGCATTGAACACGTCCTGGCCGGCGCCGTGCGCGGGGCTGAACTGCAACGCGTCGCGCGTGCAGCGGCTCGCGATCTCCTCGCTCACGGGGATCGCGGCGCCCATCGAGAAGGTCGCCATCTGGATCTCGCAGGCGCGCTGCAGGGTCCAGAGGATCGCGAAGGTCTGCGGCAAGGTCTGGCCCCAGGCCAGCAGGCCGTGGTTGCGCAGGATCACCGCGTTGCGGTCGCCGATGCTCTTGAGCAGGCGCGGGCCCTCGTCGGCGTGGATGGTGATGCCCTCGAACTCGTGGTAGGCCACCATGCCGTGCAGCTGCGCGGTGTAGAAGTTGGTCTGCTGCAGGCCGCCCTGCAGGCAGGCCACGGCCACGCCCGCGGTGGTGTGCGTGTGCATCACGCAGTGCGCGCCCTCGAGGCCGTCGTGGATCGCGGCATGCACCGTGAAGCCTGCCGGGTTGACCGGGAAGGTCGAGCCGTCGAGCACGCGGCCCTGCAGGTCGATCTTCACCAGGTTGCTGGCCGTCACCTCGCTGTAGTGCAGGCCGAAGGGATTGATCAGGAACTGCTTCTCGCCACCGGTCACGCTGTCGGGCAGCCGCACCGTGATGTGGTTGTAGATCATCTCGGTCCAGCCCAGCATCGCGAAGATGCGGTAGCAGGCCGCGAGCTCCTCGCGCGCGGCGCGCTCGTCGGGATGGATCGAGGGATGGACCAGGGCCGACGCGGACGACGGCGTGGTGGTGGCGAGAGGGGTCATTGCAGTTCCTTCATGGGGTTAGCCTTCCGCGGTGAAGCCGACTTCCTTGACGATCGGCGCCCACTTGGCGGTGTCTTTCTTCAACAGTTCGGTCAGCTCGGCGGGCGTGGACGACATGGCTTCCAGGCCGAAGGTGCCGAGGCCGTCGACCACGTCCTTCTGCGCGAGCGCGTTCTTCATCGAGGCATTGAGCCTCGCGACCAGCTCGGGCGAGGCCTTGGCCGGCAGGAAGAAGGCGAACCACTCGCTGTGCGCCATGTCCTGGATGCCCTGCTCGCCGAAGGTCGGCACGTCGGGCGCGAAGCGGCTGCGCTTGGCGCCCGAGACGCCGAGGATGCGCACCTTGCCCGTGGGCAGGTGCTGCGTGATGTCGCCGATCGGGCCCGACACCGCCGAGATGTTGCCGCCCAGCAGGTCGAGCATGGCCGGCTGCGTGCCGCGGTAGGCCGCGTGCTTGAGCTCGACGCCGCCCTTCTTGCCGAGCAGCGCGCCGATGAAGTGCGGCGTGGAGCCGGCGGCCGGCGAGCCGTAGTTGGCGCCGGCCGGGTTGGCCTTGGCCCAGGCCAGGAATTCGGGCACGGTCTTCACGCTGGCCGGCACGGCCGGGCCGACCGCGAAGCCGAAGTCGAAGATGCAGCCGATGGTCACGGGCGTGATGTCGACCATCGGGTCGTACGGCAGCTTCTTGTAGATGTGCGGGTAGATCGTGAGGATCGAGGTCGGCGTCTGCAGGATCGTGGTGCCGTCGGCCGGGCGGCCCTTGACGTAGCTGACCGCGATCTGGCCGCCCGCGCCGGTGCGGTTCTCCACCACCGCCGCGCGCGCGTAATCGGGGCTCAGCTTGGTCGCGACCCGGCGGCAGATGGTGTCCGAGGTGCCGCCGGCCGCGAAGCCGGTGACGATAGTCGCGGTCTCGATGCCGGCCTGCGCGAAGGCGCGCTGGCCGATGCCGGCGAGCAGCGCGGAGGCGCCGGTGGACTGCAGCAGCTGGCGGCGGGTGAAGCTCATGATGGTTCTGTCTCCGGGTAACGGTGGTTGGGGGTCAGGACTCGTCGCGCAGCCAGGTGACCGCGCCCGAATGGGTCACCGCGCCCTGGTGGGCAGGACGCACGGTGAGCGCGTATTTTTCCAGCAAGCCACCGTGCGGGACCCCCGCGTTTACTCCACGTCCGGCGAGGCGCCGCGCGATCTCCTCGTCCGTCAGTTCCACCGAAATGGTGCGCGCCGCCGCGCGCGCGTCGATCGCGATCAGGTCGCCGTCGCGCAGCGCCGCGATCGGCCCGCCGTCGGCCGCCTCGGGCCCGGCATAGCCGATGCACAGGCCGCGCGTGGCGCCCGAGAAGCGCCCGTCGGTCAGCAGCGCCACCTTGTCGCCCATGCCCTGGCCGTAGAGCAGGGCGGTGATGCCCAGCATCTCGCGCATGCCGGGGCTGCCCCGGGGGCCCTCGTTGCGGATCACGATCACGTCGCCCGCTTCGTACCGCCGGTTCTGCACCGCGGTCTGCGCCTGTTCCTCCGAATCGAAGACGCGCGCCGGGCCGCGGTGCACCAGCGTCTGCAGGCCGGCGGTCTTGAGCAGCGCGCCGTCGGGGCAGAGGTTGCCCTTGAGCACCGCCAGCCCGCCGTCGCGCGTGATCGGGTTGCCGGCCTCGCGCACCACGTGGCCGTCGGGCGCCAGGGCGCCGGCCAGTTCCTCGGCCATGGTGCGGCCGGTGAAGGTGAGCACGTCGCCATGCAGGAAGCCCTGCTCGAGCAGCGAGCGCAGGATCACGCCGGCGCCGCCGATGTAGAACACGTCGCGCGCGAGGTAGCGCCCGCCCGGGCGCAGGTCGGCGATGAGCGGCGTGCGCGCGAACACCTCGGCCACGTCGTCGAGGTGGAAGCGGATGCCGGCCTCGTGCGCGATCGCCGGCAGGTGCAGCGCGGCATTGGTCGATCCGCCCGTGGCCGAGACCACGGCGCAGGCGTTCTCGAGCGCCTTGCGCGTGACGATGTCGCGCGGCAGCGGGCTGTCGCCCATCACGGCCTTCATCAGCGTCTTCGCGGCGCGGCGCATCAGCGGCGCGCGCTCGCTGAACACGGCCGGCACCATGCTCGAGCCGATCGGCGCGAGGCCCAGTGCCTCCGACACCATGCCCATGGTGTTGGCCGTGAACTGCCCCGCGCAGGCGCCGGCCGTGGGCAGGCAGGCGCGGCTCATGGCGTCGAGCTCGTCGTGCGTGGCCGTGCCGGCCAGCACCTTGCCGATGGTCTCGTAGGTGTCGACCACGTTGAGGTCGCGCCCGTCGGGCCCGGGCATCTGGCCCGGCAGCGCCGAGCCGCCGTGCACGAACACGCTCGGCACGTTGCAGCGCACCATGCCCATCATCAGGCCCGGCAGGTTCTTGTCGCAGGCGCCGATCGCGAAGATGCCGTCCCACTGGTGGCCGCGCACCGAGGCCTCCACGCTGTCGGCGATCAGCTCGCGCGAGATCAGCGAGAAGCGCATGCCCGAGTGCGCCATGGTCAGCCCGTCGCTGACCGACACCACCGGGCATTCGTGCGGCGTGCCGCCGCCCGCGTAGATGCCGGTCTTGGCATGCTGCGCCTGCTCGCGCAGGTTCAGGTTGCACGGGCTCATCTCGCCGCCGGTGTGGAACACGCCGACGTGCGGGCGCTCGATGTCCTCGTCGTCCTGGCCCAGCGCATGCAGGAAGCTGCGCGTGGTCGCGCGGATCGTGCCCTCGCGGATGGTGGCGGAACGGAAGCGCGGCGGCTTGGGATCGGTGGGCGTGGTCATCGGCTGGCGTCGGGCTGGCTCGGGTGGGGGAAAAGGGTCAGAACATGCCGTTGCTGTTGGCGGCGGTCTCGGGCACCGGCTGGATCACGTCCCAGTGCTCGACGATCTTGCCGTTCTCGAGCTTGAAGATGTCGACGATCGCATTGCCGCGCGTGCCGGGCTCGCGCACCGCGTGCACATGCAGGATCACGTAGTCGCCCTCGGCGAAGCTGCGCTTGATCTCGCTCTTCGAGTTCGGGAATTTCTCGCGCAGGAAGGCGATGAACTTGCGAAAGCCCTCGGGGCCGTCGGCCGCGGTCGGGTTGTGCTGCACGTAGCGGTTGCCCACGTACTTGAGCGCGGCCTCGGCGTCCTTCTGGTTCAGGCCCTTCTCGTAGAAGGCCAGCACGGCCTGGCGGTTGGCTTCCTGTTGGGCGGCGGGGCCGGGGGCGGGGAGTTGGGCGCAGGCCGCGAGGCCCAGCACGGCGGCGGCGGCGAGGAACTTGAGGGCGAGGCGGCGCATGCGGACTCCTGTCGTTGCTTCAGTAGCTGCTGGGAGCGGGCGCGGCCGGGGCGGCGCCGTTCTTGAACTTGGCGGCGAGCTGGCGCGCCGCCGCGGCCAGCACGATGGTGTCCACCCCCACGGCCACGAAGGTGGCGCCGGCCGCGAGCCACTTGCGTGCCTGCTCCTCGGTGGTCGAGAGGATGCCCGCGGCCTTGCCGGCCTTCTGGATGCGCGCGACCGCGTCGGCGATCACCGCCTGCACCTCGGGATGGTTGGGCTGGCCCACGAAGCCCATCGAGGCCGACAGGTCGGCCGGGCCGATGAACACGCCGTCGACGCCGGGCGTGGCCGCGATCGCGTCGAGGTTTTTCATCGCCTCCACCGTCTCGGCCTGCACCAGCAGGCAGGTCTGGGCATTGGCCTCGTGCAGGTAGTTCGGATAGGCCTGCCAGCGCGAGGCCCGCGCGAGCGCGCTGCCCATGCCGCGGATGCCCTCGGGCGGATAGCGCATGCCCTGCACCATGCGCGCGGCCTGCTCGGCGGTGTCGACCATCGGCACCAGCAGCGTCTGCGCGCCGATGTCGAGGTACTGCTTGAGCAGCGTGGTGTCGCCCACGGGCACGCGCACGATCGGCTGCGGCCGGGTCGCGCCCTCGGGCAGCGCCGACCAGGCGCTCGAGATGCCCTGCAGCTGCGCGAGCACCGAGCGCACGTCGTTGGGCGCGTGCTCGCCGTCGACCAGCAGCCAGTCGTAGCCGGTGCTGGCCAGGATCTCGGCCGCGTAGCCGTCGGCCAGGCCGACCCACAGGCCGATCTGGGCGCGCTTCTCGGCCATGGCCTTCTTGAACAGGTTGATGGGGGTGTGCATGGAGGATTCCGAAGAGGTCAGACGAGGCGGAACGACACGGCGCCCAGCGGGCCGTAGTCGGCATGGAAGGTGTCGCCGGGCAGCGCGGTGGTCGGGCGCGTGAACGAGCCGCCGAGCACGACCTCGCCGGCCTCCAGGTGTTCGTCCCAGGGCGCGAGCTTGTTCGCGAGCCAGGCCACGCCGGTGGCCGGATGGTTGAGCACGGCCGCGGCCACGCCCGATTCCTCGATCACGCCGTTCTTGTAGAGCAGCGCGCTGACCCAGCGCAGGTCGACCGCGTCGGGCTTCACCGGCCGCCCGCCGATCACGATGCCGGCATTGGCCGCGTTGTCGGCGATGGTGTCGAAGACCTTGCGCGGCGCCTTGGTGTGACGGTCGAACTGCTCGATGCGCGCGTCGATGATCTCGATCGCCGGCACCACGTAGTCGGTGGCCGCGAGCACGTCGAAGATGGTCACGCCCGGGCCCTTGAGCGGCTTGCCGAGGATGAAGGCCAGCTCGACCTCGATGCGCGGCGCGATGAAGCGCGTGAAGGGGATGTCGGAGCCCTGCTCGAAGAACATGTCGTCGAGCAGCGTGCCGTAGTCGGGCTCGGTGATCTGGCTCGACTGCTGCATCGCGCGCGAGGTCAGGCCGATCTTGTGACCCTTGGCCACGCGGCCCTCGGCGATCTTCTGCTTGACCCATGCGCGCGAGATCGCATAGCCGTCCTCGATGGTCATCTCGGGAAAGCGCTTGGAGAAATGCTCGACCTGCACGCGCGAGCGTTCGCTCTCGTGCAATTCGGCCGCGAGCCGGGCGATGGTGTCGGAAGAAAGCATGGCGGTGTGTGTGGGGGTCAGCTCTTGTTGAACAGGGGATGCAGGTTGCTGTGCTTGCCGTCGTAGACCTGGCCGGGGCTCTCGTCGATCTGCAGCGTGATGCCGATGTGGCGTTGCGAAAAGACGGGCTCGAAATGCGATTTCAGGACGGCCAGCAATTCGTCGCCGGCCTTCTTCTTCGCTTCCTCGCTGCGGCCTGCCGCGATGCGCACATTGACGTAGACGAAAGCGTAGTCGTCCGCATCGTCGGCCACCGCGTATTGGGCCGCGGGGTAGGCGAGCACGCGGGTGCCGCCGATGGGAAAGACGGGCTTGCCCTGTGCGTCCTTCTGCGCGACGAGCGTGGCCGCGAGAGCGCGGCACAGGTCGCCCATGCGGGTTTCGGCTTCGAGGTTGCCGGTGTACTGGACGGTGACGTGGGGCATGGTGTTCTTTCCTTCAGACAACGGACATCGTCGCGGCCGTGCAGGTCACCGCGAAGATCGGAATGGCCTTCATGTGGAAGATCTCGCCCTGGCCGCGCGCAGCCGCGGCCACGCTGAGGAAGGTGCGGATCTCGAAGCCGCCCTGGCCGGCCTCGCGGTAGGTCGCCTCGTCGCCGTAGTCGTCGAGCGACAGCAGCGCCTCGCGGTCGTTGGCGCACCAGCGGCGCATGAACTCGGCATCCCACTCGGCATTGACCTTGCCCGAGTCGGGCGTGGCCGGCCAGTGCGAGATGCCGCCGGTGCCCACCAGCGCGATGCGCTCGGGCACCTTGTCGCAGGCGCGGCGCAGCGCCTCGCCGAAGGCCCAGGCGCGGTGCAGCGGCGTGAGCGGCGGGCCCTGGCAGTTGATGTTGACCGGGATCACCTTCGTGTCGAAGTTCGGCGTGAGGAAGTTCAGCGGCACCATGATGCCGTGGTCGAATTTCCACTCCTCGGCATAGGCCACGTCAACCGTCTGCATCACCTCGCGGATCAGCCGTTGCGACAGCGCGGCGTCGCCCGGGATCGTGTGCTTCTCGATGCCGAGCCACTTCGGGTCCTCGATCGGGCCCTCGTAGCTGTCGGCCATGCCGATCGCATAGGCCGGCATGTTGTTCATGAAGAAGTTCGCGAAGTGCTCGGCCGCGATCACGATCACCGCGTCGGGCTTGGTCGCGCGCATGGCCTCGCCGAAGCGATGGAACTGCGCGTGGAACTCGTCCTTCACCGCCGGGTCGGCGAGATGCGCGCGGCCGGTGATGCCGGGGGCGTGGCTGCACACGCCTGCGAATACGAGACTCATACGCCCGCCACTTTCTCGTCGGTTCCGGTTGTCATTGCATAGATGCCGGCGCGCACCGGTCCGTACTTGCGCACGCCCTCGCGCATGGCCTCGAGGTAGTCGGCCCACGGAATGCCCAAGAGCGGCGCGAAGTGCATCAGCAGCTGGCCGTTGCAGCCCAGCACGTAGAGCTTGCCGACGTCGCCGCCGTCGATGGCCTCGCGCTCCTCGTCGCTGAGGTCGTAGCCGCCGAGCAGCGCCTTGCGCGTGTCGCCGCCTTCGGCATAGCGCCGCTGCACCTCGGCATCGCGGTTGAGCGCGAACAGGAATTTCTGCATCGCATAGAGGCTCATGGTCAGCCCTCGATCTGGATGTTGGCCTTGCGGATCACGTCGCCGTACTTCGCGATCTCGCTCTGGACGAAGACCGCGAAGCGCTCGGGCGAGCCCGACAGCGACGCGATGCCGCCCTTGCGGAAGGCCTCGGTCACCACCGGTCCCGCGAGCGCGCGGTTGACCTCGGCGTTCACGCGCTGCACCACGGCGTCGGGCGTGCCGGCGGGCGCCAGCAGGCCGTTCCACGAATTGGACTCGATCGCCACGCCCTGTTCGGCCAGTGTGGGAATGTTCGGCGCGTACTGCGAGCGCTGCGCGGTCGCCATGCCCAGCGCCACCAGCTTGCCGCCCTCCACATGGCCGCGGAACTCGGGCCAGTTGCCGAACATCATCGTGACCTGGCCGCCGAGCAGGTCGGTCAGCGCCGGGCCCTGGCCCTTGTAGGGCACGTGCACGATGTCCAGGCCCATCTGCAGCTTGAGCATCTCGCCCGACAGGTGGGCCGAGGTGCCGTTGCCGAAGGAGGCGAAGCTCAGCGTGCCGGGCTTTGCCTTGGCCTGGTCGCGCAGGTCGGCCAGCGTCTTCAGGCCGCTGCCCGGATGGGTGGCGAGCACGTGTTCCGACATGCCCATCAGCGCCACCGGGCGCAGGTCCTTCAGCGTGTCGTAGGGCAGCTTGCGCACCAGCGTCTGGTTGGCCGCGAAGCTGTTGGCCACGCAGACGAAGCTGTAGCCGTCGGGCGCGGCCTTGGCGACCGTGTCGACGCCGATCACCGTGCCCGCGCCGGGCTTGTTCTCGATCACCACGGGCTGGCCCAAGGCCTTCGCGAGCTCGGTGCCGACCAGGCGCGCGACGAAGTCGGTGGTGCCGCCGGGCGGGAAGGGCACGACGATGCGCACCGGCCGGGCCGGCCACGCGGCCTGGGCGCGCGCCAGCATGGGCAGGGCCGCAAGCGCGGCCGTGCCTTGCAGCAGCGTGCGGCGACCCAGGCTCATGCCACGCCCCAGTGCGGGATGTGATGCGAGCCCATCGACACCGCCACGTTCTTCGGTTCGCAGAACACCTCGTAGCTCCAGGTGCCGCCTTCGCGGCCCGTGCCCGAGGCCTTGGTGCCGCCGAAGGGCTGGCGCAGGTCTCTGACGTTCTGGCTGTTGACGAAGCACATGCCGGCCTCCACGGCCGCGGCCACGCGGTGCGCCTTGCCGATGTTCTCGGTCCAGACGTAGCTCGACAGGCCGTACTGGATGTCATTGGCGAGCTCGATGGCATGCGCCTCGTCGCGGAACGGGATCAGGCAGGCCACGGGGCCGAAGATCTCGTCCTGCGCGATCTTCATGCGGTTGTCGACGTCGGCGAACACCGTGGGCATCACGTAGTTGCCCTTCTTCACGCGGTCGGGCAGGTTGCTCGGTGCTTCGAGGCCGCCGCACAGCAGCGTGGCGCCTTCCTTCGGGCCCAGCTCGATGTAGCTGCGCACCTTGGCCAGGTGGGCCTGCGAGATCATCGGCCGACGATGGTCTTCTCGTCGAGCGGGTCGCCCACCGTGATGCGCCTGGCGCGCTCGGCGAATTTGGCCGCGAAGTCGGCGTAGATCGACTGCTGCACCAGGATGCGCGAGCCGGCGGTGCAGCGTTCGCCGTTGTTGCTGAAGATCATGAACACGGCCGCGTCGAGCGCGCGGTCGAGGTCGGCGTCGTCGAAGATCACGAACGGGCTCTTGCCGCCGAGTTCCATGCTGAACTTCTTGAGGCCCGCGCTCTTCACGATGCGGTTGCCGGTGGCGGTGGAGCCGGTGAACGAGATCGCGCGCACGTCGGGGGTGCGCCACCAGCGGTTCGCCCGCTTCCTTGCCGTAGCCGTGCACCAGGTTCAGCACGCCGGGCGGAATGCCGGCCTCGAGCGCCAGCTCGCCCAGGCGCGCGGCCGAGAGCGGCGAGAGCTCGCTCATCTTCAGCACGGCCGTGTTGCCGAAGGCCAGGCAGGGCGCGACCTTCCAGGTGGCGGTCATGAAGGGCACGTTCCACGGGCTGATCAGCGCGCACACGCCGACCGGGTGGAACAGCGTGTAGTTCAGGTGCGTGGGCGTGGGATAGGTGTGGCCGTCGACGCGCGTGCACATCTCGGCGAAGTAGTAGAAGTTGTCGGCCGCGCGCGGCACCAGCTGCTTGCCGGTCTGCGCGATGACCTGACCGCAGTCGTTGGTCTCGGTCTGCGCGATCTCGGGCACGTTCTTCGCGATCAGGTCGCCGAGCTTGCGGATCAGCTTCGCGCGCTCGGGCGCGGGCATGCCGGCCCACTTGGGAAAGGCCTCCTTGGCGGCGGCCACGGCCGCGTTCACCTCGGCCTCGCCGCCGGAGGCGACTTCGGCCAGCACTTCCTGCGTGGCGGGGTTGACGGTCTCGAAGTAGTCCGAGCCCTTGACGGACTTGCCGCCGATGAGATGGTCGATCTGTTGCATGAGGGAATCCGGTTCAGTCCAGTTTGATGTCGCGTGCCTTGATCAAGGCATGCCATTTCTTGCGCTCCGCATCGGTGTAGCGCGTCATTTCGGTGGCGTCGGCGGGGCGGGCCTCCCAGCCGGCGTCGTAGAGCTTCTGGCGCACGCCGGCATCGGCCATGGCCTTCTGCAGCTCGGTGCCGAGCTTGGCCTGCACTTCCTTCGGCGTGGCCGCGGGCACGACCAGGCCCTGCCAGGTGTAGGCCTCGACGTTGGCGAAGCCCAGTTCCCTGGCGGTGGGTATGTTCGGCAGCTGCGGCACGCGCTCGGCCGACATGGCGAGCAGCGGCACCACCTTGCCGGCCTTGACCGCGCTCACGCCGCTGGGCAGGTCGAGCATCATCAGCGCGACCTGGCCGCCCATCAGGTCCTGCAGCGCGGGCGCGCCGCCCTTGTAGGGCACGTGCAGCATCGACACGCCGGCTTCGCGCTGGAACAGTTCGTAGGCGAGATGGTGCGGGCTGCCGGTGCCCGGCGTCGCGATGCTGTACTTGCCGGGCGAGGCCTTGAGCGCGGCCAGCAGCGCCTTCGCGTCGGCGATGCCCGCATTGGGCGCGGCCGTGATGATCAGCGGCGAGCGGCCCATCATGCCGACCAGCGCGAAGTCCTTCTCGGCGTCGTAGGGCAGCTTCTTGTAGAGCGCGGGGTTGTAGACCAGCACGCCGTTGTCGGCCGAGAACACGGTGTAGCCGTCGCCGGCCGAGCGCGCCACGTTCTCCGACGCGATGATCGCGCCGGCGCCGGGCCGGTTGTCGACCAGCACCGGCTGGCCCAGCTGCTGCGACACCTGCGCGCCCACGGTGCGCGCGAGGAAGTCGGTGCCGCCGCCGGCCGGATAGCCGACCACCCAGCGCACCGGCTTGGCGGGATAGGCGGTCTGCGCGACGGCGAGGGCCGAGACGGCCAGCGCCATCGTGGCTGCGGCCACGGACTGGAGGAGCTTCTTGCCGGTGATCATGTCGTGTCGTCTCCGCTGATTTCTTGGGCGTGTGGATGGAAAAGGAGAGCGCGCCGCGCGGGCGCGCTGGAAAAAATCAAGCCGCCGCGATGGTGTTGACCAGCGCGCCGATGCCCTCGATCTCGGTCACGACCTCGTCGCCGGGCTGGCAGTCGACCACGCCGTCGGGCGTGCCGGTGAGGATCAGGTCGCCGGGCGACAGCGTCATGAAGCGGCTGAAGTACTCGATCAGGAAGGGTGCGTCGAAGATCATGTCGCGCGTGTTGCCCTGCTGCGTGACCTGGCCGTTGACCGTGGTGCGCAGCGCGAGCGCCATCGGGTCGGCCACGTCCTTCGCATCGACCAGCCAGGGGCCGATCGGCGTGCAGGTGTCGCGGTTCTTCACGCGCAGGTTGGGGCGGTACCAGTTCTCGAGGTAGTCGCGGATCGCGTAGTCGTTGGCCACGGTGTAGCCGCCGATGAAGTCGTAGGCGTCGTCGCGCTTCACGTGGCGCGCGGTCTTGCCGATCACGATCGCGAGTTCGCACTCGTAGTGCATGAACTGCACGCCGGCCGGGCGGAAGGTCTTCTGGCGATGGCCGATCAGCGCGCTCTGGCCCTTGACGAAGACCAGCGGCTCCTCGGGCGCCTTGAACTCAAGTTCCTTCGCATGGTCGGCGTAGTTGAGGCCGAGCGCGAGGATGGTGCGCGGGCGCGGCGTGGGCGCGAGCGGCGGCAGCCAGTCGACGGCGTCGAAGCCGACCACGCGGCCATCGGCCAGCCGCAGCGCGCCGTCGTGTTCGACGGCCTCGTGCACGGCGCTCTCGTAGCGGATGCGTGCGTGCTTCATGCGGCGGCTCCCTTTTCTTCTGCAACCAGGGTGTTGGTGAGCGTCTCGAAGCCCGGCGCCGAGATCTCGATGCGATCGCCCACGCGCGCCAGCGGCCGGCCCGCGCCGCAGCCGAGCATCAGCACGTCGCCGTGTGCCAGCGTCATGAATTCGCCGACCTCGGCCAGCAGCTGGCGCGCGGGGCGCACCAGCGTGGAGAAGTCCAGCGTCTGCCGGACTTCCCCGTTGATGCGCACCTCGACGCGGAACGCCGCGGGATCGTCCACCTCCTGCGCGTCGCGCAGCGCGGGGCCGATGCCGAGGAAGCCGTCGAGGCACTTGAACTTGACCGGCGGGCGGAAGAAGCTCGCATGCGGCACCGACAGGTCGTTCATCGGCACGAAGCCTTCGATGTCGCCGTCGGCGCCCACCACCATGCCGATGCTCGCGCCCACCTCGACCTCGGGCACGTTCGCCGGCACCGGAATCGCGGCGCCGTGCGGGCTCCAGGTGTTGGCGGTCTTGACGTAGAGCACCGGGGCCTTGGGCGGCGCCTTGTAGGGCGGGGCGCTCATCTGCGGCGCGAGCGCCTCCACCTCGGCGCGGAAGTTGAGCAGCGTGCCGTAGACGGTGCCGGTGGGAAGGAAATGGGAAGGTGAAGAAGGGGGGCTCATGGCTGTTCCAGTGCGATCAGTTCGTCGAGCAGCTCGTAGAGCTGGCCGAGCTTGTCCTTGCCCAGGGATTGCTCCATCCACTGGTAGTGCGCCTCGATGCTCGAGGACAGCTTGTTCACCAGCTTCATGCCGCGCGGCGTGGCCTCGACCACGGTGCGGCGCTGGTCGGCCGGGTCGCGGCTGCGCGTGATCAGGTCGTCGCGCTCCATGCGTGCGAGCACGCCCGTGAGGCTGGGCCCGAGGATGAAGGCCTCGCGGGCCACGCGGCCGGTTTCGACCGCGCCGTGTTCGCCGAGCACGCGCAGCACGCGCCACTGCTGGTCCGACAGCGCATGCACGCGCAGGCTGGGCCGGGTGTGGGCCATGACGGCTTCGCGCGCCTGCAACAGCAGGCGCGGAAGGTTGCGGTGGGTGAAGGCGGTACTCATGTCGATCGATTTATTTAACATGTTAAATGATCGGCAAAAAAAACACGGCTACGGGATAACCCTGGCCCGCGCTCGGGCCAGGGTGGAGGACTTCAGTCGACGGTCGCGCCCGAGGCGCGGATCACCTGCCCCCAGCGTTCCGATTCGCTGCGGATGTAGGCCGCGAGCTGCGCGGGCGTGCTCGAGCCGGGCTCGAAGCCGTCGTTCTCGAGCTTCTGGCGCAGCGCGGGCTGGGCGATCACCTTCGCGATCTCCTGGCTCAGGCGCTCGACCACCGGCGCCGGCGTGCCCGCGGGCGCGACGATGCTCTGCCAGGCCACGGCCTCGAAATCGGCCGTGCCCGGCAGCCGCGACTCGGCCACCGTCGGCACGTCGGGGAAGGTGGGCTGGCGCTTCTTCGAGGTCACGGCCAGCGCGCGCAGCTTGCCGCTGCGCACGTGCTGCAGCGCCGGCGCGATGTCGGTGAACATCAGCTGCAGCTGGCCGCCGAGCAGGTCGGTGAGCGCGAGCGCGCTGCCCTTGTAGGGCACGTGGGTCATCGCGGTGCCGGTGGCGAACTTGAACATCTCGGCGCCCAGGTGCTGCGGGCTGCCGTTGCCGGCCGAGCCGTAGCTCAGGCCCTCGGGTTTGGACTTGGCGAGCGCCACCAGTTCGGCCAGCGTGCGCGCGGGCACCGAGGGATGCACCACCACCATCAGCGGCACCGCGCCGATCAGGCCCACGGGCGCGAAGTCCTTCGCCGGGTCGTACGAGAGCTTCTTGTAGAGCCAGGGATTGATCGCGAGCGTGGTGCTGGTGGCCACCAGCAGGGTCGAGCCGTCGGGCGCCGAGCGCGCCACCTGCGAGGCGCCGATGGCGGTGCCCGCGCCGGGCTTGTTGTCGACGATCACGGTGCGGCCGAGCGCCGTGCCGAGCTGCTGCGCGATCAGCCGGCCGAGCATGTCGGTGGTGCCGCCGGGCGCGTAGGGCACGACGATGGTGATGGGCTTGTCGTTCTGCGCCAGCGCGGCGAGCGGGCCGGCGGCGCAGGCGGCGGCGGACAGGGCACCGAGCTGGCGCAGGGCGTGGCGGCGGTTCATGCGGATGTCTCTCTTTCTTCGTTGGATTCGGAAGCAGCGGCTGGCGTGGCGCCGCGCAGCAGGTCGACCAGCGCCTCGGGATCGGCCGGCACGGCATCGCCGCGCCAGGCCACGTGCTGGTCGGGGCGCGAGATCACGAGCGCGCGGTCGTAGAGCGCGGCGGCCTCGGGGCCGTCGATGTCGAGCACGCGCAGCGGCAGCCCGCGCGCGGCGGCGGCGGCCGCGAGCGGTGCCACATCGAGCGCCGGGTCGCGGCGCAGCAGCACGTAGCCCTCGCCGAGCGCGGCCATCGCGTCGTAGAGCGAGCGGCCGTCGGCCAGCCACAGGTGCGGAACGCGGCAGCCGGGCACGGTGGATGGCTTGAAGTCGTACATGGTGTAGGCCGGCGCGGCCTCGCCGTCGTAGGCGATCAGCGGCGAGGCGTCGTAGAAGTAGCCGAAGTTCAGCCCGCCGCAGCAGTACTGCTGCACGTTGAGGTCGTACAGCGCCTGGCCGCGCGCGGCGCGCAGCGCGTCGCCCTCGGGGCCCGGCGCCTCGATGCCTTCGGGCACGCCCTCGCGCTGCTTCTGCAGGGCCAGCGCATGGTTCATCGCGAACTTCGAGACCTGCTCGGTGATCGGCTGGCGCTCGGCCTCGTGCGCGTCGAGCGCGGCCTCGGCGAGCCAGCCGCGCAGGTGGCCCGCGAGCAGCCACGACAGGTTCATCGCGTCGGCGATGCCGGCGTTCATGCCGTAGCCCGCCATCGGGATCCACAGGTGGGCCGCGTCGCCGCAGATGAAGACGCGGCGGTCGCGGAAGCGCTCGGCCACCAGGCGGCGGCCGATCCAGTCCTCCTTCGAGATCACCTCGTACTCGAAGTCCGCGCCCACGCCGAGGATCTGGCGGATCGCCCAGTCGCGGTCGATCGATTCGAAGTCGGTCTCGTCGGCCAGCAGGTAGTTGTGCAGCAGCCAGGTCTCGCGCCCGTCGATCGCATAGACGTTGCCGCAGCGCCGCGGATTGAGCGCGAAGGTGGCCCAGGCCGGCTTGTTCTTCAGCAGGCCCAGCAGCGCGGGCGCGCGGAAGTAGGTCGACTGCACGCGGCCCACCACGTCGGTGCCGCGCAGGTTGGCGCCGATCTTCTTGCGCACCGTCGAGCGCCCGCCGTCGCAGCCGATCAGGTAGCTGCAGCGGATGCGCACCGCGCTGCCGTCGTCGAGGTCGACGCCGGTCGCCCACACGCCCTCGTCGTCCTGCTCGAAGTCGTCGATGCGCGTGCGGTTGCGGATGCGCAGGCCCGGCGTGGCCTCGGCATGCGCGAACAGCACCGGCTCGAGGAAGATCTGGTTGATGCGGTGCGGCGGCTCGGCCGTGGGCCACCAGGTGTCGGGGCCGCCGGTGGCGGTGTAGCGCTCGCGCCGCGCGGGGATCGGGATGCGCGAGAGCTCGGGGCCCGTCACCGTGGTGCGGTAGGCCACGTCGTTCGGATAGTCGGCCGGCAGGCCCGCGTCGCGCAGTGCCTGCGCCACGCCGAGCCGGCGGAAGATCTCCATCGAGCGCGCCGACACGTGGTTGCACTTCACGTTCGGCGGCTCGCCGCGGTGGCGGATCTCGGTGACCAGCACGTCGATGCCGCGTTGCGCCAGGTCGATGGCCAGCGTGAGGCCGACCGGCCCGCCGCCGACGATCAGCACCTGCGCCTGCAGTGGTTCTGTCATGGGTTCGTTTGTCTCTCGTTGTGGACGGCGGCCATTACAGTGCCGAAGTGCCATCCGACAGAAGTGAAACTTTCATGGCCATTCATAAAAAGCCTTTATCAATGCGCGGCGTGCCCTCGGTGCGCCAGCTGCGCGCCTTCGCGGCCGTCTACCACAGCGGCCAGCTGTCGAGCGCCGCCGCGGCGCTGTCGCTCACCCAGCCGGCGGTCAGCGTGCTGCTGCGCGAGCTCGAGGACCGGCTCGGCGTGCGGCTGTTCGACCGCACCACGCGCAGCCTGCACCGCACCGCCGCGGCCGACGAGGCCATCGGCCATGCCGAGCGCGTGCTGGCCGAGCTCGACGCGCTGGGCAGCGGCATGGCCGAGCTCGCGGCCGGGCGGCGCGGCCGCCTGCGCATCGCCGTCACCTCGACCATCGCGCAGACGCTGATGCCGCGCGCGCTGCGCCGCTACACGCAGCAGCATCCCGAGGTGAAGGTGGCGATCGACGACTGCGCGCCGAGCCAGTTCGTCGAGACCGTGCTCAGCGGCCAGGTCGATTTCGGCGTCGGCACCCTGCAGGCGCGCACGCCGGGCCTGGACGAGCGCGTGTTCGTGCACGACCACCTCGCCGTGATCGCCGACCGCGACCTGCCGCTGCCCGGCGGCGCCGCGGGCATCACCTGGCGCCAGCTCGCGGCGCTGCGGCTCATCACGGTCAAGCCGGGCTACGGCGTGCGCAACAGCATCGACGCCGCGGCCGCCGAGGCCGGCGTGCGGCTCGAGATCGCCTACGAGGTGAGCCTGCTGACCACCGCGCTCGCGATGGCCGCGGGCGGGCTCGGACCGGCGCTGCTGCCGGCGTCGATCCTCGCGCATGCCGATCCCTCGCGGCTGGTCGCGCGCCGGCTGATCCGGCCGACCGTGGCGCGCAACATCGCGGTGGTCACGCGGCAGGGCCGCTCGCTGTCGCCGGCCGCGGCGGCCTTCGCCGACCTGCTGGCGAGCGAATTCGCGATCTGAAGGCTCAGGCGCGCGGCCGTGCCAGGTAGGCCTGCATGGTCTCGATGAAGGTCTTGGCCGCCACCGAAAGCGTGCGGTCGCGCTTGGCGACCACCGAGATGTTGCGCGTCACCACCGGCGCGTGGATCTTGCGCGCCACCAGTTCCTTGAAGCCGCACTGCGCCACCAGTTCGGCCGGCACGATCGACGCGCCCAGGCCCGAGGCGCTCATCGCGAGCGCGGTGGTCAACAGCGACACCTCCTGCTGGATGTCGAGCGCCACGTTGGCCGCGCGCGCGGTGCGGTCGATGGCATTGCGGATGCCGTAGCCGGCCTTCACCGTGATCAGCGCGTGGCCCGCGAGGTCGCTCCAGCGCACCTGGCGGCGCCGTGCCAGCGGATGGCTGGGCAGGCACACCAGCGCGAGGTGGTCGTGGATCAGCGTGCGCTGGCTCAGCGCCGCCACCTCCTGGTCGGGCGAGCCGATGCCGAAGTCCACCTGCTCCGAGAGTATGCGCGGCACGAACTGCTCGGTCTCGCAGTCGACCAGCTGCACGCGCACGCCCGGATGCAGGTCGTTGAAATGCCGGATCACCGGCGGCACCAGCGTCAGCGCGATGGTCGGCGTGACGGCGATGCCGATGCGCCCGCTGGGCGTGGCCTGGCCGCGGAAACCGGTCTCGAGCGAGCGCACGTCGCGCAGGATGCGCTCCGCGATCGGCAGCATCTCGTGCGCGGCCTCGGTCGGGCTCAGCGAGCGCGTGGTGCGGTCGAACAGGCTGGTGCCGGTGGCGGCCTCGAGCTGGCGGACCAGCACGCTGACGGCCGAGTGCGTGAGGTAGAGCCGGTCGGCCGCGGCGCTGAGCTTGCGCCAGCGATAGACCTCCACGAAGGCGCGCAGCTGGCGCAGGCTGGTGCCGGGGATCGAGCCATCGTGATTCATGAATTTATTTCGACGCTTGCAAAATAAGTTTCGATTCTCTCGCGCTGCGTCCTCCGCTCCAATCGCGCCCATGCCCTGCACCCGGCGGGCGCCAACGACAACAGGAGACTCGATGAACGGCTCGGGCTTTTCATTCGCGCACACGCGCGCCGCCGTGTCCGACGCGGAGTGGCGGCAGCGCGTCGATCTGGCGGCGGCCTTCAGGCTGGCCGGCTACTACCGCATGACGGACCAGATCTACACCCACCTCACGGCCAAGGTGCCGGGCACGCAGGCGCATTTCCTCATCAACCCCTACGGCGTGCTGTTCGACGAGGTCACGGCCTCCTGCCTGGTCAAGGTCGACATCGACGGCGAGGTGGTGTTCGACCCGACCGGCATCGGCATCAATCCCGCGGGCTTCCTGATCCACAGCTGCATCCATCGCGCGCGGCCCGACCTGCATGCGGTGCTGCACACCCATACCGCGGCCGGCATCGCGGTGGCGGCGCAGCGGCGCGGGCTGCTCAACCTGTCGCAGCACGCCATGCGCTTCCATCGCCGCATCGGCTACCACGACTACGAAGGCGTGGCGCTCGACTTCAGCGAGCAGGACCGGCTGGTGCGCGATCTCGGCCCGCACAACGTGATGATCCTGCGCAATCACGGCCTGCTGGCCGCGGGCGACACCATCCGCGAGGCCTTCGAGCGCCTCTACTACCTCGAGCGTGCCTGCGAGGCGCAGGTGCGCGCGCAGTCGGGCGGCGCCGAGCTCATCGAATGCAGCGACGAGATCGCCGAGAAGGTGGCGCAGGCGCTCGACCGGCCCGGTCGCTCGGCGCGCGACAACGACTGGCCGGCGCTGCGCCGGCTGCTGGACCGCATCGATCCGTCGTACGCGACCTGAACCCGGCAGCCCCACGAGAACGACAGGAGACACACGATGACGAAGAAGAAGACCGTTGGATGGCCGCGCCGCGCGGCCGCGCTGCTGGGCATGGCCGCCGTGGCCTTGCAACTGGCCGCTGGGGCCATGACTGCGAGCGCGCAGCCCGCCTGGCCGAGCAAGCCGATCCGCTGGGTGGTGCCCTACACGCCCGGCGGCGGCACCGACCAGAGCTCGCGCATCATTGCCGAGAAGCTCTCGGTGGCGCTGGGCCAGCCGATCGTGATCGACAACCGGCCCGGCGGCAACACGGTGATCGGCGCGGCGGCGGCTGCTTCTGCGGCACCCGACGGCTACACCGTGTTCTTCGCGGCGCTGTCGACCATGGCCGTGATCCCGAACCTCTACGACAAGCTGCCCTATGCGAGCGATGCGCTCACGCCGGTGACGCAGCTGGTGCACTTCCCGCTGTTCCTGATGGTCGAGGCCGGCGGGCCGCTCGACACCATGCCCAAGTTCCTCGCGGCGGCGCGCAGCCAGCCGCTGCTGTTCGCGATCGGCGGGAGCGGCAGCGGCGGCCACCTGGGCTCGGAGCTGATGAAGCGCCAGCTCAAGGCCGACATGACGGCGGTGCCGTTCAAGGCCATGGTGCAGGCCGCGCCCGAGGTCGCCACCGGCCGCGTGTCGTTCATGTTCGCCGACCTGCCGGCCGCGTTGCCGCACGTGCAGGGCGGCCGCGCGAAGATCATCGCGACCGCGGGCAAGACGCGCTCGGCGCTCTATCCCGACGCACCGACCCTGGCCGAGGCGGGCGTGGGCGAGATCGACTTCGACACCTGGGCCGGCCTGGCCGTGCCCAAGGGCACGCCGCAGCCCATCGTCGACCGGCTGGCGCTGGAGCTCAACAAGGTCATCGCCGATCCGGCCGTGCGCGCCAAGCTGGCGCTCATCGGCGTCGAGCCCGCGCCGTCCTCGCAGGCCCGCTTCACCGAGTTCATTGCCTCGGAGAATGCCAAGTGGCGCGCCGTGATCCAGGCCGCCGGCATCAAGCTCGAATGACGGCGCCGCCGCTGCGCTCGCTGCTGGTCTTCAACGGCGAGGCCGGGTTCTATGCGCAGGCCCTGCGCGCGCGCTGCCCGGCGCTGGAAGTGCACGCCACCACCGAGCGGGCCGAGGCCTTGCGCCTGCTGGCCGAGGTCGAGGCGCTGGTGGTCTCGGGCCCGTGGGTCGACGACGCGATGCTCGCGGCCGGGCCCGCGCTGCGCTGGGTCCATGCGCTGACCTCGGGCACCGACACCATCACCGGCTCGTCCGCGCTGCTGCCCGGCACGCTCGTGACCTCGTCGCGCGGCGTGCATGGGCCGCAGATGTCCGAGCTGGCGCTGCTGATGATGATGGCGCTGGCGCGCGACCTGCCGCGCATGCTGCGCGACCAGCGCGAAGGCGCCTGGCACCGCTGGCCGCAGCCGCTGCTGTGGCGCCGGCACGCGGTGCTCATCGGCACCGGCCACGTCGCGCGCGAGCTGGCGCGGCGCTGCCAGGCGATGGGGATGCGGGTCAGCGGCATCTCGGCCACGCCCGCGCCTGTCGACGGCTTCGACGACGTGCAGGCGCGCGAGCGGCTGCCGCAGGTGGTGGCGCAGGCCGATTTCGTGGTGGTGCTGACCGCGCACGATGCGCGCACCCACCACCTGATCGATGCGCCGGTGCTCGCGGCGATGCCGGCGCATGCCTTCCTCGTCAACCTCTCGCGCGGCGGCGTGGTCGACGAGCACGCGCTGCTCGCGGCGCTCGAGAACGGGACCATCGCCGGCGCCGGGCTCGACGTCTACGAGACCGAGCCGCTCGCGGCCGGCCATCCGCTGCGCCGGCTGCCGAACGTGATCGCCACGCCGCACATCGGCGGCCTGAGCGACGTCTATGCGCGGCAGGTGCTGCCGATGCTGCTCGACAACGCGGCGGCCCTGGCGGCGGGCGACGTGGGCGCGCTGGTCAACCGCGTGTGCTGAGCGAGCGTCCCCGCGCCGCGGTGGCGCGGGGCCACGCCCTAAACTCCCGGCCATGGCCAAGGACAAATCCATCTACGTCTGCAGCGAATGCGGCGGCACCAGCGCCAAGTGGCTCGGCAAGTGCCCGAGCTGCGGCGCCTGGAACACACTGATCGAACAAGCGGCCGGCGGCGCGAACGCCCCGGCCAACAACCGCTTCGGCACGCAGTTCGCGTCGCTCGCCGGGGCTTCCGAACTCGCGGTGCTCTCGGAGATCGAGGCCAGCGACGTCGCGCGCACGCCCACGGGCCTCGACGAGCTCGACCGCGTGCTCGGCGGCGGCGTGGTGGCCGGCGGCGTCACGCTGATCGGCGGCGACCCGGGCATCGGCAAGTCGACGCTGCTGCTGCAGGCGGTCGATGCGCTGCAGCGCGCGGGGCAGAACGCGCTCTACGTCACGGGCGAGGAGAGCGGCGCGCAGGTGGCGCTGCGCTCCAAGCGGCTGGGCCTGGACCATTCGCAGGTGCAGGTGCTGGCCGAGATCCAGCTCGAGAAGATCATCGCCACGCTCGATGCCACGCGCCCGGCCATCGCGGTGATCGACTCGATCCAGACCGTCTACTCCGACCAGCTCACCTCGGCGCCGGGCTCGGTGGCGCAGGTGCGCGAATGCGCGGCGCACCTCACGCGCTTCGCCAAGACCAGCGGCACGGCCGTGGTGCTGGTGGGCCACGTCACGAAGGAGGGCGCGCTCGCGGGGCCGCGCGTGCTCGAGCACATGGTCGATACGGTGCTGTACTTCGAGGGCGACACGCACTCGAGCTTCCGGCTGGTGCGCGCGATCAAGAACCGCTTCGGCGCGGTCAACGAGATCGGCGTGTTCGCGATGACCGAGCGCGGCCTCAAGGGCGTGGCCAACCCGAGCGCGATCTTCCTGAGCCAGCACACCGAGCCGGTGCCTGGCAGCGTGGTGCTGGTCACGCTCGAAGGCACGCGGCCGATGCTGGTCGAGATCCAGGCGCTGGTCGATGACGGCGGGCCGAGCCCGCGCCGGCTGTCGGTGGGCCTGGACCGCGACCGGCTGGCGATGCTGCTGGCGGTGCTGCACCGCCATGCGGGCGTGGCCTGCATGGACCAGGACGTGTTCGTCAACGCGGTCGGCGGCGTGCGCATCAGCGAACCGGCGGCCGACCTCGCGGTGATGCTGGCCATCACCTCGAGCCTGCGCGGCAAGCCGCTGCCCAAGGGCTTCATCGCCTTCGGCGAAGTGGGCCTGGCGGGCGAGGTGCGGCCCGCGCCGCGCGGCCAGGAGCGGCTGCGCGAGGCCGCCAAGCTGGGCTACAGCCTCGCGGTGGTGCCCAGGGCCAATGCGCCGCGCAAGGGCACGAAGGACATCGAGGGCCTGACGATCCACGCGGTGGACCGCATCGAGGAGGCGATGGACGTGGTGCGCGAGCTCGAGTGAGCGCCCAAAAAAAACGGGCCGTCATGGCCCGTTGAAAAGACGCCCGGCGCATCGGTGGCGGCGCGCCGGGCGGGCTCCCTGCCCTCCTACCCCCTGATTCGTGCGTCGATGCGCGGCGTGAACGCCGGTCCGCCGTCGCGCCGGCATTGGCCGCCGGGCGACGGGGCCGGGTTCATCGCGTTCCGGCCGTCGCCGACGGCCTCTCCCTGACAACGTGGGCCGCCGCGGCCGCCTGGTTCGCGCCGGGTTTCGCCGCTACCGCGCAGGGCGGCGAGGCTGAGCCGGACGAAGGTGACGGAGCGTGGAATGTTCATCTGCGGTGTCCGCGGGGCCCGGGCTGATGCCCGTGCGGCGAAATGTGCCCGCGACGGCCCGCGGCGCGCGCGGCTTTGTGGCCCGGTAGCGCGAGATGCGCCTGGCGGTAGCCGGGCCCGCTACCCCGCCGCGCCGGCGCGGCGACAATGCGGGCCATGAATTTTCAGAAGTTTCTCGTGCCCGTGGGGGCGCTCGTCGTGCTCGGCGTGGCCTGGCGCAGCTATGGCTGGGGCGGCGTGGCCCTGGCGGCCGGCGCGATCGTGATGTTCCTGCTGATGCATTTCAACCGCGCGATGCAGGTGCTCAAGCGCGCGGCCGACCGGCCCGTGGGCACGGTGGCCAGCTCGGTGATGCTCAATGCCAAGCTCAAGCCGGGCGTGACGCTGATGCACGTGGTCGCGATGACGCGCGCGCTCGGCGAACTGCGCTCGCCGCAGGACCAGCAGCCCGAGCACTACCGCTGGACCGATGCCGGCGGCTCGTACGTCGACACGGTGTTCAACGGCGGCCGGCTGCAGAGCTGGACGCTGACGCGGCCGCCGGCGCAGGACGACGAGGCCGAGACGCCCGCGGCCTAGGCGCCGCGCGGCGCGCGCCACGGCGGGTTGATGCGCGCGTGATGGCGCGCCTCCTTCACGAACTCGGTGCACACGTGCGTCATGAGGTCGGCCGAGCGGTAGACCAGGTAGACCTCGAAGTCGGGCAGCGCGTCGGTGATCGGCAGCCGCTCGAGCGCGTCGCCGCTCAGCCGCAGCGGCCCGGCGCCGTGGAACACCGCGTCCGACCACATGCTGACCAGGTCGGTCTGCGTGGCGAGCTGCAGGCCCAGCAGGTTCGAGGCGCTCTGCACCATGCGCCGCGGCATCTCCAGGCCGTGCAGGCGCATGGTGCTGACCAGCGGGCTGAACGGATCGTCGACCGGGTCGAGCACCAGCCAGTCGGCATCGAGCAGCGGCCGCAGCTTGCGCACGCGGCGCAGCGGATGGCCCGCGCGCACCGAGATGTGCATCGCCACCGAGAACAGCGGCTCCCACTGGAACACGTTCGAGCCCGGCCCGCTGCAGGTCGAGATCAGGCCGAGGTCGAGCCGGCCCTCGCGCAGGCCTTCGAGCATCTGCTGCGGCCGCATCTCGAAGGCGCGCAGCGCCACGTTGGGAAAGCGCTGGCGGAACGCGGCCATGGCCTCGGGCAGCGGGCCGTTCGAGGCCACCGCGGTGAAGCCGATGTCCAGCCGCGCCTCGTCGTGGCCGCGGATCGCCTCGATGTCCTCGAGCGCATGGCGCAGCTCCTGCTCGACCACACTGGCGCGCTTGACCAGCGCCGCGCCGTAGGGCGTGAGGCTCACGCCGCGCGTGGAGCGCGACATCAGCGTGACGCCGAGCTCGCGCTCGAGCTCGGCGATCGCCTTCGACAGCGCCGGCTGGGTGGTGTGCAGGCCGCGCGCCGCCTCGTGGATGCTGCCGTGCTGCGCCACCGCGAGCAGCACGCGCAACTGCTGCAGCTTCATCGCGCGCGCCCGGGCCTCAACGGTCGAAGGCCGCCTGCAGGCCGGCCTTGTCGCTCACGCCCTGGTGCAGCTCGAGCATCAGCAGCAGGCGCGCCTTCTGCGGGCTCAGGTCGCCGGCCATCACGGCGCCGGCATCAAAGGTGGTCTTGCCGCCGCCCACGAAGCCGTACAGCGGCATGGTGCGGCCGTTGGGCACGCGGGTGGCGATCACCACCGGCACGCCGCGCCCGAGCGCGTACTTCACGGCCTCGTACATCGAGACGTTCATGTTGCCCATGCCCACGGCCTGTACCACGATCGCCCTTCGCGCCCTGGTCCACCGCGTAGCGCAGCAGCGAGCCGTCGGCGCCGCCGAACATCGCGAGGATCTCCACGCGCGGCATCTCGGCGCTGCCGATGTCGATGTGCTGGCGGCGCAGCGCGGTGCGCGAGAACACCACCTTGTCGTCCCAGACCTCGCCGATGAAGCCGAAGTCGCCCGACTTGAAGGTCTCGACGTTGCCGGTGTGGGTCTTGGTCACCGCGCGCGCGGCATTGATCTGGTTGTTCATCGCGAGCATCACGCCCTGGCCCACGGCCTCGGGCGTGGTGGCGATGCGGATCGCGTTGAGCAGGTTGCGCGGGCCGTCGAAGTCGCTCGAGGAGGCATTGCGCTGCGCGCCGATCAGGATCACGGGCTTGTTCGACTTGACCGTGAGGTCGAGCCAGTAGGCCGTCTCCTCCATGGTGTCGGTGCCGTGCGCGATCACCACGCCCGCCACCTCGGGGCGCGCGAGCGCGTCGTCCACGGCCCTGGTCAGGCGCGTCCACCACTTGGGCTCGACGTAGTTGGCCGACATGGCCGAGAAGTTGTTGACCTCGATGGTGGCGTACTTGCCGGCATCGGGCACGGTCTGCATCAGGTCGTCACCCGAGATCGCGGGCACCACGCCCTTGGTGACGGGGTCGACCTTCATCGCGATGGTGCCGCCGGTGGCGATGAACTGCACGACGGGCTTGGTGCCCTGGGCCGAGGCGGCCATCATGCAGCAGGGCGCGAGGGCCAGCAGGCAGAGGCAGTGGCGAATGAGCTTCATGGTGTTGTCCTTGTTCTGGAGGCGGCGGTGCGCCGACGCGCCATTGTGAAGGCCGCACGCACGCGAATGGCGCGCAATGCGCCACTCGGTAGTTCCACTGATGGCTTCGCGGCCCCGCTTCTGCGGGGGATGCCATTTGGTTATCGGCATGAAAATTTGTGATTCCTCGCCACCGCGCTTTGCCTGAATACTCCGCCGCCACGGGTTCGGGGTGCCATGCGCCGCATGAAGTTCGCGCTTCGCGAATCCGTCGTCCGCACAACAGCACAACAACCCGTGGAGATCGAATGAGCGAAGCCGCCGCCCTGCCTGCCAGCCCCGTGCTGGGTTCCGCCACGCCCGCCAATGCCGCCACCAAGGGCGGCCAGAGCCAGTTCCGGCTGATCGCCGCCTGCTCGATCGGCAATGCGCTCGAGATGTACGACTTCACCGTCTACAGCTTCTTCGCGCTGCTGATCGGCAAGCTGTTCTTTCCCTCCGAGAGCGCCTTCGGTTCGCTGCTGCTCGCGGTCGCCACCTTCGGCATCGGCTTCGTGATGCGGCCGCTGGGCGGCGTGATCATCGGCAACTACGCCGACCGCAAGGGCCGCAAGGCCGCGATGACGCTGACCATCGCGCTGATGGTGGCCGGCACGCTGTGCATCGCGCTCGCGCCCACCTATGCCTCGGCCGGCGTGTTCGGCTCGCTGATGATCGTCGCGGGCCGGCTGCTGCAGGGCTTCTCGCTCGGCGGCGAGGTCGGCGCCGCGACCTCGATGCTGATGGAGGCCGGCGGCGTCAAGGGCCGCGGCTTCCGCGTCAGCTGGCAGCTCGCGAGCCAGGGCCTGTCGGCGCTGGCCGGCGCGCTCACCGGTGCGCTGCTGTATGCATTGCTGCCGCAGGCCTCGCTCGAGAGCTGGGGCTGGCGCCTGCCCTTCCTGCTGGGCCTGCTGATCGCGCCGGTGGGCCTGTACATCCGCTCGCACCTCGAGGAAACGCACCAGGCCGAGAGCCACGAAGCCAGCCCGATCGGCCGGCTGCTGCGCGCGCACGGCGGCACCGTGTTCAAGGGCATCCTCGCAACCACCGCGGGCACGGCCACCATGTACCTGGTGGTGTTCTTCATGCCCACCTACATGATCCGCGTGCTCAAGATGCCGCCCTCGCTGTCGCTGCTGTCGGGCTGCGTCACCGGCATCACGCTGTTCGTTGTGTCGCTGGTGGCGGGCCGGCTGGCCGACCGGCTCGAGCGCCGCAAGCCGCTGGCGATCGGCTCGCTGCTGTTCAGCCTGGTCGCGGTGGGCCCGGTGTTCTGGCTCATCAGCCACCATCCGAGCGTGCCGCTGGTGCTGTGCCTGTCGGCGCTGCTGACCGCGAGCGTGAACATCGGCACCACGCCGATGTTCCTGATGCTGCTCGAGATGCTGCCGATCGGCGTGCGCGCCAGCGGCATCTCGGTGATCTACAGCGTGGGCGTCACGATCTTCGGCGGCTCCTCGCAGTTCATCGTGACCTGGCTGCTGGCGCAGACCGGCAACCCGCTCTCGCCGGCCTTCTACATGATGGCCTGCGGCGTGCTGAGCATCGGCGCGCTGCTGAGCCTGCGCGAGCGGCGCGTCGGTTGAGCGCCGCCTTCCTTCCCACCTTTTCCGCGAAACGACTTCCTTCCATGACCCGCGAACTCAGCCTCCAGACCACCAAGCTCCTGTCCCGCCTGCTGCCGCCGATCGAGATCGACACCGAGGCCTTCGTCGACATCCGGCGCCGGATCCATGCCGAGCCCGAACTCGGCTTCAGGTGAGCGCGACCAGCGAACTGGTCGCGCGGCTGCTGCGCGAATGGGGCTACGAGGTGCACACCGGCATCGGCCGGACCGGCGTGGTGGGGCAGCTCAGGCTCGGCAGCGGCACGCGGCGCCTGGGCATCCGCGCCGACATGGACGCGCTGCCGATCGTCGAGGCCACGGGCCTGCCCTACGCGAGCCGGCAGCACGGCCGCATGCATGCCTGCGGCCACGACGGCCACACGGCGATCCTGCTCGCGGCGGCGAAGGCGCTCGCGAAAAGCCGCGACTTCGACGGCACGCTGAACCTGATCTTCCAGCCCGACGAGGAGAACCTCTGCGGCGCGCGCGCGATGATCGCCGACGGCCTGTTCGAGCGCTTTCCCTGCGACGCGGTCTATGCGCTGCACAACGCGCCCGGCGTGCCGGCCGGCAGCTTCATCGTGCAGGCCGGGCCGGTCACGCTCTCGTCCGACGTGGCCGACGTGACGATCCAGGGCAAGGGCGGCCATGGCGCCATGCCGCACCGCGCGCAGGACCCGGTGGTGGCGGCCGCCGCCACCGTGACCGCGCTGCAGAGCGTGGTGGCGCGCAACGTCGCGCCCGACGACACGGCGGTGCTGTCGGTCGGCTTCATTCGCGGCGGCGCCACCCACAACGTGATCCCGCAATCGGTCGCGCTCGGGCTCAACGTGCGCGCGGCCCGGCCCGAGACGCGCGCGCTGGTCGAGTCGCGCATCCGCGAGATCGTCGCGCTGACCGCGCAGGCGCATGGCGTGGAGGCCAGCATCGACTACCGGCCGCTGGTGCCGCCGGTGGTCAACACCGAGGCCGAGAGCCGGCTGATGACCGAGGTGTGCGCCGCGCTCGTGGGCGCGGACAAGGTGGCGGCCACGGTGCCGCGCGGCTTCGCGGGCAGCGAGGACTTCGCCTGGATGCTGGCCGAGCTGCCCGGCTGCTACGTGCTGCTGGGCAACGGCGAAGGCGAGTTCGGCGGCTGCATGGTGCACAACCCCGGCTACGACTTCAACGACGAGGTGCTGCCGCTGGGCGCGGCCTGCTGGGTGCGGCTGGCGCAGACCTACCTGGTGGCCTGACGCCGGCCGCGCCGGCTCAGAACGGCGCGTCTTCCTCTTCGGCCGTGGTCACGGCCGTCGCGCTGGCAGCGGCCTTCGGTGCTTCCTCGGCCGGCGCCGCGGTGAAGGCCGCCTCGCCGCCGAGCGCGTCGAGCAGCGCGGGCACCAGCTGGCCCAGCTCACCGGTGGCAATCGCCACGTCGGCATCGAAGTTGTCTTCCTTCTTGCCGCCGCCGGCGCCTTCGTCGGTGCCCTCGAGGAACACGATCTTGCGGATCTGCAGGCCGTGCGTGAGCTCGAAGGACACGCGGTCGTCCCAGGTCAGCGCGAGGCGGGTCGGGCGCTTGCCGTCGGCGATGTGCTGCTTGACCTCGTCGATGTCGAGCGGGTGCTTGGCATAGCGCACCACGGCCTTCGACTCGTCGGTGGCCTTGAGCTCGCACTCGCGGTCGATGGTGAAGCCCGCGGGCGGCTCCCTGCGAGGCCAGCCATTCGGACATGGCGGCGGCCGGCTCGATCTGGGTGTTGAGCTGCATGGTGCCGAAGCCGGTGAAGTTCTGCACCAGGCTGCTGACCACCTCGTCGGCGCGCGCCGCGTTGGAGCTGTTGACCACCAGCCGGCGCTCGGCCTGGTCGACCCACACCGTGACGCGCGCGGTGCGCGTGAAGGCCATCGGCAGCAGCTCGTGCGTGATGTCCTCCTTGAGGTCCTTCTTTTCCTTCTTGCCGGGCTTGCGGCCGGTGGTGGCCTCGATCTGCGCGCAGCGCTCGTCGAGCTTGCGGCGCACCACCGAGCCCGGCACCGACTTGCTCTCGATCATGTACTCGAGCAGCCACTGGCCGTCGATGGATTCCACCAGCGGGCCGTGGGCCTCGCCGCGCGGCTCGACCCAGCCGGCCGACTTCTCCTGCGAGGCGCCGCAGGGCTCGAAGCGCTGCTTGCCCAGGCCTTCCTCGGCCTCGGCCAGCGTTTGCGACCAGCCGGGCTCGATGCGGTAGACGATGACGTTCTTGAATACGGACACGGAGAATCTTTCCCTTCAATCGCTTGTTTGGCGGAACCGGCCATTGTCGCGGCGTCGGGCCGGTTCGCGCCACCGGCGCTGCATGGCCCGGGGCGCCGGTCAGGCAAGCGTGGCACGGCGCCGTAAAATCGGCGGCTTTGGCGGCCTTCAGGCCGCACCCCACAGCCTCCCCCCGCTGAAGGCTTTCTGCAAAAGCTCCCAAAGGAATCAGGAAATGAGCTCGATCCCCCCCTCGCTCGACGACCGTGACGGCAAGATCTGGATGGATGGCGAACTCGTGGACTGGCGCGACGCCAAGATCCACGTGCTGAGCCACACGCTGCACTACGGCTGCGGCGCCTTCGAGGGCGTGCGCGCCTACAAGACGGCCGACGGCGGCACCTCGATCTTCCGCCTGGCCGAGCACACCGAGCGCCTGTTCAACAGCGCCAAGATCCTGCGCATGAAGATTCCGTTCACGCAGGAACAGCTCAACGAGGCCCAGAAGCAGGTCGTGCGCGAGAACAAGCTCGAGAGCTGCTACCTGCGCCCGCTGATCTGGATCGGCTCCGAGAAGCTCGGCGTGAGCCCCAAGGGCAACAAGATCCACGCCATGGTCGCGGCCTGGTCCTGGGGCGCCTACCTCGGCGAGGAAGGCATGAAGCGCGGCATCCGCGTGAAGACCTCGAGCTACACGCGCCACCACGTCAACATCACGATGACGCAGGCCAAGACGGTCAGCAACTACACCAACTCGATCCTCGCCAACATGGAAGCGCTGGACGACGGCTACGACGAGGCGCTGCTGCTCGACGCGAGCGGCTTCGTGTCCGAAGGCGCGGGCGAGAACGTGTTCGTGGTCAAGAACGGCGTGGTCTACACGCCCGACCTGTCGGCCGGCGCGCTCAACGGCATCACGCGCAACACCATCCTGCACGTGTGCAAGGACCTCGGTATCGAGCTGGTGCAAAAGCGCATCACGCGCGACGAGGTCTACATCGCCGACGAAGCCTTCTTCACCGGCACCGCGGCCGAAGTCACGCCGATCCGCGAACTCGACCGCGTCGAGATCGGCAACCGCGGCGACGGCGGCGCGCGCGGCCCGGTCACCGAGAAGATCCAGGCGGCCTTCTTCGACATCGTGAACGGCAAGAACCCCAAGTACGCCCACTGGCTCACGAAGGTCTGAAGAACATGTCCACCACTGCAGTCGTCGAACTCCTCGCGAAGGAGCTCAACCACCAGGGCGGCGTGTTCTGCCCCAGCCCCAAGGCCGACATGAAGCTCTGGAACAGCCACCCCAAGGTCTACCTGGACGTGGCGCGCACCGGCGAGGCCAGGTGCCCGTATTGCGGCACCACCTACCGGCTCAAGGCCGGCGAGGTGGTGTCCGCGCGGCACTGACGCGGCGATAGAAAAGAGACCGGGGAGGCCCGGAACATCCATGAAGATCAACGTCGCGATCACGATGGAGATCCGGGCCGATGCGCAGCAATCGATCTGGTTCAACGGCGCCAACCAGCACTGCGTGTACCTCTACATGCTGCTGAAGCGCTCGCCGCTGGTGGGCGAGGTCTGGCTGGTGCACGGCGACGGCGTCGCCGCCTATGCCGAGGGCATGATGCTCGGCGAGCTGGCCGGCGCGCTGCGGCCGCTCTCGGCGGTGGTCCACCAGACCGACCTGCTGATCGAGATGAACGCCTTCGTTCATCCGACGCACGTCGAGGCGGTGCGCCAGCGCGGCGGGCATTGCGTGTCCTACCGATTCGGCAACGACTACGTGGTGGCGGTCGAGACCATCAACTTCCAGGCCAATCCCTGGCTGCCGAACCCGCACCGCGTGCAGTTCGACGAGCTCTGGACCAACCCGCAGCACGCCCACACCTGCAAGAGCTACTTCGAGGCCGTGTACCGCGCGCCGGTGCACGTGCTGCCGCACGTGTGGTCGCCGTACTTCCTCGAGCAGAGCCTCGCGGCCAACGCCGAGCTCAAGGCGCGCTTCGGCTACCGCAACCAGGGCCGGGCCAAGCGCATCGCCTTCTTCGAGCCGAACCTCAACGTGGTCAAGAGCTCGCTGATCCCGATGCTGGCGGCCAACGAATGCCATGTGCGGCGGCCCGAGCTCGTGCAGCACGTGTACATGACGAACACCTTCGACAAGAAGGAGAACACGGCCTTCAAGCACATCGCGCTGGGGCTGCGCATGGTGCAGGACGGCAAGGCCACGGCCGACCCGCGCGGGCCCTTCGTCGAATGGGCCGCGCATCACACCGACATCGTGGTGTCGCACCAGTGGGAGAACGGGCTCAACTACCTGCTGTACGAGGCGCTGTACGGCAACTACGCACTGGTGCACAACTCGCCGTTCCTGCGCGAGGTGGGCTACTACTACCCCGGGTTCGAGGTCTTCGAGGCGGCCGCCGCGATCGAGCGCGCGGCCGAGACGCACGATGCGCAGCTGGATGCGCAGGCGCAGGCCAACGCGGCCTTCCTGCGCACGCTGGCTCCGGCGCATGCGCCGAACATCGAGGCGCACGACGCGCGCATCAGGGCGCTGTTCGCCAACTAGATCTCGTCGGCCACGCGCACCACGCGCTTGCCGAAGTTGTGCCCCTGCAGCAGGCCGATGAAGCCGGCCGGCGCGCTCTCCAGGCCCTCGACGACGTCTTCCATCGGCTGCACCTCGCCGCGTTCGATCCAGTCGCCCATCTCGCGGCGGAAGGCCTCGAAGCGCTCACCGTAGTGGTCGAGGATGATGAAGCCCTGCATGCGGATGCGCTTCTGCAGCAGCGACGCCATCAGCAGCGGCAGGCGGTTCGTCCCCTGGGTTTCGCCGTCGGCGTTGTAGTCGGCGATGTGGCCGCAGACCGGCACGCGCGCGCCGATGTTGAACAGCGGCAGCACCGCGTCGAACACCGGTCCGCCGACGTTCTCGAAATAGACGTCGATGCCCTTCGGGCAGGCCGCGGCGAGGCGCTCGGCCAGCGCGGGATCGTGGCGGTCGAGGCAGGCGTCGAAGCCCAGCACCTCGACCGCATGGCGGCACTTGTCCGCACCGCCCGCGATGCCGACCACGCGCGCGCCCTTCAGCCGGGCGATCTGCCCGACCATCGCGCCGACCGCGCCGGTGGCCGCGGCCACGACCACGGTCTCGCCGGGCTTCGGCTGGCCGATGTCGAGCAGGCCCACGTGGGCGGTGAAGGCCGGCATGCCGAGCGCGCCGAGCGCGAGCGAGGGGCGCGCCATGTCGCCCAGCGGCATCAGGTCCTGGCCGTCGGACAGCGCGTAGTCCTGCCAGCCCGCGTTGCCGAGCACGAGTTCGCCGGCGCGGAACTGCGAGTGCTTCGAGGCCACGACGCGGTTGACCGTGCCGCCCACCATCGGCTGGCCCAGCGGCACCGAAGCCGCGTAGATCGGCGCGACCTCGTCCATCAGCTGGCGCATGTACGGGTCGAGCGAGAGGTACAGCGTGCGCAGCAGCACCTGGCCCTCGGCGGGCGCGGGCACGGCGCCCTCCTCGAGGCGGAAGTGCGCGGGCGTCGGCAGCCCGCGCGGGCGCGCGGCAAGGACGAGGCGGCGGTTGACGGTGTCGCTTTGGGGCATGGGCAGGGGCTCCTGGGTGGTGGAAGGGCGATGACCTGTCAGGTAATTAGACCGGTCGTCTAGAAAGCGGCCGCAAAAAGGCGGGAGCGACATCGGTCGTCCCGCCTCTCAGCCGACCGGGGTGGGAACGGGCGCCAGGCCCAGCGCCTGCCGCGTGCCGGCCATGGTGCGGTCGAGCGGTGCGCGGTCGCGCGCGATCTTCGCGAGCAGGCTGGCGCCGAGCCAGCTCTGGTAGAGCGAAACGGCTTGGGTCTGGGCCTGGCTCTGCGCGGGGATCGCCGGCCTCGGCGGCCGGCAGCGAGCCGTCGGCGCGGCCGGTCTCGATGCAGCGCGCGAGCCGGTCGGTGATCTGGCGGATGCCGCGGTCCAGCGCCGCGCGCATGGTCTCGGACAGGTCGCAGACCTCGGCGCCCAGCTTCACCACAAGGCAGCGGCTCTGGGCGTCGTCGCCGGTCTGCGAGTCGAGCCAGTCCTGAAAGTAGGCGACCAGCTGCTGCGCGCCCGTGCCCGACTCGGCCAGCAGGGCGTCGGTGCGCGCGAGGTAGTCGCTGAAATAGGCCTCGAGCACCGCTTCGCCGAAGGACTCCTTCGAGCCGAAGTAGTGATAGAACGAGCCCTTCGGCACCTTGGCCAGGCTCAGCACCTCGGCCAGCCCGACGGCCGTGAAGCCCTTGCGCAGCAACAGCGGATGCGCCACGTCGAGGATGTGGCGGCGAACGTCGGGAGGCGTGGCGACGGCAGTCATGGCGCCGGACTCTAGCGCCGATTAGACCAGTCGTCTAGTGCCGGGATTTCGTAGTCAGCCCGGTGCCGCCGCGCGCTTCGAGGCCTCGGATTCGCCGCCGATCCGCCGGCCCGGCCAGAGGTCGCGCCAGGGCTCGGGGTCCTGCCGCTCCTGCGCCAGCCGCAGGTAGACCATCGCGATCCACAGCAGCGCCAGCCCGATCTGGGCATCGCGCAGCGCCGAGTTCACGCAGGAGGCGATCAGCGCGATCAGGGTCGCGGCCAGCGCATAGCGGCCCGCGATGTCGGGCCGCTTCCAGGCCTGCCAGACGGCCGCGACCATGATCGCGAGCAGGCTCAAGAGGCCCGGCAGGCCGCCCTGCGCGCCCATCCAGAGGAAGTCGTTGTGCGGCATGTTCGAGTCGGCGAACAGCGCGGGGCCGCGCTGGTGCCACTGCTCGGTCCAGCCGCCGATGCCCCAGCCGGTGAGCGGCCGGTCGGCGATCATCCGGCCGGTGTCGCGGTACATGAAGTAGCGGATGACCATGCTGCCGTGGAAGATCTCGCCGGCCTGCGCCTTCTCGATCTCCTGGATGCCGACCTCGACCTTCTGCTGCAGCTGCGGCAACTGGTAGAGGCCCGCACCCAGCACCACCGCGCCCACGATCAGCGCGGCCGACAGCGCCTTCAGGTGGCTGCGCCACTGGTGGATGCACACCAGCGGCAGCACCAGCAGCAGCGCCAGCACCGAGGTGCGCGAGGTCAGCGGCAGCGCCACCACCGCGACCAGCAGCAGCACCAGCGCGAAGGCCGGCAGCGCGCGCAGCGGCCGGTGCGCCGCGATCCGCGACAGGCCCCAGACCGCCGCCGTCGATGCCACCACGCTGAACAGCAGCGCATTGCTGATCGACTTGTTGCCGACCTCCATCACCACGCCGCGCAGCGGCGCCCAGATGTGGAAGCCGCCGACCGCGTAGAACACCACCACCAGCAGCAGGTTGAGCGCCGAGATCAGCAGGAAGCCGCGCAGCGCCCACATGGCCTCGTCGCGCGCGAGCGCCATCGCCATCAGCAGCGTGGCCGCGATGCGCAGTCCGTGCACCAGGTTCGAGGGGGTCTCGGGGTAGTGCGGCCGGATGGCCAGCACGATCAGGGTCCAGGCCACATAGGCCACGACCGGCCACCACAGCGGATTGGCGCGCAGCCGCGCGATGCGTTCGCGGCCGCTGCCCGCGACCAGCAGGGCGACCAGCAGCAGCAGGGCCGAGAGGTAGGTGACGCCGACCGGCATGTACACCGCGAGCCCCCAGAACATGGCCGCGGGCCGGACGATGTGCGATCTCTGCATAGGGCGCGAATTCTAGGGGGCCGCATTCCGGCGCAACCTGACTTCACCCCGGGGGCGCGCGGGGCTTGGCCGCGCCGTGCTTCAGCCGCGCGGCAGCCGGATCACGAAGCTCGCGCCGCCGCCGGGCCGGTCCTCGCAGCGCACCGTGCCGCCATGGCGCTCGGTGATCGACTTGACCAGCGCCAGCCCGAGGCCGACGCCGCCGTTGCGCTCGCTCGCGCCCGGCAGCCGGTAGAAGGGCTCGAAGATGCGCTCGCGCAGCGCGGCCGGCACGCCCGGGCCGCGGTCGTTCACGCGCACCGTGGCCTGGCCGTCGGCGCTGCCGAGCTCGACCGAGATCTCGCCGGCGCCGTAGCGGCGCGCGTTCTCGAGCAGGTTGCGGATCACGCGGCGCAGCAGCCGCGAGACGCCGGGCACGGTCAGCGCCGCGTTGTCGGTGCCTTCCACCAGGTCGAGCTCGGCGTCGACGCGCGCGCATTCCTCGGCGGCCAGGCCGGTCAGGTCGACCGCCTCGATGGTGCCCATGTCGGCCTCGCTGGCGTCGAGCCGGCTGGCCAGCAGGATCTCGTCGATCAGCTGGTCGAGCTCGGCGATGTTGCGCGAGATCTCGGCGCGCGCCGCGGGGCTCGGCTGGTCGCCCATGAGCTCCAGGCTCATGCGGATGCGGGTCAGCGGCGAGCGCAACTCGTGCGAGGCATTCGCCAGCAGCGACTTGTGCGAGCGCACCAATTGCTCGATGCGCACCGCCGATGCATTGAAGCGCTTGGAGAGATCGGCCACTTCGTCCTGCCCTTCCTCGGTGACGCGCACCGACAGATCGCCCTCGCCCCAGCGCTGCACGCCGCGCTGCAGCGTCTCGAGCCGCTTGGTGAGCCGGCGCACGATCGGATAGACGCCGAGCGCCACCGCCACGCCGACCAGCGCGATCATCCAGCCCAGGCCGAAGGGCGTGCGCCAGGGCGCGAAGCCGCTGGTGCCGGTGGCGCGCTCGCGCGGCGCCACGCGCAGCGTGATCTCCTTGCCGTCGCTCAGGGTCACGTCGAACTCCAGCCCCTGGCCCGGCACGCGCAGCGCCTTGCCGGCGCCGATCTGCTTGTCCTGCGCGTCGAGCACCACCACCTCGCGCGGCACCGGCGCCAGCCGTTCGCGCTCGGCCTCGGCCGCCACGCGCACGATCCAGTTGGCCATCAGCGTGAGGATCACCACGCCGCCGACCACCGCGAGCCAGATGCGCACGTAGAGATGGCGGGAGTACAGATTGATCATGGGGAGATGTGGGGCGGCGGCTTTCGGGCCGGCGCTTTTTGAAAGAGGTGCCGCAAGCGAGACGGAAATGACCCGTCGGCTGTTCAGTCCTGCTGCTTGGCGAACACGTAGCCCACGCCGCGCACCGTGAGGATGCGCTTGGGATTCTTCGCGTCGACCTCGATCGCCGCGCGGATGCGCCCCATGTGCACGTCGATCGAGCGGTCGAAGGCCTCGAGCTCGCGGCCGCGCACGGCTTCCATGATCTGGTCGCGCGTCAGCACCCGGCCCGCGCGCTCGGCCATCGCGACCAGCAGGTCGAACTGGTAGGAGGTGAGGTCGGCCACCTGGCCGGCCACCGAGACGGTGCGCGCGTTGCGGTCGATCTCGAGCGTGCCGAAACGCATCATCGACGCCGCCTCGGCCTCGGTGCTGCTCTCGCCGCGGCGGCGCAGCACGGCGCGGATGCGCGCCAGCAGCTCGCGCGGCTCGAAGGGCTTGGGCAGGTAGTCGTCGGCGCCGATCTCCAGGCCGATGATGCGGTCCATCGGGTCGCCCTTGGCGGTCAGCATCAGCACCGACACCTTGGAGATCGCGCCCGGCAGCGCGCGGATGCGGCGGCAGACCTCGAGGCCGTCGGTGTCGGGCAGCATCAGGTCGAGGATGACGAGGTCGGGCGCGTGCTGCTGCAGCTGCTCGAGGCCGCTGGCGCCGTCGCCGGCATGGTTGAAACCGAAGCCCGACTGGGTGAGGTATTCGCCGACCATCTGCGCCAGGCGCTGGTCGTCTTCGATCATCAGGAGTTGAGGGGTGCTCATGCGCTTCATGGTGGTCCACCGGGAGCAAGCTGGCTTGAACGCTCCGTAAAGTTGCGTAAACCTCGTGCGGCCATGTCAACCGGCCGGCACGGCGAAGAGCATGGTCTCGTCTTCGCGCGGCGCGGCCGAGAGCCGCTCCGCGCCGCCGTAGTCGGGCTGCGCGAGCAGGGCCTCGAGCGCGGCGGCCTCGAGCGCCGGATCGCAGTCGCGCGCCCGCGCGAGGATCTCGCCGGCCAGCCGGCGCAGCTGCGCGGTCGAGGCGCGGATGCGTGCCTTGAAGGCCGCGTCGTCGAGCCGGTCGTTGAGGCTGCGGTTGAGCTCGGCGAACCACGGCATCGAGGCCTGGTCGAGCATCGCCGCGCGGTTGCGCTTCTCGCTCGCACCCGACCAGGCGCGTAGCAGCGCCTGCACCGCGAGGTTGAGGCGCTGGCAGTGCTGCAGCTCGTCGCGCACGCTGCCCAGCAGCGCCAGGTCGGTGAGCCGGCCCTGGAAGAAGATCTGCGACAGCACGCCCCAGTAGTAGGCGTAGTCCCAGATCACCTTCACCGGCAGCACTTCCGGATCGCCGAACAGCGGGTACTGGTCCTGGTAGAGCGCCAGCGTGCTCTCGTAGAACGAGTGGTAGATCTGGTCGTAGAGCTGCGCGCGCGCGCCTCGATCGAGCGGCCGCGCCGGTCGTGCGCGATCAGGTCGGTGATGTAGGTGTTGCCGATCGCGATGAAGTCGCTGCCCGGCGAATAGAAGGGATCGAGGAACAGGCCGGCCTCGCCGGTCAGCGCCCAGCGCCGGTCCGAGAACACCTGCTTGCAGCCGTACGAGAAGTGGCGCAGGAACGCGAAGTCCTGCAGCAGGTGGCGCTTGCCGTCGAGCGCCTCGTAGAGCCGGGGCTGGTAGGTGGCGAACCAGTCCATCGCCTTGTCGAAGGTGTCGATGGTGGCCAGCGGATGCAGCTTCTGGTCGGCCACGATGCCCACCGAATGCGAGCCCGAGGCCAGCGGGATCAGCCACACCCAGTAGCCCGCGCCCACCAGGTGGTTGGTCGACAGCCAGCGCGCCTGCGGGTCGCAGCGCGCGCGCCAGGCCTCGTCGTCGCTCCAGTGGTCGATGGTGATGCGCTCGCCGATGCGGAACCACACGGCGTTCACGTCGTGGTCGTTGGGCTGCGCCAGCCCCAGCTTGCGCTTGAGCAGGCCCGCGCGCCCGCAGGCGTCGATCAGCCAGCGCGCCTCGGTCTCGCGCGTTTCGCCGCCCTGGGTCCATTGCAGCCGGTGGTGGGTGGCGCCGTCCTCGGCCAGTTCGATGCGGCGCACGAAGGCGTCGTCGGCAAAGTGCACGCCGTGGCGCGCGGCCTCCTGCGCGAGGTAATTCTCGAGGATGCCGCGGTCGATCTGGTAGCTGGGCACCGCCAGGTAGCGGCTGGCGCCGATCTCGGTCACGCCGTCGATGTCGCGCCGGCCCTCGCTGAAGAAGAAGCGGAAGCCGAACTTGCGCAGCTGCTCGTTGTGGAAGTGCGGCTTCAGTCCCAGCACCGTGTCGAAGTAGTGGGCGCCGATCTCCACCGAGGATTCGCCCACCTTGTGCGCCGCGTGCGGCACCGGGTGCGCGCGGCGCTCGAGCACGAGCACCGAGATGTCCTCGAAGCGCTGCCGCAGCTGCAGCGCGAGCGTGAGCCCCGCCAGGCCGCCACCCATGATCACTGCGTCGTAGCGGGGGGCGGTCGGCTTCATCCGGTTTCCTTGGTCAGTGTCCGCCGGGCCGCAACTGCAGCTTCAGCGAGAGGGTGGGGGACAGCGGCAGCGCCACTTCGGCGCCGGCCGGGCCGTCGAGCCGCGCGAGCGCCTCGAACAGGCCGAGCGCCTGCGCCATCGGGTTGAACTGCGCGAGCGTCTTCGCCGCGTCGGAAGTGGGCGCCGTGCCGGCCGCGGCACCGCTGGCCAGCGACCAGTCGAGCGCCGCCACCGTGCGTTCGGTGGGCTCGGGCGCCAGCACCAGCGCCAGCGCGAGCTGGCCCTGGCTGCCCGTCACGGCCGCCAGCGGGCCGGAGGCGGGCGCGTCGTAGCCCACCAGCAGCACGGCTTCCCGGTCGGCCGCGCACTGCGCCGCGGCCTCGAGCAGGGCGGCGCCGAAGCTGCTGTCGTAGGCCGAGATCGAATTGCTCGCGGCCATGCAGCCGGTGCCGATGGTCCAGTAGCCCACGGCGGCGTTGTGCACCGAGTTGTGGAAGCGCGTGGGCGACAGCACCGACGGATCGGTGGCGAGCGTGCTGCACATGTAGTCGTTGATCGACAGGTCGCCGTGCGCCGAGACGAACACGCAGGGCAGGTCGACGGCCTGCCGGCCCGACCCCGCGATGGCGGCCGCCGCGACCTCGAGCGCCAGCGCCACGGTGTCGGGCGCGCGGCGGCGCTCGGCCGGGGCCAGCACCTGCGGCGACGGGCGCTTGGCCGGCGGATCGGTGAGCGCGCCCTCGCCGCGGAAGGCCGCGCGCGCGGCCTCCCAGCCGGGCAGGGTGGGGGTCCAGAAGGCCGGACCCTCGAGGTAGATCGTCGGCGTGGTGCTCATGCTCCCGCCGCCTTGCCGAACACCAGCGCGCAGTTGTTGCCGCCGAAGCCGAAGGAATTGGAGAGCGCGTAGCGCACCTCGCCGTGCGCCGGCGCGAGCCGGATCTGCGGGCCGAAGCCCGGGTCCAGCGCGGCCGAGTTGACCGTGCCCGGCATCAGGCCGCGCTCGATCGCCAGCAGGCTGATCACCGCCTCGACGATGCCCGCGGCACCCAGCGTGTGGCCCGTGAAGCCCTTGGTCGAGCTCGCATGCGTGCGCGCCGGGAAGCGGCGCGCCACCAGCGCGCCCTCGACCTCGTCGTTCTTCTGGCTCGCGGTGCCGTGCATGTTGATGTAGTTGATCGCCTCGGGCGCGAGGCCGGCGCGTGCCAGCGCCTCGTCGAGCGCGCGTTCGGCGCCCAGGCCCTCGGGATGCGGCGTCGACATGTGGTGCGCGTCGCTGGCCTCGCCGTAGCCCAACAGCTGCAGTCCGGTGGCGGAAGCGGCGTCGGCGCGCTCGAGCAGCGCGAAGCCCGCGGCCTCGCCCAGGCTGATGCCGTCGCGCTCCGGATCGAAGGGCCGGCAGGGCCCGCCGGACACCAGCTCGAGCGAGTTGAAGCCGAACAGCACGCTGCCGCACAGCGTGTCGACGCCGCCGACCACGGCCGCGTCGACCAGGCCCAGGCGGATCAGCCGCTCGGCCGAGGCGAACACCTTGGCGCTCGACGAGCAGGCGGTGGAGATGGTCTCGCTCGGCCCCTCGAGGCCCAGCACTTCCTGCACGAACATCGCGAGCGAATGCGGCGTGTGCACCGCCGGGCGGCGCTGCGCGGGCGGGAAATGGCCGTCGGCGTCGAGCTGGGTGTAGGCCAGCTCGGTCTCGCCGATGCTCGAGGTCGAGGTGCCGAGGATCAGCGCGATGCGCGCCGCGCCATGGCGCTGGCGCGCCGCGGCCACCGCCTCGAGGAAGCCGTCGGCCTGCAGGCCGAGCCAGGCCAGCCGGTTGTTGCGGCAGTCCCAGCGCGCGAAGGCGTCGGGCAGGCGGATCTCTTCGAGGCCGTCGACGCGGCCGATCCAGGTCGGCAGCGGCGCGGGGCCGAAGTCGTTGGCGCGCAGGCCGCTGCGCGAATGTTCGAGCGCTTCGGCAAGCGGCTCCTTGCCGACGCCGACGGCCGAGGTGGCCGTGTAGGCGCTGATCTGGAGGGGGGGAATGCGGGCGGGCACGGTGTGGACGTGGCTGGGCGGTGACGCGGTTGGAGGAGTAGTTCTCGTGGTCGGTGCTGGGGAAAGCAGCGCAAAGCCTACCAGTTGCGGGGGTGGGGCCGTGTCGGCGGTTTCCTATGGGGCCGGGTCAGGATTTCCCGCTGTCCGGGCGCGCCGTCAGCGTGCGCGAGGCCAGCGCCACCAGCACCAGCACCGGCACGCCGAGCAGGGCGGTGGCACAGAAGAAGGTGCTGTAGCCGTAGGCATCGACGAACACGCCCGAGTAGCCGGCGATGAACTTCGGCAGCAGCAGCATCAGCGAGCTGAACAGCGCGTACTGCGTGGCCGAGTAGCTGATGTTGGTGAGGCTCGAGAGGTAGGCGATGAAGGCCGCCGAGGCGATGCCGCCCGCGAGGTTGTCGGCCGAGACCACGGCGATCAGCGCCGTCAGGTCGTGGCCGCGCGAGGCCAGCCAGGCGAACAGCAGGTTGCTCGCCGCGCTGAGCACCGCGCCCAGCATCAGCACCCGCATCACGCCCAGGCGCATCGACAGCACGCCGCCGACGAAGGCGCCCACCAGCGTCATGATCACGCCGTAGATCTTGCTGACCGTGGCCACCTCGTCCTTGGTGAAGCCCATGTCGACGTAGAAGGGGTTGGCCATGATGCCCATCACCACGTCGCTGATGCGGTAGATCGCGATCAGCGACAGGATCAGCACCGCCTGCCACTTGTAGCGGCGGATGAAGTCGGCGAAGGGCTCGACCAGCACGTCGCGCAGCCATTCGGCGGCATTGCGCGGCGCCGACAGCGAGCGCTGCGCGGGTTCGGGCGACAGCAGCACCGTGAGCACGCCCACGATCATGGAGCCGGCCATCACGAGGTAGGCGGTCTTCCAGGCGCCGTTCTGGTAGGCCGCGCCGGCCGCCGCGCCCGCCGCGCCCGCCGCTGCCGCGACCGGCGCGACCTCGGCCCAGGCTGCTACCCACAGCACCCCGGCCCCGGCCCAGATCATCGCGAGCCGATAGCCGGTCTGGTAGGCGGCCGCCAGCGCCGCCTGCTTGCGGGTTTCGGCCGACTCGATGCGGAAGGCGTCGAGCGCGATGTCCTGCGTGGCCGAGCCGAAGGCCACCAGCAGCGCGCACCAGATCATCGGCGTGAGCCCCTGGCGCGGATCGTTGACCGCCATGCCGACCAGCCCCGCGATCACCATCCCCTGCGCCAGCAGCAGCCAGCCGCGCCGGCGCCCGAGCAGGGTGGTCAGCGGCGGCAGCGGCAGCCGGTCGACCAGCGGCGCCCACACCCATTTGAAGCCGTAGGCCAGGCCGACCCAGCTCAGGTAGCCGATGGTGGCGCGGTCGATGCCGGCCTCGCGCAGCCGGAAGCTCAGCGTGCCCAGCACCAGCAGCAGCGGCAGGCCGGCCGAGAAGCCCAGCGCCAGCATGCGCAAGGTGGCGGGTTCGAGGTAGACCTTCAGGGCGTCGCGCCAGGGCGGCGAACCGGCGGCGGTGGATTCGGCGGGCGGGACGGAAGACATGTGGGGCGATTGTCCATGAGCGCCGCGCCTGCCGGCCGCCGGGTCATCCACCAAGACGTCTTCATTTGTTCCTATCATCCGGCCCCATATGTGCACACGCTGCGATCGCTTTGCCCCGGTTCCCTCCCATGCCTCGGCCTGGCAGCCGCGGCGCGCCTTCCTGCTGGCCGCGGCCGGCGCGGTGCTGAGCGGGCCGGCGCTCGCGCAGGTCGACGTCGGCAATGCCTCGGTGGCGCGCAACCTGGTGCCGGCCGACCGCATCGAGGCCGCGGGCGGCCAGCAGTACGGCGAACTGCTGCAGCAAGCGCGCGCCAAGAACGCGCTCGCGGGCGACGGCAATCCGCAGCTGCAGCGGCTGCGCGCCATCGCCAACCGGCTGATCCCCTTCGCCACGCCCTGGAACAGCCGCGCGCGCCAATGGAAGTGGGAGGTCAACCTGATCGGCAGCAAGCAGATCAACGCCTTCTGCCTGCCGGGCGGCAAGATCGCCTTCTTCACCGGCATCCTCGAGCAGCTCAAGCTCACCGACGACGAGGTCGCGATGGTGATGGGCCACGAGATGGCCCATGCGCTGCGCGAGCATGCGCGCGCCCGCATGGCCAAGAGCGCGGGCACCGGCGCCGCGCTCTCGATCGGTGCGCAGCTGCTCGGCCTGGGGCAGGTCGGCGACCTCGCCGCGCGCGCGGGCACCCAGCTGCTCACGCTCAAGTTCAGCCGCGGCGACGAGACCGAGGCCGACCTCGTCGGCCTGGAACTCGCGGCGCGCGCCGGCTACGACCCGAAGGCCTCGGTGTCGCTGTGGAACAAGATGGCCACGGCCTCGAAGAACCAGGGCGGGCTGAGCTTTCTCTCGACCCACCCGAGCGGGCCGGACCGGATCGCCAAGCTGCAGGCGAATCTGCCGAAGGTGGAGAACCTGTACCGGGACGCCAAGAAGAGCTGAGGTCTTCCTCCTTCCCCCTCTGGGGGAAGGCCGGGATGGGGGCTCCGGGCGGTGGATGCGGTCTGCGCTGTTGAAAGGCCCGGTGCCCCCACCCCAACCCTCCCCCAGCGGGGGAGGGAGCACATACATAGATAGCTGACCGACCGACGCCGCAGGCGCGTCGGCAGCGGCCCGCGCGCGCTGGCACGCCGCTTGCATCTCGACTTGTACACAAGTTTGGATGCCTGATCATGGTGCATGACGAGAAAGACCCGGCCGCCGCGGCGTGGATCCTGCGTTTCGCGCAGCCGCTGACGCGCGAGAACGACGAGACGCGGGAAGCCACGCCCGCTTCCACCGCCGCCCCCGCCCCGCTCGCGGGCCTGCGCTTCGCCGTCAAGGACAACATCGACGTCGCCGGCGTCCCCACCACCGCCGCCTGCCCGGCCTTCGATCGCCTGCCGGCCGTCCATGCGGCCGTGGTGCAGCGGCTGCTCGATGCCGGTGCGTCGCTGCTCGGCAAGACCAACCTCGACCAGTTCGCCTGCGGCCTCAACGGCACGCGCTCGCCCTATGGCGAGGTCGGCAATGCCTTCGATGCGCGCTATGTCTCGGGCGGCTCGAGTTCGGGCTCGGCCCGCGTGGTCGCCACCGGCGAGGCCGACTTCGCGCTCGGCACCGACACGGCCGGTTCGGGCCGCGTGCCCGCGGGCCTCAACAACATCGTCGGCCTCAAGCCCTCGCGCGGGTTGCTGAGCACCGTCGGCGTGGTGCCGGCCGCGCAGAGCGTCGACTGCGTCTCGATCTTCGCGCGCACGGTCGCGCTCGCGGTCGAGGTGCTGCAGGCCGCGCTCGGCTTCGATGCGCGCGATCCCTATTCGCGCGACATCGCGCTCGATGCCAGGCCCTTCCCCGCCGCCTTCCGCTTCGGCGTGCCCGACCGCCTCGCCTTCTTCGGCGACACGCTCGCCGAGGCCGCCTTCGCCGATGCGCGCCGGCGCCTCGAGGCCCTGGGCGGCACGGCCGTCACCGTGCCCTTCGCGCCGCTGGCCGAGGCCGCCGCGCTGCTCTACGACAGCGCGCTGGTGGCCGAGCGCTATGCCGCGGTGCGCGCCTTCTTCGACCGCCACGAGGCCGAGGTCGTCGAGCCGGTGCGCGGCATCCTCGCGCAGGGCCGCGGCTACAACGCGGCCGACGTGTTCGAGGCCCAGACCCGGCTGCGCGCGCTCGCGCAGCAGGCCGAGCCGATGTGGCGCGACATCGACGTGCTGCTGGTGCCCACCGCGCCCACGCACTACACGCGCGACGCGATGCGCGCCGACCCGGTGGCGCTCAACCGCAACCTCGGCGCCTACACCAACTTCGTCAACCTGCTCGACTACGCCGCGCTCTCGGTGCCCAGCAGCCTGCGGCCCGATGGCCTGCCCTTCGGCATCACGCTGATCGGCCGCTGCGGCAGCGATCTCGCGCTGGCCGAACTGGGCCAGCGCTACCACCATGCCACCGGCCTCGCGCAGGGCGCGACCGGCGAGCCGCTGCCCGCGCCGCGGCCGATCCCTGGCCTCGCACCAGTGCCGGCCGCGACGCTGCCGATCGCGGTGGTCGGCGCGCACCTCAGTGGCATGCCGCTCAACGGCCAGCTCACCGAGCGCGGCGCCGTGCTGCGCGAGGCCATCCAGACCGCGCCGCGCTACCGCCTGTACGCACTGCCCGGCACCGTGCCGCCCAAGCCCGGCCTGCAGCGCAGCGCCGAGGGCGGCGCCGCGATCGCGCTCGAGGTGTGGGACCTGCCGCTGGCCGAGGTCGGCGGCTTCCTCGCGCTGATCCCCGCGCCGCTGGGCCTGGGCAGCGTCGAGCTGGCCGACGGCCGCTGGGTGCACGGCTTCATCTGCGAGGGCCATGCGCTGGCCGGCGCCGAAGAGGTCACGCGCCATGGCGGCTGGCGCGCCTACCTCGCGAGCCGCACCGCCTGAATCCCTGTTGTCTTCGAACCCCGACCGAGGAGTCTTCCATGTCCATCTCCGACCTTCCTTCCTCCGCTTCGCGCCGACAGGTGCTGCAGGCCGGCGCCGCCGGCCTCGCGGTGCTCGCCGCGCCGGCGATCGTGCGCGCCCAGGCGGCACCGAAGATCCGCGTCGGCTTCTGGCCGGTGGCCGCGGGCCTGCCCTTCTTCGCAGCGGTCGAGCGCGGCTTCTTCAAGGAAGCGGGGCTCGACGTGGAACCGCAGAAGTTCGCGGGCGCGCAGCAGGTGATGGAAGCCATGCTCGCGGGCCGCTGCGACGGCAGCGCCAACGGCACCGGCTCGGCCAACCTCGCGATCGGCGAGATCGCGCAGCCGGGCCTGTTCAAGATCTTCTGCACCAACCCGAGCAACGCGAAGTTCGTGCTCGACGAGTTCATCGTCGCCAAGGACAGCCCGATCAAGGCCATGGCCGAGCTCGCGGGCAAGAAGGTGGCCTCGGGCCCGGGCATCCAGAACGTCACGCTGTGCAAGACCATGCTCGAGCGCGCGGGCGCCAAGGGCGTGTCGGTCAGCGAGCTGCCGATCGGCCAGCACGTGGCCGCGCTGGTGGCGGGGCAGGTCGATGCCTGCTACACGCTCGAGCCCACCGGCACCGTGGGCCGCATGAACGGCACCACGCGCGTGCTCGAGGCCGGCGTGGTCGCGCGCTACATCCTCGGCGACCCGATGGCGCCCTGGCACGGCGGTGCCGCCAGCCTCACGACCGAGTTCCTCAAGAAGAACCCCGACGCCGCGAAGAAGTACATCGCCGCCTATGCGCGCGGCGTCGAGCTGGTGCGCAGCCAGCCCGACGAGGCGCGCCAGTACATGAAGGGCTACACCGCCATCGAGGGCAAGCTCACGGCCGAGGTGCCGCTGGCCTCGTACATGCTCTACAACGAGTTCAAGCCCAGCGACGTCGCCTACTTCCAGAAGTTCTACGACCTGTTCACCGAGAAGGGGATCTTCGAGAAGAAGGTCCTGGTGGACGGCCTGCTCTACAAGGCCTGACGCCATGGCCGACAGCAGCACCACCGCTTCGCCCTGGGCGCCGCCCGCGGGCAACGCCGCCGCCTCCGCGGCACCGAAGGCGCCCGCCTGGGAGCGCTGGCTGCCGGCCATCGGGCCGGTCGTCCTGTTCATCGTCTGGGACCTGGTGGTGCGGCTCGGCTTCATCAAGCCGATCCTGCTGCCTTCGCCGGCCGACACCGTGGCCGCGCTCATCACCGGCCTGGCCGGCGGGCCGCTGCTGCTCGACTTCGCCGTCACCGTGTGGCGCACCGTGCAGGCCTTCGCCATCGCCGCCATCGTCGGCATGCCGCTGGGCGTGCTGCTGGGCAGCAACGAGCGCGCCTACCGCAGCGTCGAGTTCCTGATCGACTTCTTCCGCTCCACGCCCTCGTCGGCGCTGATCCCGCTGTTCCTCTTGATCTTCGGCGTGTCCGACATCAACAAGGTGGCGATCGCGGCCTTCGGCGCGCTGCTGATCGTGGTGTTCAACAGCGCCTACGGCGTCATCAACGCGCGCAAGCAGCGCGTGATGGCAGCGCGCGTGATGGGCGCCTCGCGCTGGCAGATCTTCAAGGATGTGCTGGTGTGGGAGAGCCTGCAGCCCAGCTTCGTGGGCCTGCGCTCGGCGGTCTCGATGGCGCTGGTGATCGTGATCGTGGCCGAGATGTTCATCGGCTCCGACAACGGCCTGGGCCACCGCATCATCGACGCGCAGCAGGTGCTCAACGTCAAGAGCATGTATGCGGCGATCCTCGCGGCCGGCGCACTGGGCTACGTGCTCAACATCCTCTTCCTCGTGGCCGAGCGCCGCATCGTTCACTGGAGCGGTCGATGAAAGCCACGCCCGACATCGTCGTCAACGGCCCGGTGTATGCCGACGTGCCCAAGCCGGTGTTCAAGCCCGGCCCGGCCGGTACCCACATCACCATCCGCGGCCTCACCAAGTACTTCGCGGGCTGGCCGCTGTACGAGAACTTCGACCTCGACATCCCCAAGCACCGCATCGTCTCGGTGTTCGGTCCCAACGGCTGCGGCAAGTCCACGCTGATCAACATGATCGCGGGGCTGATCCCCATCGACAGCGGTGAGATCCTGTTCGACGGGAAACAGCGCAAGGACACCAAGATCGGCTACGTGTTCCAGAACTACCGCGAGGCGATGTTCCCGTGGATGCGCACCATCGACAACATCGCCTATCCGCTGAAACTGGAAGGCCGCAGCAAGGCCGAGGTCGATCGCCGCATGGAGGAGCTGGTCGCTTCCTTCGACGTCAAGTTCGACCTCAAGCGCTTTCCCTACGAGCTCTCGGGCGGCCAGCAGCAGACCGCGTCGATCATGCGCGCGCTCGCGCCGAACCCCGAGGTGCTGTTCCTCGACGAGCCCTTCTCGGCGCTCGATTTCGAGATGACGCTGTTCATCCGCGAGAAGCTGCAGGAGGTGTTCATGCAGACCGGCACCACCATGCTGCTGGTCTCGCACGACCTCGAGGAAGCCGTGTATCTTGCCGACGAGGTGCTGCTCTTGACCAAGCGCCCGACCAAGGTGGCCGAGATCCTGCGCTACGGCGATGCGCGCCCGCGCACGGTCGAGACCCTGAGCACCGAGAGCTTCGTCGCGATGAAGAAGCTCAGCCTCGACATCTTCCAGCGCGAAGTGCGCCGTTGAGAGGGGACGACGCGATGACGCCCGAACAGATCGAACGTCACGTCGACGCGGCCGCGGCCGCGGCCGCGCTCGGCCTCCCGCTCTCGCCCGCCCACCGCGAGGGCGTGCTGCGCTACTTCGCACTCGCGGCCGGCTTCGCGGCCACCGTCGAGGCGGTGCCGCTGTCGGTGCATGACGAGGCCGCGGTGCAGTTCGTGCCCGTGGCACCGGCTTCGCCCTCGGAGGCCGGCCGATGAACGCCGCCAGCCTGATCGCCAGGGACGCGAGCGCCATGGCCGAGGCGGTGCGCCGCGGCGAGGTCAGCGCGAGCGCGCTGGCCGAGGCCAGCCTCGCGCGCATCGAGGCCACCGACGGCCGCGTCAACGCCTTCACCGCCGTGCTGCGCGAACGCGCGCTGCGCCGTGCCGCGCAGGTCGATGCCTCGCTGGCTTCGACCACGGCCGAGCGCACGCGCGAACTGCCGCTGCTCGGCGTGCCCTTCGCGGTCAAGAACCTGTTCGACATCGCGGGCATCGCCACCCTGGCCGGCTCGAAGATCGAGCGCGAGGCCGCGCCCGCGAATGCCGACGCGCTGCTGGTGCGCCGGCTCGAGCGCGCGGGCGCGGTGCTGGTCGGCGCGCTCAACATGGACGAGTACGCCTACGGCTTCACCACCGAGAACAGCCACGAGGGCCCGACGCGCAATCCGCACGACCTCTCGTGCATCGCGGGCGGTTCCTCGGGCGGCTCGGGCGCGGCCGTGGCCGCGGGGCAGGTCGCGCTCACGCTGGGCTCGGACACCAACGGCTCGATCCGCGTGCCGGCCTCGCTGTGCGGCGTGTTCGGCCTCAAGCCCACCTTCGGGCGGCTGCCGCGCAGCGGCAGCTATCCCTTCGTCTCGAGCCTCGACCACCTCGGGCCCTTCGCGCGTTCGGCGCGCGACCTCGCGCTGGCCTACGACGCGATGCAGGGGCCGGAGGATCCCCGCCGGCCGGCGCGACCCCGGCTGCACGCAGCGCGCGGTCGAACCGGTGGCGCCGCTGCTGGTGCGCGGCACGCAGGGTTTGCGCATCGGCGTGCTCGGCGGCTACTTCCGCGCCAACGCCGGTGCCGAGGCCACCGCCGCGGTCGACCGCGTGGCCGATGCGCTGGCCGCGCACGCCAGCGTCGAACTGCCGCTGGTCGAGGCCGGCCGCGCGGCCGCCTTCCTGATCACCAATGCCGAAGGCGCGGCGCTGCACCTCGACGACCTGCGCCGCCGCGCGCACGACTTCGAGCCGCTGTCGCGCGACCGCTTCCTCGCGGGCGCGCTGCTGCCCGCCGCCTGGATCGCGCGCGCCCAGCGCGTGCGCCGCGCCTATGCCGAGGCGGTGGCGCGCGTGTTCGGCCGCTTCGACGTGCTGCTCGCGCCCGCCACGCCCAGCGCCGCCACGCCGGTGGGCGCCGAGCGCTTCGAGATCAACGGCCAGAGCCTGCCGGTGCGGCCCAACATGGGGCTGCTGACGCAGCCGATCTCGTGCATCGGCCTGCCGGTGTGCAGCGTGCCGGTGTGGGGCGCGCATGCGCGGCTGCCGATCGGCGTGCAGCTGATCGCTGCGCCCTGGCGCGAAGACCTGGCGCTGCGCGTGGCCGCGGCGCTCGAGGACGCGGGCGTAGTGCGCGCGCCCGTGGCCACCCTTTGACGACCGACGGACATCCCGCTTCATGACCACTCCCGAGATCAACCTGCCCGACGTGCTCGCCGAAGTCGAGGCCGTGTTCGCGCGCTACGAGCACGCGCTGGTGCACAACGAGGTCGAGGTGCTCGACGAACTGTTCTGGGCCAGCCCGACCACGCTGCGCTATGGCGCGACCGAGAACCTCTACGGCTACGAAGCGATCCAGGCCTTTCGCGCATCGCGCCCCGCGCAGGGGCTCGCGCGCGCGCTGCTGCGCGTCGTCGTCACCACCTACGGCCGCGACTTCGCGACCGCCAACTGCGAGTTCCGCCGCGAAGGCAGCGAACGCACCGGCCGCCAGAGCCAGACCTGGATGCGCACGGACCAGGGCTGGCGCGTGGTCGCCGCGCACGTGAGCCTGCTCGGCGCCTGAGAACACGTTCCGACGCAGGGCCCATTTCTTGCACCCCCACCTCCACCCTCCCGAAAGCACAGCATGACGAGCCAACCCAATCGCCGCGATTCCCTCAAGACCCTGGCCGCCCTCGGCGCGGCCGGCACCCTCGGTGCGCTGAGCCCCTTCGCTCGCGCGCAGGCCAAGCCGCTCACCGTCGGCGTGATCTACGTCGGCGCGCGCGACGACTACGGCTACAACCAGGCACACGCGCAGGCCGCGGCCGAAATCAAGAAGCTGCCCGGCATCAAGCTGGTGGAAGAGGAGAACGTGCCCGAGACCGCGGCCGTGCAGAAGACCATGTCGGGCATGATCGCGCAGGACGGCGCCAAGCTGCTGTTCCCGACCTCCTTCGGCTACTTCGATCCGCACATCCTGGCCGTGGCGCCCAAGAACCCCGACGTGCGCTTCTCGCACTGCGGCGGCCTCTGGACCGAGGGCAAGCATCCGAAGAACGTCGGCAGCTTCTTCGGCTACATCGACGAGTGCCAGTTCCTCAACGGCGTGATCGCCGCCCACATGACGAAGAGCAACAAGATCGCCTTCGTCGCGGCCAAGCCGATCCCGCAGGTGCTGCGCAACATCAACGCCTTCACGCTGGGTGCGCGCTCGGTCAAGCCGAACATCACCTGCAGCGTGATCTTCACGGGCGACTGGTCGATGGCCGTGAAGGAGGCCGAAGCCACCAACAGCCTGGCCGACCAGGGCTGCGACGTGTTCACCATGCACGTGGACGGCCCCAAGGTGGTGGTCGAGACGGCCGCCAAGCGCGGCAAGATGGTCTGCGGCTACCACGCGAGCCAGGCCAAGCTCGCGCCGAACGCCTACCTCACGGGCGCCGAGTGGAACTGGCTCACCGCCTACAAGACTGCGATCGAGGCCGCGCAGACCGGCAAGCCGCATCCCAACTTCCTGCGCGGCGGCCTGAAGGAAGGCTACGTGAAGATGTCGGCCTACGGCCCGATGGTGCCGGACGCCGCGAAGAAGCAGGCTGACGACATCAAGGCGAAGATGATCGCGGGCAGCTTCGACATCTTCAAGGACGGCATCAAGGACAACAAGGGCGCGGTGGTGGTGCCCGCGGGCAAGGTGCTCAAGCAGACCGACCTCGAGCTCGAGAAGATGAACTACCTGGTCGAAGGCGTGCTCGGCTCCGTCTAGCAATGTTGGCCCCCCGGCTTGCCACTGCGTGTGCTTCGCCACCCCCCGAGGGGGAGGCTCGGCCCGCCTTGGGGCGGCCCGGCGGCGGCCGATTCTCCCCCTTTCGAGAAAGCGGTCATGCGTAGCGCATTCAAGGAATTCGCCCTCCCGGTCTTCGCCATCGCGGCGGCGCTGCTGGTCTTCGGCCTGGTCGTCGCCTTCGCGGGCGTCGATCCGGTGGAGGTCTGGACCACGCTGTTCAAGGGCGCCTTCGGCGACTGGTTCTCGTGGCAGAACACGCTGCAGCGCGCGGCGCCGCTGATGCTCACGGCCCTGTGCGTGGCGCTGCCCGCGCGCGCCGGGCTGATCGTGATCGGCGGCGAGGGCGCGCTGGTGTTCGGCGGCCTGGCCTGCGCGGCGCTCGCGCATGCACTGCCTCTGCCCTCGGGCGTGGCCGGCATCACGCTGCTGTGCATCGCGGGCGCGGCGGTCGGCGCGCTGTGGATCATGCTCGCGGGCTGGCTGCGCCAGTACCGCGGCATCAACGAGACCATCAGCAGCCTGCTGCTGGCCTACATCGCGATCGGCATCTTCAAGCACCTGGTCGAAGGGCCGCTGCGCGATCCCGCGAGCCTCAACAAGCCCTCGACCCACACCTTGCCCGACGGCCTCTTGATCGGCGGCATCGGCGGCTCCGACGTGCACTGGGGCCTGGTGGTCGGCATCGTCGCCTGCCTGGGCCTCGCGGCCTGGCTGCGCGCCACGCCTTCGGGCTTCTCGGTGCGCGTGGTGGGCGGCAACCCGCGCACCGCGCAGCTCGTGGGACTGCCGGCCACGCGGCTGATCCTCGGTGCCTGCGGCCTCGGCGGCGCCTGCGCGGGCGTGGCCGGCGCGATCGAGGTGGCGGCGGTGCACACCAACGCCAACGCCTCGCTGATCGCGGGCTACGGCTACGCGGGCATCCTCGTTTCCTTCATCGCGCGCCACAACCCCGCGGCCATCGTGCCGGTGGCGATCCTGTTCGGCGGCTTCGGCGCCGCGGGCAGCCTGCTGCAGCGGCGCGTCGGTCTGCCCGATGCCTCGGTGCTGGTGCTGCAGGGCATCGCCTTCGTGCTGATCCTCGCGAGCGAGGGGCTGCGCACGGTCAACTGGAAGAAGTTCGGTGATCGCATGCTGCCCGAAGCCAAGAGCTACGACAGGAGTTCCGTTGCATGACCGCCGACCAGTGGATCGCACTCGTGGCCGGCATCGTCGGCGGCGCGCTGCGCGTGGGCGCGCCTTTCCTGTTCGTGAGCCTGGGCGAATGCCTCACCGAGAAGTCGGGCCGCATCAACCTCGGCCTCGAGGGCGTGCTGGTGCTGTCGGCCATGGCGGCCTTCGGCGGTGCCTACCTCACAGACTCGGCCTGGCTCGGCGTGCTGATCGGCGCGACGGCGGGCGCGGCGCTCGCGCTGCTGCACGGGCTCTTGTGTTCGCTCGACCGCGTCAACGACGTGGCCACCGGCATCGCGCTGATGCTGCTGGGCACCGGCCTGGCGTTCTACCTCGGCAAGCCGCTGATCCAGCCGCAGGCACCGCAGATTCCCGCGATCCCGCTGGGCTTCTGGAGCGACAACCCGGTGGTGCGCTCGGCGCTGCAGCTCAACGCGCTGGTGCCGGTAGGCCTGGCGCTCGCGCTGCTGCTGTGGTGGAGCTTCGCGCGCACGCGCATCGGCCTCTTGGTGCGCATGGCCGGCGATTCGGCGCAGGCCACGCGCGCGCTCGGCTATTCGGTGTCGGGCCTGCGCATCGCGGCCACCACCGCGGGCGGCTTCATCGCGGGCCTCGGCGGCGCGTCGCTCACGCTGTTCTATCCGGGCAGCTGGAACGAGGGCATCTCCAGCGGCCAGGGCCTGATCGCGGTGGCGCTGGTGATCTTCGCGCGCTGGAGCCCGCTGCGCTGCGTGGGCGCGGCCTTCCTCTTCGGCGGCGCGGGCGCCATCGGTCCCGCGCTGCAGTCGATCGGCATCGGCTGGGGCTACCACCTCTTCAACACCGTGCCCTACGTGCTCACGCTGGCGATCCTGGTGCTGACCTGCCGTCCCGGCAGCGCGGCCGCGGGCAGTCCCGGCGAGCTGTCGGCCACTAGGAACTGAGCTTCGACATGACCCCTGAACCCATCACACAAGGACATCGCCCATGAGCGGCCTCGGCGGACTCAACAAATCGGCCAACGGCGTCGTCGTTGGCCTGGTGCAGCTGCAGCTGCCCAACGTGAAGACACGCGCCGAGCTCGCGGCCCAGACCGCGCGCATCTGCGAGCTGGTGGGCAAGGCCCGCCGCAACCAGTCGACCATGGACCTGGTGGTGTTCCCCGAGTACGCGCTGCACGGCCTCTCGATGGACACCAATCCCGAGATCATGTGCACGCTCGACGGCCCCGAGGTCGCGGCCTTCAAGCGGGCCTGCATCGAGCACCGCATCTGGGGCTGCTTCTCGATCATGGAAGCCAACCCGCGCGGCAACCCCTACAACAGCGGGCTGATCATCGACGACCAGGGCGAGATCCGGCTCTACTACCGCAAGCTGCATCCGTGGGTGCCGGTCGAGCCCTGGGAGCCCGGCAACCTCGGCGTGCCGGTGTGCGACGGCCCCAACGGCAGCAAGCTCGCGCTGATCATCTGCCACGACGGCATGTTCCCCGAGATGGCGCGCGAGGCCGCGTACAAGGGCGCCGAGATCATCCTGCGCACGGCCGGCTACACCGCGCCGATCCGCCATGCCTGGAAGATCACCAACCAGGCCAACGCCTTCTGCAACCTCGCGTACACGGCCAGCGTGTGCCTGAGCGGCAGCGACGGCAGCTTCGACTCGATGGGCGAGGGCATGTTCTGCAACTTCGACGGCACCGTGCTGGTCGAGGGCGGCGGCCGCGTCGACGAGATCGTCACGGCCGAGCTGCGGCCCGACCTGGTGCGCGAGGCGCGCACCGGCTGGGGCGTGGAGAACAACATCTACCAGCTCTACCACCGCGGCTACGTGGCGGTGAAGGGCGGGGCGCAGGACTGTCCCTACACCTACATGCGCGACATGGCCGCGGGCACCTACCGACTGCCCTGGAGCGCCGAGGTGAAGGTGACCGACGGCACGCCTTGCGGCTTCGCGCCGCCCGAACGCAGCTACGCAGGACCCGAGCAATGAGCACCACCGACACCGCCGCCGTGCAGCGCCACGTCGCGGCCGAACCCTATGCCTGGCCCTACAACGGCGCGCTTCGGCCCGACAACACGGCGCTGATCGTGATCGACATGCAGACCGACTTCTGCGGCAAGGGCGGCTATGTCGACGTGATGGGCTACGACCTGTCGCTGGTGCAGGCGCCGATCCAGCCGATCGCGCGCACGCTTGCGGCGCTGCGGCCGCTGGGCTATCACGTGATCCACACGCGCGAGGGCCACCGGCCCGATCTCGCCGACCTGCCGGCCAACAAGCGCTGGCGCTCGCGCCAGATCGGCGCCAACGGCGTGGGCATCGGCGACGACGGTCCCTGCGGGCGCATCCTGGTGCGCGGCGAGCCGGGCTGGGAAATCATTCCCGAGCTCGCGCCGCTGCCCGGCGAGACCGTGATCGACAAGCCCGGCAAGGGCTCGTTCTATGCCACCGACCTCGAGCTGATCCTGCGCACGCGCGGCATCGAGAACCTGATCCTCGCGGGCATCACCACCGACGTCTGCGTGCACACCACCATGCGCGACGCCAACGACCGCGGTTTCGAATGCCTGCTGCTGTCGGACTGCACGGCGGCGACCGACCATGGCAACCATCTCGCGGCGCTCAAGATGATCACGATGCAGGGCGGGGTGTTCGGGGCGCATGCTTCGTCGCAGGCTTTGCTGGCGGCGGTATGAGCGCGGATCTTCTCTGTCGACGGCCGGGGCGCGATCACGCCACTGGGGTGCCTTGCTCCGCGAATGTCCCCCGGCCTTCGGCCTCCTCCTTGATTTCGCTGCGCAAGGCACCCCAGCGACGTGATCGAGGGGCGCTGCGGTCGTGCCGGCCGCGCCACCGCTGCGCTCCTCGTGCACAGGGCGTCGGGTACTCCCCGCAGCGAAATCAAGGAGGAGCCGAAGGCGGGGGACATTCGCGGAGGGGAGTACCCGGCGGCCTGTGCACGCGCCCCGAACGAAGCCTCTCGGGCGTCAAAGAAGCTGGAGCACGGACATGAGCACCCACGCCATCGGCGGCCTCCCCCCAGGCACCGGCGCCCTCGCGCTCGACACCTACCGCCTCACCAAGCGCTTCGGCGCCTTCACCGCGATGGACAGCGTGACCCTGCGCGTGGAACCCGGCAGCGTGCATGCGCTGCTCGGCGAGAACGGCGCGGGCAAGAGCACGCTGGTCAAGTGCGTGGCCGGCTTCCAGCGCGCGGAGGAGGGCAGCATCCTGATCGACGGCCGCGAGCAGGACATCGCCAACCCGATCGTTGCGCGCGCGCTCGGCATCGGCATGGTCTACCAGCACTTCACCCTGGCGCCGGGCATGACCGTGGCCGAGAACCTGCTGCTGGCCGGCGGCCGCACGCCCGCGGTGATCGACTGGAAGGCTAAGCGCGCCGAGCTCGAGGCCTTCCTGGCCACCACGCCGTTTCGCCTCGACCTCGATGCGCGGCCGTCCGAACTGGCCGCGGGCGAGAAGCAGAAGCTCGAGCTGCTCAAGCAGCTCTACCTGAAGCCGCGCCTGCTGATCCTCGACGAGCCCACCTCGGTGCTCACGCCGCAGGAGGCCGACGAGGTGCTGGGCCATGTGCGCGAGTTCGCGCGCAGCGGGCTATGCACGGTGCTGATCATCACGCACAAGTTCCGCGAGGTCATGGCCTATGCCGACGGCGTGACGGTGCTGCGGCGCGGCAAGGCCGTGCATCACGGCCGCGTGGCCGACACCAGCCCGGCGTTGCTCGCCGCGACCATGATGGGCGCGCAGGAGACTGCCGCGGCCCCCGCGCAGGCAGTCGCTTCCACGCGGCGCGCGCCGGCCGCCGATGCACCCGTCGCGCTCGAGGTCGAGGGCCTGCGCGCGCTCGGCGACCGCGGCACGCTCGCGCTGCACGACCTGAGCCTGTCGGTGCGCGCGGGCGAGATCCTCGGCGTGGCGGGCGTCTCGGGCAACGGCCAGCGCGAACTGGTCGAGGCACTGGTCGGCCAGCGCCCGCGCCTCGCGGGCCGGGTGCGCGTGATGGGCGCGCCCTACCGCGCAAGCCGCGCCGAGAACCGCGAACTCAAGGTGCGCAGCCTGCCCGAGGAGCCGCTGCGCAATGCCTGCGTGGGCGACTTGAGCGTGGCCGAGAACATGGCGCTGCGCGACTTCGATCGAGCGCCGCTCGCGGCCGGCGGCCTGCTGCGCTTCTCGCGCTGGCGCGCACGGGCGCGCGAATGGATCGCCGAGTACGGCGTGAAGACCCAGGGCGAGGGCGCGCCCATTCGCAGCCTCTCGGGCGGCAACGTGCAGCGCGCCGTGCTCGCGCGCGAACTCGCGGGCGAGATCAACGTGCTGATCGCGGCCAACCCTGTGTTCGGCCTCGACTTCGCGGCCGTGGCCGAGATCCATGCGCGCATCGTGCAGGTGCGCGAGAAGGGCGGGGGCGGTGCTGCTGGTCAGCGAGGACCTCGACGAGCTGCTCGAGCTGTCGGACCGCATCGTCGTCATGAGCGAGGGCCGCGTGGTCCACGAGACCGCCGCCGCGGGTGCCGAGCGGCACGTGATCGGGGCGCACATGGGCGGCGGCCACTAGAAGGACATCCAACATGCAGATCGCGCAGGCCCTGCCTTTCCCCTACGACTTCGACCCGAAGTCCACCGCGCTCGTGCTGATCGACATGCAGCGCGACTTCATCGAGCCCGGCGGCTTCGGCGAGACCCTGGGCAACGACGTCTCGCTGCTCGAGGCCATCGTGCCGGCCACGCAGCGCGTGCTCGCCGCCTGGCGCGCGGCCGGCGGGCTGGTCGTCCACACGCGCGAGGCGCACCGGCCCGATCTCTCGGACTGCCCGCCGGCCAAGCGCAACCGCGGCAATCCCACGCTGCGCATCGGCGACGAGGGGCCGATGGGTCGCATCCTCGTGGCCGGCGAGCCCGGCAACCAGATCATCGAGGCGCTCGCGCCCGTGGCCGGCGAGATCGTGATCGACAAGCCCGGCAAGGGGGCCTTCCACGCCACCGAGCTGCACGAACTGTTGCAGGCACGCGGCATCACCCACCTGCTGTTCGGCGGCGTCACCACCGAGGTCTGCGTGCAGACCAGCATGCGCGAGGCCAACGACCGCGGCTACGACAGCCTGCTGCTCGAGGACTGCACCGAGAGCTACTTCCCGGCCTTCAAGGCCGCCACCGTCGAGATGGTGCGCGCCCAGGGCGGCATCGTCGGCTGGACCGCGACCGGCGGCCAGCTCATCGAAGCGCTCGGCGGCGCATGAAGCGCGCCGCAGCGACTACCATTCGCCCCGTGTCGACCATCGCCCGTCCCCGCCCCGGCACCGAAGCCGCCGAACCCACCGCGCCCGCGTCCACGCCCGTGGCCGCCGACGCGGTCGTGTTCCGCACGCGCGCCGACGAGGTCTATGCGCAGCTCAAGCGCGACGTGGCCGAGTTCATCCTCGTGCCGGGCGACCGCTTCACCGAGAACGAGATCAGCGACCGCCTCGGCGTCTCGCGCACGCCGGTGCGCCAGGCGCTGTTCCGGCTGCAGCAGGAGGGCTTCGTCGAGGTGCTGTTCCGCAGCGGCTGGCGCGTGCTGCCCTTCGACTTCGAGCAGTTCGAGCAGCTCTACGACCTGCGCATGATCCTGGAGACATCGGCCGTGCACCGCCTGTGCGAGGCCGACCGCCGCGTCGACCGCAGCCTGCTCGACGAACTCGCGGCGATCTGGCTGGTGCCCGCCGCGCAGCGCAGCACCGACATGGCGCAGGTCGCGGCCTGGACGAGAACTTCCACTGCTCGCTGGTCGCTGCCGCGGGCAATGCCGAGATGGCGCGCGTGCATCGCGACGTCACCGACCGCATCCGCATCATCCGCCGCCTCGACTTCACGCAGCAGCCGCGCATCGACGCCACCTACGACGAGCACGCCAAGATCCTCAAGGCCGTGCGCGCCAACCGCGGCGACCAGGCCGCGATGCTGCTGCGCGCCCACATCGAGACCAGCCAGGCCGAGGTGCGCAAGATCACGCTGCACCAGGTGCATCTGGCGCGGCACGCGGGGGCGCGCGCCGCGCTGAGGGTATGTGCTCCTTCCCCCTCTGGGGGAAGGTCGGGATGGGGGCACCGGCCGGTCGACGAGGCCGCGACCCGATCCACCGCCGCATGCCCCCACCCCGGCCCTCCCCCAGCGGGGGAGGGAGCAAGACACCGGCTCAATCGGCCGTGATGTTCCCCTTCTTCACATCGCCGCCCGACGCTGCGCATCCGTCTGGGTATTTGCCCCTTCCCCTCTGGGGGAAGGTCGGGATGGGGGCACCGGACGGTCGACGAGGCCGCGACCCGATCCACCGCCGCATGCCCCCACCCCGGCCTCCCCCAGCGGGGAGGGAGCAAGACGCCGGCTCAATCCGCCGTGATGTTCCCCTTCTTCACCACCGCCGCCCAGCGCTGCGCATCCTTCTGGATCAGCGTGCCGAACTCCGCCGGCGTCGAGCTCGCGGGCACCATGCCCTGCGACTCGAAGGACTTCGCCACTTCGGGCGACTTCAGCACCGCGGCGATCTCCTTGTTGAGCCGCGCCACCACGTCGGCCGGCGTGCCCTTGGGCGCGAGCACGCCGTACCACATGTCGACGTTGTCGGCGGTCACGCCGGCCTCGGCCAGGGTGGGCACGTCGGGCAGTTGCGGCAGGCGCTGGCTGCTGCCGGTGGCGAGCGCCTTGAGCTTGCCGGCCTGGATGTGCTGCAGCGCCACGTGCACCGGCAGGAACATCGCGTCGATGCGCCCGCCGAGCAGGTCGGTGACGGCGCCCGCGGTGCCCTTGTAGGGCACGTGCAGCAGCTCGGTGCCGGTGCCCTGCATCAAGAGCGCCATCGACAGGTGGTGCGGCGTGCCGACACCGGGCGTGGCGTAGGTCAGCTGGCCCGGATGCGACTTGGCCGCGGCCACGAGCTGCGCGAGCGTGGTGGCCTTCTGCGTGTTCGGGTTGGTCACCAGCAGCAGCGTGCCCCAGGAGGTCAGCGACACCGGCGTGAAGTCGGCCACCGGGTCGTAGGCCAGCGTCTTGTAGAGGCTCCTGTTCATCACCAGCGTGTTGACCTGCACCATCAGCGTGTAGCCGTCGGGCTTGGCGCGCGCCACCTTCTCGCTGCCGATGTTGCCGCTGGCGCCGGCCACGTTCTCCACCACCACCGGCTGGCCCAGCGCCGCGGGCAGCCGCGCCGAGAGCTGGCGCGCGATCAGGTCGATGCCGGTGCCGGGCGTGTAGGGCACGACCAGCGTCACGGCCTGGTCGGGCCAGGCATGGGCGGCCATGGCGCTGGCGGCGGTGAGCAGGGTGGCGAGGGTCTTGGTCAGAAGGCGCATGGTGTCTCCGTGGGCATGTTCTTGTGGGACGGGTTCAAAGGTACGAGGCGCGCTGCTTGAGCGCGGCCGGGTCGTAGCCGGCCACGCGCTTGTAGTGATCCGAGATCGCCTGCAGCTCCTGCTGCGTCACGATCTCGTCGAGCCTGTCGAAGCGCTTGCCGCCCGAGCGCTCGAACACCTCGCGCAGGATGGTGTCGGGCGGGTTGCTGCGGTTGGTCAGCACCACCTCGGTGGTGGCCTTCACGCGCACTTGGTCGTAGCTCTCGAGCGCGGCCTGGCCGACGCCCTCGCGCTTCATCGCACCCGCGAGAAAACGCGCGTCGATGATCGCCTGGCCCGCGCCGTTGGAGCCGCGCGGCACCATCGGGTGCGCGGCGTCGCCCAGCAGCGTGAGGCGGCCGTGGGTCCAGCGCGGCAGCGGGTCCTGGTCGACCATCGGGTACTCGAGGATGGTGTCGGAGGCCTGGATCAGCGCCGGCACGTCGAGCCAGTCGAAGTGCCAGTCGGCGAAGGCGGGCAGGAAGTCCTCGAGCCGGCCGGCGCGGCTCCAGTCGCGCATCGCGGGCTGCGGCGCGTGGATCTCGGCCACCCAGTTCACGAGCTGGCGGCCCTGCGCGTCGATGTCGTTGCGGATCGGGTAGATCACCATCTTGCCGACCGTGAGCCAGCCCGCGCGCACCATGCTGCCGCCCGAAAGGAACGGCTGCCACGCGGCCGTGCCGCGCCACATGTTGATGCCCGAATAGCGCGGCGCGCCCTCGTCGGAATAGAGCTGCTTGCGCAGCGCCGAGTGGATGCCGTCGCAGCCGATCGCCACCGCGCCGCGCACCGGCGCGCGGCCGTCGGCGAAATGCACCGTCACGCCCGCGTCGTCCTGCTCGACGCCGGTGCAGCGGTAGCCGCAGCGCACGCTGTCGGGGCCGAGACGCTTCAGCGTCTCCTCGAGCAGCACGGTCTGCAGGTCGCCGCGGTGGATCGAGTATTGCGGCCAGTCGTAGCCCGCATGCCGGCCCGCGGGTTCGCGAAACACCAGCTGGCCGTGCTCGGTGAAGAACACCGCCTCCTGCGTGCGCACGCCGACCCGGTCGAGCGCCTCGAGCAGGCCCAGCTCGGACAGCTCGCGCACCGCGTGCGGCAGCAGGTTGATGCCCACGCCCAGCGGGCGCAGCTCGGGCACGGCCTCGTAGACGCGGCAGGCGATGCCGGCCTGGTGCAGGCTCAGCGCAAGGGTCAGGCCGCCGATGCCGGCGCCCAGGATGATGACTTCGTTGGATGCGGTGCTCATGGGGGCCGTATTGGGACCTGAAACGAGCCATAGGGGAAATTTAGATGTGATATGGATTTATCATGAATCCTTATGAACCTGAGCACGCGCCAGATGCGCGCCTTCCTGCAGGTGGCGCGCATCGGCAACTTCACGCGCGCGGCCGAGCAGGCGCACATCACCCAGGCCGGCCTGAGCATCCTGATCCGCGAGATGGAGAAGCAGCTCGGCTGCCGCCTGTTCGACCGCACCACGCGCATGGTGAGCCTCACGCCGGCCGGCCGGCGCCTGCTGCCGGTGGTGGAGCGGCTGCTGACCGACCTCGACGATGTGGCGGCCGAGCTCGGTGCCGAGGGCGACGCGGCGCGCCAGACCCTGCGCATCGCGGCCACGCCGCTGGTGTCGTCGCACCTGCTGCCCTGGGTCTTCGCGAGCTTTCGCGAGGCGCATCCGCAGGTCGCGCTGCGGCTGTTCGATGCCGACCTGCGCGACGTCGAGGCGATGGTGGAGGCGGGCGATGCCGACCTCGGCCTGGGCTTCTTCTTCAAGGCCGCGCCCGACCTCGACCGCACGCCCGTGGGCCGCTTCGAGCTGATGCGCGTGACGCAGGCCGCGGCCGACGGCGAGCCGGTCGGCAGCGCGCCCTGGTCGGCGCTGCGCGGCGCCGCGCTGATCGGCCTGCCGCCCGGCAACCCGATCCAGAAGGTGATCGACCGCCAGCTCGGCGAGATGGGCCTGGCCGACGCGCAGCGGCCCGCCTTCAACTTCTTCGGCACGCTGATCTCGATGGTCGAGGCCGGCTTCGGCACCGCCGTGATGCCCACCTTCGCGCTTGCGGCCTGCCGCCGCCACCGCGTGCAAACCGATGTGCTCGTGAAGCCGCGCGTGGGCATGGACTTCTTCCGCGTGACCAGGCGCGGCGCGCACGAGACCGAGGCGCTGCGGGCCTTCAGCGAGACTTTGGAGAGGGCGTTGCCGGCGTTGTCGCGTTAGGCTGCGAATACCAACAGCCGGACGCAGAGGACGCGAAGGTTTCGCGAAGGACGCGAAAAAGAAATCTCAAAAGGTGGGCTGCGCTTGAGCGGCCGGCGCGCTCCTCTGGAAACGATGCCCGACCCGGAGCGCGGAGGTCGTCCTAGCGCGACCCACATCATTTCGGCTGCTCTTTCGCGTCCTTCGCGAAACCTTCGCGTCCTCTGCGTCCGGCTGCCCGCTCCCGAAGTCAATCCAGCTCAGCCAGCCGCTTCCCCAGGAACTCCGCGAACGCATAGGCGATGACCGGCAGCTGCCGCCCGCGCAGGTTCGCGAGCACCAGCTCGCCGCGCGGGAAGCCGCGGTCCTCGATCTCGCGCACCACCACCTCGCGGTCGTCGGACAGCGCGCCGATCGCCATCTGGAACGAGATCGAGCGCCGGTCGTAGACGCAGCCGCGCAGGAACTCGAAGCTGTTGCTCTCCACCATCGCGTCGATGCGTGTCGAGCTGCGCGCGAGGAAGCGCTCGATCAGCTGGCGCCCGCCGGTGTCGCGGTTGGGCAGCACCACCGGGTACTCGGCGCAGTCGCGCAGCCGCACGCCGGTGGCCGACCCGGTGGCGATCGCGAGCGGATGGCGTGCATGCATCAGCGCCATGAGCCGCTGCTCGACCGAGGTCAGGCGCTCGATGTCGCTCTCGGGCGCGAGGTTGAACACCAGCGCGAGGTCGGTGCCGAAGCTGCGCAGCGCCTCGGCGGCCTGCACGTGGTCGCCGATGCGCACCTCGAAGGCCACCAGCGGATGGCTCCGGCGGAAGTCGTGGATCGCCGCGGGCAGGAAGCGCGGCGCCAGCGCCTGGCTCGCCACCACCCGCACCGTACCGCGGCGCAGCCCCTTGAGCTCCTCGATCTCGGAGCGCACGCGCTCGAGGTCGGCCGCGCGGCCGCGCACGTAGCGCATGAACAGCTCGCCCGCGGTGGTCAGCCGCATGCCGCGCGGCAACCGCTCGAAGATCGGCGTGCCGAGCTCCTCCTCGATGTCCTGGATGCGGCGGTTGACGGCCGAGGGCGCGACATGCAGCCGTTCGGCGGCTTGGCGGATCGAACCCGCGCGGGCGACCTCGTCGGCATAGCGCAGGAAGCGCAGGTGGTTCATGGCGGATCGTTGGCTGGAGGGATGTGGCCGCGACCGGTTGCACGATCCGGGCCAATGGCAGCCCCGGACGTGCGTTGCCGTTGCGGCAACGCAGGGTCCGCGAAACGGTATGGATTCGGAGCACCTTCTGGCACGGTGACTGCGTGGAGGTCGGGCATGAAACGCCCATCGCCGTCCCCACGCACCAAAGACGAACAGCCGGCGCGCTTCGGCCCCGCCGCGCACAACGCCTGGACGCTCGACGCGCAGGGCGTGAGCCTAGTGCGCGCACCAAGGCGGCCCGTTTCGGTGCGCATCGATGCGCAGCCGCAGCCGGTGCGCTTCGACCTCGCGCGCAGCGCGCTCGTGGTGGTCGACATGCAGAACGACTTCTGCCACCCCGAGGGCTGGTTCGCGCAGAAGGGCCTGGGCACGAAGGCCGCGCGCAAGCCCATTCCCGTCATCGCGCGCCTCTTGCCCACCTGGCGCGCTGCCGGCGGCGCGGTCGTGTGGCTCAACTGGGGCATCCGCGCCGATGCGCGCAACCTCAGCCCGACCATCCACTTCAAGGGCAAGCGCAGCGCCGACGGCGTGGGCTATGCCGAGCGTTCGCCGATCGACCGCGGCCCCTCGCTGGTGCGCGGCGAATGGGGCGCGCGCGTGGTCGACGAGCTCGAGGTCGCCGCCTCCGACATCACCGTGCACAAGCATCGCCTGAGCGGCTTCTGGGACAACGAGTTCGACAGCCTGCTGCGCCAGCAGGGCATCACCACCTTGCTGTTCGCGGGCATCAACACCGACCGCTGCGTGTTCTCCACGCTGCAGGACGCGGCCTTCCTCGGCTACGACTGCGTGCTGCTGAAGGACGCCCGCAACACGCCGTCGCCGGCCTACGTCACGCGCGGCATCCATTTCATCGTGCAGCAGCTGCACGGCTTCGTCGCCACGGCCGAAGCGCTGATGGCCTCGCTGCCGAAGCGTTCGCGCCGCACCGCATCCACCCCGTCCCACCAGGAGTCCTGACATGTCCCTCTTCCGCCGCCCCATGCCCGCGCTGCTCTCGGCCTGCGCGCTCGCGCTGGCCGCCACCGGCGCCGCCGCCCAGACCTCGGTCAAGATGGTCCTCAACTGGAAGTACGAAGGCGCGCAGGCCTGGTTCTTCACCGCGCAGGACAAGGGCTACTTCAAGGCCGAGGGCCTCGACGTCGAGATCGACCAGGGCGAGGGCTCGGCCGCCTCGATCCCGAAGGTGGCCGCGGGCGCCTACCAGGCCGGCTTCGGCGACGTCAACGCGCTGATCGACCTGGCCTCCAAGCGCCCGGCCGATGCGCCGGTGGCGGTCTACATGCTCTACAACACGCCGCCCTTCACGCTGGTGGTGAAGCAGGACAGCCCGATCCGCACGCCCAAGGACCTCGAGGGCAAGACCATCGGCGGCCCGGCCAACGACGGCGCGCTCAAGCTGTTCCCGGCCTTCGCGAAGATCGCCAACGTCGACCCCGCCAAGGTCAACATCACCAACATGGCGCCCAACCTGCGCGAGCAGATGTTGAGCCGCGGCCAGATCGACGCCGCCTTCGGCTACGTGACCACCGTGAGCTTCAGCGCCAAGGCCATGGGCCTCGATCCCGCGAAGGACCTGCGCTTCATCCGCTACGGCGACCACGGCATGGACCTCTATTCGAACGCCGTGTTCTTCTCGCGCGCCTTCGTGAAGGACAACCCGAAGGCGGTGCAGGGTTTCGTGAAGGCGCTCAACCGCGCGATCAAGGACGTGATCGCCGATCCCGATGCCGGCGTGGCCGCGGTGATGAAGCGCGAGCCGCTGCTCAAGCGCGAGGTCGAGAAGGAGAAGCTGCTCGCCACCCTGCGCAACGACATGAGCCATCCCGAGATCGCGCGCATCGGCCTGGGCGACATCGACGAGGCGCGCATGCAGCGCGGGATCGAGATCGTGGCCGATGCCAACAAGCTGCCGCGCAAGCCCACGGTGGCCGAGGTCTTCGACCGCGGCTTCCTGCCCGCGCGCGCCGAGCGGCCCTCGAGCCTGGACCGCCAGCCCTGAACCCCGCCACAACGACGAACGAACAGAGAAAGACACGAACATGGACCTGCAACTCAAGGACAAGGTGGCGCTCATCACCGGCCCCGCCAAGGGCATGGGGCGCGCCGTGACGCTGGCCTTCGCGCGCGAAGGCGCGAAGCTGGTGCTGGCCGGCCGCGACACCGCCGCCATCGAGCCCGTGGCTGCGGAAGCGCGCGCGCTCGGCGTGGCCGCCATCGTGGTGCCCTGCGACCTCACGAAGAGCGCCCAGACCGAGGCGCTGGCCGCGCATGCGCTCGAGGCCTTCGGCCGCATCGACATCCTGGTCAACGTGGCCGGCGGCTCGGGCCCGATCGGCAAGACCGGCTGGGAGACCACGAGCGAGGAGTTCGACGAGATCGTGCAGCTCAACATGACCGGCTGCTTCAACACCATGCACGCGGTGCTGCCCTCGATGATCGAGCGCAAGAGCGGCAAGGTGGTCAACGTCGGCGGCACCTTCGGCATGCGCGGGCGCGCCGGCCGGCTCGCCTACTCGGCCTCGAAGTGGGGGCTGCGCGGCATCACCAAGAGCTTCGCGCTCGAGGCCGGCCCGCACGGCATCAACGTCAACTGCGTCGCGCCGGGCATGGTCGACGGGCCGCGCTTTCGCGAGAAGGTGTGCGCCAACATGGCCGAGAAGCTGGGCATCACGCTCGAGGAGGCGATGACGCGCCACGCGGCCGACTACGCGCTGCGCCGCGTCTCCACCGACGCCGACGTGGCCAACGCCTGCCTGTTCATGGCCAGCGAGGTCTCGCGCCAGATCACCGGCGTCGACCTGCCGGTCGATGGCGGCTGGGCCATGCTCTGAACGCGAGGAACGAACCATGAAGGAAGTCGACCTCGTCATCCGCGGCGCCCAGGTGGTGTCGCCGGACCGCATCTTCGAAGCCGCCGTCGCGATCGCCGGCGAGCGCATCGTGGCCGTGGGCCACGACGACACCATGCCGAGCGCGCGCGAGGAGATGCGCGCCGACGGCCTGCACCTGTTGCCGGGCGCCATCGACAGCCACGTGCATTTCCGCGATCCCGGCTATCCGAACAAGGAGACCTGGAAGACCGGCTCGGCGGCCGCGGCGCTCGGCGGCGTGACCACCGTGTTCGAGATGCCCAACACCAACCCGCCGACCGGCACCGTCGAGGCGCTGCGCTTGAAGCAGAAGGCTGCCGAGTCCTCGTACGTGGACTTCGGCATCCACGGCCTGCTCGGCGACGACACCGTCGAGCGGCTCGAGGAACTGCTCGAGGCCGGCGTGACCAGCTTCAAGGCCTTCGTCGGCAACACCTTCGGCAACCTGCCCGCGCCCACCGACGGCGCGCTGCTCGAGGGCTTCGAGAAGCTCGCGCCGCTGGGCATCCGCACCGTGGTGCATGCCGAGAACTCCTCGATCCTGTTCCGGCGCCAGAAGAAGATGCAGGCGGCCGGGCGCATCGACGCGATGGCGCACCTGGCGGCGCGGCCCGCGGTGGCCGAGATCGAGGCCATCGGCCGCGTGCTCACCCTGGCCGAATGGACCGGCGCGCGCGTGCACATCGCGCACCACAGCGCGGCCGATTCGCTCTACCTGCTGCGCGCGGCGCGCGCGCGCGGCGTCGACGTGACGGCCGAGACCTGCCCGCAGTACCTGCTGCTCAACACCGACCACATGCGCACGCTCGGCGGCGTGATGCGGCTGAACCCGCCGATCCGCGAGCCGCGCCACAACCAGCCGCTGTGGGACGCGCTGCTCGACGGCACGCTCGACATGATCGCCACCGACCACGCGCCGCACGCGCCCGAGGAGAAGACGCGCGAGAGCATCTGGGACTGCGACTGCGGCTTCCCGGGCGTGGAGACGCAGATGCCGCTGATGCTGACCGAGGTCAACCGCGGCCGCGCCTCGCTGATGGACTACGTGCGCTGGAGCTCGGTCAACCCGGCCAAGGCCTGGGGCCTGTACGGCACCAAGGGCGTGATCGCGCCGGGCGCGCATGCCGACATCGCCTTCGTCGACATGAACCGCGCGGGCGTGCTGTCGCAGAACAAGCTGCAGAGCATCAGCAAGATCTCGCCGTGGAACGGTCGCGCGGTGCGCGGCTATCCGCTGCACACCCTGCTGCGCGGGCGCTTCGTGATGCGCGACGGCCGGCTGGTGGCCGAGGCCGCGGGCTGGGGCCGCTCGGTGAAAAGCGTGCAGCGCATGCCGGTGGCCAGGCCGCGCAACACCGAGCACTACAGCAGCGCGATCCTCGAGACGCCGCCGGGCGTGCCCGCGAATGCGGTGCCGGTGGGCGAGATCGACTGGAACGCGGCATGAGCGGTACTCGCATCCAGGAGGTGCGCGTCTGGCGCATCGCGTGCAGCGGGCCCGGCGACCTGCGCGGCGCGCGGGCACTGATCGAGGCGGGCGAGCTCGTGCCGTCCGAGATCGTCGCGGTGATGGGCAAGACCGAGGGCAACGGCTGCGTCAACGACTTCACGCGCGAGTACGCCTCCGCGGCCTGGTGCCAGCTGCTCGCGGGCGCGCTCGGCTGCACGCCCGAGGCCGTGCACCGCCAGGTGGCGCTCGTGATGTCGGGCGGCACCGAGGGCGTGCTCTCGCCGCACTTCACCGTGTTCGCGCGGCGCTGGCGCGAAGAGGCAGCGCCGGCGCATGGCGAGAAGCGGCTGGTGGTGGGCGTGGCGCACACGCGCGACTTCCTGCCCGAGGAGATGGGCCGCGCCGCGCAGATCGACGCCACCGCCGAGGCCGTGGCCGCGGCGATGCGCGACGCGGGCATCGACGGCACGCACGACGTGCACTTCGTGCAGGTCAAGTGCCCGCTCTTGACCTCGGCCAAGGTGGCGGCCGCGCTCGCGCGCGGTGCCGCGCCGGTCACGCACGACAGCTACGAGTCGATGGGCTACTCGCGCGGCGCCTCGGCGCTCGGCGTGGCGGTCGCGCTCGGCGAGGTGGCGCGTGCCGATATCGGCGACGCCAGCGTGCTGGCCGACTGGAGCGCCTACTCGGCGCGCGCCTCGGCCTCGGCCGGCATCGAGCTCGAGGGCAACGTGGTCATCGTGCTCGGCGAGGCGCGCGCCAGCGCCTCGGCGCTGCGCATCGCCCATGGCGTGATGCGCGACGCGATCGACGGCCACAGCGTGCGCGCGCTGCTGCGCGATGCCTTCGGCCTCGATGCCGAGCGCGATGCACAGGCCGTCTCGCGCCGGCTCGTGAACCTGCTCGCCAAGGCCGAGGCCAGCCCCGACGGCCGCGTGCGCGGCGAGCGCCACACCATGCTCAACGACTCCGACATCCACGCCACGCGCCATGCGCGCGCGGTGGTCGGCGGCGTGCTGGCCTCGCTGGCCGGCCACACCGCGCTCTATGTCTCGGGCGGCGCGGAGCACCAGGGGCCCGCGGGCGGCGGTCCGGTGGCCGCGATCGTGCGCGTCGAGGACGCGCACGCGTCCTCTCCTTCTTCCTGAAAGCGACCATGGAACGAGCCTTCATCCAACTGTCGGACGTGATGCTGCGCTACGGCGGCGGCACCATCGCGCTGGACCACACCACGCTGGGCATCGACAAGGGCGACTTCGTCGCGCTGGTCGGCCCCAGCGGCTGCGGCAAGTCGACCATCCTCAAGCTGGTGGCCGGGCTGCTGCGGCCCAGCGCCGGCGCGGTGATCGCGGGCGGGCGCGAGGTGGGCGCCGTGGGCGTGCGCACGCCCGCGGGCAGCCATGCCTCGGCCGCGCCGCGGCTGCGCATCGGCCTCGCGTTCCAGAACCCGACCATGCTGCCCTGGCTCACGATCCGCGAGAACGTGATGATCCCGCTGAAGATCGTCGAGCCGTTTCGCCAGGACTACCGGCGCAAGAAACGCGGCGAGTACGCCGAGCGCGCCGACGCGCTGCTGGCCCAGGTCGGCCTGAAGGGCTTCGGCGACAAGCGGCCCTGGCAGCTCTCGGGCGGCATGCTGCAGCGCGCCTCGCTGTGCCGCGCGCTGGTGCATGAGCCCGAGCTGCTGCTGCTCGACGAGCCCTTCGGCGCGCTCGACCAGTTCACGCGCGAGGAGCTGTGGGACATCATGCAGTCGCTGTGGATCGCGCGCCGGCCCACGGTGCTGCTGGTGACGCACGACCTGCGCGAGTCGGCCTACCTGGCCAACCGCATCTGCGTGATGAGCGCGCGGCCGGGCCGCATCCTCGAGACGCGCGACGTCGGCTTCGCGCGGCCGCGCACGCTCGAGAGCAGCTATGCGAGCGAGTTCGCGGCGCTGGTGCAGCAGCTGCGCATGCGCATCGCGCAGGCGCGCCGCGGTGGCGACGCGGTGCCCGAGGCCGCGGCGGCCGAACCGCTGGTGGCGGAGGTGGCGGCATGAGCGCGATCTCCCCCGTGCTGCGCCAGCGCCTGTTGTCGACCGGCGCGCTGCTCGGCTTCTTCGTGCTGTGGGAGCTGGCCTGCCTGGCCGGCGGCATCTCCGACCTCGTGCTGCCGCGGCCGAGCCAGATCGCCCATGTGCTGCTCGAGAAGATGCCGCTCTTGTGGCCGCACACCGTGCAGACGCTCTACACCACGCTCGCGGGCTTCGTGCTGGGCGTGGCCGCGGGCGTATTGATCGGCGTGGCCATCGGCTCCTCGAAGCTGGCCTACGACGTGACCTATCCGCTGCTGGTGGGCTTCTCGAGCATTCCGAAGGTGGCGGTGGTGCCGCTGTTCGTGGTGTGGTTCGGGGCCGGCACCGTGCCCGCGATCCTGACCTCGATGGTGATCAGCATCTTCCCGGTGGTGGTCAACGTGGCCACCGGCCTCGCGAGCACCGAGCCCGAGCTCGAGGACGTGCTGCGCGTGCTCGGCGCGCGCAAGCGCGACATCCTCTGGAACGTGGGCCTGCCGCGCACGCTGCCCTACCTGTTCGCCTCGCTCAAGATCGCGATCACGTTGGCCTTCGTGGGCACGGTGCTCAGCGAGACCGTGGCGTCCAACAAGGGCATCGGCACCGTGATGATGATCGCCAGCGGCAACTTCGACGTGCCGATGGTGTTCGCGGGCCTGTTCCTGCTCGCGGCGATGGGCGTGCTGCTGTATGCGGTGTCGGCCCTCGTCGAACGGCGCATGACGGGCTGGGCCCAGCGCAAGACCGACATGGCCATGGCCTGACTCCCCCACGACGAGACCGACATGACTTCCACACGCATCCTCATCACCGCGGGCGACCTGCGCTTCGTGGCCCAGACCCATCCCGACGCGCCGCTCACCGTGGCCGCGTTCTCGAAGCTCTTGCCATACAGGCAGAAGCTGATCCACGTGCGCTGGAGCGGCGAGGGCTGCTGGGTGCCGCTGGGCGACTTCCAGCTCGGCGTGGGCTTCGAGAACCACACCAGCCATCCCTCGGTGGGCGACATCCTGTTCTATCCGGGCGGCTACAGCGAGACCGAGATCATCCTGGCCTATGGCGCCTGCAGCTTCTCGAGCCGCATGGGCCCGCTCGCGGGCAACCACTTCCTGAGCATCGTCGAGGGGCTCGAGCAGTTGCGCGAACTCGGCCGGCGGGTGCTGTGGGAGGGCGCGCAGGACGTGCTCTTCGAGGCCGCCTGAACTTCACGCAAGACCAAGGAGTTCCCATGCTGCAAACCCTCTCGCGCCGCGGCGCGCTCGCGGCACTGCCCGCGCTGGCGGCCGCGCTCGGCGCGCCGCGTGCCTTCGCGCAGGCGCCCACGCCGATCAAGTTCGTGCTCGACTGGAAGCTGCAGGGCATCCATGCCTGGTACTACCTCGCGCAGGACCGCGGCTACTTCGCGGCCGAGAAGCTGGCCGTGAGCATCGACCAGGGCGACGGCTCGGCGGCCGCCGTCACCAAGGTGATGAACGGCGCCTACCAGGCGGCCTTCGGCGACATGAACGCCATCGTGCAGAACGCCGCCACGCGGCCGGCCGACGCGCCCGTGATGGTCTACATGCTTTACGACCGCGCGCCCTTCGCGCTGATCGTGAAGGCGTCGGAACCGATCAAGACGCTCAAGGACCTCGAGGGCCGCACGCTCGGCAGTCCGGCCGGCGGCGCCGCGGCGCGCATGTTCCCGGTGATCGCGGCGCGCGCGGGCATCGATCCCGCCAAAGTGCAGTGGACCGGCATGGCGCCCAACCTGCAGGAGCAGATGCTGCTCAAGGACCATGTCGACGGCTCGGCCGTGTTCTCGGTCACGAGCTACATGAACCTGGTGGCGCAGGGCGTCGACCCCGACCGCGACATCCGCTGGTTCCACTACGCCGACCATGGCGTGGACCTCTACGGCAACGGCGTGATGGTGTCGCGCGCGCTGCAGCGCGACAGGCCCGAGGCCGTGGCCGGGCTGGTGCGCGCGATCCACCGCGCGGTGCTCGACACCATCGCCGACCCCGACGCGGCCATCGCCGCGCTCGCGAAGCGCGAGCCGCTGCTCGATGCCGCGCTCGAGAAGCGGCGCCTGCTCTACACGCTGCGCACCGTGATGCTGACGCCCGCGGTCGCGCAGGCCGGCATCGGCGATGTCGACGACGCGCGCATGGGCCGCGCCATCGCGCAGCTGCGCACCGCCTTCGAGTTGCCGCGCGCGCCCGCGCCCGGCGAGGTGTTCGACCGGCGCTTCCTGCCGCCCGCGGCCGCGCGCCGGGCGGTGGCGAGCTGAGGCCTGGCATGAGCCTCGCCCCGCATTCCGACGCCATCGATTGCGCCTGGCTGCTGGCCGAGCCGGGCCTGCGGCCCGCGCAGGCCGTCATGCGCATCGCGCTCGAGGGCGAACGCTTCGGCGCGATCGCGCCGCGCGATGCCGCCGGCCCCGCGCCGCGGCTTCTCGCGCTGCCGGCGCTGGCCAACGCGCACGACCATGCGCGCACCTTCCGCAGCGCCACGCTCGGCGCCTTCGGCCAGCCGCTCGAGAGCTGGCTGCCCTTCCTGGGCACGGTGCCGGGCATGGATCCGTACCTCTGCGCCGCCACCTCGTTCGCGCGCTCGCTGCGCCATGGCGTGACGAACCTGATGGTCCACTACACGCGCGTGCAGGGTGGCATGGACTATGTCGACGAGGCGCGGGCGGTGGCGCGTGCCGCGCGCGACGTCGGCGTGCGCATCGGCTTCGCGGTCGCCATGCGCGACCGCCACGGCATCGCCTACGACGACGATGCCGCCGTGCTGGCCCTGCTGCGCCCCGGCATCCGCGACGCGGTCGCGCGGCGCCTCGCGGTGCAGCCCGTCGAGCCCGCGCGCCAGTTCGCGCTGGTCGACGCGGTGGCGCGCATGGTCGAGGAGGAGGGTCTGGGCGCGCACGTCACCGTGCAGTACGGCCCGACCGCGGTCCAGTGGTGCGGCACGCCGCTGCTCGAGGCCATCGCGCGCGCCTCGGCCGACACCGGCCGGCCGGTCCACATGCACCTGCTCGAGACGCGCTACCAGCGCGACTGGGCCGATGCCCATCATCCGGGCGGCATCGTGCGCTTCCTCGATGCGATCGGCCTCTTGAGCCCGCGTCTCACGCTCGCCCACTGCACCTGGGCGCGGCCCGACGAGCTCGCGCTGATCGCCGAGCGCGGCGCCACCATCGCCGTCAACACCAGCTCGAACCTCGGCCTCCAGTCGGGCATCGCACCGCTGGCCGAGATGCTGCGCCAGGGCTGCCGCGTGGCCATGGGGCTGGACGGCATGGCCTTCGACGAGGACGACGATGCGCTGCGCGAGATGCGCCTGGCCTATGCGCTGCACCGCGGCTGGGGCTACGAGCGCGCCATGACCCCGGCCCAGCTCTGGTCCTTCGCGGCCGGCCACGGCCCGCGCAGCGTGGGCGGCGCGCTGGTATCGGGCGGCCGCATCGCGACCGGCGCCCCGGCCGACCTGGTGCTGCTGGACCTCGAGGCGCTCGACGACGATGCGCTGTTCGACGACATCGATCCGCTCGAGCTGGTGCTCGCGCGCGCCAGCGGCCGCCATGTGGCGAAGGTGCTGGTCGGCGGGCGGCTCGCGGTCGATGGCGGGCGCGTGCTGGGCATCGACGAGCCCGTGCTGCGCGCCGAGCTGCTGGCGCGCATGCGCGCGGCGCTGGCGGCCGACCCCTCGCATGCGCAATGGCGCCGCACGCTGGGGGCGCTGGCGGAGGACCTGGGGCCGCTGTACCGCGAGGGGCGGATCGGGCGATGCTGCGGTTGAAAGCGCACAGTCGGACGCAGAGGACGCGAAGATTTCGCGAAGAGCGCGAAAGAAAACCTTCAAAAAGGGGCCGCGATCTGCGACGGTAGCGGCCTTGCATGGCTCCTCGGGGCGCAACCGCCACAAGCGTGCAATCCACACCCTTTTGGCTGCTCTTTCGCGTCCTTCGCGAAACCTTCGCGTCCTCTGCGTACGGCTGTCCGTTCCCGATTTCCTAGAGCGTGAAGTCGTACTCCACCGTGATCGGCGCGTGGTCGCTGAACTTGATGGTCTTGAAGATCTGCTCGGTGCGCGCCAGCGCGGCGGTCTTCGGCGTGGCGAGGTGGTAGTCGAGCCGCCATCCCACGTTGTTGGCATAGGCCTGGCCGCGGTTGCTCCACCAGGTGTAGGCCTCGCCGGTGGTGTCGGGCTTGAGCATGCGGTAGACGTCGACCAGCCCCGCGCCCTCGGCGCCGGCGTCGAGCAGCTTCGTCATCCAGGCGCGTTCCTCGGGCAGGAAGCCGCTGTTCTTCTGGTTGCCGCGCCAGTTCTTGAGGTCGATCTCCTTGTGGGCGATGTTGATGTCGCCGCACAGCACGAACTCGCGCTGCTTCTTCAGCGCCACCAGGTGCGGGAAGAAGCCCTTGAGGAAGCGGAACTTGGCCTGCTGGCGCTCCTCGCCCGAGCTGCCGCTCGGGAAATAGCAGCTGATGACCGAGAACTTGCGCTTCGGGGTGTCGAAGCGCAGCTCGAGGTAGCGGCCCTCGGCGTCGAATTCGGCGTCGCCCCAGCCCACCACCACCTCGCTGGGCGCGTGTTTGGTGTAGATCGCGGTGCCCGCGTAGCCCTTCTTCTCGGCAAAATGGAAGTGGCCCTTGAGGCCGGCCATCTCCTCGAAGCGGCCTTCGATGTCGCTGGCCTGGACCCGGATCTCCTGCATGCAAATACAATCCGGCGCCAATTCGGCCACCCAGTCGGCAACGCCCTTGGTGGCGGCCGAACGCAGGCCATTGAGATTGAGACTGGTCAGTTTGAACACAAGGAATTCCGATGGCTGTAGATGGTGAGAAAAGCAGTGCGGTGGCGCAGGACTTCGTCCAGTTCGCGCTCGACGCGGGCGTGTTGCGCTTCGGCGAGTTCAAGACCAAGGCCGGCCGCATGAGTCCCTATTTCTTCAATTCTGGCCTCTTCGACGACGGCGCCAAGATCGCGCGGCTCGCGGGATTCTATGCAGACCGCCTGATCGAGAGCGGGCTCGAGTTCGACATGATCTTCGGCCCGGCCTACAAGGGCATCCCGCTGGGCGCCACAGTGGCGGCCGAGCTCGCGCGGCGCGGGCGCAACGTGCCCTTCGCCTACAACCGCAAGGAAGCCAAGGCGCACGGCGAGGGCGGCAACCTGGTCGGCGCGCCGCTCCAGGGCCGGGTGCTGATCGTCGACGACGTGATGTCCGCGGGCACCGCGGTGCGCGAGTCGATCGCCGCGATCCAGGCCGCGGGCGCCGTGCCGCACGCGGTGGCGATCGCGCTCGACCGGCAGGAGAAGGCCACCGAGAACGGCGTCGACGTGGACCACAGCGCCGTGCAGTACGTGCGCAACCAGCTGGGCCTGCAGGTGGTGGCGATCGCCACCCTCGACGACCTGCTGAGCTACCTCTCGGGCGGCGCGGCCGCCGACCTCGGCACCCACCGCGAGCGCGTGCTCGCCTACCGCACGCGCTACGGCGCCCACTGAAGGACACGCCCGATGCACCGCCTGCCGCGCCGCCCCGGCCACAGCCGATTCCGCGCCATCGGAAACGCCCGTGCCGCGCTGGCCGCGGTGCTCGCCGCCGGCTGCACGCTGGCGCTGGCCCAGGCGCAGAAGGGCGTGCCCGGGGTGCCCAGCGCCGCGGGCATCTATTCGTGCGTCGATGCCAAGGGTCGCACCCTGACCGCCGACCGGCCGATCGCCGAATGCGCCGACCGCGAGCAGCGCGAGCTGAGCCCGAGCGGCATGACGCGGCGCCGGCTCGAGCCCACCTACACGGCGCGCGAGCAGGCCGAACGCGAGGACCGCGCGCGCGAGGCCGCGGTACAGGCCGCGCGCATCGCCGACGAGCGCCGGCGCGAGCGCGCGCTGCTGATCCGCTATCCGAACGCCGCCGCCCACGAGCGCGAGCGCGGCGAGGCGCTGGTGCAGGTCGACGCGGTGATCCAGGCGGCGAGGAAGCGGCTGTCGGAACTGGCCGACGACCGCAAGAAGATCGACGAGGAGCTCGAGTTCTACAAGGGCGACGCGAGCAAGGCACCGGGCGTGCTGCGGCGCCGGCTCGACGACAACACCAAGAGCGCGGCGGTGCAGAACCGCTTCATCGGCGAGCAGGAAGACGAGAAGAAGCGCGTCAACGCGCGCTTCGACGAGGAACGCGTGCGGCTCAAGCAGCTGTGGTCGGGCGAGACCGCGACCACCTCGCGCTGAGCGGCATCCCCCAAAAGAAAAAACGGTGAAGCGGCCCGCGCGGGGCCCGCTTCACCGTCGTGCCGGGCCGAAGCCCCGGCTCAGGCCAGCCTGGCCTTCAGCAGCTCCGTGACCTGCGCCGGGTTGGCCTTGCCGCCGCTGGCCTTCATGACCTGGCCCACGAGGCCGTTGAGCGCCTTCTCCTTGCCGCCGCGGTACTCCTCGACGTTCTTCGCATTCTTCGCGATCACCTCGTCGAGGATCGCGTCGAGCGCGCCGGCGTCGTTCATCGGCTTCAGGTCCTTGGCCTCGATGATCGCGTCGACGTCGCTGCCTTCGCCGGTCCACAGCGCCTCGAAGACCTGGCGCGCGGCGTTGTTCGGCAAGGTGCCGTCGGCGATGCGCTTCACGAGCTGGCCGAGCTGCGCCGCGCTGACCGGCGCGGCCTCGATGCCGATCTCCTGGGCATTGAGGCGGCGCGCGATCTCGCCGGTGATCCAGTTGCTCGCGAGCTTGGGCGTGGCGCCGGCCTTCACCGCGTCGTCGAAGTAGCGCGCGAGCGCGGGGCCCTGCGTGAGCTGCGCGGCGTCGTAGGCCGACAGGCCATGGTCGCGCACGTAGCGCTCGGCCATCACGCGCGGCAGCTCGGGCATCTCGGCCTTCACGCGCTCGATCCAGTCGGCGGCGATCACCAGCGGCGGCAGGTCGGGATCGGGGAAGTAGCGGTAGTCGGCCGAGTCCTCCTTGGCGCGCATCGCGCGCGTCTCGCCGGTGTCGGGATTGAACAGCACCGTGGCCTGCTCGATCTTGCCGCCGTCCTCGAGCGTGTCGATCTGCCAGCTGATCTCGTAGTCGATCGCCTGCTGCATGAACTTGAAGCTGTTCAGGTTCTTGATCTCGCGGCGCGTGCCGAGCTTCTCGCCGGGGCGGCGCACCGAGACGTTGGCGTCGCAGCGGAAGCTGCCTTCCTGCATGTTGCCGTCGCAGATGCCGATCCAGGTCACGATCTTGTGCAGCTCCTTCGCATAGGCCACGGCCTCGGCGGTGGAGCGCATGTCGGGTTCGGTCACGATCTCGAGCAGCGGCGTGCCGGCGCGGTTCAGGTCGATGCCGCTCTGGCCCACGAAGTCCTCGTGCAGCGACTTGCCCGCGTCCTCTTCCAGGTGGGCGCGCACCAGGCGCACGGTCTTCTGCTCTTCAGCCTGTCCTGAGCCTGTCGAAGGGCCGACGAAGAAGCTCACCGAGCCGCCCTGCACGACCGGGATCTCGAACTGGCTGATCTGGTAGCCCTTGGGCAGGTCGGGGTAGAAGTAGTTCTTGCGCGCGAACACGCTGCGCGGCGCGATGTGCGAGCCGAGCGCGAGGCCGAGCCGGATCGCGCGTTCGACGGCGCCCTTGTTCATCACGGGCAGGGTGCCGGGCAGCGCGAGGTCGACCGCGCAGGCCTGCGTGTTGGGCTCGGCGCCGAAGGCCGTGGAGGCGCGGCTGAAGATCTTGCTCGCGGTCGAGAGCTGGGCGTGGGTCTCGAAGCCGATGATGACTTCATAGCCGCGCACCAGCGGGCCGGTCGGGCGGCCCTGTTGCTGTGCTTCGAAGGTGTTCACTGTCTCGCTCATGTCAGAAGCCCTCCGGCGTGCGCGCGTGCCAGTCGGTGGCCTGCTGGAAGCGGTGCGCCGCGTTGAGCAGCTTCGCTTCGCCGAAGTAGTTGCCGATCAGCTGCAGGCCCACGGGCATGCCGCCGTCGAAGCCCACCGGCAGGCTCATGCCGGGCAGGCCGGCCAGCGAGGCCGGCAAGGTGAAGATGTCTGCCAGGTAGTCGGCCACGGGGTCGTCGCCGTGCTCGCCGATCTTCCAGGCGGTGGTCGGCGCGGCGGGGCCGGCGATCACGTCGCACTGCGCGAAGGCCTGCTGGAAGTCGTCGGCGATCATGCGGCGCACCTTCTGCGCCTGCAGGTAGTAGGCGTCGTAGTAGCCGTGCGAGAGCACGTAGGTGCCGATCATGATGCGGCGCTTGACCTCGTCGCCGAAGCCTTCGGCGCGCGTGCGCTCGTACATCTGCGTGAGCGCGGTTTTCTTGCTGGCCGGGTCGACGAAGTCCTTGGCGCGGTGGCCGAACTTCACGCCGTCGAAGCGGCTCAGGTTGCTCGAGGCCTCGGCCGCGGCAATGATGTAGTAGACGGGGATCGACAGCTCGGTGCGCGGCAGCGAGACCTCGACGCGCTTCGCGCCGAGCTTCTCGTATTGCAACAGCGCTGCATCGATGGCGGCGCGCACGCCGGGCGCCACGCCCTCGCCGAAGAACTCCTTCGGCACGCCGATGCGCAGGCCCTCGAGCGAGTCGTGCAAGGTGCGGCCGAAGTTCTCGGCCGGGCGGTCGAGCGAGGTCGAGTCGCGGTCGAGGTCGGGGCCGCAGAAGGCCGACAGCAGCAGCGCGCAGTCCTCGGCCGAGCGGGCCATCGGGCCGGCCTGGTCGAGGCTGGAGGCGAAGGCCACCATGCCGTAGCGCGAGGCGCGGCCGTAGGTGGGCTTGATGCCGGTCACGCCGCAGAACGAGGCCGGCTGGCGGATCGAGCCGCCGGTGTCGGTGCCGGTGGCGGCCGGCGCGAGGCGCGCGGCCACGGCGGCCGCGCTGGCGCCCGAGGAGCCGCCCGGGATGCGCTCGAGGTTCCAGGGGTTGCGCACCGGCACGGCCTGGTCGTGGCCGACGGCGGGCACGGCCACGTTCTCGTTGGCCGAGCCCATCGCGAACTCGTCGCAGCTGAGCTTGCCGAGCGTGACGGTGCCGGCCTCGGCGAGGCGGCGCACCACGGTGGCGTCGAAGGGCGAGCGGTAGCCCGCGAGCATCTTCGAGCCGGCGGTGGTGGCGAAGTCGGTGGTGGCGAAGATGTCCTTGTGCGCGATCGGCACGCCGGCCAGCGCCGGGGCGTTGCCGGCCGCGATCGACGCGTCGGCCGCGCGGGCCTGGGCCAGCGTGGCGTCCTCGTTCACTTCGACGAAGCTGCCGAGCGCCTGGTGCGCCTTCATGCGGCCGAGAAAGTGCTGCGCGGCCTCGACGGCCGAGACTTCGCGTCCGGCCAGCGCCTTCGCGAGCGCGGCCACCCCGAGTTGGTGCAGGTCCTTGGCGCCGCTCATTCGATCACCTTGGGCACGAGGAACAGGCCGGCTTCGACGGCGGGGGCGCTGCGCTGGTTGGCCTCGCGGTTGTCGGGTTCGCTCACGACGTCCTCGCGCAGGCGCAGGACGATGTCCTCGATGGCGGCCACGGGGTGGGCCAGGGGCTCGACGCCGGTGGTGTCGACCGAGCGCATGCGCTCGACCACGTCGAAAAAGCCGTTGAGCTGGCTGAGCATGCGCTCGCTTTCGTCGGGGGCGAGCTGCAGCCGCGCCAGGGAGGCGATGCGGACGATATCGGAAGCGGAAAGGGACATGGTGGAACCGGCCGAAAAACCGGAGGTAAATAGCGCGCCGCAAGGGCCGCCAACACGGGATTCAGAGGGGATTCGGGTATTATCCCGCCTTTGCCGCAACCCCCGCGAACGCGCCGGCTTTTGCTGCAAAAACGATCAAATTCACCCTTCCAGCACCCCCAAAACACCCATAGAGTGAGCGACGTTCTGCCGATGCGCAGCCCGTGCTCCAGAGGATTCCGCACATGTTTGGAGCTTTCCGTCGGTATTTCTCCACCGACCTCGCGATCGACCTAGGCACCGCCAACACGCTCATCTTCGCCCGCAACAAGGGCATCGTGCTGGACGAACCGTCGGTCGTCGCCATCCGCCACGAAGGCGGTCCTCATGGCAAGAAGGTGATCCAGGCCGTCGGCCGCGAAGCCAAGGCCATGCTCGGCAAGGTGCCGGGCAACATCGAAGCCATCCGCCCGATGAAGGACGGCGTGATCGCCGACTTCGTGATCACCGAGCAGATGATCAAGCAGTTCATCAAGATGGTGCACCCGCGCACGCTGCTCACGCCGAGCCCGCGCATCATCATCTGCGTGCCCTGCGGTTCCACCCAGGTCGAGCGCCGCGCCATCAAGGACGCGGCCGAGGCCGCGGGCGCGACCTCGGTCTACCTGATCGAAGAACCCATGGCCGCGGCCATCGGCGCCGGCCTGCCCGTGAGCGAAGCCTCGGGCTCGATGGTGGTCGACATCGGCGGCGGCACCACCGAGGTGGGCGTCATCAGCCTCGGCGGCATGGTCTACAAGGGCTCGGTGCGCGTCGGCGGCGACCGCTTCGACGAGGCCATCATCAACTACATCCGCCGCAACTACGGCATGCTGATCGGCGAGCCCACGGCCGAGGTCATCAAGAAGAGCATCGGCTCGGCCTTCCCGGGCTCCGAGGTCAAGGAAATGGAAGTCAAGGGCCGCAACCTCTCCGAGGGCGTGCCGCGCAGCTTCACCATCAGCAGCAACGAAGTGCTGGAAGCCCTGACCGACCCGCTCAACAACATCGTCTCGGCCGTCAAGAACGCGCTCGAGCAGACCCCGCCCGAACTCGGCGCCGACATCGCCGAGCGCGGCATGATGCTCACCGGCGGCGGCGCGCTGCTGCGCGACCTCGATCGCCTGCTGGCCGAGGAAACCGGCCTGCCGGTGCTGGTCGCCGAGGACCCGCTGACCTGCGTGGTGCGCGGCTGCGGCATCGCCCTCGAGCGCATGGACCGGCTGGGAAGCATCTTCACGAGCGAGTGAATGCAGCGCCGCCTCCATCGGCCGGCCCCCGCTTGCGCGGGCCGGCCTTTTGTCATCTGATGCCGCAGCACCCGACCTGATCCCATGCCCCTGGGCACGCTCGACCGCACCGCGCCACCCCTGTTCAACCAGGGGCCATCGGCGCTGAGCAAGCTGATCTTCTTCAGCACGCTCGCGCTTTTCCTGATGGTGGCCGACGCCCGCTTCCACATCGTGCAGCCGGTGCGCCAGGCCATCGCGGCCGTGCTCTACCCGGTGCAATGGGTGGCGCTCAAGCCCGTACAGTTCGTGGTGGGCGCCGGCGGCTACCTCGAGGACCTGCAGACCGCGCAGAAGAACGAGGCCGACGCGCGCAAGGCGCTGATGCTGCAGGCCGAGCGCGCGAGCCAGGCCGACACGCTGGCGCAGGACAACGCGCGGCTGCGCGCGCTGCTCGAGCTGCGCCAGCTGCAGCAGACGCCGGGCCGCGCGGCCGAGGTGCTGTACGACGCGGCCGACCCCTACACGCGCAAGATCGTCATCGACCAGGGCCTGGCCCAGGGCGTGGCGCCGGGCTCGCCGGTGATCGACGCGCAGGGCGTGCTCGGCCAGGTGACGGCGGTTCAGCCCTTCACGAGCGAGGTCACGCTGGTGATCGACCGCGACCTCTCCATTCCCGTGCAGAACACCCGCACCGGCGTGCGCAGCGTGGCCTTCGGCGATGCCTCGGCGCATGGCGGCGGGCTCGAGCTGCGCTTCATGGCCGCCAACGCCGACCTCCAAGAGGGCGACCTGCTGTCGACCAGCGGCGTCGACGGCATCTATCCGGCCGGCCTGCCGGTGGCGAAGATCGAGCGCATCGAGCGCCGCGCCGACTCGGCCTTCGCGCGCATCTACTGCGTGCCGCTCGCGCACGTGACGGCCGCGCGCTACGTGCTGGTGCTGCAGCCCACGGGCGCGCCCTCGGCACCGCCGCCGGCGGCCGCGGCCGCGCCGGCACCGCGCCCGAAGAAGGCCGAGGGCAAGGCGGGCGCGGCCGTCAAGGGCGCGGAGAAGGCATCCGAGAAGAACGGCGCCGCCGCCGCTGCCAAGAAACCCGCGGAGGCCGCGCGATGATCAAGCGACCCGGCCAGCAGCAGCTGTTGCTGCCCGTCAGCCCCGTGTTCATGTGGGGCAGCCTGGTGGTGGCCCTGCTGATCAACATGGTGCCGATCGGCCGCGCCGCCTGGATGCCCGACCTGCTCGCGCTGGCGATCGTGTTCTGGGGCGTGCACCAGCCGATGCGCGTGGGCATCGGCGCCGCCTTCGTCTTCGGCCTGCTGATGGACGTGCACCAGGCCTCGATGCTCGGCCAGCATGCGCTGTCCTACACCACGCTGGGCTTCTTCGCGATCACCATCCACCGCCGCCTGCTCTGGTATCCGGTGCTGTCGCAGGCGCTGCAGGTGCTGCCGCTGTTCGCGTTGTCGCAGCTGATCGAGATCGTCACGCGCATCCTCGGCGGCGGGGTGTTCCCGGGCTGGTCGGTGCTGATCTCGCCGGCGGTCGAGGCCGCGCTGTGGCCGCTGGCCACCTTCGTGCTGCTGGCGCCGCAGCGACGCACGCCCGAGCCCGACGAAAACCGTCCCTTGTGAGCATGTCCGTCGCCGGGCCTTCCCTGCCGCCGTCCGTGCGGGCCTTCGTGGATGCCGCCCTCGTGGTCGGCGACCTCGGGCTGCCGCAGTGGTATCCCGAGCCCGGCGGCATCGAGGCCTTCCAGGTCGGCTACCGCTCGCACGGCCACACCGGCGAGGACCTGAGCGGCGAGGCGCCGGGCCAGTGGCATCCCGCCTGGCTCGCGGTGGCGGCCAACTACTTTCGCGATCCCTACTTCATCGATCTGCGCGAGGCCGACGCGGGCTATCCGGTCTGGTGGGCGCCGGCCTCGGCCGGCCGCTGGACGCCGTCGCCCGTGGCCGCGTCGATCGAGGGCTTCGGTGCGCTGCTGCGCGCGCTGGCGGCGCTGGGCGACGACCCGGGCGCGATGCTCGCGCGCATCGAGCGCGAACCCGGCACCGAAGGCGAGCCCTGGCGCGAGATCCGCGCCAACCTCGCCGAGGCGATGGACGCGCCCGACGAGGACGAAGGGTCGTCCGCGCCGGTCGACCCCGCGCACTGGACGCGCGGCGCGCTGCTGCTGCGCGACGCGGGGCCGCGCCGCGTCGAGGTCGCGCAATGCGTGGTGCGGCTGCTCGGTGTCGCGCCGGCACGCGCGCTCGCGCTGCTCGAGGCACTGCCGCTGGAACTGTGCAGCGGTTTCCAAACTCATCTGGAGGCCGACCTGCGCAGCCTGCGCGCGCTCGGCGCCACGGTGGACTTCGTGCCGGTTGCCTCGGCACCGCATGAAGCCTAAGCTCATCCATTGACCGTTCGCCGCCCATGACCGAAATCCGCAACGTCGCCGCCGACCTCGCGCGCTTCAAGCGCCGCGTGATCGTGATCGGCCTCACGGTGCTGTTCGCCTTCGGGCTGCTGTCGTCGCGGCTGATCTACCTGCAGGTCACGCGCCACGAGGACCTGGCCGAGCAGGCCGAGAGCAACCGCACGGCGGTGGTGCCGGTGGTGCCCAACCGCGGGCTGATCCTCGACCGCAACGGCATCATCCTGGCCTCCAACTACTCGGCCTACACGCTCGAGATCACGCCCTCGAAGGTGGGCGACGTCGAGCAGACCATCGACGACCTCACGCAGGTGGTCGAGGTCTCGCCGCGCGACCGGCGCCGCTTCAAGCGCCTGCGCGAGGACTCGCGCAGCTTCGACTCGATCCCGATCCGCACCCGCCTGAGCGACGAGGAGGTCGCGCGCTTCGCGGCCCAGCGCTACCGCTTTCCGGGGGTGGAGATCAAGGCGCGGCTGTTCCGCAACTATCCGCAGGGCGAGCTCGGCTCGCACGTGCTCGGCTACATCGGCCGCATCAACCAGCGCGAGAAGATCGCGATGGAGGACTGGGACGAGGAAGAGCAGGCCAACTACAAGGGCACCGACTACATCGGCAAGCTCGGCATCGAGCAGAGCTACGAGAAGACGCTGCACGGCCAGACCGGCGTCGAGCAGATGGAGACCTCGGCCGGCGGCCGCGCGGTGCGCCGGCTCGCGAGCCATCCGGCCACGCCGGGCAACACCGTCATGCTGTCGATCGACATCAAGTTGCAGAAGCTGGTCGAGGAGATGTACGGCGACCGGCGCGGTGCGCTGGTGGCCATCGACCCCAAGACCGGCGAGGTGCTGGCCTTCGTGAGCAAGCCCACCTTCGACCCCAACCTGTTCGTCGAGGGCATCGACACCGAGAGCTGGCAGGCGCTGACCGAGTCGATCGACAAGCCGCTGCTCAACCGCGCGCTGCGCGGCACCTACCCGCCCGGCTCCACCTACAAGCCCTTCATGGCGCTGGCCGCGCTGCAGACCGGCAAGCGCGGCGCCAGCGTGGTGGTCAACGACCCCGGCTACTTCAACTTCGGCGGCCACCGCTTCGGCAGCCCCGAGGGCAACTTGGGCGGCGTCGACATGCGCCGCTCGATCCAGCTGTCGAGCAACATCTACTACTACTCGCTGGCCAACGAGATGGGCGTGGACCTGATCCACGACTTCATGAAGCCGCTGGGCTTCGGCCAGATCACCGGCATCGACCTCGGCGGCGAGGTGCGCGGCGTGCTGCCGAGCACCGAGTGGAAGCGCAACACCTACAAGCGGCCCGAGCAGAAGAAGTGGTACGCGGGCGAGACCATCTCGCTGGGCATCGGCCAGGGCTACAACACCTTCACCATGCTGCAGCTCGCGCAGGCCACCGCGATCGTGGCCAACGGCGGCATCAAGCACAAGCCGCACCTCGCGCTCGCCACGCGCGACACCGTCAGCGGCCAGGTGGTGCCGCTGCCGCAGCCGCCGGGCGTGAACCTGGGCCTCACGGCGGCCAACATCGCCGTCATCCGCGAGGGCCTGACCAGCGTGGTCACCAGCGGCACCGCGCGCAGCGTGTTCGCGGGCGCGGGCTACCAGGCGGCCGGCAAGACCGGCACGGCGCAGGCCGTGACGCAGGCGCAGAACACCAAGTACAACGCGCGCGCGCTCGAGGAGCACCAGCGCGACCACGCGCTGTTCATGGCCTTCGCGCCGGTCAACGATCCCAAGATCGCGCTCGCCGTGATCGTCGAGAACGCCGGCTGGGGCGCCGGCGCCGCCGCGCCGATCGCGCGCCGCGTGTTCGACTACTGGCTCTCGGACCAGTACCCGAGCGAGGCCGACATGGCGGCCGTGCGCATCGGCAAGGCCGGCGCGCCCATGGGCAAGCCGCGCGTGGCCAGCGAGGTCGCCTGGCCGGCCCCCGCGCCGGCGAACGCACCCGCGCCCTGAGCCGGGGCGCCTCCTTTTCCCCGTCCGTCCGGTCTGCTCGGGGAATTCCCCGATGCCCCCGCCGCGCCTGCGATGGGATAGTTAGTTCGCCAGCCAAACTAAGTAGCGCCAAGGTTCTCAATCGAGTCCGCGGCGAACCACAGGCGTGGCATGGGGCGGGTTCCGGCCTTCTCGCGCCGGTCCCGAAGCACAGGCCGCCTGCACCGGGCGACTCAACACTGGAGAGACATCGATGCAACTGAAACACACCCTGGCCGCCATGGCTTTCGGTCTGACGGCCGTGGGCGCCATGGCCCAGACCGTGGTCGGCGTGAGCTGGTCCAACTTCCAGGAAGAACGCTGGAAGACCGACGAGGCCGCGATCAAGGCGCAGCTCGAGAAGCTCGGCGCCAAGTACATCAGTGCCGATGCGGGCGGCTCGCCCGAGAAGCAGCTCGGCGACATCGAGGGCCTGATGGCCAAGGGCGCGAAGGCGCTGATCGTGCTGGCGATGGACAAGGACGCGATCCTGCCCGCGGTGAACAAGGCCACGCGCCAGAAGGTGCCCGTGGTGGCCTACGACCGCCTGATCGAGGCGCCCGGCGTGTTCTACATCACCTTCGACAACGTCGAGGTCGGCCGCATGGAGGCGCGCGAGGTGCTCAAGGTCAAGCCCAAGGGCAACTACGTGATCATCAAGGGCTCGCCGGCCGACCCGAACGCCGACTTCCTGCGCGCGGGCCAGCAGGAAGTGCTGGCCGAGTCGATCAAGAAGGGCGACATCAAGATCGTCGGCGACGAGTACACCGAGGGCTGGAAGCCCGAGGTGGCGCAGAAGAACATGGAGCAGATCCTCACCAAGAACGGCAACAAGGTCGACGCCGTGGTGGCCGCCAACGACGGCACGGCCGGCGGCGCGGTGGCCGCGCTCACGGCCAAGGGCCTGCGCGGCGTGCCGGTGTCGGGCCAGGACGCCGACTTCGCGGCGCTCAACCGCATCGCGCTGGGCACGCAGACCGCCACCATCTTCAAGGACTCGCGCGAGCTCGGCCGCGAGGCCGCGAGCGCCGCGCTGGCGCTGGCGCAGGGCAAGCCGGTGGAGAAGGCCGGCACCTGGAACTCGGGCCCGAAGAAGGTCTCGCTGTCCTCGCGCCTGCTGACGCCGGTGCCGGTCACGCGCGACAACCTCGACGTGGTCGTCAAGGCCGGCTGGATCAAGAAGGACGAGCTCTGCAAGGGCGTCTCGGGCGCGAACGCGCCGGCGGCCTGCAAGTAAACGGCAGACCGGGGCGCAGCGCGCTGCGCCTCCTCCTTCCACGGGCCGGCCCCGGGCGCGGCCGCCCATCCCCTTCTCTCCGAGGGAGTCTTCCCATGAGCAATCCAACCCCCGGCTGGTGGCGGCGCAGCGGCGTCGACCTGCGGCTCGTGCTGATGTGCGTGCTGCTGGTGGCGCTGGCGATCGGCTTCAACCTGATGTCGGGCGGCGTGTTCCTCACGCCCGAGAACCTCTACAACGTGGCCCAGCAGACGGCCGTGGTCGGCATCGTCTCGACCGTGATGGTGCTGATCATCGTGGCGCGCCACATCGACCTGTCGGTGGGCTCGGTGATGGGCTTCGTGGGCGTGCTGATCGCCTACCTGCAATACACCTCGGGCTGGTCCTGGCCCACGGCCTGCCTCGCGGGGCTCGCGGTGGCGCTGCTGGTGGCCATCTACCAGGGCTGGCTCACGGCGGTGCTCGGCGTGCCCTCGTTCGTGGTCACGCTCGGCGGCCTGATGTCGTTCCGCGGCGCGGCCTTCCTGGTGGCCGACGGCAAGACCCAGCCGGTCAACGACGAGTTCTTCCAGCGCCTGGGCGGCGGCTACGACGGCGGCATCGGCGTCGCGGCCAGCTGGGCGATCGCGGGGCTGGTGGCGGTGGTGCTGTTCGCGCGCATGGTGCAGAAGCGCCGCGCGCGCACGCGCCACGAGATGCCCAACGAGCCGCTGTGGATCGAGCTGCTGCTGACCGCGGTGCCGGCGGCCGTGGTGCTGCTGTTCGCGGCCGTGATGAACCACTACAAGATCGACTCGAAGGACGCGCCGCAGGGCATCCCGATCCCGGTGCTGATCTGGGCCGTGGTGGCGATCGTGCTGTCGTTCATCGTGCACCGCACGCGCTTCGGCCGCTACGTCTTCGCGATGGGCGGCAATCCCGACGCGGCGACGCTGGTGGGCATTCCGGTCAAGCGCGTCACGCTGATGCTGTTCGCGCTGCTGGCGGTGCTGGTGACCATCGCGGCCATCGTCTCGATCGCCCGGCTGAACGCCGGCACCAATTCGCTGGGCACCGGCATGGAGCTCTACGTGATCGCCGCGGCCGTCATCGGCGGCACCGCGCTGGCCGGTGGCAGCGGCTCGATCTTCGGCTCGGTGCTGGGCGCGCTGATCATGCAGTCGCTCGACAGCGGCATGCTGCTGCTCGACGTGCCGATCGGCAAGCGCATGGTGATCATCGGCCAGGTGCTGATCGTGGCCGTGGTGTTCGACGTGCTCTATCGCCGCAAATTCGGGGAGAACTGAAGATGGCCGAGATCGACAAGACCCGGCCGCTGGTCGAACTGCAGGAGATCCGCAAGGCCTTCGGCGGCGTGAAGGCGGTCGACGGCGTGAGCGTCAACCTCTATCCGGGCGAGGTGGTAGCGCTGCTGGGCCACAACGGCGCCGGCAAGTCCACGCTGATGAAGATGCTCGCGGGCGCCTACCCGATCGACTCGGGCGAGGTGCGCATCGCGGGCGACAGGGTCAACATCCGCACCCCGGCCGAGGCGCAGGCGCAGGGCATCGAGACCATCTACCAGACGCTGGCGCTGGCCGACAACCTCGACGCGGTGGCCAACCTGTTCCTGGGCCGCGAGAAGATGACGGCCTGGAACACGCTCGACGACCACTTCATGGAAGTGCAGGCGCGCAAGGTGTTCCAGCGCCTGAACAAGAACTTCACCAACATCCGCATCCCGGTGCGCCGCCTCTCGGGCGGCCAGCGCCAGGTGGTGGCGATCTCGCGCGCGCTCTACTTCAACGCGCGCATCCTGATCATGGACGAGCCCTGCGCCGCGCTCGGCCCCGAAGAAGCGGCGATGGTCGGCCGACTCGTGAAGCAGCTCAAGGACGACGGCGTGGGCATCTTCCTGATCACCCACGACATGCCCGACGTGTTCTCGCTGAGCGACCGGCTCGCGGTGATGAAGAACGGCAAGCTGGTCGGCACCTACCGCACCGCCGACGTCACCGAGGACGAGGTGCTCGGCATGATCATCGCGGGCAAGCGGCCCGAGGGCCGCGAGCAGGCGCCGCACGCGGCGACGGCGGTGGCCGCGGCCTGAGGCTTCTCCACCCGGCTCCCGCGCATGAAGACCATCGGCGACCAGCAACTGCTCAAGCGCATGAACCGCAGCGTGCTGCTGCGGCTCCTGCGCGCGCGGCCGGGGCTGTCGCGCGCGCGGGCTCGCGAGCGAGAGCGGCCTCACCAAGTCGACCGTGAGCCTCTTGGTGCGCGAGCTGCTCGACGAGGGCTGGCTCAGCGAATCGGGCGCCGCGGTGGCCGACGGGCTCGGGCGGCCCTCGACCCCGCTGCAGATCAATGTCGGCGTGCGCGCGCTCATGGGCATCGAGATCGCGGTCGACACGGCGCGGCTGGCCTGCGTCTCGCTGCAGGGCGAGGTGCTGCATTCCGACGAGCAGGCGCTGGCCGACAGTGCGCCGGCCGGCACCTGCGCGCAGGTCGCGCGCATGGCCGCGGCCGCGCACCGCCGGCTGGCCGAGCGCGGGCTGCGGCTGTCGAGCATCGGCGTGTGCGTGCCGGGCGCGGTCGACGACTGCACCGGCGAGGTCCGCTTCGCGCCCCAACCTCGGCTGGCGCAACGTGCGCCTGCTGCCGCTGCTCGAGGACGCGCTGGCCGCGGCCGGCCTCACGGGCGTGACGGTGCAGCTGCAGAACGATGCCGATGCCGCCGCGCTCGGGGAGTACGAGTTCGCCGCGGGCGAGGGCGAGGACCCGCTGATCTTCGTCAACTGCGACGTCGGCGTGGGCGCTGGCGTGGTGCTCAACGACCGCCTGTTCACCGGCGCCCAGGGCATGGCCGGCGAGATCGGCCACACCATCCTCGCGCTCGACGGCCCGCCGTGCTCGTGCGGCCGGCGCGGCTGCGCCGAGGCCTTCTTCGGCGCCCGCGTGCTGGCGCGCGAGGGCGTGGACATGCAGCGCGCCGCCGCGCTGTTCGGCGTGCTGCTGCAGAACCTCTGGGTCACCTTCAATCCGCGCGCCATCGTGCTCGGCGGCAAGTCCTGCGCCGAGCACCGCGGCTTCGCGCAGGCCGCGTTCGCGAGCGTCAAGCACCATGCCGACGGCGCCGGCATGCCCGCGCCCGAGCTGCGCACCGCGCGCTACGACGCGCTGGCTCCCGCCGTGGGCGCGGCCGCGCTCGCGCTGCACGAGTACCTGCGGCCGCTGCAGCCCGATGCGCGGGCGCGGCGCGCGCGGGCGGCGCTGGCCCATGCGCGCGCGGGTCTGAGCGCGCGGGTCTGAGCGCGCGGGTCTGAGCGCGCGGGCCTGAGCGCGCGAGTACCTTCGTCCACGCCGCGCCCGCGTGCTTCATACCTTGGTGCCCGTGCGCGCCATCTGCCGCGCCGCGCCGGGAGGCACATGCGCGAACCGCCTACGCCGGCAGGGCGCGCGCGGGACTACGGTGGGCGCTTGCCCGCCGTTCCGGAGTCCCCGCCATGCCCTCGTCCACCCGTCCCCGCGCCAGCGCGCTGCTTCTCGTCCTCGCGCTGCTGATCGGACTGGCCGGCCTGGGCCTCGTCGTGGCGGGCGGCTGGCTGATCGCGCTCGGCGGCTCCTGGTACTACCTGCTCGCGGGCCTGGGCCTCATTGCCACCGCGGCGCTGCTGCCGCGCGGCGGCGGGCGCGGCCTGATGGTCTATGCGCTGGTGGTCGCGTTCACGCTGGCCTGGGCGCTGTGGGAGGTGGGGCTCGCATGGTGGCCGATGGCCGCGCGCGGCGATCTGTTCTTCCTGCTCGGCCTGCTGCTGCTCACGCCCTGGGTCGCGCGTGCGCTCGCGCGGCGCGATGGCGCCGGTGTCGTGGCCTCGCGCCGTGCGCTGAGCCTGGTGCTCGCGGCCTTCGCGGTGGCGGCCGTGCTGTCGTGGGTGCGCGGCGACGAGCGCCTCGAGGGCATCGCGCCGCAGGCCGATCCGCCCTTCACCAGCGAGGCGCTGCCGCCCGCCGGCGCCGACTGGACGGCCTACGGCGGCACCGCCATGGGCCAGCGCTATTCGACGCTGGGCCAGATCACGCCGGTCAACGTGTCGCAGCTCCAGGAGGCCTGGCACTACCGCACCGGCGACGTGCGCGGCCAGCCCGGCGATCCCGAGGAGACCACCTTCGAGGTCACGCCGCTGAAGGTCGGCGAGCGGCTGTTCCTCTGCACGCCGCACCAGTCGGTGGTGGCGCTGAATGCCACCACGGGCCAGGAGCTCTGGCGCCACACGCCGAAGATCGCGCCCTCGCTCGCGCTGCAGCATCTCACCTGCCGCGGCCTCTCGTACCAGCCGCCGCCGGCCGCGGCGCCGTCGCCCAACCTCTCGGCCGATGGCGCCTGCGCCGCCAAGCTGTTCATGCCCACGGCCGACGGCCGCGTGCTCGCGCTCGACCCCGAGAGCGGCAAGCCCTGCATGCGCTTCGGCGGCGGCAGCGGCCAGATCGACCTGTGGAAGAACATGCCCAACGTGAAGCCGGGCTCGTACTACGCGACCTCGCCGGTGGTCGTCACGCGCTCGCTGATCGTGGTGGGCGGCACCGTGCTCGACAACGTCTCGACGCAGGAGACCTCGGGCGTGATCCGCGCCTTCGACATCGAGACCGGCGCGCTGGTGTGGAACTGGGATTCGGGCCGGCCCGAGGACACCGCGCCGATCGGCCCGGGCCGGACCTATTCCGTCAACTCCCCCAACAGCTGGTCGATCTCGAGCGTGGACGAGAAGCTCGGCATGGTCTACGTGCCCATGGGCAACCAGCCGCCCGACCAGTGGGGCGGCAGCGCGCACCGAGGGCGCCGAGCGCTATGCCTCCTCAGTGGTCGCGCTCGACCTCGCGACCGGCCGCGTGCGCTGGCATTTCCAGACCGTGCACCACGACCTCTGGGACTACGACGTGCCCGCGCAGCCCAGCCTGGTCGACCTGCGCGTGGGCAGCGTGCGCGTGCCGGCGCTGGTGCAGCCGACCAAGCAGGGCGAGCTGTTCGTGCTCGACCGCCGCACCGGCCAGCCCGTGGTGCCGGTGCGCGAGCAGGCCGCGCCGCAGGGCGCCGCGCAGGGCGACCGCACCGCGCCGACGCAGCCGGTGTCGGGCCTGTCCTTCGACCCGCCCGCGCTGCGGCCGGCCGACATGTGGGGCGCCACCGTGTTCGACCAGCTCGCCTGCCGCATCGCCTTCCACCGGCTGCGCTACGAGGGCCGCTTCACGCCGCCGTCGACGCAGGGCTCGCTGATCTACCCGGGCAACTTCGGCGTCTTCAACTGGGGCGGCGTGGCGGTCGATCCGCAGCGCCAGATCGCGTTCGCCACGCCGGCCTCGCTGGCCTTCGTCTCCACGCTGGTCCCGCGCGCCGACGACAGCACGCTCTACGTGCAGGGCGGCAAGCCGCCCGAGGGCAGCCTGCCCGCGCTCAACGAGAACTTCGGCGCGCCCTTCGCGGTGAAGCTCCATCCCTTCACCTCGGCACTCGGCCTGCCGTGCCAGGCGCCGCCCTGGGGCCACGTGGCCGCCGCCGACCTGCGCAGCGGCCAGATCCTCTGGAAGCACAAGAACGGCACCGTGCGCGACAGCTCGCCGCTGCCGCTGCCCTTCGCGATGGGCGTGCCCAGCCTCGGCGGCCCGATCCTCACGGGCGGCGGCGTGGCCTTCCTCTCGGGCACGCTCGACTACTACCTGCGCGCCTACGACGTGAACAGCGGCAAGGAGCTCTGGCGCAGCCGCCTGCCCGCGGGCGGGCAGGCCACGCCGATGACCTACGAGGGCGGCGACGGCCGCCAGTACGTGGTGGTGGCCGCGGGCGGCCATGGCTCGCTGGGCACGCGCACGGGCGACCACGTGATCGCTTACGCGCTGCCCAAGCGCTAGGAACTCAATCGAGTTGCAGGCCCGCGTCCTGCGCCGCCTTCGGCAGGATCGCGAGTTCGCGCTTGAGCACCTCGGCAAAGGCCTCGGGCGTGTTGCCGGTCGCGGGCGCCACGCCGCCGAGGTCGTTGAGCCGCTTGCGGAAGGCCGGCTCGGCCGTGATCTTGGCGATCTTCTCGCCGAGCAGCTTGACCACCGCGGGCGGCGTCTTCGCGGGCGCGACCACGCCGAACCAGACGTCGAAGTCCACGCCGCCGGGCACGCCCTGCTCGGTCAGCGTCGGCACCTCGGGCCACAGCTCGGAGCGGCCGTTGCGCAGCTGGCCGATGGCCTTGAGCTTGCCCGACTGGATGAAGCTGCGCACGTCGCCCGTGCCCAGCAGGCCCCAGCTCACCTCGTTGGCCATCAGCGCCTGCACCAGCGGCGCGCCGCCCTTGTAGGGCACGTGCGTGAAGTTGCCGTCGGCGTTGGCGTTGAAGGCTTCCGACGCCAGGTGCGAGAGCCCGCCCGCGCCGGCCGAGCCGTAGGGCATGCCGCCCTTGCCGGCCTTCTTGCCCGCGGCCAGCAGCTCCTGCACGTTCTTGTACGGCGACTTCTCGGGCACCACCAGCAGCAGCGGCGCCAGCGACACGCGCGCGACCGGCACGAAGTCCGACGCCTGGAAGCCCGCCTTCTTGTAGATGACCGGGTTGATCGACAGCATGCCCGTGAGCGTCACCGCCAGCGTGTAGCCGTCGGGCGGGCTCTGCACCACGTTGACCATGGCGATGTTGCCGCCCGCGCCGGGCCGGTTGTCGACCAGCACGGTCTGGCCCAGCTCCTCCTGCAGGCGCGGGCCCAGCATGCGCGCGGCCACGTCGGTGGCGCCGCCCGGCGGGTAGGGAACGACCAGCCGGATCGGCTTGGTCGGATAGGCCGCGTCCTGCGCCAGGGCGGCGCCGCCCAGGCCCAGGGCCAGGGATCCCGCCGTGACGACACGGCCGATGAGGGTGAGGGTACGCACGTGTGCTCCTGATTCTTCTGATGGGAAAACGGATGGGGCCGGCTCAGCGGACCTCGTAGTGCGCCTGCCGTTCCTCGAGCGCATGCCAGCCGATGATGTGCTTGAAGTCGGCCATCGAGGTCTGCGCGAAGGGCAGGTCGGCGAAATCGCCCGAGCGGCGGCGCGCGAGCTCGCGCAGGTTGGCCTGCACCGTGTGCACCGTGGTCAGCAGGCCCGCGATCGGATAGCTCGCGAAGGCCGCCACGCTCTCGATCTGCTCGCGCGTCAGCGCCGTCATCCAGGTGCCGGCCATCAGCATCAGCGACAGCCGCCGGCCGCAGGCCTCGCGCAGCTGCGCCAGCTGCTCGTAGCGCTCGAAGGTGCGCGAGATCGGCTGGATCAGGTCGGCGCCGGCCTCGGCATAGCGCGCGGCGCGCTCGAGCGCCTCGCCCGGGTCCTGGGCATCGGTGCGCGCGACGATCAGCAGGTCGGGGTCGAGGCGCGCATCGAGCGCGGCCTTGATGCGCGCCACCGCGTCGTCGATCGACACCAGCGTGGAGGGCGCCGCGGCGGCCGGGCAGCGCTTGGGGCTGACCTGATCCTCGAGCTGCAGCGCCGCGGCGCCGGCCTTCTCGAACTCGCGCACGGCCCGGCCCACGTTGAGCACGCTGCCGTAGCCGGTGTCGGCGTCGACGAAGATCGGCTTGCGCACCACGTTCGCCATGCGGTTCACGGTGGCGACGTTCTCGCTCAGCGTGTAGAGCTCCATGTCGGGCTGGCCCAGCAGCGCCGCGGAAACGCCGAAGCCGGTGCTGAAGATGCCGTCGAACTCGGACTGGTCGACCAGCAGGGCCGACAGCGCGTCCTGCGCGCCGCCGAACCAGAGCGTCGGGCCGTGGGTGATGCGCTGGCGCAGGGCCTGGCGGGATGAAGTCATCGTGTGTCTCCAGAAAAAGGGCGTGGCGACCCGACATGGGCGCTGCGCCATGAACTCACTGCAAGGGAAAGGAAGAAGGGTTCAGCTCGCGGCGACCACGCGGCGCTTCAGGTAGGGAATGAGTCCGCCCGCGTCGAGCATGCCGCGCTCGGATTCGGAGAAGGGCTGCAGCATCAAGGTCTGGCCCGAGCGCAGGTTCCTCACTTCGTTCGTGTCCCAGTCGACCGTCAGCTCGTCGCCGCGCGCCGTGGCCGCGCGGATGCCCGGGCAGCTCACGAGCGGAAAGCCCATGCTGGTTTCGCCGCGGAAGAAGCCCGGCGAGAAGGATTCGGCGATCACCGCCGCGATGCCCAGGTGCCGCATGGCGCGCATGGCCGGATAGTGCGGATGGCCGTAGCCGAAGTTGTGGCCGCCGATCAGCAGATCGCCCTTCTGTACGCCGGCCGCGAAGCCGGGCAGGTAGTCGGCCATGGCCAGCGCGGCCAGTTCCTTCACGTCGGTGATCTTGATGTTGCGCACGCCGACGATCAGGTCGATGTCGTAGTCGTCTTCCTCGAAGACCCAGGCCGCGCGGCCGCGCAGGTTCACGAGGCTCATGCCGCGACTCCTTCGCGCGCCGCCGCCAGGTAGGGCCGCGGATCGGCGATGCGGCCCTCGAGCGCCGAGGCCGCGACCACGGCCGCGTTGCAGATATAGATCTCCGAATCCACGCTGCCCATGCGCCCGGGCGTGTTGAGCGTGCCGGTGGACACGGCGCGCTGGCCGTCGCTCATGGTGGCGATGCGGCCGAAGCAGTAGTCGCAGCTCGGCGAGCTGATGAAGGCGCCGGCCTCGACCAGCACCTCGATCAGCCCCTCGCGCGCGGCCGCCGCCATGATGGCCTTGGAGGTCGGCACCACGTGCAGCTGGAAGCCTGGCTGGATGCGGCGCCCGCGCAGCACCTCGGCCGCGATGCGCAGGTCCTCGAGCCGGCCGCTGGCGCACGAGCCCAGGTAGCCGGTGTGCACCTCCACGCCGGTGTAGTCCTTGAGGTCGCGCGTGTTGGCGGGGCTCGGCGGAATCACGACGATGGGCTCCAGCGTCGAGACGTCGATCGTCACCACGCTGTCGTAGCTCGCATCGGCATCGGGATAGACCGGGTCGAGCGCGATCTTCGAGCGGCCCCGCACATAGTCCAGGGTCTTCGCATCGGGCGCGATCAGCATCGTGGTCGCGCCCAGGAACATGGCCTGGCCGCAGAGCGTCTGGCGGCCCTCGATGCTCATGGCGTCGATCACCGGGCCGCAGAGTTCCACCACCTTGAAGCGGCAGGAGGCCGGGCCCATCACGCGCACCATGTGGTGGAACACGTCGCGCGCCATCACGCCGGGCTGCAGCGTGCCCGTGAGCTCGACCTTCACGGTCGCGGGCACGGTCAGGGTCAGCGTCTCGGTCACGAAGGACTCGAGCACGCCCTTGCGCGCGCCGAAGGCGAAGGTGCCGAAGGCGCCGAGCTGGCTCACGTGGCCGTCGAAGTGCACGGCGAAGGCGCCCGGCGTGGCGTAGCCGAGCTCGGCCGCGACCTGGTGGCCGATGCCCTCGCGCTCGTGCACCGGCACGCCCTGTTCCTTGCCCCAGGCGCGGGTGATCTTGTGCAGCTCCTCTTCCTTCGGCGCGGTGGCCGGCACCATGTGGTCGATGAACAGCACGAAGCGCTCGGGGCTCGAGACCTTCTCGATGCCGAAGTCCTCGCGCGTCTCCTTGAAGAACACGTCGGTGTAGCCCGGGAAGTCGTAGGCGATCACGAAATCGGGCCGCGCGGTGATCTCCTCGCCGGGCGCCACGCGCGGCCTGCCGGCGGCGCGGGCCAGGATCTTCTCGGTCATCGTCTGGGGCATCTTGTTCGGCTTTCGACTTCCACGATGTGGCAGTCATTGGGTTTCAATGAACCGATTACAGTCGAGCCGACTTCTTCCCCATTGGGGAGCAACCCGAATTACTGCCGCATCGTGGAAACTAAACGCCGAACCGCCGCCGCCAAGACCGATTCGCCACCGACCGCCGGCGGCGCGCGCTCGGGCACGCAGAGCATCGAGCGCGTGGTGGGCATGCTGCGCGTGGTGGCCTCGCGCGGGCGGCGCGGCATGCGCATCGCCGACGTCGTGAGCCTCAGCGGCCTGCCGATGTCGACCTGCTTTCGCATGCTGCAGCGGCTCGAGGTCGAGGGCCTGCTGGTGCGCGACCTGCTCACGCGCAAGTACCACCTGGGTCCGCTGCTGCACGAGCTCGGCATGCTGGCCCAGCCGCGCTACCACCTGAGCGAACTCTGCGAGCCGGCGCTGCGCACCATCGCCGAACTGACGCAGGACACGGTCTACCTCAGCGAGCGGCGCGGCCCCGAATCGATCTGCACCAGCCGCGCGCTCGGTGCCTATCCGATCAAGGCGCTGACGCTCGACGTCGGCATCCGCCGGCCGATGGGCGTGGGCGCGGGCGGCCTCGCGATCCTCAGCGCGCTGCCCGAGGCCGAAGCCGAGCTGATCGTGGCCTCCAACGAGGCGCGCTATGCGAAGTTCGGCGCCGCCTTCGCGCCGGGCTTCCTGCGCGAGGCCATCGCGCAGACGCGCGCGCAGGGCCACTCCTTCCTCGACAGCGCGGCCACGCCGGGCGCGGCGGCCATCGGCGTCGCCTTTCCGCCCGACAACCCGATCGCGGCCGTGAGCGTGGCCGCGATCTCCAGCCGCATGGGGCCGGCGCGGCGCGCCGAGGTGGCGAAGATCATCGAGCAGCAGGTGCGCGCGATCTGCGTGCTGCTCGAATCGCAGCCGGTGGAGGCGGGCTCGGGCCGCGAGGGCGAGTGAGCTAGCTTTCTCCCGGCTCGTCGGCCCCTTGCTCCCAGCCGCGCAGCCGCCGGTACAGCGTGCCGCGCGACACGCGCAATTGCCGCGCCGCCTGCGACACGTTGCCGCCGTGCGCGGCCAGCGTCTCCTCGATCAGCTTGCGGCTGTGCTCGCGCAGCGTGCCGGCCTGCGGCATGGCCGGCGCATCAGCGGACTGCAACACTGTTGCGTCCTCCTGCTGCACCGGCTCCTGCGCCGGCGCCGGCACCTCGACACGCTGCGGCAGCGCCACCGCATGCCGGAAGTCGATGCCGTTCGCACCCTGCAATTGCGCCTGCACCCACACGCCGAGCCCGCTGGCCAGCCGCAGCGGCTGCGCCGACTCGCGCCGGCCCAGCCGCAGCAGGCTCGCGAGGTCGTGCCCCAGCAGGCATTCGACGCCGCGCTCGTCGGCATGCTCGGGCAGGTGGCCGATCAGCCGCGCGCCCGCGCCGTTGAGCCAGGCGATGGTGCCGTCGGCGGCGATGCCGGCCAGCCCCTCGAGCGGCGTGCCCAGCAGCGTGGGGCTGGCCTGGAAGCGCAGGATCAGCTGCTCGCGCGACTGCGCCTGCAGCAGGCGGTTCTCGATCGTGGTCGCATAGAGCGCCACCATCGAGGCGGCATCGAAGCCGAAGCGCTGCGCCTCCACCGTGAGGTCGAGCACGCCCGCGAGCCGCCCGTCGACACCGCGGATCGGCGCCGCGGCGCACTGCATCTCGCGCAGCACGTCGAAGTAGTGCTCGGCGCCGTCGACCGTGCAGGCCAGCCCGGTGCTCGCGACGATGCCGGGCGCGGTGGTGCCCACCATGCGCTCGGAGATGTTCACGCCCACGCGCGCGGTCTTGCGCAGCACCGGCTGGTGCGCGGGCGCGGACTCCTGCGTGACATGCACCACCACGCCGTCGCGGTCGGTGAGGATCACGCGGCAGTCGGTGCCCGCGAGCGAATGCTCCATGGTCGCGAGCTCCTGGCGCGCCACCTCGAGCAGCTCGCGGTTGCGCGCCAGCGTGGCATGCAGCCGACTCGGCGTCACGGGGTCGAAGGGCACGATGCGCTGGCGGTCGCTGTGGGTGCGGCTGCAGCGCATCCACGACTGCAGCACCGCCTCGCCGACGAGACCCGAGGGCCGCACGCCTTCTTCGAAGAACTGCTGCCGCGCGAGCGCCACGCGCTGTGCCGGCGTGGTGGCGAAGAGTTGGCGCGGCGCGTTCGCCGTGCCCAGCCTGTCGAGGGTCATGTGCCATCGCCTCCGTGGGGGGATCGGGGACCGGGGACCAGCATCGAATGTGTTCCGCAATGGAACAGCACCGGATCGGGGAAATCCCGAAGGTGAACGCGCGCGCCGCCCGGACGATTCTCTGGGCACAAGGAGACCCACGATGACGAGAAGAAGGAATTCCTCCGCGCTCGCGGTACTGGGGGCGCTGGCCGCCGCGTGGCTGCTCGCGGCCGCATCGATCGCCTCGGCGCAGGGCAGCGGGCCCTCGCCGCAGGACCGTGCCGCCGCCGCCGCCAAGCGCGTCGACGGCAGCTTCATCCGCGCCAACGCGGCGCAGAAGCAGACGCCCGACTGGCCCAGCATCGGCCTGGACTACGCCGAGACGCGCTTCAGCAAGCTCGACCAGGTCAACGCGGGCAACGTGAAGCAGCTGGGCCTGGTCTGGTCCTACGACCTGCAGTCCACGCGCGGGGTCGAGGCCACGCCGCTGGTGGTCGACGGCATCATGTACGTCACGGCCTCGTGGAGCGTGGTGCATGCGATCGACACGCGCACCGGCCAGAAGCTGTGGACCTTCGATCCCGAGGTCGACAAGTCCAAAGGCTTCAGGGGCTGCTGCGACGTGGTGAACCGAGGCGTTGCGTTGTACGAGGGCAAGGTCTACGTGGGCGCCTACGACGGCCGCCTGATCGCGCTCGATGCTGCCAGCGGCCGCAAGCTCTGGGAGAAGAACACCATCGAGGGCCAGAAGGGCAGCTACACCATCACCGGCGCGCCGCGCGTGTTCAAGGGCAAGGTGATCATCGGCAACGGCGGCGCCGAGTACGGCGTGCGCGGCTACATCACGGCCTACGACGCGGCCAGCGGCGAGCAGAAGTGGCGCTGGTTCACAGTGCCCGGCGACCCGGCCAAGCCCTTCGAGAACGAGGCCATGGCGCGCGCCGCCAAGACCTGGGACCCCGACGGCAAGTACTGGGAGGCCGGCGGCGGTGGCACCGTGTGGGACTCGATGGCCTTCGACCCCGAGCTCAACCTGATGTACATCGGCACCGGCAACGGCTCGCCCTGGGCCCACAAGGCGCGCAGCCCCAAGGGCGGCGACAACCTCTACCTGGGCTCGGTGGTCGCGCTCAATCCCGACACCGGCAAGTACGTCTGGCACTACCAGGAGACGCCCGGCGACAACTGGGACTACACCTCCACGCAGCCGATGATCCTGGCCAACATCAAGGTCGACGGCAAGCAGCGCAAGGTGGTGCTGCATGCGCCGAAGAACGGCTTCTTCTTCGTCATCGACCGCACCAACGGCAAGTTCATCTCGGCGAAGAACTTCGTCGAGGTCAACTGGGCCACGGGCTACGACAAGAACGGCCGCCCGATCGAGATCGCCGCGGCGCGCCAGAACGAGAAGCCCGGCGACAGCATCCCCGGCCCCTTCGGCGCGCACAACTGGCACCCGATGTCCTTCAATCCGCAGACCGGCCTGGCCTACCTGCCCGCGCAGCACGTGCCGCTGAACCTGATGGACGACAAGGACTGGAAGTTCGACCAGAACGCACCGGGCCGCCCGCATGCCGCGCTGGGCTGGAACACCGGCAAGTTCGCCAACGTCGAGCCGCCCACCAGCAAGCCCTTCGGCCGCCTCGTGGCCTGGGACCCGGTCAAGCAGAAGGAGGCCTGGGGCGTGGACTATGCGTCGCCCTGGAACGGCGGCACCCTTACCACCGCGGGCAACCTGGTGTTCCAGGGCACGGCCGACGGCCGGCTCGTGGCCTACGACGCGCGCAACGGCGACAAGCTCTGGGAGACCCCCACCGGCACCGGCGTGGTCGCCGCGCCCGCCACCTACATGGTCGACGGCAAGCAGTACGTGTCGGTGGCCGTGGGCTGGGGCGGCGTCTACGGCCTCGCGCAGCGCGCCACCGAGCGCCAGGGCCCGGGCACCGTCTACACCTTCGCGGTCGGCGGCACGGCCAAGATGCCGGACTTCGTGCAGTACCGCATGAGCAAGCTGGTGCAGGGCGTGAAGTACGACCCCGCCAAGGTCCAGGCCGGCACCATGCTCTACGTCAGCAACTGCGTCTTCTGCCACGGCGTGCCGGGCGTGGACCGCGGCGGCAACATCCCGAACCTCGGCTACCTCGATTCCGCCTACATCGAGAACCTCGACAAGTTCGTGCTCAAGGGCCCGGCAATGGCGCGCGGCATGCCCGACTTCACGGGCAAGCTCTCGGCCGACGACATCGAGAGCATCAAGGCCTTCATCCAGGGGACGGCGGACGCGATTCGTCCGAAGTAAGGGGGCTTCGGTTGTCGGGGGCTTTTGTTCGGGGCGCGTGCACAGGGCATCGGGTACTTCCCTCCGCGAATGTCCCCCGGCCTTCGGCCTCCTCCTTGATTTCGCTGCGGGAAGCACCCGATACCCTGTGCACGGAGGCGCAGCGGTGGTGCGGACGGTTCAACAACGATTGCGTCCCGGCTCACGTCGATGGGGTACTCCCCGCAGCGAAATCAAGGAGGAGCCGAAGGCGGGGGACATTCGCGGAGGGGAGTACCCCGTCGGCGTGAGCCCGTCACGGGCCGTGGATGCACCTCGTACCGAACACTCACCCTCCCGCGCGTCCCAGCTCCTGGATCAACCCCGCCACGTTCCCGACCTCGAGCTTCTCGTAGATCGACTGGATGTGGTTGCGCACCGTGGCCGGCGCGCGGTGCAGCATGGCCGCGATCTCCTTGTGCGTGTTGCCGCGCGCCAGCAGCTGCGCGATGGTGTGCTCGCGCGGCGTCAGGTCGTCGGCGCGGCAGCGCGCGCGGCCCTTGAGGAACAGCAGCCGCTGCTCGACGTGGTGGCTCGCGACGATGGCGCGGCCCAGGTAGCGCGGGCTGCCGTGCAGGAAGGCCTCGAGCATCGCGCCGGGCAGCGTGCGGCCGTGCCAGCCCGGCCATTCGCGGCGCAGCAGTTCCTCGAAGGCGCTGTCGGCGTGATAGAGCACGCCGTGCAGGTCGCCGATGGCCGAGCCGCCGGGCGCGCTGCCCAGCGGGGCGTCGAGGCGGTCGAGGTGCACGATGCGGTTGAGCGACAGCGCCTGCATCGCATGCGGCGCCAGCGCCGACAGCAGCTGCGTCTCCTCGGGCGTGCCATGGGCCTCGGCATCGGCGCGGAACAGCGTGATCCAGTGCACCAGCCCGGTTGCGGCATTCACGTCCGAGGTGATGAAGAAGTTGGCCTGTTCGTGGCGCCGGCCGTGCTCGCGCAGCGCGCCCTGGTGCCTGGACGAGAACCACATGTCGGCGTTGAAGGCCAGCGTGGTGCGCGGACGGCGCGCCACCTCGGCGGCCGCGGTGTCGAGGTGCTTCACGCGCTCGTAGCTCTCGATCATCTCGATCGACTGGTTGTGCAGGTGCAGCGTGTGGATGTCGATGCCGGCCGTGCCGCGCGAGGCCGTGCCCCACATGCAGGAGTCGAAGGGCAGCACCGGCTTGATGAGACGCAGCGCGGCGTCCTGGAACTCGTCGATCGGGAGTTCGTGCGCGTGGCGGTAGAGCCGCAACAACAGGTCGCTGAAGTTCTGTAACCCGGGAGTACTCATCGGTCCCGATCTTGCGAAAGCGCCGCCGATGGCGCCATCACTCGTTCGGGGGAGGGACGCGCGCTGGGAATGGTGCATTTGCACCATTCGGAGTTCCGCAAACGAAAGATATCGTTTCCGCAGCCTCCGATTCGCGGAGACGACCCGTCCCAACCCCCGACACAACGAAGAGTGAGGAGCTCGACCATGCCCCGTAGCGCAAGAAGAATTCCCCTGGCCCTGTCCGCGATGACCCTCGCGCTGCTCGCCGCCTGCGGCGGCGGTGGCGGGGGTGGAGGCGGCTTCCCCTTCATCCCGCCGGCCTCTTCCGGCGGCGACACCACGCCGCCGCCCGCGGCCGGCACCACGCTCAGCGGCACGGCCGCCACCGGCGCGCCCTTCGCGGGCGCCACGCTCACCGTGTTCGACCGGACCGGCGCCAAGGTCTGCGAGGTTCGCACGGTAGACGACGGCAGCTACAGCTGCACGCTGCCGGCCGGCACCAAGGCGCCGCTCGTGATCCAGGCGGTGCGCGACGACCTCGTGCTCTACAGCACCACCGCCAGCAGCGCCACCGGCACCGCCAACGTCACGCCGCTGACCACCGTGGTGGTGTCGCGGCTCGCGCCCGGCGGCGATCCCGCGAAGCTGCTCGAGGCGGTGCAGGCGAATGCCGGCACGGTCACGGCAAGCACCATCGGCGCGCAGGTCAAGCAGCTGCTCGATGCGCTGCAGCCGCTGCTGAGCGCGCTGGGCACCACCATCGATCCGATCGGCGGCGCCTTCCGCGCCGACGGCACCGGCCAGGACCGCGTGCTCGATACCCTGAGCGTCTCGGTGCGCCCCGACGGCAGCGCCGCCAGCATCGAGATCACCGTCAAGTCGCTGCCCGCCGGCGACGACAGCGCGCCGGTGTCGCTGGTGTTCCGCAGCGGCGACGCGCAGATCGCGCCCCTGCCCGCGATCCCCGCCGAGGCCGTGCAGCCGCCGCCCACGCCGCAGATGGTGCAGGCGCTGCTCGAGCGCCTCAACGCCTGCTATGCGGTGCCGCTCGCGCAGCGCGTGAACAGCACCCTCAACGGCGACGGCAATGCCTACGGCGACGCCTCGAACGTGGTCGCGCCGGCCTGCCGCACGCTGTTCGTCGGCGACGACCCGGCCAACTTCGTCTCGTTCGGCGCGCGCATCGGCCGCGTCGAGAGCGGCGCGCGCCGTTCCTTCGAGAGCCTGTTCCGCGCCGGCCCGACCAACCTCAAGCACGACCGCGGCAACTTCGAGTACTTCTACGCCAACGGCGACATCGCGCTCACCTACCGCTGGACCGACGTGCTCGGCAACACCGACAACGACGTCTTCAACGCACGCATCGTCGACGGCGCGCTCAAGCTGGTCGGCAACGAGAACGCCTACCGTGCCAGCGTGCGGCCGCACCTGGACATGAAGGACTTCCTCAAGCACCAGAACCTGGTGTTCCATTCGGTCGGCTACACCATCAGCGTCGACAACCGGCGCGACGCCGAAGGCAGCCCGCTGTTCTCGAAGGTGGTGGCGACCTCGACCGCGCTGCCGGGCCGCGCGCTGGTGCTGGTGCCCAACGGCAACGTGACCTCGCTGGTGCTCACGGCCGACGGCACGGCCAGCGGTGCACCGCTGGCCTCGCCGGTGTGGCGCATGGCGGCGCAGTACCGCGATGCCGCGCAGGCCGGCAGCCCGTCCGACATCGACAGCGGCAACCTGTTCGCCGCGCCGGCCTTCACCGACGCGCAGCTCGCCGCGCTGCCCGACCAGGCCGTGTGGCGCCTCGAGTTCTTCCATGCCAACAGCGAGCGGCCCAACGTGGTCCAGTACGCGCGCACCTTCTCGCGCGTGCCGACGATCGCCGAGGCGCGCGCCGCCGCGCTGGTCGAGCTCACGCCGGCGCTGCGCGCCGAACTGCTCGAGGAGACCCGCAACACCGGCCGCGGCCTGGTGTTCCCGGCCATCGATCCCAACGACCCCTCGTCGAACAACGTGGACTTCAGCGCCGCCGGCAACACCGACGGCTGGAGCGTGCCCTCCGGTGCCTACGCGCCGATCTCGCTGGGCATCTTCGGCCGCTCGCCAGGCGGCACCGCGCGCTACAGCGAGAGCGTGACGCTGCGCTCCAACCTGCGCAAGGTCATCGCCTACTGCCAGCCCTCGGGCGCCCAGGACACCCACTGCGCGCCGGGCACCGGCAGCAACCGCCAGTACGCGCAGGGCACCTCGATCAGCAACTTCGTGTTCACCGCGCGCACGCCGCGGCTGGTCGACCAGCGCCGCAGCTTCGAGCTCTGGACCGTGACCCAGCCCTGAGCGCGCGCGAGCGCCCATGAAAAAGCCGCCTGGCCCCGCGAAGGGCCAGGCGGCTTTTCTTTCGATGCGAAGCGATCGGTGCTCAGTCGGCGTAGACGCCGGCGGCCTTGATGATCGGGCTCCACTTGGCGATCTCGGCCTGCACGAACTTCTTGTGGCCATCGGGCTCGATGCGGCCGTCGACCGCGACCACGGCACCCAGCGCTTCTTCCTTCTTCAGGAAGTCGGGGTCCTTGAGCGCGACCTTCAGCGCGTCGTTGATCTTCTTGAGCACCGGCGCCGGCGTGCCCTTGGGCGCGTACAGGCCGTGCCAGATCGTGACCTGGAAGTCCTTCAGGCCCGACTCCTGCAGCGTGGGCAGGTCCTTGAGCAGCGGCACCGTCAGGCGCTTGGGCGTGGTCACGGCATAGGCCTTGACCTTCTTGCCCTCGATCTGCGGCGAGGTGTTGGTGGTCTGGTCGCACAAGAGGTCGATCTGGCCGCCGATCAGGTCGGTGATGGCGGGGGCCGTTCCCTTGTAGGGCACAGGCGTCATCTCGGTCTTCATCGCGCTCTGGTAGAGCAGGCCGCACAGGTGCGAGGCCGAGCCCACGCCCGCGTTGCCGAGGTTGATCTTGCCCTTGTTGGCGCCGATCCAGTCGGTCAGTTCCTTGTAGTTGTTGGCCGGCAGGCTGGGCTTGGCGATCAGCGTCATGGGCACGTCGTTGATGATGCCCAGGTACTCGAAGTCGCTCTCGACCTTGAACGGCACGTTGCGCACCAGCGTCGGGATGGTCGACATCGCGATGTGGTTGAGCAGCAGCGTGTAGCCGTCCGGTGCCGCGCGCGCCACCTTGGCCGCGCCGATCGAGCTGCCCGCGCCGGGCACGTTGTCGATCACCACGCTGGCGCCGCCGAGCGGCTTGCGCAGCGCCTCGGCCAGGTCGCGCGCGACGCGGTCGGTCGGGCCGCCGGCGGCGAAGGGCACCACGATGCTGATGGGCTTGCCGCTCGGGTAGTCCTGGGCGTGGGCGCCGATGGCAACAGCGGCGATCGCCGTCAGGGCTAGCAGTTTTTTCATGGAGAGGACCCCCGGAAGAGGAAAAAGAAATGAAGGGAAATTGAAAGCGGGCGCGATCTTAAAGGCTGACCATGCGCTGACGAATCCCCACAAGCCCTAGTCCACACGGCGCGGCCGGCCGCGGCTCCTGCGGAAGGAGGAGCGCCACCGTCGCGCCGCGCGGCTCGGGCATGATGTTTCCCTGGGAGACGCGCCATGGGGGGCGCGCATGCCGCAACGACGGTGCGGCCCGACGGGCCGCGACAAAAGAAGGGAAAACACACATGGATCCTCTGGTCTATCCGCGCGAGCGCACGCTCGGCGCGATCACGCTCGTGCTCGGCCTGCTGGTCTGGCTGGCCCTCCTGGTGGGCACGTTCGGCTTCCTGCTGCTCTACCTGCTGATGGGTTTCATCGGCTACTGCTTCGCGCACTCGGCGCTGATCGCCTGGATCAAGGGCACCGGCGTGAAGCTCTCGCCGACCCAGTTGCCCGAGCTGCATGCGCGCTTCGAGGCCTGCTGCGCCCGGCTCGGCATCGCCACGCCGCCCGAGGCCTACCTGCTGCACGGCGACGGCATGTTCAACGCCTTCGCCACCCGCTTCCTCGGCCGCGACTTCGTGATCCTGCTGTCGGACGTGGTCGACGCCATGGAGCCGCAGCCCGACGGCATCAACTTCTACATCGGCCACGAGCTCGGCCACATCCGGCGCAAGCACCTCACGGGCCATTTCTGGCGCGCGCCGGTGCTGTGGCTGCCGCTGCTGGGCGCGGCCTATGCGCGCGCCAAGGAATACACCTGCGACCTGCACGGCGCCGCCTGCTGCGAGCAGCTCGATTCCGCGCCGCGCGCGCTGCTCGCGCTGGCCGCCGGCGCGCACCAGTGGCGCAACGTCGACATGAACGCTTACGCGGCGCAGTCGCGCGCCAACGCCGGCTTCTGGGGCTCGTTCCACGAAGTGGTCGGCGGCTATCCCTGGCTCACCAAGCGCGTGGCGCGCGCCATCGATCCGGCCGCGCGGCTGCCCGAGCGCAACCCCGCGGCCTATTTGCTGGGCCTGTTCGTGCCCTACGCGGGGCGTGCCGGTGGCGGCGCGCTCGGCATCCTGGTGACGGTGGCCGTGATCGGCATCCTGGCCGCGGTGGCGATTCCCGCCTACCAGGACTACCAGTCGCGCGCGGTGGTCGCGCAGGCCTGGGCCAGCGGCGCGCCGGTGCGGCTCGCGCTCGCCGAGTACTACCGCGAGAAGGAGGAGATCCCCGAGAGCCTCGAGGCCGCGGGCGTGCGCGAGACCCTGCCCGACGGCACCGCGCTGCGGCTCGACAGCGACACCATGGTGGTCGAGGTGCAGACCGCGCGTGGCACGCTGCTGATGGAGCCCGCGCCCTCGGGCGACGGCCTGCGCTGGACCTGCGGCGCCGGCGAGGGCCTGGCCGAGAAGGCCCTGCCCGCGAGCTGCAGGTAGGCCTGCAAACCCGAGCCGCACGCGCGGATTTGGCGCGCGCGGCTTGCGGCCCGGGCCCGGGCGTGGTCCCCTCGTCGTTTCCCCTTTCAGCAACGACGACCCGGAGACCCTGCCCGATGCCCGCCCTTCGACTCAAAGACCCGACCCTGCTGCGCCAGCAGGCCTATGTTGCCGGCGCCTGGATCGATGCCGACGACGGCACCACCGTCGCCGTGACCAACCCCGCCAGCGGCGAGACCATCGGCACCGTGCCGATGTGCGGCACGGCCGAGACCGAGCGCGCCATCGCGGCCGCCGAGAAGGCCCAGAAGGGCTGGGCCCGGCTGCCCGCCAAGGAGCGCTCGGCGATCCTGCGCAAGCTCAACGACCTGATGCTGGCCAACGTCGACGACCTCGCGCTGATCATGACCACCGAGCAGGGCAAGCCGCTGGCCGAGAGCCGCGGCGAGATCGCCTACGCCGCCTCGTTCATCGAGTGGTTCGCCGAGGAGGCGCGCCGCGTCTACGGCGACACCATTCCCGCGCCGCAGGCCGATCGCCGCATCCTCGCGCTCAAGCAGCCCGTGGGCGTGACGGCCGCGATCACGCCCTGGAACTTCCCGGCCGCCATGCTCACGCGCAAGGCCGGCCCCGCGCTGGCCGCGGGTTGCGCGATGGTGGTCAAGCCCGCCACGCAGACGCCGTACTCGGCGCTGGCCTTCGCCGAACTGGCCGAGCGCGCGGGCGTGCCCAAGGGCCTGCTGTCGGTGCTCACCGGTTCGGCCAGCAAGATCGGCGGCGAGATGACGCGCAGCCCGATCGTGCGCAAGCTCACCTTCACCGGCTCCACCGAGGTCGGCCGCACGCTGATGAAGCAGTCGGCCGACACCATCAAGAAGCTCTCGCTCGAGCTCGGCGGCAACGCGCCCTTCATCGTGTTCGACGATGCCGACATCGACGCGGCCGTCGAGGGCGCGATGGTCTCGAAGTACCGCAACACCGGCCAGACCTGCGTCTGCGCCAACCGCCTCTACGTGCAGCGCGGCGTGCTCGAGGCCTTCACCCAGAAGCTGGTGGCCAAGGTCCAGGCGCTCAAGGTCGGCGACGGCACCGAGGCCGGCGTCAATCAGGGCCCGCTGATCGACGCCAAGGCGGTCGAGAAGATCGAGGAGCACGTGGCCGACGCCGTGGCCAAGGGCGGCCAGGTGCTGGCCGGCGGCAAGCGCCATGCACTCGGCGGCCTGTTCTACGAACCCACCGTGATCGGCGGCGCCACCGCCGACATGCTGTTCGCGCGCGAGGAGACCTTCGGCCCGCTGGCGCCGATCTTCGCCTTCGACACCGAGGAGGAGGCCGTCGCCGCGGCCAACGACACCGAGTTCGGCCTCGCCGCGTACTTCTACAGCCGCGACATCGGCCGCATCATGCGCGTGGCCGAGTCGCTGGAGTCGGGCATCGTCGGCGTCAACACCGGCCTGGTGTCGACCGCCGAGGCGCCGTTCGGCGGCGTCAAGCAGTCGGGGCTGGGGCGCGAGGGCTCGAAGTACGGGCTCGACGACTTCCTCGAGGTCAAGTACGTTTGTCTCGCCGGTCTCGACAAGTAAGCGGAGGTTGCCGGCCGTCGAACTGTCCGACAACGGTGGCCGGCGCCGGCCGATGCGGCAGGCGTGGCACGGGCCTAGGGTGAAGTTTCATTGCCTCGAGAAACCCAACCAAGGAGTGATTCACCATGCCCACCATCACCACCTCTTCACTGGACGGAATGACGGTCGCGATCCTCGTGTCGGACGGCTTCGAGCAGGTCGAGATGACCGAGCCGCGCAAGGCGCTGGAGACCGCGGGCGCGAAGACGCAGGTCGTCTCGCCGCTCGACGGCAGCGTGCGCGGCTGGAACCATCACGACCCGGCCGACACCTTCGAGGTCGACGTGCCGCTCAAGACCGCGAACCCCGACGACTTCGATGCGCTGCTGCTGCCCGGCGGCGTCGTCAATCCCGATGCGCTGCGCATCGACGAGAAGGCGGTCGCGTTCGTGCGCGCCTTCGTCGACGCGGGCAAGCCGATCGCGGCGATCTGCCACGGACCCTGGACCCTGATCGATGCCGGCGGCGTGAAGGACCGGCGCATGACCTCGTGGCCCTCGCTGCGCGCCGACCTGCGCAACGCGGGCGCGAAGTGGAGCGACCGGGAGGTCGTGGTCGACCACGAGCTCGTGACCAGCCGCAAGCCCGACGACCTGCCGGCCTTCAATCGCGAGATGGTGCGGTTGTTCGAGCTGGCGAATGAGGCGGCGCTGCAGCATCACTGAGTCCGACAAATACCGTTCGGCCTGAGCCCGGCCTGTCCTGAGCATGTCGAAGGGTCGAAGCCTCGCGCGGCGCTTCGACAGGCTCAGCGTGAACGGGTCGAGGGGCTTCAGTCGATTGAGACCGCCGGCCCCGTGTAGCGCGCCCTTGGCCGTATCAGGTGCCCCGTGGCCGCCTGCTCGAGCACGTGCGCGGTCCAGCCCACGCTGCGCGCGAGCGCGAACAGCACCAGCGGCGCATCGGCCGGCAACCTGTGCACGGCCGCGAGCGTGGCCAGCGCGAAGTCGATGTTGACGGGCTCGCCCACCAGGCGTTCGCCGGCCTCGCGCAGGTCCGCGAAAGCCGGCGGCAGTTCGATGCCTTCGAGCAGCGCGGCACAGCGCACGTCGCCGGCCGGATAGAGCGGATGGCCGAAGGCCGCAAGCGGCCGGTCGTGCGCGAGCCACTCGCGCGCGGCCGCGTCGGCGCCCGATTGCTCGGCCTGCCGCACCAGCGCCTGCACCGCGCGCGCCGCGCCGCCATGCAGCGGGCCGGTCAGCGTTGCAAGGCCGGTCAGCAGGCAGGCCGCGATCGAGGCGCCGGTGGAGGCCGTCACGCGCGCCGCGAAGGTCGAGGCATTGAGCTCGTGGTCGGCCAGCAGCACCAGCGCACGGCGCAGTTGCGCAGCGGCGCGCGGCCGGCGCCAGGCCGCGGCGAGGCGCGCATGCAGCGGCTGCGTGGCGGCATTCGCGGGCACCTTGCCGATCAGCGCATCGGCCAGCGTGCCCACCACCTCGGCGGCCTCGGCGCGCAGGGCCTGCGGCGAGCGGCCGCGCGAGGGCGGGTCGACCGCCGCGCGCATGGCGAGCGCGCGCAGACCCGCCTGCAGCGGCGGCATGCCGTCGCGCGCGGTGGCTTCATCGGAAGAAAGGCGCGGCGGCGCGCACTCCCACAGCAGGCCCGCCACGTCCTCGAGCGTGGCCTCGATCGACAGCGCGCAGGCGTCCTGCCCGCGGTACCAGAGCCGTCCGCCGGCCACGGTCGACACGGCCGAGGGCAGCACCGGCTCGCCCCACTGGATCGCCTCGCTCGCCACCGCCTCGCTGCTGCGCCGCCCCTGCGCGCGCGCCGCGAGCCGCTGCACGTCGTCGCGGTGGTAGAGGCTGCGCCGCGGGTCGGCGGCATCGGGCTTGGCGCGGATGCGGCCGCGGCTCACGCCGGCATAGAGGGTCTGGGGCCGCACCTGCATCAGGGCGAGCGCTTCGGCGGCGGGAAGCCAGGGCGAGGAGCGGGTCATGTTGATGGAATGGATCAAGATTGACGTCAATGTTAGCGGCGCCAGAATCGTCCGCATCGTGAACACAGATGGAGCATGAAACGATGAACGACGATGGACTCGAAGGCGTGGTGGCGGCGCACACCGTGCTGTCGGAGGTGGATGGCGCGGCGGGCCGGCTGGTGATCCGGGGCCACACGCTCGACGAGATTGCGCGGCGCTGGCAGTTCGAGGACGTGGCGGCCGCGCTGTTCGAGGGCTTCTTCGAACGCGCGCCCGATGCCGCCAGCCTGCGCGTCGCGCTGGGGCGCGCGCGGCGCGAGGCCTTCGAACGGCTGCAGCCCGGCGACGAGGCGCAGCTGCGCCGGCTGCCGGCGATCGAGGCGGTGCGCGCGCTGCTCGCGCGGCTGCCCGACGGCGATGACCTCGCGACCGCGCTGCGCCTGCTGGCGGGCCCGGCGGTCTACACCGGCGCCGTGATGCGCTGGCGGCTCGGCGTGCCGGCACTCGCGCCCGACGAAGGCCTGGGCCACGCGGCCGACATGCTGCGCATGCTGCATGGCCGCGCGCCCACGGCCGCGCAGGCGGCGGCGCTCGACACCTACCTCGTCACCGTCTGCGACCACGGCCTCAATGCCTCGACCTTCGCGGCGCGCGTGGTGGCCTCCACGGGCGCGGGCCTGGCCTCGGCGGTGCTCGCGGGCATCAGCGCGCTCAAGGGGCCGCTGCATGGCGGCGCGCCCGGGCCGGTGCTCGATGCGCTCGACGCCATCGGCAGCGCGGATCGCGCGCGCGCCTGGCTCGAGGCTGCCGTGGCCGAGGGCCAGCGCCTGATGGGCTTCGGCCACCGCATCTACCGCGTGCGCGATCCGCGCGCCGATGCGCTCAAGGGCGCGCTGAAGCGGCTCAGCGCCGAGGGCGGGGTCGATGCCGCGCGCTTCGCGCTGGCCGAGGCCGCGGAGCAGGCCGCGCTCGCGATCCTGCGCGAGAAGAAGCCCGACCGGCCGCTCGAGACCAACGTCGAGTTCTACACGGCGCTGCTGCTCGAGGCGCTGGGCTTCGGCCGCGAGAGCTTCACCTGCGTGTTCGCGGCCGGTCGCACCGCGGGCTGGCTCGCGCATGCGCGCGAGCAGGTGCAGAAGGGGCGGCTGATCCGGCCGCAGTCGGTCTACGTGGGCCCCGAACCCGCCGCGCGGGAGCCCGCACTCGCGCACTGAGCCTACACGGCGGTCCCGCCGTCCTCCGATACGCTCGTGTCGACTGCCATTTCCAGCGACACGACGTACCGACCGATGACGACCGCCGACCCCGCCCATGCCCGCGCGCTGCGCCTGCCGCGCGACTTCGCGCTGATCGCGGTCGGCCTCGATGCCGTGCTGCTCGCGATCAACCTGGCGATGCTGCTGCTGCCGGGCACCGACGATGCGGCGCAGATCCGCCGCGCCTATGCGCAGGCCGGCGTGTGGATCCTGCTGGTCGCGAGCACGGCGATGTCGTGGGCCTTGATCGGCGGGCTGGCCTGGAGCCATGGCCGCCAGGCGCTCGAACGGCTCGGTGTGCCGCGGGTGGCGCTATCGGGCGGTGCGCGGCTGCGTTTCGGCGGTGCCTGGCTGCTGGTGCTGGTGCTCAACCACCTCGCGCTCACGCCGCTGTTCTACGAGCTGCAGCTGATGTTCATGCCGGGCGGCCGCTATGCCGAGGCCATGCCGCGCCTGAGCCTGGGGCTGGCGGCGCTGCTGCAGTCGCTGGTGCAACTGGGGGGTGCTCGTGCTGGGGCTGTGGCTCGCGGCCCGCTTCGCGCTGCGCCGCAGCCGCTCGGCGGCCGCCGAGGCGCTCGATGCGCGCGCGCCCGATGAAGTCTCGACGGTACCGGCCGGTGCCTCGCCGCGCGCGGCGGTGGCGCTGCTGGTGGGCGCGCTGTTCGCGTCGCTGCAGGTCTGGAGCGCGCTCGCCGTGGCGCGCTGGGCCGGTGCTTCGCAGGATGGCGGGCCCTGGGCGCTGCTGCTGACCTGGGCCCTGCCGCCGGTCGTGGTCTGCGCGCTCGCGGTCTGGGGCGGCTGGCTGGGCACGCGTCCGGGCCTGTGGCCGGTGCGCCCGTTCCGCGCGGTGTCGGCCGCGGTGCTGAGCTTCGTGCTGGTGCAGCTCGGCTGCATCGTCTTCGCGTTCCTGTGGTTCGCGCTCGCGGTGGGCACGATCAAGGCGCTGCAGGGTGTCGGCGCGATGGCCGGCTTCATGGTGGTGCTGATCGCGCTCTATGCGGCGCTCACGGTGCTGCTGGCGCGTGCCATGACGCGCCGGCTGTACCGTCGCTACTTGTAGCTGCGCGCGTCCTCGATCACCTTGCCGTCGTTCGGCAGACTGCCGGGCGCCACCAGCTCGATGGTGCCGCGCAGCTTGGTCACTTCGCGCACGGCCTCGGCGATGCGCACCACCAGGCCTTCGGGGGCGCCCGCGCATTCGAGCCGGAAGTTCATCTGGTCGTCGCCCATCTCGCCCGACACGACGAGCCGTGCGCGCTGGATCTCGGGAAAGCGCCGCACGATGTCGGCCACCTGCGAGGGATGCACGAACATGCCGCGCACCTTGGTGGTCTGGTCGGCGCGGCCGAGCCAGCCCTTGATGCGCTTGTTGGTGCGGCCGGTGGGGCAAGTGCCCGCGAGCACGGCCGAGAGGTCGCCGGTGCCGAAGCGCACCAGCGGATAGTCGGGGTTGAAGGTGGTCACGACGATCTCGCCGACCTCGCCGTCGGGCACGGGGTCGCCGGTGCCGGGCCGCACGATCTCGACCAGCACGCCCTCGTCGAGCACCAGGCCTTCGCGCGCGCTGGTCTCGTAGGCGATGAGGCCGAGGTCGGCGGTGGCGTAGCACTGGGTGCCCTTCACGCCGCGCGCGGCGATCCAGTCGTGCAGGCTCGGCGGAAAGGCCTCGCCCGAGACCAGGGCCTTGGTGAGCCAGGGCAGCTTCTGGCCCTTCTCCTCGGCCTTCTCGAGCAGGATCTTGAGGAAGCTCGGGGTGCCGGCATAGCCTTCGGGCTTGAGGTCGACCATGGCCTCGAGCTGCTGTTCGGTCTGGCCGGTGCCGCCCGCGAACACGGTACAACCGACGGCGCGCGCGCCGCTCTCCATGATGGAGCCGGCCGGTGTCATGTGATAGCTGAAGCTGTTGTGGATCAGCTCGCCGCTGCGAAAGCCCGCGGCATGCAGCGCGCGCGCGGTGCGCCAGTAGTCGCGCGCCTCGCCCTCGGGTTCGTAGATGGTGCCGGGGCTCGCGAACACGCGCGGCATGCGGGTGCCGCGCGCAATGGCCGAGAAGCCGCCGAAGGGATCGTTCTCGCGGCCTTGCTTCTGCAGTTCGAGCAGTTCCGACTTGCGCGTGACCGGCAGCTTCGCGAGGGCCTCGCGCGTGGTGACGTCGGCGGCCTGGATGCCGTCGAGGATCTTCGAGAGGGCGGGCGCGGCGGTCTGGGCCTGGGTGATCTGTCGGGGCAGCGCGGCCAGCAGGTCGCGTTCGCGTTCGGCAGGGTCGCGGATCTCTAGTGCGTCGTAGTGGTCGGTCATGTCCGTACCCTTCATCTGTTCAGTTCGTTTTTCCGCTGGCTTGTTTCGGGAGGGACGTTCGGGGCGCGTGCACAGGGCATCGGGTACTTCCCTCCGCGAATGTCCCCCGGCCTTCGGCCTCCTCCTTGATTTCGCTGCGGGAAGCACCCGATACCCTGTGCACGGGAGGCGCTGCGGTGGTGCCGGCAGCACAACGACCGTCGCGTCCCGGCTCACGTCGATGGGGTACTCCCCGCAGCGAAATAAAGGAGGAGCCCGAAGGGCGGGGGACATTCGCGGAGGGGAGTACCCCATCGGCGTGAGTCCGCCCCCATCCATACAAGGCGTGCAAGCACATCAAGCCAGCCACCTCTTGCGCCGCTTGTAGCTCTTCACATCCCGGAAGCTCTTGCGATCCGCCCCACCCACGCCGAGGTAGAACTCCTTCACGTCCTCGTTCTCGCGCAGACTCTGCGCCGCGCCGTCCATCACGATGCGGCCGTTCTCGAGGATGTAGCCGTAGTCGGCGTAGCGCAGCGCCATGTTGGTGTTCTGCTCGGCCAGCAGGAAGGTCACGCGTTCCTTGGTGTTGAGGTCCTTCACGATCTCGAACACCTCCTCCACGATCTGCGGCGCCAGGCCCATCGAGGGCTCGTCGAGCAGCACCATCGTCGGGTTGGCCATCAGTGCGCGGCCGATCGCGCACATCTGCTGCTCGCCGCCCGAGGTGTAGGCCGCCTGCGAGGTGCGCCGCGTCTTCAGGCGCGGGAAGTAGGCATAGACCTTCTCGAGCGTCTGCTGCACCGCGGCCTTGCCGTCGGTGCGCGTGTAGGCGCCCGTCATCAGGTTCTCCTCGATGGTCAGGTGCGCGAAGCAGTGGCGGCCTTCCATCACCTGGATCAGCCCGCGCTTGACCAGCTCGGCCGGCGACAGCGCCTCGATGCGCTCGCCGCGCAATTCGATCGTGCCCTTGGTGACCGCGCCGCGCTCGCCCGCGAGCAGGTTGCTCACCGCGCGCAGCGTCGTCGTCTTGCCCGCGCCGTTGCCGCCCAGCAGCGCCACGATCCCGCCCTCGGGCACGCTCAGCGACACGCCCTTGAGCACCAGGATCACGTGGTTGTAGATGACCTCGATGCCGTTGACGTCGAGAAGGATGTTGGGTTGGCTCATGGTGTTCTTTCGGACATCCGCAAAGACATGCATCTACGAAGCGATGCCTTTGCGGATATCGCCTCCCGTGAAGGGGAGGCAGGCCCCCTTGCGCCTTGCGGGAGGGGGTAGGGGGAGGGTGCCGTCAGTCCCTGGCACCCTGCCGGAGCGTCAGCTCTGGCAGTCGGCCGCGTCGCGGCGCGTGAGCTTCTTCTCGGTCGCGTACTTGTCGGCCGCGGCCTTCGCCATCGGCTTGATGATCTGCTCGTCGGCCTGGTACCAGTCCGACATGCCGCCCCACTGCGCGCCGTTCCAGGTGTGGACACGGGCCCAGGTCGAGCCGATGTGGTCCTGGCACGACGTGCTCACTGGACGCATCACGCCCGAGAAGCCCAGCGCGTCGAGCTTCTTCTGGTCGAGCGCCAGGTTCTCGAAGCCCCAGCGCACCTGCTCGCCCGTCATGACCTTGCCCTTGCCGAAGCGCTCCTGCGCGCGGCGCACGGCTTCGACCGACAGCATCTGGATGATCACGCCGCGCGTGTAGAGGACGGAGCCCACCTCGTCCTTCGGACCCGTGCCCTGGCCCTTCTCGTGCACCTGCTTGAGGATGTCCTGGATCACCTTGGGCTGCGTGCCCGAGGTGTTGAGCGCCAGCGCGTTGTAGCCCTTGGCGTTCGCGCCCACGTCCTTCACGTCGGGCTCGGCGCCGGCCCACCACACGCCGTACATCTTCTCGCGCGGGTAGCCCGTGGCCACGGCCTCCTTGAGCGCGGTGGAGTTCATCACGCCCCAGCCCCACAGCAGCACGAAGTCGGGACGCTGCTGGCGCACCTGCAGCCAGGCCGACTTCTGTTCCACGCCGGGCGCGGTCACGGGGATCAGCGAGAGCTCGAAGCCGTTCTGCTTCGCGCGTTCCTGCAGCAGCGGGATCGGTTCCTTGCCGAACGGCGAGTCGTGATAGACCAGCGCGATCTTCTTGCCCTTGAGCTTGTCGAGGCCGCCTTCCTTCTTGCCGATGTGCTGGATCAGGATGTCGGCCGCGGTCCAGTAGCTGCCCATCAGCGGGAAGTTCCACTTGAACACGCCGCCGTCCTGCGAGGCCGCGAGGCCGTAGCCCAGCGTGATCAGCGGGATCTTGTCGGTCGGCACCTTGTCGGTCAGCGCGAAGGTGATGCCGGTGGCCTGCGGGTCGAACAGCGCGACGCCCGGGCGGCCCTTGAGGCGCTCGTAGCATTCCACGCCCTTGTCGGTGGCGTAGCCGGTCTCGCATTCCTCGTAGGCGATCTTCACGCCGTTGATACCGCCTTGCGCATTGACCAGCTTGATGTAGTCCTGCTTGCCGTTGGCCCAGGGCGTGCCGTTGGGCGCGTAGGGGCCGGTGCGATAGACCAGCAGCGGGAAGAACTGCTCCTTGGCCTGTGCCTGTGCGAGCGAGGGCGCCAGCGCGGTGCCGAGGGTGCCGGCCACCAGGGCGGCGGTCAGAGCGAGCGATTTCAGTTTCATGCCTGTCTCCTTTTGGGGGCACCACGGTGCCGGGTTGTCAACGCCGAAAAAAACCTGGAAAGCTCAATGGGGGAAGGGCCAGAGGCGCAGCTTCTCCTTGGCCGTGGACCACAGCCGCGCGAGGCCGTGCGGCTCCACGATCAGGAAGAACACGATGAGCGCGCCGAAGATCATGTATTCGAGGTGCGAGGCCAGCGCGGTCGAGATCGAGAAGCCGAGCCAGCCCGGCAGCTGGTTCAGCAGCAGCGGCAGCAGCACGATGAAGGCGGCGCCGAAGAAGCTGCCCATGATCGAGCCGAGGCCGCCGATGATCACCATGAACAGCAGCTGGAACGAGCGGTCGATGCTGAAGGCCGCCGGCTCCCAGGCGCCGAGGTGCACGAAGCCCCACAGCGCGCCGGCCACGCCGACGATGAAGCTGCTGACCGCGAAGGCCGTGAGCTTGGCGTAGACCGGGCGGATGCCGATCACCGCGGCCGCCACGTCCATGTCGCGCATCGCCATCCACTCGCGGCCGATCGCGCTGCGCACCAGGTTCTTCGCGAGCAGCGCGAAGATCACCACCAGCGCGAGGCAGAACAGGTACTTCTGCACCGGCGACTCGATCGGGATGCCGAACACGTTGAGGCCCGCCACGCTGACCGAACCCGACGACGAGTTGTTGGTGAACCACTGGATGCGCAGGAAGGCCCAGTCGGTGAAGAACTGCGCCGCCAGCGTGGCGACCGCGAGGTACAGCCCCTTGATGCGCAGGCTCGGGATGCCGAACAGCACGCCGATCACCGTGGCGCACAGGCCGCCCAGCAGCAGCGAGGCGATCAGCGGCATGCCGTCGATGCGCACGTGAAAGTTGTAGGCCGCGTAGGCGCCCACCGCCATGAAGGCGCCGGTGCCCAGCGAGATCTGGCCGCAGTAGCCCACCAGCACGTTGAGTCCGATGGCCGCGAGCGACAGGATCAGGAAGGGCGTGAGGATGGCGCGCATCCAGTAGTCGGAGACGCCGAGCGGCACCGCGACGAAGGCCACCGCGAGCAGTGCCAGGATCGCCACGCGGTCCTGCACGATCGGAAAGATCTGCTGGTCGGCCCGGTAGGTCGACTTGAACTGGCCGTTTTCTCTGTAAAACATCTCTCAGACCCGATCAATGATCTTTTGGTTATGGCCCGCTTCGCTTAACTTGCTTCGCAAGTTAGCCTCCACCGAAAGCTCATTGATCGCGTATTTCATACGCGATCAATGATCTTTTCGCCGAACAACCCCTGCGGCCGCACCAGCAGGAACACGAGCGCCAGCACATAGGCGAACCAGATCTCGATGCCGCCGCCGAGCATCGGCCCGAGGTAGATCTCCGAGAGCTTCTCGCCCACGCCGATCAAAAGGCCGCCGATGATCGCGCCGGGGATCGAGGTCAGGCCGCCGAGGATCACCACCGGCAGTGCCTTGAGCGCCACCAGCGAGAGCGAGAACTGCACGCCGAGCTTGGAGCCCCAGATGATCCCGGCCACCAGCGCCGAGAAGCCGGCCACCGACCACACGATCACCCAGATGCGGTTGAGCGGGATGCCGATCGACTGCGCCGCCTGGTGGTCGTCGGCCACGGCGCGCAGCGCGCGGCCGGTGGCGGTCTTCTGGAAGAAGATCGCGAGCACCACCACCAGCGCGGCCGCCACCAGCGCCGCGATCAGGTCCTCCTGGCTCAGCAGCAGGCCGCCCTGGAAGGTGCTCTCGAGCACCATCAGCGGTTCCTTCGGCATGCCCACGTCGATCTTGTAGATGTCGTTGCCGAACAGCGTCTGGCCCAGGCCGTCGAGGAAGTAGGCGATGCCCAGCGTGGCCATCAAGAGCGTGATGCCTTCCTGGTTCACCAGCTTGCTGAGCGCGAGGCGCTCGATCAGCCAGGCCACCACCACCATGACCGCCATCGCGGCGACGAAGGCCAGGATGTTCGCGAGGATCAGGCTCTGGAAGCCCAGCAACCGCGGGATCCATTCGGCGAAGCGCGCCATCGCGAGCGCCGCGAACAGCACCATCGCGCCCTGCGCGAAATTGAACACGCCCGAGGCCTTGTAGATCAGCACGAAGCCGATCGCTATCAGCGAATAGAGCATGCCGACCATCAGGCCGCCGAAGAGGGTTTCTAGGAAAAAGCCCATTCAAGCCTCCCGTAGGGCCGCCCCAAGGGAGGCTTGCGCCCCCTTGGGGGGCAGTGAATACACAAAGTGATGAGCGTGGGGGCACATATCAATGCTCCACGCCCAGGTACGCCCGGATCACGTCTTCGTTGTTGCGCACTTCGTCGGGCGTGCCGTCGCCGATCTTCTTGCCGTAGTCGAGCACCACCACGCGGTCGGAGATGTCCATCACCACGCCCATGTCGTGCTCGATCAGCACGATGGTGGTGCCGAACTCGTCGTTCACGTCGAGGATGAAGCGGCTCATGTCCTGCTTCTCCTCCACGTTCATGCCGGCCATCGGTTCGTCGAGCAGCAGCACCTGCGGCTCCATCGCGAGCGCGCGGCCCAGGTCCACGCGCTTCTGCAGGCCGTAGGGCAGGCGGCCCACCGGCGTCTTGCGGTGCGCCTGGATCTCGAGGAAGTCGACGATGTGCTCGACGAACTCGCGCTGCTTGAGTTCCTCGCGCTCGGCCGGGCCCCAGCGCAGCGCCTGCGCGAGCAGGCCGCTCTTCATCTTGAGGTTGCGCCCCGTCATGATGTTGTCGAGCACGCTCATGCCCTTGAACAGCGCGAGGTTCTGGAAGGTGCGCGCCACGCCCATCTCGGCCACCTGGCGCGAGTTCATGTGCTTGAAGGTCTGGCCGCGGAAGGTGATCGAGCCCTGCTGGGGCCAGTACACGCCGTTGATGCAGTTGAGCATCGAGCTCTTGCCCGCGCCGTTGGGGCCGATGATGGCCCGCACCTCGTGCTCGCGCACGTTGAAGCTGATGTCCGTCAGCGCCTTCACGCCGCCGAAGCTCAGGGAGATGTTCTGCACGTCCAGGATGACGTCGCCGGTTTTTCTTGCCATGTCAGGCCGCCTTTGCCATGCCGGCGAAGCGCTTCGCCTCGACGATCTTCAGGGTCGCGCTCACGGTGCCCGTGCGGCCGTCCTCGAACTTCACCTGGGTCTCGATGAACTGCTCGGTCTTGCCGGCGTACAGCGCCTCGACCAGCACCGCGTATTTCTCGGCGATGAAGCCGCGGCGCACCTTGCGCGTGCGGGTCAGCTCGTCGTCGTCGGGATCGAGCTCCTTGTGCAGCACCAGGAAGCGCGCGATCTGCGTCTCGCCCATGCCGGCCTCGGCCGCCAGGTCGGCATTGACCTTGCCGAGGCACTCGGCGATCAGTGCCAGCACCTCGGGCTTGCCGGCCAGGTCGACGTAGCCGCCGTAGGCCAGGCCGCGGCGCTCGGCCCAGTTGCCCACGGCCTCGAAGTCGATGTTGATGAAGGCGCAGACTTCCTCGCGCGCATGGCCGAAGCACACGGCTTCCTTGATCTGCGGAAGAACTTGAGCTTGTTCTCGATGTAGTCGGGCGCGAACATCGCGCCGCCCGCGAGCCGGCCCACGTCCTTCGCGCGATCGATGATGCGCAGGTGGCCCTCGCTGTCGAGCACGCCGGCGTCGCCGGTGTGGAAGTAGCCGTTGGCATCGAGCACCTCGGCCGTGGCGTCGGGGCGCTTGTAGTACTCCTTGAGCACCGAGACGCCGCGCACCAGCACCTCGCCGTCGTCGGCGATCTTGAGTTCGATGCCCGGCGCGGCCGTGCCCACGGTCTGCAGCTTGACCTTGCCGTCCTGCTGCAGGCAGACGTAGGCGCAGGTCTCGGTCTGGCCGTAGAACTGTTTGAGGTTGACGCCGATCGAGCGGTAGAAGCGGAACAGGTCGGGCCCGATCGCCGCGCCCGCGGTGTAGGCCACGCGGATGCGGCTCATGCCCAGCACGTTGCGCAGCGGGCCGTACACCAGCAGGTTGCCCAGGCCGTACAGCAGCCGGTCGCCGGCGCCCACCGGCTGGCCATTGAGGATGTCGGCACCCACGCGCTGCGCGAGCGCCATGAACTTCGCATAGAGCCAGCGCTTCGGCGCCGCCGCGTCCTCCATGCGGATCGACACCGCGGTGAGCAGGCCCTCGAAGGTGCGCGGCGGGCCGAAGTAGTAGCTCGGGCCGATCTCGCGCATGTCGTTCATCACCGTGGCGGCCGACTCGGGGCAGTTGAGCGTGAAGCCGCCCACCAGCCACTGCGCCACCGAGAACAGGTGGTCGCCGACCCAGGCCATCGGCAGGTAGCTCATGATGTTGTCGCCGGGGCCGAGCCGGTCGGTCTCGACGCCGCCGCGGCCCGCCGCGATGAAGCTCGCATGCGTCTGGCACACGCCCTTGGGGCGGCCGGTGGTACCCGAGGTGTAGAGGATCACGCCCACGTCGGTGGCCTCGCCGCTGGCCACCGCGGCGTCGAACACGCCGGGGTGCGCCTGGTCGTAGGCGCGGCCGAGTTCGCGCAGGCGGTCGTAGCTGATCAGGCCGGGCTGGTCGTAGTGGCGCAGGCCCTTCGGATCGTCGTAGACGATGTGGCGGATGCCCTGGCGGCCCTCGCCGCGCGCCACGCGCTCGGCCTGCAGGTCGCGGCACTCGAGCAGCTTGTCGACCTGCTCCTGGTCCTCGACCACCACGAAGTCGATGGCCGCGTCGTCGAGCATGAACACCATCTCGTTGGCCACCGCGTCCTGGTACAGCGGCACCGGCACGCCGCGCAGGCTCTGCGCCGCGACCACCGCCATGTAGAGATGCGGCCGGTTGGCGCCGACGATCGCGAGGTTGTCGAAGGATTGGAAGCCCAGGCTCGCGAGGCCGCACGCGATCTCGCGCACTTCCTGCGCCACGGCGCGCCAGGTCCAGGTCTGCCAGATGCCGAGGTCCTTCTCCCGCACCGCGGGCGACTCGGGCTGCGCTTGCGCATGCGCAAGCAGCAGGCGGGGAAAGGTGAGGGCGTTTGTTTGCACGGTGCGCGGATCGTAGGGCCGCACTTTGACGTCCAGTTGTCGTTCCAACGACAATCCTAGGGACACTACTCCCCGGAGTTTCCCGATGCCGACCGGCAGCCCCTCGCTCAACCTCCCCCTCGCCGCGGGCAGTTCGATCAAGGACCGCGTGCGTCCGCCCAATGCCGCCGAGCTCGACGGCATCCCCTGGCTGCTCACGCTCACCGCGCCCGAGCGCCGCCGTGCCGAGGCCGCGCTGGTGGTCGGCGAGGCCGAGGTCGGCGATCTCGTGTGCCGCGTGGGCGTTCGCCCACCTACTGGTTCGGCGTGGTCGAGGGCCTGCTCAAGATGAGCAACGACAACGCCGACGGCGGCTCGGTCACCTACACCGGCGTGCCGCCCGGCGGCTGGTTCGGCGAGGGCACGGTGATGAAGCGCGAGCCCTACCGCTACAACATCCAGGCACTGCGGCGCAGCCTCGTCGCGGGCCTGCCGATCGAGAGCTTCCACTGGCTGCTCGACCATTCGATCGGCTTCAACCGCTTCGTGATGAACCAGCTCAACGAGCGCCTGGGCCAGTTCATCGCCGCGCTCGAGATCGACCGCCTCAACAACCCCGACGCGCGCGTGGCGCGCAACCTGGTCTCGCTGTTCAACCCCGTGCTGTATCCGGGCGTGGGCGAGGTCCTGCGCATCACGCAGCAGGAACTCGCCTACCTCGTGGGACTGTCGCGCCAGCGCGTGAACGAGGCGCTCAACGGGCTGTCGGCGCAGGGCCTGATCCGCGTCGAGTACGGCGGCCTGCGCGTGCTCGACCTGCCCGGGCTGCGCGCGACGGCGATGACGAGCCGCAAGACCTCCACCACAGACAACGGCCACGGAAAGAAATCATGAGCCTGCAAGACCAACTCCAGATCGTTCCCGCCGATGCCGACGTGGCCGGCTTCGTGCCACCGCCGCCGCCCGCGCCCAAGGCGGCGGAGCCGGGGCCCACGCCCGAGCAGCTGGCCGAGCGCAATGCCGCGCTGAGCGAGCGGCTCGAGGCGATGGACGAACTGCTCGCCAAGCCGCTCAAGGACATCCTCGCCGAGCACGAGAAGGCCGGCGAGTCCGCGCTTGCGTGGGACCGCCTCGGCGCGATGTGGATGCTGTCGCAGCGCGCGATGCGGCGCGTGGCGCTGGACCTGGGCGCGCAGCTCGGCGTGAGCGAACAGGAGATCGTGGCGCGCGCGCTCGCGCATGCGAACGCGGTGCTCAACGGCGCGGACGAGAACGACCTGGGCGGCACCATCGCGCCCGCGCAGCTGGGCACATCGCGCGGCACCGCAACTTCCTGCGCGGGCAGTTCCGCGGCGGCTGAGCGCGCGCGAAGCCGCTAGCGCTCGAGGGCCATCTGCTTGAGCTTGTTGTAGAGCGTCGAGCGGCTGATGCCGAGCAGGCGGGCCGCGAGCAGCTTGTTGCCCTTGGTCTCCTGCAGCGCGTTGAGCAGGGCCTTCTGCTCGGTCTCGTTCACGGCGGCATGCAGGTCGTGGCGCGCCGCGGCCACCGATGCCGTGGATGCAACTACCGCGGCCGGCCGCGCGCCGTCGTTGAGCAGCATGTGCTCGGCGCGCAGCTCCGATGCATCGCCGGACACCACGCAGGCGCGCTCGAGCACGTTGCGCAGCTCGCGCACATTGCCGGGCCAGCCGAACGTCGCGAGCAGCGCCAGCGCGTCGGGCGCGATGTCCTTCTCGCGCATGCCGAGCGTGGCGCAGAGCTCGGCCAGCAACAGATCGACCAGCTCGGGCAGGTCCTCGAGCCGCTCGCGCAGCGGCGGGATCTGGATCGGCACCACGCTCAGGCGGTAGTAGAGGTCGGCGCGGAACTGGCCGGTCTCGACCAGCTGCCGCAGGTCGCGGCTGGTGGCCGCGATCACGCGCAGGTCGAGCGGGATCACGGTGTTGCCGCCGATGGGTTCGATCTCGCGCTCCTGCAGCGCGCGCAGCAGCTTGACCTGGATGCGCATCGGCATGTCGCCGATCTCGTCGAGGAACAAGGTGCCCTTGTCGGCCAGCATCATCTTGCCGGTGCGGCCCTTGGGATGGGCACCGGTGTAGGCGCCCGGCGCGGAGCCGAAGAACTCGGCTTCCATCAGCTCCTCGGGAATGGCCGCCACGTTGACGCCGATGAAGTTCTGCCGCGCGCGCCGCGAGGCCGCGTGGATGCCCTGTGCGACCAGCTCCTTGCCCGTGCCGGTCTCGCCGAGCAGCAGCACCGTCGAGTCGGTGGCCGCGACCTGCCGCGCGCTGCGCCGCACCTGCGCGGCCTGCGGGCTCGAGCCGACGAAGTGGCTGAACTCGTACTTCGTGCGGCGCAGCTGGTTGAGCTTCGAGCGCGTGCGCTCGAGCTCGCTCTGCAGCTGCTGGATGCGCGCGAGCATCGGCCGCAGCGGATCGATCTCGTCGAACAGCACGAAGCAGAAGCCGCCGATGACTTCCTGCGCGTCGTTCTTGATCGGGAAGCGCGACACCACGGCCCAGCGGTTGTTGACCTCGATCACGTCGAACGGAATCGAGCGGCCGGTCTCGACCACCTCGGGCATGCGGGTCGTCGGCACCACCGTCGAGATGTGCTGGCCGACCACCGGGCGGTCGGGCTCCAGGCCGATGAAGGTGAGGTAGCGCGCATTGGCCCAGATGACCTTGCTGTCGCGGTCGATCACGAAGGCGCCCTCGGCGAGCTGGCCGAACAGCTCGAAGAAGGACTGCAGGGCCTGGCCCCGGATGCTCGCCAGGTCGAAGGCCTGGTCTCCCTTGATGTGCAGCATGGCTGACTCCCTTGGTTCGCGGTGGCGCGCGCAGGGTCGTGACTGTAGTCGGTTCGAATCGATGTCCAGTTGTTGGACGTCGTGTGCAGTGGCCTGGACAGTATTGGACATCGCTTGCACAGCGCCGCGTGCGCTCGCGGCATTCGGGTTTACGCGGAGCGCCCGAATGAGAAATGCGCGCGCCGCCACGGCCGAGATCGACGGGCACGCTTTCTGCAAAACCAGCGCCAAGGGCCGAGCGATTTCGGCGCCACAAGATGCTGGAGACAAGTTGCATGAACGAGATCGATCGACGCGTGGCCGTGGTGGGAGCGGGCCTCATGGGCGTGGGCATCGCGAGCTGCCTGGCACTCGCCGGTGAAGCGGTCGACGTGTTCGATCTCAGCGAAGCGCGGCGCGCCGAGCTGCCCGCGCTGGCGGAAAAAATCTTCGAGGAATTGATGGCCGCGGGCCGCATCGTTGAGGCCGAGCGCGACGCGGCCCGCGCACGCATTCGCGTCGTGGCCGAACTCGCGGCGCTGGCCGATGCATCGCTCGTGTTCGAGGCCGTCGTCGAGCGGCTCGAGGTCAAGCATGCGCTCTATGCCGAGCTCGAGGCCGTGCTGCCCTCCTATGCCTTGATCGCGAGCAACACCAGCGGCTTCATGCCGGATGTGCTGTGCGAGCGCATGGCGCATCCCGAGCGCTTTCTCGTCGCGCACTTCTGGAATCCGCCGCATGTCATCCCGTTCGTCGAACTCGTTCCGGCGCGAGCCACCGTGCCCGAGGCCTGCGCGGCCCTTCGCGGCCGGCTCGAAAGCGCGGGCTTCGAGGCGGTGCTGCTGAGCAAGGCGGCGCCCGGCTTCGTCGGCAACCGGATCCAGTTCGCGGTGCTGCGCGAAGCGCTCCACCTGGTGCAAAGCGGCGTGGCCGACGCGGCCACCGTCGATGCGGTCGTGCGCGCCTGCATCGGCAAGCGCTATGCGTCCTTCGGTCCGCTCGAGACGGCCGATCTCGGCGGCCTCCACACCTTCCTCGACATCGGCGGCCACCTGATGCCGCAGCTCGAGAAGAACGAGTCGGTGCTGCAACTGCTGCAGTCCCTGGTGGCGGCCGGCCGATGCGGCGCGACCACCGGTCACGGCTTCTACGAATGGACGGACGCGCGCTGGCAGTCGGTGCGCGAACGCCGGCAGCGCATGTTGGCGCGGTAGCGCCCACCGTATTGATCGGCGCCCGTCGCCGTGAATCCCGCAGGCCATGCACGCATGGCGATTTCTCGACTCCACCACAAAGAGAGACAAGCATGAACAGAAGCATCGAGTTTTCATTGCAACGCCGCGCGACGAGCGCCGTGCCACGCATCTCCTTCGCCGCGACGCTCGCCGCCGCGGCCTTGCTGGGCGCCTGCGGCGGGAGCGGCGATGGCGTGGCCTTCGTCCCGCAGGCGGCGGTGCCAGCGCCAGCGCCGGCACCCGCGCCGGCACCCGCGCCGGCCGCGGCCACGCCGCTGAACTGCGAGCAGATGGCGGCGCTCACCGTTCCCGCCTCGGCGATCGCGCTCGCCACCGGCGGCGCCAGGGTGACGGCGGCCACGCTGGTGCCCGCGGGCGGCAAGGCGCCGAAGAGCTACGGCGAGCATTGCAAGCTCAGCGCCGAGATCGCGCCGGTCGATCCCGCCGCGCCGCCGATCAAGCTGACGCTGCTGCTGCCCACCGAGTGGAACCGCAAGGCCATGATGTACGGCGGTGGCGGCTACGACGGCAGCATTCCCGCTGTCGCCGGCAACGTGCCCGCCGGTCCCGTCGACGCACTCGATCCGATCGGGCGCGGCTATGCGGTGTTCGCAAGCGACTCGGGCCACGATGCGAACACGGACGCCAAGAACCCCGGGGCCTTCGCACTCAACACGGAAGCGCTGCGCAATTTCTCGTTCGAAGCGCTGAAGAAGACGCGCGACGCGGCCGTGTTCCTGATCGAGCAGCGCTACGCCCAGCGTCCGCAACGCAGCTACTTCGCGGGCGGCTCGTCGGGCGGCCGCGAGGCGCTCGCGGTGGTGCAGAAATGGCCGACCGATTTCAACGGCGCCATCGTGCTCTACCCGGCCTTCAACGCGGCCAGCCTCGACCTGCAGTTCGGCCGCATCACGCGCGCGCTGGCCCAGCCCGGTGCCTACCCCAGCCTCGCGAAGCGCGGCGCGCTGTTCGATGCGGCGATGCAGGCCTGCGATGCCATCGACGGCGTGAAGGACGGAGTGATCAGCAACCAGAACGCCTGCAACCAGCGCTTCGATCCCGTGACCGCGCTGCTCGACGGACGACCGCTGCGCTGCCCGGGCGGCGCCGACACCGCGGACGACTGCCTGTCGGATGCGCAGATCGCCGCCTTCAAGGTGATCGACACGCCGGCCGTCTTCAACTATCCGCTCGGCAGCGGGAGAGAACCAGTATCCGGGCTTCAATGCCTGGGGCGCCGAGTTCGGTCGGTCCGGTGCCGATCCGAGCCAGGTGACCGTCGCCTACCTGGGCCTGGGAGCGCAGCCGCCCGCCTCGCCGATGCCCGCGTTCGCGCCCTTCCACTCGAACTTCTGGGACCAGTGGGTGCGCTTCTTCGTGACGAAGAACCCCGCCTTCGATTCGCTGACGCTCGATCCCGAGAATCCCGGCCCCTGGCAGGCACGCATCGCCGAGCTCACGGGGCTGCAGGACATCAACCAGGCCGACCTGTCGGCGTTCGCCGCGAACGGCGGCAAGCTGCTGATGGCGCATGGCACCGCCGATCAACTGGTCAGCACGCGCGCTACCGACCAGTACTTCAACCGGGTGCGCGCCACCATGGGTGCGGAGCGCGTGAAGGGCTTTATGCGCTACTACCAGATCCCGGGCTACGCGCATGCCGTGGGCACGGTGTTCAACGCCAGCTGGGATTCGCTGAGCGCGCTCGAGAACTGGGTCGAGAAGGACGCGGCACCGACCGCGCCGATCGTGACCGACGCCCCGATCGACCCCGTGACCATGACCGCGAGCGTGCCCCGCCGCACCCGGCCGCTTTGCGACTACCCGGCCTGGCCCAAGTACAAGGGCAGCGGCGATGTCAACCTGGCGGCGAGCTTCTCGTGCGTCAACGAATGAACGGGGCGCGCATGAACCAGACCACGCCGCGCGAAGAGGTCCGTCGATGAGCGGCTGCATTCTCGAGACACGCCAGCTCACCAAGGAGTTCAAGGGCTTCACTGCTGTCAGCAAGGTCGATCTCTCGGTCGTGCGCGGTTCGATCCACGCGCTCATCGGACCCAATGGCGCGGGCAAGACGACCTGCTTCAACCTGCTCACGAAGTTCCTCGAACCCACCAGCGGCACGATCCTCTTCAACGGTCAGGACATCACCGGCGAGCGCCCCGCGCAGATCGCGCGGCGCGGCATCATCCGCTCGTTCCAGATCTCGGCCGTGTTCCCGCACCTCACGTTGCTCGAGAACGTGCGCCTGGGGCTGCAGCGCCGGCTCGGCACCTCGTACCACTTCTGGAAGAGCGAGAAGTCGCTCGAGCCCTTGAATGCGCGGGCGCGCGAGCTGCTCGCGGAGGTCGGGCTGGAAGATCTCGCGGAAGAGCAGACCGTGAACCTGCCTTACGGCCGCAAGCGCGCGCTCGAGATCGCGACCACGCTCGCGATGGAGCCCGAGCTGATGCTGCTGGACGAGCCCACGCAGGGCATGGGCCATGAGGACGTGCACCGCGTTGCCGAACTGATCAAGCGCGTGTCGGCGGGCCGCACCATCCTGATGGTCGAACACAACATGAGCGTGGTCTCGACCATCGCCGACACCATCACCGTGCTGCAGCGTGGCGCGGTGCTGGCCGAAGGGCCCTACGCGGAAGTATCGAAGAACCCGCAGGTCATGGAAGCCTACATGGGCACCACCGACGGCCAACTGCAGGGAGCGCACTGATGACCGCCGCATTGGAAATAAAGGGCCTGCAGGCCTGGTACGGCGAATCGCATGTGCTGCACGGCGTCGACATGGTCGTGCAGCCCGGCGAAGTGGTCACGCTGCTGGGCCGCAACGGCGCGGGCCGCACGACCACGCTGCGCGCGATCATGGGCCTGACCGGCGCCCGCAAGGGCAGCATCGAGGTCAACGGCAAGGAAACGATCGCGATGCCCACGCACCGCATCGCGCACCTGGGCATCGGCTACTGCCCCGAGGAGCGGGGCATCTTCGCGAGCCTGTCGTGCGAGGAGAACCTGATGCTGCCGCCCGAGCTCAAGGGGGCGGGGCAGGGCATGTCGGTCGAGGAGATCTACGCGATGTTCCCGAACCTGGCGGAGCGTCGCCACAGCCAGGGTACGCGGCTGTCGGGCGGCGAGCAGCAGATGCTCGCGGTCGCCCGCATCCTGCGCACGGGCGCCAAGCTGCTGCTGCTCGACGAGATCTCCGAAGGCCTGGCGCCGGTGATCGTGCAGGCGCTGGCTCGCATGATCACGACCTTGCGTGCCAAGGGCTACACCATCGTGATGGTGGAGCAGAACTTCCGCTTCGCGGCGCCGCTGGCCGATCGCTTCTACGTGATGGAGCACGGCCGTATCGCCCTGACATTCGGCGCCGACGAGCTCGAAGCGCGGATGTCCGTGCTCACCGAACTGCTCGGTGTCTAGCGATCACAATTCATCCACCAAGGAGGCAATCCCATGAAACAACGCAACCCATTCATCGCCACCGCCATCGGCCTCGGCATCCTGGCGCTCGGCGCGGCCAGCGCGGCACAGGCGCAGGAGAAGGTCAGGATCGGCTTCATCACCGACATGTCCGGTCTCTACGCCGACCTCGAGGGCAAGAACGCCGCGATGGCGATCCAGATGGCGATCGACGACTTCGGCGGCAAGGTCAATGGCCAGCCCGTGGAGCTTTTGACGGCCGATCATCAGAACAAGGCCGACATCGCCGCGTCGAAGGCGCGCGAATGGATCGACACGCAGGGCCTGAGCATGGTGTTCAGCGGCACCAATTCCGGCACCGCACTCGCCACCGCGAAGGTGGCCACCGAGAAGAAGCGCGTGCACTTCAACAACGGCGCCGCGTCCTCCGCGCTCACCAACGAACAGTGCAGCCCCTACACCGTGCACTACGCCTACGACACGGTCGCGCTGGCCAAGGGAACGGGCGCGGCGGTGGTCGACCGCGGCGGCAAGAGCTGGTTCTTCCTGACGGCCGACTACGCCTTCGGCGCCGCGCTCGAGGCCGACACCACCACGGTGATCAAGGAGAAGGGCGGCACGGTGGTGGGCGGCGTCAAGCATCCGCTCAACGCGTCCGACTTCTCGTCCTTCCTGCTGCAGGCGCAGAACTCCAAGGCGCAGATCCTGGGCCTGGCCAACGCCGGCGGCGACACGATCAACTCGATCAAGGCCGCCAGGGAGTTCGGCATCAACAAGACGATGAAGACCGCGGGCCTGCTGGTGTTCCTCACCGACATCCACAGCCTGGGCCTGAAGAACACCGAGGGGCTGCTGCACACCACGAGCTGGTACTGGGACCTCAACGACGACACGCGCAAGTTCGCCAACCGCTTCTACGAGAAGACCAAGCGCATGCCGACCGACGTGCAGGCCGCCGACTACTCGGCCACGATGGCCTACCTGAAGGCCGTGGCCGCCGCCAAGACCACCGATGCCGACAAGGTGATGGCGCAGCTCAAGAGCATGAAGATCGACGACTTCTACGGCAAGGGCCAGATCCGCGCCGACGGCAGCTTCATCCACGACATGTACCTGGTGGAGGCGAAATCGCCGGCCGAATCGAAGAAACCCTGGGACTACCTGAAGGTGCTCAAGACGCTGCCGGGCGACCAGATCTTCACGACCAAGGCCGAGAGCAAGTGCGCGCTCTGGAAATGACCGACCCCCGCGGGCCCGTCCGGGCCCGCGCTTGCTGAACCCCCTATGACCATTTCCCTTCCCGCCTTGTTGAGCCAGCTCCTCCTGGGGCTGGTCGACGGCTCCTTCTATGCCATCCTGAGCCTCGGGCTGGCCGTCATCTTCGGCCTGCTCAACGTCATCAACTTCGCGCACGGCGCGCTGTTCATGCTCGGCGCGGTGCTCACCTGGATGGCGATGGAATATTTCGGCATCAACTACTGGGTGATGCTGATCGCCGCGCCCATCGTCATCGGCCTGTTCGGCGTGCTGATCGAGCGGCTGCTGCTGCGCTGGATCTACAAGCTCGACCACCTCTACGGCCTGTTGCTCACGCTGGGCCTCACGCTGCTCATCGAGGGCGTGTTCCGCTCCATCTACGGCGTCTCGGGCCTGGCCTACGACGCGCCCGAGGCGCTCTCGAGCGCCACCGACCTGGGCTTCATGGTGCTGCCCAACTACCGCGCCTGGGTGGTCGTGGCCTCGCTGGTCGTGTGCATCGCCACCTGGTTCGTGATCGAGAAGACCCGCATCGGCGCCTACCTGCGCGCGGGCACCGAGAACCCGCGGCTCGTGGAGGCCTTCGGCGTCAACGTGCCGCTGATGATCACGCTGACCTATGCCTTCGGCGCCGGCCTCGCGGCCTTCGCGGGCGTGCTGGCCGCGCCGGTGATCCAGGTCTCGCCGCTGATGGGCCAGAACCTGATCATCGTGGTGTTCGCCGTCGTCGTGATCGGCGGCATGGGCTCGATCATGGGCGCCATCCTCACCGGGCTGGGGCTGGGCGTGATCGAGGGCTTCACCAAGGTCTTCTATCCCGAGGCCTCGTCCACCGTCGTGTTCGTGATCATGGTCATCGTGCTGCTGGTGCGTCCTGCCGGCCTGTTCGGCAAAGAGAAGTGAGAGCAGGCGGCATGAACATGAAAAAGATCTCCACCGTCTTCTACGGCCTGCTGCTCGTTGCGCTGGTGCTGGCGCCGTTCTTCGGCGCCTACCCGGTGTTCGTGATGAAGCTGCTGTGCTTCGCGCTGTTCGCCTCGGCCTTCAACCTGCTGCTGGGCTTCACCGGGCTCCTGTCCTTCGGCCATGCGGCCTTCCTCGGCGGCTCGGCCTACGTGGCCGGCCATGCGATCAAGGTCTGGGGCCTCACGCCCGAGCTGGGGCTGATCGCGGGCACCCTGGTGGGTGCGCTGCTGGGCTGGCTGTTCGGCGTGCTGGCCATCCGCCGCCAGGGCATCTACTTCGCGATGATCACGCTGGCCTTGGCGCAGATGATGTTCTTCGTCGCGCTGCAGGCGAAGTTCACCGGCGGCGAGGACGGCCTGCAGGGCGTGCCGCGCGGCAAGCTGTTCGGCCTGCTCGACCTGAGCAACGACCTGACGATGTACTACGTCGCGCTGGCGATCGTGGCGGCCGCCTTCCTGCTGATCGTGCGCACCATCCACTCGCCGTTCGGGCAGGTGCTCAAGGGCATCAAGGAGAACGAGCCGCGCGCGCTGTCGCTGGGCTACGACGTGGCGCGCTTCAAGCTGCTGGCCTTCGTGATCTCGGCGGCGCTGTCGGGCCTCGCGGGTTCGCTCAAGACGCTGGTGCTGGGCTTCGCCACCTTGTCCGATGTGCACTGGACCGCTTCGGGCCAGGTGATCCTGATGACGCTGGTGGGCGGGCTGGGCACCCTGTCGGGGCCGCTGGTGGGCTCGGCCGTGGTGGTGCTGCTCGAGAACAAGATCGGCGAACTGGGCAACCTGCTCGCGCGCATCACCACCATCGACTGGTTCAACACGCTGGGCGAGTCGGTGACCATGGTCACGGGGCTGATCTTCGTGATCTGCGTGCTCGCCTTCCGCAAGGGGATCATGGGCGAGGTCATCGCGTTCATCGACCGGTGCCGGGAGAAGAAATGATGGCGCGTTGATCGCCGCCCTTCGACCTTCACCAGCAGCGAGGCATTTCCAACTCAGAAGTCATCTCAACCCGGGCAACCGGACACCCAAGGAGGCATCATGAAGAAAGCACTCGAAGCAGTGTGGGCAGGCCAGCGTTCTCTCGGGAAGGCATGGCACCGGATCCTGGCGGCCCTGGCCGTCGGTCTGTTGACGGCATGCGGCGGAGGCGGAGACAGCAATGCGCGGTTCGATGCCGCGGCGATCGCCGCGGCCAATGCGGTCGCACCGCCCGTCACCCCGCCCACGGTCGTGTCGCCCGAAGCGCCGCCACCGACCGTGCCGTCCGAGAAGAAGACCCGATGGGCCACGACTTGGCAGTCCGCCATGTATGCCAACCGGCTGCAGAACAATGACTCGGACACGGTCCGCGTGCGCATCCGCACGAGCGTGGGCGGCGAGGGCGTCCGGGTGCGGCTGTCCAACGTGTTCGGCAGCACCACCCTGCGCGTCGATCATGCGAGCGTGGCACTGCCCGATGCCTCGCAGCCCTCCGATCCAACCGCCATCGATCCAGCCACGCGCCGGGTCCTGACCTTCGATGGCGGCAAGACGCTGGCCGAGGTGCCCGCCGGCGAGGAGCTGCTGAGCGACCCCGTGGCGATGGCGGTGCCCAAGCTCTCGGACCTGATGATCAGCCTGCACTTCCAGGGCAAGGTGCAGTACGCCGACATGCACATGAACGCCGCCGTTCCGCTGCCCGGCTTCTATGTGGTGAGGAGCCGCGACGTGGCGGCCGAAGCCTCGCTGTCGGCGGTCGCGCCGGAGTACGAGACCTACAACGGCGTCTTCAACCTGAGCGAGGTCAAGGTGCTCGCGCCCGAGGCAACGCGCGTGGTCGTGGCCGTGGGCGAATCGATCACGGCCGGCTACAGCGCCGTGGGCATCCAGAGCCCGTGGCCCGCCGTGCTGTCGAAGCTGGCCAACGGCAACGGCGAGCCGCTCGGCGTGGGCAACGCGGGCATCAGCGGCAACTCGATGTTCAACGCGAACAACGGTCCCTCGCTGTTCGACCGGTTCCAGCGCGACGTGCTGTCCCGCGATCCGACCGACATCATCATCCTGGCCGGCGACAACGATCTGTCCAAGTCCTCGGCCGCCGACATCATCGAGCGCTACAAGTACTTCATCGACCTGGCGCGCTTTCGCAAGATCAGGATCCATGGCGGCGTGAACACTCCGATCGGCGACATCGTCGGTGTCGATGGCAACCCGGTGCCGACCGGCTACTACACGGCCTCCAACGATGCCAAGTGGCGGCAGATCAACGACTGGATCAAGACCTCGGGCTATTTCGACGGCGTGATCGACTTCGCCACCGTCGTCGGCAATCCGGAGCGGACGCCGCTGGGGATCGCGACCGCCTGCTACGACCCCAGGAGCCCCATCCACCTGAACACGCGGGGCCTCGAGGTGATGGGCACCCTGGCCTACGACGTGCTCTACGGAAAGTTGGTGCAGCCGGCCGAGCCCTGCAACGCGCTGGCGTTTCCGCCGTTGCCGAATTGAATGCTTCGGGTGGGGAGGCGGGGCGGAAGACCCTGGCGCTGCCGTTTCCGGGCGCTTCACTATCATCGCCCCCATGCCCACCTCCCACCTCTACCTCATCACCGGCGCATCGCGCGGCCTCGGCCGCGCCATGGCCGAGCAGCTGCTGCAACCCGGCCATGTCCTGCTGTGCATCTCGCGCCGCCAGAGCCCCGAACTCGCCGAACAGGCGAAGGCGGCCGGCGTCGAACTCGTGCAATGGGAACAGGACCTGTCCGATCCCGTCGCCTCGGCCGCGCGCCTGCGCGAATGGCTAGCCGCGCAGGACGCGCAGCGCTTCGACGGCGTCACGCTGATCAACAACGCGGGCACGGTCGGCAATCCCGCGCCGCTCGCTTCCGCGGTCGATGGCGAACTCTCGCAGGCGCTGCGCATCGGGCTCGAAGCGCCGCTGCTGCTGACCGCGGCCTTCCTCGGCGGCACGCGCGACTGGCGCGGCGCGCGCAAGGTGCTCAACATCTCCTCGGGCCTGGGCCGCAACGCCATGGGCAGCCAGGCGCCGTACTGCGCGGCCAAGGCCGGCATGGACCACTACTCGCGCGCGGTCGCGCTCGAGGAAGCGAACCTGCCGAACGGCGCGCGCATCGTGTCGCTGGCGCCCGGCGTGATCGACACCGACATGCAGGTGCAACTGCGTGGCGCATCGGCCGAGAACTTCCCCGACCGCACGCGCTTCGAGAAGCTCAAGAGCGAGGGCCTGCTCGACAGCCCCGCGAGCGCGGCCGCGAAGGTGCTCAAGTACCTCGCGCGCGCCGACTTCGGCGCCAAGCCGGTGGCCGACGTGCGCGATCCGGACTGAGCACCCTCGCCATGGCCACTGCCCAGGGCATCGACACCGGCGAGTACAAGCTCTTTCCCTCGCCGAGGAACCAGCACCGCATCGTCTTCACGCACCAGGTCTTCGTGCCGTACCCGTATGCACTGATCGTGATGGACGAATTCGGCTTCCAGGGCCGCCACAGCCTGTTCGCGGCCTGCCGCCTCAGCGACGGCAAGATGGGCCAGCTCGCGGCCTTCGAGCTGGAGTCGGACGTGGCGGTGTTCAACCGCAAGTTCGTGCCGGACTGAGCCGGGCCTCGGATGACGAGAACGTAACCGGGCGGATAAGTCCGCGTTCGTTTGCGTTTCTAGTGTGTGGGCGTGGAGAGATCGACGCCCCGCGCATGGCCAGCCAGAACGGATCGCCGCCTATCTCCACCCCCGCGCCCGACATCCAGTCGCGGGGAACATCCCAAGGAGATATGCATGTCGAACACAAGAATCGCCGCGCTCGCGGCCGCCTCCGCCATCGCCGGCTTCATGCCGCTCATGGCCTCCGCCCAGCAAAGCGTGCAGCACGTCGACGCGCCTTCGCATTTCGCGGCCAATGAAACCGGGGTCAAGACCCATGCCGAACTGTCCGGCGCGGGCAAGTCGGCGGGCCAGGTCGATCGCGAGCTGGCGGCGGCGCAGGACGATCCGAAATGGAAGGACTTCCTGGCCTACGGCGCGCCGGTTCCGGTGACCAATGCCAGGCCGAAGACCCGCGCCGAAGTGACGGCCGAGCTGGAGCGCGCGCAGCGGCACCCCGGCTGGGACCGGGCGTCGCGCTCGGGCGCATCGCTGGTGCTGCCCGCCGCGCCGATGCCCGTGTCGGCGCGTTGAAGAAGCGCCGTCCAGCAACGAAAAAGAGGGCGCAGCGCGCCCTCCTTCTTCGTTCGCGGGCGGTTGCGCGCTTACTCGATGGTCGCGCCCGAGGCCTGCACGATGCCCTTCCACTTCTCGTAGTCGGTCTTCAGCAGCGCGCCGAACTGCTCGGGCGTCATGCTCTGCGGCTCGGCGCCCTGCGCGATGATCGCGGCCTGCATCTCGGGCGTGGCCAGCAGCTTGTTGACCTCGGCGTTCAGGGTGGCGATCACGTCCTTGGGCGTCTTGGCCGGCACGAACAGGCCATACCAGGTGCTCACGTCGAAGCCCTTGTAGCCGAGCTCGGCCACGGTGGGCGTGTCGGCAGCGAGCTGCTGCGCTTGGCCGAGGTCACGGCCAGCGGGCGCAGCTTGCCGGCCTTGATCTGGGCCATGGCCGAGGGCACCGACGACACCATCAGGTCGACGTTGCCCGCGAGCACGTCCATCATGGCCGCGTTCGAGCCCTTGTAGGGCACGTGGCGCATCTTGATCTTGGCCGCGCCGTTGAAGATCTCGCCGGCCAGGTGGATGGTGGTGCCGTTGCCGGGCGAGCCGTAGGTGATGGTGTCGGGCGCGGCGCGCGCGGCCTTCACCACGTCGTCGAGCGTCTTGTACTTGGAGTTGGCCTGCGTGACGATCACCACGGGCGTGAAGGCCACGTGGGCCACCGCGGTCAGGTCCTTGGTCGGCTCGTAGCTGAGGTTCTTGTAGAGCCAGGGCGCGACGACCATGTTGTCCTTCTGGCCCATCACGATGTCGTAGCCCGTGGGCGCGGCACGCGCGGCCTCGGCGATGCCGATGGTGCCGCCGGCGCCCGCGCGGTTGTCGGGCACCACGGTCCAGTGGTTGGTCTCGGTGAGCTTCTGGGCCACCAGGCGCGCCAGGATGTCGGTGCCGCCGCCGGGCGGGAAGGGCACGATCATGCGGATCGGCTTGGCGGGATAGGCCTGGGCCTGGGCGGTGGAGGCGGCGCCGAAGGCCAGCGGAAGTGCCAGCGCGAGGGCCAGCGGGCGGATGAGTTGTCGGATCATGGGTTTGTCTCTGTATCTGGACGAATCGGGTTGCAGCCTGGAAGCCATCGCATCGCTGCACCAGGGTGCAGTGTGCCGGAACGACCCCGGGGAGGGATTTCGCGGTTCGCGATGGCCGTCTTCTCCAGGCGTGGCGGCGTCCCCCGATTTTGCACTCCCTGCACTCCCTTAGTGCGCCTCGCGCCGTCCCTCGTCCCTTTGGCGCCGCTGTCGGCACCACGGCCGTGCCGCCAACGCGATTTCGGCTGGCATGGAACTTGTGTGTTCCAAGCAAGTGACTTGCATGAATGCAAGTTGCTTGCTGAATCTCTACGCACCTGCTTCAATCCACACCCGAGGGCCCCGCTCATGCTGTTCCATCGCGCAATCGCCGGTGTTCTTTCCCTGTTCCTGCTCGGTGCCGCGCACGGCGCCGACATGCTGGAAACGGTGAAGAGCAAGAAAGAAATCGTCATCGGTACCGAGGCGCAGTTCGCGCCCTTCGAGTACCTGCAGGACGGCAAGATCGTGGGCTACGGCCCCGACCTGATGCGCCTGATCCTGGCCGACCTGCCCGAGGTCAAGGTCAAGCAGTTCGATGTGCCGTTCCAGGGCATCCTGCCGGGCCTGGCGACCCGGCGCTTCGACTTCGTCGTGACCTCGGTCACGCTCACGAAGGAGCGCGCCGACAAGTTCGCGTTCACCGTGCCGATCGCCGACGCCACGACGGCGCTGGTCAAGCGCAAGGACGACGCCGCGCTCGCCGACCCCGCGGGCATCGCCGGCAAGACGGTGGGCTCGCAGGCCGGCTCGGCCCAGCTGCGCGCGCTGCAGGACTATGCGAAGAAGCTGCAGGCCGAGGGCAAGCCGGCGGTCACGATCCGCGAGTACGTGAGCTTCGACGAAGCCTATGCCGACCTGGCCGCCGGCCGGCTGGTGGCGGTGGCGCAGTCGCTCTCCAACCTGGCGACGCTGGTGAAGACGCGCGGCGACATCTACGCGGTGATGCCCGCGCCCATCGGTCCCAAGACCTACTTCGGCTGGGTCGGCCGCAAGGACGCCGACAGCGCGCCGCTGGTCAAGTTCTTCAGCGACGGCATCGCGCGTGCGCACAAGAGCGGCCAGCTCAAGGAACTGCAGATGAAGTGGTTCGGTTTCCCGATGGACGTGCCCACCGACGCGGTGCCGGCGCCGCAGATGTGAGCGGGCCTGCTCCGCACGACGCTTCCTGAGTCCGCACCACCGCGCTCCCGATGAACGCAACCACCCTTCTCGAGCGGCTGGCCGCCTACCTGCCCGTGCTGCTGCAGGGCGCCGTCACCACGCTGAGCGTGGCGATTGCGGCCATCGCGCTGGGCTTCGCCTGGGGCGCGGTGCTGCTGGGCCTGTCGCTGCGGCGCGGCGGCCGGGGCGTGCTGCCGGCCGCGGTGCGCACCTACCTGAGCTTCTTTCGCGGCACGCCGCTGCTGGTGCAGCTGCTCATGCTCTTCTACCTGCCCAGCGCCTACGGCCTCGACCTGCCGCCGCTGCTGGTGGCCATCGTCGCGCTGGGCCTGAACTCGGCCGCGTTCCAGTGCGAGATCCTGCGCGCCGGGCTGGTGGCGGTGCCGGCCGGGCAGATCGAGGCCGCGGCCTCGTTCGGCATGCCGCCCGCGCGCATCTTCCGCCACGTGCAACTGCCGCAGCTCGCGCGGGCCGTGTGGCCGGCCGTGGTGTCGGAGGGCGTCGACGTGGTGAAGAGTTCGGCCATCGTCTCGGTGATCTCGGTGGCCGACCTGGCGCGCGGCGGGCGGCAGATCGTGGCGGCCAACTTCAGGCCGCTCGAGGTCTATGTCTCGGTGGGCCTGTGCTACCTGCTGATGACCGGCGCGGTGCTGTGGCTCGGCCACTGGCTGCGCGGCCGGATGGAGCGGCCATGATCGACACGGCGCTGCTGGGCCAACTGCTGCCCGCGTTCGGCGCGGCCGCGCTGCGCACCGTGCTGCTCACGCTGACGGGACTGGCGGGTGGCCTGGTCGTGGGCTTCGCCTTCCACGCGCTGCGCGAAACCGGCTGGCGCGCGGCGCGCTGGCTCTACACCGCCTACACCGCGGTGTGGCGCGGCGTGCCGTTCCTGATCCACCTGTTCATCGTCTACTTCGGCCTGCCGAGCGCTGGCCTGTCGCTCGATCCCTTCGCCGCAGCCGGCCTCACGCTCGCGGTCTACGGCGGCGCCTACTTCGCCGAGATCTTCCGCGCCTGCTGGCAGAGCATTCCGCGCGGCCAGATCGAGGCGGCGCGCTGCATGGGCCTGTCCTCGCGCCAGATCTTCGCCACCATCGAATGCCCGCAGGCCCTGCGCGCCAGCCTGCCGCTGATCGCGAGCCAGACCATCCTGCTGATGAAGGAGTCCGCGCTGGCCTCGGTCATCACCTATCCCGAACTGACGATGACCGCCGGCAAGGTGGTGTCGGAGCAGTTCGTCTACGTCGAGCCCTACCTGCTGCTGGCGCTGAGCTACTGGGGCCTGTCGCTGCTCGTCAACCGCGCGGCCGGCACGCTGCGCGCCTGGGGCCGCCCTTCGAGAAACACCCCGTCCATGAATGCTCCCGTGACCGTTCCCATCGTCTCCCTGCGCGGCGTCGGCAAGTCCTTCGGCCCGCAGCGCGTGCTGTCGGACATCGACCTGGACATCCGCAAGGGCGAGGTCGTCTCGCTGATCGGCCCCTCGGGCTCGGGCAAGACCACGCTGCTGCGCTGCATGAACTTCCTCGAGGCCTACGACGAGGGCGAGGTCCGCATCCGCGGCGCGCTGCTCGGCTACCGCCGCAACGCAGCCGGCGCGTTGGTCCGCGAGAGCGAGCGGGTCGTCGCCGAGGTGCGCGCGCCGGTGGCCATGGTGTTCCAGCAATTCAACCTGTGGCCGCACATGACGGTGCTGGCCAACGTGATGGCGCCGCTCACGCTGGCCAAGGGACTGCGCGCGGACCAGGCCCGGGCCGTGGCCGGCGAGGCGCTGGCGCGCGTGGGCATGTCGGCCAAGGCCGATGCGCGGCCGCCCCAGCTCAGCGGCGGCCAGCAGCAGCGCGTGGGCATCGCGCGCGCGCTCGCGGTCGGGCCCGAGGTGATGCTGCTCGACGAGCCGACCTCCGCGCTCGACCCCGAGCTGGTCGACGAGGTGCTCGAGGTGATCAAGTCGTTGTCGCGCGGCGGCATGACCATGATCATGGTCACGCACGAGATGAGCTTCGCGGCCGAGGTGTCGGACCGGATCGTGTTCATGGAGAAGGGCCGCATCGTGACGATCGGCACGCCGCGCGAGGTGATCCACGCGCCGGCCCATCCGCGCATCCAGGCCTTCCTGCAGCCGTGGATCCGCCGCAGCCTCGGCCATCCCGCGGCGGGAGCGCTCGCATGAACGCGCTCGACGAGATGCGGGACGCGGCCCTCGCGGGCGACGTGGCGCGCGCGGTCGGCACCGCGAGCCTCGAGGCCCGGCTGCGTGGCCTGGCGGCGCATGGTGCCGCGGGGGCAGGCACCGGCGGCGGCGTGGCGCGCCAGGCGCTGTGCGCGCACGAGCTGGCCGCGCGGCGGTGGCTGGTGCAGCCGTTCGCGCGCCGGCCCGGCTACCGCGTCGGCATCGACGCCGCCGCCAACGTGTTCGTCCGGCGCGACGGGCAGGAATCGACGCTGTCGCCGGTCATGACCGGCAGCCACATCGACACCCAGCCCCTGGGCGGCTGGCTCGACGGCGCCTTCGGCGTCGCGGCGGGCCTGGAGGTGTTCGATGCGCTCGACCGTCTCGGCCTGCGCACCCGCCGGCCGATCGACGTCGCCATGTGGACCAACGAGGAGGGCTCGCGCTTCGCGCCCGGGCTGATGGGCTCGGTCGCCTTCACCGCGCCGCAGCGGCTCGAGGCCTTCCTCGGCGTGCGCGACGGCGACGGCCTGTGCTTCGAGGCCGCGCGCGATGCCGCCGTGGACGACCTGCGCGCGGAGGCACTGCGCCAGGGCTGGCGCTGGATGGACACGCCGCTCGCGCGCCCGGTGCATGGCTACATCGAGGCGCACATCGAACAGGGCCCGGTGCTGGAGGCCGAGGGCCTGCAGGTCGGCTGCGTGAGCGCGATCCAGGGCGTGCGCTGGTTCCGCATCACCGTGCCGGGGCGCAGCGCGCACGCGGGCACCACGCCGCTGGCCGCGCGCGACGATGCGCAGGCCAAGGCCGTGCGCATGGCCCATGCGCTCCTCGAACACGCGGCGCGGTGCGGCGACGACCGGCTGCGCCTCACCATCGGCCGCTGGGAGTGCAGCCCCGGATCGATCAACACCATTGCCGACCGCGTCGTCTTCACCGTCGATGCGCGCCATCCCGAGGCCGCCGCGCTCGACGCGGTGCGCGCGCTCGTCGACGCGGCGCTGCCGGCCGGCGGCCAGATCGAGGTGCTGCAGGACAAGCCCACCGTGCGCTTCGACGCCGCGCTCGCGGGCCTGGCGCGCGCGGCCTGCGCCGCGCTGCAACTGAGCCACCGCGAGATGCTGTCGGGCGCCTTCCACGACGCCATGCCGCTGGCCGGCTTCTGCCCCAGCGCGATGCTGTTCGCGCCCAGCCGCGGCGGCGTGAGCCACCACCCCGACGAAGACACCCCCATCGACGACCTCGCGGCCTGCACGCGCGCCCTGGCCTGGTGCCTCGCGCGGCTGGCCGGGCCGCTCGTTTCCTCCACCCCTCCCGAAGCTTCAAAGGACTAGCCAGACCATGGACGACCAAGCCACTTCCTCTTTCCACACGGACACCCACGCGCACGCCCATGTGGCCGACAACGGCGAACCCGTCGGCGCCAACCGCACGCTGCGCGAGCCCGTGTCGGCCGACGGCACGCCCGAACTCGGCAAGCGCTACGAAGTGCCCGCGCGCAACGGCCGCGCCGTGCGGCTCGCCAAGGGCCAGGTGATCCGCGTCGTCAACACGCACGGCAGCCAGGTCTGCGACTTCTGGGCCTTCAAGGCCGACGACCTCAGCGAGTTCATGTCGATGGAGCATGCGCGCGCCGTGATCGACCGCATCATTCCGAAGGCCGGCGATCCGCTCGCCACCAACCGCCGCCGTCCCATCATGACGCTCGTGGCCGACACCTCGCCCGGCGTGCACGACACGCTCATGGCCGCCTGCGACGCCTACCGCTACCAGAACCTCGGCGTGACCGAGTACCACGACAACTGCGCCGACAACATGCGCATGGCGCTCAAGGCCATCGGCCTGCGCGCGCGCGAGGTGCCGCAGCCGCTCAACCTGTGGATGAACATCCCGGTGGGCGCGGGCGGCGGCGTAGACTGGCTGCCGCCCGTCTCCAAGGCCGGCGACCATGTGGATCTGCGCGCCGAGATGGACTGCGTGGTCGTCATGTCGGCCTGCCCGCAGGACATCGTTCCCATCAACGACAACCGCCCGGTCGAAGTGCACTTCACCGTGCTGGCGGATGCCTGAGCTTCCCGGCGCGCCGCCGGCCCACTGACGACTCGACGCCATGCGCACTGCCAAGAAGACCACCGCCATTCCCGCTGCTGCCGCCGCCGCCTCGCCGGCACCGGTGGACGCAGACCCGGACCTCGCGCTGTCGGCGCTGGGCCCGCGGCTCAAGCATGCGCGCATGGTGCGAAGTCTCACGCTGAAGGCGCTCGCCGATGCCGCCGGCTGTTCCGAAAGCCTGCTGTCGCGCGTCGAGCGCGGCCAGGTCATGCCCTCGCTGGCCAACCTGCACCGCCTCGCGCGTGCGCTCGACACCAACGTCGCCGAGCTCACGGCCTCGTTCGCGCCGCCCATGTCGCCGGTGACGCGCGCCTCCGAACGCCCCGTGATCGAGTTCACCGGCCTGCGCGGCAAGAAGCGCGGCGTGAAGCTCGAGCGCGTGATCGTGCCGATCCGCGGCCAGCTGCTGCAGGCCGACATCCACGTGCTCGAGCCCAAGGCCGAGAGCCTGGAGCAGATCGCGCACGTCGGCGAGGAAATGGGCTACGTGATCGAGGGCGAGTTCGAGCTGCGCCTGGGCGACGAGGTCTACCGGCTCTCGGCCGGCGACTCCTTCTATTTCTCCAGCGACGTGCCGCACAGCTACCGCAATCCCGGCAAGACTCAGACCCGGGTGCTGTGGACCAACACCCCGGCCACGTTCTGAACCCGTTCCCGCCATGCACACAGACACCGCCATGCAGACGCTGCCGCGCTACAGCGGCATCCCGACCTTCATGCGCGTGCCCTTCGCGCAGCGCCTCGAGGACTTCGACATCGCCCTGGCCGGCGTGCCCTTCGACGGCGGCGTGACGGCGCGTCCCGGCGCGCGCTACGGCCCGCGCGAGATCCGCAACATGTCGTCGATGACGCGCGCCATCCACCACGTCACCGGCTTCAATCCCTTCGAGGCCTGCCGCGTGGCCGACGTGGGCGACGTGCCGTTCACCGACGTGTTCCACCTCGAGCGTTCGCACGAGGACATCCGCCGCTTCTTCGAGCCCTTGTTCGCGGCCGGCAAGACGGTGCTGGCCGCGGGCGGCGACCACTCGATCACCTTCCCGGTGTTCCAGGCGATGCAGCCGCGCCGGCCGCTGGGCATGGTGCACATCGATGCGCACACCGACACCTGGGACGACTTCCTCGGTTCCAAGTTCAGCCATGGCTCGCCGTTCCGCCGCGCGGTCGAGGCCGGGCTGCTCGACCCCGAAGCGCACCATCCAGATCGGCATCCGCGGTGCGCAGAACTCCGACCAGGGCTGGCGCTACTCGCTCGACAGCGGCATGCGCGTGGTCTTCATCGAGGAGTTCGAGGCCAGGGGCGTCGAGGCGATCGTGCAGGAGGCGCGGCGCATCGTCGGCGACGGGCCCACCTACCTGTCGCTCGATGTCGATGGCCTGGACCCGGTGTTCGCGCCGGGCACCGGCACGCCCGAGATCGGCGGCATGACCACGCGCGAGACGCTGGGCCTGCTGCGCGGCCTCGACGGGCTGGACTTCGTGGGCGGGGACGTGGTCGAGGTGTCGCCGCCCTACGACCCCTCGGGCAGCACCGCGCTGCTCGGTGCCACGCTGATGTACGAGATCCTCTGCCTGCTGGCGCGCAGCGTGGCCGCGCGGCGCTGAAGCAGGGGTTCGGGGGCCTCGCGGGCACGCCCCGAACCCGATCGACCCGGGGTCGATCAGCCGAAGTTCTTTTCGGCGAAGCCCCAGTTGACCAGCTTGGCCAGGAAGGTCTCGACGAACTTGGGACGCAGGTTGCGGTAGTCGATGTAGTAGGCGTGCTCCCAGACGTCGACCGTCAAGAGCGCCGTGTCGGCGGTCGTCAGCGGCGTGCCGGCGGCGCCGGTGTTCACGATGTCCACGCTGCCGTCGGCCTTCTTCACCAGCCAGGTCCAGCCCGAGCCGAAGTTGCCCACGGCCGACTTCACGAAGGCTTCCTTGAAGGCGTCGTAGCTGCCCCACTTGGCATCGATGGCCTTGGCCAGCGCGCCGCTCGGAGCGCCACCGCCTTGCGGCTTCATGCAGTTCCAGAAGAAGGTGTGGTTCCAGATCTGGGCGGCGTTGTTGTAGATGCCGCCGCTGGACTTCTTGACGATCTCTTCGAGCGTCATCGACTCGAACTCGGTGCCCTTCTGCAGGTTGTTGAGGTTCACCACGTAGGCGTTGTGATGCTTGCCGTAGTGGTACTCGAGGGTCTCCTTCGAGTACTCGGGCGCCAGCGCGTCGAGGGCGTAGGGCAGGGGAGGCAGGGTGTGTTCCATCGTGGGGTCCTTCTGGTTGATAAAAATAAAATGAAGCGGGCCGGGCGCTCAGCCGGCGCCCTTGCCCGTCTTGGGAACGACGCGGTACGCGCAGCGCCGCGCGCCCGCGAGCACGTGCTCGACGCGGCTCACGGCCACGTCGGGCCCGAGCACCTCGTCGAAGAGCTGCAGCTCGCTGCGGCAGAAGCCCGTGCAGGCGCGCGCCGCGGTGCAGATGGGGCAGTGGTTCTCGATGAAGAGGAAGCCCTCGCCTTCGTCGTCGGCGCGGTACTCGGCCATGTAGCCCTCGCGGCTGCGCACCTCGGCCAGCCGCTCCAGCCGCGCGGCGATGCCGCGCGCGCCGCGCAGGGCCTCGCGGTAGCTGGCGCGCATGGCCTCTTCGCGCGCGCCGATCAGCTGGTCCATGCCCTTCTCGCCGAACACCTGGATCACGGCGCTGATCATCTGCACCGTCATCTCGGCATGCGTGTCGGGAAAGCGCGCGTGGCCCTGCGCCGTGAGCCGCCAGATCTGCGTCGGCCGGCCGCGTCCGGCGCTGCGGCTCTCGGCGTCGACCAGGCCCTCGGCCTGCAGCTTGGCCATCTGCTGGCGCACCGCCTCCACCGTGACCTGCAGCACCTTGGCGATGTCGGGAATGCCGAGCGCGCCGCGGGTCTTGAGCGTCGAGAGGATGCGGTCGGCCGGCTGGTGCGGGGTCCAGGCGGGCTTGGCGTCGGCGGTGTCGTTGGCGGACATGGCGCGGTCTTCGTGGGGAGCGGAACGGAAAGGCGGCAACCCGTGCATTGTCAGGTGCTTGGGGCATCCTTCGCGGAAACGCCCGAAAGCCCCTGGGCATCGGGCGCCTGCCAGCCGCCGCCCACGGCCTTGTAGAGCGCGACCAGGCTGGTGTACGAGGCGGTCTCGGCCTCGGCCACCGCATCCTGCGCGCGCAGCAGCGTGCGCTGCGCGTCGAGCACCGACAGATAGGGCGCGGCGCCTTCGCGGTAGCGCACCGCGGCCAGCTCGGCCGCGCGCGCGCTCTGTTCCGAGGCCCGCACCAGGCTTTGCAGCCGCTGCTGGTTCTGGCCGTAGCCGGTGAGGGCGTTCTCCACGTCCTCGATGGCGCGCAGCACGGTCTGCTCGTAGGCCGCGCGTTCGCCCTGCGCGCGGGCCTGCGCGCCCCGCAGTTGCGCGCGCACCGAGCCCAGCCGCAGCGCGGGCCAGCTCAGGCCCGGCGTGAGGCTGAAGGCGCGGCTCGAGCCGCTGCCCAGGTCCGAGCCGCGCAGCGCGACGAAGCCGAGGAAGCCGCCGATGTCGAGCCGCGGATACAGCGTGGCCGTGGCCGCGCCCACGTCGGCCGTGCTCGCGGCCAGGCCGCGCTCGGCGCGCAGCACGTCGGGCCGGCGGCGCAGCAGGTCGCCGAGGTCGCCCACCGGCAGCCGCTTGGCGAGCACCTGCAGCGGCCGCGGCGCGAGCATCGGCTCGAGCTCGGCCGGCTGCAGCGCCGCGAGCACCGCCACGCGGTGCGCGGCCTGGCGGCGCGCGGTCTCGAACAGCGGCAGCTGGGCCTCGGTGCTCGCGAGGTTGGCGCGCGCGCTCGCGAGGTCGCCCGCGAGTCCGCGGCCGATGCCGACCTGGGCCTCGGTCACGCGCAGGCTGTCGCGCAGGCTCTGCAGCGTGCGCTGCGTCACCGCGAGCCGCTGCTCGGCGCCGCGCATCTCGTAGTAGTTGCGCGCGAGCTCGGCCACCACCACGATGCGCGCCTGCTCGAGGTCTGCGGCCTGCGCCTCGGCGCGCGCGCTGGCGGCCTCGTCGAGCCGGCGCAGGCGGCCGAACAGGTCGATCTCCCAGCCGGCGTCGAAGCCGAGGCGGCTGCTCTCGGCCAGCGTGCGGGCCTCGGCCGGCACGCCGTTGCCCTGCGCGATGCTGCGGGTCTTGCTCGCACCCATCGTCACGGTGGGCCAGCGGTCGAGCTCGGCCTCGTCCTGCACGGCGCGCGCTTCGAGCAGCCGCGCCTGCGCGATGCGGATGTCGTGGTTGGCGGCCAACGCGCGCTCGATCAGCGCGTCGAGCTGCGCATCCTCGAGCTGGCGCCACCAGTCGCGCTGCACCGCGTCGGGCGCGAACAGGTGGCGCTCGGGCGCGGCGATCGTCACCGGCGAGGTCTCGGGCGCCGCGTAGCGCGGGCCGACCGCGCAGCCGGCCAGCAGCAGCGCCGTGGCCAGCGTCGACAGGGAAAGGGTCAAGGCCTTCATGGTCGTTCTCCGGTGCGTCATGCGTGGCCGCCCGCCGTGGCCGGCGCGGCGGGTCCGTCCTCCAGCGCCGCGAGCTCCGCCGCGCGCTTCGACTGCCCCGCGGTGCGATGGTCGCGCGCCAGCAGCGTGTACATCGTCGGCAGCACGAACAGCGTGAACAGCGTGCCCACCAGCATGCCGACCACGATCACCAGCCCGATGCTGAAGCGGCTGTTGGCACCGGCACCGCTTGCGAACAGCAGCGGCACCAGGCCCACCACCATCGCGGCCGTGGTCATCAGGATCGGCCGCAGGCGGATGCGCGCGGCCTCCTCGATCGAGGCGCGGCGGTCGAGGCCCTTGCGCATCTGGATCTCGTTGGCGAACTCCACCATCAGGATGCCGTGCTTGCTGATCAGCCCGATCAGCGTCACCAGCCCGATCTGGGTGTAGATGTTGATGGTCGCGAAGCCCAGCGCCAGCGGCACCAGCGCGCCGCAGATCGACATCGGCACGCTGACCAGGATGATCAGCGGGTCGCGCAGGCTCTCGTACTGCGCGGCCAGCACCAGGTAGATCACGACGATCGCGAACACGAAGGCCAGCACCAGCGCCGAGCCTTCCTGCGTGAACTGGCGCGCGTCGGACTGCCAGTCGTAGCTGAAGCCGGCCGGCAGCTTCTTCGCCTCGGCGCTCAGGAAGGCCACCGCGTCGCCCATGGTCACGCCGGGCATCGGAATGGCCTGGAAGGTGGCGGCGTTGAGCTGGTTGAACTGCGTGAGCTTGTTCGGGCCCACGCTGGTCGACAGCTGCACCAGGTTGGCCAGCGGCACCGGCTGGCCGCTCGCGCTCTTCACGAAGTAGCGCGACAGCGCCTCGGCCGTCAGCCGCTGCTCGCGCGGCGTCTGCGGGATCACGTCGTAGGAGCGGCCGTCCATGCCGAAGCGGTTGACGTAGTTCTCGCCCACCAGCACGGCCAGCGTGTCGCCGATGGACTTCATGGTCACGCCCAGGCTGTTGGCCTTGGCGCGGTCCACGCGCACCTCGACCACCGGGTTGTTGAACTCGAGGTCGCTGTCGACCACGGCGAACTTGCCGCTCTCGCGCGCCGCCTTCTTGAGCGCCTCCATGGCCTCGAACACGCTGCGGTGGTCGCCCGGGCTGCGGATCACCATCTGCACCGGCAGCCCGCCGGTGGAGCCCGGCAGCGAGGGCAGCTGGAAGGCGAAGATGTTGCTGCCTTCCACCGCGCCCATGCTGCCCTGCACCTCGTGCTGGATCTGGTCGGCGTTGCGCTGGCGGTCCTTCCAGTCCGACAGCTGCACGCCGCCGATCGAGTTCGACACGCCGTCGGAGCCGTTGATCAGCCAGCGGCCGGTGTTCTCGGGCAGCGCGGCGAACACGTCGTCCCACTTCTTGCCGAACTTCTCGACGTAGTCGATGTTGGCGTGCTGCGGCGACTTGATCGCGGTCAGCACCATGGCCTGGTCCTCGCCGGGCGCGAGCTCGCGCTGCGCGGCGTTGTAGAGGAAGGGCAGGCTCACCAGAACCACCGCGGCCAGCGCGCCCGTCACCCAGCGGTGGCGCAGCGACACGTCGAGCACGCGGCCGTAGCCGGTGGCCAGGCGGTGGAAGAAGCCCTCGGCCAGCCGCGCCATGCGCGTGCCGGTGGCGTCCTGCGGCAGCAGGAAGGAGCTCATCACCGGCGACAGCGTGAGCGCGATCACGCCCGACACCACCACCGCGCCCGCGAGCGTGAAAGCGAATTCCTTGAACAGCGAACCGGTGAGCCCGCCCATCAGGCCGATCGGCGCGTAGACCGCGGCCAGCGTGAGCGTCATCGCGATCACCGGGCCGGCCACCTCGCGCGCGCCGATCAGCGCGGCCTGCACGCGCGACTTGCCTTCCTCGATGTGGCGGTGCACGTTCTCCACCACCACGATCGCGTCGTCCACCACCAGCCCGATCGCCAGCACCATCGCCAGCAGGGTGAGCAGGTTGATCGAGAAGCCGAACACCAGCATCAGCGCCGCGGCACCCAGCATCGACAGCGGAATCGTCACCACCGGGATCAGCACCGCGCGCACCGAGCCCAGGCACAGGAAGATCACCAGCACCACGATCACCACCGCCTCGAGCAGCGTGTGGCGCACCTCGTCGATCGAGGCCTCGATGAAGCGCGCGAGCTCGAACGGCAGCTGCACCTCCACGCCCGCGGGCAGGTTCTGCTTGATGCCGGGCAGCAGTTCGCGGATGCGCTTCACGATCACCAGCGGGTTGCCGTTGGGCGCGGCCTGCAGGCCGAGGTAGATGGCCTTGTCGCCGTCCATCATCGCGCTGACGTCGGCGCTCGCCGCGCCGAGCTCGACCGTGGCCACGTCGCCCAGGCGCACCAATGCATCGCCCTCGCGCTTGATCACCATGTCGCGGAACTCGGCCACGTTCACCAGGTCGGTGTTGACGCGGATGTTCGACACCACGTACAGGCCCTTGACCTGCCCGGGCGCCGCCTGCACGTTGTTCTGGCGCAGCGCGTCGGCCAGCTCGCCGGCCGAGATGCCGCGCGCGGCCATGCGGTTGGCGTCGAGCCACACGCGCATCGCCAGCGTCTGGCCGCCCGAGACCTCCACGCCCGACACGCCCTCGATCGACGCGAACTGCGGCTGCACCACGCGCGAGAGGTAGTCGGTGAGCGCGGGCACGCCCATGGTCTTGCTCGAGAAGCCCACGTAGGCCACGGCCGTGGCCTCGCCCGATGACTTGAGGATCACCGGGTCGAAGGCCTCCTGCGGCAGCCGGTACTTGACCTGGCTCACCTGCGCCATCGCCTGCGTGAGCGCCTGGTTGGCGTCGGCGTTGAGCTTCATGCGCACGGTGATCACGCTGCGGCCCAGCGTGGACGAGGACGACAGGTAGTCGACGTTCTCGATCGTGGCCACCGCCTGCGCGATCGGCTGCGTGACGAAGCCCTGCATCAGCTCGGGCGAGGCGCCCGGGTACTGGGTGGTGATGGTCAGCGTGGTGCTCTCGGTCAGCGGGTACTGGCGCACCGGCAGCGAGCCGAGGGCGCGCGCACCCAGCAGCAGGATCAGCGTGCTCACCACCAGCGCCAGCACGGGCCGGCGCACGAACAGGTCGGTGAACCTCATGACTTGCGCTCCTGCGCGGCCAGCGTGTCCTTGTCCATCGGCTGCACCGCGGCGCCGCCGTACAGGCGCAGCTGGCCCGAGGTCACGACGCGCTCGCCGGCCTGGAGGCCCTTCTCGATCACCACCTGGCCGTCCTGCCGGTCGCCGGCCGTCACGAACAGCTGCTGCACCACGAAGCCCTCACCCTTGTCGGCCGGGCGCACCACGTAGACCGAGTCGCCGTGCGTGCTGTAGGTGAGGGCGGTCTCGGGCACGGTGATGGCATCGGCGCGCGGCGGCAGCGCCACGCGCGCGCTCACGTACATGCCGGGCGCGAGCGCGCCGTCGGCGTTGTCGATCGCGGCCTGCAGCCGCACGGTGCGCGTGTCGCTGCCGATCTGCGGCTCGATCGCGCTGAGCCGGGCCTGGAAGGCGCGGCCGGGCCAGGCGTCGACGTTGAGCAGCACCTGCTGGTTGCGCTGGAGCGCGGGCAGGGCGGCCTCGGGCAGGGTGATGGTCGCGAGCAGGGTGCGGGCGTCGGTCAGCGAGACCAGCGCATCGCCGGCCCGCACGAACTGCCCGAGGTTGACCTTGCGCAGGCCCAGCCGGCCGTCGAAGGGCGCCACGATGCGCTTCTGGGCGATCTGCGCCTGCAGCCGACGCAGCTCGCCGCTGGCCTGGTCGTAGCCGGCCTGCGCCTGGTCGAGCTGCTCCTGCGTGGCAGCCTGCTGCGGCAGCAGCCGGCTCGTGCGCTCGAGCAGCGCCCTGGCATTCGGCGCGCTGCGCCTGCAGCCGTTCGAGGTCGCCCTGCTCGGGCGCGTCGTTGAGCTGCACCAGCAGCTGGCCCGCGCGCACCTCGGCACCCGCGGTGAAGAGGATCTTCGCGATCCGCCCCTCCGCCTCGGCCGGCACCTCGACCTGCCGGTTCGCCTCGAGCGTGCCGATGCCGCCGAGGAAGCGCGGCAGTTCGGTCTGCCGCGCGACGGCCACCGCCACCTGCGCCGGCGGCATGCCGCCACCGCCGCCGTCGGCCGCCTTCGATTTGGCCACGAGGCCGTAGCCGGCCCCTCCCACCACCACTGCCGCGAGGCCGGCGCCGAGCCAGGCCCTTGATCGTGCGTTCATGATCTTACCGTTATTAATCAAAGAAAGTGCTTGGATTATTGGCGGGCTCGCGCGGGCCTGTCGAATAAAGGAAAGCAATGCCCTCGATGAAGGCGGGCTATCCGGGTCGTGTCGTGCATGAGGGAATCTCCGAAAGTCGAGCGGCACATGCCGCTGCTTCGAAGACGGGCCACGGGGGCGGTTTGTGACGCGCGCGGCGCGCGCGATTCACCGGCGCGGCGGCCGTGCATTGCGCGCGGAGCCGGGGGCCGATGTACATTGCGGCCTGCTCAAGAATCTTTCAGCATGGCCACCAAGTCCCGAAAAAAGCCCGCGGCCGTCACCGAGGACGAGGTCTTCGACATCGCTGCCGAGCTGTTCCGGGCCATGGCCGCGCCCATGCGGCTGAAGATCGTCAGCCAGCTGTGCAACGGCGAGAAGAACGTGAGCGAGCTGCTGGCCGAGATCGACACCACGCAGCCCAACATGTCGCAGCACCTCAACACCCTCTACCAGGCGGGCGTGCTCGCGCGGCGCCGCGAGGGCGTGAGCATCTACTACAGCATCGCGAACGAGACCGTGGTGGCGCTGTGCCGCAGCATCTGCGTGCAGATCGCCATCGAGCAGGCCTGAGGCCCGCGCCGGGCCGCCGCCCTCAGGGCTTCAGGTAGACGTAGCCTTCCTGCGCCTGCAGCCGCGCCACCTCGGCCACGCCCGAGGGCACCACCTTCGCTTCCATCAGCAGCCGGCCCGCGTCGATGTTGCGCGTGCTCAGCGTGTTGTTGCAGACGTCGAACACCACGCCGCGCGCGGCCAGCGCGCTCACCGGGCCGCTGAACTCGCGGCCCTTGCTGTCCTTCGCGTCGCTCAGCAGGAAGTCGATGCCGGGCCCGTGCGTCACCACCACGATCTTCGCCTTCGGGTCGGCGTTGAGATGGTTCGTGATGTTGGCGAGGATGGCCGCGCTGGTCTCGACGCCGGTGTTGACGTGATAGACCGCCTTGACCACCTGCTGCGCGCCGGCGAACGAAGCCGCGATGGCGAGAAGGAACGCGATGAATGCCTGTCTCATGGGGAAACCCTCGGTTGTTGTTGTAGCCCTCAAAATATCATCTTCTACTTATATTTACAGCCGGGCAAGTCCGGAGTCGCGCGGCGATGCATCGCGCGACGATGAAAAAGAGAGACGCCACGATGTTTCCGCTCCTTCTTCGCGCGCTTCTTCGCGCGCTTCTTCGCGCGCTGTTGCCGCTGGCCTTCGGCCTCTTCATGGCGAGCGCGGCCGCCGCGCCCGACATCGCGCCGCGCGCCGTCGCGCCCGACATCGCGCCGCGCGCCGTCGCGCCCGATGTCTACTACGTGCAGGGCGTGCCGGCCCTGGGCTCGGCCGAGAACCAGAACTTCATCTCGAACGCGGGCTTCGTCGTCACGCGCGACAGCGTGGTGCTGATCGATGCGCTCGGTTCGCCGGCCGCGGCCGAACGGCTGGTGCAGGAGATCCGCCGCATCACGCCCAAGCCGATCAGCCATGTGATCCTCACGCACTACCACGCCGACCACATCTACGGCCTGCAGGTGTTCAAGGCGCTGGGCGCGCAGGTGATCGCGCATGCGCTGGCCAAGACCTACCTGTACTCCGACGCGGCGCGGTTGCGCCTGGAGGCCTCGCGCAAGGACCTCGCGCCGTGGATCGACGAGAACACGCGGCTGGTGCCGGCCGATGACTGGCTCGAGGGCCGCACCGAGATGACGATCGGCGGCACGCGCTTCGTGATCCAGCCCGCGGGCCCGGCCCACACGCCCGAGGACCTCGCGATCTACCTGCCGCAACAGCAGGTGCTGTTCTCGGGCGACGTGGTGTTCCGCAACCGCATTCCCTACGTGGGCACGGCCGACAGCCGCCACTGGATCGCGGCGCTCGATGCGCTGCTCGCGCTCGATGCGCGCACCATCGTGCCGGGCCACGGTCCGGCTTCTTCCGATCCGAAGCAGGACCTGCAGCTCACGCGCGACTACCTCGTGTTCCTGCGCGAGTCGATGCGCAAGGCCGCGGCCGACATGACGCCCTTCGAGGAAGCCTATGCGGCCACCGACTGGTCGCGCTACGAAGCCATGCCGCTGTTCAAGGCCGCGAACCGCATGAATGCCTACAACACCTACCTGCTGATGGAGCAGGAGGCGCGATGAATGCACGCGGCCCGACGCGGCGCCAGGCTCTCGCGGGCATCGCGCTGTCGTGCGCCTGGCCCCTGGCGCATGCCGCCGAGTCGGCGCTGCCCGCGCCGGACTCGCTGGCCGATGCACTCGCCAGTGCGCTCGCGCGTTCGCAGCCGCTGGTCGTGATGGCCAGCCTGCGCGGCTGTCCCTTCTGCCGCATCGTGCGCGAGCACTACCTGATGCCCGAGCTGGCGACGGGCCTGCCCGTGGTGCAGATCGACCTGCGCGACCGCCGCGCGGTACGCGACTTCGACGGCGCGCCGCGCACGCACGAGGCCATGCTCGCGGCCTGGGGCATCGCGGTCGCGCCCACGCTGCTGTTCTTCGGCCGCGGCGCGCGCGAGGTCGCCGAGCGGCTCGCGGGCGGGGCCTCGGATTTCTATGGCGCCTACCTCGAGCAGCGGTTGAACCAGGCCCGCGCGGCCGTGCGCGCGTGATCGAGAGCTAGCGTTATGCATGGGCGTGCCGAGCGGGTTTCCCCCAGGCACGAAGCCCTTCCCATCGACGCCCGGACTCCTAAAATCAATACATAACGATTTACTTATTTAACGATGAAACTGGCAGCTTCGATGCGAGTTTCGAGGAGACGAAATTGAAGTTGTTGCCGTCGCTCGCGGTCGCCGCCGCATTGCTGATCTGCGTCCAGGCGCATGCGAGTAAGGAGCTGGCCCAGAAGAACGCCTGCCTCGCCTGCCACGCGACCGACAAGAAGCTCGTGGGCCCCGCCTACCAGGACGTCGCGAAGAAGTACGCGGGCCAGTCCGATGCACTGGCCGTGCTCACCGCGAGCATCCAGAAGGGCAGCAGCGGCAAGTGGGGCCCGGTGCCGATGCCGGGCCAGCCCGCGCTGAGCGAGGCCGACGCGAAGTCGCTGGCCGCCTGGGTGCTGGGCGGCGCCAAGTAGGCGGTTGCGAAGGCCTGCGATGAGCAACATCCAGCAGCCCGGCCAGGTGCGCAAGGCGCCCGAGAACTTCGTCGACGCGCAGGGCGTGCGCACCGTGTTCTCGGAAGCGCGCAAGGGCCGGCGCGATTTCATCCGCGGTGCCTTCGCGGCCGCCGTCGCGGGCGGCGCGGCAACGTCGGCGCTCGCGCAGGCCGATGGCGATCCCGCGATCCTCCAGCTGCCCGCGCACAGCACCGGCCTCGGCCAGCCCGTGGTCACCGACGGCTACGGCAAGCCCTCGAAGTACGAGGCCAACGTGCAGCGCCGCCAGAGCCCCGGCCTCACGCCGACCGCGCAGGCCTCGGTCTCGTTCGCGCCGCTGCAGTCGCTGTTCGGCATCGTCACGCCCAGCGGCCTGCACTTCGAGCGCCATCACCAGGGCTGGTGGGACATCGATCCGTCGAAGCACCGCCTGATGATCAACGGCCTCGTGAAGGCCGCCAAGGTCTTCACGCTCGACGAGCTCATGCGGCTGCCCTCGGTCTCGCGCTTCCACTTCATCGAGTGCGGCGCCAACACCGGCATGGAATGGGGCAATGTCGCCGTGCCCACCGCGCAGTACACGCACGGCATGCTGTCGTGCAGCGAGTTCACGGGCGTGCCGCTGATCACGCTGCTCGAGATGGCCGGCGCCGACTTGAAGGGCGAGCGCTTCGTGCTGGCCGAGGGCGCCGACGGCTCCTCGATGACGCGCACCATCCCGATGAGCCTGGTGCGCTCGGGCGAGGTGCTGGTGGCCTACGGCCAGAACGGCGAGATGCTGCGGCCCGAGCAGGGCTATCCGCTGCGGCTGGTGGTGCCGGGCGTGCAGGGCGTGAGCTGGGTCAAGTACCTGCGCCGCATCGAGCTCGGCGACATGCCCTACGGCACCAAGGACGAGACGGTGCACTACGTCGACCTGATGCCCGACGGCCAGCACCGCCAGTACACCAGCGTGCAGGAATGCAAGAGCGTGGTGACCACGCCCTCGGGCGGGCAGACGCTGCTGGACAAGGGCTTCTACAACATCACCGGCCTGGCCTGGTCGGGGCGCGGCAAGGTGAAGCGCGTCGACGTCAGCGTGGACGGCGGACGCAACTGGCGCAGCGCGCGGCTCGAGTCGCCGGTGCTCTCGAAGTGCCTCACGCGCTTCAACATCGACTGGGTGTGGGACGGTTCGCCCGCGATCATCCAGAGCCGCGCGATGGACGACACCGGCTACGTGCAGCCCGGCTACCGCCAGCTGCGCGCGGTGCGCGGCACCCGCTCGATCTATCACAACAACGCGATCCAGTCCTGGCAGGTGCAGGCGAGCGGGGAGGTGGCGAATGTCCAGCTCGGCTAGCCGCATCGTGCTGCGCGCGCTGCTGGCGCTCGCGGGCTGCGGCGTCTGCGTCGCGACTTGGGCGCAGCCGAAGGCCGCCTACCCGGGCATCGGGCGCGACGCCACGCCGAAGGAAGTGGCGGCCTGGGACATCGACGTGCGCCCCGACTTCAAGGGCCTGCCCAAGGGCTCGGGCTCGGTCGCGCGCGGCCAGGACATCTGGGAGGGCAAGTGCGCCTCGTGCCACGGCGTGTTCGGCGAATCGAACCAGGTGTTCAGCCCCATCGTCGGCGGCACCACGGCCGAGGACATCAAGACCGGCCACGTCGCGCGGCTCAAGGACCCGGCGTTCCCGGGCCGCACCACGCTGATGAAGGTGGCGAGCCTCTCGACCGTCTGGGACTACGTCTACCGCGCCATGCCGTGGAACCAGCCCAAGTCGCTGACGCCCGACGACGTGTTCGCCGTCACCGCCTACATGCTGAACCTCGGCGGCATCGTGCCCGACGACTTCACGCTGTCGGACCGCAACATCCGCGAGGTGCAGGCGCGCATGCCGAACCGCAACGGCACGACCACCGCGCATGCGATGTGGCCCGGCAACGAGTTCGGCCGCGCGGCGAAACCCGACGTGGCGGCGGTCGCCTGCATGCGCGACTGCGTGCCGGCCACGCAGACCGTGTCGCAGCTGCCGCCGCATGCGCGCGGCAGCCACGGCAACCTCGCCGAGCAGAACCGGCTGGTGGGTCCGCAGCGCGGCATCGACACCGCGCCGGCCGCGAAGACCGGTGCGCCGGCCGCCGCCGCGCCCACCTCGAAGGCCCCGCTCGCCGTGCTCGAGAAGAACAGCTGCACCGCCTGCCACGGCATGACGCAGAAGCTCGTCGGCCCCGCCTTCTCCGACATCGCGAAGAAATACCCGGGCCAGGTCGACCACCTGCTCGAGAAGATCAAGAGCGGCGGCAGCGGCGTATGGGGTGCGATCCCGATGCCGCCGCAGACCATCGGCGACGACGATGCCAGGGCCGTCGCGCGCTGGCTCGCCGAAAGCGCCGGGCCATGACATTGCAACGGCGCACCCGGCCCACCATCGATTCGACAGGAGACAAGCCATGAAGAACCGCAGACAGATCCTCCAGCAGTCCGCCGCGCTCGCGGGCCTCGCCGCCACCGGCGCCTGGCTGCCGGCCAGCGCGCTGGCCTACACCAAGGAGGCCTTCGAGGCCAAGAGCGTGGCCGATGCGCTCAAGGCCATCGGCGCGGGCACGCCCACCGAGAGCAAGGAGGTCACGATCACCGGTCCCGACATCGCCGAGAACGGCGCCGTGGTGCCGCTGAGCGTCGCGACCTCGCTGGCCGGCGTGAAGCAGCTGATGCTGCTGGTCGAGAAGAACCCGAACGCGGTGGTCGCGATCTTCAACACCTCGGAGTTCGTCGAGGCGAACTTCACCACGCGCGCCAAGCTGGGCCAGTCCTCCGACGTGTACGCGATCGCCGTCATGAACGACGGCAAGGCGCTGTTCGCGAAGAAGGAAGTCAAGGTCACGCTGGGCGGCTGCGGCGGCTGACGCGCGCCGACCCCCACGAAGAAACAACGAGAGAAGGAGACCCACCATGGCAGATCCCATGCGCATCCGCGCCCAGGCCGCGGGCGACAAGACGACCGTTCGCATCCTGATGGCGCACGAGATGGAAACCGGCCAGCGCAAGGACGCCGCGGGCAAGACCATCCCGGCCTGGTTCATCCAGGAGGTCACGGCCTCGCTCAACGGCAAGACCGTGCTCACGGCCGACTGGGGCCCCGCGGTCTCGAAGAATCCGTTCATGCAGTTCACGCTCAAGGGCGCGAAGGCGGGCGACAAGATCTCGGTGACCTGGAAGGACAACCGCGGCGACACCCGCACCGACGAAGCCACCGTCAGCTAGGCGGTCGCCATGCGCAAGATCCCACTTTCGTGCCTGCTGCTGCTGGCGGGCAGCCTGTCGCTGCACGCCGCCGCGCAGAAGACCACCGCCGAAGGCATCGCCGAGTACCGCGCGCTGCTGCAGGACGGCAACCCGGCCGAGCTGTTCGAGGCCAAGGGCGAGGACCTCTGGAAGCAGAAGCGCGGGCCCAAGGGCGCCTCGCTCGAGAAGTGCGACCTCGGCAAGGGCCCGGGCGTGGTCAAGGGCGCGTTCGCCGAGCTGCCGCGCCACTTCGCCGACACCGGCCGCGTGCAGGACATGGAGTCGCGCCTCTTGACCTGCATGCAGACCCTGCAGGGCTTCGATGCCGCCGAGATCGCGAAGACGCCGTTCGGCAGCGGCGAGCAGAAGAACCTCGAGGCGCTGGTGGCGTGGATCTCGGCCGAGTCGAAGGGCATGGCGCTGAACCTGCCGCAGTCGCATGCGAGCGAGCGCCGCGCCTACGAGGTGGGCAAGCGCCTGTTCTTCCTGCGCGCCGGCCCGCACGACTTCGCCTGCGCCACCTGCCACGGCGCCGACGACAAGCGCATCCGGCTGCAGGACCTGCCGAACCTCACGAAGAGCCCCGGCGCCGGCGACGGCTTCGGTGCCTGGCCGGCCTACCGCGTGTCCTCGGGCGAGCTCTGGGGCATGCAGCGGCGGCTCAACGACTGCTTCCGACAGCAGCGCTTTCCCTACCCGGGCTATGCCAGCGACGTGACCATCGCGCTGGCCGTGTACATGGGCGTCAACGGCAAGGGCGTGAAGACCACGGCCCCGGCCATCAAGCGCTGAAGGAACGCGACATGAATGCCGACCACATCCTGGGCGCCGTCGCGGTCGCCTGCGCGCTGGCCCTGTTCGGCTGCGCGAGCGCCGACAGCGCGGCCGACATCGACCGCTACACGGCCGAGGCCCTCAAGAGTTCGTTCCGCGACCAGGGCATCGCCAAGGTCGACCGCCTCGTGCAGGACCCGGCCAACCGCGCCTGCAGCGAGGCCGACGCCAGCGGCAAGCCGCTCGACGAGAAGACCGCCAGGGAGATCGAGGCGGCCAACATGAAGACCATCCGCTGGCCCGCCGACGGCCGGTTCGTCGGCGACTGGCGCGAGGGCGAGAAGATCGCTCAGAACGGGCGCGGCCTGACCTGGACCGACGCGGCCGCCTCCGCCAAGGGCCCGGCCAACGGCGGCAACTGCTACAACTGCCACCAGATGTCGAAGGAGGAGATCTCCTTCGGCACCCTCGGCCCGAGCCTCTACCAGTACGGCAAGCTGCGCGGCGTGAGCGACCCCGCGGCCGCGGCCTCGAAGCCGATCGTCGACTACACCTGGGGCAAGCTCTGGAACGCGCGCGCCTACAACGCCTGCTCGAACATGCCGCGCGTCGGCCATTCGGGCATCCTCGACGAAGCGCAGATCCGCGACGTGATGGGGCTGCTGCTCGATCCGCAGTCGCCGGTCAACCGATAGACGCAGAAGGCCCGCCGCTTCCATGAACCTTTCCAAGCGCGAGTTCCTGCAACTGCTGGGCGCCGGCAGCGTGGCCGGCCTGGGCCTGGGGCGCCACGACGGCGCCAGTGCGGCCGGTGCCGTCGATGCGATGTACGCGCTGCCGCGCTTCGGCAACGTGTCGCTGCTGCACATGACCGACTGCCATGCGCAGCTCAAGCCGCTGTACTTCCGCGAACCGAGCGTGAACATCGGCCTGGGCAGCATGCGCGGCAAGGTGCCGCACCTGGTCGGCGAGCAGCTGCTCAAGGCCGCGGGCGTCGCGCCCGGCACGCGCGTGGCGCATGCGCTCACGCACCTCGACTTCGACCGCGCGGCGCAGCGCTACGGCAAGGTCGGCGGCTTCGCGCACCTCGCCACCCTGGTGAAGCAGCTCAAGGCCAGCCGGCCCGGTGCGCTGCTGCTCGACGGCGGCGACACCTGGCAGGGCTCGGCCACCTCGCTGTGGACCCAGGCGCAGGACATGGTCGATGCCTGCAAGCTGCTCGGCGTCGACGTGATGACCGGCCACTGGGAGTTCACCTACGGCATGGAGCGCGTGAAGGAGATCATCGACAAGGACTTCGCGGGCCGCGTCGAGTTCGTCGCGCAGAACGTCAAGACCGCCGACTTCGGCGACCCGGTCTTCAAGCCCTACGTCATGCGCGAGATCAACGGCGTGCCCTGCGCCATCGTGGGCCAGGCCTTTCCCTACACGCCGATCGCCAACCCGCGCTACATGGTGGCCGACTGGACCTTCGGCATCCAGGACGACAACCTGCAGCGCGTGGTGGACGAGGCGCGCGCCAAGGGCGCGCAGGTGGTGGTCGTGCTCTCGCACAACGGCATGGACGTCGATCTCAAGATGGCCAGCCGCGTGCGCGGCGTCGACGCCATCCTCGGCGGCCACACGCACGACGGCACGCCCATGCCCACGCTGGTGAGCAATGCCGGCGGAAAGACCATCGTGGTCAACGGCGGCTCCAACGGCAAGTTCCTCGGCGTGCTCGATTTCGAGGTCAAGGGCAAGAAGGTCAGCGACTTCCGCTACCGCCTGCTGCCGGTGTTCTCCGACCTGATCCCGGCCGACCGCGAGATGGACGCGCTGATCACGCGCATCCGCGCGCCCTACGAAGCGAAGCTGTCCGAAACCCTGGCCCACACCGACGGCACGCTGTACCGGCGCGGCAACTTCAACGGCACCGGCGACCAGCTGCTGCTCGACGCGCTGATGGAGGTGCAGGATGCGCCGATCGCCTTCTCGCCGGGCTTCCGCTGGGGCACCTCGCTGCTGCCGGGCCAGCCCATCACGCGCGAATGGCTGATGGACATGACCGCTACCACCTACTCGTACGCCACCGTCACGCCGATGAGCGGCGAGATGCTCAAGACCGTGCTCGAGGACGTCTGCGACAACCTGTTCAACCCCGACCCCTACTACCAGCAGGGCGGCGACATGGTGCGCGTGGGCGGCCTGCAGTACGCCTGCGATCCCACGGCCGCGATGGGCCAGCGCATCCAGGACATGCGCCTGGACGGCAAGCCCATCGAGGCCGGCCGCACCTACAAGGTCGCGGGCTGGGCGCCGGTCAGCGAAGAGGCGCGCAGCGCCGGCAACAAGCCCGTGTGGGAGGTGATCGAGCCCTGGCTGAAGTCGCGCAAGGTGGTGGCCGCGCGCGCGCCCGAGGCGCCGGTGCTGAAGAACGTCGCGCCCAATCCGGGGCTGGCCTGACGGCCGCCGGCGGGCGCGTGGCCGCGCGCCGCGCTCCCTAGAATCGCCGCATGTCTGTCGAACAGGTCTCCCTCCTCACCTCGTTCGCGCTCGCGGCCGCCTTCGCGCTCTCGGCCGTGTTCGGCGCCGTGGCGCGCGCCACGCGCTTCTGCACCATGGGCGCGATCAGCGACGTGGTCAACCTCGGCGACTGGACGCGCGTGCGGCAATGGGCCGCGGCCGGCGGTGTCGCGCTGATCGGCTTCTCGGCGCTGGTGTTCGCGGGCTGGGTCGATGCCGACCGCACGCTCTATGCATCGAACCGCATCCTCTGGCTCTCGGCGCTGGCCGGCGGCCTGCTGTTCGGCTTCGGCATGGTGCTGGCCTCGGGCTGCGGCAACAAGACGCTGGTGCGCGTCGGCGGCGGCAGCCTCAAGGCGCTGGTCGTGCTGCTGGTGATGGGCATCGCGGCCTTCGCCACGCTCAAGGGCATCACCGCCGTGCTGCGCGTGGCCACCGTCGACGCGGTGCACCTGGAGCTGGCCGTCAATGCCTCGCTGCCCGAGGTGCTGGCCGGCGCGCTGCGCATGCAGGCCGCGCCGCTGCGGCTCGCGATCGGGCTGGTCGCGGGCGGCGCGCTGATCGCCTGGGCCGCCTGGGGCCGGCGCGATGCGCGCCAGCCTCGCGGGCGGGCTCGCCATCGGCGCGCTGGTGGTGGCCGCCTGGTGGCTCAGCGGTCACTGGGCCGTGGTCGAGGAACATCCGCTCACGCTCGAGCACGTGTTCCTCGCCACCAACTCCGGCCGCGCCGAGGCGCTGAGCTTCGTCACGCCCGTGGCCTATGCGCTCGACTGGCTGATGTTCTACAGCGACGCCAACAAGCTGCTGACCCTGGGCATCGCCTCGGTGGCCGGCGTGATCGTGGGGGCCGCCGCGCAGGCGCTGTGGACGCGCGAGTTCCGCTGGGAGGGCTTCGCCGGCAGCGGCGACCTCGCGCACCACCTGGGCGGCGCCGTGCTGATGGGCATCGGCGGCGTCACCGCCATGGGCTGCACCATCGGCCAGGGCCTGAGCGCGCTCTCCACGCTGAGCCTCGCGAGCCTGCCGGCGATCTTCGGCATCGTCGTGGGCGCGGTGGCGAGCCTCAAGTACCAGGCCTGGCAGCTGCAGCGCGATCTTTGAGTGCGTTGCGCGCGCCATGCTTGACCCGGCCCCTGCGGCCACCTCGATAAAGACGGCATCGCAGCAACACCGAGGTGATTCCGTGACCCCTTCTCCCCGTTTCCTGAACCCGGCCGAGGCCGCGCGCCGGCTCGGCGTGTCCGCCAAGGCCCTGCGGCTGTACGAGCAGCGCGGCCTGCTCGTGCCGGCGCGCACGGCCGCGGGCTGGCGCTCCTACGGCCCCGCCGAGATGGCGCGTGCCGCCGAGATCGTCGCGTTGCGCGCGCTGGGCCTGAGCCTCGCGCAGGTGGCGCGCGTGCTCGAGGGCGATGCGCAAGGGCTGGCACCGGCGCTGGCGGCGCACCAGGCAGCGCTCGAAGCCAAGGCGCGGGAGCTCGATGTCACGCTGGACAGGGTGCGCGGCCTGCGCGACGAACTCGCGCGCGGACGCCTGCCCGCGCCCGGCGAACTCGCGCTTCTGCTGCAGCCCGCCGGTCGACTCGCGCTCGAGTTCGAACTGCCCTGGCCCTGGGGCGGCGAACGCTTCGCGCTGAGCGACATCCGCCCGATCAACCACATCGTCGGCCCGCTGGGCAGCGGCAAGACGCGGCTCGCGCTGCGCATCGCCGAGCGGCTGCCGGGCGCGGTCTTCCTGCCGCTCGACCGCGCCGAAGGCGATGCCACCGCCACGCGGTTGCGCGAGGACGCCGGCCTGCGATCGCGCGTCGATGCCGCGCTGGCCTGGCTCGTGGAGGACGGCGCCACCGGGTCCGAAGCCCTGGTCGCGCTGCTGGCCGGCCTCGAAGCCGAAGGCCCCGCCGCCCTCGTCGTCGACATGGTCGAGCAGGGCCTCGACCATGCGACCCAGGAAGCGCTGATCGCCCACTTGCGCCGCCGCGGCGCCGAGGCGCGGCCGCTGTTCCTGCTCACGCGCTCGAGCGCCTTCCTCGATCTCGCGGCGGTCGGCGCGCACGAGTCGATCCTGCTGTGCCCGGCCAACCACAGCCCGCCGACCTATGTCGCGCCGTTCGAAGGCGCACCCGGCTACGAGGCCGTCGCCACCTGCCTCGCGACGCCCGAGGTGCGCGCGCGCACGCAGGGCGTGATCGCGTGGCGGCCGAAGGTGGTGGATTCGGCTGACTGACGCCGGGCCGCCGGCGTGTTCCACTGTCGGCAGTTGTTCCCAATGCTTCCATGAACCCGACGCAGATCGATCATTTCAGGACCCACGGCTGTCTCCACCTCGAAGGCTTCCACCCGAAGCCCCGCATGGCTCCGCTGCGCCAGAAGCTGCGCGACGAACTCAAGCGCCTGGCCGGCGCCAAGGGCGGGATGAGCGCGGTGCAGCGCCTGCCGCTGTTCCAGCAGATCGGCAAGCTCTCGGCGCTGGTGAATGTCCCGGGCCTGCATGAAGCCCTGGTCACGCCGGCGCTGCTCGGTCTCGTTGGCCAGCTCGGCGGCCTCGCGTCGCCGCCCGCGGCGGGCCCGCAAGGCACGCAGCTGTTGCTGTCGCCGCCGCAGCAAGGCGACTGGACCCTGCAGGGCCTGAATTGGCATGTGGACCTCGCGGCGCGGCCGCAGGACCCGCTACCCGGCGTGCAGGCCTTCTTCCTGATCGACGACCTGGCGCCCCATGGCGGCGCCACGCTCGCGCTCGCGGGCTCGCACCGCATCGACACGCGGCGGCCGGCTTCGGATTCGCAACCCGCGCTGCGCGAGCTGCTCAAGGATCCGGTGGACCTGGAACGCCGCCTGGGCGAGCAGGGCGTGGCCATCGTCGAGATGTGCGGCCGCGCCGGCGACGTGTTCCTGATGGACATGCGCGTGCTGCACACGCCCTCGGTCAATGCGACGAAGCAGCCGCGGATGATGGCGACCGCGCGCTGCATCTTCCACCGCTGACGCACCGCCGGGAGACGCCGAGGCGTCACGGCCGCGCGCACCGGCCACGCGAAAATCCCCGCATGGACACCGAAAAATTCCCGAGCGCGCTGATGCACACCATCGGCTTTTCGCAGCTGCTGCACAGCGATGCCGAAGCCGGCGTCGCGCGCGTGCGCTTCACCGCGCGGCCCGAGTTCGCGCACAGCGAGGGCACGGTGGTGCAGGGCGGCCTGGTCACGGCATGGCTCGATTGCGCGATGGCCTTCGCGGTGAACGCGAAGGACGCCTCGGCCAGCCTCGCGAGCCTCGAGCTCAAGATCTCGTTCCTCGACCGGGCCGACGTCGCGACCTTCGAGGCCGAGGCACGCATCCTGCGTTGGGGTCGCAGCGTGGTGTTCCTCGAGGCGGACCTGTGGTCGGTCGATGGCCGGCTGATCGCGCGCGCCTCGTCCACGGGCAAGCTGCTGCGGCGCGGCGGCTGAACGCCCCGCCGGCGCGGGCGTTTTTACGCTTTCTTTACGGCCGACCCCCCGACTCTTTCCCCCGTTTTGACACGCATCTGCCGAGACTGCGAAGCATCTTCTTGATGGATCGCAGGAGTGATGCATGGACATCGTCGTGATGAGCGCCTTGCTGGCGCTATGGGTCGTGGTGGCCGCCGCGGTGCTCGGGCTGAACCGGCTCGATGACGGAGCGCGCCATGGCCACTGACTGGCTCCATGCGCTGCTCGCGCTGGCGGCGCTGTTCGTGCCGCTGGGCTTCGCCTGGCTGGTGCTGTCGCGCACCGCGCGGCGCCACGAGCATCGCGCGCGGCGCAGGGACGGTTCCGCGCGGTGAATCGATGCGCTAACCTGCGCTTTGCATGAGCGACCTGTCCCGCCCCGACCCCGACGCGCTGCTCGCCCAGCTGCGCAGCGACGAGGCACGTGCGCGGCGCGGCAAGCTGCGCATCTACTTCGGCGCCAGCGCCGGCGTGGGCAAGACCTGGGCCATGCTGAGCGCCGCGCAGCGCGAGCGCAAGGCCGGGCGCGACCTGCTGATCGGCGTGGTCGAGACCCACGGCCGCGGCGAGACCGCCGCGCTGCTGGCGGGGCTCGATGCACTGCCGCTGCGCGAGATCGCCTACCGCGGCCGCACGCTGGCCGAGTTCGACCTCGATGCCGCGCTGGCGCGCCGGCCCGCGGTGCTGCTGGTCGACGAGCTGGCCCACACCAACGCGCCGGGCTCGCGCCATGCCAAGCGCTGGCAGGACGTGCAGGAGCTGCTGGCCGCGGGCATCGAGGTCTGGTCGGCGCTCAACGTGCAGCACCTCGAGAGTCTCAACGGCACCGTCGGCGCCATCACCGGCGTGCGGGTGCACGAGACGGTGCCCGACTCGGTGCTCGACGAGGCCGACGAAGTGGTGCTGGTCGACGTCACGCCCGACGAGCTCACGGCGCGGCTCGCGGCCGGCAAGGTCTACCTGCCGCAGCAGGCCGAGCGCGCGGCGCAGAACTTCTTCCGCAAGGGCAACCTGATCGCGCTGCGCGAGATCGCGCTGCGCCGCACCGCCGAGCACGTGGAGGACGACGTGCGCGGCTGGCGCATCGAGCAGTCGGGCCCGGGCGCCGGCGGCAACGGCAAGGGCACCGGCCTGCAGGCCTGGAACACCTCGGGCGCGATCCTCGCGTGCGTGGGTCCGCACGAGGGCGCGGCGCAGACGGTGCGCACCGCGGCGCGGCTCGCGGGCCAGCTCAACGTGCGCTGGCATGCGGTGTATGTCGAGACGCCGCGGCTGCAGCGGCTGGCCGCGGCCGAGCGCGACCGCATCCTCGCGGTGCTGAAGCTGGCCGAGGAACTGGGCGCGGCCACCGCGGTGCTCACCGGTTCCGATGTGGCCGAGCAGCTCGCCGAGCAGGCGCGCCGGCTCAACTGCGCGACGCTGGTGCTCGGGCGTGCCGAGCCGGCCACCGGCTGGCGCCGCCTGTGGATGGCGGCGCAGGTGCCGCTGGCGCGCGCGCTCGCGCAGCTGGCGCCCGCGCTCGACATCCTCGAGGTGGGCCGCGCCGACAGCGCGCGCCGGCTGTCGCGCTCGCCGCTGGGGGGAGCGGGGGCGCGCATCGACAGCGACGACCACGAGAAGGCGCCGATCCACTGGCCCGGCTATGCCTGGGCCGCGGCCACCAGCGTGGCGCTCACGCTGCTGTGCACGCCGCTGACCGGCGTGCTCGAGCTGTCGAACATCGTGATGCTGTTCCTGCTCGGCGTGGTGGGCGTGGCGATGCGCTTCGGGCGCGGGCCCTCGGCGCTGGCGGCGCTGCTCAACGTCGCGGCCTTCGACTATTTCTTCGTGCCGCCGCGGCTGTCGTTCGCGGTCAGCGACGTGCAGTACGTGCTGACCTTCGCGATCATGCTGGGCGTGGGCCTGCTGGTGGGCCAGCTCACGGCCGGGCTGCGCTTCGCGGCCGGCGTGTCGACCAGCCGCGAGCGCCGCGCGCGCTCGCTGTTCGAGCTCACGCGCGAGCTCTCGGCCGCGCTCGAGAGCACGCAGGTGGTCGCGCTCGGCGCGGCCGCGGTGCAGGGCCACTTCGGCGGCCATGCGCTGGTGCTGGTGACCGATGCCGCCGACCAGCTGGTGGCGCCGGCCGATCCGCCGCCGGGCTTCGACGCGCAGGTGGCCGACTGGGCCTTCCGCCATGGCCAGAGCGCGGGCCTCGCCACCGCCACCCTGGCCGCGCAACCCTGGCACTACGTGCCGCTGCAGGCGCCGATGCGCGTGCGCGGCGTGCTCGCGCTCGAACCGGCGCAGCCGCGCTGGCTGCTGATCCCCGAGCAGGCGCAACAGCTCGACACGCTGGCGCGGCAGATCGCGATCGCGCTCGAGCGCGTGCACTACGTCGAGGTGGCGCAGCAGGCGGTGGTCGAGATCGAATCGGAGCGGCTGCGCAACGCGCTGCTGGGCGCGATCTCGCACGACGTGCGCACGCCGCTGACCGCGCTGATCGCGCTGGCCGAATCGCTGCAGACCCTGCCGGCGGAAGAACATGCCGAGGCGGCGCGCGCGATCGTCGCGCAGGCGCACGAGCTGCATGCGCTGGTCAACAACCTGCTCGACATGGCGCGGCTCGAGAGCGGCATCGCGGGCGGCGCGGTCAACCTGCGGCGCGACTGGCAGTCGGTCGAGGAGGTGGTGGGCTCGGCCATCCGCGCGGCGCGCGACGGCGCTCGGTGCCACCGTGGTCCAGACCGCGCTCGATGCCGGGCTGCCGCTGGTCGAGTTCGACGCGGTGCTGATCGAGCGCGTGCTGGTGAACCTGCTCGAGAACGCCACCAAGTACGGCGCGCCGCCGATCGTGGTGGGCGCGCGCGCCGAGCCCGGCACGCTGGTGCTGAGCGTGCGCGACCACGGCCCGGGCCTGCCCGCGGCGCTGCTGGGCCATGAGCAGAAGCTGTTCGACAAGTTCACGCGCGGCGAGGTCGAGTCGGCCACGCCGGGCGTGGGGTTGGGGCTGGCGATCTGCAAGGCGGTGGTGAGCGCCCATGGCGGCGAGATCGTGGCCGCCAATGCGCGCGGCGGCGGTGCAGAATTCACGGTCACGCTCCCGCGCCGGGAGCCGCCCGAACCGGCCGAAGCCCCGCTCTGACCCCCATGCCAGCCCCCACCGCCATCGTGATCGAGGACGAGCCGCAGATCCGTCGCTTCGTGCGCGGCGCGCTCGAGGCCGAGGGCTGGCTGGTGCACGAGGCCGGCACGCTGCGCGATGGCCTCGCCGCGGCCGGCACGCGCCAGCCCGACCTGCTGGTGCTCGACCTGGGCCTGCCCGACGGCGACGGCGTCTCGCTGATCCGCGACGTGCGCGGCTGGTCGGCGGTGCCGATCATCGTGCTGTCGGCGCGCAGCGACGAGGCCGACAAGATCGCCGCGCTCGACGCCGGCGCCGACGACTACCTGACCAAGCCCTTCGGCACCGGCGAACTGCTCGCGCGCGTGCGCGCCAACCTGCGGCGCCCGCGCGCGGCCAGCAGCGAGGAGGTGCCCGAGGCGCTGTTCCGCTTCGGCGAGATCGAGCTCGACCGCGCCGCGCGCATCGTGCGCCGCGCGGGTGCCGAGGTGCATCTCACGCCGACCGAGTACCGGCTGCTGTCGGTGCTGGCCGCGAACGCGGGGCGCGTGCTGACGCAGCGCCAGCTGCTGCGCGAGGTCTGGGGACCGTCGCACACGGACCAGAGCCACTACCTGCGGATCTACATGGGGCATCTGCGGCAGAAGCTCGAGGACGATCCGGCGCAGCCGCGGCATCTGCTGACGGAGACTGCGGTGGGGTATCGGCTGGTCGTGTAGCTCTTTGTCGATGACGGCTTGGGGCGCGTGCACAGGACAGCGGGTACTTCCCTCCGCGAATGTCCCCCGGCCTGCGGCCTCCTCCTTGATTTCGCTGCGGGAAGCACCCACTGCCCTGTGCACGTGGGCGTAGCGGTGGTGCAGCCGGTTCGACGGCCGTGTCCAGGCTCACGTCGATGGGGTACTCCCCGCAGCGAAATAAAGGAGGAGCCGAAGGCGGGGGACATTCGCGGAGGGGAGTACCCCGTCGGCGTGAGCCCGTCCCAGTCCGTAAAGTGGCATCCGACCAACAAGCCAGACAACAAGGCTTGTCTTGATCGAAGAGCACACCCACAATCCGCCCCACCATGAAATTCACCCAAGCCATCGAAGCCGGCCTCACCGCCACCTGACATCGCCTTCGATCGCGTTCGGAAGGCGTTGCGCCTTCCGGTACTGAAAACCCCGGCAGGCCCGTCCTCCGGGGTTTCGTCTTTTTCGCCTCCCACTTCTTCATCGCCATGCGTACCTACGACAAGCTGATCGCCACGATTCGCCTCCGCCGGAGCGTGGCTTCCGTGCGCCCGGGCTCCGGCCGCCGCATCAGCAGATTGCACGATACCGTTCGTCGCTAGCCTCCAGGCGAATCCTTTCCGCCTGGGGGCCGGCACATGCCCACCAGGCTCTCGAAGCCGTGCTTCGAGCCAGAGAAAGAAAGATTCGCCATGACCCACACACCCAGGAACCTGCGCAACATCGGCATCATTGCCCACGTCGACGCCGGCAAGACCACCACCACCGAACGCATCCTGTTCTACGCGGGCGAGAGCCATCGCATCGGCGACGTGAGCCGCGGCACCGCGCGCATGGACTTCGATGCGCAGGAGCGCAAGCGTGGCATCACCATCAGCAGCGCCGCCATCACGTTGCAGTGGAACGCGACCCAGATCAACCTGATCGACACGCCCGGCCACATCGATTTCAACATCGAGGTGAACCGCTCGCTGCGCGTGCTCGACGGGGCCGTGGTCGTGTTCGACGGCGTGGCCGGCGTGGAGCCGCAGACCGAGACCAACTGGCGCCTCGCGGACCGCTATCGCGTGCCGCGCATCGCCTTCGTCAACAAGCTCGATCGCCTGGGCGCGGACTTCCCGCGCGTGGTCGCGATGATGGAAGAACGCCTGGGCGTGAAGGCCGTGGCGGTGCAGTGGCCGATCGGCGCGGAAGGCGACTTCCGCGGCGTGGTCGACCTGCTGGGCCTGCGCGCGCTGGTCTGGGACCTCGACGATGCGAGCCGACCGTACCGCGTGACCGAGGTGCCCGCCGAGCTGATGGCCACCGTGTTGCAACAGCGCGCGCGGCTGGTGGAGCTCGCCGTCGAGCAGGACGAGGCCGCGATGGGGGCCTACCTGAACGGCGAGGCGCTCCCGGTCGAGGTGCTGCGCGACTGCATCCGCAAGGGCGTGCTGGCCGGTGCCTTCGTGCCCGTGCTCGCGGGCTCGGCCTTCCGCAACCGCGGCGTGGAGCCGCTGCTCGACGCCATCGTCGACTGGCTGCCGAAGCCCGGCGAGGTGGCGCTGCCCTGCGATCCGCAGGCGCCGTTCGCGGCGCTGGCGTTCAAGGCGGCCAGCGACGACCACGGCGCGATGGTGTTCGTGCGTGTCTACAGCGGCCGGCTGCGGCGCGGCGACAGCATGCTCGACGCCACCACCGGCCGCATCGAACGCGCGGCGCGGCTGTACGAGGTGCAGGCGGGCGACCGCATCGAACGCGACGAACTGGTGGCCGGCGACATCGCCGGCATCGTCGGGCTGAAGGACACGCTGACCGGCCACACGCTGTGCGACCGGCAGCATCCGGTGCAGCTCGAACAGATCGGCGTGCCCGAGCCCGTGCTCCACGTCGCGATCGAGCCGAAGGCGCAGGCCGACCAGCAGGCGCTGGCGAAGGCGTTGCAGGTGCTGCTGCGCGAGGACCCGAGCCTGCGGCTGCGGCAGGACGCCGAGTCGGGCCAGACCATCGTGTCGGGCATGGGCGAGCTGCAGCTCGAGGTCTCGATCGAGAAGCTGCGCGAGCGCTTCGGCGTCGAAGTGTCGGTGGGACGGCCCCAGGTCGCCTGCCGTGAAACTGTATCGAAGGAAACGGAGGTGCACCATGTGCACAGGAAACAGAACGGCGGCCAGGGCCAGTTCGCGGAGCTGAGGCTGCGCATCGCCCCGCGCGGGCGCGGCGAAGGCATCGCGTTCGAGAACCGGGTGGTGGGCGGCGCGATCCCGCGCGAGTTCATCCCCGCGATCGAGGCCGGCATCCGCCGTGCCGCGCAGTCGGGCGTGCTGGCCGGCTATCCCTGCGTGGACTTCGTGGCCACGCTGCTCGACGGCAGTCACCATGAACGCGACTCGTCGGCCATGGCCTTCGAGTTCGCGGCCGCCGCGGCCTTCCGCGAAGCGGCGGCGCAGGCCGGGCCGCAGTTGCTCGAGCCGGTGATGGCCGTGGAAGTGACCACGCCCGCCGAGCACGTGGGCGACTGCATCGGCGACCTGCACCGGCGGCGCGGCATGGTGCGCGGCCAGGCGATGCGCGGCAACGCGATCGTGGTCGAGGCCCATGTGCCGCTGGCGCGGATGTTCGGCTACATCGGCAACCTGCGCGCGCTGTCCTCGGGCCGCGCGCAGTACGCGATGCAGTTCGACCACTACGCCGTGGTGCCTGCGGGCGAGATGGCCGACCTCGTGAAACGTTGACGGCCCCAGAGGGCGACCCGCGAGGGTCGCCCTTTTTTTCGTCTATCTCAGGCCGCGATGCCCTTGTTGGGATTGAGCAGGAACTTCTCGCCCGTCGCCTGCTTGCCGTAGACGCCGATCGCATCGAGCTGCAGCGCCTCGGTCAGCGAGACCTCGCGCGTGTAGCGGCTCGCGAAGGTGGTCTTGAGCTCGGCCACCACGCGTGCGCGCAGCCGCTGCGTGCCTTCGGCGCCGAGCTTCTGCAGGAACGGGAACAGCAGCCAGCCGCCCATGCCCCAGGCCATGCCGAAGTTGCGCACGAACTCGGTCGGGCCGCGGTCGAGGCCGCCGTAGATGTAGACCTGCTTGTGCGTGGTCGAGCCGTAGCGGCTGTATTCCTTGGCGGTGCGGTTGAGCGCCGCTTCCATGCAGCCGAGGATCTGGCCCGCGAGCTTGCCGCCGCCGGTGGCGTCGAAGGCCAGCGTGGCGCCGGTCTCGACCAGGGCCTGCGTGAGATCGTCGAGGAAGGTGGGCGAGGCGGCGTTGCAGACGTACTTGGCGCCGAGGCCGCGCAGCAGTGCTTCCTGCTCGGGCTTGCGCACGATGTTGACGAGCGCGATGCCGTCCTTCTGGCAGATCTTGTTGAGCATCTGGCCGAGGTTGGAGGCGGCTGCTGTGTGGACCAGCGCGGTATGGCCTTCGCGCTTCATGGTCTCGACCATGCCGAGCGAGGTCAGCGGATTGACGAAGCACGATGCGCCATCGGCCGGCGCGGTGCCTTCGGGCAGTTCGAGGCATTGCGCGACGGCCACCGCGCGGTACTGCGAGTACATGGCGCCGCCGATCGCGGCCACCGTCTTGCCGAGCAGGGCCTGGGCCTCGGGCGAAGACCCGGCCTTCACGACCGTGCCCGCGCCCTCGTTGCCCACGGGCATCGACTGGTCGAGCCGGCCCGCCATCGCGGGGCGCGCGCGTTCGGGCACGGTGGCGGTGACGACCGGGCGCTCGGCGCTGCCCGAGGCCTTGGCGGTCGTCATGTCGGCGGCGCCGAACAGCAGGCCGAGGTCCGAGGGATTCATCGGCGCCGCCTCGACGCGGATCACGACCTCGTGGGCCTGCGGTTCGGGGATGGGTTCGTCGTGCAGCGAGAGCTCGAGTTCGCCGTTCGAACGGACGAGGGAACGCAGTTGGAGTGCCATGGCGGATGCCCCTTGTGAAGCGGATGAAGCGTGTGCGGAAGGTGGGTGCGACCGGCCGCCGGGGGCCGGCGCGGGCCAGTATAGGAGCGGGCCGCGAAGCCTGCTGGCGCCTTCAGGACAGCCCCGGAACCGCCGGTGTCGCGGGGGCCTGGGCCAGCGCGTGGCGCATCTTCCCGGGGTCCACGCGCTCGATGTAGCGCGGGATGTTGCGCCACAGCGTGTGGTAGCCGTAGCCGCCGCGCAGCATCTCCTGGCGCGCGGCCTCCTTGTCCCAGCCCTGCAGCGCCATGCGGTAGACGGCGGAGACGACGCCGGTGCGGTCGGCGCCGTGCATGCAGTGGATCAGCACCGGCCCGTGCCGTTCGGCGTCGAGGATCGCGTGCAGCGCGCGCTGCACCTTCGCATCGTCGATGTCCCAGGTGTTGATCGGCACGCGCACCAGCCGCATGCCATGGCCCGCGAACACCTTGCGGTCGTCGTTGAAGGAACGCAGACTGACCACGGTGCGGATGCCGAGCGACTGCAGCGCCGCCACGTCCTTCGCGCGCGGCTGGGCGCTGCGGTAGAGCGTGGGCGTGAGGCGGTGCAGGTTCTCCACGCCCAGCGCTTCGAGCGGATCGGCCCAGTGGTCGGGCCGCTCTACGGGCGCGGCCTGCGCCTCGCGCTGCGCCCGCCGGGCCTCGCGCATGCGGCGCACGATGTTCGCGCGGCTCATCGGCGCGGCCAGTGCCGGCGCACCAGGATCAGTGCGGCGACCGCGAGGCCGCCCCAGTAATCGACCGGCGCGCCCCACATCCAGTGCTTGTGCCAGAAGGCCTTGGTGGGGTTGAAGTTGTCCCAGCCGAAGGCCGGGTTGATGAGGAACCAGAGGAAGTCCTCGCAGACCCAGAACACGATCAGGCCCGCGAGCGCGAGGCCCCAGTCGCGCAGCTTCCAGCGGCCCGAGAAGGCCAGCGGCGAGAAGAACACCAGCGCCATGAAGGTGAAGACCCAGGCGTGGTAGCCGGTCATCGCGCGGCCGCCCCAGAAGATGTCGAGCCAGATGCTGTTCTCGATGCGCCAGGTCGGCAGCGAGGTGGCCCAGCCGGCGCCGCCCTCGATCTGGATCTCGGCATTGGCGAAGAAGAAGGCCATGGTGACGACCCAGAGCAGGTACACCAGCGTGCGGCCCACGGTGGGCCGGTCTTCGTTTCTCCAGCTCATGCCGAGGGCCCCAGCACGCGATCGAGCACCGCGCGCGCGGCCCGTGGCTTGCCCAGCGCCTTGCTGCGCTGGGCCATGTGGGCGAGCTTGGCCGGATCGGCCATCAGCCGCGCGACCTTGTACTCGAGGCCGATGGCGTCGTAGGCGAGCCAGCCCGCGCCTTCCTCCATCAGGAAGCCGGCGTTGTGTTCCTCCTGGCCGGGGATCGGCGAGATCAGCAGCATGGGCTTGCCGAGCGCGAGGCATTCGGAGACCGTGAGGCCGCCGGGTTTGGTGACGACGAGGTCGGAGGCGGCCATGAGCTTGTGCATCTCGTTGGTGAAACCGACGGCCACGACGCGGCCCGGATGGCGCGCGGCGAGGGCCTGCAGCCGGCTGTGCATCTCGGCATTGCGGCCGGCCACGGCGATCACCTGGAAGCGGCCGCCGGGTTCGTCGCCGGCGCCGAGCGCGAGCACGCGCTCGACCATGCTCGAAAGGTCGCCGACGCCGGCGCCGCCCGAGACCATCAGCAGCACCGGCCGCGCGGGATCGAGGCCGAGCGCGGCGGCGCAGGCGTCGCGCTCCAGCGCATCGGGTTCGGAGAAGGCGGGCATGACGGGAATGCCGGTGACGTGGATGCGCTCGGCGGAATGCCGCGCGCGCGCAGCCGGAACGCGACCTCCTCGGTGGCCGCGAGGTAGCCGGTCATGCCCGGCACCAGCCACATGTTGTGCAGGTCGTAGTCGGTGACTTGCAGCCACACCGGGTACTCGATGCGCCCGCGGTTGCGTTCGCGCATCAGCAGCTCGGCCGGCAGGAAGTGCGTGCAGATCACCGCATCGGGCTTCTCGCGCCGGATCTCGCGCACCAGCGCCACGGTGCTCAGCCGCTCGATGCCGCGGCGCATGCGCTGCGAGGGCGCGTGGTGCGGCGTGGTGTCGGTGCGCTGGTGCAGGTACGACCAGAGCTCGGGCGCGCGGTTCACGAGCTGGATGTACCAGTCGGTGTAGACCTTGCGAAAGCCCGCGGGCACGTGGGCCATGGCGTCGATGTGGACCGCCGGGCAGGGCGGGTCGAGGGATTGGGCGGTGGCGGCAAGGGCCTGGGCGGCCCGCACGTGGCCGTTGCCCGCGCTCACGCTGAGGATCAGGAGTTTGGTCATGTGTTCGGCGGTCTGCGCGGATTATGGCTAGGGCTTGTGGCAGTGTTGCTCGACGGGCGTTCCATGGGTTGGGGCGGGCTCTCCGTCGGGCGTTCCACGGTTCGGGGCGGGCTCTCCGACGGGCGTTCCACGGTTCGGGACGGGCTCACGCCGATGGGGTACTCCCCTCCGCGAATGTCCCCCGGCCTGCGGCCTCCTCCTTTATTTCGCTGCGGGGAGTACCCCATCGACGTGAGCCTGGACGCAATCGTTGTTGAACCGTCCGCACCACCGCTGCGCCTCCGTGCACAGGGCAGTGGGTGCTTCCCGCAGCGAAATAAAGGAGGAGCCGAAGGCGGGGGACATTCGCGGAGGGAAGTACCCGCTGTCCTGTGCACGCGCCCCCGGCCACAACAAAGAATCAGAGCGGCGCCCGAGAGGTAACCAACCGCCCCACCCCAGAAGCAGCCAGCCCCCGGATAGCCTCGAAGCCAGACTCCCGAACGATCCGCCCGTTCTCATACACGGTCTCGAGCAGATCGACCTGCCCAGGCTCCAGAACTTGCTCGGCACGTTGCGTACGCACTTCGCCATCGGCGGAAGAAGCCAGCACCAGCCGCCCCTTCTTCGAGGTCTTGCTCGTGTCGCCCACGGGCGCCTTGTAGACGTCGCGCCATTCGCCATCGACCTGCATCGCCGAGCACTTCATCGCCCATTGCATGGTGTCGCGGTTCACCTGCTGCAGCAGCCCGCCACCCATGCCGAAGGCGATGTTCTCGGCCGAGAAGCCGTTGTGGAAGAAGTTCGACAGGCACAGCCGCAATGAATCGAGCGTCACCCCGTCGCCCTGGATGATGCGCACGTTGTTCAGCACCCGGAACCCCTTGGCATTGGTGGTCGTGCCGAAGCGCTCGGCCAGGATCTGCGCCACCTTCAGCGTCGTCTCGGCCGGGTCGCCCGAGTCGGGGCGCACCACCAGCGTCGCGCCCGAGCGGATCACTTCCTCGCGCAGCGCATCGCCCCACAGGCGGGCGCAGGCGTTGAAGATGTCGTAGCTGTCGCTCACCACCGCGAAGATCGCGCCCGGCTTGCCGAACTGCGCCACCATGTTGCGGTAGGCATCGGCCTCGTGCTCGCGGCCCCAGCCCGTGATGGTGCTGTGCTCGGCCGCGGGGATCGAGAAGCCCGCCACGTCGCAGTCGTAGTAGCGACGCGCGGCCAACAACGCGCTCAGCGTGTCGGTGCCCATGAAGTTGACCAGGTGCGCCATGCCGCCGAGCGCGGCCGATTCGAGGCTCGAGACCCCGCGCGCGCCGAAGTCGTGCAGCTTGAACGCGATCTGGCCCTGCGGATCGTCGCAGGTGGCCTCGAGGTAGCGCAGCAGGGTCGTCTTGGCCGCGGCCGAGACCGTGGCCACCGTGGTCGGGTACCAGATCGCGCGCAGCAGCTCGGTCTCGAGGAAGCTCGTGACCCAGAAGAACTCCGGGTCGGTGTTCTCGATCGTCGCGAGCACGTTGTGCACCGGCAGCACGCTGCCCTCGGGCACCGCGCGGATGCGCACCGGCATCAGCCCGCCGTGCTTCTCGATCAGCCGCAGCCAGCCTTCGCGGTTGAAGGGCTCGCCGTGCACCGCCATCAGCGCGGCGGCTTCGTCCACGTCGTCGCGCGTCACCGGCGTCTGCAGGTATTCGCGCAGATAGGCCTGCAGTCCGAAGAACAGCGAATGGCTGAAGAGCCCGCCGCGCGACTCGATGTAGCTGAACACCGTCTGCGTGCCCGGCGGGTATTGCATCCAGTGCGACACCTTGTAGGAGTCGGTGCGCAGCAGCAGGTTGCTGCCGAGGGAGGGAGAGAGCGTGCGGTTCATGTGAAAGCTCCTTTCACGGTGGCACCCGTCAACCGGGGCCGTTCTTGCTGACAAGGCGCGGGCCAGTTCTCTCAGGACTTGCCCAGGCCACCCAGGAAATGATTGGCGATGAAGAAGTGGTCTTCGTAGACCCGCTCCTGCATGCCGAGGAATTCGGCGATCGGCACCCAGCGCACCGCGGCCGCGTCGTCGTCGGCGCGCACGTCCGACAGGCCGGTCCACTGGTTGTGCGCGAGCTCGAAGAAGAAGCCGTGCGTGATGGTGCGGCCGCGCTGCGAGCGCTCGGGCGCGTCGAACACATGGCTGCCCTTCATGCTGCCGTGGAGCACGGGCACCGGCACCTTGAGGCGCGTCTCCTCCTTGAGTTCGCGCACCGCCGCATCGAGCAGCCGCTCCTGCTGGCCCACGAAGCCGCCGGGCAGCGCCCAGGTGCCGCGCCCCGGATGGAACTTGCGCTGCACCATCAGGATGTGGCCGGCCTCGACCACCACCGCGTCGACCGTGGTGTAGATCGGCGGGAAGTCGCTGCCCGCGTAGCGGTACTTGTCGCGGTAGTCAGCGAGGAAGGCGCGCTCCTCGCAGAGCTCGGCATAGTCGGCCGTCGATGCGAAGCGTTCGAGAAAGGCCGCGCTGCCCTCGGGCAGATCGGCACGCGCGAGCTGGCCGCGGTTCTCGGGATCGAAGTAGAGCTTTCGCACGTCGGTGGCGTTGAGGCTCTCGACGTTGTGCTGGCCCACGAACTCCCAGTGCGGGAACAGCTTGAGGTAGTAGCTCGAGGCGTCCTTGAGGTGCCCCACCAGCGCCACCCTGGCCTGCGCGGGCGCGAGGCCGTCCTGCACGATCAGCCGCTCGACCGCCGACTGGATCGACGCGATCCACAGCTGGTCGTTGTAGGGCGAATCGCCGACGCCGACCACGCTCACACGCATCTGGTCGCCGCCGCGCAGGCAGGCGCGCACCATGCGTTCGCGTTCGTCGAAGGTGAAGGGGTTCTTGACGCTGCGGGGCGTGCGGTCGGAGCCGACCACCACGATCACGCGATCGGCCGCGCGGGCGGCTTCCTCGATGAGTCTCTGGTGACCGAAGTGGACGGGCTGGAAGCGCCCGATGACGATGGCGTAGTGGTACTTGCGTGTGGTGCTCATTTGGGAATCCCCCAAAAAGGGCGCGATCAACTCGCGCTTGCCGCCACGATAGCACCAGCCTCGCAGGCGGCGCAAGCCGGACAAAAGGCTTACGACTTGCGCGCTGGCGATAATCGGCCATGCCCGCGCCTCCTCCTTCCAACGGTCCGTCCTCCTTTCGCCGCGCACCGGCGCCGCAGTCCGCGCAGGCCTCGGCCGACGGCCCCATGCGGCTCAACAAGCGCATGGCCGAACTCAAGATCTGCTCGCGACGCGAGGCCGACGAATGGATCGCCAACGGCTGGGTCAAGGTCAACGGCAAGCCGGCCGAGATGGGCGTCAAGGTCACGCCCGCCGACCGCATCGAGATCGACAAGGCGGCCAAGGGCCAGCAGGCCAACCAGGTCACCATCCTCATCAACAAGCCCATCGGCTACGTCAGCAGCCAGGCCGAGGACGGCCACGAGCCCGCGGTCACGCTGTTCACGCCCGCCAACCGCTGGGCCGAGGACAACGCGCGCTTCTTCTTCAACCCGCAGCAGCTGCGCGGCCTCGCGCCCTGCGGCCGGCTCGACATCGATTCCATCGGCCTGCTCGTGATGACGCAGGACGGCCGCGTCGCGCGCCAGCTGATCGGCGAGGACTCGACGATGGAGAAGGAGTATCTGGTGCGCGTGGCCTACCACGGCCTGGGCCAGCCCGCGCCCACCGGCCAGCTGGTGCGCATGGACGACGACGACCCGGTCACGACCAATGTGCAGGCCGTGTTCCCGCCCGCGATGCTCGCCAAGCTGCGCCACGGCCTGAGCCTCGACGGCCAGGCGCTCAAGCCCGCGCGCGTCGAATGGCAGAACCCCGAGCAGCTGCGCTTCGTGCTGACCGAAGGCAAGAAGCGCCAGATCCGCCGCATGTGCGAGCTGGTCGGCCTCAAGGTGGTGGGGCTCAAGCGCGTGCGCATCGGCAAGGTCATGCTCGGTAACCTGCCGCTGGGTCAATGGCGCTATCTGGCACCGCACGAGAAGTTCTGAGCCTGCGCGCGCTGAACCGCGCCACGCTGGCGCGGCAGATGTTGCTGGCGCGCCAGCGCCTGCCGGTGGCGCAGGCCATCGAGCGCCTCGCGGGGCTGCAGGCGCAGGCACCCAATCCGCCCTTATGTCGGCCTCTGGAGCCGGCTCGAGGAGTTCCCGCGCGAAGCCCTGACCGAGGCGCTGCGCCGGCGCCGCGTGGTGCGGCTGTCGATGATGCGCGCGACCCTGCACCTGGTGAGCGCGCGCGATGCGCTGGCCTGGCGGCCGCTGCTCGATGCGGCGCATCAGCGCGGCCTGCTGGGCAATCACAAGCGCGCGCTCGAAGGCGTCGACCGCGCCGAGGCTCTGGCCATGGGCCGCGCACTGCTCGACGAGCGCGCACGCACCAGCACCGAACTCGGCCAGGCCTTGCTCGAACGCTGGCCGCGCAGCGAACCGGCCTCGCTCGCCGGCCTGATCCGCAACAACCTGCCGCTGGTGCACCTGCCGCCGGCGGGCAGCTGGAATTCGCACCAGAACGCGCTGCTGCAGCGCCTCGGCACCTGGCTCGGCAAGAACGAGGAAGAAGAGGGCAGTGCCACGCAGGACGACCTGCTGCTGCGCTACCTCGCCGCCTTCGGTCCCGCGACCCTGGCCGATGCCGGCGCGTGGTCGGGCCTCACGGGCTGGAAGGCCGTGGCCGAGCGGCTCGGCACGCGATTGCGCCGCTTCGAAGGCCCGCACGGCGAAACGCTGTTCGACCTGCCGCGCGCGCCGCGTCCCGACGAAGCGACGCCCGCGCCGCCGCGGCTGCTCGCCGAGTGGGACAACCTGCTGCTCGCGCACGACGATCGCGGCCGCGTGCTCGACGAGGCGCATCGCCCGCGCGTGTTCACCATCAATGGCATCGTGCGCGGCACGGTGCTGATCGACGGCTTCGTCGCGGGCACCTGGAAGATCGAGCGTGCGAAGGGCGCCGCCACCGCCGTGCTCGAACCCTTCGCGCGCTGGCCCAAGGCAGGGCGCGAGGGCGCCGAGCAGGAGGCGCTGCGCCTTCTGGCCTTCACCGCCGACGCGCCCGGCGAACGCCATGCGGTGCGCGTCGCGCGGCCCGTTGCCTGAGCGGCGCCTGACCCCTCGGGCGGTACGGCGCCTAAGCACCGTCTAAGTATTCGCCCTTAGTCTGCGCCGCGGCGCAGGCACTACCGATCATCCCGTTCGCGTGCTACCTTGCGGCCCGGACCCGATGCCCCCTGGCGCACGGCCGTGCCGCGAGGCGGTGCGGCGCTTTCTGCGTGATATGAGGAGTCGCTGCGATGCGCGTTCTGCTGGTGGAAGACGATGAAATGATCGGGCGCAGCCTGAAACAGGCGCTCGAGGGAGCGGGCTGGTCGGCCGACTGGGTGCGCGACGGCGAGCTCGCGCAGAGCGCGCTCGGCGACGGCGGCTACACCTGCGTGCTGCTCGACCTGGGCCTGCCGCGCCAGGACGGCACCGAGGTGCTGCGCCGCGCGCGCGAACGCGGCGATGCCACGCCGGTGCTGGTGCTCACGGCGCGCGACGGCCTCGACGACCGCATCCACAGCCTCGACCTCGGCGCCGACGACTACCTGCTCAAGCCCTTCGAATTCCGCGAGCTGCTCGCGCGCATGCGCGCCATCGTGCGCCGCCGCGACGGCGCCGCGCATTCGCTCGTGGGCAGCGGCGCGCTGCAGCTCGACCTCACCACGCGCGAGGTGGTCGTCAACGGCAACCGCGAGGCGCTGACCGCGCGCGAGTTCGCGCTGCTGCATGCGCTGCTCGAACGCCCGGGCGCGATCCTCTCGCGCGAGCAGCTCGAGAACCGCATCTACGGCTGGGGCGAGGAGGTCACGAGCAACGCGATCGACGTGCTGATCCACGGCATGCGCCGCAAGCTCGGCGCCGAGTCGATCCGCAACGTGCGCGGGCTCGGCTGGCGCGTGGCCGCGTGAGCGCCGGCACGGGCGGCTGGCGCCGGCCGCGCTCGCTGCGCACCCAACTGCTGCTGTGGCTCATCACGCTGCACCTCGCGGCGGCGGTGCTCACGGCCTGGTTCTCGTTCCTGGCCTACGGCAACCTGGTGCACAACGCGCTCGACGACCAGATGCGGCTGGTGGCCGAGTCGTACGCGGGCGGCGACCAGTCGCGCACGCCGCGCCTGCTGAACAGCGAGGCCGTGCTCGAGCGCGGCGCCTTCGTGGTGCAGATCTGGAGCCCCGACGGCAGCCGGCTGCTCAGCAGTTCCTGGCCCGACCTGCCGATGCCGCTGCAGCCCCGCCCGGGCTTCGGCGACCTGCGCACCGGACCGCAGGCCTGGGCCCACTGGCGCGCCTTCACCGCCGAGCCCGGCACGCATGCCGACCAGCGGCGCGTGCAGGTGCTGCAGAACGAGGACTACCGGCGCCGCCGTGCCCTGCGCCGCGCGCTGCTCGAGGGCCTGCCGATCACGCTGCTGCTGCCGGTGGCGCTGCTCGCACTGTGGCTGATCGTCTCGGCCGCCTCGCGCTCGCTGCGCGCGGTGGCGCGCGACGTGGCCTCGCAGGACGAGCGCAGTCCCACCGACCTGCCGCTGGCGCGCGTGCCCGACGAGATCGCGCCGCTGGTCGCCTCCTTCAACCACCTGCTGGGCCGCGTGCGCAGCGCCTTCGCCACGCAGCGCCGCTTCGTGCAGGACGCCGCGCACGAGCTGCGCACGCCGATGGCCGCGATCGGCCTGCAGATCGAGAACCTGCGCGCCCACATCCCGGCCGGCGAGGCCACCGAGCGCTTCGTGCAGCTCGAGGCCGGCGTGACGCGCGCGCAGCATCTGATCGAGCAGCTGCTGAGCCTCTCGCGCCAGGACGCGCCGCGCCGCGCGACGGCGCGCGAGGCGGTCGACATCGAGGTGCTGCTGCGCGAGAGCGTGAGCCAGCTCATGGTGCTGGCCGATGCGCGCCGGGTCGACGTGGGCTTCGAGGGCAGCATCGCGCCGGTGGTGTTCGCGCCCGCGGCCGAGCTGCGCAGCGTGTTCGACAACCTGATCGACAACGCACTGCGCTATGCGCCCGAAGGCGGCGTGGTCGACGTGAAGCTGCACGCGGTCGACGGCCACGGCGTGGTGGACGTGCTCGACAACGGGCCGGGCATTCCGGACGATGCGATGGCGCGCGTGTTCGACCGCTTCTTCCGCGTGCCGGGCGCGGCCGCCGGCGGCAGCGGCCTGGGGCTCGCGATCGCGCGCACCGCGGCCGAGCGCAACGGGCTGCGCATCGAGCTGAGCAATCGCGAGCACGGGCGCGGCCTGCGCGCGCGCGTGCACCTGCCGGCCGAGCCCGAGGCGGAGAAGCCGTAGCGGCCCTCACGCGCTGCGAAGTTTTTGCTCAGCCCCTGCTGAGACTCGCGGCTTAGGGCCTGTTAACCCTATTCAAGGGGTCGCGTTGCCCCGCCAAGGGGCTGGATGCAAGGCGCCCGTGCGCAGCAAGGCGTCCGCCTTGCAAGCGCGGGCAACGCCGCAGACGGCCCCTTGGCGGGGCAACCCGGAGGGAAGCTCGCCAAAGCCCGCCCCTCGGCGTTGCGCTCCTAGCGTGTGCGGACGCACACGCGTCGTCACGCGCCTTGATGGGCGGGCTTTGGCGAGCTTCGCGACCCCTTGAATAGGGTTAACAGGCCCTAAGTGAATCTCCAGGGCCGAGGGGCCGCATGTCGCGGCCATCGCGAGCCCGCATTCAAGGAGTTCGCCATGCAGATCGCATTCTTTTCTTCGCGCCGGTTCGCCCTCATCGCGGCCGCCGGCGCCGTGGTGGCGCTGGCACCGATGGTGGCCGCGCAGGCCGACGAGGCCGACGGTTCCGAGCACGCGCTGCAGTTCCAGTCGCAGCGCTCGCGCGCCGACTTCGCGCGCGATGCCGCCCAGGCCACGCAGACCGCGACTGCCTCGCCGATGCTGTCGCAGGAGACCGCGCCGCCGATGGAGCGCGCGCAGCCGGGGCTCACGCGCGACAGCGTCAGCGCGCTCGCGGCGCAGGCCGAGCGCGAGGGGCGCATTCCGTACGGCGAGGTGGGCGCGGCCGGCGAATGAATGAATGCCTTCGTGCCAGCCGGCGCAAGGCGGTGTCAGAAATTCGTTGAACGTCGTCGAAGCGGCGCGCAACGCCCGCTAAGGCTCGCGTAACTCTTTACTCACGCTGCCCTCAGTCGGCCTGCATAGAGTGCGTCCAGGCCTGCCGCGCGCCCGTCGGCGCCGGCACGAGGCCGGGACAACCTGTGACCAGGAGAACACGCATGCGCACTTCTTTCAAGCTTCTCGCCGTCGCCTCCTTCGCCGCGTTCGCGGCGACGGGCGCCATCACCGCATCGGCCCAGGAAAAGATGGACGGTTCGGACTACCACCCGCTGCAGATGAACTCGCCCGCCAGCGCCGACATCCAGGCAGCGGCCATGGCTGCCGCGCGCCCGAGCGGCACCGAGTCCATCGGCCAGTCGACCAGCGCGCCCGCGATGAATTCGGTGACGCCGGTGTCGGACATCCAGGCCGGCGCCTACGCGGCCTCGCATCCGAGCGGCACCGAGTCGATCGGCCAGTCGACCTCGGCGCCGCTGGTGAAGTCGGCCACCGGCAGCTGAGCGACCCGCGCTTCGGCGCCATGAGAAAAGGGGAGGCAGCGATGCCTCCCCTTTTGTCGTATGCGCGCCGCGCGTTCAGTGCGTGCTGTCGCCGCTTCCGCTGCCGCCGTTGCCGCGCAGCCGCAGCCCGCGGTAGATCAGCGCGCCGATCAGGGCGCCCGCGATCGGCGCCAGCCAGAACAGCCACAGCTGCTCGATCGCATAGACCGGGCCGAACAGCGCCACGCCTGTGCTGCGCGCGGGGTTCACCGAGGTGTTGGTGACGGGGATCGAGATCAGGTGGATCAGCGTGAGGCACAGGCCGATGGTCAGGCCCGCGAAGTTCTGCGCCGCGCGGCGGCCGGTGGCGCCGAGGATCACGACCAGGAACACGGCCGTGAGCACCACCTCGATCAGCAGCGCCGACATCAGGTTGTAGCCGCCGGGCGAGTGCTCGCCGTAGCCGTTGGTGGCGAAGCCGCCGAGCTGCGCGCCGGCCTTGCCGGTGGCGATCAGGTAGAGCAGGCCGCCGGCGGCGATCGCGCCCAGCAGCTGCGCCACGATGTAGGCCGGGAGCTGCGCCGGGTGGAAGCGCCCGGCCGCGGCGAGGCCGATCGAGACCGCGGGGTTGAAGTGCCCGCCCGAGATCGGGCCGAGCGCGTAGGCGCCGGTCAGCACCGTGAGGCCGAAGGCCAGCGCGACGCCCGCGAAGCCGATGCCCAGTTCCGGAAAGCCCGCCGCGAGCACCGCGCTGCCGCAGCCGCCGAAGGTGAGCCAGAAGGTGCCGATGAATTCGGCGGTCCATTTCTGCGGTGCACTGAAGTCCCTGCGTTCCATGTTCGATTTCCTCTCTTTTGATGTTCTGGATGCCAACGAAAACGCCGGGGAGACCCGGCGCGCGCGGATTCTGAAACGGGAAAGGAAGAGGAAGGCTTCGGATGCCCGCACCGGATCGGGCAAGGCGGGCAACTGTTCACGAAAACGCCGCGGTTTTCCGCGCGGCGCCAGGGCCGCGCGGCTTCAGGGCGTCACGACGATCTTGCCGAAGGCGCCGCGCGCGAGGTGGTCGAGCGCCCGCGGCAGCGCGTCGAAGCCGTAGCTGGCGGCGATCGCGGGGCGCAGGCCGTTGGCGTCGACGGCGCGCACGAGGTCCTCGAGCGCGCGCCGGTGGCCCACGCCGATGCCCTGCACCGTCACGCGGCCGAGCACCAGGCCGTAGAACGAGGCGTCGAGCGTCGTGCCTTCGAGCATGCCGATGACCGACACCCGCGCGCCTTGGGCGCAGGCCTGCAGCGAGCGGTCGAGGTTGGGCCCGCTCGCGAGCTCGAGCACGTGCTCGGCGCCGCGCCCGCCGGTCAGGCGCCGCACCTCGGCGGGCCAGTCGCTGTCGCGCGCCAGCACGTGGCTGGCGCCGAGGGCGCGCGCGGCCTCGTGCTTGTCGGCGCTGCCCGACACCACGATGGCCCGCGCCCCATGCAGCCGCGCGATCTGCAGCCCGAACAGCGCCACGCCACCGGTGCCGTGGATCAGCACCGTCTGGCCCGCGCGCAGCGCGCCGAGCTCGGCCAGCGCGAACCAGGCCGTGAGCCCGGCGCAGGGCAGGGTGCTGGCCTCGGCCAGCGAGAGCGACGCGGGCGCGGCCACGGCCGCCTCGGCGTCGATGAGCACGTGCGAGGCCAGCATGCCCGGCCCGGGGCCGCCCGCGGGCACGGCATGGGCGGGCCAGTGGTGGTCGATCCAGCCGTTCCAGAAGGTGTTGATCACGCGTTCGCCGGGCACGAAGCGGCGCACGCCGTCGCCGACCGCCTCGACCGTGCCCGCCATGTCCGAGCCCGGCGTGAACGGCAGCGCGAGCGGCATGCCCATGCCGTCCTCGGTCATCAGCAGGTCGCGGTAGTTGAGCGCGACCGCGCCGACGCGCACCAGGATCTGGCCGGGGCCGGGCGCGGGCAAGGGCGCCCGGACCTGTTCGAGATGGGCGCGGCCGTAGGCGGGAAGTTGCCAGCGGCGCAGGGTGGTTTCGGGCATGAAGGGCCTCCGCGAAAAGAAGAAGGCCTGATGCTATTGACGCTCTTCAGGCGTCGGTGGTGGATAATTTTCCGAGATTTGTTGCCTGAAATTCGCCAATGAGCCAGCGCCTGCAAGGCATCGAGGAATTCGTCGCCGCCGTCGAGGCCGGCAGCTTCGCGCTCGCCGCGCAGCGCCTGCACGTCACGCGCTCGGCGGTCGCCAAGAGCATCGCGCGGCTCGAGGCGCGGCTGCACACGCGGCTGTTCCTGCGCACCACGCGCAGCCAGAGCCTCACCCAGGAGGGCCATGGCTACTACGAGCGCTGCCGCAATGCGCTGGCCGAGCTCGAGGCCGCCGAGGCCCTGGCCGATGCGGCGCGCAGCACGGCCTCGGGCGTGGTGCGGGTCAGCATGCCGGCCATGCTCGGGCGGCTCAAGATCGGGCCGCTGCTGCTGGCGCTGGCGCGCCGGCATCCGCAGCTCTCGCTCGAACTGGGCTTCAGCGACCGCCTCGTCGACCTCGCGGAGGAGGGGCTCGATCTCGCGATCCGCAGCGGCGATCTCGGCGACAGCACGGCGCTGGTCGCGCGCCTCGTGGGCATGCAGTGGATGGTGCTGTGCGCCGCGCCGTCCTACCTGGCCGAGCGCGGCCGTCCGCAAGGCATCGAGGACCTGAAGCCGCCGCACGAAGCGGTGCTCTACGCGCGCGACGGCGCGGCCTCGGCCTGGCGCTTCCATGCCGGCGATCGCGTCGCCGAGGTGCTGCTGCCGGCGCGGCTGCGCTGCGACAGCGCCGAGGTGCTGCTCGAGGCCGCCATCGGCGGCATGGGGCTCGCGCGGCTGCCGGCCTGGCTCGCGGCCGAGGCGCTGGCGGCGGGCACGCTGGTGCGGGTGTTCGACGAGCCGCGGCCCTTCGGCTTCGCGCTGCACGTGATCCGCGCGCGCAGCCGCTACCTGCCGCTGAAGACGCGCGTGGTGATCGACTGGCTGGCCGAGCATCTTCCGCCGCTGCTGGCAACCGACTGAACCCTGTCGGCGCCCGCGCGCGCCGGCGCTATCCTGGGCGCCAGCCCCCGAGGAGATCCCCCATGCGCCCCTTCGCCCTCACCCGCACCTTCGCCGCGCTCGGCGCGGCCGCCGCCCTGCTGGCCTTCGCGTCGCATGCGGGAGCGCAGGGCACGGTCAACGCGCTGTGCAGCACCGACGCCGGCTGGTGCGAGGCCGCGGCCGCCGCGTTCACGCGCGAGACCGGCATCAAGGTGCTGCAGGCCCACAAGGGCACGGGCGAGATCGGCGCCCAGCTGCGCGCCGAGGCCGCCAATCCCAAGACCGACATCTGGTGGGGCGGCACCGGCGATCCCTTCCTGCAGGCGGCCGAGCAGGGCCTGCTCGAGCCCTACCGCCCGGCCTACATCAACGACCTGCACGACTGGGCCGTGCGCCAGTACGCGCTGTCGCAGAACATGGTCGGCGGCTTCTACACGAGTGCGATGGGCTTCGGCTTCAACACCGAGCTGCTGAAGAAAAAGAAGCTGCCCGAGCCGCGTTGCTGGGCCGACCTCGTGAAGCCCGGCTACAAGGGCGAGATCGAGATCTCGCACCCCGCCACCAGCGGCACGGCCTACACCATCATCGCGGGCCTGGTGCAGCAGATGGGCGAGGACGCGGCCTTCGACTACCTCAAGCAGCTGCACCGCAACGTCACCAGCTACACGCGCAGCGGCCAGGCCCAGGCGCCCAACGTCGCCAAGGGGGAAGTGGCGGTCGGCGTGAGCTTCATCTTCGGCTTCGAGCGCTGGCGCCACGACGGCTTTCCGGTCAAGACCGCCGCGCCCTGCGAGGGCACGGGCTACGAGATCGGCGGCATCGCGCTGGTGAAGGGCGCGCGCAACAAAGAGAACGCGAAGCGCTACTACGACTGGCTCATGAGCCCCGCGGGCCAGTCCATCGGCGCCAAGGCCGGCAGCCTGCAGTCGCCGGCCAACAAGACCTTCAAGCCCGATCCGCGCATTCCCTCGATGGACGGCGTGAAGCTCATCAAGTACGACTTCCAGAAGTACGGCCAGGCGGCCGAGCGCAAGCGGCTGATCGACCGCTGGACGCGCGAAGTCGAAGCGCTGCCGCGCTGAGGCCCGCGTTCAGGCCCGCGTTCAGGGCGTGCTGGCCGTGAACCGCAGCACGCCGCTGTAGCTGCCCGCGCTGCGGCTCGCGCTGTTGGCATAGCCGAAGGTCCAGCTGGCCTTCTGCAGCGTCACGAGATTCGAGAAGCCCGTGCCCGCGACGATCGCGGCGCCGCCGATGCCGCTGGCGGGCACCGGCGGCGCGGGCAGGCCGGGGTTGCTCGAGGCGATGGTGATCTCCGACATCGGGATGGTGTGGCTGCCGTTGGACAGCGGCGTGCTCGCCTCGGCGCGGATGGCGATGGGACCGGCATTGCTGCGCACCTCGACGGGCAGCACGTGGTCCGAGGCCGTGACCGCGAAGACCGGCGCGCCGCCGGGCCAGTCCACGGCCCTGCGGCTGCCGGCCACGGGCGCGACGCCGGCCGGCGGGATCGACGGCGCGAGCACGAAGCGCACGGTGCCCACGGCATTGCTCTGCGCCGGCCAGGGACTGGCGCCGACGCCGAAGAACAGGAACTTCTGGATCGAGAGGCTGAAGTCCAGCCTGGCCGTCGCGCTGCGCGGCACGTCGAAGCCGGATGCCGAGGTGGCCGTCTCGGCCCGCGCGGAAGCGACGAGCGCGAGGCACGCCGCCGCCATCGTGCCGCGCAGGGCCATGTGCGACGTCATTCGAGCGTCGCCTCCAGCTTGAAGCTGCCGCCCTCCCAGTCCAGCGTGCCGCCGGCCTTCACCGGGTAGGCGGGCTGCGGCGCGGCGCGGCCGTCTTCGCCCTGGGGCAGCAGCGCCAGCGTGCGGGTCTGGCCGGGCAGGATCGGCGTGCCCTCGGGCACCAGCGCGAAGGCGTGGCCCCGACTGTCGACGGCCTCGAGGCTGCCTTCGAGGCGACCGTGCGCGTCGCCGCTGTTGGCCACGGTGACGGCGATGCGGCGCTGGCCGCCGCTGTCGCCGCTGGCGATCCGTTGCAGGTCGAGCCGCGGCTCGGCGCCGTCGAGCGCGAGGTACACGGCCACCGCGATGCGCCCCGTCACCGGCAGGCTCAGGCTGGCGCCGCCGCCCTGGATCAGCGCCTGCTGCGCGGGCTCGCTGCCTTCGATCGCGATCATGAAGCGGCATTCGCCGCGCGGCGAACCCGCGGGCGGCTCGATCTGGAAGCGATAGGCCCGGCTGCCGCGCGCGGGCAGCCGCACGCTGCGCCGCTCGAGCGCCACCCAGGGCCGGCAGCTGCCGGGCTGCAGGTCGTCGTGGTAGCTGATCCGGCCCTCGGCCGAGTAGTGCCAGTCGATGGTGCGCACCGTCACCTCGGTCGCGACCGGCGCGAGGTTGTGGATCTCCAGCGACTGGCCCAGGCGCGTGCCGCCGCGGCCCGACAGCTCGAAGCGCGAGGGCGAGACCGCGATCTCGAACGGCGCGGCCGCCGCGCCGCCGATGCAAGCCAGCAGCAGGGCGAAGGTGGCGGCGCGCCGCCGCAGCGCGTGCGTGGGGCAAGGCTGGGTCATGGCAGGGTCTCGATTTCGAAGATCGATTCGAAGCGCAGCGCAGCCCCCGGCGGCAGCCGCAGTTCGCGCGGATCGAGGCGCAGCGTGAGCTCGAAGCTCTCGTTCATCCAGGCGGTGGCGACGGTGCCGCTCCAGACCGGCACGCGGTCGCCCGGCCGGCCGCTGGCGCTCGCGAAGGCGCCGTGGCTGCGCCATTGCAGCTGCATGCCCGCGGGCGAGCGCAGGCCGGGGATGGCGGCGGGGATCACGTAGAAGATGCGCGCGCGCCGGCCGACGTAGGGCGCGGTCGCGAGCCGGTACTCGATGCGTCCGAACGGCAGGTCGAAGCGGATGCCGTCGACCGGTTGCGCGCGGCGGAAGTCGGTGTCGACCCGCGCGCGCGGCGAGGCCGAGTCGTCCAGCCGAGCGACGCCCGCGCCGGCCGGCGGCGTCAGCGCCAGCAGCAGCAGCGCGGCGCATGGGACGATCGATGCCCGCATGCGCTTCACTCCATCGACGCCGTGAAGCGCACGGTGCCGCGGTAGTTGCCCGCGGGATAGAGGACGTCGTTGTCGTAGCTGAACTGCATTCGCGTCGCGCTGATCGCGTTCGAGCGGTAGGTGTAGCCCAGGCACAGCAGCAGCACCGGCGCCGAGCAGAAGGTCGCGTTGGCGTTGAAGCTCGCGATCTGCTGGTTGGCGCCGCCGTCGAAGCGGCCGCTCTGGATGTCGCCCGTGGCGGCGGCGCCGTTGTTGCTGGCGGTCCAGGCGATCTGGCTGAACGGGATGAGGGTGGCGCCGCAGCCGCCCGACTGGCAGGCCAGGCCGGGCGTCGAGTCGACGCGCAGCGTCACCGGCCGCGCCGTGGACGACGAATTCGCGGGCCGGAACGGCGTGACCGACACCTCGATGACCGGCGAGCCCGCCACCGGCGCCGGCGCCAGGCCGACGTTGTTGCCGGCGACGTGGAAGGCCACCGTGTCGACGCCGCTGACCGCGCCCACGCGCACCGAGATCGCATAGACCAGGCCGACGTCGGTCACCGTCGTGACGACGGCCTCCGCGGGCGCGGCGAGGCCCGCGGCCAGCAGCGCGGCGGCGAGTAGGGCCTGGGCCGGGCGGGGGCGCATCAGATGCCTTGCGCGGTGTAGGTGATGGTGTTGGTGTACGTGTTGGCGCGCCAGCCGGCCGGCGCGCCGCCGAGCGAGTAGGTCCAGGTGCCCGTGGCCACCATGTTGGACGGGAACGCGGTCGAGGCGCAGGCGCCCAGGTTCGCGCCCGGGTGCGGCAGCGTGCCCTCGGCGGTGACCGTGAAGTTGGCGTCGGCCGGGCCGCCCGTGGTGTTCCAGGCGCCGAGCGCGCAATGGATGGTGCCGGTGCCGGCATTGGTCCAGGCGTAGACGGTGAGCGTGTCGGCGCCGGCCGCGGTGGCGACGCTCGCGGCCGGTGCCGCGCCGTTCCAGTCCACGCCGGTGTTGGTGGTGTCGGCCAGGGCCGGCGTGGGAACGGCGGGGATCTCCAGCGCCGAGCTCCAGCGCAGCGTGTCGACGGCGGTGTTGGCCGCGCCCACGCGCAGCAGGATGAGCTTGGGCACCGTCACGCTGAGGTTGACCTTGGCCTGGGCCGTGATGGTGCCGGTGCCCGCGCCGTACTGGCTTTCGGCGCGGGCCGCGTCGCCGGCGGCCAGGCAGAGGGCCGCCACGCAGAGGGCGAGCAGGCGATGGGAAGGGGCGCTGGGTTTCATGAGGGGCCTCGATGGATGAAGAAGAGCAGCGGTGGGCGGGAAAGGACCGGGTGGGGCGCGCTGCTCATTCGCCCACCCGGGTCACGGGAATCTCGGCACCGACCCGGCCGCGCAGCGGAACGCTGACGTCCACGCCGCCGTCGCCGGCCGCGCCCCAGGGCAGCGGCACGCTGTCGAGCGCCAGGCTCAGCCGGTGGCGGCCGGTCGTCACGAGCGGAAATTCGAAGCGGCCGTCGCGGTCGGTGGTGGCGCGGTAGCGGCCGTCGAGCAGGACCTCCACCTGGGCGGCGGCGCCTTCGTCGGGCTGTCGCGCGCCGTCGCGGTTGGCGTCGAAGAACACGTGCCCGGCCACGCTGCCGACACCGGCGCCCGCGTCGGCGTCGCGCACGCCGGCGGTCTGGAAGGCCGTGCCCGCGCTGCCGTCCCAGCGCAGGTAGACGTAGGCGCTGCGGTCGTTGCTGCGGTACAGCCGAGGGCCGAGGCTCGCGGTGGGCGCCACGGCGGCGCGCGCCTGGTTGAACGAGGCCGCGAAGCCGAGGCGCCAGCCGCGGGCGAGCGCCTTCTCGGCCGTGAGCGAGCCCGACAGTCCGCGGCTGGTGTGCAGGCCGCCGCTTTGCGAGGTGTAGCGCAGGTTGCCGCCGACGTGGAAGCCGCTGTCGATCCAGCACAGGAACTGCACGCCGGCCGTGGGGTAGTTGCGCGGCACGCCGCCGCTGCGGTCGCGCGCGTAGCCGAGCGTGGTGGTGAGTTCGGGGCGCAGCGTCTCGCGGCCCGCGCCGATCCAGTCCTGCTCCCACTGCCATTCGTGGCCGGTGGCGGCCTGGTCGCCGAGCACGATGAGTTCGTTGCGCCGCACGGTCAGGCTGAAGCGGCTGCGCAGGCCGTCGAGGATGCGCCGCTGGTGGAAGACGCTGGCGTGGAGGCTGCGCGAGTCGCTGCCGGCGATGGCGTCCGCGCTTCCGTCGTAGCGCGTGCGCTGCAGGCCCAGGCTGCCGCCGACCGAGGCATGGCGGTCGAACTGGTAGAGGAAGTTGCCGTTCGCGCCACCGCGGCTGGAGCCCGCGAGCCCGAAGGCGGCGTCGGCCCGCGTGCGTTCGTGCTCGAGTCCGGCGCCCCAGTGCACGCGGCTGCCGCCGCGGTCCACGCGCCAGTAGGCGCCGCGCGTGCCGTCGGCCACGAGCTGGTCGCCGAAGAAGAGGTTCGGCCCGGCCGCGTGCGCGCCGAACTCGTGGCGGTAGGCCCCCAGGCGCGCGCCGGCCTCGACGAACAGGCCGCGCGAATCGCCGATGGCGACGCCCGGCGTCGGCGAGCGCGTGCGGCTGCCGACCAGCGTGGCGCGGACCCGGAAGTCGCCATCGCGCTCCACCTCGCCGCCCCAGCCCAGCGCGCCGGCCCCGCTCTCGACATGCCGCGATCCAACGCCCTGGCCGGTGAACGGGTCGAGGGTCCAGGCCGGGAGGTCGCGCGCCCGGTTCAGTTGCGCGGCGACGAAGCCGCTCCCGCCCACGCGCTGCGTCAGGCCGAGCCAGCCGAGCGTGCCCTGGCTGCGCTCGAAGCCCGGATAGGGACCGCCCCGGAGGTCGCCGCGCGCGCCGAAGCCCGCGCGCCAGTCGCTGTCGGCGTCGTACACGCGCAGCGCGGCGCCGCGCACCGTGCTGCTGCCGAGCGAGAGCCGGTAGTGGCGCGCCAGGCCCGCGGTGAGCTCGCTGTGGAGGTCGCCCAGCGCGCTGTCGGCGAAGGTCCTGGGCGTCAGCGGAAACGCGAGGTTGCGCAGCGTGAGGCGGCCGCTGCCCGCATCCTGCGCGTAGCCCAGCATGCCGATGCCGCCGCCCAGGGCCTCGCTGTCGCCGGTCCAGCGGCGGCCGTCGGCCTGCAGCAGCCACTCGCCGTGGTTGAGCGTCTCGCGGCGGTAGTCGATGCGCTGGCCGAACTCCAGCGCGCGCCGGCGTCCGGCGCCGGAACTGCTCGCCTCGCCGAAGCCGACGCGGCTTTCGATCGACCAGGCGCGAAAACCCTGGGGCTGCGCGGAGGTCGCTTCGCTCTCGTCCGCGAGCGCGGCGCCGGCTTCGTCGGCGCTCATGAACCGGTCCTGGTAGGCCTGCGGCGCCGCCTCGACGAGGGCCCTCAGCCGCGCCTGCTGCGCCTGCGCCCGGTCCATCGGCTCGATGCGGGCCTCGGCGGCCGCAGCGGGTGGCGCGGTCTGCGCCTCCGCCGCGAGGCAGGCCAGCGCCGCCAGGCAGCCGACGCCCGGGCGGCCCCGCGGTGCCACGGCATTCCGGCCCAGCCAGCGGCAGGCCACGGCAACTCCCTGGTCATCCAACAACATCGCCGTCCCTTTGGGCCCCGAGGGCCCCGGTTGAGTTGAATCACTGCATGCGCAGCGGAGGCGATGATTGTGGTTTTTGGTAACTTTTGCTGACCAAAAACGAGGGCTTCCGGGGTGTTGCCGAATTTTTCGTAGTAAACCGTGATGGAGTGCTTGAAATCTCGGTTGTGAGCGTTGATTTTTAAAACCGTTTGCCCCAGGTAGAAAAGCTGTGTCCGGGCCGAGCCCGGACCGCCGCGCCGACATAGAATTTTTTCGATCCGACCTTTCTTTTTTCCATGGCTGATTCCTCCAACACCAAACTCCCGTTCCAGGCCGAAGTCGCGCAACTGCTGCACCTCGTCACGCATGCGCTGTACTCGAACAAGGAAATCTTCCTGCGCGAGCTGATCTCGAACGCATCGGACGCCTGCGACAAGCTGCGCTTCGAGGCCATCGACCATCCCGAGCTCTACGAAGGCCAGTCCGAACTCGACGTGCGCATCAGCTTCGACAAGGCCGCGCGCACCATCACCATCGCCGACAAGGGCATCGGCCTGTCGCGCCAGGAGGCGATCGACAACCTCGGCACCATCGCCAAGAGCGGCACCAAGGACTTCGTGAGCAAGCTCAGCGGCGACCAGAAGGCCGACGCGCAGCTCATCGGCCAGTTCGGCGTGGGCTTCTATTCGGGCTTCATCGTGGCCGACCGCATCACCGTCGAGTCGCGCCGCGCGGGCCTGCCCGCCGAGCAGGGCGTGCGCTGGGCCAGCGGCGGCGCCGGCGACTTCGAGGTGGCCGACATCACGCGTGCCGAGCGCGGCACCAGCATCACGCTGCACCTGCGCGAGGATGCCGACGAATACCTCAACGCCTGGAAGATCAAGCAGATCGTCGGCAAGTACTCCGACCACATCTCGCTGCCGATCCTCATGGAGAAGGAGGAGTGGAAGGAAGGCGAGAACGACCAGCCCGGCGACATGGTGAAGACCGGCGAATGGGAAACGGTCAACAAGGCCAACGCGCTGTGGAGCCGTCCCAAGAAGGACGTCACGACCGAGCAGTACGAGGAGTTCTACAAGAGCATCAGCCACGACTTCGAGGCGCCGCTGGCCTGGAGCCACAACCGCGTCGAGGGCAGCACCGAGTACACGCAACTGCTCTACATCCCCGCCAAGGCGCCGTTCGACCTCTGGAACCGCGAGAAGAGCGCGGGCGTCAAGCTCTACGTGAAGCGCGTCTTCATCATGGACGACGCCGAGGCGCTGATGCCCAGCTACCTGCGCTTCGTCAAGGGCGTGATCGACTCGGCCGACCTGCCGCTCAACGTGAGCCGCGAGCTGCTGCAGGAAAGCCGCGACGTGAAGGCGATCCGCGAAGGCAGCACCAAGCGCGTGCTCGGCATGCTCGAGGACCTGGCGAAGAAGCAGAAGACCGGCCCCGAGAGCGGCGAGGGCCGCATCGACGTGGGCTCGGGCGAATCGGTGCCCACGCCCGAGCCGACCGAGGCCGTGACCGATGTGGTCGACAAGAACGCGCCCACCGCGGCCGAGACCGCCGCCGCGGCGGCCGACGACGCGGGCAAGTACGCCAAGTTCTACGCCGAGTTCGGCGCCGTGCTCAAGGAAGGCCTCGGCGAGGACTTCGGCAACCGCGAGCGCATCGCCAAGCTGCTGCGCTACGCCTCGACCACCACCGATGCCGTGAGCGTGAGCTTCGCCGACTACAAGGCGCGCATGAAGGACGGCCAGGACGCGATCTACTACATCACGGCCGACACGCTGGCCGCCGCCAAGAACAGCCCGCAGCTCGAGGTCTTCAAGAAGAAGGGCATCGAGGTGCTGCTGATGACCGACCGCGTCGACGAGTGGGCGCTCAACTACCTCAACGAGTTTGACGGCACGCCGCTGCAGAGCGTGGCCAAGGGCGCGGTCGACCTCGGCAAGCTGCAGGACGAGGACGAGAAGAAGGCCGCCGAGGAGGCCGCCGAATCGTTCAAGCCGCTGCTCGAGAAGCTCAAGGAAGCGCTCAAGGACAAGGCCGAGGACGTGCGCGTCACCACGCGCCTGGTCGACTCGCCGGCCTGCCTCGTGGTGCAGGACGGCGGCATGAGCACGCAGCTCGCGCGCATGCTCAAGCAGGCCGGCCAGCCCGCGCCCGAGCTCAAGCCGGTGCTCGAGGTCAATGCCGAGCACGCGCTGGTCAAGAAGCTCGAGGGCTCGGCCCACTTCGACGACCTCGCGAACATCCTGTTCGACCAGGCGCTGCTCGCCGAAGGCGGCCTGCCGGCCGATCCCGCGGCCTACGTGCGGCGCGTGAACGCGCTCCTGGTGTGAACACGCGGCCGCGCACCCGCCTCGCGGCCGCCGGCCTTCCGGCCGGCGTGCTGCTCGCGCTGCTGGTGAGCGGCTGCTCCCACTACCAGATCGGCATCCCGATCGTGCCGGGCCTCTCGCTGGGGCTCGGCGCCACCAGAGACGGCAACTTCTCGGTCGGCCTCAACACCGGCTTCGGCCCGCTCGGCGCGGGCGTCGCGGTCAGCAACAGCGGCGCGGTCGCGGGTTCGGTCGGCATGGGCCTGGGCGTCGGCCCGGTCGGTGCCGGCGTGGGCCAGACCGTGGTGCTGCACGATCCCAACGCGGGCAAGCCCAATGCGGTGCAGCCAGGTCCGGTGACCAGCGTCGGCGCCGGTGTCGGCGGCAGCGCGGGGGGCTTCGGCGTCGCGGCCGAGCTGCCGCCCACGGGCGGTGCGCAAGCCGCGCAACCCGCGCCGGCCCCGGCGCCCGCCGCCGCGCCGGTGTCGACCGCACCGCGCGTCAACAAGGCCCGCGCGCCGGGCGTGCTGGTGCGCAGGAACGATCCCGCGCGCCAGGCGGCGTCCGTCCCGCCGGCACCACCCGCCGCCGCCCCCGTGCAGGTCACCTACCGCGCCCCCGAGGCCGCGGCGCCCGCGCGGGTCGGCACCAACGCGCTCGGTTCGCCGGGCAATCCGATTGCGCCCTGAGACGACCGATGGCGACGGCACGCGTGGCAACGGTGGCATCGGCGCAGGCAGATCCATCGGCCGCCTCGCCTGATCGCCGCGCCTGGCTCGCGGGCGCCGCCGGCCTGGCCGGTGCGCTGCTGCTCGGTGCCCCTGCCGCGCGGGCCCAGCGCGAATTCCCCAACCGGCCGATCCGCTGGATCGTGCCCTACCCCGCGGGCGGCGGCTCCGACTTCCTCACGCGCATCGTCGGCAACCAGCTCGCGATCGACACCGGCCAGCCGGTGGTGGTCGAGAACCGCACCGGCGGCAACACCTCGCTCGGTGCCGCCGAGGTGCTGCGCGCGCCGGCCGACGGCTACAGCGTGCTGTCGGCCGACAACGGCACGCTGGTGTTCAACCCCGTGCTCTACCGCAACCTCGGCTACAAACCGCAGCGCGACTTCGCGCCGGTCACGCTGATGGGCCGCTTCCCGCTGGTGCTGCTGGTCGGACCGGCCAGCGGCGTGCGCGACGCGCGCGCCTTCCTCGAGGACGCGCGCGCCTATCCCGGCAAGATCAGCTATGCCTCGGCCGGCACCGGCAGCCCGCACCACCTCGCGATGGAACTGCTGCAGCGCCAGGCCCGGCTGCGCATGCTGCACGTGCCCTACCGCGGCGCCGCCAACGCGGTGGCCGACGTGGCCGGCGGCCAGCTGCAGGCCATGATGTGCGACCTCGCCGCGTGCCTGGGCTTCATCCGCAGCGGCCGCGTGCGCGCGCTCGCGATCGCCGACCGCGTGCGCCTGCCGCAGCTGCCCGATGTGCCGACCTTCGCCGAGCTCGGCATCGACGGCGTCGAGGCGGCCGCGCTGGTGGGCGTGGTGGCGCCGGCGCGCACGCCGCCCGAGATCGTGGCGCGGCTGCAGCAGGCGATCGCGAGCGCGATCCACAACCCCGCGGTGCACCGCAAGCTCGCGGCCTATGGCGTCGAAACGGTGGGCGGCACGCCCGCGCAATTCGCCACCCTGTTGCATCAGGAGTCCGAGCGCTGGGACGGCCTGATCCGCGGGCTCAACCTGACGCTGGACTGAGCGCCGCCTTCCGGCGCCGCAACTTTGCCTGCCGTTCACACGCGGCAGGCGCTTCGCCTCCTGCTTTGCACGAACTTTGCGCGCGCCTGGCGCGGGACTCACCGGCCGCTAAGAGTGCGCTTCTAGATTGGCGGCTCCCTCAGCCAACGACCGTCCACCGCCATGCCCGCACGCCGGTTCCACCAGGTCCTCTTCGTCGACGACTTCTTCCGTTCGCCCGACAACGGGCTGCACTACTTCCCCGCCAACCGGCGCTTCCTGCAGGGCTTCTTCGGCTCGGCGCTCGGTCGGCTCGGCCTGCCGATGCGCGAGATCGCGCCGCGCTCGCATGGCGGCACGATCGACGTGGCGCGCGCGATGGCGCTGCTGGGCCTGCCGGCCACGCCGGCCGGCTGGGCTCGCGCCTCGGTCGCCGACCTCGCGCCGCTGCGCGGGCTCGAGGGCCTGCCGGCCTTCGGCCCGGGCTGCCTGGTGATCGGCTGGGGCCTGACGCCGGCGCTGCAGCACTGCATCGACCGCAGCGGCGCGAGCTACCTCGACATCGAGATCGATCCGCGCCGCTTCACCGAGCACCTGCACTTCTGCGCGCGCACCAACGACGCGCGCATCCGCGCCGCGCTGGAGGCGCGCGCCATCGACGAGGAGCTGTTCTGGAACCACGCGGCCGCGATCCGCGGCCGTTTCGCGCGCCGCGGCGCGGGCGCGCTGTTCGATCCGCGGCTGCGCGTGGGCCTGTTCTTCGGCCAGAGCCTGGTCGACCTCTCGCTGGTGAGCGGCGGGCGCAGCCAGCATCCGTCGGCCGTGATCGGCGCGCTGCGCACGCTGGCCCAGGAGGTCGACCTGCTGGTCGTGAAGCCGCACCCCTACGAGCCCGCGCTGCACGACCTCGCGCCGATCGCGCGCGCCATTCCCAACGTCGCCTGGACGCGAGAGAACACCTATGCGTTGCTGTCGGCCGGGAACCTGCGCTTCGTCGCGGGGCTGTCCTCGAGCGTGCTGACCGAGGCGCGCTACTTCCTGCAGCCCGTGCGCGCGCTGATCCGCGCCGACCGCAATGCGCCCGAGTGCCTGCCCGCGGCCTGCTCGCCATGGCTGCCGGTGGGGCCCGAGCTCGGCGCGCTCGACTTCATGCTCGATGCCTGCCGCGCGCCCGGCGAGGAGGCCGCGGCCCCGCCGGCCGGCGCCGGCGCATGGCCCGCCGACGCGATCGAGCGCGCCTTCTCCACGCGCTGGGGCCTCGACGACCGTGACCCGGGCCTGCAATCGTTGCCCGAACTCGTGCTCGGCCGCGACTACGCCTTTCGCACCGGCAATCCGGCCACGGCCTGGCTGGCCCATGGCTGGTCGGCGCCCGACGACGTCGACACCTGGAGCGAGGGCTCGCTGGCCTGCCTGGTGATCCCGCTGCCGCCCGCGGCCGTGTTCGCGCATCCGCTGCAGGCGCCGGCGCAGCGGCTGCGCGTGCGCATCGACTACCGCTGCGAGGCCCAGAGCACGCGCGTGGTCGCGCTGCTCGACGGCGCCATGCTGCCGGGCCAGCGCACCTCGGGCGCGTGGCGGCGCAGCCTGGTGTTCGAGCTCGTGCCCTCGCCGCAGCGCAAGTGCCTGGTGCTGCAGTTCTTCGTGGGCGAGGCGGCCGATGCGGAAGTGGCCGAGGGCGCGGACGAGCCGGTCGTGCGCTCGGGCTTCACCTTGCGCAGGCTGCGCGTGTCGATGAGCCCGGCGGGCACGGGCGATGCCGCGGCGCTGCCGCAGCCCGACACCACGGCGGCAGCGCCCGAGCGCGCGCTCGACCGGATGCTGCGCGTGGTGCTTCAGTCCAGGCGCGCGGCCGGATAGGCCGCGTCGGCACCGGCCGCGGCCGGTCGCGTCGCGAGGCGCAGCAGCAGCTGGCTCCAGGGCTGCAGCCGTTCGAGCGCCGCCTCGCGGCCCTGCGCGGCCGTGGCCTCGGTGCTCGCGCCGAGTTCGCGCGCCGCGGCCGCCACGTCGCTTGCGAACGCGGCCGCGTCACCGCGCCATACCACCACGCGATGGTGCAGCCCGAGCTGCGCGGCGCGCTCGGCATTGCTCGCCTGCTCGGGCTGGTCGGTCAGCAGCAGCAGGATAGGCTTGCGGTAGACCTGGGCCACCGACAGCGCCGCCATGCCGGGGGCCGAGACGATGAAGGCGCTGCGAGCCGCGGTGTCGATCCAGTGGGCGTCCTGCGGCTGCCAGCCGGCGCGCCCGGCATAGCCTTCGCCCACGCAATGCGCGTACAGGCCCGCGGCGGCCAGGCCGCGCTCGAGGCCGTCGGCCAGCGCCTCGTCCTTGAAGTGCGGGTTGAGGTAGACCGCGGCCCGCGAAGCAACGGCCGCAACGTCGTCGTTCGAGGCCACCGCCACCGGCGTCGCGAGCCGGTGCGTGCCGCGGCCATCGTGCGCCGGTGCCTCCTGCGCGAAATCGTGCGCGATGCGCGCGCGGCTGCGCCCGATCTGCCAGGCCACGATGCGGCCGAAGGCGCGCGCCGTCCAGCCCGGCAGTCGGCCGCTGAAATTGCCTTCGAGCGCGCGCCGCAGGCTCGCGCCGTACACGTGCACCACCTTGTGCCGCCACGGCGGCAGCGCGCCCATGAACAGCAGCGCGGGATGGAAGGAGTCGTTGACCACCAGGTCGGCCTCGCGCAGCAGGCCGTTCAGCCGCACGATGTCGCGCAGCATGCGCCCGGGCCGGAACACGTAGTGCGCCACGTTGCGGTCGGTCTCGCGGCGCAGCATGTTCTGCCGCGCGTCGAACTGCACCGCGTAGTGGCGCGAGAGCACGGGCGCGTCGATGCCGAAGCCCGCGAGGAAGCGCGCGCCCTCGTCGGAGGTGGTCAGCACCTGCACCTGCGCGCCGGCCGCGCGCAGCGCGTGCGCGAGCAGCTGCGAGCGCATCAGGTGGCCGCGCGCGTCCGCGGTCGCGAGGTAGAGGATGCGCGGCATGGCCTCAGCCTGCACGCGGCAACAGCCGCAGCGCCGCGCCCGCGCACCACATGCCGAGCGCGCCTGTGATGCCGAAGCCGCGCTCGATGGCGCGCACCTCGTCCATCAGTTGCGCGAGCCGCGCGCGCTCGTGCGGCGCCACGCAGCGCTGCAGCGTGTGGCTGCACAGCCGCACGTGGCGCTGCTCGTCGGCCCACACGCGCGCGAGCAGCGGATGCAACGCATGCGCGGGCCCGATCAGCGCGCAGTGGCGCTCGAGGATGCGCGAGGCCATCTGCTCGGCCGCGAGGCCGATCGCATAGGCCGGCACCAGGCCGCCGTGCGCGAAGTGCGGCGCGTGGCGGCGGATCAGCGCCTGCCAGCGCGCGAGCTTGCGTCGGCTGAACCAGTCGGGGCGCGGCTGCTCGCCATCGACGGCGCCGGCCCGTGCGCGCCCGCCGCGTTCGGCGATGGCCTCGGCGAACAGCCGCGCATGCAGCTGCTCGTCGGCCAGGTGCTGGTCGAGCTGGCGCTCGAGCCAGTCGGGCGCGGCGGCGCGCAGTTCGCGCTGCAGCGCCTGTTCCGACGATTCCTCGCCCACGAGGTAGAGGCGCAGCAGCAATGCCTCGCCCGCGCGGCTGGCATGCAGCTGGCGCAGCGCCGCGCGCTTCACGCGGTGCACCAGCGCGGCCTGCAGCGCGGGCCAGCCGTGCAGCCGCGGCGGCGCGAGGCTCTCGAAGCCCGGCGCATCTGGCGCGGCCTGCGCGTACAGCTCAGCGGCCATTCGAGCCGGCCTTCGCATCGAGCGCCACGGGCTGCAGCTGCTGTTGCTGCCAGCCGAGCACCAGCCCGAGGAAGCTGCCCTGCAGGAAGCCGCGCGCCGTGGCGTCGGCGCCCGCGAACTCGCGCTGCTGCCCGTCGTAGCGCACGAAGCCCTTGCCGCCGGCGGCGCCGATCGTGAGCTTCTCGTTCTTGCGGAAGCCGCGCTGCAGCAGCGGTTGCAGCAGCGACTGCGATTCGAGCCCATAGAGGAACAGGTCGCGCTGCACCACCTGGCGCGGGATCCGGCCGCTGAGCGCCTGCAACTCGAGCGACCAGTTGCCCTCGCGCATCGCCTCGGCCAGCGGCCGGTTGCGCGTCGTGGCGAAGCGCGTGCGCGCCACCCACTTGACGGCCTTCGACACGCCGAGCCCGACCGTGATGTCGGCGTCGCGCGCGGCGCTCTCGCGGTTGTCGCGCACCTGCACCAGTTCGTCGGCCAGGCGCGCCGTCAGCGAGGGCTTGGCGAGCGCCTCCACGACCTGCGCGCTGCTGAACAGCACGCGCTCGTTGCCGGCCTCGCCGACCACGAGCTGCCAGGGATCGATGCGGATCTCGGAGAACTCGCCGCGCACCGGCGCATGCGCGTGGCTGCTGAACGACCAGTCGCTGCCCGAGCGGCTCAGCAGCGCATGGAAGCTCAGCGGCACGCGCTGGCCATCGGCCGTGCGGCCCGAGCCCTGCAGCACCACGTCGCCCACGATGCGCTTGCCGTCGTAGCCGCGGTCATTGGCGAAGCGCAGCGTGTGCGTGGCCTCGTCGAGCGTGGCGCGGGTGTGCTCGTCGTCGAGCGCGAGCCGGTTGCAGTTGTCGCCGCTGCCGGCGGCGATGGGGCAGCCGCTGCCCGAGCGGAAGGCGAAGACGCCGCGGCCCGAGAACTCGGCCGAGGCCGCGAGTCCGGGGGCGAGCAGCGCGAGGGCGGCGAGAGAAAGAAGGCGTGCCATGGTCGCGGGCCTCAGGGACGGTGGTACGAGAGCGCCTGCGCATCCGCGTGCGCGCGGCCCGTGGTGTGCAGGCCGATGCCGCGCGCGAAGGCGCCGAGCATGTCGACGGCCGAGAAGCCCAGGATCAGCAGCACGCCGAGCGCCCAGCGCGCGCCGCGCAGCGGCGGCAGGTCCTGCCGGTTGAGCGCGCGCAGGCTGAAGCCCAGCCGCGTGACGAGCACGCACAGCGGGCCGATCGGGCCGCTCTTCGCGAGCCAGTGCCAGCGCGGCGACACGTAGCTGCGCAGCAGGTGCGGCGTGAGCGAATACGTGTCCTGCCCGCGCATCCAGCGCAGCTTGAGCGCCTCGCGCCGCGTGTCGGGCAGGCGGTGCTCGGTGTGGGCGCGTGCCGCGTAGTGCAGCGCAATGCCGGCCGCGCGCAGCCGCATGCCGAGCACCTGGCAGTGGGCGCGGTACACGCCGTCGAGCGCCTGGTAACTGTGGGTGTCGAAGACCTCGCGCCGGAACGCCACGTTGTTCGCGTAGAAGTTGCTCGTCGCGCCCGCGTGCTCGTTCGGGAAGTACATGAAGTCGATGGTGGTGAGCGCGGTGCCCACCACGTTGGCCGCGTAACTGGTGCGGCCCGCCACCACGGCCGGCGCGTCGGCGCGCGCGAAGGGCGCGAGCAGCTCGCGCAGCCAGTCCTCGCCGGGCAGGCAGTCGGCATCGGCGAACACCACCCAGTCGCAGCGCGCCGCGTCGGTGGCCGCGAAGCCGGTGTTCTTGGCGTCGTAGTAGCCGGTGCTGGCGTCGATGCGCACGAAGTCGACGGGCCGACCGGCCAGGCGCTGCACTTCCTCGCAGGTGGCGGCGTCGAGGCCGTCGTGCGTGATGACCACCTGGGCCAGCGTGGACAGCGGCTGCTTCTGGCGCGCGAGCAGCGCGATCAGCCGCTGCAAGCTGGCGGCGGTCCTGGCCTGCGCATCGGCGCCGCCGCGCAGGTTGTTGGTCTCGAGGACCAGCGCGGTGCGCGCCGCCACTTGATCGGGCATCATCGATTTTTCCTGTCCGGACGTCGTTGGGAAGGCATGCATGCCGCTTTTATCGCACAACCCTCGCGGTTGCCAGTGCCATCGCTCATGGGCGCGGCCCGCCGCGGGGACGCCGTCTTGAGGCTCTCGGTCTTCGGCGCGGGCTATGTGGGCCTGAGCTTCGCGGCCTGCATGGCCGAGGCCGGGCACGCGGTGCTGTGCGCCGACACCGACGCGCCGCGCATCGCGGGCCTGCGCGCGGGCCGCATGCCGCTGCACGAACCGGGGCTCGGCGCGCTGGTGGCGCAGGAGGCGGCGGCCGGCCGGTTGCGCTTCACCGACGATGCCGGCGAGGCCGCGCGGCATGGCGACATCCTCTTCATCGTGGTCAATGCCCCGGCCGATGCCGAAGGCGCGGTCGACTTCGCGGCGGTGTTCGAGGTGGCGCGCGCCGTGGGGCGCCACCGCGGCCGCGACGGCCTGCTGGTCTGCAAGTCGACCTTGCCGGCGGGCACGGCTGACCGGGTCGAGGCGGTGGTGCGGGACGCGCTGGCGCGGCGCGGTGCGACGCACCGGATCGCGGTGGCGGTCAACCCCGAGTTCCTGCGCGAAGGCTCGGCGGTGCACGACAGCCGCGCGCCCGACCGCATCGTGGTCGGGTCCTCCGATGCCGAGGCGATTGCGCTGCTGGCCCAGCTCTATCGGCCGTTCCTGCGCGACCCCGCGCGCCAGTGGCTGGTGATGGACCGCCGCTCGGCCGAGCTGGCGAAGTACGCCGCCAACGCGATGCTTGCCACCCGCATCAGCTTCATGAACGAGATGGCGCGCGTGGCCGAGCAGGCGGGCGCCGACATCGAGAGCGTGCGCCGCGCGATCGGCGCCGATGCGCGCATCGGTCCGGCCTTCCTGCAGGCCGGCGCGGGCTATGGCGGCTCCTGCCTCGCGAAGGACCTGCGCGCGCTGCAGCAGGAGGGCGAGGGCGCCGCGCTGCGGCTGCTGCCCGCGGTGGCGGCGGTGAACGAGGCGCAGAAGTCGCGGCTCTTCGAACTCGTCGCCGGCCATTTCGGCGCCACGCTCGCGGGGCGCACGCTGGCCGTGTGGGGCCTGGCCTTCAAGCCCGACACCGACGACATGCGCGATGCGCCGAGCCTGGTGCTGATCGAGCGGCTGCTGGCCGCCGGCGCGCGGCTGCGGCTGCACGATCCGGCCGCGATGCCGAATGCGCGCGCGCTGCTCGGCGAGCGCGAAGGCATCGCCTGGTGCGATGCGCCCGAGGCCGCGCTCGATGGGGCCGATGCGCTCGTGCTCGTCACCGAATGGGCGGCCTATCGTCGGCCCGACTTCACGCGCATGGCCGTGCTGCTGTCGGCGCGCGCCGTGTTCGACGGCCGCAATCTCTACGACCCGGCCGAGGTCGAGGCGGCCAGTATCGCCTGCTACGGCATCGGCCGCGGGCGTTCAGTGCGCCGCGTTTGACGCAGCCTCTTCGTCCGCGCGAGGCAGGAACGCATCGCCCGGCGTCAGCGGCGCATGCCGGTAGCTCGCGGGCGTGCGTCCCAGCTTCACGGGCGCGCCGATGCCGCGGTAGCCCTCCATCTCGACCACCATGCCGCGGTGCGCCGTGTGCGGATGCTCGAGCGCTGCCGCCACGGGCAGCACGGGCGCGGCCGGCACGCCCGCGGCCATGAGCTGTTCGACCAGCACGCGGCCATCGAAGGCGGCCATGGCGGCCTCGAGCCGTTGCTTGAGCGCGTCGCGGTTCACCGAGCGCGCGCCCGCGGTGGCGAAGCGCGGATCGGTGGCGAGCGCGGGCAGGTCGATGCAGCCGCACAGGCTCGCGAACTGGCGGTCGTTGCCGACGGCGACGAACACGGGGTCGGTGCCGGTGGCGAGGGCGTCGTAGGGATAGATGTTGGGATGGGCGTTGCCGGTGCGGCGCGGGGCGCTGCCGTCCATGAACCAGTTGGCGGCGTGCGGATGCAAGAGCGAGATGCCGCTGTCGTAGAGCGCGGCCTCGACGAACTGGCCGCGTCCGCTGCGCTGGCGTTCCTGCAGCGCGAGCAGCACGCCGATGACGGCATTGAGGCCGGTCACCATGTCGACCACGGGCAGGCCCACGCGCAGCGGCCCGCCCTCGGCCTCGCCGTTGACGCTCATGATGCCGGTCATGGCCTGCACGGCGGCGTCGTAGCCGGGCAGTGCACCAAGGGGCCCGTCGGCGCCGAAGCCCGAGACGCGGCACCAGACCAGACGCGGAAAGCGCTGCGACAGGGTCTGGTAGCCGATCCCCCCAGCGCTCCATGGTCCCGGTCTTGAAGTTCTCGATCAGCACGTCGGCCTCGGCCACCAGCGCGAGCAGGGCGGCGCGGCCTTCCTCGGTCGAGAAGTCGAGGTGCTGCACGCGCTTGTTGCGGTTGAGGCCGTGGTAGTAGGAAGCGACGCCATCCTTGAACGGCGGGCCCCAGGTGCGGGTGTCGTCGCCTTGCGGCGGCTCGACCTTGAGCACGTCGGCGCCATGGTCGCCGAGGATCTGACCGCAGTAGGGGCCGCCGAGGATGCGGGAGATGTCGAGGACGCGGATGCCCGCGAGTGCGCCTGGAGTGGATGTCATTTGCGTGCCTTCATGCTTTGGGTTGATTTGTCCGGGGGAAGGTCCGGGGCGCGTGCGGAGGACATCGGGTACTCCCCTCCGCGAATGTCCCCCGGCCTTCGGCCTCCTCCTTGATTTCGCTGCGGGGAGTACCCGATGCCCTCCGCACGAGAGGCGCTCTGGTCGTGCCGGCGGCTCGAGCGCGGCGCTCATCGATCACGACGATGGGGTGCCTTGCGCAGCGAAATAAAGGAGGAGGCCGAAGGCCGGGGGACATTCGCGGAGCAAGGTACCCCGTCGGCGTGATCGCGCCCCGGATGCCCGCGAGTGCGCCTTGTGTCATTTCTTGTTCCCTTTTGTCTCGTCGTCCGGGGCGCGTGCGAAGGACACCGGGTACTCCCCTCCGCGAATGTCCCCCGGCCTTCGGCCTCCTCCTTGATTTCGCTGCGGGGAGTACCCGATGCCCTCCGCACGAGAGGCGCTCTGGCCGTGCCGGAAGTTCAGGCGCGGCGCTCATCGATCACGACGATGGGGTGCCTTGCGCAGCGAAATAAAGGAGGAGGCCGAAGGCCGGGGGACATTCGCGGAGCAAGGTACCCCGTCGGCGTGATCGCGCCCCGGAACAGCATCAATCGAGCTGCGCCCCCGACTTCTTGACCACGTCTTTCCACTTCGCCGACTCGCTCGCGATGAACTGGCCGAGCTTCGGCGGCGAGGTGTCGGCGCTGGCCTCGAGGCCCTGGGCCGCGAACATCTGCTTGACCTTGGGCGAGTTCAGCACCTCGGCGAAGGCATGGTTGAGCTTCGCCACGCGCTCGGCGGGCGTGCCGGCGGGCGCGACGATGCCGAAGAACACGCTCACGTCGTAGCCCTTGTAGCCCTGCTCCGAGATCGTGGGCACCTCGGGCAGCGCCTGCGAGCGCGCGAGGGTGGCCACGCCCAGCGCGCGCAGCTTGCCGGCCTTGACGTAGGGCAGCGCGGTGAGGATGTCGGTGAAGGTCATGCTGACCTGGCCGCCCAGCAGGTCGTTGAGCGCGGGGCCGGTGCCCTTGTAGGGGATGTGCTGGAAGTCGGTGCCGGCGATCGAGTTGAACAGCACGCCCGCCAGGTGCGAGGAGGCGCCGTTGCCCGAGGAGGCATAGCTGAGCTTGCCGGGGTTGGCCTTGGCATAGGCGACGAGCTCGGGCACCGTCTTCACCGGCAGCGCGGGATTCACCACCAGGATGTTCGGCAGGTAGCCGACCTGGATCACGGGCGCGAAGCTCTTCACCGGGTCGTAGTTGATCTTGCGGTAGAGGCTGGCGTTGATCGCGAGCGGGCCCGAGGTGCCGAACAGCAGCACGTGGCCGTCGGCCTCGGCGCGCGCCACGTACTCGGCGCCGATGTTGCCGCCCGCGCCCGCGCGGTTCTCCACGATCATCGGCTGGCCCATGCGGTCCTTCATCTCGGCCGCGAGCGTGCGCGCCATCGCGTCGGTGGGACCGCCGGGCGGGAAGGGCACGACCAGCGTCATTGGCTTGGAAGGGAAGGCGGTGTCGGCCTGCGCGGCAGGGGCCGCGGCCAGCAGGCCGGCGCAGGCGGTGGCCAGCGCGAGGAGGGAAGCGAGGTGTTTCAAGAGGAGGTCTCCGTTCTTTGTTCGAGTGTTCGAGTGTTCGGGGGCAGGGCTCAGGCCGCGGTCCAGTCCGCGGGCAGCGCATCGGGCGCGAGCGGATCGCGCGGCAGCACGCGGTGCAGCAGCGCGAGCTGCGACCAGCGCAGCCGCGCGGCCGAGCCGGTGCGCGTGGCCTCCCACGCCATCGCGCTCGCGCTGGTGCAGTGGTAGAGCGCCGAGGCGGCCTGGCGCGCGAGCACGTCGCCGCCCTCGCGCGCGGCCGTCTCGGCCAGCGCGGCGGCGCGCGCCAGCGCATCGCGCAACGCCTGGGCGAAGGCCGGGGCCAGGTCGGCTTCGGCGATCAGCCGTTCGCAATGGGCGCGCAGCACCGGCAGCGAGCCCTCGCGCTTGACGGCGCGGATCACGTCGAGCGCGACGATGTTGCTGGTGCCCTCCCAGATCGAGCCCAGGTGGGCATCGCGCACCAGCCGCGGATCGCTCCATTCCTCGATGTAGCCGCAGCCGCCGCGCACCTCCATCGCATCGCCCGTGACCTTGCGCGCATCGCGGCAGGCGCGGAACTTGATGAGCGGCGTGAGGATGCGCAGCAGCGCGTAGGCATCGGCTTCGCCGGCGTCGGAACGCGCCAGCGCCAGCGCGGTCTGGCAGACCATGGTGCGCGCCTGCTCGGCGGGCACGCGCAGCTTGTCGAGCTGGCGCTGCATCAGCGGCATCCGGTCGAGCGTGCGGCCGAAGGCCTGGCGCTCGGCGGCGATGTACTCGGCTTCGGCCACCGCGCGGCGCATCAGGCCGGCGGCGCGCACGCCGTTCGACAGCCGCGAGTTGTTGACCATGTCGGCCATCTGCACGAAGCCGCGGCCTTCCTCGCCGACCAGGAAGGCGTGCGCGCCCTCGAGCCGGATCTCGCCGCTGGCCATCGAGCGCGTGCCGAGCTTGTCCTTGAGCCGGATGATCCGGTAGCGGTTGAGGCTGCCGTCGTCGAGCCGGCGCGGCAGCAGGAACAGCGACACGCCCTTCATGCCGGCCACGCCGTCCTCGGCGCGCGCGAGCACCATCGCGAAGTCGGCGTCGGGGTTCGAGCAGAACCACTTGTCGCCGCTGAGGCGCCAGCTGCCGTCGGCCTCGCGCCGCGCCAGCGTGGCGGTGGCGGCGATGTCGGAGCCCGCGGCCTGCTCGGTCATGAACATCGCGCCCTGCGCGAGTTCGTCGAAGTCGAGCGAGGTCAGGCGCGGCAGGTACTTCTGCACCAGCGCGGGCGCGCCGAACTTCTTGAGCGTGCGCGTGAGCGAATCGGTCATCGAGACCGGGCAGCACAGGCCGAACTCGGCCTGCACGAACAGGTAGGTCAGTGCGTATTTCACGAGCGGCGGCATGCGGCCCTTCCAGCCCAGCGTCTCGTCGCGGTGCGAGATCGCGGCCAGGCCGAATTCGCTGAGCGCGAGGCGCTCCATCTCGACGTAGGCCGGATGCTTGATCACCTGCTGCTCGTCGAGCCCGGTGCGCGTGCGCTGCTTCAAGGTGGGCGGGTTGCGGTCGGCGGTGCCGGCCAGCTCGTCGAGCGTGCCGCCCGCGAGGCCGCCGAGGCGCTCGAGCTGCGGCCGCAGGTGGCGCAGCAGGTCCTCGGGCAGGTAGAGCGCGAGCAGCGACTGCAGCTCGGTGTCGACGCTGTAGAGGTTCTGGCCGTGGCGGTCGGGAATGGGGTGAACGGCGGGCGCGGCAGGCGTCTCTGGCATGGCTTGTCTCCTGGATTCGCGCCATTGTTCAAGCCGTGACGATCCGTGTCTAATATCGTTTGGGTCTTGCTCGATTCGATTTGCCTATTCATGGAACTGCGTCACCTGCGCTATTTCTCCGTGCTCGCCGAAGAGCTGCACTTCGGGCGCGCGGCGCGCCGGCTCTCGATCTCGCAGCCGCCGCTGTCGGTGGCGATCCGCCAGCTCGAGGACACGGTGGGCGCACGCCTGTTCGAGCGCAACAGCAAGGAGGTGCGGCTCACGCCCGCGGGCGACGCGCTGCGCGTGTCGGCGCGCCGGCTGCTGCAGCAGGCCGACGAGGCCGCGCTCGAGGCGCGCGACATCGCGCAGGGCTCGGCCGGCCGGCTGCGCATCGGCTTCGTCGGCGCGATGCTCTACCGCGGCCTGCCGCAGGCGCTGCGCGCGTTCCAGGCCAAGCATCCGGCGGTGCGCATCACGCTGGCCGAGCTCAACTCGGGCGTGCAGATCGCCGAGCTGATGCACGACCGGCTCGACCTCGGCTTCGTCCACACCGCGCGCATGCCGCCCGAGCTGCAGCACCGGCTGCTGCTGACCGAGCCCTTCGTCTGCTGCCTGCCCGCGGGCCATGCGCTGGCGCGGCGGCGCGCGCTCGCGCCGGCCGAGCTGCGCGGCGAGCCCTTCGTGCTGTTCTCGCGCGAGGCCTCGCCCGACTACCACGAGCGCATCCTCTCGATCTGCGCCGACGCGGGCTTCCATCCCGAGGTGCGGCACGAGGTGCGGCACTGGCTCGCGGTGGTCTCGCTGGTGTCGCAGGGCATGGGCGTGGCGCTGGTGCCGCAGGCGATGCGGCACTCGGCGCTCAGCGGCGCGGTGTTCCGCCCGCTCGACCGCGAGGTCACGCCCTCGGAGGCCTATGGCGTGTGGCGCGCGGGGCCGCCGAACATGCTGGTGCAGCGGCTGCTCGACGGGCTCGCGAAGAGCCTGCGCGAGAGCGCGAAGCGCTGAACGCTGAACGAGAAACGCGCCTGCACCGTCTTCATGGCACGGCCATGACCATGCGTTGCATCGACCCCGCACCGCGCCGGGCTACCGATACCGGTGATGCCCAAGGCCTTGCGAAGGCTTTAGTATTCCCGCCAACCTCGCCATGGCCCTGGCCTTCAAGAACACGCCAGAAAGAAGGGGTGTCGCCAGGGGGTTCAGATCAACGACACGGCCGAGTCGACGCCAGCATGCCAAAAGGTATCCCCAATTCCGCCGCCATGTACGGCATCTTCACCCGGCCCTGGGGCTACGAGGTCTCCGTCATGCGCAACGGAACCCGCCACTACCGCCAGTTCGGCCGCGCCAGCTACGGCGGCGCCGAGCAGGCGTTGCTGCACGCGCAGGACTGGCGCGACGCCATCGTGCGGCAGCATCCGCCGATCGCACGCCGCGCGCGCGCCGAGCAGCCGCGCGCCAACAACAGCACCGGTGCGCCCGGCGTCTTCAGCCGCGTCGCGCCCGACGGCCGCGTGCGCGCCTGGCTCGCCAAGACCTACATCGCCGAAGACCGGATCCTGCAGACCTATTTCTCGGTCGACGGCACCGATCGCGCGGCCCATGCGGCGGCGCTGGCCGAGCGCGCGCGCCAGCTCGCGCAGATGACCGGCCTGGCGCACGTGCATCCGGCCGAGGAGGCGATCCGCCGCGAGACCGCCGCCGCGCCGCGCGCGCGCACGCCGCGGCTCTCGCGCGCGGAGATCGTGCGGCGCAACAACTCGAGCGGCATCAGCGGCGTGCAGTTCAAGTCGCCGCGGCCCGACCATCCGGGCTACTGGATGGCGATCACCTTCATCGCCGGGCGTGGCACGGTCAGCAAGGCCTTCTCGGTGAAGACCCATGGCGAGCAGGCGGCCAAGCGGCTCGCGATCGCCGAGCGCGAGACGCAGCTCACGCTCAAGCGGCAGCTCGACGGCGCGGAGCTCGCGTCCTGATGGCGGCGCGAGAGTGGAGGGCCGGCCCCGCGGGCACGGCCGGGGCGGTGTCGCGATGAGCCTGAAGTCGCTGAACCGGTTGCTGCGCGTGGCCTCGCACCTGCTCGACCAGGCCGCGGCCGACGTGCGCGCCTGCGGCCTCGAGCCGGCGACCGAGCAGGTGCACCGCATCGGCCGCGCGATGGTCGAGCTGATCGAGGTGCAGCGCCGGATCTATGCCGCGCAGCCCGACCTGCAGCCGCGCACGCTCGCGGCCTCGCGCCGCGAGGCCGATGCCAATCGGCTGTTCACGCAGTTGATGGTGGAGGCGCTGGACCTCGAGGACGCGGGCAACGTCGTGGCCGCGCTCGAGAAGTACACGCAGTTCATCGGCCTGTCGCCCTCGCACCATCACCGCGAGATCGTGCGCGAGGAGATCCGCCGGCTGTCGGCGCCGACGGTTCAGGCGTAGATCGGGTCCTCGGCCATCGCCTCGCACTGGTCCTGCAGCATCTGGACCTGGCCCTTCCAGTAGTCGCTGCTGCCGAACCAGGGGAAGTTGATCGGAAAGATCGGGTCTTCCCAGCGCCGCGCGAGCCAGGCGCTGTAGTGGATCAGGCGCAGCGTGCGCAGCGGCTCGATCAGCGCGAGCTCGCGGCGGTCGAATTCGCGGAACTGCTCGTAGCCGTCGAGCAGGCCCGAGAGCTGCGCGGTGCGCTGGGCGCGCTCGCCCGACAGCAGCATCCACAGGTCCTGCACGGCGAAGCCGGTGCGCGCGTCGTCGAGGTCGACGAAGTGCGGGCCGCCGTGGGGTCGGTCGGTCGGGGTCCAGAGGATGTTGCCGGGGTGCACGTCGCCATGCAGGCGCAGCTTGCGCGGGCCGTCGCCGGTGGCCGCCGAGCCCGAAAGCGGGGTCGCGGCGATCATCGCCAGCGCCTCGTTGCAAGCCTTCTCCCAGTCGCGCTGCACGTCGAGCGGCAGCTTGTCGTTCGCCAGCAGCCAGTCGCGCGAGGCGGTGCCGAAGTTCTGCAGGTCGAGCGCGGGCCGCGCCTCGAACGGGCGCGCGGCGCCCACGGTGTGGATGCGCGCGAGAAAGCGTCCGACCCATTCGAGCACCTCGAAGTCGTCGAGCTCGGGCGCGCGGCCGCCGCGGTAGGGGCTCACGCTGAAGGCGAAGCCGGCATGGCGGTGCAAGGTGGCGCCGCCGAAGGCCAGCGGCGGCACGGCCGGCACCTCGGCCGCGGCGAGTTCGAGCGAGAAGGCATGCTCCTCGAGGATCTCGGCCTCGCTCCAGCGGCCGGGCCGGTAGAACTTGACCACCACGGCCGGGTGCGGCTGCGGGTCCTCGAGGTGCACCTGGTAGACCCGGTTCTCGTAGGAGTTGAGCCCGGTGAGCCGGCCGTCGCCGTGCAGGCCGAGGGCCGCGAGCGCGTCGAGCACCACGTCGGGCGTGAGGCTCTCGTAGGGATGGGCAGGGTGGCCGGCGGGCGCCGCGGGGGAATCGGGAATCATGCGGCGATTGTCGTCGCCCGCACCCCGCGCGCTTTTCAGAGGCCGCCGGGGTGCGCGTGCAGCGACAGGATGTGGCCGGTGCGCGGATCGCCCTTGCCGGCGAGCACCTGGGCATAGGCCGCCTGCGCGGCCGCGCCGCCGCGGTGGTGCTCGGCGCGCAGCCAGGGGCTGGCGGCATCGGTTGCGCGCGCGGTGAAGGCCTGCCAGGCCGCCACCATGCGGCGGCTGAATTCCTCGGCGCTCCATTCGGCGGTGCGCTTCTTGATCTGCGCGGGCGCGAAGAACAGCGTGGCGCGCGGGCCCGCGAGTTCGCGGGTGGCGCCCTTGGCGGCCAGTTCGTCGACGTGCGTGCCGCCGATCGCGCAGCTGTAGCGCAGGCCGGTGAAGCGCGCATGGATCGCCTCGCGCAGCGCGCCGTTGCCCGCGAAGTCGATGTAGACGCAGGGCGTGTCGGCCGGCAATTCGTCGAGCGCGTCGTAGCGCAGCACGCGGTGGTAGCAGCCCAGGCTCTCGCAGTAGCCGACGTTGCCGGCCGAGGTCAGGCCGACCACCTCGATGCCTTCGCGCTGGTGCAGCTGGAACGCGGTGCCGTAGGCCGTCTTGCTCGAGGCGCTCGACAGCAGCATGGTGCGCGCGCCGAAGAAGTCGTTGTCGGCCATGAAGTCGTCGATCAGCCAGGAGGTGATGAACAGCGGGCGCAGCAGCGCCTGCGTGTCCTCGCTGTCGGCGGTGTAGAGCGGATCGGCATTGCAGCGGAAGTACTGGTTGTAGACCGCCGGCAGCTCGGCGCGGTGCGCGGCGCCGTCGGCGAAGCGCTCGGGCGACAGCCGCGTGGGGCTCAGCACCGCGCTGGTGGCCATGGGCCAATAGCCGTAGAGGCGCTCGCCCACCGCCACGCCCGGATGCAGCGACTGCACCACGCTCGCGAAGCCCCACACGGGGATGTTGCCCCAGGCCTCGTCGCCGGTGGGGAAGAAGCGCCAGTAGCTCATGGCCTCGCCGAAGGCGGCGTAGGTGATGTTGTTCGAGGTCAGCGCGAAGCTGTCGATGCGCACGCGCACCTGGCCGTCGGCCAGTGGCGTGTCGGTGCGGTCGTCGAGGCGGGTGTCGCTCAGTTGGCTCTTGCGGATCTGCAGGCTGAGGGTGGTGCTCATGGCGTGTCGAAGCTCCGTGGCTGCGCGGCGTTCCGGCCGCTGGGGTGGCAAGGGGTGCGTCCACGTGACATTAGCCAAGCTTCGTGAAAGGCGCCATCGCGCCGGCGCCGCGCGCGTCGCACGCGGGACAAGCGCGCGCACGCGAAAAAGCCCCGCGAGCGGGGCCTCGGCGTGGAGCGCGAGGGGGCTCAGGCGATCGTCAGTTCGACGTCGATGTTGCCGCGCGTGGCGTTCGAGTACGGGCAGACCTGGTGGGCCGTGTCGACCAGCTTCTGCTTCTGTTCGGCGTCGAGGCCGGGCAGCGTGATCGCGAGCTTGACCGCGATGCCGTAGGCGGCGCCGCCATTCGTCGGGCCGAGGGAGACGCTGGAGTCGATCGCCACGTCGTCCGGCACCTTGACGCCGATCTTCGGGCCCACGGCCTTCATCGCGCCGATGAAGCAGGCGGCGTAGCCGACCGCGAACAGCTGTTCGGGGTTGGTGCCGGGCTTGCCCGAACCGGGCGAGCTCAGCTGGACGTCGATCGCGCCGTCGCTGGATTTGCCGGCGCCGTCGCGGCCGCCCGTGGTGTGGGCCTGGGCGGTGTAGAGCACTTTGTCGAGCTTGGTGGTCATGGTGTTTCCTTGGTCGAAGTGGAAGGGTGGTTGAAGAAAGCCGTCGTGGTCCGCGAGGGCACGCGGCGGGAGAAACCTGTTGTAGTGATTGAAATGGCTTGCTTGCTCAGGCGGCCTTGCGGATGCGGTCGCGCAGCGCTTGAATCTGGTGGGTGAGGTCCACGAGCTCGGGCACCGAGCATTCGGAGGCCGCGAGCAGGCATTCGGGCACATGGCCCGCGCGCGCCTTGAGGCGGCGGCCCGCGGCCGTGAGCGTGATGTGCACGCGGCGCTCGTCGGCCACGTCGCGCACGCGGGCCACGAAGCCGTTGGCCTCGAGGCGCTTGAGCAGCGGGGTGAGCGTGCCCGAGTCGAGCGAGACGCGCTCGCCGAGTTCGGAGACCATGGGGCCGTTTTTTCTCCCACAGTGCGAGCATCACCAGGTACTGCGGGTAGGTGAGACCGAGCTTGTCGAGCAGGGGCTTGTACAGGCGGGTCATGGCCAGCGAGGCGGAGTACATGGCGAAGCAGAGCTGGTTGTCCAGCTTCAGGAGTTCGTCTTGCGTGAGGGAGGGCATGGGCCGAATTATGGCACTCAATTAAATTGTGTGCAAAGTATTTCGTGCGGCAGGGTTTTCGGATGCCCTCTCCCGGCGGGAGAGGGTAGGAAAACTCAGGGGCGCTTCATCAGCGCATCGGCCACCGCGGCGAAGCCCGGCAGCGTCAGCGGATCGTTGCCCGCGTTCGCCGCCACCGGATGCGCCGCGTAGCGCACGATCACCATCTGCGCCGCCGGGTCCACGTAGATGCTCTGGCCGTGGATGCCGCGCGCCATGTAGGCGCCGTGCGCGTTGTTCGACACCCACCACATGTTGCGGTACGACCAGCCCGGCAGCAGGCCGTAGCCGGCCTTCGCGAACTTCGCGGTGTCGCCGCCGCGGCGGATGTCGTCGACCACCGCCTTCGGGAACACCTGCTGCCCGTTGGGCGCGCGGCCGCCGTTGCGCATGGTTTCGCCGAAGCGCGCGAGATCGCGCAGCGCGGTGTTGAGGCCGCCGCCGCCCGACTCGGTGCCGATGCTGTCGACCATGAAGTAGGCGTCCTGCTCGGCGCCGATGCGGCGCCAGATCTTCTCGCTCAGCAGCTCGGCCAGCGACTGGTTGCTGGCGCGGCGCAGGATCCAGGCCAGCACCTCCGCATTGATGGTCTTGTAGCCGAAGGCCTCGTCGTGCGCGCCTTCCTTCTGCTGCAGCGCGAGGAACTCGTAGAAGGTCTTCGGGCCGCTGTAGCCGGGCGCGCGCGGGATGAAGCCGCCGGCGCGCGAGTAGTCCCAGATCTCGGCCTTGGGATCGGCGTAGTTCTCGGAGTAGCGCACGCCGATGGTCATGTCCATCACCTGGCGCACGGTGGCGTCGCCGTAGGCGCTGTCCTTGAGCTCGGGCACGTATTTGGTGACTGGCGCCGCGGGGTCGAGCCTGCCCTCGTCGGCGAGGATGGCCGCGAGCGTGCCGACGAAGGACTTGGTGACCGACATCGCGAGATGCGGCCGCTCGGGCGTGAGCGCGCCGAAGTACTTCTCGTACACCACCTGGCCGCGATGCAGCACCAGGATGCCGTCGGTGTAGGTGTTGGCGATCATCTGGGCGACGGTGCTGTCCTCGCCCGACAGCGACTTGAAGCGGATGCCCTCGATCTGCTCGGGCGTCACGCCCGTGGCGGCTGGCAGCGGGCTCGCGGCTGCGCTGCCGCGCCACACGTTGGCGGTGGGCACGACCTCGCGCACGTGCGAGAAGGTCCAGCGGTTGCGCGGGAAGACGTTGCCGGCGGGGTTCTCGAAGGTGATCAGCTTGTCCGGCGGCGGCGGGAAGCCGCGCATCCAGCCGAGCGCGTCGACGGAGGTGGCCGCGGGATCGGGCAGGGCCGCGGGCGCGGCCGGTGCCTGGGCGTGGAGGGAGGTGTTCACGGCGAAGAGGGTCAATGCGGCCAGGGCCGCGCGCAGGCGCAGGGTCATGGTGGGATGGAGGAAGAGGGGGACGAGGGCGCGTCAGCGCCCGCTGAAGCGCGCGGGCCGGCGCTCGATGAAGGAGCGCACGCCCTCGGCCGCGTCCTCGCTGTTCGACAGCCGCTTCTGCGTCTCGATGAACTCGCCGACCGCGGCCAGCGGGCCCTGCTCGATCGCCTTGAGCACGTTGAGGCGCGTGGCCACCACCGCCAGCGGCGCCTGCGCGGCGATGCGCTGCGCGATCGCGAGCGCCTCGTCGAGCTCCTGGCCCGCGGGCACGACCTTCTGCACGAAGTTCAGGCGATAGGCCTCGGCGCTGCCGAACTCGTCGGCCGTCAGCAGGTGCAGCATCGCGTTGCCGAGGCCCGCGCGCTCGGCCATGCGCAAGGTGGCGCCGCCCGTGGCCATGATGCCGCGCTGCACCTCCATCTGCGAGAAGCGGCAGTTGTCGGCCGCCACCACGATGTCGGCGCCGAGCATCAGCTCGATGCCGACCGTGAAGCAGATGCCCTTGACCGCCACCACCATCGGCTTGGTGCGCCGGCGGTAGCCCTCGAGGCCGAAGTCGTGCGGCTCCACCAGGCCCTGCGGGATCGCCTTCTCGCCGCGCTTCATGTAGTCGGCCACCGCGGGCAGGTCGAGGCCGGCCGTGAAGTGGTCGCCGAAGGCATGCAGCACGCCCACGCGCAGGTTCGGGTCGTCGTCCAGGCGCGTGTAGGCCTCGGCGAGCTGGCGGAACATCGGCGGCGTCCAGCCGTTGCGCTTGGCGGGCCGGTTGATGCCGATCAGCAGCACGTGGTCGAGCACCTGGGTGTCGATGCAGCCTTCGGTGGGCGGGGTGGTGGGCGTGGCGGTCATGGCGTGGCCTGTCTCCTCGTTCTTCGGCGCGTCAGTAGGTGTAGACGCCGCGGCCGGTCTTGCGACCGAGCTGGCCGGCGGCGACCATTTCCTTCAGCAGCGGGCAGGGGCGGTACTTGGAGTCGCCGAACTGGTCGAGGTAGACCTCCATCACCGCGAGGCAGACGTCCAGGCCGATCATGTCGGCCAGCGCCAGCGGGCCGATCGGCTGGTTGCAGCCGAGCTTCATGCCGGCGTCGATGTCCTCGGCCGTCGCGATGCCCTCGGACAGCACGAAGAAGGCCTCGTTGATCATCGGCACCAGGATGCGGTTGACCACGAAGCCCGGCGCGTTCTTCACCGTGATCGGCGACTTGCCCAGGCGCTCGGCCAGTTCCTTCACCGTGTCGTGGGTGGCGTCGCTCGTGAGGTAGCCGCGGATCAGCTCGACCAGCGCCATCATCGGCACCGGGTTGAAGAAGTGCATGCCGATGAAGCGGTCGGCGCGCGAGGTGGCGGCGGCCAGCTGCGTGATCGAGATCGAGGAGGTGTTCGAGGCGATGATGACCTCGGGGCCCACGAGCTCGTCGACCTGCTTGAGGATCTTGAGCTTGAGCGCGTGGTTCTCGGTCGCGGCCTCGATCACGAGCTGCGCGCCCTTGAGGTCGTCGTAATTGGTCGAGCCCTGGATCAGCGCCAGCGCGGCGGCCTTCTGCTCGGCCGTGAGCTTCTCCTTCTTGATCAGCCGGTCGAGGCTGCCCGAGACGGTGGCCAGGCCCTTGTCGACCGCCGCCTGCGCGACGTCGATCATCACCACCTTGACGCCCGCCACCGCACAGGCCTGCGCAATGCCGTTGCCCATCGTGCCGGCGCCGATGATGCCGACGGTCTGAATCGCCATGAGAAATGCTCCTTGAGAAAACGAAAGGGGAAGAAAAGAGGGCGGGCCAGCCGCCGTGTCGTCCATTGTGGATCAGCCCCGTGCCAGCGTCGTTGCCGTGGGCGACACGGGTGGCTTACAGTGCGCGCTCGCGCTTTTCCCTCTTTTTTCCTTTCTCCCGAACCGACAGAAGCCGCCATGACCACCCTCGGCACCCCCCTCTCCCCCTCGGCAACCCGCGTGATGCTCCTCGGCTCCGGCGAACTCGGCAAGGAGGTGCTGATCGCCCTGCAGCGCCTGGGCGTCGAGACCATCGCCGTCGACCGCTACGAGAACGCGCCCGGCCAGCAGGTGGCCCACCATGCGCGCACCATCGTGATGAGCGACCCCGCGCAGCTGCAGGCGTTGATCGAGGCCGAGAAGCCGCAGCTGGTGGTGCCCGAGATCGAGGCCATCGCCACGCCGATGCTGCAGCAGCTCGAGGACGCGGGCACGGTGCGCGTGATCCCCACGGCGCGCGCCGCCCGCCTCACGATGGACCGCGAAGGCATCCGCCGCCTGGCCGCCGAGACCCTGGGCGTGCCCACCAGCCCCTACAAGTTCTGCGACTCGCTCGCCGAGCTGCAGGCCGCGATCGACGGCGGCATCGGCTACCCCTGCATCGTCAAGCCCGTGATGAGCAGCTCGGGCAAGGGCCAGAGCAAGATCGACGGCCCGGCCGACGTACAGAAGGCCTGGGACTACGCCATGGCCGGCGGCCGCGTGAGCCATGGCCGCGTGATCGTCGAGGGCTTCATCGACTTCGACTACGAGATCACGCTCCTGACCGTGCGCGCCAAGGAGGCCGGCGGCGCCGTGAGCACCCGATTCTGCGAGCCCATCGGCCATGTGCAGGTCAGCGGCGACTACGTCGAGAGCTGGCAGCCGCACCCGATGGCACCGGCCGCGCTGCAGAAGGCGCAGCAGATCGCCGAAGCGGTCACGGCCGACCTCGGCGGCCAGGGCCTGTTCGGCGTCGAGCTGTTCGTCAAGGGCGACCAGGTCTGGTTCAGCGAGGTCAGCCCGCGCCCGCACGACACCGGCATGGTCACCATGGCCACGCAATGGCAGAACGAGTTCGAGCTGCATGCGCGCGCGATCCTCGGCCTGCCGGTGGACACCACGCTCAAGAGCCCGGGCGCCAGCGCGGTGATCTACGGCGGCGTCGATGCCCAGGGCATCGCCTTCGACGGCGTGGCCGAGGCGCTGCAGGTGCCGGGCGTGGACCTGCGCCTGTTCGGCAAGCCCGAGAGCTTCGTCAAGCGCCGCATGGGCGTGGCGCTGGCGCATGCGGCCGACGTGGAGACCGCGCGCGCCAACGCCAAGGAAGCCGCCTCGCGCGTGAAGCCGCGCCAGGCCTGATCGCTTCGGCCGACAGCCGTAGCCAGTTTTCGCAAGCCGCGCCGCGCAGGCGCAGGCAAGGTGCCGGTGCTGACGAAAGACGCCGGCCCGGGAGGGATGCGGGTGCATGCGGATTCCGTCCGCGCGCGCCGCGCTCCACACTGGGTCGATCGATCGATCCACCGGAGACACCATGCTGCATCCCCAGGCCCGCGCGCTGCTCGACTTCATCGAGGCGCGCGGCATCCGCCGACCCACACGTTGTCGCCCGCCGACGCGCGCGCCTTCTACCGCGAGCGCCGCGCCGCCACCCAGCCGCTGCCGGCCGAAGTGGCCGAGGTGCGCGACCTCGCGGCCGACGGCCCGCACGGCCCTGTTCCCGTGCGCGTCTACCGGCCGCTGGCCTCGGGCGCCGGCCCGCTGCCGGTGCTGGTGTACTACCACGGCGGCGGCTGGGTCATCGGCGACCTCGACACGCACGACGTGCTGTGCCGCGAGCTGGCCAACGGCGCCGGCTGCGCGGTGGTCGCGGTCGACTACCGCATGGGCCCCGAGCACCGCTTCCCGGCCGCGGTCGACGACGTGCTGGCCGCCACGCGCTGGGTGCGGCGCGAGGCCGCGGCGCTGGGCGTGGACGCGAGCCGCATGGCGGTCGGCGGCGACAGTGCCGGCGGCAATCTCGCGGCGGTGGCTGCGATCGCCGCGCGCGAGAGCGCCGACCTGCCGCTGGTGTTCCAGCTGCTGATCTATCCGGCCACCGACATGCGCCGTGGCCATCCGTCGCACCAGGCCAACGGCCAGGGCTATCTGCTGACGCGCGACACGATGGCCTACTTCCACGACCACTACATCACCGATGCGAAGCACGACCTCGACTGGCGCGCTTCGCCGCTGCTGCACGCTGACCTCTCGCGGCTGCCGCCGGCGCTGGTGCTCACGGCCGGCTACGACCCGCTGCGCGACGAAGGCCTGGCCTACGCGGAAGCCTTGACCGCGGCCGGCAACAGCGCGAACTACGTCTGCTTCGAGCGCCAGATCCATGGCTTCGTGACCATGGGCAAGGTGCTCGACGAGGCCAACACCGCGGTCGCGCTTTGCGCCACCGAGTTGCGTCGCGCGTTCGCGGCCGCGAAGCCGCAGGCCTAGGGAAAGTCCCCGCGCAAATGGGCCCCGCGCCGCGCGCGTGCCCCGCTACGATCAGCCCCACAACGACGCCGACCCAGGGCCCGCGCCCTGGTCCAGGCCCCCGAATGCAGGAGACAGACACCATGCAGGGAACGAGGATGGCGCCGTCGACGCAAGGCGGTGCCCGCGAGGGTCGCGGCCAGGGCGAACGCCTGATGTGGCTCACCACGCAGCGCGTGTTCTACGCCGGCCTGCTGGGCCGTGCCGCCGAGCGCACCATGGGCGGCCATGGCGTCTATGTCTCGCCCGCGGGCGCGCCGCCCAATCGCCTGCGCGTGGGTGGCGGTGCCTGGCAGAGCGGCGAGCTGCTGGTGGTGCCGCCGCAGGTGCCGCACGAGATCGAGAGCGCGCATCCGCTGATCCTCAACCTGCTGATCGAATCCGAGTCGGTCGACCCCGCGGGCATGCCCGACTGGCTGCAGCACTGCGGCCCGGTGCGGGCGCCGGCCTTCGTGCAGCGCGTGCGCGAGAGCCATGCCCAACTGCTCGCCGCCTCGGCGCGCGGCCAGCGCTTCGACGGCCTGGATTTCGACCGCCAGTTCTTCGGCGCGCCGCTCGCGCCGCGCGCGCTCGATGCGCGCATCCGCAAGGTCATCGACACGATCAATGCCGACCCTGCGGCCGCCACCTCGGCCGAGGAATGCGCGGCCTCGGTGCACCTCTCGTTCTCGCGCTTCCTGCACCTGTTCAAGCAGGAGACCGGCATGGCCTTTCGTGCCTTCCGCGCCTGGAAGCGCGCGCGCAGCCTGCTGCGCTACGTGCGCCAGACCGCCACCCTGACCGACATCGCGCTCGAGGCCGGCTATCCCGACTCCACCCATTTCAGCCATTCGATCCGCCAGGTCTACGGCCTGAAGCCCAGCGACATCCTGGCCGGCTCGCGGCGCCTCGCGCTGCACGACGCGGCCGGCGCGGCCTATCGCCCCTTCACGTCTCCGTTCCGTCACCTGCGCCAGTAAGGCCAAGGAGGTTCCCGTCGTGCAGATCCTCCAGCTCCTGCTGTCGGGCATCGCGCAAGGCTGCATCTACGGCCTGATCGCGCTCGGCTTCGTGTTGATCTACAAGGCCACCGAGACGGTGAGCTTCGCGCAGGGCGACCTGATGATGCTCGGCGCCTTCGCCGCGTTCGCGGGCATGTCGCTGTTCGGCATGCCGTTCTGGCTCGCGGCCGTGCTCGCCATCGTGGCGATGGCGGCCTTCGGCGTGCTGCTTGAGCTGGTGGTGATCCGCCCGATCCTCGGCCAGCCGCAGTTCTCGATCGTGATGCTCACCATCGGCATCGCCTACGTGGCGCGCGGCCTGGTCACCATGGTGCCGGGCATCGGCACCGAGACCCATGCGCTGGCCGTGCCCTACAAGGACCGGATCTGGAAGCTCGGCGAGCTGGTGGTGAACCTCGAGCAGCTGGTGATCATCGTCGCCACCGCGATCCTCTGCGGCCTGCTGTTCGCGATGTTCCGCTACAGCAAGCTCGGCATCGCGATGCAGGCCTCGTCGCAGAACCAGCTCGCGGCCTACTACATGGGCATTCCGGTCAAGCGGCTCAACGGACTGGTGTGGGGGCTGGCGGCAGCGGTCGCGGCCATCGCGGGCATGCTGCTCGCGCCGATCACCTTCGTGCACGCCAACATGGGCTTCATCGGGCTCAAGGCCTTTCCGGCGGCGGTGGTCGGCGGCTTCGGCAGCCTGCCGGGCGCGATCGTCGGCGGGCTGGTGATCGGCATCGTCGAGTCGTTCGCGGGCTTCTACCTGCCCGACGGCTTCAAGGACACGGCGCCGTACATCGTGGTGCTGCTGATGCTGATGATCAAACCGAACGGCCTGTTCGGCGAGAAGCTGCGCAAGAAAGTCTGAACATGCGCTACATCTTCAAGACTTCCTACGACCAGGACATCCGCCTCGCCAAGCATGGCGGCCAGGTCTTCTGGTACGGCCTCTTGTGCGTCTTCCTGCTGGCCGCGCCCTGGGTCATCGACGAATACTGGCTCGCGCAGCTGACCTTCGTGCTGATCTACGGCATCGTCGGCCTGGGCCTGATGCTGCTCGCGGGCTTCACGGGCCAGTTCTCGATCGGCCACGCGGCCTTCCTCGGCACCGGTGCCTACACGCAGGGCGTGCTGACCAACCTCGGCGTGCCGTTCCCGCTCGCGCTGGTCGCGGCCGCGGCGCTGTCGGCCGGCGTGGGCGTGGTGGTGGCGCTGCCGGCGCTGCGCGTGAAGGGCATCTACCTGGGCATCGCGACGCTCTCGTTCGGCTTCATCGTCGAGGAGGTGTTCGCGCGCTGGGAGAGCGTGACCGGCGGCAACGCGGGGCTGCACGTGAAGTCGCCGCAGCTCTTCGGCTGGTCGCTGGGCTCGGGCGACGGCTTCTACTTCCTGTGCCTGGTGGTGGCGGTGCTCAGCACGCTGGGCATCCTGAACCTGCTGCGCTCGCCGACCGGCCGCGCCTTCGTGGCGATCCGCGATTCGGAGATCTCGGCGCAGAGCATGGGCATCCATCTCGCGCGCTACAAGACGATGTCGTTCGCGATCTCGGCCGCGCTCGCGGGGCTCGGCGGCGCGCTCTATGCGCACAAGCTGAGCTTCATCTCGCCCGACCAGTTCAACATCCTGCAGTCGATCGACCTGCTGCTGATGGTGGTGATCGGCGGGCTGGGCTCGGTGCACGGCGCCTTCCTCGGCGCGATCTTCCTGATCGCGATGCCGCAGCTGATCTCGATGGGCAAGGACTGGCTGCCGGCGGTGATCGGCCAGGCGCCGGGCCTGCAGGGCTTCGTCTATGGGGTGGTGCTGATCGTGTTCGTGCTGTTCGAGCCGCTGGGCCTGTACGGGCGCTGGCTCAAGGTGCGCACCTACCTGCAGCTGTTTCCGTTCTACCGCAAGGGGCTGTTCAAGCGGCAGAAGTCCTTCACCAAGTCGGATCGCCTGAGATGAGCGGCGGCGATATCCTTCTCTCGGCCCGGGACCTGAGCGTGCGCTTCGGCGGCGTGCTCGCGGTCAACAAGGTCAGCTTCGACGTGCGGCGCGGCGAGGTGTTCACGCTGATCGGACCCAACGGCGCGGGCAAGACCACGGTGTTCAACCTGATCAGCCGCATCTACACGCCGACCTCGGGCACGATCACCTGGCATGGCGAGGCCGGCGGCGCGGTGGCGCTGACCAGCCAGGCGCCGCACGCGATCGCTGCGCTCGGCATCGCGCGCACCTTCCAGAACATCGAGCTGTTCGAGCATGCGACGGTGCTGCACAACCTGCTGATCGGCCGCCACACGCACCGGCGCAGTGGCTTCTGGCGCGAGCTGTTCTTCACGCCGGCCACGCGGCGCGCCGAGATCGAGGCGCGCGAGAAGGTCGAGCAGGTGATCGAGCTGCTCGACCTGCAGCACCACCGCGACGCGATGGTGGCGGGCCTGCCCTACGGCGTGCGCAAGGTGGTGGAGCTGGCGCGCGCGCTGTGCACCGAACCCAAGCTGCTGCTGCTCGACGAACCCTCGTCGGGCCTCAACGTCGAGGAGACGGCCGACATGGCGTTCTGGATCCAGGACATCCAGCACGAGCTCGGCGTGTCGGTGTTGATGGTGGAGCACGACATGTCGCTGGTGTCGAAGGTGTCGGACCGCGTGCTCGCGATGAACCAGGGCGAGGTGCTGGCCACGGGCTCGCCGCGCGAGGTGCAGGCCGATGCGCGCGTGGTGGAGGCCTACCTCGGCACGGTCGACGACGTGAGCAGCCTGCGGAGGGTTCGAGCATGAGCGATGTGGTTCTGCAATTGCTCAACGTCGAGAGCGCCTACGGCCCGATCAAGGCCATCCGCGGCGTGAGCCTCCAGGTGCGCCAGGGCGAGATCGCGACCGTGCTGGGCTCCAACGGCGCCGGCAAGACCACCATCCTCAAGACCATCTCGGGGATCATCGATCCGCGCAAGGGCAGCATCGAGTTCCAGGGCCGCGACATCACGGCCAGGGACCCGGCCCACATCGTGCAGCAGGGCCTGAGCCACGTGCCCGAGGGCCGCGAGGTGTTCCCGCTGCTGTCGGTGCGCGACAACCTGCTGATGGGCGCCTACACGCGCCAGGACCGCGACGGCGTGGCGCGCGACATCGAAACGGTGTTCGGCTACTTCCCGATCCTGCGCGAGCGCGCCACGCAGGACGCCGGCCTGCTCTCGGGCGGCCAGCAGCAGATGCTCGCGATCTCGCGCGCCATCATGGCCGCGCCGCAGCTGATCCTGCTCGACGAGCCCAGCCTGGGCCTGAGCCCCAAGCTCACCAAGGAGATCTTCGAGATCGTGGTGCGCATCAACCGCGAGCGCGGCACCACCATCCTGCTGGTGGAGCAGAACGCCAACATGGCGCTCAACGCGGCCGACCACGGCTACGTGCTCGAGAACGGCCGCATCGTGATGGAGGACAGCTGCGAGCGGCTGCGCGAGAAGGAGGACATCAAGGAGTTCTACCTCGGTGTGAAGGACGAGGGCGTGCGCGGCGAGCGGCGCTGGAAGAAAAAGAAGACCTGGAGGTAGCACCGATGAGCAGCACCCTCGCACTGCGCGCGCCGGCCGGCCTCTGGGACCTGGCGCACCTGCAGCCCCGCACCGAGGTGGTGGTGCCGGGCGACACCATCCCGGCCGTGTTCTGGAAAGCGGTCGAGTTGCGCCGCGACAAGGTCTGGATGCGGCAGAAGGAATTCGGCATCTGGCGCAGCTGGACCTGGGGCCAGACCGCCGAGGCGGTGCGCGAGATCGCGGGCGGCCTGATGGCGCTGGGCTTCGCGGCCGGCGAGTGCGCCTCGGTGCTGTCGAACACCGTCATCGAATGGGTGCTGGCCGACGTGGCCGTGCTCAGCTGCGGCGGCGTCTCCAACGGCATCTACCCGACCGACGCGGCCTCGCAGGTGCAGTATTTGTGCGAGGACTCGCGCACCACGGTGCTGTTCGTCGAGGACGACGAGCAGCTCGACAAGGCGCTCGAGGTGCGCGCCGCGCTGCCGCTGCTGCGCAAGGTGGTGGTGTTCGACATGGAGGGCCTGCGCGAGCTCGACGACCCCAACGTGCTGAGCCTGGAGGCACTGCGTGCCCTGGGCCGCGCGCACCTGGCCGCGCATCCCCCAGGCGCTCGAGCAGCGCGTGGCCGCCTGCCGCGCCGAGGACCTCGCGATCCTGGTCTACACCTCTGGAACCACCGGCAAGCCCAAGGGCGCGATGCACAGCCACGGCGGGCTGGTCTACACCATGCGCGGCTACAACACGCTGCTGGCGCAGGACGAGAGCGACGAGCGCATGTGCTTCCTGCCGCTGTGCCACATCGCCGAGCGCATGGGCGGCGAGTACTTCGCGATGTACACCGGCTCGATCCTCAACTTCGTCGAGAACCCCGAGACCGTGCCCGAGAACGTGCGCGAGATCGCGCCCACGGTGTTCACGGCCGTGCCGCGCGTGTGGGAGAAGTTCTATTCGGGCGTGATGATCGCGCTCAAGGAGGCCAGCCGGCTGCAGCAGGCGGCCTACGGCTGGAGCATCGGCGTGGGCCAGCAGATCGCGCAGCGGGTGCTCGAGGGCCGGCCGGTGGGCGCCGGGCTGCGGCTGAAGTTCCGCATCGCGCGCTGGCTCGCGCTCGACAACGTGCGCAAGCTGATCGGCATCCACCGCGCGCGCTTCCTCGTGACCGGTGCCGCGCCGATCTCGCCCGAGCTGGTGCGCTGGTACCTCGCGCTGGGCGTGCCGATGCTCGAGGTCTGGGGCATGACGGAGTCGTGCGGCGCCTCCACCGGCGTGCCGCCCGCGCGCATCATGCCGGGCTCGATCGGCCCGGCCACCGGCTACAACGAGGTGCGCCTCGATCCGCAGACCGGCGAGATCCTGGTGCGCGGCCCGAACGTCTTCATGGGCTACCTGAACCTGCCCGAGAAGACCGCCGAGACCATCGACGCCGAGGGCTGGCTGCACACCGGCGACGTCGGCACGGTCGACGCGGAAGGGTATTTCCGCATCACCGACCGCATGAAGGACATCATCATCACGGCAGGTGGCAAGAACATCACGCCGAGCGAACTCGAGAACGAACTCAAGTTCAGCCCCTACGTCACCGACGCGGTGGTGATCGGCGACAAGAGGCCCTACCTGACGGTGATCGTGATGATCGACCAGGAGAACGTCGAGAAATTCGCGCAGGACAACGACGTGCCGTTCAGCAACTACGAAAGCCTCACGCGCGCGCAGGAGGTGCTCGACCTGATCCAGGGCGAGATCGATCGCGTCAACGCGAAGTTCGCGCGCGTGGAGCAGATCAAGAAGTTCTTCCTGCTCGAGACGCAACTGAGCGCCGAGGACGAGGAGCTGACGCCGACCATGAAGCTCAAGCGCAAGCTGGTGCAGACCAAGTACGCGCCGCGCATCGAGGCCATGTACCGCTGAGCGCATCGAAAAAACGTCCCGATCGCCACCCGATTCTTTCGCCAACCCGAGGAGACAAGCGCATGAAGCTCAAGACACCGACGATGCTGGCCGTGCTGGGCCTGGCCGCGACGCTCGCGTCCGCGCAGCAGGGCGTGACCAAGGACGAGATCCGCATCGGCACGATCCAGGATCTCTCGGGGCCGCTCGCCGGCTTCGGCAAGCAGGCGCGCAACGGCATGCAGCTGCGCGTGGACGAGCTCAACGAGCAGGGCGACGTCAACGGCCGCAAGCTCAGGCTCTACGTCGAGGACTCGGGCTACGACCCGAAGAAGGCCGTGCTGGCGGCGCAGAAGCTGGTGAACCAGGAGAAGATCTTCATCATGGCCGGCCACATCGGCACGGCGCAGAACATGGCGTCGATGCCGGTGCAGTTCGACAAGAACGTCGTCAACTACATGCCGATCACCGCGGCGCGCGAGATGTACGAGCCGCTCAATCGCCTCAAGTACTCGTTCGCCGCCACCTACTACGACCAGATCCGCCTGGCGCTGCCGAAGATGGTGAAGGACAAGGGCGCGAAGAAGGTCTGCACCATCTACCAGGACGACGAGTTCGGCCTCGAGGTGCAGCGCGGCGCCGAGGCCGGCCTCAAGGCCGTGAACATGGAGCTGGCCGAGAAGACCTCGTTCAAGCGCGGCGCCACCGACTTCAGCTCGCAGGTCGCGAAGATGAAGGCGGCCAACTGCGACCTGGTGGTGCTCGGCACCATCATCCGCGAGACCATCGGCACCGTGGGCGAGGCGCGCAAGACCGGCTTCAACCCGACCTTCCTGGGCTCGAGCGCGGCCTACACCGACCTGATCCACAAGCTCGGCGGCAAGGCCATGGACGGCATCTACGCGACCATGACGGTGCAGAACCCCTACACCGACGAGCAGTCGCAGCCGCTGCGCTTCTGGGCCAACAAGTACAAGACCAAGTTCAACGAGGACCCGACCGTGTTCTCGGTCTACGGCTACGTGATCGTCGACTCGTTCATCAAGGCGGCGCAGAAGGCCGGCCCGAACCTCACGACCGACAGCTTCATCAAGGCCATGGACAGCATCACCTTCGAGCCCGACATGTTCGGCAGCCCGAAGAGCACCTACACCGCCACCAAGCGCCTGGGCAACGACCAGTCGCGGCTGTCGCAGATCAAGGACGGCAAGTGGGCGGTGGTGTCGGACTACGTGGCGCCCTGAGCCGAGCCCCGGTGCCGGAGTGGCCGGGGTGGGCGGCTATATTGCGCGGCATCCCATCCTCGCGAGAACGCCATGCCCCAGTACTGGCTGATGAAATCCGAGCCCAACGAGGTCTCGATCGACGATGCGCTGGCCGCGCCCGACGCCACGGTGGCGTGGACCGGCGTGCGCAACTACCAGGCCCGCAACTTCATGCGCGACGGCATGAAGGTCGGCGATGGCGTGCTGTTCTATCACTCGAGCTGCCCCGAGCCCGGCATCGCCGGCTTGGCGCGTGTGGCCTCGGCGATCAAGCCCGATCCCACGCAGTTCGATCCGAAGTCGCCCTACTACGACGCCGCCTCGAAGAAGGACGATCCGCGCTGGCTGCTGGTGGACGTGCAGGCGCTGCGCAAGACGCGCCTGCTGGCACTGCCCGAGCTGCGCGCCAAGCCCGAGCTGGCCGAGCTCACGATCCTGCGCAAGGGCAACCGGCTGTCGATCACGCCGGTGGAGCCGGCGCACTGGAAGATCATCGAGAAGATGCTGGGCTGAGCGCCCTCGTCATTTCGCGAGGATCGGGAACAGCTTGCCCAGGCCGTCGGTCATCACCTCGACCGCCAGCGCCGCGAGGATCAGGCCCATGAGCCGGGTCATGATGTTGATGCCGGTCTTGCCGAGCACGCGCGCGATCGGCTGCGCGAGCGAGAAGGCGATGGCCGTGGCCAGCGCCACCACCACGCCGTAGCCCACGAGCACCGCGAGCTCCCACAGGTGCTTGGCCTTGTCGGCGTAGATCACCACGGTGGAGATGGTGGCCGGGCCGGTGAGCAGCGGGATGGTCAGCGGCACCACCGCGATCGAGGCGCCCATCGAGGCCTTGACCTCGGTGGCGCGCAGCTCCTCGACGTTGGTCTTGCTCTCGGCCGGCTGCGCGTTGAGCATCGACAGCGAGCTCATCAAGAGCAGCAGGCCGCCGCCGACCTGGAAGCTCGCGATCGAGATGCCGAAGAAGGACAGCAGCTGCAGCCCGATCAGCGCGCTGACCGCGATCACCACGAAGGCACTGAAGGCCGACATGCGCACCGTGCGGCGCCGCTGCGCGTCGGAGTAGCCCTGCGTGTAATGGATGAAGAAGGGCACGATGGCCAGCGGGTTGACGATCGCCACCAAGGTGACCAGCGGTTTGATCAGGTCCATCGAGGTGCTCATCAGCGTCCTCCCGAGACGTCGAGCAGGGCCATGGTGGTGTAGCTGGCCTCGTCGGACAGCAGCCACACGATCGCGTTCGCCACCTCCTCGGCGCTGCCGGTGCGCTTCATCGGCACCGAGGGCGCGAGCTGCGCGGCGCGCTCGGGCATGCCGCCCGAGGCGTGGATCTCGGTCTCGATCAGGCCCGGGCGCACCGCGTTGACGCGGATGCCCTCGTCGGCCACTTCCTTGGCGAGGCCGAGCGTGAAGGTGTCGATCGCGCCCTTGCTCGCGGCGTAGTCCACGTACTGCTCGGGCGAGCCCAGCCGCGAGGCGGCGCTCGAGAGGTTGACGATCGCGCCGCCCGTGCCGCCGTGGCGCGTGCTCATGCGGCGCACCGCCTCGCGCGCGCAGACGAAGCTGCCGATCACGTTGATGCGGAACATGCGTTCCAGCCGCGCCGCGCTCATCTCGTCGACGCGCGCGCGCACGTCGACCACGCCGGCGCTGTTGACCAGCGCCGTGAGCCGGCCGAGCCTGGCATCGACCTGCTCGAACATGGCCATCACCTGTGTTTCATCGCCGACGTCGGCCTGCACCGCGATCGCCTTGCCGCCCGCGGCGCGGATCGCGCGCACGACTTCGTCGGCCGCGAGCGAGTTGCTCGCGTAGTTGACCGCCACGGCATAGCCGCGCCGCGCCGCCAGCAAGGCGGTGGCGGCGCCGATGCCGCGTCCGCCCCCCGTGACCAAGAGCACCTGCTGGTTCAATTCCGATCTCCTGCACAAAAGCTGCGCGTCAGTTAAAACCGTCGGTCCGGATTACATCACCGAGGGTGGCTCGCAAGTTGCGGGCCTTACCCGCAGTACCGCGATGGTCCGGCGGCGCTTCGTGCGCGGAGGCGAATTCATGAGCAAGACCATCGACTACTACTTCCCCCCCCAAAGCCCCTGGACCTATCTGGGCCATGCCCGCTTCGCCGCGATCGCGGCGGCGGCCGGCGCCACGGTGCGCGTGCGTCCGGTGGACATGGGCAGCATCTTCCCGGTCTCGGGCGGGCTGCCGCTGGGCAAGCGCGCGCCGCAGCGGCAGGCCTACCGGCTGGTCGAGCTGGAGCGCTTCTCGAAGCACCTGGGGATTCCGCTGCATCCGAAGCCGAAGTTCTTCCCGGTCGCGGGCGACGACGCGGCGCGACTGATCATCGCGGTCGACCTCAACGACGGCTGCGAGGCCGCGATGCGCATGTGCGCGGCGGTGTTCGCCGCGGTGTGGGCGCAGGAGCGCAACATCGGCGACCCCAAGGTGCTCGAGGCGCTGGTGGCCGAATGCGGCCTGCCGGCCAAGCGCGCCGACCAGGCGCAGAGCCAGGCGGTGCAGGAGCAGTACGAGGCCTACACGCAGGAAGCCATCGACATCCAGGTCTTCGGCGCGCCGAGCTACGTGATCGATGGCGAGATCTTCTGGGGCCAGGACCGGCTCGATTTCGTCGAACGCGCGCTGCGGCCCGGGGCGGCGGGCTGAACCCGGTTCCGCGCACCCGACACGCACCGGACACGCATTCCCCCCATCCTTCCCATTGCCATCAAAGGAGCAACACATCATGGGTCAATTCATCGATCTCACCGCCAAGGACGGCTTCAGCTTTCCCGCCTACGTGGCCGAACCCGCCGGCACGCTGCGCGGCGCCGTCGTCGTGGTGCAGGAGATCTTCGGCATCAACTCGCACATCCGCTCGGTGGCCGACGGCTACGCGGCCGAGGGCTACCTGGCCGTCGCGCCCGCGACCTTCCACCGCGTGAAGCCCGGCGTCGAGCTGGGCTACAGCGAGGACGACATGAAGGCGGGCTTCGGCCTGAAGACGGCCGTCGAGGCGCTGCCCGCGCCCGGCGTGCTGCAGGACATCGAGGCCGCCGTGGCCTATGCGGCCAAGGCCGGCAAGGTCGGCATCGTCGGCTACTGCTGGGGCGGCCTGCTGACCTGGCGCGCCGCCGCGCTGGTGCCCGGGCTCTCGGCCGCCGCGCCCTACTACGGCGGCGGCATGACCTCGCCCGAGGAAACCGCGCGCCAGCCCAAGGTGCCGGTGCAGGCCCACTTCGGCAATCAAGACCACTGGATTCCGCTCGACACCATCGAGAGCTTCAAGAAGGCCCATCCCGAGGTCGAGGTGCACGTGTACCCGGTGGGCCACGGCTTCAACTGCGACCAGCGCGGTTCGTACGACGCCGACGCGGCCAAGCTGGCGCGCGAGCGCGTGCTGGCCTTCTTCGCGCAGCACATCGGCTGAGCACGTTCGCTTCGTCGCATGGGAGCCCGGCGCCGCCGGGCTTTTTCATTTCCTGAGGCCGGGCTTGTCGCCCACGCGGGTCTCGAGGAAGTCGAGCAGCGCGCGCAGCGCGGCGCTGTTGTGGCGCCGCTGCAGGTAGACGGCCGACAGCCACATGTCCTTGCGCGCATAGTCCTGCAGCACCGGCACCAGCTCGCCCTGGTCGATGTGCGACTGCACCAGGATCGAGGGCAGGTAGATCACGCCGAAGCCGCGCATCGCGATGCGGATCAGCGGCGCGCCCTCGGTGCAGTCCATGCGGCTCTTGACGTGCACGTCGAGCGGCTCGCCGCCGTCGTCGAAGCGCCAGACCGGCTGGGCGCCGAGCAGCGAATGGGTCAGCGCCTCGTGGTCCGCCAGGTCGCGCGGATGCTCGGGCTTGCCGTGCTTCTTCCAGTAGACCGGCGAGGCGCAGACCACCATGTTCATGAGCCGCAGCTTGCGCATGATCAGGTTGGCGTCCTCGACCGGGCCGCTGCGGATATCGACGTCGATGCCTTCCTCGGCGAGATCGACCGTGCGGTTGGTCAGCTGCAGGCTGATGCGCACGTCGGGGTAGTAGCGCATGAAGTCGGCCAGCAGGTTCGGGAACTCGCCGTTGCCCATGCCGTGCGGCGCCGAGATGCGCAGCCGGCCGCCGGGCTGGCTCGCGCGCTCCTGCAGCTCGGCCTGCGTGAGCTCGACCATCTCGAGCACCGGCGTGCTGCGCTCCAGCAGCAATTGGCCGGCGTCGGTGAGGCTCACCGAGCGCGTGGAGCGGTTGAGCAGGCGCACGCCGAAGCGGGTTTCGAGTTCGGCGACATACTTGCTGACCGTGGCCTTGGACATGTCGAGCCGCTTGGCGGCCTGCGAGAAGCTGCCATGCGACGCGACTTCGCGAAAGGTTCTGATCAGGTCGAGGCTGTCCATGGAGGTCGTGCCGGTAGCGCTGGGCGATGGCGCGATTCTCAAGGGTTTTTCTTAGCAAGGCCGCGCGGCACTTTCGTGACGCGCCGCGACTCGCAAGCAGGCAGAGGATGCAATCGATGACACGCACTTTTCGACTTCATGCGGCCCTCGCGCCGTGGCTGCTGGCGCTGGCGGCCCTGTGGCTGCCGGCCGGCGGGGCGCTGGCCCAGGCCTTCGATCCGATCCGGCCGATGGGCCCCGGCACCGACCGCGCCGCGCTGGCCGCCGAAGCCGCCGCGGCCGCGCGCGCGGGCAATGTGTATGGCGACGTGGAGGCCGAGCCGCCGCTGGCCGCGCCGCGCACCGGCGGGCGCGACCGCGCAGCGGTGCGCGCCGAGGCGGTGGCGACCTCGCACGACCCAAGCCTGAACCTCGACCGCCGCGCCTTCTTCAACAGCGAGATCCCGCCGCAGATCAAGGCCGTGCCGGGCACGCCGCGCACCGCGCGCTGAGCATCCGACGCGGCCGAATGGCGCGCCGCGCACCGAGGTTAATGACTGAACGGTCGACCTGACATTGTTTCAATAGCGGAAACACCGTGTCTCTGAACCGGGTGTTTTCCCGAGGGATTTCGCCTTGAAACTCGCCGCACAGGCGAGCCGATCCGTGCACGCCTGGTGGCTAAACCCTCCGACGTACCGTATCAAGGACCAACGAAATGAAGACCTCGCACATCATCGCCGCCGCCGCTCTGACCCTGGTTGCCGCCATGGGCGCTCAAGCCGAAACCTATGAAGGCGTGACCCAGGCCGTCTCGAGCAAGAGCCGCGACGAAGTCAACACCGAAGCCGTGCGCGCCGCCGCCGCTCCGAACCAGAACGTGACCCGCGGCTCGCGCGGCCCGGAAACGGTCGCCGTGTCGAAGGACCGCGCCCTGGTCGAAGCCGAAGCGATCCGCACCGCGGCCGCTCCCGACCAGAACGTGACCTCGGGTTCGCGCGTGAACAGCAAGGTCATCTCGACCATGCAGCACCCGCTCGACGCACGCGTCCAGGCCCAGCAAGGCACCGGCGCCACCGCCAAGTAAGCTGTCGCACGGCACCGGGCGGCCTTCGGGCCGTTCGCACCCGGACGAGAAAAGCCACGCGGAGATCGCTCCGCGTGGCTTTTTTTCATGCGCGCTCGTTCAGCGCGTGCGCGCGAGATAGCGCTTGCGCCAGAAGATCAGCACCAGCAGCAACGCGATCGCGAGCATCGAGCCCATGGCGATCCAGAAGCCGTCGGCCTTGTGCACCAGCGGGATGAACTCGAAGTTCATGCCGAAGATGCCGGCGATCAGGTTCAGCGGCAGGAACACGGCGGTGAGCACCGTCAGCACCCGCATGATGTCGTTGGCCCGGTGGCCCTGCACGCTGAAATGCATCTGCACCGCGGTCTCGGCGTTCTGCTCGAGCCGGCGCACGTGGTGCACCACGCGCTCGATGTGCTCGAGCACGTCGCGGCTGCGGATCATCACCAGTTCGCGCTCGCGCCCCTCGGCCGCGTCCTTCGGCGGCGGCAGGGTCTCGAGGTTGTCGAGCCAGTCCTGCATGGCGGCGCGCTGGTCCTCGCAGATCTCGTCGAGGTGGTGCAGCGACTGGCGCGATTCCATCAGCGCGCCCCAGTTGGTGAAGCGGCTGCGCGGGTCGATGAGCTCGGCCTGCCAGTGGTCGAGCTGCTTCGTGAGTTCGCGCCGCAGGTCGAGGTAGCCGTCGACGATCTGGTTGATGACGCGCAGCATCAGGTCGGCCGGGCTGGTGGGCACGCGGTTCGTGACCGCGCGCACATCGAGCGCCGGCGTGCCGCGGTCGCCGGGCGCGGCGGCCGCCAGCAGGCGCGCGGCGAAGACGTCGCGCACCGCGCCGTCTTCGGGATGCACCGACAGCAGCACGCGGTCGAACACGGCGAAGCCGACCGGGCGGGTGTCGATGCGGCGCAGCACGGGCGGGCCGCCGCGCGGGCGCGGGGCGGGGGCCGCGGGCGTGGCCGCCGGTGGCGTGGCGGGCGCCGGCTGGCCGTTGCCGCCGCTCGCGAGCCGGCGGAACACCAGCACGTCGTACTGCGAGGTGTAGTCGCTGTGCGAGGGCAGCTGGTCGTTCAGCAGGTCGGCCACGTGCAGGTCGACCAACTGGGTCTGGCACAGCGTCTGCAGGATCTGCTGCACCTCGGGCAGCGAGGCGCGGAATTCGTCGCGCGTGAGCGAGATCCAGAGATAGCTGGCGGCGCTGCAGGAGCCGGGCAGGGCCAGCGGCGCCAGCGCGGCATGCTCGCTGACCTGCGAGGTGTTGATTTCGAAGATTCGCATCGCGCCCCCGTGCTTGCTCAAGATGGCCCGGACCCAAGGCCGGGCGGACCCGATTGTGCTACTTAGTTTGTAGCAGGCGGGCGGCGTCGAGCGCGAAGTAGGTGAGGATGCCGTCGGCGCCCGCGCGCTTGAAGGCCAGCAGGCTTTCGAGCACCACGGCGTCGTGGTCGAGCCAGCCGTTCTGGGCCGCGGCCTTGAGCATCGCGTACTCGCCGCTGACCTGGTAGGCGAAGGTCGGCACGCGGAACTCGTCCTTCACGCGGCGCACGATGTCCAGGTAGGGCATGCCGGGCTTCACCATCACCATGTCGGCGCCCTCGGCGATGTCGATCGCCACCTCGCGCAGCGCCTCGTCGCTGTTGCCCGGGTCCATCTGGTAGACCTTCTTGTTGCTCTTGCCGAGGTTGGCGGCCGAGCCGACCGCGTCGCGGAACGGGCCGTAGAAGGCGCTCGCGTACTTGGCGCTGTAGGCCATGATCCGCGTGTGCACGTCGCCGCGCGCTTCGAGCGCCTGGCGGATCGCGCCGATGCGCCCGTCCATCATGTCGCTGGGCGCCACGATGTCCACGCCGGCCTGCGACTGTGTGAGCGCCTGCTTCACCAGCACCTCGACGGTCGGGTCGTTGAGGATGTAGCCGCTGTCGTCGAGCAGGCCGTCCTGGCCGTGGCTGGTGTAGGGGTCGAGCGCGACGTCGGTCATCACGCCCAGTTCTGGAAAGCGCGACTTGAGCGCCGCCACCACGCGCGGGATCAGGCCGTCGGGATTGAAGGCCTCGTCGCCGGCCGGCGTCTTGAGGCTCGCGTCGATCACCGGGAACAGCGCCATCACCGGGATGCCGGCCGCCACGCACTGCTCGGCCACGGGCAGCAGCAGGTCGAGGCTCAGGCGCTCCACGCCGGGCATCGACGCCACCGCGTCGCGCCGGCCGCTGCCTTCCTGCACGAACACCGGATAGATCAGGTCGTGTGCGGTCAGGGCGTTTTCCCGCACCAGATTGCGCGTGAAGGCGTCGCGGCGAAGGCGGCGCGGGCGCCCGGCGGGGAAGGCGGCGAAGGAGGAAAGGGAGGAGCTCATGCGGAAAATTGTGCCCGAACTAAAGTTCCCGAACTTTTGGCGCGGTTGCGCTGAGTTGTCTGACAACCACGGAATTTAGTAGTGCCAAAGTAGTAAATTTTTACCCTAGATTGTTAATTAAAGCGCAGCAGTCGCTTGAAACCTTGTTTCGTCTTTGTTAAATTCTGCCCCGGACGGCTTGCCGTCCCCCGCTTTCCTCCCTGAGCGGGTGCCTTGATGTGTGACAGCAAAAGGGCTTCCCAGCCCGACGTGAAGACGTCGGGCTTTTTTTTGTCCGTCGCTTTCGTGGGGGCCGATGAAAGCGGGTGCATGCGCCGGTGGCCGGCCACTAAACTGACCGCCATGCTCTGGGTCAAGTCCTTCCACATCGTCTTCATCGCCAGCTGGTTCGCCGGCCTGTTCTACCTCCCCCGGATCTTCGTCAACCTCGCGATGGTGCCGAGCGACTCGGTCGCCGAGCGCGAGCGCCTGCTGCTGATGGCGCGCAAGCTGCTGCGCTTCACCACCTTGCTGGCCGTGCCGGCGCTGGGTTTCGGTCTCTGGCTGTGGCTGGGCTACGGCATCGGGCGCGGCCCGGGCAACGGCTGGATGCACGCCAAGCTGGCGCTGGTGCTGGTGGCGATCGGCTATCACCACGGCTGCGCGGTGCTGCTGCGCCGCTTCGTTGCCGGCGAGAACCGGCGCAACCACGGCTGGTACCGCTGGTTCAACGAGCTGCCGGTGCTGCTGCTGCTGGCGATCGTGATCCTGGTCGTGGTCAAGCCCTTCTGACGGCGGTGGCGACGCAGCACAAGTCCGCCGCGCTGCCCCTTGCGCTGGCCTATGCGGCGCTGATCGTCTATGCCAGCCTCTATCCGTTCGCGGACTGGCGCGACCAGGGCATCGCGCCCTGGGCCTACCTGTGGGCGCCCTGGCCCAAGTACTGGACCGGCTTCGACTTCGCGGTCAATGTCGCGGGCTACGTGCCCTTCGGTTTCCTCTGCGCGCTGTCGGTGCTGCGCACCCGCAGCACCGCGAGCAGCGGCCGCGCGGTGCTGCGCGCCACGCTGGCGGGCGTGGCGGTGTCCTTCGCGATGGAGACGCTGCAGAGCTACCTGCCGGTGCGCATCCCCTCGAACGTCGACCTGGGCCTGAACAGCACCGGCGCGCTGCTGGGCGCGGTGCTGGCGGTGGCGCTCGAGCGCTTCGGCGCGGTCGCCCACTGGGGGCGGGCCCGCGCGCAGTGGTTCGTCGACGAGGCGCGCGGCGCGCTGGTGCTGCTGGCGCTGTGGCCGTTCGCGCTGCTGTTCCCGGCCGCCGTGACCTTCGGGCTGGGCCAGGTGTTCGAGCGGCTCGAGGCGGCGATCTCCGAGTGGCTGCTCGACACCCCGTTCATCGACTGGCTGCCGGTGCGCCAGTTCGAGCTCGAGCCGCTGGTGCCGGCGGTCGAGCTGCTGTGCGTGATGCTGGGCGCGCTGGTGCCCTGCCTGCTGGGCTACCTGGTGGCGCGCACCGTGGTGCAGCGCGCGGTGCTGCTGCCGCTGATCCTGCTGACGGGCGTGGTGGCCTCGGGGCTGTCGGCGGCGCTGAGCTACGGCCCCGACCACGCCTGGGCCTGGCTCGGGCTGCCGGCGCAGGTCGGCATCGCGGCGGCGCTGTTCGCCGCGTTGGCGCTGCTGTTCGCGCCGCGTCGCCTCTGCGGGGCGCTGTTGCTGGTGGCGCTGGTGCTGCAGCTGAGCCTGCTGAACCAGGCGCCCGAGAGCGCCTATTTCGCGCAGACGCTGGCGACCTGGGAGCAGGGGCGCTTCATCCGCTTCCACGGGCTGGCCCAGTGGCTGGGCTGGCTCTGGCCCTTCGGTGTGCTGGCCTACGTGATCTTCCTGCTGTCGCGGCGCAGCCGGCCGCCGGCCGCCTGAAGCGCCGGGTACACGCGCCGGCTACGCGGACGGCGGTCCTGAGAATCCGCCGATGCCCACCCCCGCCAGCTCCGCCGTGCCTTCGGGCTATTACGGCCGCCACATCTTCTTCTGCCTCAACGAACGCAAGAACGGCGAGGATTCCTGTGCCATGCACAACGCCCAGCAGGGCTTCGACCGCTGCAAGGCCAGGGTCAAGGAAGAGGGGCTCTCGGGGCCCGGCAAGGTGCGCGTCAACAAGGCCGGCTGCCTCGACCGCTGCGCCGGCGGGCCGGTCGCCGTGGTCTATCCCGAGGCGGTCTGGTACACCTTCGTCGATGCCGACGACATCGACGAGATCGTCGACTCGCACCTGAAGAAGGGCGAGATCGTCGAGCGCCTGCTGCTGCCGCCCGACGTCGGGCGCTGAACTTTCAGTCGGGCCTGCGCTCGTACCGTGCTCGCCGCAGGCACCCCTCCACCGTCGGCCTGCCGGCCCGTTCCCATCCGAGCCTCATGAATTCCCAGACCGAAAAGATCAGCCTCCAGGGCGCCGCCGGCGTCATCGAGGTGCAGCGCGACCAGCCGGCCGAGGCCGCGCGCGGCATCGCCGTCATCGCCCATCCCCATCCGCTGTTCGGCGGCACCATGGACAACAAGGTGGTGCAGACCCTGGCGCGTGCCTTCATCGCCTGCGGCTGGACCGCGGTGCGCTTCAACTTCCGCGGCGTCGGCGCGAGCGAAGGCGTGCACGACGAGGGCCGCGGCGAGCTCGACGACATGCTGAACGTCGTCGGCCAGCTCGCGCCCGAGGGCCCGTTGGCGATCGCCGGCTTCTCCTTCGGCGCCTTCGTCGCGAGCGGCGCGGTCGAGAAGCTGTGGGCCGCGCGCGACGTGCGGCAGATCGTGCTGGTCGGCACGGCAGCCGCGCGCAACACGGTGGCCGTGCTGCCGCCCGAGGCCCACGAGCGCACGCTGGTGGTCCACGGCGAGGCCGACGACACGGTGGCGCTGTCGGCGGTCATGGACTGGGCGCGGCCGCAGTCACTTCCTGTCACAGTCGTCCCCGGAGGCGGCCATTTCTTTCACGGACAATTGCCGCTGCTCAAGAGCCTGGTCGCGCGCCATCTGCGCGCGGACAACCCGGCCGCCTGAAAGCCTGGCTTGCAGGCACGTCTTCGTTTCTTTCCCATCGCTCCCATGAATCGCTTCTTCCACGGTGCCCGCGCGCTGTTGCTCGCCGCCGCCGCTTCCGTCTGCCTGATCGCCGCCGCCCAGGTGCCAGCACCGCCCGAGATCGCCGCGCGCAGCTACCTGCTGCTCGACGTGACGGCCAACCAGATCCTGGCGCAGAAGGACATCGACAGCCCGGTCGAGCCCGCGTCGCTGACCAAGCTGATGTCGGCCTACATCGTGTTCGACGCGCTGCGCGCCAAGAAGATCACCCTGACGCAGACCCTGCCGGTCAGCCCGCGTGCCTGGAAGATGCCCGGCTCGCGCATGTTCATCGACCCGAAGATGCAGGTGCCGGTGGAAGACCTGATCAAGGGCCTGATCGTCCAGTCGGGCAACGACGCCACCGTGGCGCTGGCCGAGGGCGTGGGCGGCACGGTCGAGCACTTCGTCGAGCTGATGAACGCCCAGGCCAAGGTGCTGGGCATGAAGAACACCACCTACAAGAATCCCGAGGGCCTGACCGCGCCCGGCCACACCACCACCGCGCGCGACCTCAGCATCCTGGCGACCCGGCTGGTGCGCGACTTCCCCGAGGAAGCCAAGTACTACGCGATCAAGAAGTACCGCTACCCGGGCACGCCCTCGACCAACGACACCAACCGCAACCTGCTGCTGTTCCGCGACCCGACCGTCGACGGCCTGAAGACCGGCCATACCGAGGCGGCCGGCTACTGCATGATCGCCACCGCCAAGCGCGACTTCCCGAACCTGACCGGCGGCCGCCGCCTGCTGTCGATCGTGCTCGGCACCTCGGGCGAAACCGTGCGCGCCAACGAATCGCAGAAGCTGCTGAACTGGGGCTACACCGCCTACGACGCCGTGCGCCTGTTCGACGGCGGCCAGCCCGCGGCCACGCCGGCGGTCTGGAAGGGCAAGCAGAACGTGCTGAAGCTCGGCCGCCCCGAGCCGATCGTGGTCGCCGTGCCCGCGGGCAGCGCCAGCAAGCTCAAGACCCAGATCGCGCGCCCCGACCCGCTGGTGGCGCCGTTCACCAAGTACCAGCCCGTGGGCACGCTCAAGGTCACGCTCGACGACCAGCCCGTGGCCGAGGTGCCGCTGGTGGCGCTGGAGCCGGTCGAACAGGCCGGCATGCTGGGTCGCGCCTGGGACGCCGTCCGGCTCTGGATCAAGTGATCGGCGGGGTAGGGAGCCGGTTTCAGGCTGGCGACGGGGGCTCCCAAGCCTCCGAAACCGCCTGACTTTGCCGTTTCACGAGCCCGCTGCTATACTCGTGGGCTTTTCGGAAAATTCCGAAGGGATTCACGTTTGCGTCATCTCCCGGTTTCCTGGGTCACGACCAGGGCGCCGCAAGGCACCACCGGGGTATTTCTCGTTTTGGGACTAATTCATTCATGCCAACCATCAATCAACTGGTGCGTCAGGGCCGGACGGTCGAAAAGATCAAGTCCAAGAGCCCTGCCATGCAGAACTCGCCGCAACGTCGCGGTGTCTGCACCCGGGTCTACACCACGACCCCCAAGAAGCCGAACTCGGCACTTCGTAAGGTTGCCAAGGTCCGCCTGACCAACGGCTTCGAAGTCATTTCCTACATCGGCGGCGAAGGCCACAACCTGCAGGAACACAGCGTCGTGCTGGTTCGCGGCGGTCGTGTCAAGGACTTGCCCGGTGTGCGTTACCACATCGTGCGCGGTTCGCTCGACCTGCAAGGCGTGAAAGACCGCAAGCAGTCGCGTTCCAAGTACGGCGCGAAGCGTCCCAAGAAGGCCTGATCGGGTTCTTCTTTCGGTAGTTGTTTCATCGGTGTTCGAGTGCCTTGGCGGGCATGTCGAGCGTAGTGACCCGAAGTTGGGTCGAGTAAGTGAGGGTCCGAGTCGACTCTCGCGGTGCCGGAAGCGGTGCCAACTGAAGCAAAGAGGTTAAGAAAATGCCACGTCGTCGCGAAGTCCCCAAACGTGAAATCCTGCCGGATCCCAAGTACGGCAATGTCGAGCTGTCGAAGTTCATGAACGTGATCATGGAAGGCGGCAAGAAGGCTGTTGCCGAGCGCATCATTTATGGCGCGCTCGACTTCATCGAGAAGAAGAACCCGGACAAGGACCCCCTCGAAGCGTTCACCGTTGCCATCAACAACGTGAAGCCGATGGTCGAAGTGAAGTCGCGCCGCGTCGGCGGTGCGAACTATCAAGTGCCGGTCGAAGTCCGCCCCGTCCGCCGCCTCGCCCTGTCGATGCGCTGGATCAAGGAAGCCGCCCGCAAGCGCGGCGAGAAGTCGATGGCCCTGCGTCTGGCCAACGAACTGATGGAAGCCACGGAAGGCCGTGGCGGCGCGATGAAGAAGCGCGACGAAGTGCACCGCATGGCGGAAGCCAACCGGGCGTTCAGCCACTTCCGCTTCTAAAAACCAAACTTCGCTTGGGCGTTGGGTGTCGGGTGTTGGGCGTATAGCCCGCCCCGGGGCCCAGCGCTCAACGCATTTCAACCCGAAAGTAAATCATGTCCCGCAAGACCCCCATCGAGCGCTACCGCAACATCGGCATCTCCGCGCACATCGACGCTGGCAAGACCACGACGACGGAACGTATCCTGTTCTACACCGGTGTGAACCACAAGATCGGTGAAGTGCACGACGGTGCCGCCACGATGGACTGGATGGAGCAGGAACAAGAGCGCGGCATCACGATCACCTCGGCTGCCACGACCTGCTTCTGGAAGGGCATGGCCCAGAATTTCGCCGAGCACCGCATCAACATCATCGACACCCCCGGCCACGTGGACTTCACCATCGAGGTGGAGCGTTCCATGCGCGTGCTGGACGGTGCCGTGATGGTCTATGACGCCGTCGGCGGCGTGCAGCCCCAGTCGGAAACCGTCTGGCGCCAGGCCAACAAGTACAAGGTTCCCCGCCTCGCGTTCGTCAACAAGATGGACCGCACCGGCGCGAACTTCCTGCGCGTTCGCCAGATGATGATCGACCGCCTGAAGGCCAACCCCGTCGTGATCCAGATCCCGATCGGCGCCGAAGACAAGTTCCAGGGCATCGTCGACCTCGTGAAGATGAAGGCCATCATCTGGGACGAGGACAAGGGCGTGACCTTCACCTACGGTGAGATCCCGGCCGACCTGGTCGACGTCTGCAACGAGTACCACGAGAAGCTGGTCGAAGCGGCCGCCGAAGCGAGCGAAGAGCTCATGAACAAGTACCTCGAAGGCGAGAAGCTCTCCGAAGAGGAAATCAAGAAGGCCCTGCGCCAGCGCACCATCGCCGGCGAGATCCAGCCGATGCTGTGCGGCTCGGCCTTCAAGAACAAGGGCGTGCAGGCCATGCTCGACGCCGTGATCGAGTACATGCCCGCTCCGACGGACATCCCCCCGGTCGCCGGCACCGACGAGAACGAAGGACCGGTGGTGCGTCAGGCCGACGACGAGGAGAAGTTCTCGGCGCTCGCATTCAAGCTGATGACCGACCCGTTCGTGGGCCAGCTGACCTTCGTGCGCGTCTATTCGGGCGTGCTCTCGAAGGGCGACAGCGTCTACAACCCGGTGCGCGGCAAGAAGGAACGCATCGGCCGTATCGTTCAGATGCACGCGAACAACCGCGAGGAAGTCAGCGAAATCCGCGCCGGCGACATCGCCGCCTGCGTGGGCCTGAAGGAAGTGACCACCGGCGAGACGCTGTGCGATCCGGATTCGGTCGTGACCCTCGAGCGCATGGTGTTCCCGGAATCGGTGATCTCGCAGGCCGTCGAGCCCAAGACCAAGGCCGACCAGGAAAAGATGGGCATCGCCCTGCAGCGTCTCGCGCAGGAAGACCCGTCGTTCCGCGTCAAGACCGACGAGGAATCGGGCCAGACCATCATTTCGGGCATGGGCGAGCTCCACCTCGAAATCATCGTGGACCGCATGAAGCGCGAATTCGGCGTGGAAGCCAACGTGGGCAAGCCGCAGGTGGCCTACCGCGAAACGATCCGCAAGACCGTGGACGAAGCCGAAGGCAAGTTCGTTCGCCAGTCGGGCGGCAAGGGCCAGTACGGCCACGTCGTGCTGAAGATCGAACCCCAGGAAGCCGGCAAGGGCTTCGAGTTCGTCGACGCCATCAAGGGCGGTGTGGTTCCTCGCGAATACATCCCCGCGGTGGAAAAGGGCGTCGTGGAAGCGCTGACGCAAGGCGTGCTGGCGGGCTACCCCGTCGTGGACGTCAAGGTCACGCTGCACTTCGGTTCGTACCACGACGTGGACTCGAACGAAATGGCGTTCAAGATGGCCGCGATCTTCGGTTTCAAGGAAGGTGCCCGCAAGGCCAACCCCGTGATCCTCGAGCCGATGATGGCCGTGGAAGTCGAGACGCCCGAAGACTACGCCGGCAACGTGATGGGCGACCTGTCGTCCCGCCGCGGCATGGTGCAGGGCATGGACGACATGGTCGGTGGCGGCAAGGCCATCAAGGCCGAAGTGCCGCTGTCGGAAATGTTCGGCTACTCGACCACGCTGCGCTCGATGTCGCAAGGCCGTGCCACGTACACGATGGAGTTCAAGCACTACGCCGAAGCTCCGCGTAACGTCGCCGAAGCCATCGTGGCTGCCCGCGCGAAATAAGCGTTTCAGGAATGCAGGGCCGCGCAGTGCGCGGCCCTTCTTGTCTGCGATCCGGTGCCGTCTCGTTCCCGTGCGAGGCGATCCAGCAATCGGATGCAGACATAAAACCAATACACGGGACTGCTCTTTCAAGGATTGAAAAATGGCAAAAGGTAAATTCACCCGCACGAAGCCGCACGTGAACGTGGGCACGATCGGTCACGTTGACCATGGCAAGACCACGCTGACGGCCGCGATCGCGACGGTGCTGTCGTCGAAGTTCGGCGGCGAAGCGAAGGCCTACGACCAGATCGACGCTGCGCCCGAAGAAAAGGCCCGCGGCATCACGATCAACACCGCGCACGTCGAGTACGAAACGGCCAACCGCCACTACGCACACGTCGACTGCCCCGGCCACGCCGACTACGTGAAGAACATGATCACCGGCGCCGCCCAGATGGACGGCGCGATCCTGGTGTGCTCGGCCGCCGACGGCCCGATGCCCCAGACGCGTGAACACATCCTGCTGGCTCGCCAGGTGGGCGTGGGCTACATCATCGTGTTCCTGAACAAGTGCGACATGGTCGACGACAAGGAGCTGCTCGAGCTGGTCGAAATGGAAGTTCGCGAACTCCTCGACAAGTACGAATTCCCCGGCGACGACACCCCGATCATCCACGGCTCGGCGAAGCTGGCCCTGGAAGGCGACAAGGGCGAACTCGGCGAAGGCGCGATCATGAAGCTGGCCGAAGCCCTGGACACGTACATCCCGACGCCCGAGCGCGCCGTGGACGGCACGTTCCTGATGCCCGTGGAAGACGTGTTCTCGATCTCGGGTCGCGGCACCGTGGTGACCGGCGCCGTCGAGCGCGGCGTGATCAAGGTCGGTGAAGAAATCGAAATCGTGGGCATCCGCCCGACGGTCAAGACCACCTGCACCGGCGTGGAAATGTTCCGCAAGCTGCTGGACCAAGGTCAAGCCGGCGACAACGTGGGCGTGCTGCTGCGCGGCACGAAGCGCGAAGAAGTCGAGCGCGGCCAGGTGCTGTGCAAGCCCGGTTCGATCAAGCCGCACACGCACTTCACCGCCGAGGTGTACGTGCTGTCGAAGGACGAAGGCGGCCGTCACACGCCGTTCTTCAACAACTATCGCCCGCAGTTCTACTTCCGCACGACGGACGTGACCGGTGCGATCGAGCTGCCGAAGGACAAGGAAATGGTCATGCCTGGCGACAACGTCAGCATCACCGTGAAGCTGATCAACCCGATCGCGATGGAAGAAGGTCTGCGCTTCGCCATCCGCGAAGGCGGCCGTACCGTGGGTTCGGGCGTCGTGGCCAAGATCCTCGACATCTAAGCCGAACGCAAAGGAATCACCATGGCAACCAAGCAAAAAATCCGCATCCGCCTGAAGGCGTTCGACTACAAGCTGATCGACCAATCGGCCGCCGAGATCGTTGACACCGCGAAGCGCACCGGCGCGATCGTCAAGGGCCCGGTGCCCCTGCCGACCCGCCTGAAGCGTTTCGACATCCTGCGCTCGCCGCACGTCAACAAGACCAGCCGCGACCAGCTCGAGATCCGCACGCACCAACGCCTGATGGACATCGTCGACCCCACCGACAAGACCGTGGACGCGCTGATGAAGCTCGACCTGCCGGCCGGCGTCGACGTCGAGATCAAGCTGCAGTAAGCACGCAACACGAGCCCGCCCGCGCTTCATGCGCGGCGTCGGCTTCGAGGCCCGTTCGCAGAAATGTGAACGGGCCTTTGTCATTTGCGCGTCGTCTGTGGCATCCTCGCGCACCACCGGCCGCGCGACGTTGGCCGGAGCTGAATGAGGGCAGCACACGCTATGAGCCACAGGATTCTTTCTGGCATCGGTTCGGCGCTGATTGCCGCGGCACTCCTCGCAGGTTGCGGTGGAGGCGGCGGCGGTGGCGGCGGTGGAATCCCGATCGGTTTTCCGCCCCCGGTAATCGGTGGGGTCACCCTCAGCGGCAAGGCCACTTACGACTCGGTGCCCAACAACAGCGGCCCGCTGGTCTATTCGGCCACCGTCGCGAAGCCGGTGCGCGGGGCCTTCGTCGAGGTGCTCGATGCCCTGTCGAACCAGATCGCGGTGACGGCCACCGACGGCAGCGGCAACTACTCGGTGTCGGTGCCGGCGAACAGCACGGTCATCGTCCGCGTGCGCGCCCAGATCCAGACCGCCGCCTGGGACGTCAGCGTGCGCGACAACACCGGCGCCAACACGCCGCTCTATTCGATGCAGTCGGCGGCCTTCGCGACGGGTTCGGTCGCGCTGACGCGCGACCTGCGCGCCGATTCGGGATGGGGCGGCTCGAGCTACACCGGGCGCCGCGTGTCGGCGCCGTTCGCGGTGCTCGATACGGTCTACACCTCGATGCTGAAGGTGCTGTCGGTGGCGCCCGCGACCACCTTCCCGCCGCTCAAGGTGTTCTGGAGCCCGAACAACGTGCCGACCAGCGGCAGCCTCGCGCTCGGGCAGATCGGCAACACCTTCTTCACCAACCGCAGCACCGGCCGCGAGATCTACGTGCTCGGCAAGGAGAACGTGGACACCGACGAATTCGATGCGCCGGTGATCGCGCACGAATGGGGCCACTACTACCAGTCCTCGTTCAGCCGGGATGACTCGGTCGGCGGGTCGCACGACCTGAGCGACCGGCTCGATCGCCGCGTGGCCTTCTCCGAAGGATGGGGCAACGGCTGGTCGGGCATCGCGCTCGGCCGCAGCAACTACGTCGATTCGCGCGGCGAAGGGCAGGTCGCCACCGACGTCAGCGTGTCGGTCAACCTGACCGTGGGGCCGAGCACCAATCCGGGCTGGTTTCGTGAGCGTTCGATCCACTCGATCTTCTGGAACCTCAACCAGCAGGTGGGCTTCAAGCCGATCCACGATGCGATGACCAGCGCGCAGTTCCGGGGCGGCGCCGCCGTGACCTCGATCCATCCATTCACCGCGGCCCTGAATGCCGTGGCGCCCGGCAGCGCATCGGCATTGGCGGGCCTGTTGAGCGCGCAGAACATCAGCGCCGGCGGCAACGATCCCTTCGGCGAGGCCGAAACCAACGACGGCAACGTGCCGATAGCGCGGCCCATGTACGGCAGCGCGACGGTAGGCGTGCCCGCCTCCGCATGCGTCACGAACGTCGCGGGCGGCGGCAACAAGCTGGGCAACTACGCCTACCTGCGCTTCGTGGCGCCGACGACGCGCGACTACCAGATCTCGGTGGCGGCGGCAGCACCCGTGAACCCCGACTTCGCCGTGTTCCGCGCCGGCCAGATCCCGCGCTCGGGCAACAAGCTCAGCCTGCCGGCCGGCGAGTACGTGCTGGCGGTCACCGATCTCAACAGTTCGGGCGCGAACTGCATCAGCGTCTCGATCCAGTAAGAGGAATGATGGCCATGACGATTCGCTCGAACACACGGACCGCCGTCGCGGCGCTCTCGCTGGCGGCGCTCGCGAGCTGGGCCCTGGCCGACGGCGTGCCGGACGCTCGCGCGCACAAGCGCTCGCAGCACAAGACGGCGCCCGCGCCCATGACCACGGCCGTGCAGAAGTCCAACGACTCGGGCGTCGTGGTGCAGTACCGCGTCGACGGCGCGCCCCAGGCGGGCCGCGCCACGTCGGTCGCGCTGCAGTTCGACGGCGTGACCGATCCGCAGGGCGCGTCGGTGCGCTTCACCGCGGACCCCGGCCTGACGCTGCGCAATGGCGGTCCGCTGACGCTCTCGACGGGACAACGCGGCAGCGCGACCGTGTCGGTCGTCAGCGAGTCGGACGGGCTGCGTTACCTGAACGTGTTCGTGACCCAGGGCGGCGCCAGCAGCGCCATCTCGATCCCGATCCAGGCCGGGACCGCGCCCCTGATGAAGTCGCAGGGCGACATCCAGGGCACCAAGGAAGGCGACAGCATCATCACGATGCCCGCCAAATAGGCGGAAAACGGCCCCCGCGGGCCGTTGCGGGCACCCCGAAACGGGCCCATTTCCAGCACTTGCACCCCACCCGCGCCGCGGGCTATAATCGCTGGCTCTGCCCTTGTTGCGTCCGCAAGGTACGTGCAGGTCGGAGATTTATCAACCTTCCCCCGTTGCCGCGAGTCGGTCATACGACTTCGGTCAAACGCTGTCGCCAATTGAAGTGGCAGCGGCGGGAGAAGCTTCCATTTTTTGGAGAAAACACATGAGTCTGAGCAACTCCCTCGGGTTGCTGGGCCGCAAGGTGGGGATGATGCGTCTCTTCACCGATGACGGGGATGCAGTTCCTGTCACGGTGGTGGATGTTTCGAACAACCGCGTGACCCAGATCAAGTCGCAAGAGACCGATGGCTACGTCGCACTGCAAGTGACGTTCGGTTCGCGCAAAGCATCGCGCGTGACCAAGCCCGAAGCCGGCCACCTCGCCAAGGCGGGTGTCGAAGCTGGCGAAATTATCCAGGAATTCCGCGTCACCGCAGATACCGCAGGTCAGCACCAGGCTGGCGGCGTGATCGCGGCCGGCAGCGTGTTCTCCGTGGGCCAGAAGGTGGACGTGCAAGGCACCTCCATCGGCAAGGGCTACGCCGGCACGATCAAGCGCCACAACATGAGCTCGCAGCGCGCGTCGCACGGTAACAGCCGTTCGCACAACGTGCCCGGCTCGATCGGCATGGCACAGGACCCCGGTCGCGTGTTCCCCGGCAAGCGCATGACGGGCCACCTCGGCGACGTCACCCGCACGACGCAGAACCTCTCGGTGTTCCGCATCGACGAAGCGCGTCAACTGCTGCTCATCAAGGGCGCGATCCCGGGTTCGAAGGGTGGCTTCGTCACCGTGCGTCCCGCCGTCAAGGCCAAGCCGCAAGCGGCTGAAGGAGCGAAGTAATGGAACTCGAACTCCTGAACGAGCAAGGTCAGGCCGCGTCGAAGTACGACGCCCCCGAAACCGTGTTCGGCCGTGACTACAACGAAGACCTGGTGCACCAGATCGTCGTCGCGTTCCAGGCCAACGCCCGCCAAGGCACGCGCGCCCAGAAGGACCGCGAACAGGTCAAGCACTCGACCAAGAAGCCTTTCAAGCAAAAGGGAACGGGCCGCGCCCGTGCCGGTATGACGTCCTCGCCGCTGTGGCGCGGGGGTGGCCGGATCTTCCCGAACATGCCTGACGAAAACTTCTCGCAGAAGATCAACAAGAAGATGTACCGCGCCGGCATGGCGTCCATCTTCTCGCAGCTCGCTCGCGAAGGCCGTCTGGCCGTGGTGGATTCGCTGACCGTGGATTCGCCCAAGACGAAGCCGCTGGCAGCCCGTTTCAAGGCGATGAATCTCGAGTCCGTGCTCGTGATCGCCGAAGAAGTCGACGAAAACCTGTACCTTGCCTCGCGCAATCTGGTCAACATCCTCGTGGTCGAACCCCGTTACGCCGATCCGGTGTCGCTGGTTCACTACAAGAAGGTGCTGGTCACCAAGGGTGCCGTCGACAAGCTCAAGGAGATGTTCGCATGAGCCGCGTGAACCCCACCCCTGCTCAACGTCAGTTCGACGAAGGCCGTCTCATGAACGTGCTGGTCGCCCCGATCGTGTCCGAAAAGGCCACGATGGTCGGCGAGAAGTCGAACGCTGTCACTTTCAAGGTGTTGCAAGACGCCACCAAGCCCGAGATCAAGGCCGCCGTCGAACTGATGTTCAAGGTCGAAGTCAAGGGCGTGTCGGTTGCCAACATCAAGGGCAAGACCAAGCGCTTCGGCAAGTCCGTCGGCCGCCGCGACCACGTTCGCAAGGCCTACGTCACGCTGAAGGCCGGTCAAGAGCTCAACCTCGTCGGGGAAGGCGCTTAATCATGGCCGTCATCAAGATGAAACCCACTTCGCCGGGCCAACGCGGCGCGGTGAAGATCTCGCGTGACCACCTGTTCAAGGGTGCTCCTCACGCCCCCCTGCTGGAACCCCAGTTCCAGAAGGCCGGCCGCAACAACAACGGCCACATCACGATCCGTCATCGTGGCGGCGGTGCCAAGCACCACTACCGCGTCGTCGACTTCGTGCGCAACAAGGACGGCATCCCGGCCAAGGTCGAACGCATCGAGTACGACCCGAACCGCACCGCCCACATCGCGCTGATCTGCTACGCCGACGGCGAGCGCCGCTACATCATCGCCCCGCGCGGTCTGGAAGCCGGTGCAACGCTGCTGTCGGGTTCGGAAGCTCCGATCCGCGCCGGCAACACCCTGCCGATCCGCAACATCCCCGTGGGTTCGACGATCCACTGCATCGAACTGCAACCCGGCAAGGGCGCGCAGATCGCACGTTCGGCCGGTACCTCGGCCACGCTGCTGGCCCGTGAAGGCGTCTACGCCCAGGTCCGCATGCGTTCGGGCGAAGTTCGCCGCATTCACATCGAATGCCGCGCGACCATCGGTGAAGTTGCCAACGAAGAACACAGCCTGCGCCAGCTCGGCAAGGCCGGTGTGAAGCGTCACATGGGTATCCGCCCGACCGTTCGCGGCGTGGTGATGAACCCGGTCGACCACCCGCACGGTGGTGGCGAAGGCAAGACCGGCGAAGGCCGTCACCCTGTCGACCCGTGGGGCAACCTGACCAAGGGTTACCGTACCCGTAACAACAAGCGCACGCAGGTCTTCATCGTGTCGCGCCGCAAGAAGTAAGGGATAGCAAATGACTCGCTCTCTCAAAAAGGGTCCGTTTGTTGACCATCACCTCGTTGCCAAGGCCGACAAGGCCGTGACGACGAAGGACAAGAAGCCGATCAAGACCTGGTCGCGCCGCTCGATGGTCCTGCCCGAGTTCATCGGCCTGACCATTGCAGTGCACAACGGCAAGCAGCACGTGCCTGTCTACATCACCGACCAGATGGTCGGCCACAAGCTCGGCGAATTTGCGCTCACGCGCACGTTCAAGGGGCACCCCGCGGACAAGAAAGTCCAGAAGAAGTAAGGAACGACCATGTCTGAAACACGTGCAGTCCTCCGCGGTGTCCGCCTCTCGGTCGACAAGGGCCGTCTGGTCGCCGACCTGATCCGCGGCAAGAAGGTCGATCAAGCGCTCAACGTTCTGCAGTTCACGCAGAAGAAGGCCGCTGTGATCATCAAGAAGGTGCTCGAGTCGGCCATCGCCAACGCGGAGCACAACGACGGTGCCGACATCGACGAACTGAAGGTCAAGACCATCTACGTCGAACAGGGCGCCACGCTCAAGCGCTTCACGGCGCGCGCCAAGGGTCGCGGCAATCGCATCAGCAAGCCCACGTGCCATGTGTACGTGACGGTTGGCAACTAAGAGCCTGGAAGAAATATGGGACAGAAAATCCATCCGACCGGCTTCCGTCTGGCGGTTACCCGTAACTGGTCCAGCCGCTGGTACGCCAGTGACCGCGATTTCGCGGGCATGCTGGCCGAAGACATCAAGGTTCGCGAATACCTGAAGAAGAAGCTGAAGAACGCTTCGGTGTCGCGCGTCCTGATCGAGCGTCCCGCCAAGAACGCCCGCATCACGATCTACTCGGCTCGTCCGGGCGTCGTGATCGGCAAGAAGGGCGAAGACATCGAGAACCTCAAGCGCGAACTGGGCCGCCAGCTCGGCGTGCCGGTGGCAGTGAACATCGAGGAAGTGCGCAAGCCCGAAATCGATGCCCAGCTGATCGCCGACAGCATCACGCAGCAGCTCGAAAAGCGGATCATGTTCCGCCGCGCCATGAAGCGCGCCATGCAGAACGCCATGCGTCTGGGTGCCCAGGGCATCAAGATCATGTCGGCTGGCCGCCTGAACGGCATCGAAATCGCTCGTACCGAGTGGTACCGCGAAGGTCGCGTGCCGCTTCACACGCTGCGCGCCGACATCGACTACGGCACCTCGGAAGCCAAGACCACCTACGGCGTCATCGGCGTCAAGGTGTGGGTCTACAAGGGCGACACCCTGGGCCGCAACGACCTGCCCGCCGTCGAGACCCCGCGTCCCGAGGAAGAGCGTCGTCCGCGTGGTCCGCGCCGTGATGGCCGCCCTGGTGGCGACCGTCCGGGCGGTGACCGCCGCGGCGGCCCGCGTGCCGGTGCCCGTGGCCCGATCGGTGGCAACACCGCTCCCGCCGACGGCAGCGACAAGCCCGCAGAAGCAACCGGCGGTGCCGGTGCAGACTCGAAACCCGCCGTTAAGCGCGTCCGCAAAGCCGCGCCCGCTGCAGCAGCGGACGGTGCCAAGACCGAGTAATCGGTCTCAGCCCCGGGTGTGCATTTGCACAGGAAGCCCGGGGCAGTCCTCACGGAGTAACAAGACATGCTGCAACCTGCACGCAGAAAGTTCCGCAAGGAACAAAAGGGCCGCAACACCGGCGTCGCCACCCGGGGCAACTCGGTGGCCTTCGGTGACTTCGGTCTGAAATGCACCGACCGCGGCCGCCTCACGGCGCGCCAGATCGAAGCCGCTCGCCGCGCGATTTCGCGTCACGTGAAGCGCGGTGGCCGTATCTGGATCCGCGTGTTCCCCGACAAGCCGATCTCGACCAAGCCCGCAGAAGTGCGGATGGGTAACGGCAAGGGCAACCCCGAGTACTACGTCGCCGAGATCCAGCCCGGCAAGATCGTGTTCGAGATCGTCGGCGTGCCCGAAGAACTCGCCCGCGAAGCCTTCCGCCTGGCCGCTGCCAAGCTGCCGCTGCGCACGACGTTCGTCTCGCGCCAGCTCGGCGCCTGAGAGGAGAACATCCATGGCAACCCGTAAGAAGAAAGAAGCCGCGGCTCCGGCCAAGGTGAGCAAGGCAGCAGCACTGCGCGAGAAGGACGTCGCCGGTCTGCAAGCCGAAATCAAGGATCTGCAGAAGGCCCATTTCGGCCTGCGCATGCAGAAAGCCACGCAACAGCTGTCGAACACCTCGATGCTGCGCGTGACGCGTCGCGACATCGCGCGCGCCAAGACCGTTCTTGCTCAGAAGCAGCAAGAAACCCAAGCCGCCAAGTAAGGAGTGAACATGACGGAAGCTAAAAAATCCCTCAAGCGCACCTTGATCGGCAAGGTGGTCAGCGACAAGCGTGCCAAGACCGTGACCGTGCTGGTCGAGCGCCGTGTGAAGCACGAGCTCTACGGCAAGATCGTGGCGAAGACGAGCAAGTACCACGCGCATGACGAAAACGGCGAGTACAAGCTGGGCGACACCATCGAGATCACGGAAAGCCGTCCGATCTCGAAGACCAAGAACTGGGTCGTGACCCGTCTGGTCGAGAAGGCCGTCCTGGTCTGATCCCCCTCGGGTCCGCCGGCTCCGCAAGGCAGCCGGCAGTCCATCGCGAAACGGCCCACAATGTGGGCCGTTTTTCTTTTTCCAGGAGCACTTTCAAATGATCAAAGTCGGCGACACCCTTCCCTCGGCCACCCTGCAGGAGTACTCGGAAGTCGAGGGCGAAGGCTGCAGCATCGGCCCGAACCCCGTCGACGTGAGCAAGGCAACGGCTGGCAAGACCATTGCGCTGTTCGCGCTGCCGGGCGCTTTCACGCCCACCTGCTCGGCCAAGCACGTGCCCGGCTACGTGCAGCACTTCGACGACTTCAAGGCCGCGGGCGTCGACGAGATCTGGTGCGTGAGCGTGAACGACGCCTTCGTGATGGGCGCCTGGGCGCGCGACCAGAAGACCGGCGCCAAGGTGCGCATGCTGGCCGACGGCAGCGCCGACTTCGCCAAGGCCACCGGCCTCACGCTGGACCTCACGGGCCGCGGCATGGGCCTGCGCAGCAACCGCTACTCGATGCTCGTGAAGGACGGCAAGGTCGCGACGCTCAACGTCGAGGCACCGGGCAAGTTCGAGGTCAGCAACGCCGAGACGCTGCTGGCGCAAGCCAAGGGCTGAGCGGCAGGCTCATGAGCAGAGCGGTCCGCTTCTCGCGGACCGCGTCCCGCCTACAGGTCCACCTTCAGGTAGTGCGCCCCCGCAATGGGGTTGTGATAGAAGGGCGGCACCTCGGCGAAGCCCAGGTCCTCATAGAGGGCGCGCGCCGACTCCATCTCGTCGAGCGTGTCGAGCAGCACGCAGCCGTAGCCCGCGCCACGCGCCGCGTCGAGGATCGCCTCGGCGAGCTGGCGGCCCAATCCGAGGCCGCGAAAGCCCGGGCGCACGTACAGGCGCTTCATCTCCGCCGCATTCACATAGTCCGCGCTGTCGAGCGGCCGCAGCGCGCAGCAGCCCGCCACGTGTGCGATCCGGCCGTCGGCGCGCAGCAGCGTCGGCGTGGCGCGTCCAACCTCGTCCTTGACGTGCGCCGGATCGACCAGCGCCAGCAGCAGCGTGCCGCGCGGCTCGGCGTACTCGCCCGGCAGCGCGGCCAGTTCCTGGTCGAAATTCTGGAATTCGAGATCGATGCCCAGCGAGGCGGCGTAGTCGCGGAAGATGAGGCGCGCGGCCTCGAGCTCATGGACCTCGTCGGGCGTGAGCAGCACGACGGCCGGCGTGTCCGACAGCGGCAGGGGGCGTGAGACGGATGAGCTCATGCGCGCAACGACGAAACCCAGTACGCGACGCCCGCGCACAGCAGCGCGAGCACCAGCGCGAAGCCGCGCGATGCCGCGTCGTCGCGGCTGCCGGCGGCGGCGATGTCCTTGTCTCCCGAGACCATCGGCGCGACCATCCGGTGGCGCTTCACCAGCACGTAGAACAGCACCGCGAGCACGTGCAGGCTCGCGAGCGCGATCACGATCCACTTGCCCTGCGTGCTGTGCCAGCCCGTGGCCAGGCTCACGAGATCGCCCGAGACGAAGCGCGTGAGCGGCCCGGCGGCCGAGATCTCGTCGTCGGCCACGAGGCCGGTGGCCACCTGCAGCGCGAGGATGGCCAGCAGCGCGAACACCGACAGCGCGCCCAGCGGCGTGTGGCCGATCAGGTCATCGGGATGGGCGCGGCCGCGCAGGTAGGCGAGGAGCGAGCCCGGCGGATAGACGAAGGCCGCGAAGCGCGACCAGCGCCCGCCGACGAAGCCCCAGACCAGCCGGAACAGCAGCAGCGCGAGCACCGTGTAGCCGAGCCGGAAATGCCATTCCATGATGCCGCCGAGGCCGGTGGCGATCAGCCCGATCACGGCGGCGGCCAGGGCCCAGTGGAACAGCCGGGTCGGCAGGTCCCAGACGCGTGTTCGGGTGGCTTGGCGGGACGCCGCGGCCGCGGGGGAGTCGGTCATCGAAGGAGGGGGGAGCGCATGGCTGCGGAAGGCGCAGATTAGCAAAGTCCGGGCCGCTCGCTCCATCGGGTTGTTGCTATGCGCGCCGGCCGGCCTGCCCCTACACTGCCGCGCAGGTGCCGCGCCCGACGGCATCACCCACGATTCCCACACGTCAGAAGGACCACGATGATCCGACTCGCCACCTTCGCGCTGGCTGCAGCCTGCGCCGCCACCACCCTGCCGGCCGCGGCCCAGTTCGCGAAGCCTGAAGACGCCATCAAGTACCGCCAGAGCGCGCTGTTCGTCATGTCGCAGCACTTCGGCCGCCTGGGCGCCATGGCCAACGGCCGCGCGCCCTACGACGCCGCCGCCGCCGCGGCCAATGCCGAGGTGGTGGCCGACATGGCGAAGCTGCCCTGGGCCGGCTTCGGCGCCGGCACCGAGGGCGGCAAGGCCAAGCCCGAGGTCTGGAAGGAAGCGCCCAAGTTCAAGGAGCACCAGGACAAGCTGATCGCCGAGACCGGCAAGCTGCTGGTGGCCGCCAAGGCCGGCAACATCGATGCGCTCAAGGCCCAGTTCGGCCCCACCGCCGCGAGCTGCAAGGCCTGCCACGACACCTTCCGCGATCGCTGATCCGCGTTCGGTCGCCCAAGAAAAAAGGCGCTGTCCGGTAACGGGCAGCGCCTTCTTGTCGAGTGGGGCCGGCTCAGGCTTCGGCCAGCAGCTTCTCGATCAGCTTGTGCAGTTCGGCGAAATCGGGCTCGCCCACATAGCGCTTGACGATCTGGCCCTGCTTGTTCACGAGGTAGGTGGTCGGCGTGAGCTTCACGTCGCCCCAGGCCTGCGCCACGCTGCCGGTGTTGTCGATCGCCACCTTGAACGGCAGCTTGCGGGTTTCGGCGAAATTGACGACGTAGCTCGGCGGGTCGTAGCTCATGGCCACCGCCAGCGTGTCGTAGCCTTGCGACTTGTACTTGTCGTAGGTGGCGATCACCTTGGGCATCTCGCCGACGCAGGTCACGCAGCTCGTGGCCCAGAAGTTGACCAGCGTGACCTTGCCCTTGAGGTCCTCGGTGCTCTTCTTCGTGCCGTCGAGCAGCACGAAGGTCGAGGCGGGCGCCGCGGTGGCCCCCGAGCCGAGGTACACACCCACGCCAGTGGCCAGGGCGACGGCAACGGCGGCTGCGATAACGTACTTTTTCATGGCTGCTGACTGAGTGGGGCGGCGCGATTCTAGTTCCGCAGGTTCGAACCTGCTGGCGCGCGCGACAGTGCCCGTGGAACGGTGGATCGATAATCCGATCCCCATGCCGCAGCCCACCTCCCGTCCTCGCCGCCGCGCGCGCGCCTCCTGCGCCGCCGCCGCGGTCCTCGTGCTCGCGGCCTGCAGCCCGACCTTCAACTGGCGCGAGGTCCCGGTGGCCGAGGCCGGCCTGGTCGCGCTGCTGCCCTGCAAGGCCGACCGCGCCACGCGCGCGCAGCCGCTGGGCGCCGAATCGGTGCAGGTCGACATGGCCGGCTGCGAGGCCGGCGGCGCCACCTTCGCGATCGCGCATGCCACCGCCGCCAACGCCGCCCAGGCCGAGAGCTGGCTGCGCGCCTGGCAGCTCGCCACGCGCGAGCAACTGCAGGGCGCGGCCACCACCGAGGCGCCGGCCACGGTGCCGCGCGCCGCCGCCACGCCCGCGCCGCTGCGGCTCGATGCGCCGGCCACGCCCACGGGCCAGCCGCTGCAGGTGCTGTGGTTCGCCCAGACCGAGACCCGCTCGACGCCGCCCGGCGCGGTGTCGCTCTACCAGGCGATGGTGCTCGGCCGGCCGTCGTCGGGCGAGGCCGCCAAGACCTTCTTCGAAGGCCTGCGGCTGCCATGAGCCGCCCCCGCGATCTCGGCGCGGCGCTCCCGGCGGCCGCGCGATGAGCGACGGCACCCTCGGCGGTCGGCGCCGCGTCGCCGGCGTCTTCCTGGCCTTCGCCTTCGCGTACTTCCTCTCGACGCTGGTGCGCGCGATCACCGCCACCCTGTCGCCCACGCTCACCGACGAGTTCGACCTCGAGTCGCGCGACCTCGGCCTGCTCGCGGGCGGCTACTTCCTCGGCTTCGCGTTCACGCAGCTGCCCATGGGCGCCTGGCTCGACCGCCACGGTCCCAAGCGCGTGGTGGTGGCTTTCCTCGGCGTGGCGGTGGCGGGCTGCCTGCTGTTCTCGGTCGCCACGCATTTCTCGCTGCTGCTGGCCGCGCGCGTGCTCACCGGCGTGGGCGTCAGCGCCTGCCTGATGGCGCCGCTCACCGGCTACAGGCGCTGGCTCTCGCCCGCGATGCAACTGCGCAGCAACTCGTGGATGCTGATGGTCGGGTCCTTCGGGCTCGTCGGCGCGACGCTGCCGGTGCAATGGCTGGTGCCGCTGGTCGGCTGGCGCGCGCTGTTCTGGCTGCTGGGCGCGGGCGTGATCGTCTCGATGCTGCTGATCGCCTGGGTCGCGCCCTCGTGGCGCCAGGCACCCGCCGCGACGGTGGCGGCTGTCGACGACGGCGGCAGCTACGCCGCCGTCTGGCGCGATCCCTTCTTCCGCAAGCTCGCGCCGATCGGCTTCTTCCACTACGGCGGCTTCATCGCGATGCAGTCGCTGTGGGCCGTGCCCTGGCTCACGCGGGTGTCGGGCTACACGCCGCTGCGCGCGGCCGAGGCGCTGTTCGCCATCAGCCTGGTGCTGCTGGCCACCTACTGGCTCTGGGGCGTGGCCAATCCCAGGCTCGCGCAGCGCGGCATTGCGGCGGATCGGCTCATGGCCTGGGGCCTGCCGTTCTCGCTGCTGTTCATGGCTATTGTTTTGATAGCGGGGCCGCGTGCGGGCACGGGAACGTGGGCGGTTTTCCTGTGCCTCTGCACGGTGGTCACGCTGGCCCAGCCGGCCGTGGCGATGGCACTGCCGCCGGCGCTCGCGGGCCGCGCGCTGTCGGCCTACAACCTCGTGATCTTCGTCGGCGTGTTCGTGGTGCAGTGGGGCGTGGGCCTGCTGATCGACCTGTTCGTGCGCGCCGGCCTCGACACCGTGGACGCTTTCCGTGGCGCAATGGCCATCCTGCTGGGGTGCTGCGTTATGTCGTATATCTACTTCCTCCGGGCGCCCCCGCATAATCGACGCGCCGTCCCCCGAGCCGCATGAACAGCATCCTCATCATTGCCCATTCGCCCTTCGCACAAGCGTTGCGAAAGTGCGCGCTGCATGTGTTTCCCGACAGCGAGAACGCCATCGTCGCGCTCGACGTGCTGCCCAACGTGCCGCCCGAGGAAACCCTGGCGGCCGCGCGCATCACGCTCGCGCAGCAGCTCAACGGGCCGCGCGTGCAGGTGCTGGTGCTGGCCGACGTGTTCGGCGCCACGCCTTGCAACGTGGCGCAGAAGCTGGTGGACGGCGTTCGCTCGCGGCTCGTGGCGGGCGTCAATCTTCCGATGCTGCTGCGCGCCGTGACCTACCGGCACGAGCCGCTCGACGTGCTCGTGCAGCGCGCCATCGCCGGCGGCACCGCGGGCGTGATGCAAGTGGCGGTGGCGGCACCGCAGAACCAGGCCAAGAGAAAGCACAGTGATCAAGAAATCCGTGACCATCAGCAATAAGCTGGGACTGCATGCACGCGCATCGGCCAAGCTGACCAAGCTCGCAGGCAGCTTTCCCTGCGAGGTGTGGCTCTCGCGCGGCGACCGCCGCATCAACGCCAAGAGCATCATGGGCGTGATGATGCTGGCCGCCGGGCTCGGCTCGACCGTCGAGCTCGAGACCAACGGCCCGCAGGAAGAAGAGGCCCTCAATGCCATCGTCCAGCTCATGGACGACAAGTTCGGCGAAGGCGAATAAGGACCACCGCGCATGACCTTCGCAGTCCACGGCCTTCCCGTCGCCCGTGGCATCGCCATCGGCCGCGCGGTGCTGGTGGTGTCGAGCCGCATCGACGTGGCCCACTACTTCATCAAGCCCGAGGAGATCGAGACCGAGATCGATCGCGTGCGCACCGCGCGCAACGCCGTGGCCGAGGAGCTGGCCAAGCTGCAGACCAACGTCGCGCAGATGGGTCCGAACGACGCGCCGCACGAACTCGCGGCGCTGCTCGAGGTGCACCAGATGCTGCTGCAGGACGAGGCCCTGAGCGGCGGCGTCAAGCACTGGATCAGCGAGCGGCTCTACAACGCCGAATGGGCGCTGACCACGCAGCTCGAGGTCATCGCGCGCCAGTTCGACGAGATGGAGGACGAGTACCTGCGCGAGCGCAAGGCCGACCTCGAGCAGGTGGTGGAGCGGCTGCTGCACCGCATGAAGGGCACGGCCGCGGTGCTGGCGCCGAGCCCGCCGCGGCGCAAGCGCGCCTCGTCCGACGAGGACGACGACCTCACCGCGGGCGACGGCATCGACGTGCCGCTGGTGCTGATCGCGCACGATCTCTCGCCGGCCGACATGCTGCAGTTCAAGAAGAGCGTGTTCGCCGGCTTCGTCACCGACGTCGGCGGGCGCACCTCGCACACCGCGATCGTGGCGCGCAGCATGGACGTGCCGGCCGTGGTCGGCGCGCGCACCGCGAGCCAACTGGTGCGGCAGGACGACTGGGTCATCATCGACGGCGATGCCGGCGTGATGATCATCGATCCCTCGCCGATCATCCTGGCCGAGTACGGCTTCAAGCAGCGCCAGGGCGATCTCGAGCGCGGGCGCCTCGCGCGATTGCGCCACAAGCCGGCCGTCACGCTCGACGGCCAGCGCGTCGAGCTGCTCGCCAACATCGAGATGCCCGAGGACACGGTGGGCGCGATGAAGGCCGGCGCGGTCGGCGTGGGCCTGTTCCGCAGCGAGTTCCTGTTCATGGGCCGCGAGTCGTCGGCGCGCCAGACGCGGCTGCCCAACGAGGAGGAGCAGTACCAGGCCTACAAGCGCGCGGTCGAGGGCATGCAGGGCATGCCGGTCACCATCCGCACCATCGACGTGGGCGCCGACAAGCCGCTGGACAACAAGTCCGCCAACAAGCAGGAGCACCTGAATCCCGCGCTCGGCCTGCGCGCGATCCGCTGGAGCCTGGCCGATCCCGCGATGTTCCTCACGCAGCTGCGCGCCATCCTGCGCGCGGCCGCGCACGGCGAGATCCACCTGCTGATCCCGATGCTCGCGCATGCGAGCGAGATCCGCCAGACGCTGGCGCTGCTCGCGCTCGCGCGCACCGAGCTCGACAACCGCGGCGCGGTGCACGGCCAGGTGAAGCTCGGCGCCATGATCGAGATCCCGGCCGCGGCGCTCACGCTGCGTACCTTCCTGAAGCACTTCGACTTCCTCTCGATCGGCACCAACGACCTGATCCAGTACACGCTGGCGATCGACCGCGCCGACGAGTCGGTGGCGCACCTCTACGACCCGGCCCATCCGGCGGTGCTGAAACTGGTGGCCGACACCATCGCCGAGTGCCGGCGCCAGGGCAAGGCCGTGGCGGTGTGCGGCGAGATGGCGGGCGACGTGGCCTTCACGCGGCTGCTGCTGGGCCTGGGGCTGCGCAGCTTCTCGATGCATCCCTCGCGCATCCTCGCGGTGAAGCAGGAAGTGCTGCGCGCCGACACGAGCAAGCTCGAGGCCTGGGCGCGCTCGGTGGTCGATTCGGACGATCCCGGCGCCATGCTCGCGGGCTGAGCGCGGCGCGCGCTTCAAGCCCGGCGCAATAAAACGAAACACGCCGAAACCGCGGCGAAAGGACTTGCCGCGCGCCGGCAAGCACGATCAGGCCTTCTCTTCACCAACCCTGAAAGGCCCGATCCATGAAGCTCTCCCTGACCCAGGCTGTCGCCGTCGCCTCCTTCGCCATGCTCGCCGCCGCGGGCGCCAAGGCCGAAAGCTATGACGGCGTGCACCAGGCCGTGTCGGCCAAGACCCGCGCCGAGATCAACGACGAGGCCGTGCGCGCCGCCGCGGCGCCGAACCAGAACGTGACGCGCGGTTCGCGTGGCCCCGAGACCGTGGCGCGCTCGACCGACCGCGCCAGCGTGGTCGCCGAGGCCGTGCGCACCGCGGCCGCGCCCGACCAGAACGTGGGCTCGGGCTCGCGCGTCAACAGCAAGGTGATCTCGACGCTGCAGAACCCGGTGGACGCCCGCGCCACCGCCTCGCGCGACGCCAGCAAGCTCTGAGCGACGCGGACCTCCGCACCCTCCCGAAACGAGCGACGCACCCGGCGTCGCTTTTTCGTTTCGGCCGCTCGAACATCGCGTCGCAATAAAACGAAACACGCCGATACCGCGGCGAAAGGACGCGCCGCCGCCCCGAAAGCACCATCGAGCTTCCTCCTCCAACACACACAAGGACCCGTCATGAAACACTGGATCAAACGCACGCTCTTCGGTTTTGCCGGGCTCGCCGTGGTGGCCGGCAGCGTCGCCGGCTGCGCCGGCCATCGCCACGGCTGGAACGGCGACAGCGCCGAGTTCCGCGCCAAGATGGTCGAGCGCGTGGGCAGCAAGCTCGACCTCGATACCGCGCAGAAGCAGAAGCTCACCGTGCTGGCCGAGAAGCTGCAGGCGCAGCGCCAGGCCCTGCGCGGCGCCGACGGCTCGGGCGATCCGCGCTCGCAGTTCCGCGCCCTGTTCGCGGGCAACAAGCTCGACCAGGCCGGCGCCACCCGCCTGGTCGACGAGAAGACCGCGGCGCTGCGCAATGGCAGCCCCGAGATCATTGCCGCGGCGGCCGACTTCTTCGACCACCTGAACCCCGCGCAGCAGCAGAAGGTGCGCGAGTTCATGGAGCGCGGCGGACGCCGCTGGAGCCGCCAAGGCTGATGCACCGGCGGCCCCGTCCCGCGGGCGGGGCCGCCTTCCGTTCCTTTCGGGGCCCGGCGCCCTCCACCTGATGCGAGCACACCATGAAGACCATCGAACCGAACCTGGGCGACCTGATCGCGCTGCGGCGCCAGGCCGCGCGCCGCGCGAGCGATGCCGCGACCGAGATGCGGGAAGGCGCCGCGACCGGCGGCGTGCGCACCACGCTGCGGCTCGAGTCGCTGGCCGTGCTGGCGGGCGCGCTGATCGCCTACGACCGCACCGGCGGCGGCTGGGGCCTGTTCGCGCTGCTGTTCCTGCTGCCCGACCTGTCGATGCTCGGCTATCTCGCGGGGCCGCGCATCGGCGCGCGGGTCTACAACCTCGCGCATTCGTACCTGGTGCCGCTGGGCATCGCCGCGCTGGGCCTGCTGGTGGCGCTGCCCTTCGCGCTGCCGCTGGCGCTGATCTGGGCCGCGCACGTCGCGTTCGATCGTGCGCTGGGCTTCGGCCTCAAGTACGACGCAGGCTTCGGCTTCACGCACCTGGGCCGCGTCGGAAGGCAGGACCCATGGTGAGCGAAGCGATCCATGCCGATGCCGAGCGCCCGGTGCTGCGCCCCGCCGTGGCGCGCACCTGGCTGCTGGCCGAGGCGCTCGCGCTCGGCACCGCCTCGGCCGTGCACACGGGCCGGCTGATCCCCGGCTTCGCGCATGCGCAGGCACGCACGGCCGAGGCCGTGATCGCGCTGGTGCTGCTGGGCGCGGCAGCCGCGAGCTGGCTGCGCCCGGCCTGGACGCGCTGGTTCGCGATCCGCGCCCAGGGCTTCGCGCTGCTCGGCACGCTGGTCGGCCTGTTCACCATCGCGATCGGCATCGGGCCGCAGACCGTGCCCGACGTCGCCTATCACCTGGTCCTGCTCGCCGCGCTCGCGGCCGGCCTCGTCGTGGCGGTGCGATGCCGGGCGGGTTGATCATCAGCCAGCTCCTGGCCAGAAGGCACAATCCGCCCATGCCGCGCATCCTGCTGATCGACGACGACGAGCACCTCGGCGCGCCGCTGGCGAGCTATTTCGCGCGCTTCGGCTGCACGCTCGAGAGCGCGGTGCGGCCCAGCGAAGGCCTGGCGCGGCTGCGCGCCGAGAGCTTCGACGCCGCCATCCTCGACGTCATGCTGCCCGAGATGGACGGCTTCGCGCTGTGCCGCGAGATCCGCAAGGAGAGCGACATCCCGATCGTGATGCTGACCGCGCGCGGCGAGGTGATGGACCGCGTGGTCGGCCTCGAGCTCGGCGCCGACGACTACGTGCCCAAGCCCTTCGAGCCGCGCGAACTCGTGGCGCGCGTGCAGACCATCCTGCGGCGCCAGCGCGTCGCGCCGCCCGCGGCCGCCTCGTCGCAGCAGCGCGTGTTCGACGGCCTGGCGATCGACCTCGACCGGCGCCTGGTGCTGCGCCAGGGCGAGCGCGTCGACCTCACGGGCACCGAGTTCGAGCTGCTGGCGCTGCTGGCGGCCGAGCCCGGCAAGGTGTTCAGCCGCGACGACATCCTCAACCGGCTGCGCGGCCACGAGGCCGAGCTCTACACGCGCGCGGTCGACATCGTGGTGAGCCGCCTGCGCAAGAAGCTCGAGCCGCTGGACTGCATCAAGACGCTGCGCAACGCGGGCTATGCGCTGGCCGTGGCGCCCGGCGAGCCTTCTTCATGAACTTCCGCCGCCGGGAACGCCGCGATCGCGAGGGCGCGTGGCACGCCTTCGCCTGCCGCCGCGACGAGCTGCACCGGCAGTGGCATGCGCAGTGGCACGAGAAGGTGCAGGGCAAGCGCCGCTGGCGCCGCTCGCTGCGCATCCGGCTGGTGATGATGTTCGTGCTGCTCGCGGTGGTCATGACCGGCGTGTTCCTCGCGGGCATGAAGAAGTCCTTCTCCACTGGCTGGGCCGAGTCCGCGCAGCCGATGCTGGTCGACTACGCCGACCGGCTGGTGGCCGAGCTCGGCACGCCGCCCGACGTGTCGCGCGCGCAGGCGCTGGTCGATCGCCTGCCGATCACCATCCGCATCGTCGGGCCGACGGTCAACTCGGGATTCGAACCCCGGCGAACACGGCACGCGCGGCGGCTGGATGCGCGACCACGACGAATCGACATGGGGCGACAAGTGGTTCATCCGGCCCACGGCCGACGGCCACCGCGTGATCTTCGGCTGGGCGCCGCGGCTGTGGCAGATCGCGCCGCGCGCGGCCGGCTGGGCCACGCTGAGCCTGCTGCTGCTGCTCGTGGTGCTGGGTTATGCCTACGTGAGCCGGCTGCTGCGGCCGCTGATCGACATCCGCGAGGGCGCGCAGCGCTTCGGCCGCGGCGACTTCGAGCGGCCGATCCCGGTGCGGCGCAACGACGACATCGGCGATCTCGCGGAGCACATCAACACCATGGCCCACGACATCCAGGCCATGCTCGATGCCAAGCGCGGCCTGCTGCTGGCGCTGAGCCACGAGCTGCGCTCGCCGCTCACGCGCGCGCGGCTCAATGCCGAACTGCTGCCGGCCACGGCCGAGGGCCGGGCCGAGCGCGAGGCGCTGCTGCGCGACCTCAACGAGATGCGCGACCTGATCAGCGACCTGCTCGAGAGCGAACGGCTCGCGAGCCCGCATGCGGCGCTGCAGCGCGAGCGCATCGACCTCGCGGCGCTGGTGCGCGAGACCGTGGCCGAGATGCCGGCCGCGCGCGAGGTCCGCCTCGACCTCGCCGAGGGCCTGCCCGCGCATTCGGTCGACCGCATGCGCATCCGCCTGCTGGTGCGCAACCTGCTGGACAACGCGCTGCGCTACAGCACCGAGGCGCCGCGTCCGCCCAGCGTGTCGGTGCGCGCGGTGCTCGAGGGCCAGGCGCAGGGCGTGGAGATCGAGGTGCGCGATTTCGGCCCGGGCGTGGACGAGGCGCAGCTCGAGCGGCTGACCGAGGCCTTCTACCGCACCGACGGCGCACGCCAGCGCGCCACCGGCGGCGTCGGCCTGGGCATGTACCTGTGCCGGCTGATCGCCGAGGCGCATGGCGGCAGCCTGCGGGTGCGCAATGCGTCGCCGGGTCTGCAGATCGTGGTGCGGCTGGGCTGACGAGGTTTGGGCGGGAAGCGGGCTGTCGCCTGCGCTACGCGCGGCCCCGCGCCGCGCGGCTAGCATGCGCCGCTCAGCCACACCGGGGCGCGGCCCCATCTCAGGAGACGCTTCATGACCGACACCACCGCACTCGTCAACCACCAGGTCCGCCTCGCCAAGCGTCCCGAGGGCGCCGCCACGCGCGAGCACTGGCGCTTCGGCAGCGAGCCCGTGGCCGAGCCGGCCGAGGGCGGCGTGCTGGTCAAGACGCTGTCGCTGTCGCTCGACCCCGCCATGCGCGGCTGGCTCAACGATGCCAAGAGCTACATCCCGCCGGTCGAGATCGGCGCCGTGATGCGCGCGGGCGGCGTCGGCCGCGTCATCGCTTCGAAGAACCCGCAGTTCGCGGTCGGCGACACCGTCTACGGCACGCTCAACGTGCAGGAATACATGCTGATTCCGCAGGAGGAGATCAAGCGCAACGGCCTGGTGAAGATCGACCTGCGCGTGGGCAGCATCACCCAGTGGCTCAACGTGCTGGGCATGCCCGGCATGACCGGCTACTTCGGCCTGATGGACGTGGGCCAGCCCAAGGCCGGCGAGACCGTCGTGATCTCGGCGCCGCCGGCGCGGTCGGCCAGACCGTGGGCCAGCTGGCCAAGATCAAGGGCTGCCGCGTGGTCGGTATCGCGGGCGGCGAGGCCAAGTGCGACTGGGTGGTCAAGGAGCTGGGCTTCGACGCCTGCATCGACTACAAGGCCGGCGCCGCCGCCGTGCGCGACGGCCTCAAGCAGCACTGCCCCAAGGGCGTGGACATCTACTTCGACAACGTCGGCGGCGAGATCCTCGACCTCGTGCTCGCGCGCATCGCGCGCAAGGCCCGCATCATCATCTGCGGCGCCATCAGCCAGTACAACAACGCCAACAGCATGCCCGCGGCCGGCCCGCGCAACTACCTGAGCCTGCTGGTGAACCGGGCGCGCATGGAGGGCATCGTGGTGTTCGATTACGCCGACCGCTATCCCGTGGCCATCGCCGAGCTGGCGGGTTACCTGAAGGAGGGGCGCATGAAGAGCAAGGAAGACATCGTGCAGGGCCTCGATACCTTCCCCGAGGCCCTGAACCGGCTGTTCAGCGGCGCGAACTTCGGCAAGCTGGTGCTGCAGGTGGCGACCGAGTGATGACGGCTCGGTAGTATTTGGCAAAACTTTCGTATCGAAAAGTTTGCATTTGGCTTTAGTTCACAAACGGTTGATTAACAATGTCAACCACTGTCAACTGAAGCCAAAACGTCTTCTTCTCCTAGGAATTGGTTAATAGACTGCGCGCTGCCTTGTCAAGGCATGAGTCTTTTTGTTAACAATCCCCAGGGAATCCAGATGCGTAAATTCTTCAAGCTGGCGGCGCTGGCCGCTGTCGCCGGTGCGCTGTCGCAAGGCGCGATGGCTGCCGACGGCACCATCAACTTCACGGGCGAAATCGTCGATGCGCCTTGCTCGATCTCGCCGAACAGCCAGAACATGACCGTGCCGCTGGGCAAGGTCGCTCGCACGGTGCTCGACGGCGGCAAGGGCAAGAAGGCCACGCCGTCGAAGTTCACCATCGACCTGCTCGGCTGCGGCGCCACCGCCAAGGGCGCGACCGTGTCGTTCACCGGCACGCCCGACCTCGACGACGCCACCAACCTGCGCCTGGCGAATGCCGGCCAGGTCGGCGTGACCACGGCTTCGGGCGTGGCCATCGAGCTCGGTGACTCGGCCGCCACCAAGATTCCGCTCGGCTCGGAATCGGCGCAGTACGTCCTGGGCCAGGGCGACAACGCCCTGAAGTTCCAGGCCGTGTACGTGTCGACCAAGGACACCGTGACGGTCGGTCCGGCCAACTCGGTGGCCCAGTTCACGGTCAACTACAAGTAAGCCGCCAGCGCGGAAATCCGGCCCCTGCCCGTTGGCGGCAGGCCTTGCCGGATGGCCGCACCGGACCGACGCGGCCGCCTCGCGTGGCGCGCCGCATCGGCCGGTTTTTCCATCACCCGTCTTTTCTCCGCCGGTGCGCCGCGTGCGCCGCCGTGCTGGGGTGCGCCTGGACGCCAGCGTCCGCCGTGCCGAGGAACTCGTCGTATGTGCAGCAAGAATCGAATTCGTTGGACCCTGGGCATCGTGGCGATGCTCTGCCTCCAGTGGCCGGCCGCGGCGGGCGTGATGCTCGGCGGCACGCGCGTCATCCTGGGCGAGAAGGACCGCGAAGCCTCGATCCCGGTGAAGAACACCGGCACCTCGCCCTACGTGGTCCAGGCCTGGATCGACGCCGGCGAGGGCCGTAACAAGACCCCGATGCTGGTCACGCCGCCGCTGTCGCGGCTCGATCCCGGCATGGAGAACATCCTGCGCATCATGCGCGTGGCGGGCGAGCTGCCGGCCGACCGCGAGACGGTGTTCTGGCTCAACGTGAAGGAGATCCCCGAGCGCTCCAAGGACGAGAACGTGCTGCAGATCGCGGTGCGCAGCCGCATCAAGCTGTTCTACCGGCCGAGCGGCCTGGGCGGCAAGTCCGAGGAGGCCCGTGCGCAACTGCAGTGGGCGGTGGCCGGCGGCGCGCAGGGCGCGGTGCTTCGAATTGGCAACCCGACGCCCTACCACGTGACCTTCACCGGTCTCAAGATCAACGGCGGCCAGCAGGACATCAACGCCGACATGGTGCCGCCCTTCGGCGAGTCGGTGTATCCGCTGACCGCGGTGAAGGCGCCGCAAGCGATCCAGGTCAACTTCACCACGCTCAACGACTACGGCGGCGAGACGCCCGAGGAGCTGGTGCGCGTGCCCGCGGGCGATGCGCCGGTGGCCGTGAAGGCCGAACTGGTTCCGGTCGCGGCGGACGCCGCGAAGCGCTGAGGAAGGCGAGCCGAGCCATGCGCCGCCGCGTGCCCACCTTCCCCGCGCTGCGTCGCGCGCCGGTCGCCGCCGCGCTGCTCGCGGGACTCGGCATGCACGGCGCCCATGCCGCGCCCGCGCCGCAGAAGCAGCAGCAGCTCGCCGCCTCGAGCTTCAACGAGGAATTCCTCGGCATCGGCGGCGACCAGCCGAATGCCGACCTCTCGCTGTTCTCCTTCGGCAACCGCGTGCTCGCGGGCAAGTACACCGTCGACGTCTCGCTCAACGAGCGCGGCGTGGGCCAGAGCGAGGTCCGCTTCGAGGACAGGGAAGGCACGAACGACGCCGTGGCCTGCCTCACGCGCGGCCTGCTCGACAGCTGGGGCGTGAACGTCGCCGTGTTCCCGGCGATCGCCGCTGCCGCCGACGAAACCTGCATCGACCTCGCCGGCGCCATCCCCGAATCGAAGCTCAGCTACGACGCCGGCCGCCAGCGCCTGTTCCTGAGCATTCCGCAGGCCGCGCTCAAGCGCAGCGCGCGCGGCGCCGTGGGCCCCGAGAAGTGGGACAGGGGCATCACCGCCTTCATGCTGGACTACCAGCTCAACCACTCGCGCTTCAGCGGCAGCAATTACCGCAACGACACCCCGCTGACCAACCCGCAGCTCAACGTCTTCGACGCCGCCGATCCGTTCAACCGCAACCGCAACACGCTGCAGCGCAACACCTTCTTCGCGGGCGTGCGCGCGGGCTTCAACTGGGGCGCCTGGCGCTTTCGCCACTACTCGACCTACAACCGCGGCCTCGACGGCCAGAGCCGCTGGCAGGGCGTCACCAGCTACGCCCAGCGCGACCTGGCCTCGATCAACGGCCAGCTGCTGATCGGCGACGGCAACACGCCCGGCAACTTCTTCGACAGCCTGCCGTTCCGCGGCGTGCAGCTGTCCTCCGACGACGCGATGCTGCCCGACAGCCTGCAGGGCTACGCGCCCACGATCCGCGGCATCGCCCAGACCAATGCGCGCGTCACCGTGCGGCAGAACGGCTACATCGTCTACAGCACCTTCGTGGCGCCCGGGCCCTTCGTGCTCGACGACCTCTATCCCACCGCCTCGAGCGGCGACCTCGAGGTCACGATCACCGAGGCCGACGGCCGCCAGACCAAGTACACCCAGGCCTTCTCGGCCGTGCCCACCTTGCTGCGCGAGGGCACCTGGCGCTATTCGGCCACCGTGGGCAAGTACCGCAACGGCTACGACAACGTGAACACCAACCCGCTGCTGCCGAGCCAGGTGCCGGCCGAGCCGGTGTTCCTGCAGGCCACCCTGGCGCGCGGCTTGCCCGACGAGTACTCGGTGTACGGCGGCCTGATCGCCGCGCGCAAGTACCAGTCGGGCCTGGTGGGCCTGGGCAAGAACATGCGCGCCTTCGGCGCCGTCTCGTTCGACCTCTCGGCCGCGCGCACCGTCGACCGCTTCGACAAGACCTACAACGGCCAGTCGCTGCGCTTCCTCTATTCGAAGGCCTTCGTCGACGCGGGCACGAACTTCCGCGTGGCCGGCTACCGCTACTCGACCAGCGGCTACCGCACCTTCCAGGAGGCGGCGCAGATGCAGGGCCTGCTGCTGCCCGACAACTTCAACAGCCGTCGCAACGAGCTGCGCTTCGAGCTCTCGCAGCAGATCGGCAGCTGGGGCTCGGTGTTCGCCTCGGCGCGCCAGCAGACCTACTGGGGCACGCCCGCCAAGGACCGGCTGGTGCAGGTCGGCTGGTCGGGCAACTACAGGCAGTTCGGCTACAGCGTCTTCTACAACCACAGCACCAACAACGGCGGCATCGACAGCTTCGGCGCCGGCATCGCCCGCCCGGTCAGCCGGCAGCTCATGGTGATGGTCAGCATCCCGCTGGGCGACACGCGCGCCAGCGCGCAGTACACGGTGAGCCGCGACAACGACGGGCGCCTCAACCAGCAGGCCAGCGTCTACGGCAGCGCCTTCGAGGACAGCCGGCTCAACTACAACCTCACCGCGGGCCACTCGAACGCCGAGGGCCAGGGCTCCAACGGCAGCGCCAGCGCGAGCTACCTGTCGCCCGTAGGCCGCTTCGATGTCGGCCATTCGCGGGGCAAGGGCTACGGCCAGACCACCTTCGGCATGTCGGGCGGCCTGCTGGCGCACGGCGGCGGCCTTACCCTGTCGCAGCCGCTGGGCGAGACCATCGCGCTGGTGCAGGCGCCCAAGGCCGGCGGCGTGGGCTTCGAGTCGCAGCCGGGCGTGGCGACCGACAGCGCGGGCAATGCCGTCATCCCGAACCTGAGCCCGTACCGGCTCAACCGCCTCGCGCTGCGCACCGGCGACCTCGGCGACACCGTCGAGGTGAAGAACGCGGCGATGGAAGTGGTGCCCACGCGCGGCGCCGTGGTGGTCGCGAAGTTCGAGACCTCGGTGGGCTTCCGCCTGCTGATGACGCTGAGCGACGCGAAGGACCGGGCCTTGCCGCTGGGTTCGAAGATCGAGAACGAGGCCGGCCAGGAGGTCGGCATCGTCGGCCCCGACGGCCAGGCCTTCGTGACCGGCGCGGGCCAGAGCGGCCATCTCACGGTGCGCTGGGGGCAGGGCACGAACGACCAGTGCACGGTGGCCTACAGCCTGCCCGAGGACGCCAACCCGCCGCCGATCCGCGAACTGGCGGGGCAGTGCAGCGGCCCCACGTCCGTGCCGTTCGCGACATTGAAAGGAGCGCGATGAGCGCCAGCACGCCGTCCCGTTTCATCCTGCCCGCGCTCGCGCTGCTGTTCGGCGCGCAGGGCGCCTGGGCCGAGTGCCGGGTGACACCGGGCTACATCGAGAAGACCGTCAACATGGCGATGGGCCGGGTGGTCATTCCGAACGATGCCGCGGTCGGCACCATCTTCAAGAAGCAGCTGTTCCCGCTGCCCCTGACGGGCACCACCAACAAGCCGTGGACCTGCACCGGCGGCGGCAGCGTGAAGGGCGTGATGCTGCAGGGCACGGCGGTGCCCGGGTACGACCACGTGTACACGACCGCCGTGCCCGGCGTGGGCATCCGGCTGTCGCGCTACTTCAGCGACACCGAGGTCAGCTACTACCCGCACGACCGCTCGACCACCACCGACTTCGGCGACTTCAACGCGGCCTCGCGCTTCCAGGTGGAGCTGTTCAAGATCGCGACGGTCACCGGCAACGGGCCGCTGGCGCAGGGCACCTACACCCAGTACTACGCGGTGGGATCGGACAACCGCTCGGTGCTCACGACCTACCTGCTGGGCGAGGGCATCACCATCATCACGCCCTCGTGCACGGTGGACACGGGCTCGCGCAACATCTCGGTCCAGTTCGGCAAGGTGCCGCAGAGCAACTTCAAGGGCAAGGGCACCACCACGGGCGACCGCAACTTCAATATCAAGCTGAACTGCAGGGCGGGCCAGAACGCGCAGAACACGGTGTACCTGCGCATGGATGCGACGAAAGACCCGGCGGGCGACGATGGGGTGATCCGCATCACCCAGGGCGGCGCCGGCACCGCGACCGGCGTGGGCATCCAGGTGATCGACGGACAGAAGGTGCCCGTCAAGTACGGCGAGGAGGCGCTGGTGGGGCCGTCGAAGGACGGCGACTACGTGCTGCCGTACACGGCGCGCTACTTCCAGACCGGCAATGCGGTGACGCCGGGACGCGCCGACGGCACGGCGACTTTCACGCTCGACTACAAATAACCGGATCGGCCCGGCGCGTGCCGGGCCGGGACCGCATTCAGTCCACGTCCGGCCGCATCGGGATGTCGCCCATCGCGTCATCCTCGCGCAGCCCGCGCGCGGCCTTCAGCAGCTCGATCGACAGTCCGTCGCCGTGGCCCGCGAAGCCTTGCGCGATGCCCTCCAGCGCGGTCGAGAGGCCGAGCTCGCCGTCGGCGCGCGCATCCATGCTGATGTTGAGCACGCGGGCCGCCATCTGGCGGTAGGTGACGGCGCCCGCGCCCTCCAGCGCCGCGACCAGGTCGAGGTACAGCGCCAGGTTCATGTCGAACACGAGCTTGGGGGTGATCTCGAAATCCTCGTTGTTGTTCTTCTTGTCCATGCGGTGACTCCTTTCTTCGGGAGTCACCACTCTAGCCACAAAAAGCGCGCGCGCCCGTCGGACACGGGCGATGTTGCGCCGCACGCACGCATCCGGTGCCGCCACTGCGCGCCGTCACCCCAGCCGCAGCAGCAGCGCCGAGGCCGCGCACACCAAGAGGAAGGGCACGCTCAGGCGATGGAACTCGCGCAGCCCGTTGGGCAGCTTCGCGAGCCGCAGCGCGATCAGGTTGGCGAGCGAGCCCAGCACGCAGCCGAAGCCGCCCACGCTCACGCCGGCGGCCAGCGCCGGCAGATCGTGCACGTAGCGGTCGAGCAGGATGGTGGCCGGCACGTTGCTGATGAACTGCGAGCTCACGATCGCCGCCAGGTAGGCGCGCCAGCCCTCGGCGATCGGCCATTGCGTCATCAGCGCGGCGATGAAGGGCAGCTCGGCGAGCTGGCGCAGGTCGACGAACATCAGCGCGATGATCGCGAGCAGCGCCCAGTCGACGTCGCGCAGCACGCGGCGCTGGAACAGCAGGTAGGCGCCGAACACCACCGCCAGGCCCGCGGCCAGCCAGTGCCGGTCGAGCGCGACCACGAAGCCCACGAACAGCAGGCCCGACAGCGCCAGCAGCCGCGGCTGCACCGGCGCGCTGTCGGCCGCCGGCTTGAGCGCGATGGCGGTGCGCGGCACCAGCAGCCAGACGGCGGCGAACAGCCAGAACAGCATCACGCCCACGGTGGGCGCCATCATGCCCATGAAGCCCGCGAAGCTCTCGCCGCTGCGGTGCCACAGGTAGAGGTTCTGCGGATTGCCGATCGGCGTGAGCGCCGAGCCCGCGTTGACCGCCAGCGCCTCCAGCACCACCAGCCGCGCCAGCGGCAGGTGCGCCTGGGTGGCGAGCACGCGCGTGAGCGGCACCAGCAGGAACAGGCTCACGTCGTTGGTGACCAGCGCCGACAGCACGGCCGCGCTGGCCACGAGCAGCAGCGCGAGCTGGCGCAGGTTGGTGGTGCGCGCCAGCAGGCGCTGCGCGGCCGACTGCAGCACGCCGCTCTTCTCCACGCCCTGCGTGATCGCGAGCAGGCCCGCGAGCGCGCCCACGGTCTGCCAGTCGATCAACTGGAGCCAGTCGAGCGGCGCGCGCGGTCGCACGAAGGCGAACAGCACCGCCACCGCCACCAGCACCCACAGCAGCCCGTTGCCGCCGCCCTCGTGCGGCGGGGCGGTGTCCGCGGCGGCGGTGGCGGGGGGCAGGGCGGACGCGGCGGTGTCTTTGGTCATGGGGCGGCGGTGGTCAGGGCGGCGGGAGCGTGCGCGGTGCGCGCGTCCCGCCCCCGAGTTTCGGGCATGGCGAGCGCGAACAGCGCGAGCGCCGCGGCGGCGATGGCCGCGAGCACGACGAAGGCGCTGCCGTAGCCGGCCGCGTGCGCGATGCTGCCCGCCAGCAGGTTGCTGAGCGCCGCGCCCAGCCCGACGCAGGCCGCGCCCAGGCCGAGCGCGAAGTTGAAGTGGCCGCTGCCGCGCGTGAGGTCGCCGATCATCAGCGTCAGCATCACGCCGAAGATGCCCGCGCCGATGCCGTCGAGCACCTGCAGCGCGAGCAGCGCGGCGGGGCTGTCGGCCAGCAGGTAGAGCAGCCCGCGCACCGGCAGCACCGCGAAGCCGACCAGGAACACCGGCTTGCGCGCGAGCCGCGGCGCCCAGCGTCCGACCGCCATCGCGATCGGGATGGTCACCAGCTGCGTGACGATCACGCCGGCCGACAGCCACAGCGTGGCCGCGGCGCCGGTGCGCGAACCGACCTTCTGCGCGACCAGCGTCAGCATCGCGGCATTGGCGAGGTGGAACAGGAAGGCGCAGGCCAGCAGCACGACGAGGCGGCGGTCGTGCCAGCGGACGGTGCCCGGGGCGGCATCCTCGGATGGCGCGTCGGCGCCGCGCGCCAGCCGCGGGTCGACGTCGCGGTCGCGGATCAGCAGCGCCGCCGCGATGGTCGGCAGCGCCATCGCCACCGCATAGAAGAACATCGCGCGCGGCCCGAAGGCATGGCCGACCCAGCCGGTGCCCAGCGCCCACAGCACCGTGCCGGCCGCGGTGATCGCGGCATTGCGGCCGATGCGCGCGTCGAGGCCGGCGCGGCCCACCATGCCGAGGCTGGTGGCCGCGAGGGCGGGCGCGACCAGCGTGCCCGCGGCGCCGATCAGCGACTGGCCCGCGAGGATGGTGCCGTAGAGCGGCCATTGGGCCATCGCCACCAGGCACAAGGCGATCAGCGCGACCGCGCCCGCGATCCAGCGCGGCTTGCGGCGCACGCTGTCGATCAGCGCGCCGGCCGGCGCCTGCACCGCCAGCCCGACCAGCGCCGAGACGAACATCACGCTGCCGATGCGTTGCGGATCCCAGGCCAAGGTGCCGGCCATGAAGACCACCAGGAACGGGCCGACGCCGCCCTGGATGTCGGGTGCGAAGAAGGCCAGCGCATCGAGGGCGCGCAGGCTGCGGCGGGAGGGCGCGGTCGTCATGGCGGGGCGAGGCCGAAGATCAGGAAGCCGGGCCGCGCGGGGCGGGGCGCGGACCCGGGCCCACGCCAGGACCCGCGCCAGGGCCTGCGCCCGGACGCGGACCGCGCAGCACCTCGGCGACCGTGTCCGCCGTCGGGCCCAGGCCGGTGGCCTCGAGCGCCGTGCCCTGCGCGCCGCGCGTGCCCCAGCCGCGCGCATGGAGTTCGGCGCCCGGCTTCAGCTGGTCGCGGTACATCGCGCCCACATGCGGCGGGAAGCGCACGATGGTCTGGTCGGCCAGCAGCACGCCGCGCACGTCGCCGCGGTCGGTGTAGAGCAGGCGCTCGATGCGGCCCTGCGCGCTCAGCGCATCGAGCGCGCCCGGATCGCGCGGCGGCCGCGGCGGCGCCATGCCGGGCGCGGGCGGGGTGTCGACCAGGCTGCGGCCCTTGGTTTCGAGCGAGCGCATGCGCAGCACCGGCACGCCGGGCGCGCGCCAGCCGCCGACCTGCACCGTGTCGCCGGGCTGCAGCAGTTGCATCGCGTCGGCCGACAGGTGCGGCGGGAACGCGACCTGGGTGCCGTCGGCCAGCAGCAGGCCATCGGCCTCGCCGCCGGGGTTGAGCAGGAAGCGCTGCACGCGGCCGGTGACGACCGTGCCGGCCTCGGGCGCGGCGGCCGCGGCCACGGGGCCCGGCGGCAGCGGGGCGCCGGGCGGCGGGGGCGGCAGCTGGGCGAAGGCCGAGCCGCCCGCGAGCAGGAAGGCGGCGGCGAGGAAAGGGGTGCGGACTGTCACGGGAAGCTCCTTGCGGGTTGGATGTCCCCAGGACATCTCACGCAACGTGCCAGCACCGAAACCCTTTGATATCAACGACTTGCGAGTGCCGCCGCGGCGGCATCCGGATGATCCGGGGACAGCGGGCGTCCGCTTTTCGGACACCGCGTCACTCGAGGCCGTACTGCGTCAGCTTGCGATAGAGCAACTGGCGGTGGATGCCGAGCCGGCGCGCCGCCTCGGCCCGGTTGCCCTGCGCCTGCGCGAGCGCATGCGCGATCAGCAGCCGCTCCAGCCTCTCGACGGCCACCGGCAGCTCGCCCTCGAGCCAGTCCGCGGGCAGCGTCGGCGCGGCATCGGCGGCCGGCGCGGCACCCAGCGCGGCGGCCAGGTCGGCCTCGCCGATCACGCGGTGCCGCACCAGCGCCTGGCAGCGCTCCATCGCGTTGCGCAGCTCGCGCACGTTGCCGGGCCAGGGATGGCCGAGCAGGCGCCGGGCCGCCTCGGCCGACAGCGACTTCGGCGGCTCGGTCGCGTCGCGCGGAACCGCGCGGCGCAGGAAGTGCTCGGCCAGCGGGATGATGTCGGCCAGCCGCTCGCGCAGCGGCGGCAGGCGGATCGACAGCACGTCGAGCCGGTACAGCAGGTCCTCGCGAAAGCGACCTTCGCGCACGGCCATGCGCAGGTCGCGATGGGTCGCGGCGACCACGCGCACGTCGACCTTCACCGTGCGGTGCCCGCCCAGCGGCGTCACCTCGCCTTCCTGCAGCGCGCGCAGCATCTTGGCCTGCACGTCGAGCGCCATGTCGCCGATCTCGTCGAGCAGCAGCACGCCGCCGTCGGCCGCGCGGAAGCAGCCGAGCCGCTCGCCGGTGGCGCCGGTGAAGGCGCCGCGCACATGGCCGAACAGCTCGCTCTCGAGCAGCTCCTTCGGGATGGCCGAGCAGTTGATGGCCACGAAGGGCCCGCCGGCGCGCGCCGAATGGCGGTGCAGCGCGCGCGCCACCATCTCCTTGCCGGTGCCCGTCTCGCCGAGCACCAGCACCGGCATCGCGCTGGCGGCCGCCAGGCCGATGCGCTTGTGCACCTCGCGCATGGCTTCGCTCGGCCCGATCAGTTCGGCGTCGTCCGCGTCGTCGGGCGCGGCCGAGGGGGCAGTCGCCGTGCGCTGCTGCAGCGCGCGCTCGAGCACCTCGCGCACCGCCTCGCGGCCGATCGGCTTGGCCAGGTGGTCGAAGGCGCCCAGGCGCATCGCCTCGATGGTGTTGCCCGCGCTCGAGAACGCGGTCAGCACGATCACTGGCGGCAGCCTGCCCGCGCGGGCGCGCAGCGCCGAGAGCGTCTGCAGGCCGTCCATGCCGGGCATGCGGTGGTCGAGGAACACGGCGTCGAAGCGCGTGTGCGCGAGCACTTCGATGGCCTCGGCGCCGCCGGCCACGGCCGTCACGCCGTGGCCCAGGCCCTCGAGGGTTTCCGGCCAGCGTGTCGCGGAAGGCATCGTCGTCGTCGACGATCAGGAGGTGCGCCATGGAAGCTCCAGTTCGAAACGGGTGCCCGGCGCCAGCGGCAGGTGGCGCAGCTCGCCGCCATGCGCCAGCGCCACCTCGCGCGCCAGCGCCAGGCCCAGGCCGGTGCCGTCGGCGCGGCCGGTGGCGAAGGGCTCGAACAGGCTGGCCTGCAGCGACTCGGGCACGCCCGCTCCGTCGTCGTCGACGCGCAGCGCGAGCGTGCGCGCATCGGGCTGCGCGGCCGCGAGCACGACCTCGCCGCCGCGCGGCGCATGGCGCACGGCGTTGTCGAGCAGGTTGTCGATGGCGCGCGCCAGGTGCACGGGGTCGAACACGGCGCTCGCGGGCGCCTCGTGCCGCAGCACGAGCCGCACGCCCGCGGCTTCCGCTTTCGGCGCCACGGCCGCCAGCCGTTCCTCGAGCCAGCGCGCGAGCGGCACCGGCATCGGCGCCAGCGTCACGGGCTGCACCAGCGCGAGCAGGCTCTGCACCAGAGCGTCGAGCCGGTCGATCTGGCCGACGATGGCCTGCAGCGCCGGGCCTTGTCGCTCGGGCGAGGCGGCCAGCGCGTTCTCGGCCTTCAGCCGCATGGTGGCGATGGGGTTGCGGATCTCGTGCGCGATGCCGCCCGTCATGCGGCCCAGCGCGGCCAGCCGCTGGTCGCGGCTGCGCTGCTGGGCGGCCGCGCGCAGGTGGGCGCGCGCCTCCTCGAAGCGCAGCCGATAGCGGTTGAAGCCGTCGACGATGCGGTCGAGCTCGCGCACGCCGGTGCGCGGCAGCTCGGGCATGGCGTCGCCGTCGGCGTCGGCCTGCGCCAGCCGGCCCTCGAGGCGCTGCACGTGGCGCAGCCCGCGCAGCAGGATCGAGCCCGAGCCACAGGCCCGAGGCCAGCACCAGCAACAGCAGCGCGCCGAGCCCGGTGCGCAGGCTGTCCTGGGCCGCGAGCGCGCCGCCGCTGGTGCGCGTCATGGTCCAGGCCGCGAGGTCGTCGGCCGGCGCCGGCAGCGGGCAGGCCGAGACGATCAGCGCCTCGCGGCTGCCGCGCACCACGTCGGTCTGCGGCTGGCGGGTGCGCGCCGCGAGCTGCGCCAGCTGGGCGATCAGCGGCTGCTCGGCCGCGGGCACGTCGCGCTTGACGCCGCTGCCCTCGTAGGTCGGGTAGGCGTAGGCCAGCGGGCCGTCGACCGCATGCCAGACGCCGCCCTCGACATGCGGCGCCTCGATCAGCACGAGCTGCAGCAGCACGCGCAGCAGGTCGACCTCGGGCCGCGGCGGCGCGGGCGCGGTGATCGACTTGGCGTAGCGCGCCGCGATCGCGCGGCAGGACTGCTCGGTGGCGGCGCGCCCGGCCGCCACCTGGGCGCCCGCGCTGCTGCGGTAGAGCGTGAACATCACGACCGCGAGCGCCGCGCACATGCCGAGCAGCAGCACCCAGAAGAAGACCAGTTGACCGCGCAGCGATTTCATCTGCCGCGATCCTGCCCGGTCTTCGGTGCGCGGCGCGTCAGCCGCGAACGCGTTCTCGCAGCTCGCGCTTGAGCACCTTGCCGATCGCGCTGCGCGGCAGCTCGTCGATCAGTTCCAGGCCCGCGAGCCGCTGCGTCTTGCCGACCTGGGCATTGGCCCATTGCAGCAGCGCCTCGGCGGCGGTGGCATCGCCCTCGCGGCGCACCACGAAGGCCATCGGCGTCTCGCCCCATTGCTCGGAGGGCACGCCGACCACCGCCACGTCGGCCACCGCCGCATGGCAGCGCAGCACCGCCTCGAGGTCGCTCGGGTAGATGTTGAAGCCGCCGCTGATGATCATGTCCTTCTTGCGGTCGAACAGCGTGAGGAAGCCGTCGGCGTCGAAGCGCCCCACGTCGCCTGTGCGGATGAAGCGCTTGCCCGTCGCGTCGAACCACTCGGCCTCGCGCGTCTTCTCGGGCTGGCGGTGGTAGCCGGTCATCATGCCGGCCGAGTGGCCGACCACCTCGCCGGCCACCTCGGTGTTGCCGGCCGGCAGCTCGCGGCCTTCCTCGTCGATCAGCCGGATGTCGCTGCCCGGTGCCGGCTGGCCCACGGTGTGCAGCTTGGTCGGATGCAGGTGGGCCTCGAGGATGCAGGTGCCGCCGCCCTCGGTCATGCCGTAGAACTCGATCAGCCCGCCGGGCCAGCGCGCGAGCACGTCGGCCTTGAGCGCGGCATTGAAGGGCGCGCTGGTGCTGAACTTGAAGCGGTAGGCCGAGAGGTCGTGCGCGTCGAAGCGCGGATGCGCCATCAGCCGCTGGTACTGCACCGGCACCAGCATGGTGTGGGTCACGCGGTGCCGTTCGGCCAGCTGCAGGTAGCCGAGCGCGTCGAACTTGGGCATCAGCACCACGCAGCCGCCGAAGGCCAGCGTGGGGAAGAACACGACCAGCGTGGTGTTCGAGTACAGCGGCGTCGACAGCAGCGTGACGGTGTGGCTGTCGTACGCGTACTTGGCGCCGCGCTGCACATGGGCCCAGCGCATGCCGTGGCCCTGCACGATGCCCTTGGGCTCGCCCGTGGTGCCCGAGGAATAGATGATGTTGAAGGCCGTGCCGGGCTGCACGTCGGCGGGCTCGGGCGTGGCGCCTTCGGGCGCGAGCCAGTCGGCCAGCGAGCGGCCGATGGCCGAGCCGTCGAGCGCCACGCGCGCGATGCCGCCGGGCTGCGCCGCACCGATCACCTCGGCCGCGCCCGCGTCGGCGAAGAGGAGGCGCGCATCGGCGTCCGAGATCATGCGCGCCAGGCTGGCCGGCGTGGAGCCCGGGGCCAGCGGCGCCACCGCCACGCCCGCGCGCAGCGCGCCGAGGAACACGGCCGCGTAGTTCACCGACGAGGCGGCGCAGACCGCGATCGCGTCGCCGGCGCGCAGGCCGTCGCGCTGCAGGCTGGCGGCGATGCGGTCCATCAGCGCGTCGAGCGCGCGGTAGTCGAGTTGCTGCGCGGCATCGGCGAGCGCGGGGCGCTCGGGGGTGTTGTGCGCGTGGAAGCGGATCAGGTCGGCGATCACGCCGAAGTCGCGCTCCATCAGGGCCTGAAAGGAAGCGTCGGAAGAAGCGGAAGAAGCGGAAGCGGATTGCTGCAAGGTCGGATCCTCGGTCGTTGCCGGCCGTGCAGGATAGCGAAGATGCCCCGCGCCCGGTGAGCCCGAGGCGACGGGCCGCGCCATGAAAAAAGCGGCCCGGAGGCCGCTCTGCGCAGGGGGCTCGCGCGGCTCAGACGCCGGCCGCGTGTGCCTGCTGGTCCGCGTGGTAGCTCGAGCGCACCATCGCGCCGACGGCCGCGTGGGAGAAGCCCATCTTGTAGGCCTCTTCCTCGAACATCTTGAAGGTGTCGGGATGCACGTAGCGGCGCACCGGCAGGTGCGAGCCCGACGGCGACAGGTACTGGCCGATGGTCAGCATGTCGATGTCGTGGGCGCGCATGTCGCGCATCACCTGCAGGATCTCCTCGTCGGTCTCGCCGAGGCCGACCATGATGCCGCTCTTGGTCGGCACGTCGGGGTGCAGCGCCTTGAACTTCTTCAGCAGGTTGAGGCTGAACTGGTAGTCGCTGCCCGGGCGCGCTTCCTTGTACAGGCGCGGCGCGGTCTCGAGGTTGTGGTTCATCACGTCGGGCGGCGCGGCCTTGAGGATCTCGAGCGCGCGGTCGTCGCGGCCGCGGAAGTCGGGCACCAGGATCTCGATCTGCGTCATCGGCGAGAGCTCGCGGATGTTGCGGATGCAGTCGACGAAGTGCTGGCTGCCGCCGTCGCGCAGGTCGTCGCGGTCGACGCTGGTGATCACCACGTACTTCAGGCGCAGCTTGGCGATGGTCTTCGCGAGGTTCAGCGGCTCGTCCTTGTCGAGCGGATCGGGGCGGCCGTGGCCCACGTCGCAGAAGGGGCAGCGCCGCGTGCACTTGTCGCCCATGATCATGAAGGTGGCGGTGCCGTTGCCGAAGCATTCGCCGATGTTGGGGCACGAGGCTTCCTCGCAGACCGTGTGCAGGTTGCTCTCGCGCAGGATCTGCTTGATCTCGTAGAAGCGCGTGGTCGGGCTGCCGGCCTTGACGCGGATCCACTCGGGCTTCTTTGAGCACCTCGCCCTGCTGGATCACCTTGACGGGGATGCGCGAGAGCTTGGCCGCGGCCTTCTGCTTGGCCAGCGGGTTGTAGGTTTCGGCGCTCTGGGCGTCGCGGACGACTTCGGTGGTGCTCATTGGAGTTCTCGTCAAGGCGCCAGGAAAGTACCGAGCTTGCGGCCCAGCACGGCGGCGGCTTCTTCCCATGTGGATTGGACGCCGATTGTAGAAAGGTCGACCGTTTGCAGCCCGGCGTAGCCGCAAGGGTTGATCCGCGAGAAGGGTTCGAGGTCCATCGCGACGTTGAGCGCCACGCCGTGGTAGGTGGCGTGGCGGCTGACCTTGATGCCCAGCGCGGCGATCTTGCCGAGGCCGCGGAACGGGTCGTGCGCGGGCCGCGGGCCGGTGAGGGCGGCATGCGAGAACGGGTCGTCCAGGCGCACGTAGATGCCGGGCGCGCCGGCCACGCGGTGGCCGGTGACGCCGAAATGCGACAGCGTGCGCAGCACCGCTTCCTCGAGCCGGTAGACGTATTCCTTGACGAAGTAGCCCGCGCGGCGCAGGTCGATCAGCGGATAGGCCACCACCTGGCCCGGGCCATGGAAGGTGACCTGGCCGCCGCGGTCGGTCTGCACCACGGGGATCTCGCCGGGGTTGAGGATGTGGTCCTGGCGGCCCGCGATGCCCTGCGTGAAGACCGGCGCGTGCTCGCAAATCCATAGCGCATCGGGCGTGTCGGGCGTGCGTTCCAGCGTGAACTGCTTCATCGCGGCGAAGGTGGCGGCGTAGTCGACGCGGCCTTGCCAGTCGAGGGCGATGGGGGGCGCTGCGGTGTCGGTGCTCATCGTGGGGGCTGCCGCTCGGGCAGGGTGCGGGTCTCGCCGATGGCGAGCGTGAAGAAATCGTCGGCGGCCACGCCCTGGGCCTGGCGCGCGGCGGCGAGGTCGCGCGGCGGCTGGTCGAGCGCCTCGTCGGTCAGCGCGAAGGTGCCCCAGTGCACGCCCAGGCTGCGCTTGGCGCCGAGTTCGCGGTGGATGCGCACGCTCTCCTCGGGATTCACGTGCTGGTCCTTCATGAACCAGCGTGGCTCGTAGGCGCCCACGGGCAGCAGCGCGAGGTCGAAGCCGCCGCCCTGGCTCCGGCCCTGGCGCGGCGCGAAGCGGGCCTGGATGTCGGCGAAGTCGCGCGAATAGCCGGTGTCGCCCGAATAGAAGAGCTGCAGCTTCGGCGACAGCACGGCGAAGCCGCCCCACAGCGTCTTGAGGCGGTCGCCGAGGCCGCGCGCGCTCCAGTGCTGGGCGGGCGTGAGGAAGACCTGGGTGGCGTCCGTCGTGGTCGCGAGGCCCGCGCCGTTGCGCTGGATGCGCACCTGCGAAGCCTGCGGCGGGGCGCTGCCGGCGCCGGTGCCGGCCGGCAGCTCGAGGCTGTCCCACCAGTCGAGCTCGACCGCGTTGGCGATGCCGCGCTCGGCCAGCCAGGGGGCGATGCCCAGCGGCACCACGAACAGCGGCGATCCGCCGGCCTGCGCGGCGAGCGCCTTCACGCTGGCCTCGTCGAGGTGGTCGTAGTGGTTGTGGCTGATCAGCACCAGGTCGATGCGCGGCAGCTCGGCCAGCGCCAGGCCCGGCGGCTGGAAGCGCTTCGGGCCCGCGAACGAGACCGGCGAGGCGCGTTCGCCGAACACCGGGTCGGTCAGCAGGTTGAGGCCGCCGTTCGCGGTCGGCAGCTGCACCAGCACGGTGGCATGGCCGATGAAGGTGGCGGTGGGGCGCATCGGCTGCGCCGTGGCGTTGGCGCGCAGCAGCGCGAGCTCGGGCTTGACCACCGGCGGCGGCGCCTCGGGCGCCTTCGGCAGGCCCTTGAACCACGACGGGATCTGCCAGCGCACCAGCACGTCGATGAAGAAGTTCTTGGGCTGGAACTCGACGTAGTTGTCCTGGAAGCCGTCGGGGCGGTGGTGCGGGCGGCTCGCGTAGTAGTAGGGATTGGGGGGCGGTGGAGCAGGCCACCGCCAGGCCGCCCGCGCACAGCGCGGCCGCGAGGTGCCGCCAGCGTGTCAGCGCACAACGCGGCATCGCTCGCCCGTGCTCAGAGCACGACCTTGACCATCGGGTGCGAGGACAGGGCGCGGTAGATGTCGTCTAGCTGCTCGCGGCTGGTGGCGGTCACGGTGATCGTCACGCCGAGGTAGTTGCCGGCCTTGCTGTCGCGCAGCTCGACGGTGGTGGCGTCGAACGTCGGGTCGAAGCGCTCGGCGATCTGGGTGATCGCGTGCACGAAGCCGTCGACCTTCGCACCCATCACCTTGATCGGGAACTGCGAGGGGTACTCGATCAGCGAATCCTTGCGCGGATCGGTGACGGCGTCGGTGGCGGGCGTGTCGGGACGGTCGGTGCTCATGCGGATACTCCTCGTGGCGGCTGCTGCGCCTGTGCGTTGTGTCGCTTGGCCTCCTGGTAGGCCGCGTACAAGCTCTGGTAGATGGGGCCGGGTCGGCCATTGCCAATGGGCCGGTCGTCGAGCAGCGTCACCGGCAGCACCTCCTTGGTGGCCGAGGAGATCATCAGCTCGTCGGCCGCGAACACCTCCTCGCGCGCGATGCGCCGCAGCACGAACGGGATGCCGCGCTCGGCGCACAGGCGCTCGAGCAGGCCGTAGCGGATGCCGGTCAGCACCAGGTTGTCGCGCGGCGGGCCGTACACGGTGCCGTCCTTGACCACCCAGACGTTGCTCGAGGCCGCCTCGCTGAGCCATTCGTCGCGGAACATCACGGTCTCGGTCGCGCCCGCGTCGACGCCGATCTGGCGCGCGATCACCGCACCCAGCAGGCTGGTGCTCTTGATGTGCGCCTTGGCCCAGCGGAACTCGTCGGCCGTCACGCATTTCACGCCGTTCGTGCGCGCCGCTTCATTCGGCAGGGTGAGCCGATTGACCATCGCGAAGACGGTGGGCGCGATGCCCTGGACCATCGCGTGGTCGCGCGGCGCGACCCCGCGCGTGACCTGGATGTAGACTGAAACGGTCGCCTCGTTCGCGGCCGAGTCCACGAGCCGCTGCGCCAGGGCGCGCCAGCCCTCGCGGTCGTGCGGGTTCGGGATGCGGACCTCGGCGAGCGAACGCTCGAGCCGGGCCAGGTGCTCGTCGAGGCAGAACAGGTGGCCGTCATAGGCCGGGATCACTTCGTAGATGCCGTCGCCGAAGATGAAGCCGCGATCGAGGACGCTGATCTTCGCGTCGCGCAGCGGAAGGTAGTCGCCATCGAGATGGCACAGGGTGGCGGGCAGGGCTTGCATGGCGCAAATTATGAGCGCCGTCCCCAATGTGTCGCTTGTGCGCCCAAGATGTCCGGATCGGGGCGGGTTTGTCCTTATAATCAGAGGCTTTGTAGAATTCTCGGCAGGCAAGGGGTTCGCATTCCAAATGACAACCAGGACCCCCGAAGCCGAACCCGAGGTCGAAATCTCTGATTTCGAGCCGCTCACGTCCGAAGAGGCGCGGCGGCTGCGCGAGCAAAATCCCGAACTGTCGCCCTGGTGGGTGATCGGGGCCCAAGTGGCCTTGGGAGTGATCGTGGCGGGAGTTGCATGGGTGTGGACGGGACTGTCGTCGGCCGCCGTGTCGGGGCTCTACGGAGCGATCGCGGTGGCCTTGCCGGCGGCGCTGTTCGTTCGAGGCGTACGGCGCGGAACGGGAGCAGTGTCACAGTCCGCTGCCATGCTGAGGTTTTTTGTGTGGGAGTCGATCAAGATCGTGCTGACCGTGGCCATGCTGGTTGCGGCGCCGTGGCTGGTCGGAGGGCTGAACTGGCTGGCGCTGGTCGCTGGCGTGATCGCCGCCCTGAAGACGTACTGGATCGCACTCGTGGTGCGGCCCAGGTTGTTGAACCGGATTTGACTTGTTTAAAAAGAGACGCTGAAGATGGCCGCCGAAGGACACGCACCGACTGCGAGTGAGTACATCGTTCACCACCTCCAACATTGGCAGGTCGACTGGAATCTCAATCCCGTGGTGCAGAAGTCGATCGTCGACTTCAACATCATCAATCTCGACTCGATCCTGTATGCGCTGATCATCGGCGCGCTGGGTTGCTTCGTGCTGTGGCTGGCCGCGCGCAAGGCCTCGTCGGGCGTGCCGGGCCGCTTCCAGGCCGCGGTCGAGATCCTGGTCGAGATGGTCGACAACCAGACCAAGGCCAACATCCACAACGCCAAGAGCCGCAAGTTCATTGCGCCGCTCGCGCTCACAGTGTTCGTCTGGATCTTCCTGCTCAACGCGATGGACATGCTGCCGGTGGATCTGCTGCCGGCCATCTGGGCGAAGCTGCATGAAGTTGCCGGCCACGATCCGCACCACGCGTACATGCGCGCCGTGCCCACGGCCGACCTGTCCACCACGCTGGGCCTGTCGACCTCCGTGCTGCTGCTGTGCCTGCTCTACAGCATCAAGATCAAGGGCGCCGGCGGCTGGGCGCACGAACTGGTGACCGCGCCGTTCGGCACCAGCAAGAACCCCGTGTTTGCCGTGATCCTCGGCATCGTCAACCTGCTCATGCAGATCATCGAGTACGTGGCCAAGACCGTGTCGCATGGCATGCGGCTGTTCGGCAACATGTACGCGGGCGAACTCGTTTTCATGCTGATCGCGCTCATGGGTGGTGCGATGGCTGCGTCGTTCTCGGGAGTGCTGTTGCCAGTGGGCCACGTCATTGCCGGTACTGTCTGGGCGATCTTCCACATTCTGGTGATCACGCTCCAGGCATTCATTTTCATGATGCTGACGCTCATTTATCTGGGCCAGGCTCATGAGGCCCACTGAGGCTCGGTTCCCTTTCGTTCTTTTTCTTTTGCATTCATCCAGTTAAATCTAAGGAGTCATCATGGAAGCATCCAACGTTCTCGGTCTCGTTGCCCTCGCCTGTGGTCTGATCGTCGGTCTCGGCGCTATCGGTGCATCGATCGGTATCGCCCTGATGGGTGGCAAGTTTCTGGAATCGTCGGCCCGTCAGCCCGAGCTGATGAACGACCTGCAGACCAAGATGTTCATCTTGGCCGGTCTGATCGACGCGGCCTTCCTGATCGGCGTGGCCATCGCCCTGCTGTTCGCGTTCGCCAACCCCTTCCTGTCCGCCCTGCCGAAGTAATCCGGTTTCAACGCCACTCTAGAAAGGTGTTGCCGTGAGTATCAACGCGACCCTGTTCGTTCAGGCCATCGTCTTCCTGTTGCTCGTGCTGTTCACGATGAGATTCGTGTGGCCGCCGATCGCGAAGGCTTTGGATGACCGGGCACAAAAGATCGCCGCGGGCCTGGCGGCCGCCGACAAGGCCAAGGCCGAACTGCAGTCCGCCAACCAGCGCGTCGAACAGGAACTGTCGGCGTCTCGCACCGAGACCGCCAGCCGTCTTGCCGACGCCGAGCGCCGCGCCCAGCAGATCATCGAAGAAGCCAAGGGCCGTGCGAACGAAGAGGCCAACAAGATCGTCGCGGCTGCCCGCGACGAGGCCGAGCAGCAGACCGTGCGCGCCCGCGAAGCGCTGCGCGAGCAGGTTGCCGCGCTGGCCGTCAAGGGTGCCGAGCAGATCCTCCGCAAGGAAGTCGATGCCGGCGTCCATGCCGACCTGCTCCAGCGCCTGAAGACCGAGCTCTGAGGACGACATGGCCGAACTCGCGACCATTGCCCGTCCCTACGCTGAAGCGCTGTTCCAGGCCAGTGCCGGCAACCTCGACGCCACCACCGGCTGGATCGACCAGCTGGCCGCGGTCGTCGGGAACCCGCAGCTGCTGCAGTTCGCGGCCAATCCCAAGGTCGCGCCCGAGCAGGTCGTCGGCCTGGTCGCCGGCCTGTTGTCCCAGCCGCTGCCGGACCTCGGCACGAACTTCCTGCGCACCGTTCTCGACAACGGCCGCCTCGCGGCCGTTCCCGAGGTGGCGGTCCAGTTCCGTGCCCTCAAGAACGCCAGCAGCGGTTCGTCCGATGCGGTGATCTACAGCGCCTTCCCGATCGAAGGCGCCGCGCTGCAGGACATCGAGGCGGCGCTCGTGCGCCGTTTCGGTCGCAAGCTCAAGACGAGCGTCGCGATCGATCCCGAGCTGATCGGCGGCATCCGTGCCGTGGTCGGCGACGAGGTGCTCGACATGTCCGTCAAGGCCCGGCTCGAACAAATGAAAGCTGCGCTCACCGCCTGAGGCGGTCTGTCGCCGCGGTAAGCCCTATTTATTGAAAGAAGGAAAAGAGTCATGCAACTCAATCCCGCAGAAATTTCCGAGCTGATCAAGAGCCGCATCGAAGGGCTTGGCGTCAGCGCAGACATCCGTAACCAGGGCACCGTGGTGTCGGTGACCGACGGCATCGTGCGCGTGCACGGCCTGTCGGACGCGATGCAGGGCGAAATGCTCGAGTTCCCGCCCACGGCCGACGGCGTCCCGTCGTACGGCCTGGCGCTGAACCTCGAGCGCGATTCCGTCGGCGCCGTGATTCTGGGCGAGTACGAGCACATCTCCGAAGGCGACACCGTCAAGTGCACGGGCCGCATCCTGGAAGTGCCGGTGGGCCCCGAGCTCATCGGCCGCGTGGTCAACGCGCTGGGCCAGCCGATCGACGGCAAGGGTCCGATCAACGCCAAGATGACCGACGTGATCGAGAAGGTCGCCCCGGGCGTGATCGCACGGAAGTCCGTCGACCAGCCGATGCAGACCGGCCTCAAGTCGATCGACTCGATGGTGCCCGTCGGCCGTGGCCAGCGCGAGCTGATCATCGGCGACCGCCAGACCGGCAAGACCGCCGTGGCGATCGACGCGATCATCAACCAGAAGGGTCAGAACATGACCTGCGTCTACGTCGCGATCGGCCAGAAGGCTTCGTCGATCAAGAACGTGGTGCGCTCCCTCGAACAAGCCGGCGCGATGGACTACACCATCGTGGTGGCCGCATCGGCGTCGGAATCGGCCGCCATGCAATACGTGTCGGCCTACTCGGGCTGCACGATGGGCGAATACTTCCGCGACCGCGGCCAGGACGCCCTGATCGTCTATGACGACCTGTCGAAGCAGGCCGTGGCCTACCGTCAGGTGTCGCTGCTGCTGCGCCGCCCGCCGGGCCGCGAAGCCTACCCCGGCGACGTGTTCTATCTCCACAGCCGCCTGCTCGAGCGCGCGGCCCGCGTGAACGCCGACTACGTCGAAGCCTTCACCAAGGGTGAAGTCAAGGGCAAGACCGGTTCGCTGACCGCGCTGCCGATCATCGAAACGCAGGCCGGCGACGTGTCCGCCTTCGTTCCGACCAACGTGATCTCGATCACCGACGGCCAGATCTTCCTGGAAACCAGCCTGTTCAACGCCGGCATCCGTCCCGCCATCAACGCCGGTATCTCGGTGTCGCGCGTGGGTTCGTCGGCACAGACCAAGGCGATCAAGGGCCTGTCGGGCGGTATCCGTACCGACCTCGCGCAGTACCGTGAACTGGCTGCGTTCGCGCAGTTCGCTTCCGACCTCGACGAAGCCACCCGCAAGCAGCTCGACCGCGGTGCCCGCGTGACCGAACTGCTGAAGCAGGCCCAGTACAGCCCGCTGTCCATCTCGCTGATGAGCGCGTCGCTGTTCGCGGTCAACAAGGGCTTCATGGACGATCTCGACGTCAAGAAGGTCCTGGCCTTCGAGCACGGCCTGCACCAGTTCCTCAAGACCAGCCACGCGGCTCTGCTCGACAAGATCGAACAGGCCAAGGCGATCGACAAGGACTCGGAAGCCGAACTGCACGCGGCGATCACCTCGTTCAAGAAGTCGTTCGCCTGATCGACCCCCAAAGGAATCCTCATGGCAGCTGGTAAGGAAATCCGCGGCAAGATCAAATCGGTGGAGAACACCAAGAAGATCACCAAGGCCATGGAAATGGTGGCCGCGTCGAAGATGCGCAAGGCGCAGGAACGCATGCGCGCCGCCCGCCCCTACAGCGAGAAGATCCGCAACATCGCGGCCAACCTCGGCCAGGCGAATCCGGAGTACACGCACGCGTTCATGAAGGAGAACGAGGCCAAGGCCGCGGGCTTCATCGTCGTCACGACCGACAAGGGTCTGTGCGGCGGCATGAACACCAACGTGCTGCGCGCCGTGACCGCCAAGCTGCGCGAGCAGCAGTCGGCCGGCAACGCGGTCGAGGCGGTCGCCATCGGCAACAAGGGCCTGGGCTTCCTCAACCGGATCGGCGCCCGCGTGGTGTCGCATGTCACCCAGCTGGGCGACACGCCGCACCTCGACAAGCTGATCGGCCCGGTCAAGGTGCTGCTCGACGCGTATGCCGAGGGCAAGCTGAGCGCCGTGTACCTGTGCTACACGAAGTTCATCAACACGATGCGCCAGGAATCGGTGGTCGAGCAGCTGCTGCCGCTCGCCTCCGAGACGCTGCAGGTCGAGAGCGGCCAGCACGCCTGGGACTACATCTACGAGCCCGATGCGCAGAGCGTCATCGACGAGCTGCTGGTGCGCTACGTGGAGTCGCTGGTCTACCAGGCCGTGGCCGAGAACATGGCGTCCGAGCAATCGGCGCGCATGGTCGCGATGAAGGCCGCCACCGACAACGCGGGCAACGTGATCAGCGAGCTGAAGCTGGTCTACAACAAGACCCGCCAGGCCGGCATCACGAAGGAGCTTTCGGAAATCGTGTCGGGCGCGGCCGCAGCGGCGGGCGTCTGATCGAGGCAGTGCACAGGGCCACATTGCCCACGGGTTCGTACGCGGACCGGTGACAACGGCCCAGCTCATAACAAGGGGACCCGACTCAATGAAGAAACTTCTCGCCCTGGTAGCCGTGGCTGCCGCTCTGACCGCCTGTTCCAAGAAGGAAGAGGCACCGGCACCCGCGCCCGCTCCGGCGGCCGCACCGGCGCCGGCGCCTGCTCCCGCTGCATCGGCTCCCGCCGCGGCACCGGCAGCGCCCGCTTCGGCACCGGCTGCAGCAGCACCGACGGCTTCGGCCGCCGACCTGCCGCAAGAGTGCAACGACTACCTGACGAAGGTCAGCGCCTGCGTCAGCTCGCAAAGCGGTGCCGCCGCCGACGCGATGAAGGCCAGCCTCGACCAGACCAAGGCGACCTGGGCTTCGATGGGTGCCGACAAGGCCGCCCTGGGCCAGGCCTGCAAGGCGGCGTCGGACGCTTTCGCCGCGCAAGCCACGGCGATGAAGTGCTGAGCACGGCGAGCGTAGAGATCCGAACGCATCGTCATTGACCTCGAGGATGCCGGCCCGGCCGGCATTCTTGCGAAAGCGGCCCGCATTGGCACCAGGACGCTTCTGCAAGAACCTGTCGCAAATTTATTGAGAATCCATCCAGAAGGAAACGCCATGGCTGAAGGAAAAATTGTCCAATGTATCGGCGCCGTGGTCGACGTGGAGTTCCCGCGTGACCAGATGCCAAAGGTGTACGACGCCTTGAAGTTCGAAGGCAGCGCGCTGACCCTCGAAGTGCAGCAACAGCTCGGTGATGGCGTGGTGCGTACGATTGCACTGGGCTCGTCGGACGGCCTGCGCCGCGGCCTCATCGTGACCAACACCGGCGCACCCATCACGGTGCCGGTCGGCAAGGCCACCCTCGGCCGCATCATGGACGTGCTGGGCGCGCCCATCGACGAGCGCGGCCCCGTCAGCCAGGAGCTGACCGCCCCCATCCACCGCAAGGCGCCCGCGTACGACGAACTGTCGCCCTCGCAGGACCTGCTGGAAACCGGCATCAAGGTGATCGACCTGGTGTGCCCGTTCGCCAAGGGCGGCAAGGTGGGCCTGTTCGGCGGCGCCGGCGTGGGCAAGACCGTGAACATGATGGAACTCATCAACAACATCGCGAAGGCCCACTCGGGTCTGTCGGTGTTCGCCGGCGTGGGTGAACGTACCCGCGAAGGCAACGACTTCTATCATGAAATGTCGGACGCCAAGGTGGTGGATCTCGACGACCTGCCGAACTCGAAGGTGTCGATGGTCTACGGCCAGATGAACGAACCCCCGGGCAACCGCCTGCGCGTGGCGCTGACCGGCCTGACCATCGCCGAGTCGTTCCGCGACGAAGGCCGTGACGTTCTGTTCTTCGTCGACAACATCTACCGCTACACGCTGGCCGGTACCGAAGTGTCGGCACTGCTGGGCCGCATGCCTTCCGCCGTGGGCTACCAGCCGACGCTGGCCGAGGAAATGGGCCGCCTGCAAGAGCGGATCACCTCGACCAAGGTCGGCTCGATCACCTCGATCCAGGCCGTGTACGTGCCCGCCGACGACTTGACCGACCCGTCGCCCGCCACCACCTTCGCCCACCTTGACTCGACCGTGGTGCTGTCGCGCGACATCGCTTCGCTCGGTATCTACCCCGCCGTGGATCCGCTGGACTCGACCTCGCGCCAGCTCGACCCGAACGTGGTCGGCGAAGAGCACTACAACGTGGCCCGGTCGGTGCAAGGCACGCTGCAGCGCTACAAGGAACTGCGCGACATCATCGCGATCCTGGGCATGGACGAACTGGCGCCCGACGACAAGCTCGCCGTGGCCCGCGCCCGCAAGATCCAGCGTTTCCTGTCGCAGCCCTTCCACGTGGCCGAAGTGTTCACGGGCTCGCCCGGCAAGTACGTGCCGCTGTCGGAAACCATCCGCGGCTTCAAGATGATCGTGAACGGCGAAGCCGACCACCTGCCGGAACAAGCGTTCTACATGGTGGGCAGCATCGACGAAGCGTTCGAGAAGGCCAAGAAGGTCGCTTAAGAAGGAATCACCATGGCAGGCACCATTCATGTGGACGTGGTCAGCGCGGAAGAGTCGATCTTCTCGGGCGAAGCCAGGTTCGTCGCGCTGCCCGGTGAAGCCGGTGAGCTCGGCATCTATCCGCGCCACACCCCGCTGATCACGCGCATCCGCCCCGGCGCCGTGCGCATCGAAACGGCCGACGGCAACGAGGAGTTCGTCTTCGTCGCCGGCGGCATCCTCGAAGTGCAGCCGAACGCCGTGACCGTGCTGTCGGACACCGCGATCCGCGGCAAGGACCTCGACGACGAGAAGGCCAACCAGGCCAAGGCCGCCGCCGAGGAAGCGCTGAAGAACGCCAAGAGCGACATCGACATCGCGATGGCGCAATCGGAACTGGCCGTGATGGCCGCGCAGATCGCAGCGCTGCGCAAGTACCGCCAGAAGAAGTAAGCCCGCGGGCTTGCTCCTCGAAAAAGCCGCCCACCGAGGCGGCTTTTTTTCGTCCCGCCCCGGCGAGAGGCGGGCCCTCAGGATCGAATCGAGCCGTCTTCGATCCGAATATGGTCGAAGTTAAGCCTTGCCCGGCTGAAGCCGGCCTCCTAGTATTCGCCTTCGCCCGACGGCCTCGATGCCGCCGGGTCACCACAAAGAACCGGAGACAAGCGCGCGTGGCACCCTGGAGCGGCATCACTGCGGACGAAATGCGTTTGCTGGAGACCACCTTCTGGTCGGCCGGCGGTTCGCGCCATGCCATGGCCGAGGAGCTCGGCTTCTCCAAGAGCAAGGCCAATGCGCTGATCGCCGGGCTGCTCGAGCAGGGCCTCCTGGCCGAAGCCGGCCTGCAACGTTCCTCGGGCGGGCGCCGCCCCGAAAACCTCCAGCTCCATGCCGACCTCGGCGTGCTCGTGGGTGTCGACATCGGCGCCACCAGCCTCGGCGTCGCCGTGCTGCAGCCCGACCTCACGGTGCTCGCGCAGCACGAGGAAGCGGCCGACGTGCGCGACGGCCCCGCGGTCGTGCTGGCGCGCGTGCGCGCGCTGATGCGCGAACTGCTCGGCCGTTGCGGCCGCACGGCGCGCGACGTGTTCGGCATCGGCATCGGCGTGCCCGGGCCGGTCAACTTCGAGATCGGCCAGCTCGTCAATCCGCCGCTGATGCCGGCCTGGGACAGCTTCTCGATCCGCGACTACCTGCGCGAGGACTACGCCGCGCCGGTGTTCGTCGACAACGACGTCAACCTGATGGCGCTCGGCGAGCTCTGGCGCCTCAAGCGCTCGCTCTCGAACTTCCTCGTCATCAAGATCGGCACCGGCATCGGCTGCGGCATCGTCTGCCACGGCGAGGTCTACCGCGGCGCCGCCGGTTCGGCCGGCGACGTGGGCCACATCTGCGTCGACCAGGAAGGGCCGCGCTGCCACTGCGGCAACCTGGGCTGCGTCGAGGCGATGGCGGCCGGCCCCGCGATCACGCGCATGGCGGTGCAGGCGGCAGAGGCCGGCGAGAGCGCCGTGCTGGCCGAGGTGCTGCGCAGCCAGGGCCGCATCGAGGCCCTCGACGTGGGCCAGGCCAGCCGCGCCGGCGATCCCGCGGCCAATGCCATCGTGCAGCGCGCGGGCAACCTCATCGGCCAGATGCTGGCGTCGGTCGTCAACTTCTTCAATCCGTCGCATGTGTTCATCGGCGGCGGCATCACGCGCATCGGCCCGCTGTTCCTCGCGGCCGTGCGGCAAAGCGTCTACCAGCGCTCGCTCGCGCTGTCGACGCGCCACCTCGAGATCCAGTACACGCCGCTGGCCGCGCAGGGCGGCCTGATCGGCGCCGGCGTGCTCGCGATGCAGCAGAGCCTCAAGGCGAGGGGAATCGCGCCATGAGCGAAGTGCAAGACAAGACCAGCGTCGCGGTCGAATTCGACGACGTGCGGAAGTCCTTCGGCCCGGTGCAGGTGCTGCACGGCGTGAGCTTCGCGCTCGCGCCCGGCAAGGTCTACGGGCTGCTCGGCGAGAACGGCGCGGGCAAGTCCACGCTGATGAAGATCCTCTCGGGCTACGAGGGCCTCACGGGCGGCACGCTGCGCATCAACGGCCAGGCGCAGCAGTTCGCCGGCTCGCGCGATGCCGAGGCGCTGGGCATCGTGCTGATCCACCAGGAGTTCAACCTCGCCGAGGACCTGAGCATCGCGCAGAACATCTTCCTCGGCCACGAGAAGAAGAAGGGCCTGTTCCTCGACGACGCCGCGATGGAGCGCGAGGCCGCCGCCGCGCTGGCGGCCGTGGGCCTGCAGGCCGACCCGCGCACCAAGGTGCGCCGGCTCATCGTGGCCGAGAAGCAGCTGGTGGAGATCGCCAAGGCCATCGCGCGCCGCGCGCGCCTCCTGGTGATGGACGAGCCCACCGCCACGCTCACGCCCGGCGAGACCGAGCGCCTGTTCAAGCTGATCGCGCAGCTGCGCGCCGACGGCGTGACCATCGTCTACATCTCGCACAAGCTCGACGAGGTCGAGCGCGTGACCGACGAGGTGATCGTGATGCGCGACGGCCGCTTCGTCGCGCGCTCGCCCACGGCCGAGGTCACGCGCCAGCAGATGGCCAACCTGATGGTGGGCCGCGAGCTGGCCGACCTCTATCCGCCGCGCGATCCGGTGTCCACCGCGCAGGCGCCCGCGATGCGCGTGCAGGGTTTCAGCGTGCCCGGCTGGGCACGCGACGCGAGCTTCGAGGTGCGCCCCGGCGAGATCCTCGGCTTCGCGGGCCTGGTCGGCGCCGGCCGCACCGAGCTGTTCGAAGGCCTGCTGGGCCTGCGGCCCGCCGCCGGCAGCGTCGAGATGCTCGGGCGCGCGGTGCCCAACGGCAAGGGCTGGCGCAGCCCGCGCGATGCCGCGAAGCACGGCCTCACCTACCTGAGCGAGGACCGCAAGGGCAAGGGCCTGCACGTGCACTTCGGCCTGCGCCAGAACCTCACGCTGATGGCGCTCGAGCGCTACGCCACGCCCTGGCTCAAGCCCGAGGCCGAGCGCGGCGCGCTGGCCGAGGCGGTCAAGGATTACGGCATCCGCGCCGGCTCGCTCGAGGTCAAGGCCTCGTCGCTGTCGGGCGGCAACCAGCAGAAGCTCGCGCTCGCCAAGGTGCTGCAGCCGCGCCCGCGCGTGGTGGTGCTCGACGAGCCCACGCGCGGCGTCGACGTCGGCGCCAAGCGCGACATCTACTTCCTGGTCCAGCGCCTGGCGCGCGAGGGCCTGGCCGTGATCGTCATCTCGTCCGAGCTCATGGAACTGATCGGCCTGTGCCACCGCGTCGCGGTGATGCGCGCGGGCCGGCTGGTCGCCACGCTCGACGCCGACCACCTGAGCGAAGAAGCGCTCATCGCCCACGCCACCGGCGCGCACTGAGCCACGACCCACACCCGGCCCCCATGAACAACAGCCCCGAACCCACCGCCGACACCCACCGCGCCCAGCCCAAGGCGCGCTGGACCGAGCACCTGCACGGCCTCGGCCCCGTCATCGGCCTGGTGCTGCTGTGCATCGCCGGCACCCTGCTCAACGGCGACTTCGCCACCGTCGACAACGCGATGAACGTGCTCACGCGCACCGCCTTCATCGGCATCATCGCGGTCGGCATGTGCTTCGTGATCATCTCGGGCGGCATCGACCTGTCGGTGGGCTCGATGGCCGCGCTGATCGCGGGCAGCGTGATCATGTTCATCAACTGGGCCGGCCCGGCCACCGGCTCGCCGCTGATGGCGGTGATGCTCGGTGCCGTGCTCGCGGTGGTGCTGGGCGCGCTGTTCGGCCTCGCGCATGGCCTGCTGATCACCAAGGGCCGCATCGAGCCCTTCATCGTCACGCTGGGCACGCTCGGCATCTTCCGCGCCTACCTCACCTACTTCGCCGACGGCGGCGCGCTCACGCTCGACAACGAGCTGTCGGACCTCTACGCGCCGGTCTACTACGCGAGCCTCGCGGGCATCCCGGTGCCGGTGTGGGTGTTCGTCATCGTCGCCATCGTCGGCGGCGTGATCCTCAACCGCACCGCCTACGGCCGCTACGTGCAGGCCATCGGCTCCAACGAGCAGGTGGCGCGCTACGCCGCGGTCGACGTCGACCGCGTGAAGATCCTGACCTACGTGCTGCTCGGCGTGTGCGTGGGCATCGCCACGCTGCTGTACGTGCCGCGCCTGGGCTCGGCCTCGCCGACCACGGGCCTGCTGTGGGAGCTCGAGGCGATCGCCGCGGTGATCGTCGGCGGCACCGCGCTCAAGGGCGGCGCGGGCAGCATCACCGGCACCGTGGTGGGCGCGATCCTGCTCTCGGTCATCAGCAACATCCTGAACCTCACCAGCATCATCAGCGTGTACCTGAATGCCGCGGTGCAGGGCTTCGTGATCATCATCGTGGCCTTCCTCCAGCGAGGAAAGCGATGACGCCGTTGGGCGTGGCCACACCCGGTTCCTTCCCGTTCCGTTCCATCCACCAAGAGGAGACATCAGCATGACTCGTTTCACCCGACGCATCGCGCTCACGGCCGTGGCCGCCGCGGCATTCGCCAGCCTGCCCGCGCTCGCCGCGGACAAGGTCAACCTCGGCGTTTCGATCCCCGCCGCCACCCACAGCTTCATGGGCGGCATCAACTACTGGGCCAACCAGGCGAAGAAGGATCTCGAGAAGGAACACAAGGACCTGAAGATCACGATCAAGACCGCCGCCAACGCGCCCGAGCAGGCCAACCAGCTGCAGGACCTGTCGACGGTCACCAAGATCAACGCGCTGGTCGTGTTCCCGTTCGAATCGGCCGCGCTGACCAAGCCGGTCGCGCAGGTCAAGGCCAAGGGCGCCTACGTCACCGTGGTCGACCGCGGCCTGACCGACACCAGCGCGCAGGACGCCTACGTGGCCGGCGACAACACCGCCTTCGGCCGCATCCCGGCCGAGTACATCGTCAAGCAGCTCGGTGGCAAGGGCAACGTGGTGGCATTGCGCGGCATCGCGACCACGCTCGACAACGAGCGCATGGACGCCTTCAACGCGGTGCTCAAGAACAGCCCCGACGTGAAGCTGCTCGACGCCAAGTACGCCAACTGGAACCGCGACGACGCGTTCAAGGTCACGCAGGACTACCTCACGCGCTTCAAGCAGATCGACGCCATCTGGGCCGCCGACGACGACATGGCCGTGGGCGTGCTCAAGGCCATCGAGCAGGCCAAGCGCGACGACATCAAGATCGTATTCGGCGGTGCCGGCGCCAAGGGCATGGTCAAGACCATCATGGACGCCAAGGACAAGCGCATCACGGCCGACGTGAGCTACTCGCCGAAGTTCATCTACGACGCCATCAAGCTCACGGCCGAGGCGCGCCTGAAGGGCGAGAAGCTGCCCGCGACCACCATCATTCCGTCGGTGCTGATCACCAAGGACAACGCCAAGGACTTCTACCACCCGAACTCGCCGTTCTGAACGGGATCGGCCGGCCGGCCGATCGCTTCGCTCCCTCTCCCCGCGGGGAGGGGGAACCCCGTCTCTGGAACCTCAAGGAGTTGGATGACCGACACCCCCCATCGCAAGCTGCGCTACGCCATGGTCGGCGGCGGCCGCGATGCCTTCATCGGCGGCGTGCACCGCAAGGCCATCGCGCTCGACGCCCGGATCGAGCTCGTGGCCGGCGCGCTGTCCTCCGATCCCGCCAAGGCGCGCGCCTCGGGCGCCGACCTCGGCCTGACCGACGCGCGCAACCATGGCGACTGGCAGGCCCTGCTGGCCGATGAACTGAAGCGGCCCGCCGACGAGCGCATCGACTTCGTCTCGATCGTCACGCCCAACCACGTGCACTACCCGGTGGCGCGGGCCTTCGTCGAGGCCGGCTTCCACGTGGTGTGCGACAAGCCGCTGGTCCACACGCGCGAACAGGCCGATGCACTGGTCGCCAGCGTGGCGGCGCAAGGCACGGTCTTCGGCGTCACCTACAACTACACCGGCTACCCCATGGTGCGCCAGGCGCGCGCGATGATCCGCGCGGGCGAGCTCGGCACGCTGCGCAAGGTGGTCGTGGAATACAACCAGGGCTGGCTCGCGAGCCAGCTCGAGGGCACCGGCAACAAGCAGGCCGACTGGCGCACCGACCCCGCGCGCAGCGGCGCGGCCGGCGCCATCGGCGACATCGGCTCGCATGCCGAGAACCTCGTCGCCACGCTGACCGGCCTTGAGATCGAGAGCCTGTGCGCCGACCTCACGGCGCACGTCGCCGGCCGCCAGCTCGACGACGACGGCAGCCTGCTGCTGCGCTACCAGGGCGGCGCGCGCGGGCGTGCTCATCGCCTCGCAGATCAGCACCGGCCTGGAGAACGACCTGCGCGTGCGCGTCTCGGGCACCCTGGGCACGCTCGAGTGGCACCAGCAGCAGCCGAGCCGGCTGCTGCACCTGCCGCACGACGGGCCGCAGCGCGTGCTCACGCGCGGTGCCCCCTGGCTGCACGAGTCGGCGCGCCGCGCGAGCCGCCTGCCCGCGGGCCATCCCGAGGGCTTCATCGAGGCCTTCGCCAACGTCTACGCGGGCGTCGCCGCCGACATCCGCGCGCGCCTCGAAGGCCGGCGCGCCGATCCGCTCGAGGCCGACTATCCGCGCGTGGAAGACGGCGCGCGCGGCGTGCGCTTCATCGAACGCACGGTGGCCTCGGCGCGAAGCGATTTAAAGTGGACGCCCTGGTGATGCCGCGGCCCCGCACCCGCGGGGCCCGCGCGCATCGCCTCCGGCGCCCATGACCTCCTTTCCCGACTCCAAGCCCGTCGCCACGTCGCCCTCCTGGCCACGCGCCCTGGGCCGGCGCGCGCTCGCGCTGTGGCCGCTCAAGCTGATCGGCAACACCCTCGCCACCATCGGCTTCTTCCCGCTGTACTTCTGGGTCATGCGGCACTCGGGCGAGGCCTGGGTGCTGCCGCTCACGCCGATCGACCGGCTCGTCGCCTTCTGGCCCGCGCTGCTGCCGGTATACCTGTCGCTGTGGGTCTACATCGCGCTGCCTGTGCTGTTCTCGCGCGACCGGCGCGAACTGTTCGCGTTCTCGCTGGCCTGCGCGCTGATGACGAGCATCGCGCTCGTCGTGTTCTGGTTCATGCCCACGGCGATTTCCAACTTCACCATCGACACCAGCCCCGGCACCACGCTGCACTTCCTCAAGACCAAGGACTCGGCGGGCAATGCCTTTCCTTCGCTGCACGTGTCGTTCTCGGTGTTCGCCTGCGTGGTGCTCGCGCGCCAGCTGCGCGACGCGGGCGCGCCCGCCTGGCTGCGCGGTCTCAACATCGCGTGGGCTACGGGCATCGTCTACTCGACCATGGCGGTGCGCCAGCACGTGCTGATCGACGTGGGCGGCGGCTTCGTGCTGGGGGTGGTGTTCGGGCTGGCCACGCGCGTGCGCGCGGCGGCGAGCGGTGCACGTGGCATCGCCGGGGCCGGCCGCGCGGCGTAGACCGATCGCGGTATTCCGCGCCGCGGGGGCGCCCTGTACAAACCGGGGCATCGTCGAGCCCTCGACACGCCGCGCCCGGAGCCACCCCATGAAGACCCTTCCCCTCGTCCTGGCCCTCCTCGCCGCCTGCGCCGCGGTGCTGCCCTGCGCCGTGCTCGCCGGGCCGGCGGTGGCGATCGACTATCCCGCGCGCAAGCCCGGCCTGTGGGAGATGCGCAGCGACGACGGCAGCGGCGCGAAAGAGGGCAGCCACACCATGCAGCAGTGCATCGACGCGGCCACCGACAAGGCCCTGCGCGAGATGGGCCAGGGCATGGGCCGCAGCCTGTGCTCGAAGCAGGACCTGCGCGCCGAGGGCGGCAAGCTGGTGATCGACTCGGTCTGCAAGATCGGGAGCACCACCGCCACCTCGCGCGCCGTGATGAGCGGCGACTTCGGTTCCGCCTACCGCGTGGAGAGCAAATCGAGCTACAGCCCGCCGCTGATGGGCCGCAGCGAAGGCATGGCCGTCGTCGAGGCGAAATGGGTCGGCCCCTGCAAGGCCGGCCAGAAGCCCGGCGACATGGTGATGGCCAACGGCATGAAGATGAACGTGCTCGAGATGACGGCCGCGCGGCGCGGCAAGCAGCCCTGAGCACCGCGGACGGGCGTCGCGGGTAGGCGCCGGCCCACGGCGCCTCGCGACATCCGGGCGGGGGCGCCGCGGGCCGCGAGCGCCTACGATCGCATGCCATGCCCGCGCAGCCAGAAGATCTCGTCGTCGCGCGCCCCGAGGGCCTGTACTGCCCGCCGGGCGATTTCTACATCGACCCCTGGCGGCCGGTCGCGCGCGCCGTCATCACGCATGCGCATTCGGACCATGCGCGCACCGGCCACGGCCACTACCTCGCCCACACCGACAGCGCCGGCACCTTGCGCGCGCGCCTGGGAGCCGACATCGCGCTGCAGACGCTGCCCTACGGCGAGGCGATCGAGCACCATGGCGTGCGCGTGTCGCTGCATCCGGCCGGCCACGTGCTGGGCTCGGCGCAGGTGCGGCTCGAACACGGCGGCCGCGTGTGGGTGGCCTCGGGCGACTACAAGACCGAGCCCGACGGCACCTGCGCGCCCTTCGAGCCGGTGCCCTGCGACACCTTCATCACCGAGTCCACCTTCGGCCTGCCGATCTACCGCTGGCCCTCGCAGGCGCAGCTCATCGCGGAGATCGACGCCTGGTGGCGCGCCAATGCCGAGGCCGGCCGCGCCTCGGTGCTGTTCTGCTATGCCTTCGGCAAGGCGCAGCGCATCCTGCATGGGGTCGATGCCTCGATCGGGCCGATCGTCGTGCACGGCGCGGTCGAGCCGCTCAATGCCGTCTACCGCGCCGCGGGCGTGGCGCTGCCGGCCACCTTGCGCGTGACCGATCCCGGCGTCGACGCGGCACTGCTGAAGCGCGCGCTGGTGCTGGCGCCGCCCTCGGCGCAGGGCACGCCGTGGATGAAGCGCTTCGGCGCCTATGTCGATGCCTTCGCGAGCGGCTGGATGCAGCTGCGCGGCACGCGGCGCCGGCGCGGCGTCGACCGCGGCTTCGTGATGTCGGACCATGCGGACTGGCCCGGGCTGCAGCAGGCGATCGCGGGCACGGGCGCCGAGCGCGTGTTCGTCACCCATGGCAGCGTGCAGGTGATGGTGCGCTGGCTGTCGGAGAACGGCCTCGACGCGCAGGGCTTCAAGACCGAGTACGGCGACGAGGACGACCAGGAAGCGCCGCCGCCCGCGGGGGAGGCGGCGCCGGCATGAAGGACTTCGCCGCGCTCTACCGCGAGCTCGATGCCAGCACCTCGAGCCTCGCGAAGCAGGCCGCGCTGCAGCGCTACCTGCGCGCGGCCGATCCGGCCGATGCCGCCTGGGCCGTCTACTTCCTCGCGGGCGGCAAGCCGCGCCAGCTGGTGCCGACCAAGCTGCTGCGACTGCTCGCGCAGGAGGCCGCGGGCCTGCCCGAGTGGCTGTTCGACGAAAGCTACGAGGCCGTCGGCGACCTCGCCGAAACGATCGCGCTGCTGCTGCCGGCGCCGAGCGAAACGCACGAGCTCGGGCTCGCGGCCTGGGTCGAGCAGCATCTCCTGCCGCTGCGCGAGACCGCGAAGGCGGCGCCCGATGAACTGGCCGACCGGCTGCGCGCGCAGTGGCGCCGGCTCGCGGCCGAGGAGCGGCTGGTCTACTTCAAGCTCATCACCGGCGCCTTCCGCGTCGGCGTGTCGAAGCTGCAGGTCACGCAGGCACTCGCGGCCGTGGGCGGCATCGATGCCAAGCGCGTCGCGCAGCGGCTCATGGGCTACACCCACATCGGCGCGCGGCCGCGCGCCGCCGACTACGGCACGCTGATCGCGCCGGAGTCCGACGCCGAGCAGGTGCAGAAGACCAGCGGCCAGCCCTATCCCTTCTTCCTCGCGCATCCGTTCAACCAGCCGCTCGCGCAGTTCGACGCGGCGCTCGGCCCGCCCTCGGACTGGATCGTCGAGTGGAAGTGGGACGGCATCCGCGCGCAGCTCGTGAAGCGCGCGGGCGTGGCGTGGCTGTGGTCGCGCGGCGAGGAACTGGTGACCGAGCGCTTCCCCGAACTCGCGGCGCTCGGCGAGGCGCTGCCCGACGGCACGGTGGTCGACGGCGAGATCGCCGTGTGGCGCGACGGCCGGGTGCAGCCCTTCGCCGAGCTGCAGAAGCGCATCGGCCGCAAGACGCTGGGTGCGAAGCTGCTGCGCGAGATTCCGGTGGTGCTGCTGGCCTACGACCTGCTCGAGTGGGAGGGCCGCGACCTGCGCGCGCTGCCGCAGGCCGAACGCCGCGCGCTGCTCGACGAGCTGGTCGCGCGCCTTGCGCATCCGCTGCTGCTGCCGAGCCCGATGCTCGAGGGCGCCGACTGGGCCGATCTCGCGCGCCAGCGCGAGGCGGCGCGCAGCATGGGCGTCGAAGGGATGATGCTCAAGCGCCGCAGCGCGCAGTACGGCGTGGGCCGCACCAAGGACGTGGGCGTGTGGTGGAAGTGGAAGATCGATCCGCTGAGCATCGATGCGGTGCTGGTCTATGCGCAGCGCGGCCATGGCCGCCGCGCCAGCCTCTACAGCGACTACACCTTCGCCGTGTGGGACGGCCCGCCCGAACAGGCCGAGCGCAAGCTCGTGCCCTTCGCCAAGGCCTACTCGGGCCTCACCGATGCCGAGATGGCGCGTGTCGACGCGGTCATCCGCAGGACCACCATCGAGAGCTTCGGACCGGTGAAGAGCGTCAAGCCCACGCTGGTGTTCGAACTCGGCTTCGAAGGCATCGCGCGCAGCGCGCGCCACAAGAGCGGCATCGCGGTGCGCTTTCCGCGCATGCTGCGCTGGCGCGAGGACAAGCCGGTGCAGGAAGCCGACACGCTGCAGACGCTGGCCGCGCTGCTGCCGTCATGAGCAAGGCGGTCAAGGCGGCGCTCGACGCCTGGTTCGCCGCGCGCGGCTGGAAGCCCTTCAAGTTCCAGCGCGAGGTGTGGAAGGCCGTGGCGCAGGGTCGCTCTGGCCTGCTGCATGCGACCACCGGCGCGGGCAAGACCTATGCCGTGTGGCTCGGCGCGCTGCTGGCCCATGCGCAGGCCGCGCGGCCGCGCAAGGAGGGCGCGCGGCCGGCACCGGCACCGCCGCTCACCCTGCTGTGGCTCACGCCGATGCGCGCGCTCGCGGCCGACACCCTGCGCGCGCTCCAGCAGCCGCTGGAGGCGCTCGGCGCCGGGGTGCAGCCCTGGAGCGCGGGCGCGCGCAGCGGCGACACCTCCTCGGCCGAGCGCAGCGCGCAGAACACGCGCCTGCCCACGGTGCTGGTCACCACGCCCGAGAGCCTGTCGCTGCTGCTCGCGCGCGCCGATGCCAGCGAGGTGCTGGGCCAGGTGAGGATGGTGGTGGTCGACGAGTGGCACGAGCTGCTCGGCAACAAGCGCGGCGTGCAGGTGCAGCTCGCGCTCGCGCCGGCTTCGGCGCTGGAACGCGGGGCTCGCGGTCTGGGGCATGTCGGCCACGCTCGGCAACCTGAACGAAGCGATGCACGCGCTGCTGGGCCACGGCGACGGCGTGCTGGTGCAGGGCCAGGTGCCGAAGAAGCTGGTCATCGATTCGCTGCTGCCGGGTCGCGCCGAGCGCTTTCCCTGGGGCGGCCACCTGGGCCTCACGATGCTGCCGCAGGTGCTCGAGGAGATCGCGGCGAGCAGCACCACGCTGGTCTTCACCAACACGCGCTCGCAGTCGGAGATCTGGTATCAGGCGATGCTCGAGGCGCGGCCCGAATGGGCCGGCACCATCGCGCTGCACCACGGCTCGCTCGACCGCGAGGTGCGCGAATGGGTCGAGCTGGGCCTGAAGAGCGGCGAGCTCAAGGCCGTGGTCTGCACCTCGAGCCTGGACCTCGGCGTCGACTTCCTGCCGGTGGAGCGCGTGCTGCAGATCGGCTCGCCCAAGGGCGTGGCGCGGCTGCTGCAGCGCGCGGGCCGCTCGGGCCATGCGCCGGGCCGGCCCTCGCGCATCACGCTCGTGCCCACGCACAGCATCGAGATGGTCGAGGGCGCGGCGGCGCGCGCCGCCATCGCCGAGGGCCACATCGAGGCGCGCCATTCGCCCGACCAGCCGCTCGACGTGCTGGTGCAGCACCTCGTGACCGTGGCGCTCGGCGGCGGCTTCGTGCCCGACGATCTCTACGAGGAAGTGCGCGGCACGGCCGCCTACGCCGGGCTCACGCGCGAGAGCTGGGCCTGGTGCCTGGACTTCGTCGTGCAGGGCGGCGCCTCGCTCGCGGCCTATCCCGACTACAAGCGCGTGGTGCCCGATGCCGACGGCGTGTGGCGCGTGCCCGATGCGCGGCTCGCGCGGCGCCACCGCATGAACATCGGCACCATCGTGAGCGACGCGAGCATGTCGGTGCAGTACCTCGGCGGCGCGAGGATCGGCAGCGTGGAGGAGGGCTTCGTCGCGCGCATGAAGCCCGGCGACTGCTTCCTGTTCGGCGGCCGGCTGCTCGAGCTGGTGCGCATCCACGACATGACGGCCTGGGTGCGGCGCGCCAGCGGCCAGCGGCCCGCGGTGCCGCGCTGGAATGGCGGGCGCATGCCGCTGTCGAACACGCTGGCCGACGCGGTGGTGCAGCAGCTCGCGCTGGCCGACCAGGGCCGGTGGGAGTCGCCCGAGCTGCACTGCGTGCGGCCGCTGCTCGAGCTGCAGCAGCAGTGGTCGGCATTGCCCACGCCGCGAACGCTGCTGGCCGAGACGCTGAAGACGCGCGAGGGCTGGCACCTGTTCCTCTATCCGTTCGCGGGCCGCCACGTGCACCTGGGGCTCGCGAGCCTGCTGGCCTGGCGCGTGGCGCAGCACGAGGCGCGCACCTTCTCGATCGCGGTCAACGACTACGGCTTCGAGCTGCTGAGCGCGAGCGAGGTCGACTGGCCCGCGCGGCTGCCCGAGGTGCTCGGCATGCCGGCGGGCGACGCGGCACAGGCGCACGAGGCGCTGCTGCACGAGGTGCTGGCCTCGCTCAACGCGGGCGAGCTCGCGCAGCGGGCGCTTTCGCGAGATCGCGCGCGTGTCGGGGCTGATCTTCCAGGGCTATCCGGGCGAGAAGCGCAGCAGCCGGCAGTTGCAGGCCTCGTCCTCGCTGTTCTGGGAGGTGTTCCGCAAGTACGACCCCGACAACGCGCTGCTCGCGCAGGCCGAGCGCGAGCTGCTGTCGCAGGAGCTCGAGATCGGCCGCCTTGCCGCCAGCCTCGCGCGCATGGGCACGCAGCAGCTGGTGCTGCGCGCGCTCGAGCGGCCGACGCCGTTCTCGTTTCCGCTGATGGTCGAGCTGTTCCGCGAGAAGCTGTCGAACGAGAACGTGGCCGACCGCATCGCGCGCATGGTCGAGCAGCTCGAGAAGGCGGCCGGCGGGGCCGTGACCGCGGGCGGTGCCGAGCGGGTGCGCGGCTCGCTGGCCTTCGGGCAGGAGGGCGCCGCCCGGCCGCCGGCGCCGCGGCGCGAACGCCGGCGGCGGCCTTAGCGCTTCAGCCCGCGCCGTGGGCCCTGGCCCAGCGCACGATGTCGGCCGCGCCCATCGCGCCGGCCTGGCGCGCGACCTCGCGGCCGCCCTTGAACAGCGCCAGGGTCGGAATGCTGCGGATGTTGAAGCGCGCGGCCAGCGCGGGCACGGCCTCGGTGTCGACCTTGGCGACGCGCACGCGCGGTTCGAGCTGCGCCGCGGCCTGCTCGTAGGCCGGCGCCATCTGGCGGCAGGGGCCGCACCACGGGGCCCAGAAGTCGACCAGCACCGGGATCTCGTTGCGCGCGATGTGGCGGTCGAAGCTCGCCACGTCGGGCAGCGCGGCCGAGTGGGCGCCGAACAGCGGCTGGTGGCAGCTGCCGCAGTCGGGCGCGCTGGCCAGTTGCGCCTCGCGCACCCGGTTGGTGGTGTGGCAGTGCGGGCAGACGATGTGCAGCGTGGGCGATTCGGTCATCCGGCAAAGCTAGGGGCGGCGCGGGCGAATTGCAAGTCGGACGCGACCGCACGGCGCTTTTGCGACACTGGTCGGCGATGCGTTCCCTTTCCTCCTTTTCATCCTCTTCCGCCTCGACGCCGCTGCCGCTCCAATGGGCGGGCGAAGCGGTGCAGTTGCTGCCCGAGCGCGCGCTCTGGTGGCCGGCCGGGCAGGCGCTGTTCGTCGCCGACCTGCACCTGGGCAAGGCCGCCACCTTCCGCGCGCTGGGCCTGCCGGTGCCGGGCGGCACCACGCTCGAGAACCTCGCGCGGCTCGATCTGCTGATCGCGCGCCATGCGCCGCAGCGCCTGGTGTTCCTCGGCGACTTCCTGCATGCGGCGCCCGCGCGCGCGGTGCTGCCCGTGGTGCGGGAATGGCGCGAGCGGCATGCGGCGCTCGCGATGACGCTGGTGCGCGGCAACCACGACAGCCGCGCGGGCGATCCGCCGCCCGCGCTTCGCATCGAGGTGGTCGACGAACCCTGGCTGCTCGGCCCCTTCGCCTGCTGCCACCATCCGCAGACGCATCCCACGCACTTCGTGCTCGCGGGCCATCTGCACCCGGCGCGCCGGCTGCACGGGCCGGGGCGCGACAGCGTGCGGCTGCCGTGCTTCGTGCACGAGGAAGGGCAAGGGCAAGCACAAGGGCAAGGTCAGGCCGTGCTGCCCGCCTTCGGCGAGTTCACGGGCGGCTGGACGATGGAGTCGGCGCCGGGGCGGCGCTTCTATGCGGTGGGCGGATCGGCCGTGTGGGCGCTGCCCGCGGCCGAGTGAGCAAGCGGCTCAGAGCACCACGGGTTCGTCGGGCAGCTCGTTGCGGTCGGGCTCGTCGTCGCGCAGCGGGAAGTGCTCGACCAGCAGCGCCGACATCTCCTCGAGCGCCTGCGTGAGCCCGTCCTCGAAGCGGCCTTCGCGAAAGGCCGCGCCCATGCGCTGCGCCATCGCGCGCCAGTCGTCGTCGCTCACCCGTGCATCGATGCCGCGGTCGGCCACGATCTCGATCGCGTGCTCGGCCAGCAGAAGGTAGATCAGCACGCCGTTGTTGTGCTCGGTGTCCCACACGCGCAGCTTGCCGAACAGCGTGACCGCGCGCTGCCGTGCCGGCGCCTCGCGGCGCAGGTAGGACATCGGCAGGCCGGCCTCGATGCAGATGCGGATCTCGCCGCTGTGGCGCCGCTCGCTCGCGCCCACGCGCGCGGCCAGCCGCGCGAGCGCGTCGGCCGGCAGCACGCGGCGCACCGCGGCCTCGTCGATCCAGCGATGGCGCCACATGCGGCCGAGTTTGGAGAAGAGGGTTGCCATGCTCACCAGTCTCCCGAGGCGCCGCCGCCGCCGAAATTGCCGCCGCCGCCCGAGCTGAAGCCGCCGCCTCCGCCGCCACCGCGGCCACCCCCGCCGCCCCAGCCGCCACCCCCGCCGCCGCTCCAGCCACCGCCGCCGCCCCCGCTGCTCCAGCCGCCACCGCCGAAGCGCGCGAGGCCCGAGGCCAGCGAGACCACGAGCGCGACCATGCCCGCGAGCACCGCGATCACGAGGCTGGTGGTGAGGAAGAACGCGACCACGCCGATGCCGCCGCCCATGACCACCGAGCCCAGGGTCTTGCCGAGGATCGCGCGCACGATCGGCGCGCCGATGAAGACGCCGACGAACAGGAAGATCGCGAGGTTCTCCCAGTCGAAGCCCTGGCTGCCGCCATTGCCGCCGTCGCGCGCGGGCTCGGGCAGCGGCTCGCCGTCGACCAGGCCGATCAGCCGGTCGACCGCGGCGTTGATGCCGCCCGCGAAGTCGCCGTTGCGAAAGCGCGGCTTCATCTCCTCGTCGACGATGCGCGCCGCCGCGAGGTCGGGCACCGCGCCCTCGAGCGCCTTGGCGGGGGCGATGCGCATCCGGCGGTCGTCCTTGGCGACGATCACGAGCAGGCCGTCGCCCACGTCCTTGCGGCCGATCTTCCAGGCATCGCCCACGCGCTGCGTGTAGCTCTCGATGTCCTCGGGCTGCGTGGTCGGCACCATCAGCACCGCGATCTGCGAGCCCTTGCGCTGCTCGAAGGCCGCGAGCTTGGTCTCGAGGCCGGCGCGCTGCGCGGCGTCGAGCGTGCCGGTCTGGTCGATCACGCGCGCCGTGAGCGCGGGCACCGGCAGCGGCGCCTGCGCGAAGGCGGGCAGCGCGGCCCAGCCGAGCGCCACGGCGAGGAACGCGGCCAGCAGGCGGCGGAGGATCAGGGCTGCGGCCATCGGCGCAGCTTTGCCTTACTTCTTCGGCGCGCCGAAGTCGACCGTCGGCGGCACCGAGATCTGGGCTTCGTTCTGCACCGAGAAGTTGGGCTTGGGCGCGTAGCCGAAGACCTTGGCCGTGAGGTTGGTCGGGAAGCTGCGCGCGAGCACGTTGTACTCCTGCACGCTCTCGATGTAGCGGTTGCGCGCCACGGTGATGCGGTTCTCGGTGCCCTCGAGCGTCACGCGCAGGTCGCGGAACGCCTGGTTGGCCTTGAGGTCGGGGTAGCGCTCCGACACCACCATCAGCCGCGACAGCGCCGAGGAGAGCTCGCCCTGCGCCTGCTGGAACTTGTTGAAGGCTTCGGGGTTGTTGAGCGTCTCGGGCGTGACCTGGATCGAGGTGGCCTTGGCGCGCGCCTCGATCACCTTGGTCAGCGTGTCCTGCTCGAAGGCGGCTTCGCCCTTCACGGTGGCGACGATGTTGGGCACCAGGTCGGCGCGCCGCTGGTACTGGTTGAGCACCTCGCTCCAGGCCGACTTGCTGGCCTCGTCGAGCGACTGGAACTGGTTGTAGCCGCATCCGCTGAGGGACAGGACCGCCGCGAGGATCAGGAGCCAGCGCTTCATCATCATTTGCATTACCTCCACAGAATGGGGCCGAAGTTAGCATAGGTGCTCCTATGTCCCTCGATCCGCTCCAAGCCCTGCGCGGCGCGAACCGCCCGGCGGTGCCCGTCCCCGACGCCTCCGCCGCCTTCGGCACGCTGCTCATTGCCGGCGCCACCGGCGCGCTGGGGCAGGACCTGCTGCACCGGCTCGCGGGCAGCCACCGCCATGCGCATGTGCGCGTGCTCGTGAGCGAGCCCATGCACGACGGGCTGCCCGGCGTCGAGTCCTGCCTCTGCCCGCCGCTGCCCATCGAGCAGTGGCCGCCGACCTCGGCCCGGGCCGCGATCGTGGCCTTCGACGCGCCGCGCCTGTACCACGGCCGCGAGCGCGCGCTGTGGCTGCCCGACCCCGCGCAGCTGCCGGCGCTCGCGCGCTGGCTGCGCGCCTGCGGCGTGCAGACCCTCGTCATCGTGCAGCCGCACGACCAGGGCCGGCTGCCCGAGGCGCTCAAGCGCGGCCTCGCGAACCTCGACGAGCAGGCCGTGGTGGCCTGCGGCTTCGAGCGCCTGCTGATCCTGCGGTCGGCGCGCAAGCCGGCCGCGGCGCAGCGCGCGAGCCGTCCCGAGCGGCTGGCGGCCTGGATGCTCGGAACGCTGAGCTACATGGTGCCCAGCAGCGAGCAGCCGGTGCGGCCGTCGAAGCTGGCCGAGCTGGTCGACCTCGCGCTGCGCATCGCGCCGGCGGGCGTGCACATCGCGGCGCCCGAGGTGGTGTGGCGCGCGGCGCAACCCGGGGCGATGCAGGCGGTGGCGCGCGAGTGGCTCGGCGCGCCGGCCGAGGCTGCCTAGCCGCTCAGCCGCGCCACTGACGCAGCAGCTCCCGCGACTCCATCACCAGCCCGAGGTGCAGCGAGACCATCGCGAGCGCCGCGCTCTCGAGCCGCGTGTCGGTGCCGCGTACCAGGTCGCGCAGCACGATCACGCGGTAGTTGTGGTTGTTGGCGTCGAAGGCGGTGTTGAGCACGCAGCAGTCGGTGAAGCCGCCGTCGAGCACGACGGTCTCGATGCGCTGGTTGCGCAGCAGGAAGTCGAGGTCGGTGGGATAGAAGGCCGAGAGGCGCCGCTTGCTGTCCACGCGCAGGTCGCCGGGTTCCACGCGCGTGACCCACTCGGTCCACTTCGAGCCCTCGAGGGCATGCGCGTCGGCATTCGGGATCTCGCCCACGTGCAGCGGGAAGGTGCGCCGCCAGGCGGCCGGAATGCCGCGCAGGTCGTCGCTGCCGTCGGGCCGCAGCACCGACTTCACGTGCACGATGCGCACGCCGAGCGCGCGCGCTTCGTCGTGGAAGCCGTCGATCGGCGCCACCACCTCGCGCGCGCGCGGCGCCGGGCACGGGCAGGCGGGATCGTCGTCGAGGTGGCCGCGGTGCATGTCGATCGAGACCACCGCGGTGGTCCTCGGATCGAGGTAGTCGGCGAAGTTCGCCGCGTCGAGCTCGCGCGGCTCGTCGTAGACCCAGGCCTTCAGCGTCATCTTCTTTCCTCCCGCACATAGGCCTGGCCGAGGGCGCCGGGCTCCTCGTCGGCGCCGCGCCGCGACAGCGCCACCCAGACCATCACGCCGAGCGTCACCGCGTAGGGCGTCATCATCACGAAGTACTGCGGCAGCCGAACGCCGGCCGCGGCCAGCTGCGGGATCAGCGCCTCGATGCAGCCGAACAGCAGCGCGCCCACCAGCGCCTTCCACGGCGACCAGCGCGCGAAGATCACCAGGCCCACCGCGATCCAGCCGCGCCCGCCGGTCATGCCCGCGATCCACAGCTTGGTGCTGACCACCGAGATGTAGGCGCCCGCAAGGCCCACCAGCGCCGAGCCCGCGAGCACCGCCGCGAAGCGCCAGGCCGGCACGCGGATGCCGGCCGCGTCGGCCGCCTGCGGGTTCTCGCCCACGGCACGCAGCCGCAGGCCGGTGGCGGTGCGCGCGAAGAACCAGGCCACCGCGCCGAACAGCGGCAGCGTGAGCCACACCATCGCGTTCTGCTCGAACAGCCGGCCCACGCCCGGCAGCAGCGACAGCGGCCACAGCCCCATCGCGCCGATGCCCTCGGTGGCATGGTTGGTCCAGCCGGCCAGGCTGCCGACCAGCGCCGTGAGCCCCTGGCAGAAGAACACCAGCGCCAACCCCGCGATCACCTGGTTCACGCGCAGCCAGATCACCATGACCGCGAACAGCACCGACACCGTGGCCGCCGCCAGCATCGCGAGCGCCAGCGACACCGCGGGCTGGCCGATCGCGATCTGCGCACCGATGCCGGCCAGCGCGCCCACCAGCATCAGCCCCTCGGCGCCGAGCGAGAGCACGCCCGCGCGCTCGCTGAGGATCAGGCCGAGGGCGGCCAGCGCATAGGGCACCGCGAAGTCGGGCGTGCTCGCGAGCCAGTTGAGGATCACGCCGCCGTTCATGGCGCGGCCTCCGTGCCGACGCGGCGCAGCCGGTGGCGGATGAAGAAGTCGCTCGAGGCGACGCACACCACGATGATGGCCTGGATCAGCTGCACCATCGAGAACGGCACCTGGTAGAACACCTGCAGGCTGCGCCCGGTGACGAACAGCGCCGCCACCAGCAGCGCCACCACCGTGGCCGCGAGCGGGTTGTTGCGCGCGAGGAAGGCGATCAGGATGCCCGAGAAGCCGTAGCCCTGGTAGAAGGCCTGCGTCGAGCCGGCCCTCCTGGCCCGCGGCGACCGCGAAGCCCGCGAGCCCGGCCATCGCGCCCGACAGCAGCACCGCGCCGTAGATCGTGCTCCGCACCGGCACGCCGTTGGCATGCGCCACGCGCGGGTTGGCATCGACGAAGCGCAGGTACAGGCCCGCGCGGCTCACGCCCACCAGCCACCAGGCCAGCAGCGCGACGATGCCCGCGAGCAGGATCGCGCTGCCGATGCCGGCCCCGAGCTCAGGCAGCCGCTCGAAGACGCGGAACTGCGGCGAGTAGGGGAAGCTGTCCTTCGGATCCTTCCAGGCACCGTAGACCAGGTGCAGCAGGAAGTTGGCCGCCATGTAGTTGAGCATCAGGGTCGAGATGATCTCGTTCACGCCCAGCCTGAGCTTGAGCCAGGCGGGCCCGAGCACCCACAGCAGGCCGCAGCCGATGGCGGCCGCGAACATCAGCGGCAGGCGCAGCGGCTCGGGGCCGAGCTGCCAGATCGAGACGGCGGTCGCGCCGATGGCGCCCCAGATCATCTGGCCCTCGAGCCCGAGGTTCCAGAAGCGCGCGCGAAAGGCCAGCGAGCCCGCGAGGCCGACCAGGATCATCGGCGCGGCCTGGAACAGCACGGCGCGGAAGTTCTGGCCGTCGAGGAAGGTCTGGGTCACGAACTCGTTGGCGAGCTCGTCGGCCGGCACGCCCGCGGTCACGAGGATCGCGGCCGAGATCGCGAAGCCCGCGGCCAGCGCGGCCGCGAGGATCAGCGCCTGCCAGCGCCAGGCCATGTGCTGGCGGATCTCGAGCGCGTAGCGGCGGCGTGCCAGCGGCTGCGCGCGATGCGGTGCCGCGCCGCGCGCGGTGTCGGGGGCGAGCGTGGCCTCAGCCATGGTCCACCATCGCCTGTCCGATGGCCTGGCGGTCGGCCGGCTGCGCGAACTCGCCCGCGATGCGCCCGCGCGTCATCACACCCACGCGGTCGGCCAGCTGCAGCACCTCGTCGAGGTCCTCGCTGATCAGCAGCACCGCGGCGCCGCCATCGCGCGCGGCGCGCAGCCGCGCATGCACCTCGGCGCTGGCGCGCACATCGAGCCCGCGGCTTGGGCTGTGCGCGAGCACCAGGGTGGGCGACTTGCCGAACTCGCGCGCCAGCACCAGCTTCTGCGCGTTGCCGCCCGACAGCAGCGCGGCCTTCTGCGCCACCGAGCGCACGCCCTGCACGTCGAAGGCGCGCACCGCCTCCTGCGTGTCGGCCTGGATGCGGCCGCGCCGCAGCCGCCACACCGGGCCGTAGCGGCCCGTGTGCACGCGGCCGATGGCGTAGTTCTCGGCCACCGACAGGCCGCCCGCGAGCGCGAGCCCGTAGCGGTCGGCCGGGATCGCCGCGATGCCGAGCGCGCGCCGCGCCGAAGCGGCCATCGTCTTGAGGTCGCCCTGGCCCTCGAGCCGGATCTCGCCGTCGACGGCTTCGCCCGGCAGGCCGAGGATCGCGCCGGCCAGCTCGCCCTGGCCGTTGCCGCCGACGCCGGCCAGGCCGTAGATCTCGCCCGCGTGCAGCACGAGGTCGACGCCGTCGAGCACGCGGCGTCCCTCGGGCGAGGCGGGGGTGCGCAGGCCGCGCACCGACAGGCGCACCGCGCCGCGTGCCGAGGGCGCGGGCCGGAAAGCCGAGGCCGCGACCGCTTCGCCCACCGTGAGCTTCACGAGCTCGGCGACCGATGCATCCTGCGGGCGCAGCGTGGCGACGGTACGGCCGCCGCGCATCACGGTCACGCGGTCGGCATAGGTCTTCACGTCGGCCATCTTGTGCGTGACCAGCACCACCGCGGCGCCGCCGCGCGCGAGCCCCTGCACGGTCTGCAGCAGCCGCGCGGCCTCCTGGTCGGTCAGCACGGCGGTGGGCTCGTCGAGGATCAGGATGCGCGCGCCCGCGAGCAGCACCTTGAGGATCTCCACGCGCTGCTGCTCGGCGATCGAGAGCGTGTCGACGCGGCGCATCGGGTCGATGTCGAAGCCCAGCGCCGAGGCCTTGTTGCGGATGTCGCGCGCGATGTCGCGCAGCCGCTCGCCATGGCTTCGGAACTCGGCCGAAGGCGGCGCGGTCAGCAGGATGTTCTGCGCCACGGTGAAGGGCCGCACCAGCTTGAAATGCTGGTGGACCATGCCGATGCGCTGGCGCGCCGCATCGCGCGGGCCGGCGAAGCGCACCGCGTTGTCGTCGACCAGCAGCTGGCCCGCCTCGGGCGCATAGAGGCCGGCCGCGATGTTCATCAGCGAGGACTTGCCCGCGCCGTTCTCGCCGAGCAGCGCATGCACCTCGCCCCAGCGCGCGGCGAAGTGCGCGTCGGTCAGTGCCGCGAAGCCGTCGAAGGATTTGCGGATGCCGGTGAGTTCGAGCGCGTTGGGCATGAGAGCGGAATTCCTCGCGGCTACTTCTGCGTGACCACGCCCTTGACGAACCAGTCCATCTTCCAGAGGTCGGCGTCGGACAGCACGGCGCCCTTGGCCACGCGCTCCTTGCCGTCGCGGTCGGCCAGCGGGCCGGCGTAGATCTGCTTGCCCTTCATGAGCGCGTCGCGCTCGGCCGTGATCAGCGCGGCCTTGTCCTTGGGCACGGCCGGGCCGAAGCCCGCGATGTCGGTGCCGCCGTCCTTCATCGAAATGAAGGCGCCGTACTCGGCGGGCTTCCAGTTGCCGGCCATGATCTTCTTGAGCTCGGGCGTCAGGAAGCGGTCCCACACCCAGACCGAGGAGCACAGCGTGGCCTTGGGCGCGAACTGGCGCAGGTCGCGGTGGTGGCCGGTGCCGTAGACGCCGCGCTCCTGCGCGACGATCTGCGGCGTGGGGCTGTCGACGTGCTGGCCGATCACGTCGGCGCCCTGGTCGATCAGCGCGGCGGCGGCGGCGCGTTCCTTCACGGGGTCGTTCCACGCGCCGGTGTAGATCACGTTGACGGTGGCGTTGGGGTTCATCTTCTGCGCGCCGAGCGCGAAGGCGTTGATGGTCCAGTTCACCACGCCGAAGGGATCGGCCGCGACGAAGCCGAGCTTGCCGCTCCTGGAAGCCGCGCCCGCGGCCATCCCGCACAGGTACTGGCTCTCGTAGGTGCGGCCGTAGAAGGATTCGAGATTGCGGCCGTTGGTGGTGCCCGAGCCGTTGAGGAAGGCGACGTCGGGGTACTTGGCGGCCAGGTCCTTGAAGCTGTCGGAATAGCCGAAGGCCGTGCCGATGACGATGTTGGCGCCGCGCTGGATGAACTTCTCGGCCGCGGGCTTGATGGCCGAGGCGTCCTCGGGCACGTTCTCGACGAACTGGATCTTCTGGCCGAGTTCCTTCTCGATCTTCACGCGCGCCTCGTCGAAGGCCTGGGTCCAGCCGCCGTCGTTCTTGGGGCCGAAGTAGAGCATCGCGATCTTGGGCTTGTCCTTGAGCGTGAAGCCGTCGGCGGCGACCGCGGGCAGCGCCGCGAGGGACGCTGCGCCCGCCGCGAAGGTCAGGGCGAGACAGGAGACGGGAGTGCGCGGCATGGAGCAACCTTTCGAGAGAGGCATGGCGGAAGGGGCCGGAAGAAGAAGGAGAAGGAGCAGGCGCGAGGAGGCCGCAGGCGCGTCACAGCATGAAGTTGATGCGGAACACGTTGCCCTCGGGATCGAGCAGCACCGACTGGTACCAGTCGTAGTAGGTGCGATAGGGCGCCTTGACCAGCGTGGCGCCGGCCTCGAGCGCGATCGGCACCATCCGGTCGACCTCGTCCTGGCTGTCGACGTCGATGTTGAGAAGGAACTTCACGCCGCGCGTGTCGGAGAACTCGGCGAGCTGCAGCAGTTCGTAGGCATCGAGCGCGTTGAAGCCCAGGCTCGACTTGCCGGTGTCGAGGCCGCGGAAGATCGGCGAGCGGATCGCCTCGATCTCGGGGAAGCCGAACACGCGCTGGTAGAAGCCGCTGAGCGCGACCACGTCCTTCGCGAAGACGTTGACGTAGGACAGGTGGGCCATGTTCTCTACGCCGTCACCTTGGTGCCGCCGAAGGTCGTCTGCTTGACGAACTTCGAGGTCAGGTGGTCGCCCGAGGAGATCGGCGCGTACTTCGGCTGTTCGCCGGGCGCGAGGCAGCTCGGCAGGCACTCGACCATCGCGTCGTAGTTGGGCTGGTGGAAGAACACCAGCGACTGCCGGCGGTTGGTGCTCGCCACCTCGAAGGGCGGGTTGATCACGCGGTGCAGCGTCGACACCCACTGGTCGTTGGTCCACTGCATCATCAGGTCGGCGATGTTGACGACCAGGCCGCCCTCGACCTGCGGCACGTCGACCCACTGGCCGGCCTTGTTGAACACCTGCAGGCCCTTGTCGTCGGGCAGCACGATCGTGAGGCTGCCGTAGTCGCTGTGCGCGCCCGCGCGCAGCTGGCCCGGCAGCGGCTGCTCGCGCTGCGGCGGATAGCTCAGCACGCGGAACATGCTGATGTGGCGGTCGATCTTGTCGTCGAAGAAGCGCTCGGGCAGCGCGAGGCCGAGCGCGAACACGCGCATCAGCGAACGCGAGAGATCGCTCATCGCCTCGAAGTAGCCCTCGTAGGCTTCGCGGAAGCCCTCGATCGGCGGCCAGCTGTTGGGCTCGAAGTGCGGGCCTGCGGCGGGACCGCGGTGGTAGTCGTCGTCGGGCACGTTCGAGGGGCCGATCGAGAACGACTCCTTGAGGTCGCCCGGTGCCGCTTCCTCGAGGCTGTACGAGAGGCCTTCCTCGCCGACCGCGCTGTAGCCGCGCACCGCGTCCTCGCGCGGGCGGTCGACCTTGCGCTTGTCGGCCAGGGGCAGCTCGAAGAAGCGCCGCGACAGCGAGGCCACGCGTTCGATCAGCTCGGGTGCGATGCCGTGGTTGGTGATCACGAGGAAGCCGATGCTGCGGCAGGCTTCGTCGACTTTGTGCGCGACCTGGGCCTTGCCTTCGGCGGTGCCGGCGAAGTACGGCGCGAGATCGATGATGGGAACGGACAGCAGGGTCATGGCGAATGGCTCCATGGGCTTGGCATGCCTTTCGCCATGCAACGTCTGTGCCAGTTGGACCAAATGGACAAATCGCTTTCGTCGCGTCAGCATGGTGCGCCGTGGGGCCTGGTCAACACCGGCGCGGCGCGGTGCGATGCATCGCGGCCTTACAGTGGTGCGCGTTCCGAAACCATGACCGACGACGATCGACGAACAGAGAAAGAGCGAGGGAAGATGCCGAAGACCAAGGCGCTGGCCGCGGCCAGCCACAGCGAGAAGCCGAGCCGCAAGCCCGCCGTGCGCAGCGCGTCGGCGGTGAACCGGCGGCTGCGCCAGATCGAGAACAAGCGCAGCGCGATCCTGGGCGCGGCGCTCGGGCTGTTCTCGCGCTTCGGGCTGCACGGCACTTCGATCGACCAGGTGGCCGCGCGCGCCGACGTGTCGAAGAGCAACCTGCTCTACTACTTCGCGAACAAGGAGGAGCTCTACGTCAACGTGCTGCGCGACCTGCTCGCGCTGTGGCTCGAGCCGCTGCGCGGCTTCAGCGCCGAGCAGGATCCGCGCGAGGCGATCGGCGACTACATCCGGCGCAAGCTCGTGATCTCGCGCGACCGGCCCGATGCCTCGCGCCTGTTCTGCCTCGAGATGATCCAGGGCGCGCCGCTGCTGCGCGACGAACTCGATCGCGAGCTGCGCACGCTGGTGGAGAAGAAATCCGAAGTGATCCGCGCCTGGGTCGAGGCCGGCAAGCTCGCGCCGGTCGATCCGCCGCACCTGATTTTCGCGCTGTGGGCGATCACGCAGCACTACGCCGACTTCGGCGTGCAGGTGCAGGCGCTGTCGGGTCACACGCTCGACGACGAGGGCTTCTTCGAGCGCACGGTGGAGAACGTGCAGCGCATCGTGCTGCAGGGCATCGAGCCGCGTTGAGGCAGCGGCTTCAGTGCGGCGGCGCCGCGATCTCGTGATAGCGCCGGTCGAAGTAGATCAGTCCCTGCGCCGCGCCGCCGATGGCGATGGCCACGGCTTCGCAGAACAGCACGTCGTGCGTGCCCGCGCTGGTGGCGTGCATCACGCGGCAGTCGAAGGAGACGGCCGCGTCCTCGAGCATCGGCGAGCCGGTGGCATCGCGGCGCCAGCGGCCGGCGGCGAAGCGCTCGTCCATCGGCGTGCGGCCGCCGAACAGCGCTGACAGCGACTGGTGGCCCGCGGCCAGCACGTTCACGCACAGCACGCCGTTGGCCTTGAAGGCCGGGTACACCGAGGCCGAGCGGTTGAGGCACACGAGCAGGGTCGGCGGCTCGTCGGTCACGCTGCAGACGGCCGAGGCCGTGAAGCCGGCGCGGCCCGCGGGACCGTCGGTGGTGATGATGTTGACGGCCGCGCCCAGTCGCGCCATCGCGTTGCGATAGTCGCTTTTCTGCAGGCCGCACGGCAACCCGGCGGGCGTCGGAATGGAGGCCATGGCGTGTTGCATGCCGGGTGCTTTCAGGCCAGCACGCAGGCCTCGTCGAAGCCCAGGCGCGGCAGGCGCCCGAACAGCTTCGACGCGTCGCCGTGGCCGAGGTTGATGAGGAAGTTGACGGTCCAGTCGCTGCCCTCGAAGAAGGCGGCGTCGACCTTGGCCTTGTCGAAGCCCGACATCGGGCCCGCGTCGAGCCCGAGCGCGCGCGCCGCCAGCAGCAGGTAGCCGGCCTGCAGGCTGGCATTGCGGAAGGCCGTCTCGTGCGCGGCCTCGGGGCTGCCGGTGAACCAGCTGCGCGCGTCGGCATGCGGGAACAGCGTGGGCAGCCGGTCGTAGAACCTGCGGTCCCAGGCGGCGATGACGGTGACGGGCGCGCTCATCGTTTTCTCGAGGTTGCCCTTGGACAGCGCGGGCGCGAGCCGGGCCTTGCCCTTGGGCGTGCGCACGAACACGAAGCGCGCGGGCGAGCAGTTGGCCGAGGTCGGGCCGAGGCTGGCGAGCGCGTGCAGCTGGCGCAGCTGAGCGTCGGACACCGGTTCGTCGGTCCAGCCGTTGTGGCTGCGCGCGGCGGTGAAAAGCAGCGCGAGCGCCGCGTCGTCGAGCGAAGAGGAAGTGGTCATGCGATGGCGGCGGGTGCGGCGACCCGCGAGAGGAAATCGAGCAGTCCGCGGTTGAAGGCCTCGGCTTCGGTCACGCTGTGGGCATGGCCGCCGTGCGCGACGAAGTCGAGCGTGACGTCGCGCAGGCCGTCGGCGAGATGCTGCGAGCAGGTCCAGGGCACGAGCACGTCGTCCTTGGCGGCCGCGATCAGCACGGGCGCGGCGATCTCGCCGAGGCGCGCGGCCACGTCGAAGGCGCGCAGCGCGCCGATGCGCGCGCGCATGTTGGCCTCGCCCGGAAAGTGCGCGAAGGCATGGTCGACCTCGTCGGCCACGCGCTGCGCATGCTCGGCGGCCCAGGCCGCGGGGTACAGGAAGATCGGCTGCGCCTCGACATAGGCGCGCGCGCCGCAGGCGCCGAGCAACGCGAGCCGCGCATCGAAGCAGCGCGCCGAATGCGGATTGGGGCGGGCCCACGCGTTGACGAGCACCAGGCTCGCGATGCGCGCGGGTGCGTCGAGCGCGAGCTGCAGGCCCACGAGGCCGCCGAGCGCGTGGCCCGCGAAGTGGCACTGCGCGGTGTGCGTGGCATCGAGGATCTCGAGCACGTCGCGCGCCATGTCGGCGATGGCGTAGGCCTCGGGCAGCGCGGCGGGGCTGCGGCCGGTGCCGCGCTGGTCGTAGACGATGACGCGGTGGCCGGCCGCGACCAGCGCGCCGAGCTGCGGCTGCCAGAAACCGGCCGAGCCGCCGAGGCCCGACGACAGCAGCACGGTGGCCGCGGCATCGGACGGGCCATGCACCTCGTAGTGCAGGGTGCTCATCGAACTCAGGCCTGTTGGCCCACGTGCGCGATCGAGGCGATCTCGATCAGCGCGTCGGGCTTCACCAGGCCGCACTGGATGCAGAAGCGCGCCGGCTTGGTGCCCGGGAAGAACTCGGCATAGACCGCGTTGATCTTCGCGTAGTCGGCCCAGTCCTTGATCATGATCTGGTTGAAGGTCACGTCGTCCATGGTGCCGCCCGCGGCCTCGACCACGCCCTGGATGGTGGCGAGCACATGGCGCGCCTGCGCGGCGGCGTCGCCGACATGGACCACGTTGTTGTCCTTGTCGAAGGGCAGCGTGCCCGAGACGTAGAGCACGCCGTCGGCGAGCGTGCCGGGCACGTAGGGGGCGAGCGGCACGCCGGTGCCGGGCGGGATGATGGCTTGCTTGGGCATGGAAAGACTCCTGGAGAAAAGAGGATCAGGCGGTGGCCGTTTCGGCCCGGGCGGGTTGCGACAGCGCGGCCGGTGCGAAGCTGCGGCAGAAGTGGTCGACCGAGGAGACCCAGCCGAAGAAGGTCTCGACGTTGTAGACCGAGGCCTGCTGGATCGCGGGCCCGCCGAGCTCGTGCGTGGCGTCCTCGAGCATCACGGCGAAGTACTCGAGGTGGAAGGCGTCGCGCAGCGTGGACTCCACGCAGACGTTGGTCGCGATGCCGGTGAACACGAGGTGGCGGATGCCGCGCGAGCGCAGCGTGCTGTCGAGCGTGCTGTTGAAGAAGCCGCTGTAGCGCGTCTTGGGCACGACGATGTCGCCGGGCCGCGGCTTCATCTCGTCGATGAGCTCGTAGTCCCAGCCGCCCTTGGCGAGGAAGCGTCCCTGCAGCTCGGGCCGCGCGCGCATGGTCTTGAGGGCGTTCGACTTGTGCCAGTTGGGCGAGCCGGGGCCGCCGGCCTCGACATAGCCGGCGTCCCAGCCGTTCTGCAGGAACACCACCAGCATGCCGGCCGCGCGCGCCGCGGCGATGGCGCGCACGATGCCGGCGATGGTGCCCTGCGCGCCCGAGATGTCGAAGCCGGCCGAATCGACGTAGCCGCCGAGCGAGGCATAGGCGTTCTGCATGTCGACCACGACAAGCGCGGTGTCGCTCGCATGCAGCGCGAGCGGCTCGGGGCGCGCGGGCAGGATCAGCGGGGCGGGCGCGCCCGCGGCGCGCGGCGCGCCGACGGGCGTGGTCGAGGTGAGGGTGGCGTTGCGGGCCGGTGCGTTCATGGCGTGCTCCGGTTCAGGCCGCGAGGCGTTCGGGTTCGGCGCGCGAGGGCACCGGGCTCGCCACGTGCGCGCGGCTCTTCATCAGCGGCTGGATGCGCTCGCCGAAGGCCTCGACGCCCGCGAGGAAGTCGTCGAAGGTCAGCAGCACGCCCTCGGTGCCGGGCACCTCGGCCACCTCGTCGAGCAGGCGCGCCACGGTCTCGTAGGAGCCCACGAGCGTGCCCATGTTGATGTTCACGGCCGAGGTCGGGTCGGCCATCTGGCGCACGTTGGTGTCGGCGCCCGATCTGGTGTCGGCCGCGCCCTGCGCGCCGAGCCAGGCGATGGCCTCGCTGTCGGCGCCGGCCTTGTAGTGCTCCCACTTGGCGCGCGCGGCCTCGTCGGTCGCGTCGGCGATCACCATCATCAGCACGTAGCTGGTGACGTGGCGGCCCGTGGCCGCGCTGGCCTCGATCAGCTTCTCGGCCGCGGGCGCGAAGGCGCGCGGCGTGTTCACGCCCTTGCCGAAGCAGAAGTTGTAGTCGGCGTACCTGGCCGAGAACGCCATGCCGGCGTCGCTCTGGCCGGCGCAGATCACCTTCATGTCGGCCTGCGGGCGCGGGCTCAGGCGGCAGTCGTCCATCTGGAAGTGCGCGCCCTTGAAGTCGCAGCGGCCCGTGCCCCAGAGGTCGCGCAGCACCTGGATGTATTCGGACAGGTATTCGTAGCGCGTGCCGAAGAACTGGTCGCCGGGCCACATGCCCATCTGCGAGTACTCGGGGCGCTGCCAGCCGGTGACGAGGTTGAGACCGAAGCGGCCGTTGGAGATCGAGTCGATGGTCGAGGCCATGCGCGCGACGATGGCCGGCGGCATGACCAGCGAGGCGGCGGTGGCGAACAGCTTGATCTTGGTGGTGACGGCCGCGAGCCCGGCCATGAGCGTGAAGGACTCGAGGTTGTGGTCCCAGAACTCCGTCTTGCCGCCGAAGCCGCGCAGCTTGATCATCGACAGCGCGAAGTCGAGGCCGTAGTGCTCGGCCTTCAGCGTGATCGCCTTGTTGAGCTCGAAGCTGGGCTTGTACTGCGGGGCGTTCTCGGACAGCAGCCAGCCGTTGTTGCCGATGGGGATGAAGATGCCGACGTTCATGGAAGGGCTCCGGTTGCGGGATGGCGAGGCTCCTTGCATGCGGCGTGCCAGTCGAAAAAATCCTTGTGAATCAACGGCTTGATGATTTTCATGGCCGTTGTTTTGTCCAAATGGTCCAAAGTGGAGCGATCGATCGCCCGAGGCTGCGGCGGCACGGTGCGCGCCGTGCCAAAGCAGTGCAGCGCCCGCGTCATGCACGGCGCGGCAGAATCACGCCCATGCCCAAGTCCCCACTTCGCACCGCCGCGGCCATCGGCGGCACCGCCGACGACATCGAGGCCGCCTTCTACGAGGCGTTGCAGCGCGGCGACATCGACGCCCTGATGGCCTGCTGGGCCGACGAGGACGAGGTGTTCTGCGTCCACCCGGGCGGCCCGCGGCTGGTGGGCTCGGCGGCGATCCGCGCGGCCTTCGAGCAGATGTTCGGCAACGGCGCGATCCACGCCACGCCCGCGCACGTGCGCAAGATCGACTCGATCGCGAGCGCGGTCCACAACGTGCTCGAGCGCATCGAGGTGCTCACGGTCGAGGGCCCGCGCCATGCCTTCGTGCTGGCGACCAACGTCTATCACAAGACCGCGCAGGGCTGGCGCATGGTGGCGCACCATGCGAGCCCGGGCAGCGCGCGCGAGCCCGACGACGCGAACGAGCTGCCGCAGATGCTGCACTGAGCGCCGGGCGTTCTCTTCCTTCGTTCGATGTCCGCGTTCCTTCCTTCTTCCTTTCCCTCCGGCACGCCCGACGCGCCGTCGCCATCCGCGATGGATTACCTGGCGCCGCGCTGGCTGCCCGGCGGCAACCTGCAGACGATCTGGGGCGCGCTCTATGCGCGCCGCTTCGAGGGCGCGGCGCCGGTCTACCGGCGCGAACGCTGGGCCGCGCCCGACGGCGACTTCGTCGACGTGGACTTCGCCGATGCGCCCGGTTCGCAGGGCGAGCCCGGCGAGCGACCGCTGCTGGTGCTGTTCCACGGCCTCGAGGGCTCCTCGCGCAGCCACTACGCCGAGGCCTTCGCCGACTTCGCCGCCGCGCGCGGCATGGACTTCGCCGTGCCGCATTTCCGCGGCTGCAGCGGCGAGATGAACCTCGCGCCGCGCGCCTACCACTCGGGCGACTTCGAGGAGATCGGCTGGATCCTGGCGCGCATGCGCGCCAGCCGCAAAAACGGCGCGCCGGTGCTCGCGGCCGGCGTCTCGCTCGGCGGCAATGCGCTGATGCGTTGGGCCGGCGAGGCCGGCGAGAGCGCCTCGCGGGTGGTGAGCGCGGTGGCCTCGGTGTGCTCGCCGCTCGATCTCGCGGCGGGCGGCGATGCCATCGGCCGCGGCTTCAACCGGCTGGTCTACACCCGCATGTTCCTCGCGACCATGAAGCCCAAGGCGCTGGCCAAGCTGGCGCAGTTCCCGGGGCTGTTCGACGGCGCCCGGCTCGCGGCCGCGCGCGACCTGCGGACCTTCGACGACGTCTTCACCGCGCCGCTGCACGGCTTCGTCGACGCGGACGACTACTGGCGGCGCGGCTCGGCCAAGCCGCACCTGGGCGCGATCCGCGTGCCCGCGCTGGCGGTCAACGCGCGCAACGATCCCTTCATTCCCGCGGCCAGCCTGCCGCGGCCCGGCGAGGTCGGCCGCCACGTCACGCTGTGGCAGCCCGCGCACGGCGGCCACGTGGGCTTTCCGATGGGGCGGCCGCCGGGCCATGTGCGCGGCATGCCCGAGCAGGTCGGGCGCTGGCTCTGCCGCCAGGCCGGCGTGCCGGCCGACGCGGTGCGCGCCGCCGCGCGGGGACAATGAGGCCATGGACGACATCGTCAGACAGGCCCTGGCCAAGTGGCCCAACGTTCCGCACTGCTACGGCTGGCTCGGCCTCGACGCGCGCGGCAACTGGTACATGCGCGACGACCGCACCCAGGCCCAGGGGCCGTTTCCGGCCGCCAAGGGCTCGATGCTGCGGCACGACAAGCTGATCGACTTCATCCACCGCAACTACGAGCACGACGAGCACGGCCAGTGGTTCTTCCAGAACGGGCCGCAGCGCGTCTACGTGGAACTGGAGGCGGCGCCGCTGGTCTGGCGCATCGCCGAGACCGGCTTCGCGGTGACGGCGCACACGGGGCAGGCCGCCGAGGTCAGGGGCTGCCTGCTCGACGAGCACGGGCACCTCTATCTGTCGGCGGACCTCGGGCTGGGACTGGTCCACACGCAGGACGTGGGCCTGGCGGCCGATGCGATCGAGCAGGGGCTGTGGACGCCCGAGACGGTGACGGCGGCGGAACTGCCGGCGCGCTTCGGGCATGTGCTGAGTCCGGCCGAACGCCATGCCACGCAGGCCTGAGTTGCTATCTAAAACGTAGCAATCGAACGCAAAAAAAAGCCGGCGCGAAGCCGGCTTTTTGCTGGGCGGACGCGGCGCGCGGGCCGCGATCCCTCTCTGATGAATTACTTGCTGGCGCTGGCTGCCGGAGCGGCAGGCGCCGCGCCCGAAGCCGCGGGTGCCGCGGCCGCCGAAGCACCATCGGCCGGGGCTGCCGCCGCCGGACGGTCGGGCACCGGGAACTTGGCGCCGCCGGCATTGGCCATGTAGACCACGGCACGGCCGATCTCGAGGTCCTCGAAGTCGCCGCCGCCCTGGGCCGGCATCGCGCCCTTGCCCTTGAGCGCATGCTCGAGCAGCGTGGCGTAGCCCTGGCCGATGCGCGGGCCCCAGGCGGCCGCGTCGTTCAGGTGCGGTGCGCCGGGAATGCCGGGCGCGCCGTGGCAGGCGACGCACTGGGCCTTGAACACCGCTTCGCCGGCCGCCAGCGGGCGGTTGGCATCGCGGATCTCGATCGCGCCGATCTTCTTCAGTCGCTCGCCGACCTCGCGGTCGCGCGCTTCCTTGGTGACGCCGTAGAGCGCCATGTTGTCGCCCTCGGCGGTACCGGCCGGCTTGTTGCCGGACACCACATAGGCCACGAGGCCCACGATGATGAAGATGGGTGCGAGGAAGGAGAAAAAGACCGCCAGCAGCAGTTGCTTGGGATTCTTGATCGGACCGGTGTGGGCTTCTTCGGTGGCCTGGTAATGCGGGTCTGCGCTCATGGCGTCCTCAAAATCGGGGGCTCGTCGGGGGGCGTTTTTCGAATCAACCGACGATTATAGAGAGGCCCTTCGCCGCAAGGCGAAGGGCCGGTCGCATGAGCGTGCGCGGATTTGCGCGCAAACAACCGTCGAGGCGACTTCAGCCCTTGCGACGGATGACGACGGCGGGCGGCGTTTCGGCCGTGCCGGTGGTCGCGGCGGGCGCCGCGGGAGCCGCGCCGGTGGCCGCCGCGCCCGGCTTGGCGCCCGTCGCCTGCCCGGTGGTCGTGGCACCGGCGGCGTCGCGCGAGGCCCAGCCGCCGCCCAGCGTCTTGTACAGCGTGACCTGGTTCTGCAGCAGTTGCAGCTGCGTGGTCACGGCCGACTGCTGCGCCGTGAACAGCGAGCGCTGCGCGTCGAGCAGATCGAGCGCGCTGGCCACGCCGTTGCGGTAGCGCAGGTCCGAGAGCTTGAAGCGCACCGCCTCGGCATCGGCCTGCGCCCGCTGCGCGCGCGCCTGCTCGCCGAAGGTGGCGCGGCCCGCGAGCGCATCGGCCACTTCGCGGAACGCGGTCTGGATCGACTTCTCGTACTGAGCCACCGCGATCTCGCGCCCGGCCTTGGCCGAGTCGAGGCCCGCGATGTTGCGGCCCGCGTCGAACAGCGGCAGCGTGACCGAGGGCGCGAAGCTCCAGGCCTTGGTGCCGCGGTCGAACAGGTTCGAGAACTCGCTGCTCGCGGTGCCGATCGAGGTGGTCAGCGAGACGCGCGGGAAGAAGTTCGCGCGCGCCGCGCCGATGTTGGCGTTGGCGCCGATCAGCTGCTGCTCGGCCGCGCGGATGTCGGGCCGCTCGGCCAGCAGGTCGGAGGGCAGGCCCGCGGGCACGTCGGGGATCGGGCGGATGCCGCCCAGGCCCTTGGCGCCCTCGAAGGCGCTCGCCGGCACCGGCGCGCCCAACAGCAGCGCGAGCGCGTTCTCGTCCTGCTGGCGCGTGCGCAGCTGCTGCGCATAGGCGGCGCGCGCGGTCTCGGCCAGCGAGTTGGCGGCCTGGAAATCGAGCTCCGACGACACGCCGTTGTCGAAGCGCAGCTTGGTCAGCCGCACCGATTCCTCGCGCGTGCTCAGGGTCTGGCGCGTGATCTCGAGCAGCTCGTCGTCGGCCAGCACCGTGAGCCAGCCGTTGGCGACCGCGGCGATCAGGCTGATCTGCGCGGCCTTGCGCGTTTCGTCGGTGGCGAGGTATTGCGCCAGCGCCTGGTCCTTCAGCGCGCGGATGCGGCCGAAGAAGTCGATCTCCCAGGCGGTGATGCCGAGGTTGACCGAGTACTGCGAACTCACGCTGCCCTGGCTGCTGTCGATCGCCTGGTAGACGTTGGGGCTCGAGCGCGAGCCGTTGCCCGACAGGCCCAGCGCGGGGAACAGGTCGGCGCGCTGGATCTGGAACTGCGCGCGCGCCTGCTCGATGTTGAGCACCGAGACGCGCAGGTCGCGGTTGTTGGCCAGCGCTGTCTGGATCAGGCCCGCGAGGCGCGGGTCGGTGAAGAAGTCCTGCCAGGGCATGGCGGACGCCGCCGGCCCGGCCGGCTGCGCCGGGTCGCCCGGGTAGGTGGTGGGCACCGGCGCCGCCGGACGCTCGTAGGTCGGGATCAGCGAGCAGCCGGCCAGCAGCAGCGCTGCCGCCAGCGCGGTGGGAATCAGTTTGTTATTGAGGTTCATGTTTTTCCTCCGAGATGCCGGCGGCTTGCGCATGCCGCTTGTCGGCCTCGCGCTGGCGCGCGCTGCCCTTGAACAGCGTGCGCACCACCACGAAGAAGACCGGCACGAAGATCACCGCGAGCAGGGTGCCCGTCACCATGCCGCCGAGCACGCCGGTGCCGATCGCGCGCTGGCTCGCCGAGCCGGCGCCCGAGGCCGTGAACAGCGGCACCACGCCGAGGCCGAAGGCCAGCGAGGTCATGATGATCGGCCGGAACCGCAGGTGCGCGGCCTCGAGCGCCGACTCGATCACGCCGCGGCCCTGCGCCTGCAGGTCCTTGGCGAACTCGATGATCAGGATCGCGTTCTTCGCCGACAGGCCGATGATCGTGATCAGGCCCACCTGGAAGTACACGTCGTTCGAGTACGAACGCAGCAGCGTCGCCAGCAGCACGCCGATCACGCCCAGCGGCACCACCAGGATCACCGACAGCGGGATCGACCAGCTCTCGTACAGCGCGGCCAGGCAGAGGAACACCGCCAGGATCGCGAAGCCGTAGAGGATCATGGCCTGCGAGCCGGCGAGCTTTTCCTCGCGCGACTGGCCGGTCCATTCGAAGCCGAAGCCTTGCGGCAGCTGCGAGGCGAGCTTCTCCATCTCGGCCATCGCGGCACCGGTGCTGTAGCCGGCCGCCGCGTCGCCGCTGATGCGCATCGCGGGATAGCCGTTGTAGCGCACCGTCTGCGTCGCGCCGGTCACCCACTTGGTGGTCGCGAACGCGCCCAGCGGAACCGGCTGGCCCTGCGCGTTGGTCGCGTTGAGCTTGAGCATGTCGTCGGGCTGCATCCGTGCCGGGGCGTCGGCCTGCACCACCACGCGCTGCAGGCGGCCGCGGTTCGGGAAGTCGTTGATGTAGCTCGAACCCAGCGCGGTCGACAGCGCGCCATTGATCGCGTCGAAGCTCACGCCCAGGGCGTTGGCCTTGTCGCGGTCGATGTCGATCTGCAACTGCGGTGCGTCTTCCAGGCCGTCGGGACGGACCTGCGACAGGATCTTGCTCTGCGCGGCCATGCCCAGCAGCTGGTTGCGCGCGTTGACGAGCGCGTCGTGGCCCGCGCCCGCGCGGTCCTGCAGCCGGAAGCTGAAGCCGCTGGCGTTGCCCAGTTCGGGAATCGGCGGCGGGCTCAGCGGATAGATGAAGGCGTCGCGGATGCCCGAGAGCGCGCCGAAGGCCCGGCCGGCGAGCGCGCTGGCCGAGTTGCCCGGGTCCTTGCGTTCCTCCCAGTCCTTGAGCGTCACGAAGGCGAGGCCCGCGTTCTGGCCCTGGCCCGAGAAGCTGAAGCCCATCACGCTCACGATGCTCTGCACTTCGGGCTGCTTCATGATGAAGCCCTCGACCTGCTGCATCACCGACAGCGCACGCTCCTGCGTCGCGCCCGGCGGCAGCTGCACGTTCACGATGATGTTGCCCTGGTCTTCCTGCGGCAGGAACGAGCTCGGCAGGTGGGTGTAGAAGTACACCACCGCGCCGATGATCGCCGCGTAGATGATCAGGTAGCGTGCGGCGCGGCGCAGGATGCGCGCGACGATGCTTTCATAGCCCTTGGCGGTGCGCGAGAAGCCGCGGTTGAACCAGCCGAAGAACCCGCGCTTCTCGTGGTGGTGGCCGGCTTCCACCGGCTTGAGCAGCGTGGCGCACAGCGCCGGCGTGAGCGACAGGGCCATGAAGGCCGAGAAGCCGATCGAGGCCACCATCACCGCCGAGAACTGGCGGTAGATGTTGCCGGTCGAACCCGCGAAGAAGGCCAGCGGCACGAACACCGAGATCAGCACCACGGTCACGCCGATGATGGCGCCCGAGATCTGCTGCATCGCCTTGCGGGTGGCGTCCAGCGGCGACAGCCCTTCCTCGCTCATGATGCGTTCGACGTTCTCCACCACCACGATCGCATCGTCCACCACGATGCCGATCACCAGCACCATGCCGAACATGGTCAGCACGTTGATCGAGAAGCCCAGTGCGAGCAGGGTGGCGAAGGTACCGAGCAGCGCGATCGGCACCACGATGGTCGGGATGATCGTGTAGCGCCAGTTCTGCAGGAACAGGAACATCACGAGGAACACCAGCGCGACGGCTTCGAACAGCGTCTTCACCACTTCGGTGATCGAGATCTGCACGAAGCGCGAGCTGTCGTAGGGGATGTCCCATTTCACGCCCTTGGGGAAGTAGCGCTGGAGTTCGGCCATCTTCGCGCGCACGGCCTTGGCCGAGCGCAGCGCGTTGCCGGTGGGCGTGGGCTGCACGCCGACGCCCACCGCGGGCACGCCGTTCAGGCGCGCCGAGGTGGCATAGCTCTGGCCGCCGAGTTCGACGCGCGCCACATCCTTCAGGCGCACGGTCGAGCCGTCGGTGTTGGCGCGCAGCACGATCTCGCGGAACTGCTCGACGCTGGTGAGTTGGCCGTTGACCGTCACCGTGGCGGCGATGGCCTGGCCCGGCACGTTCGGCAGGTCGCCGAGCGTGCCCGAGGCCACCTGGGCGTTCTGGGCGCGGATCGCGGTGTTGACGTCGGACGGCGACAGGTTGAAGCCCTGCAGCTTGGCCGGGTCGATCCAGATGCGCATCGCGTTCTCGGAGCCGAACAGCTGCACCTTGCCCACGCCCTCGATGCGCTGCAGCTCGGGCACGATGTTGCGCGCGACGTAGTCGCCGAGCGCCACGGGGTCGACGTCGGGGTTGTCCGACGAGAGCAGCGCGAACAGCAGGAAGTTGTCGCGCGACTTGTCGACCTGCACGCCCTGTTGCGTCACGGCCGAGGGCAGCCGCGGCGTGGCGCGCGAGAGCCGGTTCTGCACGTCGACCTGCGCGAGGTCTTCATTGGTGCCGGGCTCGAAGCTGATGGTGATCGCGCCGGTACCGTCGGCCTGCGCCACCGATTCCATGTAGATCAGGCCGGGCGAGCCGTTCATTTCGCGCTCGATCACGGACAGCACGCTGTCCTCGAGCGTCTGGGCCGAGGCACCCGGATAGGCCACGTTGATCACGATGGCGGGCGGCGCCACCGGCGGGTACTGGGCGATCGGCAACTGCGTGATGGACACGCCGCCGAGAACGATGACGAACAGTGCGATCACCCACGCGAAGATGGGTCGATCGATGAAGAATTTGGCCATTGCGGGCGCGCTCCTTGATTACTTCTTCTCGGCCGGAGCCGAGGCTGCCTTCCGGGGGCGGGTGCCGCGCCAGAGGCTGCCGGCGCGGCGGCGGGCGCCGCACCGTTGGGATTCGGTTTCGTCCACGGGACGGCCTTCACGGGCGTGCCCGGCGGCATCATCTGCAGGCGCTGGAAGCCGTCGACCATCACCTGTTCGCCGGCCTTCAGGCCTTCGAGCACCACCCACTGGTTGTCCTTGGCGGCGCTGATCTTCACCGTGCGCTGGCTCAGCTTGCCGTCCGCGCCCACCACCGTCAGGTGGTCACCCTGCTGGGTGCGCGTGACCGCCTGCTGCGGCACCGTGATCGCGTTGCTGACCTGCGCCTGCTCGAGCTTCACGCGCACGTACAGGCCCGGCAGCAGCTCGCCCTTGGGGTTGGGAATCTCGGCGCGCAGCGTGACCTGGCCGGTGGTGGCGTCGACCGTGAGGTCGGAGAACAGCAGCTTGCCGTCCTGGCCGTAGTCGGTGCCGTCCTCGAGCACCAGGCGGATGCTCGCGGCGTCCTCGCCGCCGGCGCGCTTGTACTGGCCCGCGGCGACCGCGCGACGCAGCTTGAGCACGTCGGAGGCCGACTGCGTGAAGTTCACGTACAGCGGATTGATCTGCTGCACCACGGCGAGCTCGGTGGCATCGCCCTGGCCGACCAGCGCGCCCTCGGTGACCAGCGCGCGGCCGATGCGGCCCGAGATCGGCGAGGTCACGTCGGCATAGCCCTGGTTGATCTTCGCGGTCTGCAGCGCGGCGCGGCTGGCGGCCACGTCGGCCTCGGCGGTCTTCTGCGAAGCCACCGCGTTGACGTATTCCTGCTTGCTCACCGCATTGGCCTCGACCAGCGGCTTGTAGCGGTCGGCCAGGGCCTTGGCCTGCGCGGCATTGGCTTCGGAGCGGGCCAGCGCGGCCTGCGCGTTCTGCGTGGCGGCCACCAGCGGTGCCGGGTCGATGCGGAACAGCAGCTGGCCGGCCTTCACGTCGCTGCCTTCGCGGAACTCGCGCTTGAGCAGGATGCCGGCGGCACGCGCACGCACCTGGGCCACGCGCGAGGCCTCGAGGCGGCCCGGCAGTTCGGTCACCAGGCCGACGTCGCCCGGGGTCGCGACGATCACGCCCACTTCGGGAGCGGGACGGGCGCCGCCGCCACCGCCGCCACCCGCGCCGGCACCGGCGGGGGCATCGTTCTTCGAACAACCAGCGATGACCAGCAACACGACGGCAGCCACGGTCGCGAGGCGCGGCGAAAGAAACGATGGGCGCGAAACATGCAGGAGAGGCATGCGATTCCTTTGAAGCGAAGACGGGAGACGGCGATTTCTGCGGCCGTGCCGGAAAGCCAGCACGGCCAGGTGGGCCATCGGGAAGGGCGACAGTTTACATACATTCATGGATGTATAGTGACATCCACGCAATGGCCCCACGATATGCAAAGGGCGTTGCCTTTACAAATCAGGAGACTTGGTGGCACGTCGTACGAAGGAAGAAGCACTGGCGACGCGGAATCGACTGCTCGATGCCGCGGAGCTGCTGTTTCAGGCGCAGGGGGTCTCCCAGACCACGCTGCAGCAGATCGCGCAGCAGGCCGGGGCGACGCGGGGCGCCATCTATTGGCACTTCAAGGACAAGGCCGATCTCTTCAACGCGATGATGGAGCGGGTCATCCTTCCGCTCGAGGCGCCGCCCAAGGCCGCGGCGCTGAGCCACGACGACCCGCTGGCCGAGATCGAGGAGGGCATGGTGCATGCGCTGACCCTCATGACCACCGACCCGCAGGTGCGCCGCGTGTTCGACGTGGCGACCCACAAGGTCGAATACACCCACGACATGGCCTCGGTGCAGCAGCGCCACCTCGACGCGCGCAACGCCTGCGTGGTCGATTTCGAGAAGGCCCTGCGGCTGGCCGCGCGGCGCGCCCGCATCAAGCTGCCGGTGCCCGGCAGCGTGGCGGCGCAGGGGCTGCATGCGCTGATCAGCGGACTGATCCAGAACTGGCTGCTCGATCCCGCGGCCTTCGACCTCGTGCCCACGGGCCGGCGCACCTTCCGCGTGTACCTCGCGGGCCTCGGTTTCACGCGGCAGACGGGGGCGAATGGCGCGGCCGTGCACGAAGCCGAAACAGCGGCCGCGTGATAGGCGATAATGCGAGGCTGCGGTTTCACCGGAAACCCATTTCTCGCTGTATTTCAACGGATAGAATTCGGCCCTCCGAAGGCTGAGATCCAGGTTCGATTCCTGGCGGCGGGACCAGACACACGGCAAAAAGGCCGGAAGCTCCAAGGGGCTTCCGGCCTTTTTCATGGGGGTGCTCATTGGGGTGGGCGGCGGGTGGTCGGCCCCGATCTGCCCCGCGCCGCGGTCCGCGAAAACTGCGATCGCGCCGATGTTGCGGGCGCAATGTGGAGCAACTGTGAAGATCGCACCGCCCGCATGGCCTTGCTTGCGTTTGCCGGCCGCGCGGCATCATCGGTGTCCATCATGAGAATCGGCATCCGGACCAAGCTCTTCTTCTTCGTGCTGGTGGCTTGCGCCGCCGTGGTGGTGGTTCAGGCCGGCGCGATGCGCTTCGTGTTCGCGCGCGGCTTCCTCGGCTACCTCAATCAGCAGGGTCGCGCGCATGTCGAGGAGATGGTGCCGCGCGTGGCCGCGGCCTATGCGGCGCATGGCGACTGGCAGTTCCTGCGGCAGGATTTCCGCAACTGGATGGAGCTGGTGCTGCCGATCGCGCGCGAGCCCGGCGTGGATCCGGCGCCGCAGCTCGCCTCGTCCGACCAGACCGGCGCTCTCGCGCGCATCGGCCTGCTCGACGCGCAGCTGCGCCGCGTGGTCGGCAATCCCTCGGTCGGGCCGGACTCGATCCGGCTGCCGGTGGCGGTCGACGGGCGCATCGTCGGCTGGGTGGCGATGGTGCCGTTCGAGGACGTGCTGCCCAAGGACGACGCGCGCTTCCTCGAGCGGCAGTTCAAGGCCCTGACGCTGATCGGCTTGGGCTCGATCGCGGTGGCGGCGCTGCTGACCTTCGTGCTGTCGCGCGCGCTGCTGCGTCGTGTGCGCGGCATGGCCGGCGCCACGCAGCGGCTGGCGGCCGGCGACTATGCCTCGCGCATCGAGGTCGGGTCGAACGACGAGCTCGGCCATCTCGCGAAGGACTTCAACCGCATGGCGCAGACGCTCGAGCACACCGAGCGCGCGCGCCGCACCTTCATGGCCGACATCTCGCACGAGCTGCGCACGCCGCTGGCGGTGCTGCGCGCCGAGCTCGAGGCGATCCAGGACGGCATCCGCTCGACCAGCGCGCAGTCGGTCGACGCGATGCATGCCGAGGTTGGCCGGCTGGGCAAGCTGGTCGACGACCTGCACGACCTCTCGCTGACCGACATCGGCGCGATGACCTACCGGCGCACGCCGATCGACATTGCGACCGTGCTGCGCGCGGCGGTCGGCAGCATGCAGGGCCGGCTCGAGGCCGAGGGCCTCGAGCTGCGCGTGCATATCGCGCCGGCACCGCTGTCCCTCAGCGGCGACGAGCGGCGGCTGCAGCAGCTGATCGCGAACCTGCTCGAGAACTCGCTGCGCTACACCGACCGCGGCGGCGTGGTGCAGCTGCGCGCCGATCGTCACGAGAGCGGCGTGCGCATCGTGGTCGAGGACAGCGCGCCCGGCGTGCCGCTCGACAAGCTCGAGAAGCTGTTCGAGCGCTTCTACCGCGTCGAGGGCTCGCGCAACCGAGCGAGCGGCGGCAGCGGGCTGGGCCTGGCGATCTGCCGCAACATCGTCGAGGCGCACGAGGGCCGCATCGAGGCGCAGGCCTCGCCGTTCGGCGGGCTGCGCATCGTCATCGACCTGCCGGGGATCGACGCATGAGCGCCGCGCCGGGCCGCCCCAAGCAAGCTCGCACCGCAGTGCGAAGCACGAAGGTCTTTCAATGAGCATGGGCCTCCAGACCCAGGGCCATGTGCTCGTCGTCGAGGACGAGCCGCGGCTGGCGGCCGTGCTCGGCGACTACCTCGCGGCGGCCGGCTACACGCACCATTGGGTCGCCGACGGCGACGCCGCGCTGCCGGCCTTCCACGCGCAGCGGCCCGACCTGGTGCTGCTCGACCTGATGCTGCCCGGGCGCGACGGCGTGGAGATCTGCCGCGACCTGCGGCGCATCGGCGCGGTGCCGGTGATCATGGTCACGGCGCGCGTCGAGGAGGTCGACCGCCTGCTGGGGCTGGAGATCGGCGCCGACGACTACGTGTGCAAGCCCTTCAGCCCGCGCGAGGTGGTGGCGCGCGTGGGCGCGGTGCTGCGCCGGCATCGGGCCGCGAGCGCCAGGCCGCTGGCCGCGCCGGCGCCGGTGCCGCTGCGGGTCGACGAAGCCACGGCCCGCGCCAGTGTGCGCGGCCGCGAGCTCGACCTCACGCCGGTCGAGTTCCGCCTGCTGGCCGTGCTGCATGGCGCGCTGGGCCGCGCCTTCTCGCGCGACCAGTTGCTGGGCCGCATCTACGACGACCGGCGCGTCGTGACCGACCGCACCATCGACAGCCACGTCAAGAACCTGCGCCGCAAGCTCGCCGAGGCCGGCGGCTCGGAGGACTGGATCAAGTCGATCTACAGCGTCGGCTATCGCATGGAGCTCTGAGCGCCCGCTTCGGCGAAGTGCGAGGGCGGGCGGCCCAGCGTGCGGCGGAACATGGTGGAGAAGGCGGCGGGGCTGTCGTAGCCCAGGTCGAGTGCCACCGTCGTCACCGCTTCGCCGGACGCCAGTCGCGACAGCGCCAGCAGCACGCAGGCGCGCTGACGCCACTGACCGAAGGCCATGCCGGTCTCGCGGCCGAAGCGGCGGCTGAAGGTGCGTTCGCTCACATGCAGCCGTGCCGCCCATTGCGCGGGCGTGGCATGGATATCGGGCGCGCGCAGGAAGTCCAGGCACAGCGCGGCCAGCGCAGGCTCGCGCGGCAGCGGCAGGTGCAGCGGCAGCGCCTCGGCGTGCGCCAGTTCGTGCAGCGCGAGCCGCATCAGCAGGCCGTCTCGGCCCTGGCGCTCGTACTCGGCGGGCACTTCGATGGCCGCCATCAGCAGCTGGCGCAGCAGCGGCGACACCTCGAGCACCTCGCACTGGCGGCCAGGGCGCGGCGCCTCGCGCGGCTCGATGTAGAGGCTGCGCGTGCTCACGCCGAGCATGCGCACGCGATGCGGCTGGCCCGCCGGTATCCACACGCCGCGCTGCGGCGGCACCACCCAGGCGCCGTCGTCGGTGCCGACCTCCATCACGCCGGTCGCGCCGTAGAGGAACTGCGCGCGCCGATGGCTGTGTGTGGGCAGCAGCTGGCCCGGCGGGTAGTCGGTGCCGATCGCGAGCACCGGGCGGGCGATGGCGTCGACGGCATCGATCGGGACGTTGCGCATGGGCGAGGAAGAGTTGGCCGGAACGAGAACATCATTGTCCGGCTTGCGCGGGCGCGCCGCGCGGCACCGGCCTATCGTCGAGGCCTGTTTTTGTTCTCCTGGAGTGCCTCTCGTGTGGATCTATCTCGTGCTCGCGGTCTTCGGCGGCCTCGCGGGCGTCACCACCGTGCTGTTCGGTTTCGGTGGCGGCTTCGTCGTGGTGCCGCTGCTCTACCGCGTGCTGCTGCTCGCGCATGGCGAGCACAGCGCCACCGGCCACGCGGCCATGCACATCGCCGTGGCCACCTCGACCTGCGTGATGATCGTGAGCGCGCTGCTCGCCACGCGACGCCACCAGCGCGCCGGCACCATCGACTGGCCGCTGATCCGCCCGCTGCTCGGCTTCATCGGCCTGGGCGCCATCGTTGGTGCCGCGGCCGCCGTGCGGGCCGATGGCGAATTCGTGCGGCTGGCCTTCATCGTCTACCTGGGTATCACCATCCTCGACTGCCTGCTGCGGCCGGGCTTCATCGTGCGCAGCGTCACCGCCTCGGCGGTCGGCGAGCCGCTCTCGCGCGGCATCGCCACCGCGGGCAGTTTCGTCATCGGGCTGATCGCCGCCTTCCTCGGCGTGGGCGGCAGCGTGATGACCGTGCCGCTGATGCGCCGCCGCGGCATCGACATGACGCGCGCCACCGCCATGGCCAACCCGCTGTCGCTGCCCATCGCGCTGGCCGGCACCGCCACCTACATGGCGCTGGCCTGGCGCTCGGGCGCGGCGCTCGAGGGCTGGCACCTCGGCTACGTGGACCTGCCGGCCTTCGCCGCGCTGGTCGCGGGATCGCTGCTGGGCGTGCGCGCCGCCGCGCCGCTGATCGGCCGCCTGCCCGACCGCGTGCATGCCTGGGGCTACCTCGCGCTGCTGGTGGCGGTGCTGCTGGGCATGCTGCTGCGCTGAGCGGCTTCGCCGAACGCGCGCCTCCTTGTCATCGAAGTTCCATAGTTGCGCGCCGGCGGTTGCGGCGCCGGGCGGGGCCTGCCACCATGGCCGCATGCCTTACCAACTCCATTACTGGCCCACCATCCAGGGCCGCGGCGAATTCGTGCGGCTCGCGCTCGAGGCTGCCGGTGCCGACTATGTCGACGTGGCGCGCGAGCGCGAGGACCAGGGCGGCGGCGAAAGCGCCCTCGGCCGCCGGCTCGCCGATCCGCTGCAGACGCGGCCTCCGTTCGCGCCGCCCTTCCTCGTCGACGGCGACATCGTCGTCGGCCAGACCGCCGCGATCCTGCTCTACCTGGGGCCGCGCCTGGGCCTGGCCGGCGTCGGCGAATCCGACGGCCTGTGGACGCACCAGCTGCAGCTCACCATCGCCGACGCGGTGGCCGAGGCGCACGACACGCACCATCCGATCTCGACCGGCGACTACTACGAGGACCAGCGCGAGGCCGCGCTGGCGCGCGCGAAGGCCTTTCGCGAGCAGCGCATCCCGAAGTTCCTCCACTGGTTCGAGCGCGTGCTGCAGCGCAATCCCTCGGGCGACCTGCACCTGGTGGGCGACGTGCTGACCTATGCCGACCTCTCGCTGTTCCAGCTGGTCGACGGGTTGCAGTACGCCTTCCCCAAGGCCACCGCGCATGCGCTCGCGAAGACGCCGGCGGTGGCGAAGCTGCATGCCAACATCCGGCGCCGCCAGCGCGTGCACGACTACCTGCAGAGCCCGCGCCGCATCGCCTTCAACGAGGACGGCATCTTCCGGCGCTACCCCGAGCTGGACGCCTGAATCAGCGCACCAGCGCCGCCGCATCGCGCCATGCGGGCAGCGGCACCAGGCCGGCCATGGCCACGGGCCCGGTCTGCGGGCCGAACAGGTAGCGGTTCGACACGATGCCTTCGAGATGGCCCAGCACGTCGCTGCGGTCGTCGATGAAATGCGTGATGCCCAGTTCGCGGCAGTGGTCGGCCTTCTGCGGACGCTTCAGGCAGAAGCGCAGGTTGCCGGGCGCCATGCCCGTGCGTTCGAAGAAACGGTGGTGCGCGAGCCAGGCGCGGCTCTTGGCCTGCACGCTCGGTCCGCACTTCGAGACCAGCCACACGCGGCCCTCGAAGCGATCGACCAGCGGCGCGACGGCCTCGAACATGCCTTCGTAGGGCGGCGTGTCGAGCGCGTCCTGCAGCGAGCCGCCGATGAAGGCGGTGTCGCCGCCGTCGGCCCGTTCGGCCGCGATCAGCACGCGGCCGATGTCGATGCCCAGGCGCGGGAGATGTTGCGATGCGTTCCTCATGTCGTGTTCCTTTCTTGTGTGTGCGGTGGATCGTAGGAACGAAGCCCATCACCAGGAACTACCGATATGCGATGGGCTATCCATAAAATGGATAGGTGGAAATTCCTCGCACCAACCTCGACGCGCTGCAATCCTTCGCCGTGTTCGCCGACACGATGAACTTCAGCGAGTCGGCGCGCCTGCTGCACATCAGCCAGCCGGCCCTGCATGCGAAGGTGCGCAAGCTGTCGGAGCAGCTCGGCGCCAAGCTCTATCTGCGCGTGGGCAGCGCGCTGCAGCTCACGAGCGCGGGCGAACAGGTGGCACGCCATGCGCGCGAGCTGCTGCTGCTCAACCAGCGCTTCGTGAAGGGGCTCGCGCAGGGGCAGGAGCAGGCGGTGGTGAGCCTCGCGGCCGGCGAGGGCGCCTACCTCTACCTGCTCGGCAAGGCGCTGTCGCAGTTCTCGGGGCCGGGCGCGTCGCCGCACCTGCAACTGCTCACGCGCAACCGCGACGCGGCGGTGCAGGCGGTGCGCGCAGGCCAGGCGCAACTGGGCATCGCGCCGCTGGGCGGCGTGCCCGCCGACCTGCATGCGGTGCGGCTCACGGTCGTTGGCCAGGTGCTGGTGCTGCCACGCGCGCACGCACTGGCCTCGCGCCGTTCGGTGCGACTGCGCGACCTGCAGGGCGCGAACCTGATCGTGCCGCCCGCGGGCCGGCCGCACCGCGAGCTGCTCGCCCGGTTGCTGCAGGCCGAGTCGGTGCAGTGGCAGCCCTCGCTCGAGGCCGATGGCTGGGAGCTGATGCTGCGCTTCGCTCAGCTCGGCTTCGGCCTGACGGTGGTGAATGCCTGCTGCCGCATTCCCAAGGGCCTGGTGGCGGTGCCGCTGCAGGGCTATCCGCCGCTCGAGTACCACCTGTTCCGCGCGGCCGACCGTCCGCCGTCCGTGCATGCGCAGCGCCTGTGGAATGCGCTGCTCGCGCAGGCCGACCACTGGAAGAACGCATGACGCCCGAGGACGCGAGCCGGTTCATCGCCTACGTGCTGCGGCATGCGCCCGAGTCCATCGGGCTGGCGCTCGATGCCGAGGGCTGGGCCGAGATCGATGCGCTGGTGGCTGGCGCGGTGGCCGCGGGCCGCGCGCTCACGCATGCGCAGGTTGTGCAGGCGGTCGATGCCGGCGCGAAGAAGCGCTACGCGTTGTCGGCCGACGGCCGGTGCATCCGCGCGCTGCAGGGCCATTCGACGCCGCAGGTCCGCCGCAGCTTCGAACCGGCGGAGCCACCGGCCGTGCTGTTCCATGGCACGGCCACGCGCTTTCTCGCATCGATCCGCGCCGAAGGCCTGCGGCCCGGCACGCGGCAGCATGTGCATCTGTCGGCCGACGCGGCGACCGCCGTGCAGGTGGGGCAGCGCCATGGCAAGGCGCATGTGCTGCGCGTCGACGCGCTCGGAATGCAGGCGCTGGGCCATGCCTTCCATCGCGCGGAGAACGGGGTCTGGCTGACGGAGGCGGTGCCGCCGCGCTTCCTGTCGGGCTGGCCTTCGTCCGCCTGAGCTACGCGCCCGAGCGCTGGGTGGTCGAGCGCGAACGCGAGCGCTTGCGGGTGCTCCGGGGTTCGGCGGCGGGCTGCGCCGCGGCGCTGCGCAGGTCCTGGTTGCGCTGGTGCGCGCCCGCGATCACGCGGCGCAGCCCGCGCTCCATCGATTCGAGCTCCGAAGCCGTCATGTGCTCGTTGAACATCTCGTGGATCAGCTTCTGATAGGGCGGCCACATCTTGCGGCGCAGCGCGCGGCCCTGCTCGGTCAGCACCGCGACGCGGCCGCGCCCGTCGGTCTCGTCGACCTCGCGCACCACCAGGCCCTCGGCCTCGAGCGTGGTGACGATGCGCGAGATGAAGCTGCGGCTGTAGACCGCGCGCTCCGCGAGTTCGTGCATGCGCATGCGGCCGTTCGGCGAGGCATCGAGCAGCCACAGCACGTCGTACCAGGTCAGCGGCGGCAGGCCTTCCTTGCGGAAGCTGTCCTCCATGAAGTCGAGCACCAGCACGTAGGCGCTGATGAAGGAGGCCCAGGTGGAGGTGCCGCGCACGGCGGTGGAACGGGGCGTTGCCATACGGGTGGAGAGCGCTTTCGGGAGTGAGCCTCGATTCTCTCTCCGCCGCGCCGGCCGGCCGGGCGCGCATCGTCAGGGGAGTGCCGCGTACCTGGCCTCGGGGTCGATGCCGTAGAGCGACAGGGCGCGTGCCGGCAGTTCCGCGTCGACCACGCCGTCGTCGGCCAGCGCCTTCAGTGTCGCGAGCGCGACGTGATGGCGGTCGACCTCGAAGAAGGCGCGCAGCGCTTCGCGCGTGTCGGAGCGGCCGAAGCCGTCGGTGCCCAGGGTCACGAAGCGGCGATCGCCGACGAAGGGCCGGATCTGGTCGGGCACGATCTTCATGTAGTCGGTGGCGGCGATCGCCGGTCCGTCCTCGCCGGCCAGGCAGTGCGCGACATACGAAGCCTGCGGCGCCCGCGCCGGATGAAGCCGGTTCCAGCGCTCGGCTTCGAGGCCGTCGCGGCGCAGCTCCGAAAAGCTGGTCACGCTCCAGATGTCGGCGCTCACGCCGAAGTCGCGCTGCAGCAGCGTGGCGGCCGCGATCACCTCGGAGAGGATCGCGCCGCTGCCCATCAGCTGCACGTGCGGCGCGTCGGCGGTACGGGCGCCGCGCTTCAGGCGGTACATGCCTTTCACGATGCCTTCCTCGGCACCCTCGGGCATCGCCGGATGCGCGGTCTTCTCGTTGAGCAGCGTGAGGTAGTAGAAGACGTCCTCCTGCGGCTCGCCGTACATCCTGCGCAGCCCGTCCTGCACGATGACCGCGATCTCGTACGCGTAGGCCGGGTCGTAGGACACACAGGACGGGATCACCGACGACAGCACGTGGCTGTGGCCGTCGTCGTGCTGCAGGCCCTCGCCCTCGAGCGTGGTGCGGCCCGAGGTCGCGCCCAGCAGGAAGCCGCGCGCGCGGATGTCGCCGGCGGCCCAGGCCAGGTCGCCCACGCGCTGGAAGCCGAACATCGAATAGAAGATGTAGAACGGGATGGTGGCGATGCCGTGCGTGCTGTGCGCGGTCGCCGCCGCGATCCAGGACGACATCGCGCCCGATTCGTTGATGCCTTCCTGCAGGATCTGCCCCTGGCGGTCCTCCTTGTAGAAGCTCAGCTGGTCCGCGTCCTGGGGCGTGTAGAGCTGGCCCACGTGCGAGTAGATGCCGACCTGGCGGAACATGCCGTCCATGCCGAAGGTGCGCGATTCGTCGGGCACGATCGGCACCACGCGCGGGCCCAGCACCGGGTCCTTGAGCAGCTGCGCGAGGATGCGCACGAAGGCCATGGTGGTGGCGTACTCGCGCTCGCCGCTGCTCTGCAGGTGGCTCGCGAAGGCCGCGAGCGCGGGCGTCGCCAGTGGGCCCGGTCCGCGCGAGCGCGACGGCAGGAGCCCGCCGGCGCGCTTCAGCCCGGCCTCGAGGCAGGCGGCCTCGGGGCTGCCGGGCGCGGGCTTGATGTACGGGATCTCCTCGAGCCGTTCGTCGGGCACCGGGATCGCGAAGCGGTCGCGGAAGGCGCGCACGGCCGGGTCGCCCATCTTCTTCAGCTGGTGGTTGATGTTGGCCGCTTCGCCGGCCGCGCCCATGCCGTAGCCCTTCACCGTCTTGGCGAGGATCACCGTCGGCTGGCCCGCATGGCGCACGGCGGCGGCATAGGCCGCATGCACCTTGAGCGGGTCGTGGCCGCCGCGGGCGAGGGCGCCGATCTGCGCGTCGCTCAGGTGCGCGACCCGCTGGAGCAGCTCGGGGTCCTTGCCGAAGAAGTGTTCGCGCACGTAGTCGCCGCCGTGCGCCTTGAAGGCCTGGTACTCGCCGTCGACGCATTCCATCATGCGCCGGTGCAGCCGGCCGTCGTGGTCCTGCGCCAGCAGCTCGTCCCAGCCGCTGCCCCAGACGACCTTGATCACGTTCCAGCCCGCGCCGCGGTAGACGCTCTCGAGCTCCTGGATGATCTTGGCGTTGCCGCGCACCGGGCCGTCGAGGCGCTGCAGGTTGCAGTTCACAACGAAGATCAGGTTGTCGAGCTTCTCGCGGCCCGCCATCGCGACCGCGGCGAGGGTCTCGGGCTGGTCCTGCTCGCCGTCGCCGAGGAAGGCCCAGACCTTGCGGCCCTGCGCCGGGATCAGCCCGCGGTCCTCGAGGTAGCGCATGTAGCGCCCCTGGTAGGCGGCCATCAGCGGGCCCAGGCCCATCGAGACGGTCGGGAACTGCCAGAAGTCCGGCATGGTGCGCGGATGCGGATAGGAGGCCAGGCCACCGCCGATCTCGCGCCGGAAGCGGTCCATCTGCTGCTCGGTCAGGCGCCCCTCGAGGTAGGCGCGCGCATAGATACCGGGCGACGAATGGCCCTGGATGTAGAGCATGTCGCCGAGGAACTCGGGCGTGGCGGCGCGGAAGAAGTGCCGGTAGCCGGTCTCGTAGAGCGTGGTGGCCGAGGCATAGGTCGCGATGTGGCCGCCGACGCCCGAGTGCTTGCCCGCGCGCAGCACCAGCGCCATCGCATTCCAGCGCAGGTAGGCGTCGAGCCGCAGCTCGATGCCCACGTCGCCCGGAAAGGCCGGCTGGTCGGCGACGCGCACCGTGTTCACGTAGGGCGTGGTGCGCGGCGCGGTGTAGCGGCCTGAAGCCGCGCGGTCCTGCCCGATCAACTGGTCCAGCAGGTAGTGGGCCCTGTCGCGGCCTTCGTGGATCACCACGGCGCGCATGGCGTCGAGCCATTCGCGCGTCTCTTGCGGATCGATGTCGTCCGCGCTCGCCAAGTCGTTCATTCGTTGCTCCTTCGTTGTGCGGTTCGTTGTTCGAACGTCGTTCGCAGCTCACTGAATTTCATTATGTGAATATGAATCGTGCGATGCGCAACGGCAATGTATCCCCAGTTCATTGCAAATGCAATCAGTTGTGCTGTAACCTGCCTGGCGTGAATCGAGGCGATGCGAGAGTAGATAAGTGCCTGAATGGCCATGAATCGCCGCCGATGCCTCGGCCACGTCGGATCAATCTGCATGCAATAGCAACTATTGGTGCGAGCGATCCGTACCCCTGCCCACGGCGCCCGCCGGGGCCGAAGACAACCCCTCGAGAACCAGAAGGCATCCATGCCGCCCTCCGACCCGTCATCCAGCTTTCCAACGCCCGCGCAGCTGCGCGACCTCGATCCCGCGGACCTCGCCGCGGTGGCCAACGAACTCCGAAGCGCGCTGCTGCGTGGCGTGTCGCGAACCGGCGGGCATCTCGCCTCGAACCTCGGCGTGGTCGAACTCACGCTCGCCTTGCACCACGCCTTCGACACGCCACGCGATGCGCTGGTCTGGGACGTCGGCCACCAGTGCTATTCGCACAAGATCCTCACGGGCCGCGGCCCGGCGATGGCCACCCTGCGCAAGGTCGGCGGGCTGTCGGGCTTCACCTCGAGGGACGAGTCGCCCCATGACCCCTTCGGCGCCGGCCACGCGGGCACGGCCGTCTCGGCGGCGGTGGGCCTGGCGATGGGCATGCGCGACGATGGCCGGCATGCCGTCGCGATCGTCGGCGACGGCGCGCTGTCGGCGGGCATGAGCTTCGAGGCGCTCAACCATGCGGGCAGCTTCGCGACCTTGCCGCTCGTCGTGGTGCTCAACGACAACGGGATGTCGATCTCGCCCGCGCTGGGCGCGCTGCATCGGCACCTGCGCGGCCTGGTCGAGCGCAGCCCTGACCACCGCTCGCTGTTCGAGCTGCTCGGCCTGCGCTACACCGGTCCCATCGACGGCCACGACGTCGAGGCGCTCGTGGCCGCGTTGCGCGCCGCGAAGCGCTCGCGCGCGCCGCAGGTCATCCACGTCGTCACGCGAAAAGGCCGCGGCTACGCGCCGGCCGAGGCGGACCCGACCACCTACCACGGGCCCGGCCCTTTCGATCTCGCCGTGGGCGTGGTCGCCAGGGCCGCGAGCCGCCCGACCTTCAGCCAGGTCTTCGGCGAATGGGTGTGCGATGCGGCGGCCGACGATCCCGCGGTCGTCGCGATCACGCCTGCGATGCGCGAGGGCTCCTGCCTGGTCGATTTCGAGCGGCGGTTTCCGTCGCGCTTCGTGGATGCCGCCATCGCGGAGCAGCATGCGGTGACGCTGGCCGCGGGGCTCGCGGCGGCCGGCCTGCGGCCGATCGTGGCGATCTACTCGACCTTCCTGCAGCGCGGCTACGACCAGCTCATCCACGACGTCTGCCTGCAGCAGCTGCCGGTGCTGTTCGCGATCGACCGCGCGGGGATCGCGGGCGGCGACGGCGCCACGCACCTGGGCGCCTTCGACGTGGCGGCGCTGCGCTGCATTCCGAACCTGCTGCTGATGACGCCGGCCGACGGGCCCGAGTGCCGGCGGATGCTCGCGCTGGGCCTGGGCCACGACGGACCGTCGGCGGTGCGCTACCCGCGGGCCGTCGTGCCCGCGGACGGCGGCGTTCGCACCGACCCGCCCCTCGCAATCGGCCGCGGCGTGGTCGTGCGCCGGTCGACGAAGACCAAGGCCGCCAGGGTCGCGCTGCTCGTCTTCGGCCCCTTGCTCCACGCCGCGATGGAGGCCGCCGAAACGCTCGACGCGACCGTTGCCAACATGCGCTTCGTCAAGCCGCTCGACGAGGACCTGCTGCTCGAGCTGGCCGCGACGCACGAGCTGCTCGTCACGCTCGAGGAGGCCACGGTCATCGGCGGCGCGGGCGCGGCCTGCGCGGAGCGCCTCGCGATGGAGGGGCTGCCGGTGCGGCTGTTGCGCCTGGGCCTGCCCGATGCCTTCGTCGGGCACGGCGACCGGAGCGAGCTGCTCACGCTGCAGGGCCTCGATGCGGCGGGCATCCTCGCGTCGATCCGGCGCTTCGTCGAGATGCACTGACGGCCCGCGCAACGCGCGGGTGTAGGGCAAACCCGCCTCTTGCCCCGCCGGCATGGCGCGCCGCCAGGGGTCTCGCCGACAATTCGCGCCCGACCCTCCGCACCCGGCGCGCCTTGTTTTCCAGAAACGCTTCCACCGACATCCGCCGCGAAGGCGAGGGCCCGCTGGCCCGGGCGCGGGCGCGCCTGCCGTCGCCGATCGCCTGCGTGGTGTTCGTGCTGTCGGTGGCGCTGCTGGTGGCGATGGGGGCCTTCTTCGGCGACAACGCCGCAGGCAAGTACCCGCCGGGCGCGACGCTGCACATCACGCGGGCCGACTGGCAGGTGCAGCGCGCGAACGGCTTCATGGCGCCGCCGCTGATCTTCGCCAGTCAGCAACTGCCCGATACCTGGCAACCGGTCGAGCTGCCGCTGGCGCTGCCGATCGCGTTGCTGGCGCAGGCCGACGCCAACACGATCTCCGACCCGGGCAAGGAGACGCGCACCACCTGGCTGCGGCTCAAAGTGCCGCCGCATCCCGGCCTGCGCGGTCCGCTCGCGCTCTACGGCTCGCGCGTGAAGACCGACGGCACGATCGCGATCTATGCCGATGGCCGGCTGGTGCACCGCGCGCAGGAGCTCGGGCCGCTGTGGAACAGCACCCGCACGCCGCTGTGGGTGGTGTTCGAGCAGCGCGACGACGGCTCGGCCGCGCGGCCGGCCGAGATCCTGATCCGGCTCGAGCACACGCGCGCCGCGCAGGTCGGCATCGCCTCGCTGTGGCTGGGCCCGGCCGATGCGCTCAAGGGCCGCTACCAGATGCGCCAGTGGCTGCAGCAGGAGCTGCCCGCGATGCTGAGCGCGGCCTTCATGGCGGTGGGCGTGTTCGCGCTGTTCGTGTGGCTGTGGCGCCGCCACGAGACCGGCTACCTGCTGTTCTTCAACCTCGCGACCACCTCGTACCTGCGCGGGCTGCACTTCTACGTGTCGCTGCCGATCGCCAACGACTGGTTCGCATGGCTCACGGTGAATGCGCTGTTCTGGCTGGTGGCGGTGGTGCACTACGCGCTGCGGCAGCTGCACGAGCGGCCGCTCACGCTGCTGACCTGGGCGGTGACGACGATCACGGTGCTCGTCAGCGTGCTGACCCTGCCGGGCATCGCGCTGCTGCCGAACACGCCGCAGGTCACGCCGCTGATCTACCTGGTGGTGGCGGTCATGGCCACGGTGGTGGGGCTGGTGGGCGGCATCAGCGCCTGGCGCCGTTCGCCCGAGGGGCGGCTGGTGGCGGCCGGCATCGGCGTGTGCGTGCTGCTCGGCGCCACCGACTGGCTGGTGCAGAACAACCTCGTGAGCCCCGAGGGCTGGTACCTGGGCGCCTACACCAATGCCGTCACCTTCGCCGTCTTCGGCATCCTGCTGTACCGGCGCTACGTGCATGCGATCGGCGAGGTGGAGCGCGTCAACGCCAGCCTCGCGCAGCGGCTGCAGGCGCGCGAGAGCGAGCTCGACCTGAGCCACCGCCGGCTGCGCGAGGCCGAGCGCCAGAAGACCATCAGCGACGAACGCCAGCGGTTGATGCAGGACATGCACGACGGGCTGGGCTCCTCGCTGATCAGCGCGATCCGTTCGGTGGAGGAGGGGCGCCTGAGCGACCAGAAGGTGTCGCAGATCCTCCAGGGCTGCCTCGACGACCTGAAGCTCACCATCGATTCGATGGAGCCGATCGACGCCGACCTGCTGCTGCTGCTCGCCACCTTGCGCTACCGGCTCGGCCCGCGGCTCGAGGGCATGGGCGTGTCGCTGACCTGGGAGGTGCAGGAGATCCCGCCGCTGCCGTGGCTCGATCCGTCGAGCGCCCTGCACGTGCTGCGCATCGTGCAGGAAAGCATCTCCAACACCTTGCGCCACACGCGCGCCACCACCATCCGCGTGGCGACCGGCACGGATGCCGCGCACGTGTGGGTGCGCATCGAGGACAACGGCCAGGGCTTCGACGTCGAGCAGGCCCTGACCGGCGGCCGCGGCCGCGGCCTGCAGAACATGCAGCGCCGCGCGCTCGCGGTGCAGGGCCACGTGGCATGGGAGTCGGACGCCGCGGGCACGCGCTTCCTGCTGTGGCTGCCGCTGGTGCGGGCCGAGCGCGCTTAGGAGCATGAGCCGTCGGGTACAGTGACGGCCCCTTGCCGCCGCACACCGACCCCTCTTCCGCCGACCACGGCATCCGTCTCGAATCCGTCGTGCTGGAGCGCGGCGCGCAGCGCGTGTTCGATGGCCTCTCGCTCGCGCTGCGCGAGGCGCGCATCGGCGTGATCGGCGACAACGGCGCCGGCAAGAGCAGCCTGTTCCGTCTCGTCAGCGGGCTGGAGCAGCCGCTCGAGGGCCGGGTGCGCGTGCATGGCTGCGACACGGTGGCCGATCGGCGCCGGCTCTCGCAGCATGTCGGCCTGATGTTCCAGAACCCCGATGACCAGATCATCTTTCCGACCGTGGCGGAGGAGCTGGCCTTCAGCCTCACGGCGCGCGGCGAATCGCGCACCGAGGCGCGCCGGCAGGCACGCGACTTCCTCGCACGGCGCGGCCTCGCGGCCTGGGCCGAGCGCGCCATCGGCGAACTGAGCCAGGGCCAGCGCCAGCAGGTGTGCCTGCTGGCCTTGCTGATCAGCCGGCCCGCCACCTTGCTGCTCGACGAGCCCTTCGCGAGTCTCGACCTGTTGAGCCAGGCCCGGCTGTCGGCGCAGCTCGCCGCCAGCGACCAGCAGGTGCTGGTGTCGACGCATGTGCTCGAGCACGTGCACGACTTCGAGCGCGTGCTGTGGCTGGCGCAGGGTCGGGTGCAGGCCGACGGTCCGGGTCGCGAGGTCTGCGAGGCTTACGCGCAGGACGTGCGGCGCCGCGCGGCGACGGACCCGACGCATGCGTAGCCTCTACCTCGATCGCCGCACCTGGATGCACGCGGTGCCGGCGTGGCTCAAGCTCGCGCTGCTGTCGGCCGGCGGCACCGCGCTCGTGCTGACCAACCGGCCCGCGGTGCTGGGCGCGGCCTGCGGGCTGGCGCTCGCGCTGTTCGCTTCGCTCGGCCGACCCGCCTGGGGCCGCGTGCGCACGCTGTTCGGCATCGCGATCGCCTGCGCGCTCATCGTCGGCTTCCATGCGCTGCTCGGCACCACCCTGCTCGGCGTGGCGAGCGCGCTGCGCATCGCCACCGCCGCGGTGCTCGCGCTGATGCTCACGCTGACCACGCGCTTCGAGGACCTGCTCGTGGTGCTCGAGACGCTGCTGCATCCGCTGCGCCGCTTCGGCGTGCCCACCGACCGCATCGCGCTCGGCCTCGGGCTCACGTTGCGCTTCGCCGAGAACTTCTACGTACAGTGGCAGCGCCTCGACGACGCGCATCGCGCGCGCGCCGGCCGCGGCGGCGGACTGCGGCTGCTGGCGCCGTTGACCATCCGCACGCTGCAGACCGCGGAGCGCGTGGCCGATGCGCTCGCGGCGCGGCTCGGGCGCTGATCAGGCGGCGCTGAAGCGCGTGAGGCTCACGTAGTCCTTGCGCGGGCCGCGCACGATGTGGCGCAGCGTGAAGCCGCCGTCGATCAGGAAGCGGTAGTGGCTGTCGTAGAGGTCGGCGGCGCACTGGTGCGCGGCGGTGCCGGCCCAGGCGGTGCCGTCGGCGTCGCCGGGCTGCAGCGCGATCTCGTGGAACAGGCGGGGCGGCCGTTCGGCGAACAGCACCGCGAAGCCGTTGGGACGTCGCTGGTACAGGTATTCGCGATGGGCGTCGAAGGCGCGGCCGTCGAGCAGGCGCAGCCGGCCTTCCTCGCGGTAGTGCAGGGTGTCGTGCGCCGCGCCCGGCATGGAGCGGAAGACGGCCTTGCCGTGCATCGAGGCCTGGCCTTCGATCGTGCGCTCGAAGGTCCAGGCGCCAGCGAGCCGGCGCCAGAGCTGGTCGGCCTCGCCCCATGGCGAGAGCGAAAGGGAGGGGCCGGGCGCGGACATGGCGGCGACTCTATCTCCAGGCGAAATGGCCCTCCATGTCGGACGGAGGCGATTGATTGTTTCCTTCCCGTGAACGCCGCGGTTCCATTTGCCTAGGGTTTTTACCTAGGTTCGAGGCGCACAATTCATCTCACGGACCAGCCGCCGGCTCCAAGACAAGTAGAAGGCAGCGACTGATCTGGGTGAACAGGCACTAGCGAGGTGGCCGCCCCCTTCACGGACGGCGCCCCCCAAGACCGGTTCGAATCATCCAAAGTCAAGTCAAAAGAATTGAAGGAATACTCAAATGAACGCCTCGAAGCTCCTCTCCGCCGTTGCCCTCTCCCTGCTCGCCGCTGCCGGTGCAGCCCATGCAGAAACCTATGAGGGTGTGCATCCCCTGACCTCGGCCGCCAGCCGCGCCGAAGTCGCCGGCCAGGCCGTCATCGCCGCCCGCAGCGCCGACCCCTATGCCGAAGGCGCCAACGCCGGTCCGGCCCAAGTGGTCGCTTCGGACACCAGCCGTGCCGCCGTCCGTGCCGAAGCCGTCGACGCTGCACACAGCGCCGACCCGTACGCCGAAGGCGCTTCGGCTGGCGTGGCTCCGCTGGTCGCCAGCACCGTGGACCGCAATGCGGTGCGCGCACAAGCCCGCGCCGCCGCTCGCGGCGACGCGCTGCCGCTGTAATCGGCACCCAGAACTCGGTCGCATCGCGGGGCTCGTTCCCGCGCTGAGTCGAGAGGTTTAGCCACCCGGAGGCCGGCCCTTGCGAAAGCAGGGGCCGGCCTTTCGCTTGATGGCCGGTTAATCCAAAGCATTAATCGCCGATGCAGTGCGGCTCGCGGCCGATGCGACCGTGACGTCAGGGCTGTCGCGCAAATCGCACAGACCTGCATGCGGCGCATCGAGCGCTTTCGGCTCTCCTGCCATCACGCGCGAACCCTCTGTGGTCGCTGGAGCACCGCGGGACGCCACTGCAACGTTGCACCGCCGCGGTGCACTTCGTTCTCCCCATCGGCCGATCGCACGAGCCGTCGTCCGCCGAATGGCGCATTGCCATGCTGCAATGCATGATCGATGATGTGGCTCGCGGCTCGATGGACCGCACAACGTCATGCTTTCGACCTACAGCGCCATTGTGGTGCGGGCACGCGAAAATGTACGGGCGCTTCTGCCACGACAAAAGCAAGCACGACCCCGCCGCCGAGCGCGGCTGACCCATTACGCATGGCCCTCACTCTCGACACCGAAGACACGCGACAAAGGATCCACGACCTCGTGTGGTCAGGCTTTCATCACGACGCCGACGTCGAATGGATGATCACCGACGAGTACCTCGATCCCGACGAGCTGTCTTCCGAGGACCGGGCCTGGGTCAAGGCCGAGACCGCGCGCGCCTGCGCCGCCAAGCATGCGGCCGAGGCCGCGTGGCCCGCGCAGACCGAATACGACCGCCTCGAGACCGCGTTCGCGCAGTTGCGCGCAGAGAAGATCATCGCGCTGCACCGCGCGGGCAACACGCTGGCCGATGGCCAGGACGACGTGCGCGAAGCCTGGCGCGCCGCGGGCCGCGACGCCTCGGGCATCGTGGGCTGCTGCTTTTATCACGCGCAGGACCTCGAGCGCGCGGTGCGCACCGGCCGGTTGCACCTGGCTTTCAGCGGCGGCCTGATCCCCGAGATCGCGCGGCGCGAGGCCAACACCGTGGCGGTCGGGCGGCGCATCGCCGCGCTGCTCCAGGGCGTCGGTTTCGCCGTGCACTGGAGCGGCAACATCGACGAACGCATCGAGGTCGATCTCGGCCAGTGGCGCAAGCGAGGTCCATCGGCGTGAGCGTGCAGGCCTGGCAGCCGCCGCGCCGCATCGATGCGATCGATTTCTGGCTGCGCTCCCGGTTGCTGGCCACCGCGCACGGGTTGCGCGAGACCTTGCGTCCTTCCGCGCGGCGCTGGCCCCTGGCCGATGCGCTGGCCGATGCGCCGGTGCTGGCGCGCTTCAGCAGCCCGCTGTGGACCGATGGCCGCGACGACGAATTCGCGCTGGTTGCCGGCAAGGTGCAGAACCTGCGCGTGGCGCGCGCCGCCTTCGATGCCATCGAGGTGCCCGCGGGCGAGGTGCTGAGCTTCTGGCGCCAGCTCGGCCGGCCCGGCGCATCGCGCGGCTTCGTGCAGGGCCGCGAGCTGCGCGGCGGCTGCGTGGTGCCGACCTTGGCGGGCGGGCTGTGCCAGCTCTCGAACGCACTGGCCACGGTCGGCGCTCGCGCGGGGCTCGAACTGGTCGAGCGCCATGCGCACACCGCGCGCATCGAGCAGGCCGCGGCCACGCCCGACGATGCGGTCGACGCGACCGTGTTCTGGAACTACGTCGATCTCAAGCTGCGCGCGCGCCATGCGTGGCGGCTCGAGGTCGAGCTCACGGCCACCGAGCTGGTGCTGCGCATCCGCGCCCATGTGCCACCGGTCGCTCCGCCGGTCGCGCCGCGCGTGATGTGGCGCGCGCCGCACGACGCCGGCGTCGATGCGGCATGGTCGCCCGTGGCGCGCGGCTGCCTGAGCTGCGAGCGCAACGACTGCTTCCGTCACCGGCCCGCGCTGCCGGTCGCGGCGCAGGGGCGGACCGCCGTGCTGCTCGATGCATGGACGCCCGAATTCGCGCGCTACCTCGAAGCCCATCATCCCGGCGCCGATCGCCTGCAGCGCGCGCCCGTGCGGCTGGCGTTCTGGCGGCCGATGACGGACTGGCGCGGCGGCGAGGCGCAGGTGCATCGCCCCTGGCTGGCCAGCGTTCGCGGCGCGTTGTGGCGCCGACTGTGGGCGCGCCACGAGGGCGGGCGGCGGCAGGCCGGCGTGATCGATGCGCAGCGCTGGCTCGCGCGGGCCTTCGCGGCACGGCTGCTGCCCGAGCACACGCAGCTGGTGGTCGACCAGGCGCTGCTGCCGCATCTGCAGCGCCTCGGCGCGCTCGACGGACGCGCGTTCACCGTGCTGGCCGGCGCGCTGCCGATGGCCGGGATCGAGGCCCGTCTCGATGCGGCCGCGGCGCGCTGGCCCGACGACGCCACGCTGCGCGACTTCCGCGCCGCGCCGTCGATGGTGCGCGCCGAGGCCCAGGCATTCGCGCGCGCGGCCACGGTGGTCACGCCGCATGCGGCGGTGGCGGCCGCGATGGCCAGCGCGGCGCCGCAGGCCACGCTCGAGCGGCTCGAATGGGTGCTGCCCGGCATGTCGCCGCGCACGAACCGAATGCTGGACCACGGCGCACCGCTGGTCGTGCTGCCCGCCAGCGCCCTCGCGCGCAAGGGCGCGCGCGAGCTGGCCGCGGCACTGCGCGGCAGCGGATGGCGCCTGCGCGTGCTCGGCACGCCATCGGCCGATGCCTCGCTCTGGCAGGGCATCGCGCTGGACACGGCCCGCGATCCGCGCGGCGACTGGCTCGAGGGCGCCAGCGTGGTGGCGCTGCCCGCGCATGTGGAGCACGCACCGCGCGCCGCGCTGCGCGCGCTCGCGGCCGGCGTGCCGGTGGTGGCTTCCACCGCCTGCGGCCTCGCGGGCCTGCGGGGCGTGCGCGAGCTGAGCGCGGGCGACATCGAAGGCCTGCGCGCCGCGCTGCGCGAGGCGATCGACGACGCGGGCCATTCCAACGAACAAGACGACAACGACCAGCGCTTCCCATGACCATCGATCTCCAGACGCTCAAGTGCGGCGAATGCGGCAGCAGCGTGCTCAAGCGCACCGGCCTCAACGAATTCACCTGCCAGCACTGCGGCTCCGTCACGCTGGTGGAGGACGACATCTCCGACCGCCTCGACCGTGTGCTCGACCAGGTCAAGGATGCGGCCGCGCGCCGCCTCGCCGACGAGCAGGCGGCGCGGCAGAAGGTGGCGATGCGCACCGCGGGCTTCGCGGTCGCGGCGGTGGTCGGCATCACCGTGCTCGTGACGGTGGTGCAGATGTTCACGCGCAAGGACACGCCCGAGGTCGGCCGCCGCGCCGCGGTCGCCTCGGTGGTCGACCGCAACATCCCCACCGACGGCCTCAAGCTCGGCGAGCCGCGCCAGGTGCTGGTGGGCAGCGGCAGCTCGGCACGGCCCAAGCTGCTGGTGGTGGCGCGCAACGAGACCGGCAAGCCGCTCGAGCGCGTGAGCGTCAAGGCCACCTACTACGACGGCGAGACCCGGCTCGAGGAGCGCGGCGAGTCGCTGCCGATCTCGGTGCTCGAGCCCGGCGAGAGCGCGCCGCTGCTGATCGACCTGCCGAGCGGCAAGAACGTCACGCGCCAGGAGCTGCAGGTGCAGCGCCTGTCGGCGCCCTACCGCTCGGCCGACGGCCCGCGGCTCGCGTTCTCGCGCCTGCGGCTGGTGCAGCAGGGCGACCGCGTGCGGCTGGTGGGGCGCGTGGTCAACGAGCGCAAGGACGCGGCGATCGGTGGCGTCGAGGCGCTCGCCACGCTCTACGACGATGCCGGCAACGTGATCGGCTTCGGCCGCGGCTATGCGCAGGGCAACGACATCCCGCCCGGCGCGCGCAGCGCGATCGACGTCGACATCGCGCGCTTCGGCCGCGCCGCGCAGGTCGCGGCCTGGGACTACCGCATCGCCTACAGCACCATCGACTCCGGCGGCTCGCGCAGCGCGGTGCGCGGTGCCGACCGCGTGATCCGCACCGTGGGCGCGCCCGAGGTCTTCCATGCCGACCTGCGCCTGAGCACCGAGGACCTGCTGGCCGAGGACAGCGAACGCTTCGATCTCAAGGAGCTCGAGTTGCTGCCGCTGGTGGCGGGCCGCAGCAACATCCAGCGGCCGCTGTTCCTGACCGAGCTCGTGAACCGCAGCAAGGAGGCGGTGGTGCTCGCGCCCGGCGGCGTGATCTCGCGCTTCGGCGGCAGCAAGGCCGACGGCGCCACCGTCATCCAGGGCCTGGCCTACCTCTACCCGGGCGAGCGCTTCCCGATCCTGCTGGAGCCGCGCGATGTCGACCGCATCACCCAGACCCGCGTCGAATGGAAGCCGATGCGCCGCGCGGCGCTGCCCGGCCCGCGCACGCCACTCGAGGTGCAGGTGACCGGCACCAAGGCCGAGACCGGCAGCGTGCTGCTCAACTTCAGCCAGCGCTTCCTCTACAAGAGCGTGCAGGTCACGGGCAAGGTCGGCAATCCGGGCACGAACATCGTCGGCAAGGTGCGGTTGTGGGTCAGCCTGCGCGACCGCGACGGGCAGCTCAGCGGCTTCAAGCTGGTCGACAACCTGCCGGCCATCGCGCCCGGCGAGAGCGTGCCGTTCCAGGTCAACGTGGAGCAGAACGGCCGCGACTTCGCGAGCGTCGGCACGCTATACCAAACCGAATAGCCCCGCAGCCAGCGTTCGCGCGCGCTTCGCGCCATGATCGGTGGATGACCGATTTCTCGATCCTCGACCTCTCCCCGATCGTCGAAGGCAGCGATGCCGCGCAGTCCTTTCGCAACTCGCTGTCGTTGGCGCAGCATGGCGAAAAGCTCGGCTACCGGCGCTACTGGCTCGCCGAGCACCATGGCATGCCGGGCATCGCGAGCGCGGCCACCGCCGTACTGCTGTCGCACGTGGGCGCGGGCACCTCGACGATCCGCATCGGCGCCGGCGGCGTGATGCTGCCCAACCATTCGCCGCTGGTCATCGCCGAGCAGTTCGGCACCCTCGAGTCGCTCTACCCGGGCCGCGTCGACCTGGGCCTGGGCCGTGCGCCCGGTTCCGACCAGCGCACCGCGCGCGCGTTGCGCCGCAACCTCGAATCGGACGCCGACCAGTTCCCGCAGGACGTGATCGAGCTGATGGACTTCATGTCGAAGAACCCGCAGCAGGCGGTGCGCGCCGTGCCGGGCGCGGGGCTCGAGGTGCCGGTGTGGATCCTCGGCTCGAGCACCTTCGGCGCGCAGCTGGCCGCTCACCTGGGCCTGCCCTATGCCTTCGCCTCGCACTTCGCGCCGCAGCAGATGATGCAGGCGATCCAGATCTACCGCGAGACCTTCAAGCCCTCGGCGCAGCTCGCCAAGCCCTACGTGATGCTGGGCTTCAACGTGTTCGCGGCCGACACCGACGCCGAGGCCGAGTTCCGCGCCACCTCGTGGCAGCAGGCCTTCGTCAACCTGCGCAGCGGCCGGCCCGGCCGGCTGCCGCCGCCGGTCGAGGGCTACCGGCAGAAGGTCGGCCCGGCCGAGAACGCGCTGCTCGACTCGGTGCTGTCATGCTCGGCCGTGGGCTCGCCCGACACCGTGCGCGCGGGCGTGGAGGCCTTCATCGAGCGCACCGGCGCCGACGAGCTGATGATCACCTCGCAGGTCTTCGACCATGACTCGCGGCTGCGCTCCTACGAGCTGCTGGCCCGCATCCGCGACAGCCTGCGCGCCTGAGCGGGCGCGCCCCGATTTCCCCCACGCCGACCCCGCCTCGCCGGGGCTGGGACAATGTCGCCCCTATGGCAAAGCAACGGATCGTGGTGGGGCTGAGCGGCGGTGTGGATTCCGCGGTGACCGCGCACCTGCTCAAGCAGCAGGGGCACGAGGTGGTCGGCATCTTCATGAAGAACTGGGAAGACGACGACGACAGCGAATACTGCTCGTCGAACATCGACTTCGTGGATGCCGCCAGCGTGGCCGACGTGCTGGGCATCGAGATCGAGCACGTGAACTTCGCGGCCGACTACAAGGACCGCGTGTTCGCCGAGTTCCTGCGCGAGTACAAGGCCGGCCGCACGCCCAATCCCGACGTGCTGTGCAATGCCGAGATCAAGTTCAAGGCCTTCCTCGACCATGCGATGCGGCTGGGCGCCGAGAAGATCGCCACCGGCCACTACGCGCGCGTGCGCCTGAACGAGGCCACGGGCCGGCACGAGCTGCTCAAGGGGCTCGATCCCTCGAAGGACCAGAGCTATTTCCTGCACCGCCTGAACCAGGCGCAGCTGTCGAAGACGCTGTTCCCGGTCGGCGAGCTGCACAAGACCGAGGTGCGCCGCATCGCCGAGGAGATCGGCCTGCCGAACGCGAAGAAGAAGGACTCGACCGGCATCTGCTTCATCGGCGAGCGGCCGTTCCGCGAGTTCCTCAACCGCTACATCTCGAAGGAGCCGGGCCCGATCAAGGACGACCGCGGCCGCAAGCTCGGCGAGCACCAGGGCCTGAGCTTCTACACGCTGGGCCAGCGCCAGGGCCTGGGCATCGGCGGCGTGAAGGAGAAGGGCGCGCAGCGCGGCGCGGGCGATCACTCGCCGTGGTTCGTCGCGCGCAAGGACGTCGAGAACAACACGCTGTGGGTGGTGCAGGGCCACGACCATCCCTGGCTGCTGTCGACCTCGCTGCGCGCCGACGATGCGAGCTGGGTCGCGGGCGAGTCGCCGGTGCCCGGGGCCTATGGCGCCAAGTCGCGCTACCGGCAGGCCGACGCGGCGTGCGAGATGGTGGAGGGCGATGAGGCCCCGCGCGGCGATGCCTTCGCATTGCGCTTCGGCCAGACGCAGTGGGCGGTGACGCCGGGCCAGTCGGCCGTGCTGTACGACGGCGAACGCTGCCTGGGCGGCGGCGTCATCGTCTGAGTCTCTTCAGCGCGGCTTCTGCCGCACCGAATCGTCGACGTGGATCAGGTCCAGCGGATGCCGCTGGCCGGCCAGGTGGTCTTCGATGCACTGCAGCAGCAGCGGGCTGCGATGCCGCGCCACGCTGGCACGGATCTCGTCGGCCGTCATCCAGAGCGTGCGCACGATGCCGGTGTCGAGCGCCCGGCCTGCCTCGCGTTCGCCGAGCTCGCCGCTGAAGGCGAAGCGCATGTAGGTCACGTCGGGATCGTCGGCCGAACGCGCGAGATAGATGCCGATCAGCGCGGTCGGCGTGAAGGCATGGGCGGTTTCCTCGAGCGCCTCGCGCGCGCAGCCTTCGGCCGGGGATTCGCCGGGGGCGAGGTGGCCGGCCGGGGTGTTGAGGCGAAGGCCCTGCTCGGTGTGCTCCTCGACCAGCAGGAAGCGGCCCTCGTGTTCGATCACCGCGGCGACGGTGACATTGGGTTTCCAGCGGACGGTGGTGTTCATGGGGATGGCTTCCTTCTGCGGTCGCGCGCGGGCGGCGGGCCATGGGCCGGCCCGCCGCCGCGCGGAATCATTCCCGTATTGGACGCGAAGCGCCGGGAAGGCTCAGGAGCCGCGCAGCTCGGGCCCGCGAACGCCGAGCTGGCCGGCCTCGACCGTTTCGAGCCGGTAGCCGAGCCCGTAGATCGCCAGCAGCAGGAAGCCGTTGGAGGGCCGCAGGTCGAGCTTGGTGCGAAGGCGCGAGATGTGGGTGTCGAGCGAGCGCGAGAGCGCCTCGACGCCCAGGCCCCAGACGGCTTCGTGCAGGTGCTCGCGCGACAGCAGGCGGCCGAGGTTCTGGAACAGGAACAGCGCCAGTTCGTACTCGCGGTTCTTGAGCTCGACCGGCATGCCGCGCACCTTGAGCGTTCGCGAGGGCGGATAGAAGTGGTAGGGGCCGAAGACCAGCTCGGTCTCGTGCTGTGCGGGGTAGGAGCGCCGCAGCAGGGCATTGACGCGCGCCTCGAGCTCGGTGGCCTGGATCGGCTTGCTCATGAAGTCGTCGGCCCCCGCGTTGAGCCCGGCGACCATGTCGGCGTCGTCGTGCTTGGCCGTGACGAACAGCACCGGCAGGCGGCTCTTGAGGTCGTGGCGAATGGTCTTCACCACGTCGAGGCCTCGGATGTCGGGCAACTGCCAGTCGAGAAGCAGCAGATCGAAGGTCTGTCGTCGCATGGAGTGCAACAGCGACTTTCCATCTGCGTACTCATGGCACTCGTGCCCGAGCGACGCCATGGTCTGATGAATCAGTTTTCTCTGATGGGCCTCGTGGTCGAGGACAGCAATGCGCATTTTTATTACCCCCTTACTTCCTCCCGTGGGTCGCCTCTGTGTGCGACTCCAAGTGAGGCGAAGTGTATCTATCTGCGTCTAAGGTAAGCAATCTGCCCTGCAACTAATGCACATGAACCGTTCTTTTAAATCGATCATTGGAAGAATGATTACAAAGGCCTACATCTTTGTCCTGTAGATGACACGAAGTTCGTGCAGGCGCCGTCGTTGTTTTTGCGCCGCACGACGCATGCCGCGCAGGCGCCGCCTGAGACCGGTTTCCTTACAGCGCGCCAGAGGGAGCGCCGCCAATCCATCACTAATAAGCTATCAAATGGATAGCTAGATTTTCAGCAGCCACGGACGTTGGAGCATGGATACTTCGCCCCTTGCGCGACAGATCGGGCCGAATGTCTTGCTGTAAGCTTCGCCCGCATTTCGCGCTGCACCTTGCCCTGAGGAGAACTCTATGCTGATAGGCGTGCCTGCCGAGACAACGACAGGCGAAACCCGAGTGGCCGTGACCCCGGAGACGGCGAAGAAACTGGTGGCGTTGGGGCACACGGTGCGTGTGCAGAGCGGCGCGGGCGTGGCGGCCAGCGTGACCGACGCGGCTTATCAAGCGGCCGGCGCCGAGATCACCGACCAGGCCGGTGCCTTCGGTGCCGACATCGTGCTCAAGGTGCGCGCGCCGAGCGACGCCGAATGCGCGCTCGCCAAGTCCGGCAGCGTGCTCGTGGGCATGCTCAACCCCTTCGACGCCGCCGGCCTGCAGCGCGTGGCCGCGGCCGGCCTCACCGGCTTCGCACTCGAAGCGGCCCCGCGCACGACGCGCGCCCAGAGCATGGACGTGCTCAGCTCCCAGGCCAACATCGCCGGCTACAAGGCCGTGATGATCGCGGCCGACAAGTACCAGCGCTTCTTCCCGATGCTGATGACCGCCGCCGGCACCGTGAAGGCCGCGCGGGTCGTCATCCTCGGCGTGGGCGTCGCGGGCCTGCAGGCCATTGCCACGGCCAAGCGCCTGGGCGCGGTCATCGAGGCCTCGGACGTGCGCCCGAGCGTCAAGGAGCAGATCGAATCGCTGGGCGGCAAGTTCATCGACGTGCCCTACGAGACGCAGGAAGAGAAGGACGCGGCCGAAGGCGTGGGCGGCTATGCGCGCCCGATGCCCGCGAGCTGGCTCACGCGCCAGCAGGCCGAGGTCGCCAAGCGCGTGGCGCTGGCCGACGTCGTCATCAGCACCGCGCTGATCCCGGGGCGTGCCGCGCCGACCCTCATCACCGAGGACATGGTCAAGTCGATGAAGCCGGGTTCGGTCATCGTCGACATCGCCGCCGGTAAAGGCCCGGTCAATCCAGATGGAGGGGTGGGCGGCAACTGCCCGCTGTCCGAAGCCGACAAGACCGTCGTCAAGCACGGCGTGACCATCGTCGGCGAGACCAACCTCGCCGCGCTGGTGGCGGCCGATGCGTCGGCGCTGTACGCGCGCAACGTGCTCGACTTCCTCAAGCTCGTGCTGACCAAGGAGGGCACGTTGAAGATCGACCTCGAGGACGACATCGTCGCCGCCTGCCGCGTCGCGCAGGACGGCCAGGTCACGAAGAAGTAAGCGAACACGCGAGGAGAAGAACCATGGACATCGTCTCTCACACCGTCATCAACCTCATCATCTTCGTGCTGGCCATCTACGTGGGCTACCACGTCGTGTGGACCGTCACGCCCGCGCTGCACACGCCGCTGATGGCCGTGACCAACGCCATCTCGGCGATCGTCATCGTGGGCGCCATGCTGGCCGCCGCGCTCACCGAGACCGGCCTGGGCAAGACCATGGGCGTGCTGGCCGTCGCGCTGGCGGCGGTCAACGTCTTCGGCGGCTTCCTGGTCACGCGGCGCATGCTGGAGATGTTCAAGAAGAAGGAGCGCAAGGCCGCGCCCGCAGCCGCCGAGGGAGCTTCCAAGTGAGCATGAACCTCGTCACCCTGCTGTACCTGCTGGCCAGCATCTGCTTCATCCAGGCGCTCAAGGGCCTGAGCCATCCCACCACCTCGATCCGCGGCAACGTCTTCGGCATGACCGGCATGGCGATCGCCGTGCTGACCACCGGCGCGCTGATCTACAAGCTCGCCAGCGGCAACCTCGAGGGCCTGGCCTACGTGCTGGTCGCGCTGGTCGTGGGCGGCGGGCTCGGGGCCTACAGGGCCAACAAGGTCGAGATGACCAAGATGCCCGAGCTGGTGGCCTTCATGCACAGCATGATCGGCCTGGCGGCCGTGTTCATCGCGGTGGCCGCCGTGGCCGAGCCGCATGCCTTCAACATCGCGCTCAAGGGCGATCCGATCCCCGCGGGCAACCGCCTGGAGCTGTTCCTGGGCGCGGCCATCGGCGCCATCACCTTCAGCGGCTCGGTGATCGCCTTCGGCAAGCTCTCGGGCAAGTACAAGTTCCGCCTGTTCCAGGGCGCGCCGGTGCAGTTCGCGGGCCAGCACATGCTCAACCTCGTGCTGGGCCTGGCGACCGTGGGCCTGGGCCTCGTCTTCATGGCAACGGAGAACTGGACGGCGTTCTTCGCGATGCTCGCGCTGGCCTTCGTGATGGGCGTGCTGATCATCATCCCGATCGGCGGTGCGGACATGCCGGTGGTGGTGTCGATGCTCAACAGCTACTCGGGCTGGGCGGCCGCGGGCATCGGCTTCAGCCTGAACAACGCGATGCTGATCGTGGCGGGCAGCCTGGTGGGCAGCTCGGGCGCGATCCTGAGCTACATCATGTGCAAGGCGATGAACCGCTCGTTCTTCAACGTGATCCTGGGCGGCTTCGGCGGCGACGCGGCCGCGGCCACGGGCGGCGCGAAGGAGCAGCGTCCCGTGAAGAGCGGCAGCGCCGACGACGCGGCCTTCGTGCTGGGCAATGCCGAGACGGTGGTGATCGTGCCGGGCTATGGCCTGGCGGTGGCCCGCGCGCAGCATGCGGTCAAGGAACTCGCGGCCAAGCTCACCGAGAAGGGCATCACGGTGAAGTACGCGATCCATCCGGTGGCCGGGCGCATGCCGGGGCACATGAACGTGCTGCTGGCCGAGGCCGAGGTGCCGTACGACCAGGTGTTCGAGATGGAGGACATCAACGGCGAGTTCGGCCAGGCCGACGTGGCGATCATCCTGGGCGCCAACGACGTGGTGAACCCGGCCGCGCACACCAAGGGCAGCCCGATCTACGGCATGCCGATCCTGGAGGCCTACAAGGCCAAGACGGTGATCGTGAACAAGCGCTCCATGGCCGCCGGCTACGCGGGGCTGGACAACGAACTCTTCTACATGGACAAGACCATGATGGTCTTTGGCGATGCCAAAAAAGTAGTGGAAGATATGGGCAAGGCCATCGAATAGGCCGAGGTTCCGTCCCGGCCCGCGCTCTGCGGGCAAACCCTTACGGCGCCGCTCAGGCGCCGTTTTCGTTTTCATCCCAATCCGACTCCGGAGGAGACACATCCATGACCGATCGTCCCTGGCTCAGCAGTTACCCGCAAGGCGTGCCTGCCGACATCGACCCATCGCAGTACCCCTCGCTGGTCGGTCTCATGGAAGAGAGCTTCTCGAAGTACGCCGACCGCACGGCCTACAGCTTCATGGGCAAGGACGTGAGCTATGCCGAGACCGACAAGCTCAGCAAGGCCTTCGCGGCCTACCTGCAGGGGCTGGGCCTCGCCAAGGGCGATCGCGTCGCGGCCATGATGCCCAACTGCCCGCAGTACCCGATCGCGGTGGCCGGCATCCTGCGCGCGGGCCTGATCCTGGTGAACGTGAATCCGCTGTACACGCCGCGCGAACTCGAGCACCAGCTCAAGGACTCGGGCGCGAAGGCGATCGTCATCATGGAGAACTTCGGCGTCACGCTGCAGCAGTGCATCGCGGCCACGCCGATCAAGCACATCGTGCTGGCCTCGATGGGCGACCGGCTCGGCTTCCTCAAGGGCGCGCTCGTCAACTACGTGGTGCGCAACGTCAAGAAGCTGGTGCCGGCCTTCAACCTGCCGGGCGCGGTGCGCTTCAACGATGCGCTCGACCAGGGCGCGGGCCGCAAGCTGCAGCCGCCGGCCATTGGTGCTGACGACGTCGCGGTGCTGCAGTACACCGGCGGCACCACGGGCGTGTCGAAGGGCGCGGTGCTGCTTCATCGCAACGTGATCGCCAACGTGCTGCAGTCCGAGGCCTGGAACGAACCGGTGATGCGCAAGGTGCCCGCGGGCCAGCAACCCACGAGCGTGTGCGCGCTGCCGCTGTATCACATCTTCGCGTTCACGGTCGGCATGATGCTGAGCATGCGCACGGGCGGCAAGTTGATCCTGATCCCGAATCCGCGCGACCTGCCCGCGGTCCTCAAGGAACTGTCGAAGCACACGATCCACAGCTTCCCCGCGGTCAACACGCTGTTCAACGGCCTGGCCAACCATCCCGACTTCAACACCGTCGACTGGTCCAACCTCAAGGTCTCGGTGGGCGGCGGCATGGCGGTGCAGGCCGCGGTCGCGAAGCTCTGGCTCGAGAAGACCGGCTGCCCGATCTGCGAAGGCTACGGCCTGTCCGAGACCTCGCCCTCGACCACCTGCAACCCGACCGACAGCAAGGCCTACACCGGCACCATCGGCGTGCCGCTGCCGAGCACCTGGCTCAAGCTGCTCGACGACAACGGCAACGAAGTTGCACTCGGCGAGCCCGGCGAGATCGCGATCAAGGGACCGCAGGTGATGGCCGGCTACTGGCAGCGCCCCGACGAGACCGCGAAGGTCATGACCAGCGACGGCTACTTCAAGAGCGGCGACATCGGCGTGGTCGACGAGCGCGGTTACTTCAAGGTGGTCGACCGCAAGAAGGACATGATCCTGGTGTCGGGCTTCAACGTGTACCCGAACGAGATCGAGGACGTGGTCGCACAGATTCCGGGCGTGCTCGAATGCGCGGCCGTGGGCGTGAACGACGAGAAGACCGGCGAGGCCGTGAAGCTCGTGATCGTGAAGAAGGACGAGTCGCTCACCGAGGCGCAGGTGCGCGAATACTGCAGAGCAAACCTTACGGGTTACAAGCAGCCGCGAATCGTAGAGTTTCGCACTGACCTGCCGAAGACACCGGTCGGAAAGATCCTGCGCAGAGAGTTGCGCGACGCCAAAAAGTAAGGGTTCGGCCCGGGTGGGGCCGCGGCATCGATCTTGCATATTGCGGGTCGATGTTTCGCTTCCTCCTCACGCGCGTGAGCTTGCTGGTGCCGACCTTCTTCGGCATGACGCTGCTTGCCTTCTTCCTCATCCGGCTGGTGCCGGGCGACCCCATTGAAACCATGGCCGGCGAGCGCGGGATCGACCCCGCGCGCCACGCCGAGCTGCTCACGGCCTACGGCCTCGACAAGCCGGTGATCGTGCAGTACGGCATCTACATCGCGCGCGTGCTGCATGGCGACCTCGGCAAGTCGCTGATCACGCAGGAATCGGTGATCAACGAGTTCCTCGCGCTGTTCCCCGCCACCATCGAGCTCGGCGTCTGCGCGATCGTGTTCGCGCTGCTGCTCGGGCTGCCCGCGGGCATCCTCGCGGCGGTGCGGCGTAACTCGATCTTCGATCACGGCGTGATGGCCACCTCGCTGACCGGCTACTCGATGCCGATCTTCTGGTGGGGCCTGCTGCTCATCCTCTTCTTCTCGGTGCAGCTCGGCTGGACGCCGGTCTCGGGCCGCATCGCGGTGCAGTACTACGTCGAGCCCGACACCGGCTTCCTGCTGCTCGATGCATTGCGCGCCGGCGAGATCGATGCCTTCTGGTCGGCGCTGCATCACCTCGTGCTGCCGGCCGTGGTGCTGGGCACGGTGCCGCTGGCGGTGATCGCGCGCATGACGCGCTCGGCCATGCTCGAGGTGCTCGGCGAGGACTACATCCGCACCGCGCGCGCCAAGGGCCTGTCGCCCTTTCGCGTGGTGGGCCTGCATGCGCTGCGCAATGCGCTGATCCCGGTCGTCACGGTGATCGGCCTGCAGGTGGGCGTGCTGTTCACCGGCGCCATCCTCACCGAGACCATCTTCTCGTGGCCCGGCGTCGGCAAGTGGCTGATCGAGGCCATCGGCCGGCGCGACTATCCGGTGCTGCAGGGCGGCATGCTGCTGCTCGGCGGCATCGTCATGCTGGTCAACCTGCTGGTCGATGTGACCTACGGCGTCATCAACCCCCGCATCCGGCGCTGAATCCATGGCATCGACCCACACCCTCGCGAACGCGGCCCCCGCCGCCACGGCGCCGCCCGGACCCTGGCGCGAATTCTGGAGCGCGTTCTGCGCCAACCGCGGCGCGGTGATCGGCCTGGTCACCATCGCCGTGCTGCTGCTGGTCGCGCTGCTCGCGCCGTGGATCGCGCCGCATGCGCCGAACCAGACCAACAGCGCCGTGTTCCTGCAGCCGCCGGCCTGGCAGCAGGGCGGCTCGCTCACCTACCTGCTGGGCACCGACGCCATCGGCCGCGACATCCTCTCGCGCCTCATGTACGGCGCGCGCCTATCGCTGTCGATCGGCGTCGCGGTGGTCGCGATCTCGGTGGTGGTGGGCGTGGTGCTCGGCCTGGTCGCGGGCTTCTTCCGCGGCGTGCTCGAGATCGCGATCATGCGGCTGATGGACATCATCCTCACGCTGCCAAGCCTGTTGCTCGCGATCGTGATCGTGGCCATCCTCGGGCCCGGCCTCATCAACGCGATGCTCGCCGTGGCCATCGTCGTGCTGCCGCACTACGTGCGCATCACGCGCGCGGCCGTCATCGCCGAGGTCTCGCGCGACTACGTGACCGCGGCGCGCGTCAGCGGCGCCGGCACGCTGCGCCTGATGTTTCGCGAGGTGCTGCCGAACTGCGCGGCGCCGCTGATCGTGCAGGCCTCGCTGGGCATCTCCACCGCCATCCTCGACGCGGCAGCGCTCGGCTTCCTCGGCCTCGGCGCGCAGCCGCCCTCGCCCGAGTGGGGCACCATGCTGGCCGATGCGCGCGAGTTCGTGCTGCGCGCCTGGTGGGTCGTGACCTTCCCCGGCCTCGCGATCCTCGCGGCGGTGCTGGCCTTCAACCTGCTGGGCGACGGTCTGCGCGACGCGCTCGATCCGAAGCTCAAGCGCTGAAGCAAGGGAACGCATCGATGCCTTTGCTCGACATCCAGGATCTGCACGTCGAATTCCCGACCCAGGGCGGCGTGATGCACGCGGTCGACGGCGTGAGCCTCTCGCTCGAGGAGGGCGAGGTGCTCGGCATCGTCGGCGAATCGGGCTCGGGCAAGAGCGTGACCATGATGGCGCTGATGGGACTGATCGGCTTCCCGGGCCGCGTGCGCGCCGACCATATGCGCTTCGCGGGCCGCGACCTGCTCGGCATCTCCGACAAGGCGCGCCGCGCGCTGGTGGGCAAGGAGGTCGCGATGATCTTCCAGGAGCCCACCACCAGCCTCAACCCCTGCTTCACCATCGGCTTCCAGTTGATGGAGACGCTGCGCCTGCATCTCGGGCTCGACCGGCGCGCGGCGAAGAAGCGTGCCACCGAGCTGCTCGAGCAGGTCGGCATCCCGGCCGCGTCGTCGCGCCTCTCGAGCTATCCGCACCAGCTCTCGGGCGGCATGAACCAGCGCGTGATGATCGCGATGGCGATCGCCTGCAACCCGCGCCTCTTGATCGCCGACGAGCCCACCACGGCGCTCGATGTCACGATCCAGGCGCAGATCCTCGACCTGCTGCGCGACCTGCAGAAGGAGCGCGGCATGGCGCTGGTGCTGATCACGCACAACATGGGCGTGGTCAGCGAGATGGCACAGCGCATCGCCGTGATGTATGCGGGCCAGGTGATGGAGCAGCAGCGCGTGGACCGGCTGTTCGCGACGCCGCAGCATCCCTACACCGAGGCGCTGCTGGCCGCGCTGCCCGAGCGCGCGCCGCCCGACGGCCGGCTCGCCACCATCGCGGGCGTGGTGCCCGGCGTTCACGACCGGCCCGCGGGCTGCCTGTTCGCGCCGCGCTGCGGCTACGTGACGACACGCGCCTGCCAGGTGCGCCCGGCCCTGCGCGGCGTCGAAGCGCTGCCCGGCGCGCAGGTGCGCTGCCACTTCCCGCTCGGCGAACCGGGGCGCATGGCCGCGATCGAGCGCGACCGGCCGCGCCTGCCGCGCGTCGAGGAGGCCGCATCGTGAGCGCCGCGGAGATCGTGGTCGAGGCGAGTAACCTGCAGCGCATCTACGAGGTGCGCCGCGGCCTGTTCCGACCGAACGCGCAACTGCGCGCGGTGGGCGACATCTCGTTCCGGCTCGAGCGCGGCCGCACGCTCGCGGTGGTCGGCGAATCGGGCTGCGGCAAGTCGACGCTCGCGCGCATGGTCGCGCTGATCGAGAAGCCGACGGCGGGCCAGCTCACGCTGGTCGGCCACGATGCCGTGAACCCGCCGTCCGAGCGGCGCCGCGAACTGCGCCAGGCCGTGCAGCTGGTGTTCCAGAACCCCTACGGCTCGCTCAATCCGCGCAAGAAGGTCGCAGCGGTGCTCGAGGACCCGCTCGCGATCAACACCACGCTCGGCAAGGCGGAGCGTGCCGCAAAGGCGCGCGAGATGCTCGCGCGCGTGGGCCTGCGGCCCGAGCATGCCAACCGCTATCCGCACATGTTCTCGGGCGGCCAGCGCCAGCGCATCGCGATCGCGCGCGCGCTGATGCTCGAGCCGCGGCTGGTGGTGGCGGACGAGCCGGTGTCGGCGCTCGACGTGTCGATCCAGGCCCAGGTGCTGAACCTGCTGGCCGACCTGCAGGCCGAGCTCGGCCTGGCCTACCTGTTCATCTCGCACGACCTCGGCGTGGTGCGCCACATCGCGCACGACGTGCTGGTGATGTATCTCGGCCACGCGGTGGAGCAGGGCCCGAAGGCGCGCATCTTCGAGCGCCCGCTGCATCCCTACACGCAGGCGCTGCTGGCCTCCACGCCGGGCCTCAGCAGCCAGCGCATCGTGCTCAAGGGCGAGCTGCCGTCGCCGCTGTCGCCGCCCACGGGCTGCGTCTTCAGCACGCGCTGCCCGCATGTCACGCAGCGCTGCCGCGACGAGCGGCCCGCGCTGCGCGAGCTCGACGAGCGGCAGGTTGCCTGCCACTACGCCGAGCGCTTTCTCGAAGGCGCGCCGGTGGTGCGCGCCGACCTGCCGTCGGCACCGCCGTTCGTCGCGCCCGTCGCGATGAATCCCTGAAACCCGTTTTCCGTTTTCTCCAACCCGTGTCTCAAGGAGTCCCCATGACGAACCGTTCCTTCCTCCCGCGCCGCGCACGACGGCTGGCGCTGCTGGCACCCGTGGCGATCGCGGCGCTGACCCTGGCCTGCGGCGCGGTGTCGGCCAAGACGCTGGTCTACTGTTCCGAGGGCAGCCCCGAGAATTTCTATCCGGGCATGAACACCACCGGCACCTCGTTCGACGTGACCACGCAGGTCTACAACACCATCGTCGAGTTCGAGCGCGGCGGCACCAAGGTCGTGCCGGGCCTGGCCGAGAAGTGGGACATCTCGGCCGACGGCACGGTCTACACCTTCCACCTGCGCAAGGGCGTGAAGTGGCACACCACGAGCAAGAGCTTCAAGCCCACGCGCGACTTCAACGCCGACGACTTCATCTTCATGATCGACCGCCAGTGGAAGGAGAGCGATCCCTTCTTCAAGGTCACGAGCCAGAACCACTCCTACTTCAACGACATGGGCATGCCCAAGCTGCTGAAGTCGGTGGACCGCATCGACGACTACACGGTGAAGATCACGCTCAACCAGGCCGAGGCGCCGTTCCTCGCCAACCTCGCGATGCAGTACGCGGGCATCCAGTCGAAGGAGTACGCGATCGCGATGCTCAAGGCCGGCACGCCCGAGAAGGTCGACCAGGACCCGATCGGCACCGGCCCTTTCTACCTCGTGCAGTACCAGAAGGACGCGGTCATCCGCTTCAAGGCCTTCCCGCAGTACTGGGGCGGCAAGGCCAAGATCGACGACCTGGTGTTCGCGATCACGCCCGACGCCTCGGTGCGCTGGGCCAAGCTGCAGAAGGGCGAGTGCCACGTCATGCCGTACCCGAACCCGGCCGACCTCGACGCGATCCGCAAGGACCCGAACGTGCAGGTGCTCGAGCAGCCGGGCCTGAACGTCGGCTACCTCTCGTACAACACGACCAAGAAGCCCTTCGACGACGTGCGCGTGCGCAAGGCCATCAACATGGCGATCAACAAGAAGGCGATCATCGACGGCGTGTACCTCTCGACCGGCGTGGCCGCGAAGAACCCGATCCCGCCGACCATGTGGTCCTACAACGATGCGGTGAAGGACGATCCCTACGATCCCGAGGCCGCGAAGAAGCTGCTGGCGCAGGCCGGCTTCCCCGACGGCTTCTCGACCGACCTGTGGGCCATGCCGGTGCAGCGGCCCTACAACCCGAACGCCAAGCGCATCGCCGAGCTGATGCAGGCCGATCTCGCCAAGATCAACGTCAAGGCCGAGATCAAGAGCTTCGAATGGGGCGAGTACCGCAAGCGGCTGCAGGCCGGCGAGCACCAGATGGGCATGCTGGGCTGGACCGGCGACAACGGCGACCCCGACAACTTCCTCTACACGCTGCTGGGCTGCGCCTCGGCCAAGTCGGCGAGCGGCAGCAACATCTCGAAGTTCTGCTACCAGCCCTACGAAGACATCGTGGTGAAGGCCAAGAGCACGACCAAGCAGGCCGACCGCGACGCGCTCTACAAGAAGGCGCAGTTGATCTTCAAGGAGCAGGCGCCGTGGTTCACCATCGCGCACGCGGTGCAGCTCAAGCCGGTGCGCAAGGAAGTGATCGACTTCAAGCTCAGCCCCTTCGGCCGCCACACCTTCTACGGCGTGGACATCAAGTAAGCGGTGGGCGCCACCGCACCCATCGCGATCGTCGCGGCGATGCACGAGGAGCTCAAGGCGCTCCTTGCGCTGATGCCCGACGAGCAGCGCGTGCGCGTGGCGGGCCGCGACTTCTGGGTCGGCCACCTGCAGGGCCAGCCCGTGGTCGCGGTGCTGTCGCGCATCGGCAAGGTCGCGGCGGCGGTGACGGCCACACTGCTGCTCGAGCGCTTCGGCGTGCGCGCCATCGTCTTCAGCGGCGTCGCGGGCGGGCTCGCGCCGGGCGTCAAGGTCGGCGACGTGGTGGTGGCGACCGAGCTGCTGCAGCACGACATGGATGCCTCGCCGCTCTTTCCGAAACACGAGGTGCCGTTGATGGAAATCTCGCGTTTCAAGGTCGACGCGGCGATCGGCGATGCGCTGGCGGCCGTGGCCGAGGCGACCTTGCGCGATCCCGTGGCCCTGGTGGGGCAGGGCGCCGTCGACGAGTTCGGCCTGCGTTCGCCGACCGTGCATCGCGGCCTGCTGGTCAGCGGCGACCGCTTCGTCTCGACCGCGGCCGAAAGCGAGGCGCTGCGCCGCGCGCTGCCCGATGCGCTGGCGGTGGAGATGGAAGGCGCCGCGGTGGCGCAGGTGTGCCACGACTACGGCGTGCCCTTCGCCGCGATGCGCACGATCTCGGACCGCGCCGACGACGCGGCCCATGGCGACTTCGCGCGCTTCGTCGCCGAGGTCGCGAGCCGCTACAGCCTCGCGCTGGTCGGCGCCTGGCTGGCTGCCGAGTCGACTACTTGAGCCAGCCGCGCCGGCGGAAGTACCACATCGGCACCAGCGCGCTCGCGGCCATCAGCACGATGGCGTAGGGATAGCCCATGGCCCAGTCGAGCTCGGGCATGAACTTGAAGTTCATGCCGTAGATGCTCGCGATCAAGGTTGGCGGCAGCAGCGCGACGCTGGCCACCGAGAAGATCTTGATCGTCTTGTTCTGGTTGATGTTGATGAAACCGACGGTCGCATCCATCAGGAAGTTGATCTTGTCGAACAGGAAGGCCGTGTGGTTGTCGAGCGATTCGATGTCGCGCAGGATCTGCCGCGCTTCCTCGAACTGCTCGGCATTGAGCATCTTGCTGCGCATCATGAAGCTGACCGCGCGGCGCGTGTCCATCACGTTGCGGCGGATGCGGCCGTTCAGGTCTTCCTGGCGCGCGATGGCGCCCAGCACCTCGCCCGCGAGCTCGTCGCTGACGTTGCCCGAGAGCACCTTCTTGCTGGCGGCCTCGAGCTCGTCGTAGATGTTCTCGAGCGAGTCGGCCGAGTACTCGGCGTCGGCGTCGAAGAGCTTGAGCATCACTTCCTTCGCGTCCTCGATCAGCCCCGGGGCGCGGCGCGCGCGCATGCGCAGCAGGCGGAACACGGGCACGTCCTCGTCGTGGATCGAGAACAGCACGCCGCGGCTGCGCAGGTCGGTGTTGTGCTGGTTGAGGATGAACGCGACGCGCACCGCGCGCGGGGCTTCGTCGTCGTCGATCAGGAAGTCGCTGCGGATGTGGAGTTCGCCGTTGTCCTCTTCATAGAAGCGCGCCGATTCCTCGATGTCCTCGTCCATCGCGTCCTCGGGGATCGAGAGACCGTAGTACTGCTTGATCCAGCGCTTCTCCTCGAGCGTGGGCGATTCGAGGTCGACCCAGATCGGCTGGAAGCGGGAGAGCTCCTCGAGGGCCTCGATCTCTTCCTGGACGAGGCGGCCGTTGGCGAGCGTGAAGATATTGAGCATGGCTCACTCCCGTGAAATGGCTGGGGCGATCGGGCGGACGGGCGGGGGGCGAGAAAGGGGGCGCTTTCAAATCCCGGACCCGGTCGGCCGGACTCAGCCGGGAGTTGAAAGCTGCCGAGACGGGGCGGTTTCCACGATGCGGTCTCCAGTTGCAGCGAGGCGCGATTATGTCATCGGCGAATGAGCGCAGAGTTGGCTGGACTGGACGAACATCCAGTAGAGTGGGGCCCATGCCGAGCGCCGTGTCCCCCGTTTTCTCCAGCCCGCCGGCGACCCAGGCCGAGCGCCTCGCGGCCGCCCTCGCCAGCCTCAACGACGAGCAGCGCGCGGCGGTCGAGCACGGGGTGGAGGCGCTGGCCGGTGGCGCGCCGGACGCGGCCGGTGCAGGGCCCTTGCTCGTCATCGCCGGCGCCGGCTCGGGCAAGACCAGCACGCTGGCGCACCGGGTGGCGCACCTGATCGCGCGCGGGGTCGATCCGCAGCGCCTGCTGCTTCTGACCTTCTCGCGCCGCGCCGCGCAGGAAATGGCGCAGCGCGCCGGCCAGGTGCTCGCGCGCGTGCTGGGGCTGCAGGCCCACACCGCGCCCGCGCTACCCTGGGCCGGCACCTTCCACGGCATCGGCGCGCGGCTGCTGCGCGAGTACGCCGCGCAGATCGGGCTGGACGACAACTTCACCATCCACGACCGCGGCGACGCCGAGGACCTGATGGGGCTGGCGCGGCACCGAGCTCGGCTTCTCGTCGAGCGCGCGCCGCTTTCCGCACAAGGGCACCTGCCTCTCGATCTATTCGCGCTGCGTGAACACGCGCGCGCCGCTCGAGTCGGTGCTCAGGCAGTCCTTTCCGTGGTGCGCCGAATGGGGCGTCGAGCTGCAGCAGCTGTTCGGCGCCTACGTCGAGGCCAAGCAGCAGCAGAACGTGCTCGACTACGACGACCTGCTGCTCTATTGGGCCGGCATGATGGAGGAGCCCACGCTGGCGCAGCACCTGGGCGCGCGCTTCGACCACGTGCTGGTCGACGAGTACCAGGACACCAACCTGCTGCAGGCCGCGATCCTGCTCGCGCTCAAGCCCGACGGCCGGGGCGTGACCGTGGTGGGCGACGACGCGCAGTCGATCTACTCGTTCCGCGGCGCGACGGTGCGCAACATCCTCGACTTCCCCTCGCAGTTCTCGCGACCGGCGCGCGTGGTCACGCTGGAGCGCAACTACCGCTCCACCCAGCCGATCCTCGACGTGTCGAACGCATGCATCGCGCATGCGGCCGAGCGCCATGCCAAGACGCTGTGGACCGACAAGCCCTCGGCCGGGCGGCCGCAGATCGTGCGCGTGCCCGACGAATCCCAGCAGGCCTGCTGGGTGGCCGACCAGGTGCTCGCGCACCGCGAGGGCGGGCTCGCGCTCAAGTCGCAGGCGGTGCTGTTCCGCACCTCGAGCCACAGCGCGCCGCTCGAGCTCGAGCTGGCGCGCCGCAACATCCCGTTCGTGAAGTACGGCGGGCTCAAGTTCCTCGAGGCCTCGCACGTCAAGGACCTGCTCGCGATGCTGCGCTTCGCGCAGAACCCGCGCGGGCGCATGGCGGGCTTTCGCGTCACGCAGCTGATCCCGGGCATCGGGCCGGCCACCAGCGCGAAGCTGCTCGACGCGATGGACCAGGCGGCCGATCCGGCCGTCGCGTTGCGCGACTTCGTGCCGCCGAGCGCCGCGCGCGTCGAATGGGCCGCGTTCGCCGAGGCCTACGCCGCGCTGCGTGCGCCGTCGCTGGCCTGGCCGGCCGACGTGGGCATCGCGATGGACTGGTACCTGCCGCACCTCGAGCGGCTCTACGACGACACCGCGGGCACGCGCCGCGGCGACGTCGAGCAGTTGGTGCACATGGCCTCGGGCTACGCCTCGCGCGAACGCTTCCTCACCGAGCTCACGCTCGACCCGCCCGAAGCCACCAGCGACCGGCCGGGGCCGCCGCTGCTCGACGAGGACTACCTGATCCTCTCGACCATCCATTCGGCCAAGGGGCAGGAGTGGAACTCGGTCCACGTGCTCAACGTGGTCGACGGCTGCATGCCGGCCGACGTGGCGCAGAGCGCGCAGGAACTCGAGGAGGAACGGCGGCTGCTCTACGTGGCCATGACCCGGGCCCGCGACCACCTGCACCTGCTGGTGCCGCAGCGCTTCTACATCCCGCAGCAGGCCGCGCGCGGCGACCGGCATCTCTACGCCAACCGCAGCCGCTTCATTCCCGATGCCGACCTCGCGCGCTTCGAGTCCCGCACCTGGCCGCCCCCGCCACCGCGCGCGCCCGCGGTGCCGCCGCCGGCCGCGGTGATCGACCTGCGCAACCGCATGCGCGCGGCCTGGCGCTGAAGAGGCCCTGGAGAAGCCCGGCCCTTTCCCCAGCAGGGTCATGCCCGGGCCGCCGCGAAGGATGGCCCGGCCCCCAACAGGTCGCGAAACGGCCCGCAGCCTGCGGCGCCGCCGGGGCCTGCTATGGAAGAAATAGCTGAGCATGCGATGCGGTCCTCCGGTGCGTCATCCGGGCATCCCCCGGTATTGCAATACCGTGACAGCTTGGGCATAGTGAATCGACCTTCTCCTCTCCCGCACCTCTCCCTCTTTCCCCTCTCCCCCCTTTCTTCTCCCAGTCCCCAATCGTTTTCGCCGGCCGCGCTGCATCCGCAGCGGTGGTCATTTCCCCAACCGTCAATTCCAGGAGGTCATTCATGAATTTGACGATCAGCGGTCATCACCTCGACGTCACCCCTGCCTTGCGCACCTACGTCACGAGCAAGCTGGACCGGGTCATCCGGCATTTCGACCAGGTGGTCGATGTGAAGGTGATCCTCACGGTGGAAAAGCAGAAGGAAAAGGAACGTCGGCAACGCGCCGAGTGCAACATCCACGTCAAGGGCAATGACATGTTCGCGGAGTCGAGCCACGCTGATCTCTATGCCGCGGTCGATGAACTGGTCGACAAGCTCGACCGCCAGGTGGTGCGCCACAAGGACCGCCTGCAGGACCATCACCACAGCGCGCCCAAGCGCCTGATGTAAGACGAAGAGGTTTCCGGCTGTCGCGCCGGAGACTCTCGAAGCCGCCTCAGGGCGGCTTTTTCATGCGCTTTTCCGACTGCCCATCAAGGCTTTGAAGGGCCTCTGTCGAGGGAAGCGAGGCCTGCGGGCAACATGTAACCAGAAAGTAGATAAGCGGAGTGGGGGTTTTTACCAAGCAGGTGCATAATCGCCCCCGCTCTGACCCACCATGAATCGTCTCGCGTCCATCCTGCCGCCCGCTCAAGTGCTTGTGAGCGTTGACGCCACCAGCAAGAAGCGTGCTTTCGAGGAAGCCGGCTTGCTGTTCGAAAGCCTTCACGGGCTGGGCCGCGCCCTGATCACCGACAGCCTCTTCGCGCGCGAGCGCCTCGGCTCCACCGGCCTCGGTCACGGCGTCGCCATTCCGCATGGCCGCATCAAGGGCCTCAAGGCGCCGATGGCCGCGGTGTTCCAGCTCGCGAACCCGATCGGCTTCGATGCACCCGACGAGCAACCCGTCGGGCTGCTGATCTTCCTGCTGGTGCCCGAAGCCGCGACGCAGAAGCACCTCGAGATCCTCTCCGAGATCGCCGAACTGCTGAGCGACGCCGGCCTGCGCGAGCAGATCAAGTCGAGCACCGACGCGGCCGCGCTGCACGGCCTGATCGCCGGCTGGCACTCCACGCAAGTCGCCTGAGCCCATGGCTCGCGGGGCGTGGCTGCTGCTAAGCTGCGCTGCCCTTCTTTCCGTCCCCCTCACTTCCGAAGCGGTGCCGCGCGCCGCGCCCTGAACGCATGAAGCCGACCGTCATCAGCGCCGATGCCATGTTCGAGGAGTTCCGCGGCTCGCTGCGCTGGGAATGGCTCGCGGGGCTCGGCGCGTCCGAGCGCCAGTTCGATCCCGAGGTCATCAGCCGCGCCCAGTCGGCCGCCGACCTGGTCGGCTACCTCAACTACATCCATCCGTACCGCGTGCAGATCCTCGGCGCGCGCGAGGTCGCCTACCTGACGCGCGGCAGTCCCGAGGACACCGCGCGGCGCATCGCCCGCATCGTCACGCTCGAGCCGCCGATGCTGGTGCTGGCCGACGGCCAGGCCGCGCCCGACGAGCTGCTGTCGATCTGCGAGCGCGCCCAGCTGCCGCTGTTCGCCACGCGCGAATCCTCGGCCTTCGTGATCGACCTGCTGCGCGCCTACTTGTCCAAGCACTTCGCCGAGCGCACCTCGATGCACGGCGTGTTCATGGACATCCTGGGCATGGGCGTGATGATCACGGGCGAATCAGGCCTCGGGAAGAGCGAGCTCGGCCTCGAGCTGATCTCGCGTGGCAACGGCCTGGTGGCCGACGACGCGGTCGACCTCTACCGCATCAACCAGAACACCATCGAGGGCCGCTGCCCCGACCTGCTGCTCAACCTGCTGGAAGTGCGCGGCATCGGCCTGCTCGACATCCGCGCGATCTTCGGCGAGACGGCGGTGCGGCGGAAGATGCGGCTCAAGCTCATCGTGCACCTGGTTCGGCGCGACAGCTTCGAGCGCGACTACGAGCGCATGCCCTCGACGCCGCTCACGCAGGACGTGCTGGGCATCCCGGTGCGCAAGGTCATCATCCAGGTGGTGGCGGGCCGCAACATCGCCGTGCTGGTCGAGGCCGCGGTGCGCAATTCGATCCTGCAGCTGCGCGGCATCGACACCTATGCCGATTTCGTGGCGCGCCACCACAAGGCGATGGAAAGCGCGCGCGACGCGGACTAGCTCAGCGCTTCTTGACGCAGTCGCCGCACAGGCCGTAGAGCGACATGGCGTGGTCCTGCAGGATCCAGCCCTTGTCCTTGGCCACCAGCTGCTGGCGGCGCTCGATCTCGGCGTCGTAGAACTCCTCGACCTTGCCGCAGGCGGTGCAGATCAGGTGGTCGTGGTGCGTGCCTTCGTTGAGTTCGTAGACGGCCTTGCCGCTCTCGAAATGGCTGCGCTCGAGGATGCCGGCCTGCTCGAACTGGGTGAGCACGCGGTAGACGGTGGCCAGGCCGATGTCGGAGTGCTCGTTGAGCAGCACCCGGAACACGTCCTCGGCGGTCATGTGGCGTTGGCCGCCGGTCTGGAAGATTTCCAGAATCTTCAGCCGCGGCAGGGTGGCCTTGAGGCCGGTGTTCTTGAGTTCGTCGATGTTGGCCATGATGGTTCCTGCGCCCTGGACGGCCAAAGGCCCCGGAGGGGGCAGCCGCTACAATGGTCGATCATATCGCTACCCCCTTTTCCCCCCATGCCTGCCATTTTCCAACGCCGTCCCTGGCTGCTGGCTGCGGCCGTTGCCGTCACCCTGGGCCTCGGTGCCTGCAGCGGTTTCAGCGAGCGCTCGCGTGGCGCGCTGTCGGCCGTCACTCCCTACAAGGTCGAGGTGGTCCAGGGCAATTTCGTGTCCAAGGAACAGGTCGCGGCGCTCAAGACCGGCATGTCGCGCCAGCAGGTGCGCGAGATCCTCGGCACCTCGCTGCTCACCGACATCTTTCATTCGAACCGCTGGGACTACGTCTTCACGATCCGGCGCCAGGGCGTGGAGCCGCAGGAGCGCCGCTTCACCGTCTTCTTCAACGGCGAGCAGCTCGAGCGCTGGGAAGGCGGCGAGATGCCGAGCGAGGAAGAATTCGTCGCCACGCTCGACACCCGCAAGAAGACCGGCAAGGTGCCGCCGCTCGAGGCCACGGAAGAAGAACTCAAGAAGTTCGATCCCAAGGGCGACCGGAAAGCCTCCGACACCGAGAGCAAGGCACCCGCCACGCTGCCTCCGCTGCCGGCCGCCTACCCGCCGCTCGAGGCCGCGCGCTAACAGCGGCGCCCGGCCGGCGCGCCGAACCTGGCTTGGCGGGGCGGCGCGGTTTCCCCACCCATCGTCTCCTCCGTCCCCATCGTCCATCGATGGCAAGCAAGCCCGAATCCGCGTGACCGACTCCAACACCACCACCTCCTCCACGCCGGCCGCGCGCCGGGTTGCCGTCGCCGGCGCGTCGGGCCGCATGGGCCGCATGCTGATCGAGGCGGTTCGCAACACCCCCGACTGCCGCCTGGCCGGCGCGCTCGACGTGGCCGCCAGCCCCGCCATCGGCAGCGATGCGGGCGCCTTTCTCGGCTTCGCCAGCGGCGTGGCCATCGCCGCCGACCTGCGTGCGGGCCTGCAGGACGCCCAGGTGCTGATCGACTTCACCCGCCCCGAGGGCACGATGGCCCACCTGGCCGTCTGCCGCGAACTCGGCGTGCAGGCCGTGATCGGCACCACCGGCTTCAGCGACGCGCAGAAGGCCGAGATCGCCGAGATCGCCAAGGACATCGCGATCGTCATGGCGCCCAACATGAGCGTGGGCGTCAACGTCACCTTCAAGCTGCTCGAGATGGCGGCCAAGGCGCTGTCCACCGGCTACGACATCGAGATCGTCGAAGCCCACCACCGCCACAAGATCGACGCCCCCTCGGGCACCGCGCTCAAGATGGGCGAGGTCATCGCCGACGCGCTGGGCCGCGACCTCAAGGAATGCGCGGTCTACGGCCGCGAAGGCGTGACCGGCGAGCGCGACCCCTCGACCATCGGCTTCGCCACCGTGCGCGGCGGCGACATCGTCGGCGACCACACGGTGCTGTTCGCCGGCACCGGCGAGCGCATCGAGATCGCCCACAAGTCCTCGAGCCGCGCCAACTACGCGCAGGGCAGCCTGCGCGCGGTGCGCTTCCTGGCCGACCAGCGCGCCGGCCTGTTCGACATGTTCGACGTGCTCGGCCTGCGCTGAGACGAATCCTCCTCCGCCATCCCCGACGATGAGCGTCCTCGAACTGCTGACCCACGGCGACGGCGTCAGCCGCTCGGTGGCCGCGCTGCTGCTCGCGATGTCGGTCGCCAGCTGGGTCGTGATCCTCTGGAAGAGTTGGCTGCTGCGCGGCGGCACGCGCGAGGTGCTGCGCAGCATCGCGGCCTTCTGGCAGTCGACCAGCCTCACCGAGGCGGAACAACGGCTGCGGGCCTTCGACCGCTCGGCGCTGGTGCTGCCCACGGTCGCGGCGCTGCGCCAGGCCGCGGCCACGCAGGACCGTGACGCCGCCACCCTCGGCGCCGCGGGCGACCGCAACCAGCGGCTCACCCGCGTGCTGCGCGAGGCGCTGCACGGCGCGCTGCGCCGGCTGCAGGCCGGTCAGATCCTGCTCGCCACGGTCGGCGCCACGGCACCCTTCGTCGGTTTGCTCGGCACGGTCTGGGGCATCTACGGCGCGCTCGTGGGCATCGCGGGCCAGGCCGGCGGCTTCACCATCGACAAGGTGGCCGGACCCGTCGGCGAAGCGCTCGTGATGACCGCCTTCGGCCTCGCGGTGGCGATCCCGGCCGTGCTGGCCTACAACGTCTTCGGCCGCGTCATCGGCCGCATCGAGGCCGAGCTCGAAGGCTTCGCCCACGACCTGCTCGGCAGCTTCGGCGAAGCGCCCGCGGCGGTGCCGGCACCGCCGCCGCCCGCGCGGCCGATGCCGGTCTGAACCGCGTCGCCCCATGGCCTTCGGACGCACCTCGCTCGGCAGCGGCTCCGCCGGCGGCGGCCGTGCCACCGGTGCCGGCGGCCAGCGGCCGCTGTCCGACATCAACGTCACGCCGCTGGTCGACGTGATGCTGGTGCTGCTGGTGATCTTCATCATCACGGCGCCGCTGATGGCCAGCTCGATCAAGCTCGACCTGCCGCAGACCGATGCGGGCCAGCCCAACGACACGCCGAAGTTCGTGAGCCTGTCGGTCGACCCGGCGGGCAAGGTCTTCCTCAACGACCGGCCCGTGACCGACGAGGAACTCGCCGCCGGACTCGCGAAGGCCGCGGCCGACAGCAAGGACACCGAAGTGCAGCTGCGCGCCGACCAGACCGTGCCCTATGGCCGCGTGGTGGCCCTGATGGGCATCGCCAACAAGGCGGGCCTGAGCCGCATCGGCTTCGTCACCGAGGCGCCGCCGCCGGCGACGCCGCGCTGACGCCGGCCGGCGCCGGGCTCGTCAGCCCAGCACCACCGGCTTGGTCTGCCAGATGTCGTGCGCGTACTGGGCGATCGTGCGGTCCGACGAGAAGGCGCCCATGCCCGCGACGTTGAGGATCGCGGTGCGCGTCCAGGCGTCGGCGTCGCGGTAGAGCGCATCGACCTCGGCCTGCTTCGCGACGTAGCTCGCGTAGTCGGCCAGCAGCAGGTAGTGGTCGCCCCCAGTTCACCAGCGCGTCGTAGATGCCCTGGTAGCGCGCGGGTTCGGCCGGCGAGAAGGCGCCGTCGCGGATCGCGTCGAGCACGCGCCGCAACTCCTCGTTCCCGTCGTAGATGTCGCGTGGCTGGTAGCCGCGCGCGCGGATCTCGGCCACCTCGGGCGTGGTGTTGCCGAAGATGAAGATGTTCTCGGGCCCGACGTTCTCGCGCATCTCGACGTTGGCGCCGTCGAGCGTGCCGATGGTCAGCGCGCCGTTGAGCGCGAACTTCATGTTGCCGGTACCCGAGGCCTCGGTGCCGGCGGTGGAGATCTGCTCGGACAGGTCCGCCGCCGGCATGATGATCTCGGCCAGGCTCACGCTGTAGTTGGGCAGGAACACCACCTTCAGCAGCTTGCCCACGCGCGCGTCGGCGTTGATGGTCGCGGCCACGTCGTTGATGAGGCGGATCACCTGCTTGGCCATCACGTAGGCCGAGGCCGCCTTGCCTGCGAACACCACCACGCGCGGCACGATGTCGGCGCCGCCGCCTGCGGCCTGGGCGTCGAGGATGCGGTGGTAGCGCGAGATCACGTGCAGCACGTTGAGCAGCTGGCGCTTGTACTCGTGGATGCGCTTGACCTGCACGTCGAACATCGCGTCGGTGTCGACCACGATGTTCATGTGCTGCTCGATCCAGTTGGCCAGCCGCAGCTTGTTCTCGCGCTTGGCGTGGCGGAAGGCGCGCACGAAGGGCGGCTGGACCGCCATCGGCCGCAGCGCCTCGAGCTGCGAGAGGTCGCGCCGCCAGCCCTTGCCCAGCCGTTGGTCGAGCAGCGCGGCCAGCGGCGGGTTGGCCTGCGCGAGCCAGCGCCTGGGCGTGACGCCGTTGGTCTTGTTGTTGAAGCGCTCGGAAAAGATCTTCGCGAAGTCCGCGAAGATCGATTGCTTCATCAGCTCCGAGTGCAGCCCCGACACGCCGTTGATCGAGTGGCTCGCGAGCACCGCCACGTAGGCCATGCGCACGCGGCGCTCGCCGGCCTCGTCGACCAGCGAGAGGCGGCGCATCAGCTCGACGTCGTTGCCGTGCGTCTGCGTGATGGTGGCGAGGAAGCGCGCGTTGATGTCGTAGATGATCTGCAGGTGGCGCGGCAGGATGCGCCCGAGCATCTCGACCGGCCAGGTCTCGAGCGCCTCGTGCATCAGCGTGTGGTTGGTGTAGCTGAACACCTTCTGCGTGTGGGCCCAGGCCGTGTCCCAGGGCAGGCCGTGCTCGTCGAGCAGCAGCCGCATCAGCTCGGGCACCGCGAGCACCGGGTGGGTGTCGTTGAGGTGGATGCTGACCTTCTCCGAGAGCCGGTCGAAGCTGGTGTGGTTGCGCAGGTAGCGGCGCAGCAGGTCCTGCACGCTGGCGCTGCAGAAGAAGTACTCCTGGTGCAGCCGCAGCTCGCGGCCCGAGGGCGTGGAGTCGTCGGGGTAGAGCACGCGCGAGACGTTCTCGGAGTGGTTCTTGCTCTCCACCGCCGCCATGTAGTTGCCGCGGTTGAAGGCCGAGAGGTCGATCTCCTCGGTGGCGCGCGCCGACCACAGGCGCAGCGTGTTGGTGGCCTGCGTGCCGTAGCCGGGAATGATGGTGTCGTAGGCCACGGCGCGCACGTCGTGGGTGTCGACCCAGTCGGCCGCGCCGTAGGGCGCGTTGGTGCCCTCGCGCTTCTGCACGCGGCCGCCGAAGCGCACGCGATAGTTGACCTCGGGCCGCTTGAATTCCCAGGGGTTGCCGCGCGTGAGCCAGTAGTCGGGCGTCTCCACCTGCTGGCCGTCGACGATGCGCTGGCGGAACATGCCGTATTCGTAGCGGATGCCGTAGCCCATGCCCGGCACGCCGAGCGTGGCCATCGAGTCAAGGAAGCAGGCCGCGAGCCGGCCGAGGCCGCCATTGCCCAGCGCCGCGTCGGGCTCGCGCTCGGACAGCGCCTCCATGTCGACGCCGAAGTCGGCCAGCGCGTCGCGCACGGTGGCATGGAGGTCGACCGCGAGCAGCGCGTTGGTGAAGGTGCGCCCGATCAGGAACTCCATCGACAGGTAGTACACGCGCTTGAGGTCCTGCGCGTAGTTGGCGCGCGTGGTCGCCATCCAGCGCTCCACCAGCTGGTCGCGCACCGCGAGCGCGGTGGCGTAGAGCCAGTCGTCCTGGCTCGCGGCCACGGGGTCCTTGCCGACCGCGTAGATCAGCTTGTTGGCCACGGCGCGCTTGAAGGCCGCGACATCGCGGTCGGGATGGTCGTAGGCGAAGTCTTCGATCGTCATGGTGGGTGTGTCTTGTGTCTGCGGGTTGAACGGATGCCCTGCGCCTTCTTCAGTGGGGCAGGGGCGTCGGTGCCTGGGCCGCGGCCAGCGCCTGACGGTACACGGCCACGTACTGCGCGGCCGCGGTGGCCCAGTCGGCGGGGCGCCGCATCGCGTGGCCGCGCACGCGCCGCCAGTCGGGCGCGCGCTGATACAGCGCGAAGGCGCGGCGCACCGCGCGATCGTAGTCCGCCGAGTCGAAACGGTCGAACACGAAGCCGGTGGCCTCGCCGCTGGCCATGTCCTCGAGCGTGCTGTCGACCACCGTATCGGCCAGCCCGCCGACGCGGCGCACCAGCGGCAGGCTGCCGTATTTGAGGCCGTACATCTGCGTCAGGCCGCAGGGCTCGAACAGCGAGGGCACCAGGGTCACGTCGCCCGCGCCGAAGAGCTGGTGCGCGAGCGTCTCGTTGTAGCCGATGGTGACGCTGACCGCGTCGGGCGCGGCGGCCGCGCGCTGGCGGAAGGCGTCTTCGAGCCAGGCTTCGCCGCTGCCCAGCAGCGCGAGCTGGCCGCCCTGCGCGAGCAGCGCGTCGAGGCCCTGCAGCACCAGGCGCAGCCCCTTCTGCTCGGTGAGCCGGCTCACGAGGATGAACAGCGGCGCATCGGGCCGCGCGGCCAGCCCGAGCTGGTGCTGCAGCACGGACTTGCAGCGCGCCTTGCCCGCCATGTGGCGGCCCTCGGGCGTCTGGTAACCCTGCACCAGCGCCGGGTCGGCGGCCGGGTTCCAGACCTGGTCGTCGACCGCGTTGAGGATGCCGTCGAGCACGCCGCCGCGCTGGCGCAGCAGGCCGTCGAGGCCGCAGCCCTGGTCGGGCGTCTGGATCTCGCGCGCGTAGGTCGGGCTCACGGTGGTGAGCCGGTCGGCATAGGCGAGCCCGCCCTTCATGAACGAGAGCTGGCCGTGGTATTCGAGCCCGTTCATCTGGAAGGCCGGCGCGGGCAGGCCGAGCTCGGGGAAGTGCCAGGGCGCGAACAGGCCCTGGTAGGCCAGGTTGTGGACCGTGAAGACGCTGCCCACGCGCGGCCCGTCCACGCCACGCGCGAAGGCCATGTAGGCCGGCGCGAGACCGGCGTGCCAGTCGTGCGCATGGACCACCTCGGGCAGCCAGGCGGGATCGAGCCCCCGCGCGAGTTCGGCCGCGGTCCAGCCCAGCAGCGCGAAGCGCCGGTGGTTGTCGCCATAGGGCTGGCGGTTGGCGTCTTCGTAGGGATCGCCGGGCCGGTCGAACAGCGCGGGCGCGTCGACCACGTAGGCCGGGATCGGCGGCGCGCCGTCGATCTCGATGCGCCCCCGCAGCAGACCGAAGCGTTCGCCCCAGGGCGCCGCGAAAGTGGCGACCGGCGCGAGCCCGCGCACGCCCGCCACGATGGCCGGGAAGCCCGGCAGCAGCACGCGCGCGTCCTGGCCCGCGGCCATCAGCGCGAGCGGCAGCGCGCCGGCGACGTCGGCCAGGCCGCCGGTCTTGAGCAAGGGAAAGAGTTCGGCGCTGACCTGGAGGACTCTCATCGGCGACATCAGGCGGCGGGTGCCGCGGAGCGCTCCGCCAGCCGCTTGAGCATTTCGCGCGTGACCAGCACCACGCCCGTTTCGGTGCGCTCGAAGCGCGCGGCATCGGCCTCCGCGTCCTCGCCGATCACCATCTCGTCGGGGATCACGCAGGCGCGGTCGATCACCACCCGGCTGAGCCGGCAGCCGCGCCCGACCTCCACGTCGGGCAGCAGCACCGCCTCGTGGATGGTGCAGAACGAATGGATGCGCACGCCCGAGAACAGCACCGAGCTGCTGACCTGCGAGCCCGAGACGATGCAGCCGCCCGAGACGATGGTGTTGACCGTCATGCCATGGCGGCCGTCGTGGTCGAGCACGAACTTCGCCGGAGGCAGCTGCCGCTGGTAGGTCCAGATGGGCCAGTCGGTGTCATAGATGTCCAGCTCCGGGGTGATCGACGCGAGGTCGAGGTTCGCAGCCCAGAATGCATCAATCGTGCCCACGTCGCGCCAGTAGGCCTTGGCGCCCGGCCCGCGCGAGGCGCGCGTGACGCAGGACATGCCGAAGGGATGCGCGAGCGCCCGGCCCTCGGCCACCGCGCGCGGGATGATGTCCTTGCCGAAGTCGTGGCTGGAGTTCGGGTCGCGGCTGTCGTCCTCGAGCAGCTTGTAGAGGTAGGCCGAATCGAACACGTAGATGCCCATGCTGGCCAGCGCCACGTCGGGGTGGCCCGGCATCGCGGGCGGGTCGGCCGGCTTCTCGAGGAAGCTGGTGATGCGGCGGCTGTCGTCGATCGCCATCACGCCGAAGGCCGTGGCCTCCATGCGCGGCACCTCGATGCAGCCCACGGTGCAGCCGGCGCCGCTCTCGGCATGGTCCTTGACCATGATCGAGTAGTCCATCTTGTAGATGTGGTCGCCCGCGAGCACCACCACGTAGTCGTGCGGCGTGGAGCGGGTCTGGATGATGTCGAGGTTCTGGTAGACCGCGTCGGCCGTGCCGCGATACCAGTGCTCGTCGCCCATGCGCTGCTGCGCGGGCAGCACGTCGACCATCTCGTTGAGCTCGGCGCGCAGGAAGCTCCAGCCGCGCTGCAGGTGGCGCATGAGCGAATGCGACTTGTACTGCGTGACCACCGCCATGCGCCGGATGCCCGAGTTGAGGCAGTTGGAGAGCGCGAAATCGATGATGCGGAACTTGCCGCCGAAATACACGGCCGGCTTGGCGCGCCGGTCGGTCAGCTGCTTGAGCCGGGAGCCGCGTCCGCCGGCCAGCACCAGCGCGATGGTGCGGCGCACGAGCTGGTGCGATTGCAGCGGCGTGCCGGGGGCGGCCGCGGGTGTCTTGTGATCCATCCTGTGTCTCCGTTCTTTCGTTCGTTCGTGTGTCGTCAGAGTTTCTGTGCGTGCGTGTACCCGCTCGGGCCCTTGCACACTAGCACCGCCGCGCGGCGCAGGCTCCTACGTCGTTGCAATCCAGAGGCTCGAGGGCGGTATCTCGACCTCGGTGGCGTTCACCGCCGAGGGCTCGGGGCCCGGGTCGATGGCGGGGTCGCTCGCGAGGACGCACCTCCAGGCGCCGGGCGGCAGGCGGAACGGCTGCGCCCGCGCGCCCGCGTTCACGAGCAGCAGCCAGGCCGGCGCTGCCTTCGGTGTCGAGGGGGTGGTGGTCGATGTCGGTGTCTCCTTGGCGGTGCCTGCCTCCAGGCTGCCGAACAGGATTGCAAGGGCCGTGCCGCCTTCCCAGTCCGGCGGCTGCATCGGTGCGCCGTCGGGCCGCAGCCAGCGGATGCCGGCCGTGCCCGGCGCCGGGTCGGCTGGCCACCAGCGCGTGCTGCGCAGCACCGGCGCCGCGCGCCGCAGCGCGGCCAGCCGCGCCACGAAGGCGCTCAGTTGCGCCGGCTCGCCGGCCGGGTCGGTGCTGCCGACCCAGTGCAGCCAGGTGGTCTCGTTGTCCTGGCAGTAGGCGTTGTTGTTGCCCTGTTGCGTATGGCCGATCTCGTCGCCGGCCAGCAGCATCGGCGTGCCCTGCGACAGCATCAGCGCGGCCAGCAGCGCGCGCGAGAGCCGCAGCCGTTCGGCCCGCACCGCGGGATCGTCGCTCGGGCCTTCCACGCCGCAGTTGCGGCTCAGGTTGTGGCCATGGCCGTCGCGGTTGTTCTCGCCGTTGGCCTCGTTGTGGCGCGTGTCGTAGCTCAGCAGGTCGCGCAGGGTGAAACCGTCGTGCGCGGTCACGAAGTTCACGCTCGCGGCGGGCGAGCGCCCGGCGTGCGCGAACTGCGCGCTCGAGGCCGTGAAGCGGTGCGCGAAGTCGCCGAGGCCCGCGCGTCCCTCGCGGTCCTGGCGCAGCCAGAAGCCGCGCTGCGTGTCGCGGAAGCGGTCGTTCCATTCGAGCCAGCCCGGCGGGAATTCGCCGAGCCGGTAGCCGCCTGGGCCGATGTCCCAGGGCTCGGCGATCAGCAGCGTGCGCGACAGCAGCGGGTCCTGCGCGATGGCCGCGAAGAAGGGCGCGCGCGGATCGAAGCCCGTGGCCGTGGCGCGGCCCAGCACCGGCGCGAGATCGAAGCGGAAGCCGTCCACGCCCATCTCGCCGGCCCAGAAGCGCAGGCTGTCCATCACGAGTTGCAGCACGCGCGGCTCGCCGAGGTTCAGGCAGTTGCCCGTGCCGGTCCAGTTCTCGTAGAGCGCGCGGTCGTCGGCGCGCAGGTGGTAGTAGAGGGCGTTGTCGATGCCGCGCAGCGACAGCGTGGGGCCGAGCTCGTCGCTCTCGGCGCTGTGGTTGTAGACCACGTCGATCACCAGTTCCATGCCGCGCGCATGCACCGCGTCGGCCAGCGCGCGGAACTCGCCGGCCGGCGTGGTGCCGGGGCGGCCGCTCCAGTAGCGCGCCTCGGGCGCGAACCAGCCGATGGTGTTGTAGCCCCAGTAGTTCGTGAGGCCCATCGCGAGCAGCCGCTCCTCGTCGGCGCGGTGCTGCACCGGCATCAGGCTCAGCGTGGTGACACCCAGGCGCTGCAGGTGGTCGAGCACGGCCGGCTCGGCGAGGGCGGCGTAGCTGCCGCGCAGGGGGGTGGGGACGGCGGGATGCAGTTGCGTGTGGCCGCGGACGTGGAGTTCGCAGATCACGCGGTCCGTGGGGGGATGCGGGCGTGGCCTGGGTTCGGATGGGTTGGCGCGGGCACCACGCGGGCCTTGAGGGCGATGCCGGCGTTGTCCCGTGTGTCGCGCTGCGTCGGGTCGGCCGTGGCGTGGCCGTGGAAGAGGTCGCTGCCGTCGTAGCGGCCGACGATCTCGCGGGCGTAGGGGTCGAGCAGCAGCTTCGATGGGTTGAAGCGATGGCCCTCGGTCGGGGACCAGGGGCCGTGGACGCGGTAGGCGTAGACGAGACCGGGGCGGGCGCTGGGGAGTTGGCCGTGCCAGATGCCGTCTGTGAATTCGGGGAGCTTGAGTCGCTGCTGTTCGTGGATGCCTGTGGGGTCGAAGAGGCAGAGTTCTACCTTTTCGGCTGCTGGTGCTGCCAGGGCGAAGTTGACGCCTGTCTGGGTTGCTGTGGCGCCCAGGGGGAAAGGTTGGCCTGGGTTCAGCACGATGGGTGAGGCTTTCTTTTGCTGAGGCTGTTGGCCGGGTCTCGCCCCGGCGGGCGAGTCACTTTCTTTTGCTTCGCCAAAAGAAAGTAACCAAAGAAAAGGCGACCCCGCTGTCTGCGACCCCTTCGCTGCGCTACGGGGCAACCTGCGGTGCTCGCGTTTCGCGGGGTCTCGCAGAACTCGCTTCGCTCAAACAGCTGCGAGCCCTGATCCGCGAAACGCTGCGCTCCTCGGCGCAGCCAGAGGGGGGGCGCTCGGGCCTTTGCTTCGCTCGGCCTTGGAATGCCGCTCGGGCCATCGCTTCGCTCGGCCTTGTGTTTTTCTTGTTCCCTCTCCCTCTGGGAGAGGGTTAGGGTGAGGGCACCGGGCCTTGCCAACGGTCTGACGGTATCCACCGCCCCGGAGCCCTCACCCCAGCCCTCTCCCAGAGGGAGAGGGAGCAAGACCGCCGAACGAAGCGATGGCCCGTTGGATATGCAAGGCCGAGCGCAGCGATGGCCCGACCACTCCCCTCTGGCTGTGCCGAGGAGCGCAGGCGTAGGCGGGATAAGGGCCGCAGCTGTCTGAGCGAAGCGCAGCGCAGCGAGTTCTGCGGACCCCCGCCGTAGCCGAGCACCGCAGGTTGCCCGTAGCGAAGCGGAGGGACACAGACAGTGGGGTCGCCTTTTCTTTGCCTACTTTCTTTTGGCGAAGCAAAAGAAAGTAGGTCCGCCGCCGGGCGGAATTCCCGGCCCCTGCCGTCGCAAGGCAAACAACTCAAATTCAAACCAACACCCACATCAACGTAGCCAAGGGCGGCAAGTCAATAACCACCGAGTCGACTTTCCCATGCCAAGCCAAAGCCTCACTGGCAACCACCCCATTCCCCACCCCACTCCCCCCATAAACAACCCCATCGGTATTGATGATCTCCCGATAGGACCCCGAACAAGGCACCCCCACCCGATACCCATGCCGAACCACAGGCGTGAAGTTGCAAACCGCCAGAACGAATGCCCCATCCCGCCCCCGACGAACAAAGGCAAACACCGACTGCGCCGTATCGTCATGCACCAGCCACTCGAACCCCGCCCCTTCATGGTCGAGCTCGTGCAACGCCGGATAGTGCCGATACACGTTGTTGAGATCCCGCACCAGCCGCCGCACGCCCTGATGCGATGCATGCTCGAGCAGATGCCAATCGAGGCTGCGGTCCGCATTCCACTCCGCCACCTGCGCGAACTCGCAGCCCATGAACAGCAGCTTCTTCCCCGGATAGGCCCAGAGGTAGCCGTACAGGTTGCGCAGCCCCGCGAACTTCTGCCACTCGTCGCCCGGCATGCGCGCGATCATCGAGCCCTTGCCGTGCACCACCTCGTCGTGCGAGAACGGCAGCACGAAGTTCTCGCTGTGCGCGTACATCAGCCCGAAGGTGATCTCGCGATGGTGATGCGGCCGGTACAGCGGGTCCTTGCCCGCGTAGGCCAGGGTGTCGTTCATCCAGCCCATGTTCCACTTGTAGTGGAAGCCCAGCCCGCCGTCCTCGGGCGGGCGCGTCACGCCGGGGAAGCTGGTCGACTCCTCGGCGATCGTCACCGCGCCGGGGCGCTCGGTGCCCACCACGCGGTTCATGCGGCGCAGGAACTCGATCGCCTCGAGGTTCTCGCGTCCGCCCTGCGCGTTCGGCACCCACTCGCCGGGCCCGCGGCTGTAGTCGCGGTAGAGCATCGAGGCCACGGCGTCCACGCGCAGGCCGTCGATGCCGTAGCGCTCGAGCCAGTACAGCGCATTGCCCACGAGGTAGTTGCGCACCTCCGTGCGCGACCAGTTGAAGATCAGCGTGTTCCAGTCGTTGTGGAAGCCCTCGCGCGGATCGGCGTATTCGTACAGCGCCGTGCCGTCGAAGCGGCCCAGGCCGTGCGCGTCGGTCGGGAAGTGCGCGGGCACCCAGTCGAGGATCACGCCGAGCCCGGCCGCATGGGCCGCGGCCACGAAGAAACGGAAGTCGCTCGGGGTGCCGAAGCGCGAGGTCGGCGCATAGAGGCCGATCGGCTGGTAGCCCCAGGAGCCATCGAACGGATGCTCGGTGATGGGCAGCAGCTCGATGTGCGTGAAGCCCAGGTCGCGCACGTAGGGCACCAGGGTGTCGGCGAGCTCGATGTAGTCCAGCCATTCGTGGCCGTTCTTGCGCCGCCACGAGCCCAGGTGCACCTCGTAGATGCTGATCGGCGCATCGCGCCCGTTGGCCTTGGCGCGGCCGGCGGGCAGGGTGGCCACCGGCGGCAGCGGGCGCACCACGCAGGCGGTGTCGGGCCGCAGCCGCGACGAGAAGGCGAAGGGATCGGCCTTGCGCAGCAGCTCGCCCTGCGCCGACAGGATCTCGAATTCGTAGGCGTCGCCCACCGCCACGTGCGGCGCGAAGATCTCCCACACGCCGCACTCGCGGCGCAGCCGCATCATGTGGCGCCGGCCGTCCCAGTTGTTGAAGTCGCCGACCACCGACACGCGCCGCGCATTCGGCGCCCAGACCGCGAAGGCCACGCCCTTGACACCGTCCATCTCGCGCAGGTGCGCGCCCAGGCGCTCCCAGGGGCGCAGGTGCGTGCCCTCAGCCAGCAGCCAGACGTCGGTGTCGCCGAGCACGAAGGGAAAGCGGTAGGGGTCGTCGATGCGCGAGACGTGCGACCCCCAGTCGACCTGGAACGCATAGCCCATGCGCGCCTCGGCCGCGGGCACCAGGCCCGCGAAGATGTCGGAGCCCTCGTGCCGCTCGAGCGTGGCCAGCGGCCAGCCGGTGCGCGCATGCAGCACCGTCACGCCCTGCGCGCCGGGCAGCAGCGCGCGCACCACCAGGCCGCGCGAGGTCTCGTGCGGGCCGAGCACGCCGAAGGGGTTGCCGTGCTCGGCGCGCATCAGCGCATGGACTTCGGTTTCGGGCAGTTGCGTCGGGGCCATGGGGTCAGTCGGTGATCGGTTCGCCGAAGAAGGCACCGAAGGGCGTGAGCGTGAGCGTGAGCGTGCGAGCGTCGGCGCCGCCGAGCGTCGCGGTCGAGGCCAGCGGCGCGCCGGCCAGCGGCCGCAGGTCGTCGCGCAGCACGATCGACACCGGCGCCGCGCCGAGGTTGAACACGGCCTGCAACGAGCGCGCGCCCTCGCGCCGCTCGAACCACAGCAGCGGCTCGGGCGCGTCGAAGAAGGCGATGGCTGCCGTGTGCAGCAGCGGCTGTGCGCGGCGCCAGTGCAGCATCGCGCGGCTGAAGGCCAGCATCGACTGCGCATCGTCTTGCTGGCGGTCGACCGCCAGCGGCAGGTGCGCGGGCGACATCGGCAGCCACGGCGTGCCGGTGGTGAAGCCGCCCTGCGCATCGTCGCCGCGCCAGGGCATCGGCGTGCGGCAGCCGTCGCGGCCCTTGAACTCGGGCCAGAAGGCGCGGCCGTAGGGGTCCTGCAGCAACTCGAACGGCACCTCGGCCTCGGGCAGGCCCAGCTCCTCGCCCTGGTACATGCCGGCGCTGCCGCGCAGCGACAGCAGCAGCGCGAGCCACAGGCGGTTGCGCCGGACGTCGGGCGCCGCGCCGTCGCTCCAGCGCGTGGCCACGCGCGGCACGTCGTGGTTCGACACCGCCCAGCAGCCCCAGCCGCCGGTGGCCGCGAGCGCATGGTCGAGCGCCTCGACCTGCTGGCGCAGGTGCTTCGCCGCGTGGTCGGCGGTCAGCAGGCTGAAGCTGTAGGCCAGGTGCAGGCGCCGGTCGCGCGCGGTGTATTGCGCCATCACGGGCGGCGCGTTCTCGTCGCCGACCTCGCCGAGCGCCACCGCGCCGTGGCGGTCGAGCAGGGCGCGCAGCCGCTCGAGGAACAGCAGGTTCTCGGACTGGCTCTTGTCGTACAGGTGCTGCTGCATCGCATAGGGGTTGTCGGCGCGCACCGTGCTGACCTCGCCCACCGACTGCGCCGAGGCCGGCGGGTTGCTGCGCAGCAGGGCGTCGTGGAACTGGTGGTTGCAGGCGTCGAAGCGGAAGCCGTCGACGCCGCGCTCGCACCAGAAGCCGACCTCGCCGAGCAGCGCGTCCTGCACCGCGGGGCAATGGAAGTTGAGATCGGGCTGCTCGGCCAGGAAGCTGTGCAGGTAGTACTGGCGGCGGCGCGAATCCCATTGCCAGGCCGGCCCGCCGAAGACCGAGAGCCAGTTGTTGGGCGGCGTGCCGTCGGGCTTCGGGTCGGCCCATACGTACCAGTCGGCCTTGGGGTTGTCGCGGCTCGCGCGGCTCTCGGCGAACCAGGCGTGCTGGTCGGAGGTGTGCGAGAGCACCTGGTCGATGATGAGCTTCAGGCCCAGCTCGTGCGCCCGCGCGAGCATGGCGTCGAAGTCGGCCAGGGTGCCGAACATCGGGTCGACCGCGCGGTAGTCGGCCACGTCGTAGCCGAAGTCCTTCATCGGCGAACGGAAGAAGGGCGAGACCCAGATCGCATCGACTCCGAGCGAGGCCACATGCGGCAGCCGCGCCGTGATGCCGGGCAGGTCGCCGATGCCATCGCCGTTGCTGTCCATGAAACTGCGCGGATAGATCTGGTAGATCACCGCGCCGCGCCACCAGTCATCGCTCTTGCTGCCGTTGCTGCTGCTGCCCATGCTGTCCCTTGGTCTGAAATCATTGTGGCATGCGAAATCCGGGCCAGCGGTACGCTCGTGCGCGCCCCGCGACTCTCTACACTGCACGCCCTCCATGACAGAGACGACTCCCCACGCCGCCGCGGGTTCCCCGCCCCCCGCTTCCGATGCCGAAGGCCTGCCCGCGCTCGAGCGCCGGCTCGCGCGCGACCTCGACATCCTGGGCTGGCGCGCCCGTGCCTGGATGCCCGCCTGCGAACACGAGGGCGAGGCGGTGCTCGACGTGGCCATCGTCGGCGGCGGACAGGCCGGGCTGGCCGCGGCGGCGGCGCTCGCGAACCAGGGCATCCGCGCCGTGGTGTTCGACCGCGCGCCCGAGGGTTTCGAGGGGCCCTGGGCCACCACCGCGCGCATGGAGACGCTGCGCTCGCCGAAGGAGCTCACCGGCCCGGCGCTGGGGCTCGCGGCGCTGAGCTTCCGCGCCTGGTTCGAGGCCCAGCACGGAAGCGCCGCCTGGTCCGCGCTCGACAAGATCCCGCGGCTGCAATGGATGGACTACCTGCGCTGGTACCGGCGCGCGATGGCGCTCGAGGTGCGCAACGACTGCGCGGTGACGGCGATCGTGCCCGAGGCCGATGGGGCGCTGGTGCGGCTGGACCTGCGCACGTCCGCCGGCGCGCGGCGCGTGCTCGCGCGCCGCGTGGTGCTGGCCACGGGGCGCGACGGCCTTGGCGGCCCGGCGGTGCCGGATTTCGTGGGCCGGCTGCCGCGCGAGCGCTGGGCGCATTCGTCCGACGCCATGGACTACGGCCGGCTCGCCGGGCTGCGCGTGGGCGTGATCGGCGCGGGCTCCTCGGCCATGGACAGTGCCGCCACCGCGCTGGAGGCCGGCGCCCACAGCGTCGAGCTGCTGATCCGCCGCCCCGACCTGCCGCGCGTCAACAAGGGCAAGGGCGCCGGCGTGCCGGGCCTGACCCAGGGGCACTACGACCTGCCAGACGAGCACAAGTGGCGCGTGCGCCACTACATCAACCGGCTCAACGTGCCGCCGCCGCACGGCAGCACCCTGCGCGTGTCGCGCTTCGCCAACGCCTTCTTCAACTTCGGCTGCCCGGTGGAGGCGGTGGCGCTGGCCGGCGACGGCGCGATCCGCGTGACGACGCCGCGCGCGGTATTCGATTTCGACTTCCTGATCGTCTCGACCGGCTTCAAGGTCGACTGGGCCGCGCGCCCCGAGTTCGCGGCACTCGCGCCCCATGTGCGGACCTGGAAGGAACGCTTCGTGCCCGCGCCCGGCGAGGAGGACCAGGAACTGGCCGATTCGCCCGACCTGGGCCCGGCGTTCGAGTTCAAGGAACGCGTGGTGGGCGCCTGCCCCGGGCTCGCGCGCATCCACTGCTTCTGCTATCCGGCCGCGCTCTCGCACGGCACGGTCTCGGGCGACATCCCGGCCATCAGCGACGGCGCCAAACGGCTGGCCGCGGGCATCGCGGGGCTGTTCTACCGCGAGGATTTCGAGCGCCATTTCGCCAACATCGAGGCCTACGCCGAGCCCGAGCTGTACGGCGACGAATGGACGCCCGCGCCGCCGCCCGACCGGCGGCCGGCCCCCAAAGCCGGCTGAATGGCCCGGCCCGGCGGGAGCCCGGCGGCCGGGGCGCGATAATCCGCCTTCCCGGCCGCCCCGCGCCGGGCTCCTGCCGAAGCCCCGTCATGAACCCCAGCTACAAACCCAGCGACGTCGAGTCCGCTGCCCAGGCGCAATGGAGCGCCGCCGATGCCTACCGCGTGACCGAGGACGCGAGCCGCAAGAAGTACTACGCCTGCTCGATGCTGCCGTACCCCAGCGGCAAGCTGCACATGGGCCACGTGCGCAACTACACGATCAACGACATGCTCACGCGCTACCTGCGCATGAGCGGCTACAACGTGCTGATGCCCATGGGCTGGGACGCGTTCGGCCTGCCGGCCGAGAACGCGGCGCTCAAGAACGGCGTGCCGCCGGCCAAGTGGACCTACGAGAACATCGCCTACATGAAGGGCCAGCTCCAGGCCATGGGCCTGGCGATCGACTGGAGCCGCGAGATCGCCACCTGCGATCCGAGCTACTACAAGTGGAACCAGTGGCTGTTCCTCAAGATGCTCGAGAAGGGCATCGCCTACCGCAAGACCCAGGTCGTGAACTGGGACCCGGTCGACCAGACCGTGCTGGCCAACGAGCAGGTCATCGACGGCAAGGGCTGGCGCACCGGCGCCACGGTCGAGCGCCGCGAGATCCCGGGCTACTACCTGAAGATCAGCGACTACGCCGAGGAACTGCTCGAGCACACCCAGCACAAGCTGCCGGGCTGGCCCGAGCGCGTCAAGCTGATGCAGGAGAACTGGATCGGCAAGAGCGAGGGCGTGCGCTTCGCCTTCACCCATGACATCCAGGGTGCCGACGGCCAGCCGATCCAGGACGGCCGCATGTACGTGTTCACCACGCGCGCCGACACCATCATGGGCGTGACCTTCTGCGCCGTCGCGCCCGAGCATCCGCTGGCCGCGCATGCCGCCACGCTCGACCCGAAAGTCGCGGCCTTCATCGAGGAGTGCAAGAGCGGCGGCACCACCGAGGCCGAGCTCGCCACGCAGGAGAAGAAGGGCGTGCCCACGGGCCTGACCGTGACGCACCCGATCACCGAGGAGCAGGTGCCGGTGTGGGTCGGCAACTACGTGCTGATCGGCTACGGCGACGGCGCCGTGATGGGCGTGCCCGCGCACGACGAGCGCGACTTCGCCTTCGCCAACAAGTACGGCATCGAGATCATCCAGGTGGTGCTGGTCGATGACGAGCCGCACTTCGACTATCACAAGTGGCAGGACTGGTACGGCGACAAGCAGCGCGGCGTGACCATCAACTCCGACAACTTCAGCGGCATGAGCTACAAGGAGGCCGTGGCCGCCGTGGCGCATGCGCTGGGCCAGAAGGGCCTGGGCGAGCTGCAGACCACCTGGCGCCTGCGCGACTGGGGCGTGAGCCGCCAGCGCTACTGGGGCACGCCGATCCCGATCATCCATTGCGAGGAGCACGGCGCGGTGCCGGTGCCCGAGAAGGACCTGCCGGTGGTGCTGCCCACCGACTGCGTGCCCGACGGTTCCGGCAATCCGCTGAACAAGCACGAAGGCTTCCATGCCGGCGTGGTGTGCCCGGTGTGCGGCAAGGCCGCGCGGCGCGAGACCGACACGATGGACACCTTCGTCGATTCGTCGTGGTACTTCATGCGCTACTGCGACCCGAAGAGCGACCAGGCGATGGTGGCCGAGGGCGCCGACTACTGGATGCCGATGGACCAGTACATCGGCGGCATCGAGCACGCGATCCTTCACCTGCTGTACGCGCGCTTCTGGACCAAGGTGATGCGCGACCTCGGCCTGGTGAAGGCCGACGAGCCCTTCAGCAAGCTGCTGACCCAGGGCATGGTGCTCAACCAGATCTTCTACGCGCGCAACGAGAAGGGCGGCAAGGATTACTTCCCGCCCTCGGAAGTCACGCCGGAGCTCGATGCGCAGGGCCGCATCGTCGGCGGCACCGCGGCCGACGGCACCAAGGTCGAGTACGGCGGCGTCGGCAAGATGGGCAAGAGCGAGCGCAACGGCGTCGACCCGCAGGACCTGATCGAGAAGTACGGCGCCGACACCGCGCGCCTGTACACCATGTTCACGGCACCGCCCGAAGCCACGCTCGAGTGGAACGACGCGGCCGTCGAGGGCAGCTACCGCTTCCTGCGCCGCGTGTGGAACTTCGGCGCTGCGCAGTCCGCGCTCGCGGCCCCCGCGGGCGGCAAGCCGGCCTACGGCAAGCCGGCCCAGGCGCTGCGTCGCGAGGTGCACACCGTGCTGCGCCAGGTCGACTACGACTACCAGCGCATGCAATACAACACCGTGGTGTCGGGCGCGATGAAGCTGCTCAACGCGCTCGAGGGCTTCAAGCCTGACGGCAGCGCGGGCGACGCGGCCGCGCTGCACGAGGGCTTCGGCATCCTGCTGCGCTGCCTCTATCCCGCCACGCCGCACATCGCCCAGCAGCTGTGGACCGAGCTCGGCTACGAAAAGGTGCTCGGCGCCCTGCTCGACGCGCCGTGGCCCACGGTCGACGTCGAGGCGTTGGCGCAGGACGAGATCGAGCTGATGCTGCAGGTCAACGGCAAGCTGCGCGGCAAGCTGCTGGTGCCGGCCGGCGCTTCCAAGGACGAGATCGAGAAGCTCGCGCTGGCCTGCGAGGACTTCACCGCCTTCGCGCCGGGCGCGAGCGCCAAGCGCGTGATCGTGGTGCCGGGCCGCCTGGTCAACGTGGTCATTTGAACAAGCCAAGCATGAACATCCGCACTGTCTCGCTGCCGCGCCGCGGCTTCCTCCTGGGCCTGGCGGCCGGCGGCGCCTCGCTGGGCCTGGCCGGTTGTGGCTTCGAGCTGCGCAAGCCGCCGGTCTTCGCCTTCAAGTCGATCGCGATCTCGGGCAACTCGGCACTCGTCAGCCAGATCCGCCGCAACCTGCGCGCGGCCGGCACGGTGACCCTGCTGCCGGGCGACGACAAGAGCGCCGAGGCGGTGCTCGAGATCCTCGGCGAGGACCGCGAGCGGCTGGTGGTGTCGACCAACTCGGTCGGCCTGCTGCGCGAGACCCAGCTCGTGCTCAAGGTGCGCTTCCGGCTGCGCTCGCAGGACGGCAAGGACCTGCTGGCGGCCACCGAGCTCACGCAGACACGCGACCTGACCTTCAACGAGACCAACGCGCTGGCCAAGGAAGGCGAGGCCGAACTGTTGTACCGCGACATGCAGATCGACATCGCGCAGCAGCTGGTGCGCCGCCTCGGGGCGGTGAAGGCGCTGTGAGCGGCCGCTGACGCGATGCAGCTTGCCAGCGCCCAGCTTTCGGCCCACCTGCAGAAGGGGCTGAAGCCGCTCTACACCATCCACGGCGACGAGCCGCTGCTCGCGCAGGAGGCGGCCGACGCCATCCGCGCGGCGGCGCGCGCGCAGGGCCATACCGAGCGCAGCTCGTACACCGTGGCCGGCGCGCACTTCGACTGGAGCGCGGTGCTCGCGGCCGGCGGATCGCTCTCGCTGTTCGCCGACAAGCAGATGGTCGAGATCCGCATCCCCTCGGGCAAGCCCGGCAAGGACGGCAGCGTCGCGCTGCAGCAGATCGCCGAGGGCGCGGCCTCGAACGAGGGCACGCTCACGCTGGTGATGCTGCCGCGGCTCGACAAGGCCACGCGCACCGGCGCCTGGTTCTCGGCGCTCGAGAACCACGGCGCCAGCATCCAGGTCGACCCGATCGAGCGCGCCGCGCTGCCGCAGTGGATCGCGCAGCGGCTCGCGCTGCAGGGCCAGCGCGTGAAGCCCGGCGACGAAGGCCAGCGCACGCTGCAGTTCTTCGCCGACCGCGTCGAGGGCAACCTGCTCGCGGCGCACCAGGAGATCCAGAAGCTCGCGCTGCTGCATCCGGAGGGCGAACTCGGCTGGGAGGAGGTCGAGGGCGCGGTCAACAACGTCGCGCGCTACGACGTCTTCAAGCTGTCGGAAGCCGTGCTCGGCGGCAACCCGCAGCGCGTGGCGCGCATGCTCGACGGCTTGCATGCCGAGGGCGAGGCCGAGGTGCTGGTGCACTACACGCTGGCCGAGGACATTCGCGCGCTCAAGCGCGTGAAGGACGCCATGGCCGCGGGCCGGCCGCTGCCGATGGCGCTGCGCGAGAACCGCATCTGGGGCCCGCGCGAGCGCGCCTTCGAGCGCGTGCTGCCGCGGCTGGACGACCGCATGCTCGCGCGGCTGCTGCGCGCGGCGCACCTGGTCGACGGCATCGTCAAGGGCCTGAAGCAGCCCGACTGGCCGGCCGGCGGCTGGCAGGCGCTGCAGCGGCTGGCGCTGATGCTGTGCCGCGCCTGCGGCAACGGCGGCGCCGCGGCATCGCGCCGCGCCTGAATTCCCGGCGTCAGCCGCCCGCGGGGTTGGCGTGGGAAAATGCCCACATGAACGCGTTCAATGTCAGTGAACACATGCAGACCCTGGGTCTGCAGGCAAAACGGCCGCCGCCCTCATGGCGCGTGCGGATGCAGCTACCAAAAACGTAGCGTTGAAGGCGCTGGCCCGGCGCTTGCGCGAAGCCGGCGCGGTGCTGGCCACGGCCAACCAGAAGGATCTCGAGCGCGCCACGGCCGCCGGCCTGTCGGCGCCGATGGTCGACCGCCTGAAGCTCGGGCCCAAGGTGATCGAGACCGTCGCCCTCGGCTGCGAGCAGCTCGCGGGCATGGCCGACGTGATCGGCGAGATCATCGGCATGAAGCAGCAGCCCAGCGGCATCCGCGTCGGCCAGATGCGCGTGCCGATCGGCGTCTTCGGCATGATCTACGAGAGCCGTCCCAACGTGACCATCGAGGCCGCGAGCCTGGCGATCAAGTCGGGCAACGCCGCCATCCTGCGCGGCGGCTCGGAGGCCATCGAGTCGAACAAGGCGCTGGCGCTGCTGGTGTCCGAGGCGCTGGCCGAGGCCGGCCTGCCGGTCGAGGCGGTGCAACTGGTGCAGACCACCGACCGCGAGGCCGTTGGCCAGCTGATCGCGATGCCGCAGTTCGTCGACGTGATCATCCCGCGCGGCGGCAAGGGCCTGATCGAGCGCATCAGCCGCGACGCCAAGGTGCCGGTCATCAAGCACCTGGACGGCAACTGCCACGTCTACGTCGACGACACGGCCGAGTTCGGCATGGCGCTGCGCATCGTCGACAACGCCAAGACCCAGAAGTACAGCCCGTGCAACGCCGCCGAAGGCCTGCTGGTGGCGGCCTCGGTGGCCGAGGACTTCCTGCCGAAGATCGGCGCCGTCTTCGCCGCCAAGGGCGTCGAGATGCGCTGCGATCCGGCCGCGGCCCAGATCCTGCGCGCCGATGGTGCTATCGATCCGGGAGCAAAGGTGGTCGATGCGGTCGAATCCGACTGGTCCGAGGAATACCTGGCCGCGGTGATCAGCATCAAGGTGGTGGCGGGCCTCGAGGAGGCCATCGCGCACATCAACCACTACTCGAGCCATCACACCGACGCGATCGTCACGCGCGACCACGTGAATGCCCAGCGTTTCCTGCGCGAGGTCGATTCGGCCAGCGTCATGGTCAATGCGAGCACACGCTTCGCCGACGGTTTCGAGTTCGGCCTGGGGGCCGAAATCGGCATCAGCACCGACAAGTTCCACGCCCGCGGACCGGTGGGCATCGAAGGGCTGACCTCGCTCAAGTACGTGGTGCTGGGGCAGGGCGAAGTCCGGACCTGAGGGGGCGCGACAGGCGCCGTCCGGTGCCCTTCGCACCGGCGGCGCGTGTGGATTCCACGTAGGCCATGGTGCTTGTCATCGAGGGGCGCGTCCCCAAATCCTAGAATCCGCATACCGTTCAGTAGAAAACAAAGAAGGCCGCCGCATGGTTCCGCATCTCGTCACAGCCCTGACCGGCCCGATCAACGAACTGGAGCAGCGGGTGCTCGACTCGATGCCCGCCATCGAGCGCTGGTTCCGGCTCGAGTGGATGGAGCACACGCCGCCGTTCTACAGCGCGGTCGACATCCGCAACGCGGGCTTTAAGCTGGCGCCGGTCGACACCAATCTCTTCCCCGGCGGCTGGAACAACCTCACCAAGGAAATGCTGCCGCTGGCGGTGCAGGCCGCGCAGGCCGCGATCGAGAAGATCTGTCCCGAGGCGCGCAACCTGCTGGTGATCCCCGAGAACAACGCCAAGAGCAGCAGCTTCTACCTCGCCAACGTGGCGCAGATGGTGCGGATCTTCCACATGGCCGGGCTCAACGTGCGCGTGGGCTCGATCGATCCGGCGATCAAGTCGCCCAAGAAGATCGAGCTGCCGCACGGCGACGTCGTCACGCTCGAGCCGGTGGTGCGCACCAAGCGCCGCCTGGGGCTGAAGAACTTCGATCCCTGCACCATCCTGCTGAACAACTCGCTCTCGGCGGGCACGCCGGGCATCCTCGAGGACCTGCACGAGCAGTACCTGCTGCCGCCGCTGCACGCGGGCTGGTCGGTGCGCCGCAAGAGCAACCACCTGCACAGCTACGAGGAACTGTCCAAGCGCTTCGGCAAGCTGCTGGGCATCGATCCCTGGCTCATCAACCCGATCTACGCGCGCGCCGACGGCGTCGACCTGGCCGAGGGCCGCGGCCTCGACGTGCTGACCAGCCACGTCGACGCGGTGCTGACCAAGGTGCGGCGCAAGTACAAGGAATACGGCATCAACGAGAAGCCCTTCGTGGTGGTCAAGGGCCAGAGCGGCGCCGAGGGCCCGCGCGTGCTGACGGTGCGCGACGCCAAGGAGGTCGAGGGCCTCGTGGCCAAGGCGCGCGGCGCGGCGGCCCGGCCGGCGGGTGCGCGCGAACCCGGCGAGATCATCGTGCAGGAAGGCGTGCTGACCAACGAGCGCGTGCACAACGGCGTGGCCGAGCCGGTGGTCTACATGATGGACCGCTACGTGGTCGGCGGCTTCTACCGCGTGCATGCCGACAGCGCGCCCGACGAGAACCTCAAGCTGCCGGGCGCGAGCTTCGTGCCGCTGGCCTTCTCCGAGAGCGCCCACATGCCGCAGCCCGGCGCCAAGCCCGGCGCCAGCGCGCCCAACCGCTTCTACATGTATGGCGTGGTCGGCCGGCTCGCGATGGTCGCCGCCAGCTACGAGATGGAAGCCACCGACCCGGACGCCGAAGTCTACGAATGACCCCCGCCGCGCGCCGTCTTTGCGGCCCGCGCGGGTGACGGCAGAATAAGCGGCCCCACAGCAACGGAAATCGAAGGGCGGCGAGGGCGAGGATCGAGGCGCGGCGGATGCACCGTCCGCCCGGGCACGCCCCCTGGCATACCTGATGCGTCGTCATCGCGAGCCACCGGCCCTTTTCCCATCGACCTCGTGTCAGCCCCCAAATCCCTCTCCGCCGGCCTGATCGTCGGCGCCATCGGCGTCGTCTATGGCGACATCGGCACCAGCGTGCTGTACGCCGTCAAGGAAGTCTTCGGCCACGGCCACGTTCCCTTCACCGTCGAGAACGTCTACGGCATCCTCTCGATGTTCGTCTGGACGCTCACCACCATCGTCTCGCTCAAGTACGTGGTGCTCGTGCTGCGCGCCGACAACGAGGGCGAGGGCGGCCTGGTCGCGATGCTGGCGCTGGCCTCGCGCGCGGTGGCCGACAAGCCGCGGCTGCGCCACCTGCTGCTGGTGATCGGCATCTTCGGCACCTCGCTGTTCTACGGCGACGGGGTCATCACGCCGGCGATCTCGGTGCTCTCGGCGGTCGAGGGCCTGGAGGTGGTGTCGCCGCACTTCAAGCACTACGTGATCCCGATCACCCTGGTGGTGCTGTTCGGCCTGTTCGCGGTGCAGAAGCACGGCACCGCGGGCATCGGCCGCTTCTTCGGGCCGATCACGCTGGTGTGGTTCCTCGCGCTGGCGGTGCTGGGCGTGTGGCACATCGTCGACCACCCCGAGATCCTCAAGGCCCTGAGCCCGTTCTACGCGCTCAAGTTCATCTGGGACAACCCCGGCACCAGCTTCATCCTGCTGGGCGCCATCGTGCTGTGCGTGACCGGCGCCGAGGCGCTGTACGCCGACCTCGGCCACTTCGGCAAGGCGCCGATCCGCATCGCCTGGTTCACCGTGGTGATGCCGGCGCTGATCCTCAACTACTTCGGCCAGGGCGCGCTGCTCCTGGCCAACCCCGAGGCGGTGAAGAACCCGTTCTTCATGATGGCGCCCGAGTGGGCACTGATCCCGCTGGTGCTGCTGGCCACCGCCTCGACGGTGATCGCCTCGCAGGCCCTGATCACCGGCGCCTTCAGCGTCACGCGCCAGGTGATCCAGCTCGGCTACCTGCCGCGCCTGAACATCGAGCACACCAGCGTGCGCACGGCCGGCCAGATCTACATCCCGCTGGTCAACTGGGGCCTGTTCGTGGCGATCGTGCTGGCGGTCGTCATGTTCCGTTCCTCGAGCAGCCTGGCTGCGGCCTACGGCATCGCCGTGACCACCGACATGCTGATCACCACGGTGCTGACCTTCTTCGTGATCCGCTACGCCTGGAAGCTGCCGCTGGCACTGTGCATCGCCTCGACCGCGGCCTTCTTCTTCATCGACTTCATGTTCTTCGCGTCGAACCTGCTCAAGCTGCCCGAGGGCGGCTGGTTCCCGCTGGTGATCGGCGGCGCGGTGTTCATGCTCATGATCACCTGGAAGGAAGGGCGCCGCCTCATGGGCGAGGTGCAGCGCTCCGACGCGATCGAGCTGCAGGCCTTCCTCGACTCGGTGTTCGAGAACCCGCCGGTGCGCGTGGACGGCACCGCCGTGTTCCTCACGGCCGAGCCCGGCGTGGTGCCCAACGCGCTGCTGCACAACCTCAAGCACAACAAGGTGCTGCACGAGCAGAACCTGTTCGTCACCGTGCGCAACCACGAGGTGCCGTGGATCCCGATGGACAAGCGCATCGAGATCGAGCCGCTGGGCCGCCATTGCTGGCAGGTGATCGTGCACTACGGCTTCAAGAACGACATCGACCTGCCGCGCGCGCTCGACAACGCGCGCCTGCGCGGCTGCCAGCTCGAGCCGATGCTGACCAGCTACTTCCTCTCGCGCGATGTCGTGATCCCGACGCTGGGCAGCGGCATGGCGCCGTGGCGCGAGAAGCTGTTCGCGCAGATGCACCACAACGCGAGCGGCGCGGCCGCCTTCCTGGGGCTGCCGAACAACGCGGTGGTGGAGCTGGGCTCGAAGATAGAGATCTGAATTCGGACAGCCGACCGCAGAAGTCGTGGCCTCTGCGTGCTTTTGGCTTTCTTCTGCGTTCGGCTTTTCGCTTTCAGTCGAAGTCCGTTGGCCGCTCCCGCGCGAGCTGCCCCATGTGCGCCGCGATCGCGCCGGGCGTGGTGAACCAGATCTCGCCGCGGTCGCGCGCGAGCGCCAGCTGCGTCAGAACGCCACGCAGGTGGCGCAGCCGGTAGGGCTGGCCCACGATGTAGGGATGCAGCGCGAGGCCCATCACCAGCGGCTGGGCGCGCGACTGAGCGAGCATCTCCTCGAAGTTGTCGAGCACCATCGCGCAGAAGTCCTTCGCGTCCATCAGCCGGCCCACGATCATCGGGATGTCGTTGAGCTCCTGCGGATAGGGCACCGACCAGATCGCGCCGCCGCCGCGCGTGCGCATGCGCACCGGCTGGTCGTCGTGGCACCAGTTGAGCGTGTAGCCGTAGCCGGTCTCGGCCAGCAGGTCGGGCGTGCGCGGGCTCTCGGAGATCCACGGCGACAGCCAGCCCGCGGGCGCCTGCCCGCTCTCGCGCGCCATGCGCTCGCGGCAGCGCACCAGCAGCGCGCGCTCGTGGTCTTCGCCGAGCGTGCCCTGGCGCTCGGCATTGCTGTGGCCGTGGCCGATCAGCTCGTCGCCGCGCGCCACCACCGCCTGCACCAGTTCCGGGCAGTGGTCGTAGAGCGCGGTGTTGACCAGCGCGCCCGTGGGCAGCGCGAGCGCGTCGAACAGCTCGAGGCAGCGCCAGGCGCCCACGCGATTGCCGTATTCGCGCCAGCCGTGGTTGAGCACGTCGGGCTGCGGCGAGGCCGGGCCGAGGCAGGCGCCCAGCCCGTCGCCGAAGGCGAAGTGCTCGAGGTTGAAGCCGAGGTAGACCGCGAGCCGCGCGCCGTTGGGCCAGCGGTAGTCGGGCCGGCGCGTGATCGGCCGGTAGTCGAAGCGGTCGTGCGAGGGCAGCAGTTCGGGCCAGCGTGTCGTCATGCCCAGGCCGCCTGCAAGCCTCGTGCCCGATGGTTGGCATATCTATCGGAAATTGTTGACCATCGTTCGGCCAGCGCAAGCCGGCGCGGGCGGCCCGGCACAATCGCGCGATGCGTTTCTTCAAGGACCTGAGCCTTTCCGCCTTCACCGCCGGCTTCGTCGCCGTGCTCGTCGGTTTCACGAGTTCGGTGGCCATCGTGTTCCAGGCCGCGCAGGCCTTCGGCGCCACGCCCGAGATGGTGGCCTCGTGGATGTGGGCGCTGGGCATCGGCATGGGGCTGGCCTCGGCGCTGCCCTCGCTGTGGTGGCGCAAGCCCGTGATGATCGCTTGGAGCACGCCCGGTGCCGCGGTGCTGGCGGTGGCCGGCGTGGGCCACGGCATGGGCGAGGCGGTCGGCGCCTTCGTCGTCTGCGCGCTGCTGATCGTGGCGGCCGGTGCCACCGGCTGGTTCGAGCGCGTGATGAACCGCATCCCGATGGCCATCGCCTCGGCGCTGCTGGCCGGCGTGCTCGCGCGCTTCGGCCTCGCGGCCTTCACCGCGGCGCAGACCGCGCTGCCGCTGGTGCTGCTGATGCTGGCCACCTACCTCGTGGGCAAGCGCTGGCTGCCGCGCTATGCGGTGCCGCTCACGCTGCTGGTGGCGATCGCCTTCGCGGCCGCGCGCGGCGAGCTCGCCTGGTCGGCGGTGCATGTCTCGCTGACCTGGCCGGTGTTCGTCATGCCGGTGTTCCACTGGCAGGCGATCGTGAGCCTGGCGCTGCCGCTGTTCGTCGTCACCATGGCCTCGCAGAACCTGCCGGGCGTGGCCGCGATCCGCGCCGCCGGCTATGGCGAGCTGCCGGTCAGCAAGCTCATCACCCTCAGCGGCCTCGCCACGCTGGTGCTCGCGCCCTTCGGCGCCTTCGCGCTCAACCTCAGCGCCATCACCGCCGCGATCTGCATGGGCCGCGAAGCCCATGAAGACCCGGCGCGGCGCTACACCGCGGCCGTGAGCTGCGGCGCGATCTACGTCGTGATCGGCCTGTTCGGCGCGGCCGTGACCGGGCTGCTCACGGCCTTCCCGAAGGAACTGGTGGCGGCCATCGCGGGGCTCGCGCTGCTCGGCACCATCGGCGGCGGGCTGGCTGCGGCGGTACGCGACGAGCCGCACCGCGAGGCCGCGCTGATCACCTTCCTGGTCACGCTCTCGGGCGTGACCATCGTCGGCATCGGCTCGGCCTTCTGGGGCGTGGTGGCGGGCGCGTTCGCGCTCGCGGTGCAGCGGCTGGGCCGCCGGCCGGGCCCGCCAAAAGCCCCGGCCGGCCAGGGCCTCGCGGCTTCCGGCAACATCGCGACCGACAGCAGCAACATGGCGGCCCCGCCGGGCGCCGGAAAGACCTCCTGATGAAAAACATCCTCTTCGTGGCCGACCCGCTCGATCACTTCAAGATCTACAAGGACACCACCTTCTCGATGATGCGCGAGGCCCAGCGCCGCGGCCACCGCATCGCGGCCTGCCTGCCGCAGGACCTGCAGTGGGTGTCGGGCGGCAAGGTCACGGCCACGGTGCGCCAGGTCACGCTGACCGGCGACCCGAAGGACTGGTATGCCGTCGACATCGTCGAGAGCAAGGCGCTGGCCGATTTCGACGCCGTGCTGATGCGCAAGGACCCGCCCTTCGACGCCGAGTACATCTACGCCACCCACCTGCTCGAGCAGGCCGAGCGCGAGGGCGCGCGCGTGGTGAACAAGCCGCGCGCGCTGCGCGACCATCCCGAGAAGCTCGCGATCATGGAGTTTCCGCAGTTCACCGCGCCCACGCTGGTCACGCGCAGCGCGCAGGCGGTGCGCGACTTCCATGCGCAGCACGGCGACATCATCCTGAAGCCGCTCGACGGCATGGGCGGCATGGGCATCTTCCGCGTGAAGCAGGACGCGCTGAACCTCGGCTCGATCGTCGAGACGCTCAACAAGGACGGCGCCGAGACCATCATGGTCCAGCGCTTCGTGCCCGACGTGGTCGAGGGCGACAAGCGCATCCTGATCATCGCGGGCGAGCCCGCGCCCTTCGTGCTGGCGCGCATCCCGCAGGGCACCGAGGTGCGCGGCAACCTCGCGGCCGGCGGCAAGGGCGTGGCCCAGCCGCTCACGCCGCGCAACCGCGAGATCGCCGAGATCGTGGGCCGCGCGCTCGCGCCGCGCGGGCTGCTCTTGATCGGCCTCGACGTGATCGGCGACTCGGTGACCGAGATCAACGTGACCAGCCCGACCTGCTTCCAGGAGATCACCGAGCAGACCGGCTTCGACGTGCCGGCGATGTTCGTCGATGCGCTGGAGGCGCATCTGAAGCAGGCGGCCTGAGGGCGAGCCCCCAACGACAACGGCCCCGGCGACGCGTCATGCGCCGCCGGGGCCGTTGCTCATGGGGCGATCAGAAGTCGACGGTGCCGCTGACCGAGAAGGTGCGCGGGGCGCCGAGCACGAGGTAGTTGGCGCCCGGATAGCCACCGGTCGAGGCCCAGTACGACTTGTCGAACAGGTTGTCGATGCGCGCGCGCAGCGTCAGTGCACGGCCGTTGCCGATGTCCATCAGGTAGCGCACGCCGGCGTCGACGCGGGTCCAGGCGGGCAGCACCTGCGTGTTGGCGGCATTGGCGTACTGCTTCGTGGTGTGGATCACGCGCGCATTGAGCGCCAGGCCGCGCACGCCCGGCACGTCCCATTCGCCGCCGATGTTGAGCTGCGTCTTGGGCACGCCGATGGCGGTCTTGCCGTCGGTGGCGCCGTTGGCGGTGCGGCGCTGTTCGGCGTCGAGCCAGGTCAGGCCGCCCAGCAGGCGCAGGCCCTTGACGGGTTCGCCGAAGAGGTTGAGTTCCACGCCCTGGTTGCGCTGCTCGCCGTTGGGGCCGAAGGTGCCGCTCTGCACGAAGTATTGCGGCTGGGTGGTCGAGAAGGCCGAGAGGCTGCCGCCGAGGTTGCCGCCGAGGTTGCCGCCGTCGTACTTGACGCCGATTTCCTTCTGCTTCGAGCGATAGGGGGCGAACACCGTGCCGCCGTTCAGCACGATGCCGCTGGACGTCGTGCTCGGGGCCGTTTCGCCGGGCAGCAGCGCCTCGATGTAGTTGGCGTAGACCGAGACTTCCTTCGTGGCCTTGAACACGACGCCGGCCACCGGCGTCGTGCGCGCCGACTCGTAGCCGTCGGTGGGCAACCCCGTGGTGTAGCTGTAGGTGTCCTGGTCGATGTTCTGGCGACGCGCGCCGAGCGTGACCAGCAGGCGGTCGTCGACGAAGGACATGGTGTCCGCGATCGCCACGCTCTTGGAGCGGTAGCGCGATTGCACCAGCGGATTGGACAGGATCCCGCCCGCCGTGGTCGCATTTGCCAGCGGGATGAAGGAGTCGTAGTGGGCGTAGAGGTTGTCCGTCAGGCCGCCGAAGCTCGAGAAGGCATAGGCGTTGCGGCGCTTGTTGTCGTACATGGCCGCCGATACCGTGACCGTGTGGCCGACGGAGCCGGTCTGGAACTTGCCGCGCAGGCCGATCTCGCCGGTGCTGACTTCGTCCTTGCGCACGTTGTCGAAGCGGTAGTTCGACAGGTTGCCGAAGGCATTGGTGAGGGTGGGATTGGCCAGCACGTTCGACTCCGTGCCGCGGCGCACGCCGGCGGCGGCCCAGGCCGTGACGTTGTCGGTGACGTCGACTTCGGCGCGTGCGGTGGCGAAGGTGTCGCGTTCCTTCGCGTAGGTCCAGGATTGCGCGAAGTTGCTGCTGGCGTCGGGCGCGCGCGGAATCGGCAGGTTGGAGGCCGGCGTCACGTTGGGACGGCCGCCACGGATCTCGTGGTCCTGGAAGCCGACGTCGGCCGAGATGCGCACGTTGCGGTTGCGCCAGTCGAAGCCCAGGCCCAGCGCGCTGAGTTCGCGCTTCTCGTCGTCGATGCCGGTGCCGCCGTCGCGGCGCACGGCGTTCAGGCGGATGCCGGTGCTCTGGTCGGGGCCGAAGCGGCGCGCGATGTCGGCCGCCACGTAGCCCTGGCCGCCGCTCTGCACGCCGGCGCTCACGCGCGTGATCGGATCGTTGGGCGCGCGCTTGGGCAGCAGGTTGATCGCGCCACCGATGCCGCTGCCGGCCGGTGCCGCGCCGTTGAGGAAGGTGCTGGCGCCGAGGAAGACCTCGACGCGCTCGAACAGCTCGGACGCCACGTACTGGCGCGGCAGCATGCCGTACAGGCCGTTGTAGGAGATGTCGTCGGAGCCCAGCTGGAAGCCGCGCACCATGTAGAGCTCCTGGAAGTTGCCGAAGCCGCGTGCCTGCCGGATCGACGGATTGTTGAGCAGCACGTCGGCCACGCTCTTGGCCTGCTGGTCCTGGATCAGGTCGGCGGTGTAGCTGGTGGCCGAGAACGGCGTCGACATCATGTCCTGGTTGCCCAGGATGCCGACCCGGCCGCCGCGCGCCACCTGGCCGCCCGCGTAGGGCTTGGTCAGGCCTTCGGCCGAGGCGTCGGCACTGGCTTCGACGGTGATGGTGCCCAGCGCGGCGCCGGGGGCGGTGGGCGCGGTCGCGGCAGCCGGTGCCGGCGCGGCGGTCTGCGCCGAGGCCGTCAGGGCATGGAGGGCGAGCAGCGTAGCGGCGACGGTCGGGCGAAGGCTGGCACGGAGTAGGGCGGAGGAGGCGGGCATGGACGGTTCGTTTTCACGCAAATGAGAACCGTTATTGTTAACGGACTCCGTCGGTCCACCGATACTTTCTTGCAATGTTGCAAAAATGTGTCAGAAAAAACGTTTCATTCGGAGGGACATTGCCCGAATAAACCGGGCACTCGTCCAACAAGCCGCGCCGGGCGGCAGCCCCTCAGCGCCCCTCAGCGCCCCGAACGCCGCCCGTCCACGAACACGTGCAGCTCGCCCGGCTGGAACGCGGTCCATTCCTCGTTGGTGGTCAGCGGCGCCGTCACCACCACCGCGACGCGGTCGTTGGGCGTGGTGTGCTGGGCGAAGTCGATCTCGAGGTCCTCGTCCGACAGCTGCGCGGTCACGAAGGGATGGCGCCGTTCCACGTACCAGAGGTTCGTGGAGGCATGGGCCCACAGCGCCTGCCCGTTCGAGAGCATGAAATTGAAGGTGCCGTGCCGCGCGAGCTGCGGCGCGAGTTCGCGCAAGGTGAGCGTGAGCTCCTCGACGCTGGGCACGCCCGCATGCGACTTCGCGAGTTCCTGCATCAGCCAGCAGAAGGCGTGCTCGCTGTCGGTGTTGCCCACCGGGTGGAAGTTGCCGTGCAGCCGCGGGCGGAAGTCCTTCAGGTCGCCGTTGTGCGCGAACACCCAGTAGCGGCCCCACAGCTCGCGCACGAAGGGGTGGCAGTTCTGCAGGTTGACCTCGCCCTGGGTGGCCTTGCGGATGTGGGCGATGACGTTGCGGCTCTGGATCGGGTAGCGCCGGATCAGCTCGGCCACCGGCGACTCGCAGGCCGGCTGGTGGTCGACGAAATGGCGCAGCCCGCGGTCCTCGAAGAAGGCGATGCCCCAGCCGTCGGCGTGGTGGTCGGTGCGGCCACCGCGCTGCGCGAACCCCGTGAAGCTGAAGGTCACGTCGGTCGGCGTGTTGCAGTTCATCCCTAGCAATTGACACATGGGGCCATTAAGACACCGCCCCCGCTTACCCGAGCGCTTGGGTTTGCTTCCGCCTCAGCGCAGGAAGCGGCCTTCCTTGGTCACGCGGACCATCTCGATGAAGCGCGAGCCGGTGTTGCTGGCGCCGGTGAAGTCGACCTCCATGCCGGCGATGCGCAGCTTCATCGCCTTGAGCGCCGCATGCAGCCGCGCGCGCGTGAGGTCGCGGCCGGCGCGGCGCAGCGACTCGATCATCACCAGCGCGTTCACGTAGCCTTCGAAGCTCAGGTAGCCGATGTCGACCTTGGCGCGCTCGGCGAGCTGGCGGTAGTCGCGCGTCACCGGATCGACCTCGCTCCAGGGATAGGGCACGACCTGCGAGATCGCCAGCCCGCTGGTCTTGTCGCCCACCAGCCTGGCCGTGACGTCGCCAGGCACGATCGACATGCCGTAGAACATCTGGCGCCCGCCCGCGTCCCAGGCGCTCTTCATCACCTCGCCGCCGATGGCGCCGCCCAGGTACATGATCACCGCCTGCGCCTTGCTGTCGGCCAGCGCCTTGCCCATGGCGGCGTTGGTCGAGCCGTCGCCCTTGACCGCCACCGCCGCCACCGGCTTGAGCTGGTGCGCCGCGAGCGCGGCCTCGACCAGCTTCGTCACTTCGGCGCCGCCCGGGTTGTCGAGGCAGGCCGAGGCGATGCGCGTCACGCCGATGGTCGTGAGGTGCTGCACCAGCGCCTGCGCCTCGCGCGCGAAGGTGGCGCGCACGAAGTAGCCCGAGCCCATGACCTTCTCGCGCGCCGAATCCGACACCGCGTAGCCCGCGACCATCGGCGCGCCGCTTTGCGACAGCACCTTGGCCGCGGCCGCGGTGGTGGCCGAGCCGACGCAGCCGAAGAAGGCGAACGCGCGGTGTTCGCCGAGCAGCTTCTCGTAGTTGGCCACCGCCTTCTCGGGCGAGAGCTCGTCGTCGAGCGACACCAGCCGGATCTTGCGGCCCGAAACGCCGCCCTGCGCGTTGACGGCGTCGAAGGCCAGCCCCGCGCCGGCCATCACCACCTTGATCGGCGCGCCCAGCGGGCCGCTCAGGATGCCGGTGTGGCCGAGCACCACCTCGGTGTCGGTGACGCCGTTCTCGGCCGCGCGGGCCACGGGAAAAAGGCCAAGGCTGGCCGCGGCCGCCGAGGCGGCCATGAAATTCCGACGATGCATGGGAGAAAACCGTCCAATCGATACAACTGATAACAATTGAAATCGATGGGCGGCCGTTTGCCCGCAGGGGTTTACCCCGGCTTGCGGGGCGCGTCGTCGGCGTTCGGGCGGATGCGCAGCTGCCAGGCCGCGCAGATCGCGAGCGCGCACAGGCCGGCCAGCATCGCGAACACCTCGTCGAAGGCCGCCAGCCGCGCCGGGCTGGTCTGCGGGTTGGCGAGCGAGTCGCCGTGCGCCGCCAGCCGCCACTCGAGCACGATCGCGCACAGGCTCACGCCGGCCGCGCCGCCGAGCATGCGCACGAAGTTGATGGCGCTCGCGCCCTGCGGGATCAGCGGCTTGGCCAGCGGCCGCATCGAGCCCAGGTTCAGCGAGGGCAGGATGAAGCCCAGCCCGATGCGCCCGACGATCGCGAAGGCCACCAGCAGCCACAGCGCGCTGTCGGCGCGCAGCACCATCATCAGCGCGAACGAGGCCGCCAGCAGCGCCAGCCCGATGCTCACCAGCGCCCAGGTCGGCTGCCGGTCGGCCAGCCGGCCCACGCCCGCGATGGTGGCCGCCAGCACGAAGCCCGCCGGCAGCAGGATCGTGCCCACGTGCGAGGCCGACAGGTGCAGCCCGACCTGCATGTAGACCGGCAGCAGGTAGGTGGAGCCGAACAGCGCGGTGCCGTAGATGAAGGCGACCACGCTGCCCATCGCGAACTGGCGGTAGCCGAACAGCGCGAGGTTCATCAGCGGCGTGCCGCCCGCGGCCGCCAGCCGCCGCTGCCACCAGATGAAGAGCCCGAACGAGAGCAGCGCGCCGCCCAGCAGCGCGACTGCCTCGAGCGGCGAATCGCCACGCAGCGCCACCAGCCCGTTGAGCAGGCACAGCGTGCCCACGGTGCCGAGCGCGAGGCCGCGCACGTCGAGCCCGCCGCTGCGCGCCGCGACCGCGCCGCCGGGCGCGGTGGTCGGCACGAACTTGTAGGCCAGCCACAGCGAGGCCAGGCAGAACGGCACCACCATGTAGAAGATCGAGCGCCAGCCGAACAGGTCGACCAGCACGCCGCCGATGCTCGGGCCGATGGCCGGCGCCAGCACCACGCCCATGCCGAAGATGCCGCTCGCGCGGCCCTGCTCGTGGGGCTCGAAGGCGCGCAGGATGATGATCGCGGGGGATCGGCTGCACCACGCCCGCGGCCAGGCCCTCGGCCACGCGCGCCAGCAGCACCAGCGAGAAATCGTTGGCCATGCCGCCCGCGACGCCGCCGGCCAGCAGCAGCAGCATGGTGCCGACGTAGGTGCGCCGGTAGCCGTAGCGCGCCAGCAGCCAGGGCGTGGTGAGCATCGACACCGTCATCGCCACCATGAAGCCCGAACTCACCCACTGGGCGCGCTCCTGGCCCAGCGAGAAGTGGTGGCTCATGCCGGGGATCGCCACGTTGACGATGGTCGAGGACATGATCGAGGCCATCGTGCCGACCATCACCGACAGCAGCAGGTACCAGCGGTAGCGTTCGCCGTAGCGCGCGCGCAGCGGGCCCATGGCGGGGGGCGGGGCCGGCGTGGCGGCTTCGGGCGTCTCGTGGTGGGTCATCGGAAGTGGGGAAGCGTCGGGCGTGAAGGTCGGCGATGCCGGGCCCGTCGTCCTACAAGCATATCGGGCTTTGCGCGGCGGCCCGCGCGAGGGCCGGCTCCACAATGCCCCGGCTGTCCCGCATCCGACCCGCCGCAGGCACCACACAAAGACGACCATGGATCACTCTCCCTCCGCGACGAACGACGAAACGACGCCCGAACCCGCCGAAGGCGCGACCACCCTGGCCGCCGAGCTCGCCGCGCCCACCGTCACGCGCGCCTACCGTTGCCAGTGCGGCCGGCCCGTGTTCCTGCGCAACAGCGAATGCCTGGCCTGCCACACGCCGCTGGGCTACGTGGAGGACAGCCTCGGCGTGGTGCCGCTCGCGCTCGCCGTGGCCGAGGACGCCAACGGCAACGCCGTCGCCGAGCCCGACAGCTACACCCTCTTCGGCGACCCGCAGGGCCCGACCTACCGGCGCTGCGCCAACCTGATGACGCCCGCGGCCTGCAACTGGATGGTGCCGGTGGCGCGCCCGGGCCAGGCGCCCGCGCCCGACACGCACGGCCTCGCGCCCGGCTACTGCCTGGCCTGCAGCGTCACGCGCACCATCCCCGATCTCTCGGTGGCCGGCAACGACGAACTCTGGCGCAAGCTCGAGCAGGCCAAGCGGCGCCTGATCTCGCAGCTGCTCGCGCTGCGGCTGCCCGTGGTGAGCCGCCATGCCGACCCGGTGCACGGCCTGGCCTTCGACTTCCTGAGCAACTTGCCGGGCGGACCGCACGTGATGACCGGCCACGACACCGGCATCATCACCCTCAATGCCGAGGAGGCCGAGGACGCGGTGCGCGAGCGCATCCGCACCGAGATGCACGAGCCCTATCGCACGCTGGTGGGCCACTTCCGCCACGAGATCGGCCACTACTACTGGGACCTGCTGGTGCTGCCCTCGGCCTGGCTCGAGGACTTCCGCACCTTGTTCGGCGACGAGCGCGCCGACTACGGCGCCGCGCTGCAGCAGCACTACAACCAGGGCCCGCCGCCCGACTGGGCGCAGCGCCTCGTGAGCAGCTACGCCAGCATGCATCCGTGGGAGGACTGGGCCGAGACCTGGGCCCACTACCTGCACATGGCCGATTCGGCCGACACCGCGATGAGCTTCGGCGTCGATGCCACCAACGTCGAACTCACGAGCGACCTGTTCACGCCCGAGGACCTGTGGCGGCCCGAGCATCCCGAGGCCGCGAAATTCCTCGACTTCATCAACAGCTGGGTGCGGCTGACCAACGTGCTCAACGAGCTGTCGCGCAGCATGGGCCAGCCCGACTTCTATCCCTTCGTGCTGCCGCGCACCGCCGTCGGCAAGCTGCAGTTCATCCACTGCGTGGTGACCGAGCTGCGCGGCGACGGCGGGCCGTCGCTGGTGACGGCGCAGGACGTGGAGGCGGCGGCCGAGGCCACGGCGCAAGCGCAGGAGCAGGAGCAGGAGCAGGTGGCCGAGGGCGAGGCCCAGCCCGCGGTTCAGTCGTCCTGAGCGCCCGCCGCGCAGCGCGCGCAGAGGCAGGCCTGGCCGCGCAGCGCCTCGGGCAGGCGCTCGAGCGGTGCCTGCGAGAAATCCATCGCCATGCACCAGCACGGCGGCTGCGGCTGGCCGGTCTCGCGCTCGATCTCCATCGCGCAGCGGTTCGACTCGCCGCACAGCGGGCAGCGCGTGGCGTCGAGCGCCTGCGCGGTGTTCGCCATCACGCGAGCTCGAACGGCGGCAGCTTCTTCGGCACCGCCACGTTGTTGAGCGTGGCGTAGACCGGCAGGCCGCCGCGGTAGGCCGGGTAGTCCTCGCCCTCGATCAGCGGCAGCAGGTAGCGCCGGCATTGCTCGGTGATGCCGTAGCCGTCGTCGGAGATGAAGTCGCGCGGCATCGGCTTCTCGACATTGGCCACCGAGGCCAGTGGCGCGCTGCCGATGGCGTAGGCATAGGGCACATCGCTGGTGCGCTCGATCGTCGGCATCACCGCGTTGTGGCCCTCGAGCGCGAGCTCGACCGCGCGCTGCCCGAGTTCGTAGGCCTGGCGCACGTCGGTGGCCGAGGCGATGTGGCGCGCCGCACGCTGCAGGTAGTCGGCCACCGCCCAGTGGAACTTGTGGCCCAGCGCGTCCTTCACCATCTGCGCCACCACGGGCGCCGCGCCGCCGAGTTGCGCATGGCCGAAGGCGTCGCGCGTGCCCTGCTCGGCGAGGAAGGTGCCGTCGGGATGGTGGCAGCCCTCGGACACCACCACCGAGCAGTAGCCGTGCTGCTTCACCAGCGCGTCGACGCGCGCGAGGAAGCGCTGCTTGTCGAACTCGATCTCGGGGAACAGCACCACCACCGGAATGCCCTGCTCGGCCACGAGCCCGCCGGCCGCCGCGATCCAGCCCGCGTGCCGGCCCATGACCTCGAGCACGAACACCTTGGTCGAGGTCGCGGCCATCGAGCGCACGTCGAACGAGGCCTCGAGCGTGGACACCGCCACGTACTTCGCGACCGAGCCGAAGCCCGGGCAGCAGTCGGTCAGCGGCAGGTCGTTGTCGATGGTCTTGGGCACGTGGATGGCCTGCAGCGCATAGCCCATCGACTGCGAGAGCTGGCTCACCTTGAAGCAGGTGTCGGCCGAATCGCCGCCGCCGTTGTAGAAGAAGTAGCCGATGCCGTGCGCCTTGAAGACCTCGATCAGCCGCTCGTACTCGCGCCGGTTCTTCTCGAGCGACTTGAGCTTGTAGCGGCAGGAGCCGAAGGCGCCCGCGGGCGTGCTGCGCAGCGCGGCGATGGCCTCGGCCGGCTCGGCACCGGTGTCGATCAGGTCCTCGGTCAGCGCGCCGATGATGCCGTTGCGACCGGCATAGACACGGCCGATGCGCTCGGGATGACGGCGCGCCGTCTCGATCACGCCGCAGGCCGAGGCATTGATGACCGAGGTGACGCCGCCCGACTGGGCGTAGAAGGCATTGGTGGGGTTCGTGGGCATGCGGGGCTCCTTCGCGCGGAAGGGCCATTCTGGCGCACTCGCATGACAGCGGCCAGCCGCGCGCCGGCCCTGCTCAACGCCCCGGGAATTCGGGCGCGCGCTTCTGCAGGAAAGCGCTCACGCCTTCGCGAAAGGTCGGCCGCTCGATCAGCTCGCGCTGGCGCTCGCTCTCGTAGTGCAACTGCTCGGGCAGCGTGTGGCGCTCGGCCGCGGCGAAGGCGGCGCGTGCCTCGGTCACCGCATGCGCGGGCAGGCGCGCGAGGCGCTGCGCAGTCTCGCGCGCCTCGGCCATCAGGTTCTCGTCGTCCACGCAGCCCCAGATCAGGCCCCACTGCACCGCGCGCCCGGCGCCGAGCCGCTCGTCGAGCAGCGCCATGCCCATCGCGCGCGCCCGGCCCGCGCGGTGTGGAATGGCCCAGGTGCAGCCCAGGTCCGGCACGATGCCGAGCTTGGGCAGGAAGGGCAGGTAGAAGTAGGCACTGCGCGCCGCCAGCGTGATGTCGGCCGCGAGCGCGAGGCCCACGCCGGCACCGGCGGCTGCGCCGTTGACGGCGGCCACGACCGGGATCGGCATCGACTGCAGCGTCTCGATCAGCGGATTGCTCAGCGACTGCATCCATTCGGCGGTCTGGTCGCCGAGCGTCTTGCCGTCCTGCGGCGGGCGCATCGCGCTGAGGTCGGCGCCCACGCAGAAGGCCTTGCCCGCGCCCGTGAGGATCAGGGCGCGCACCGCGCGGTCGTCGCGGATGCGCTCGAGGTGGGCGCGCAGTTCCTGCTGCAGCTCGATCGCGAGCGGGTTGAGCTTGGCCGGCAGGTTGAGCGTGAGCGTGGCGATGCCCTCGTCGAGCGCGTAGAGCACGCTGGGCTGGGCGCCCGGGTCCTGGGGTGGCTGCTGCGTCATCGGAATCTCTCCACGTGTTCGTCGGCTCGGATGTTCGGGGCGAATGGATGACCGTGCGTGGCGCCCAAAGAAAAAGCCGCCCGTCGACGGGGCGGCTCTGGATGGCCTGCTCCGGTTCCCTGGCATCGATGGTTCGATGCCGGGGCGCCCCGGGTCAAGCCGGGGACAACCCGTGGGGCAGCAGTCGCCAAGGCGACCGCCGGCGCGCGGGCACCGGCAGCGGGATCGCGGCCGGCTGCGCGTCCGACACCGTGATGCGCGCGGGCTCGAGCGCCGACACCAGGATGCGGCGGTGCTCGGTGCCCTCGAAGCGCTCGCCGGGCTCGAGCACGATGTCGCGCGGATCGCGATCCAGGGTGACCCAGACCGAGCCGCTGCGGCATTCGATGCCCACGCCGGCGCCATCGGCCACGGCGACGACCGCGCGCGCCGGCAGGCTGAGCTGGAAGCAGGAAGGGAAGGGGGTGCTCATGGCAAGCTCCATTGCATTCGTCATGCGAATGAATATATTGAGCGCCCAGTCCTTTACAAACGGTCTTTTGGAACTCATTGCATGCGTATCGAGAATGCAAAGAAGGCCTCGCCGGCCCCGCCCCAGAGCACGGTCGACCTGCCGCCGCTGGAACTCATGCGCAGCTTCGAGGCGGCCGCGCGTCGGCTCAGCTTCACGCTGGCCGCGACCGAGCTGCATCTCACGCAGTCGGCCGTGAGCCGCCAGATCCAGCAGCTCGAGGCGAGCCTGGGCGTGCTGCTGTTCGAGCGCCGCCATCGCGCGCTGGTGCTCACCGAGGCCGGCGGCGTGATGCAGCGCGCCGTCACCGACAGCCTGGAGCGGCTGCGCGATGCCACCGCGCGCGTGCGCGCCGGCTCGGCGCCGCGCCAGGTCGCGATCACCACCACGCCGGGCTTCGCCTCGCTGTGGCTGATCCCGCGGCTCGCGCGCTTCACCGGCAGCCATCCGCAGGTCGACGTGCGCGTGTCGGCCACGCTCGAGGTGCTCGACCTCGAGCGCAGCCGCGTCGACGTGGCGGTGCGGCTGATGCCGGTCTCGCGCGGCAAGGGGCCGGCGCTGTTCGAGGAGAGCGTGGTGCCGCTGTGCTCGCCCGCGCTCGCCAAGTCGCTGCGCAAGCCGGCCGATCTCGCGAACCTCACCTTGCTCACCGTCGAGTACCCCGACCACAGCGAGGCGCCCACCGTCGACTGGGAACCCTGGCTCAAGGTGATGGGGCTGCACGACCTGCGCATGAAGAGCACGCTGCGCTTCACGCAGTACGCCGACGCGGTGGGCGCGGCGGTGGCGGGGCAGGGCGTGGTGATCGGGCGCCTGCCGCTGCTGCGCGAGCTGATGCGCGAGGGCCGGCTGGTGGCGCCGCTGGGCGAGGGCGCGGCCTCGCAGCGCGGCTACTTCGTCGAGACCTCGCGGCGTGCCGCGGGCAACCGCGATGCGCTCGAGTTCGCGCAGTGGCTGCGCGAGGAGGCCGAAGAGGCCGAGGCGGCGCAGCGCGCCTGAGCGCGCCGCGCCGGCGGGCGATCAGCCCGGCAGCAGCACTTTGTTCACGACGTGGATCACGCCGTTCGACTGGTAGACGTCGGCGATCGTCACCATCGCGGTGCCGCCCTTCGCGTCGGTCACGAGCACGTTGCTGCCGCTCATCATCGCGGTCAGCGTGCCGCCGCTCGCGGTCTTCAGCGTGGCCTTGCCGCCGCCGGCCTTGATCGCGTTCATCAGCGCGGCGCTGTCCATGCGGCCGGGCACCACGTGGTAGGTCAGCACCGTCGTCAGCGTGCCCTTGTTCTCGGGCTTGAGCAGCGTGTCGACCGTACCGGGCGGCAGCGCGGCGAAGGCCGCGTTGGTCGGTGCGAACACGGTGAACGGGCCGGGGCTCTTGAGCGTGTCGACCAGGCCCGCGGCCTTCACGGCCGCGACCAGCGTCGTGTGGTCCTTCGAATTCACGGCGTTGTCGACGATGTCCTTCGTCGGATACATCGGCGCGCCGCCGACCATGGGCGTGTTCATGCTGCTGCTGCTGCCACCCATGCCCATGCCGCCGCCCGCGCAAGCGCCGAGCAGGACCGAGACGCCGAGTGCGATGACGAGTTTCTTCATGAAGGTCTCCTTGAGGGATGCGCCATGCGCGCATCGCCATGTGTCTGTGGAACCGCCAACAGCGCGGGGGCGCGATGCGCTTGAGACCAATACGGGGCGCATGCGCGGCTGGATTCGCGCGGCGGTTTTTTTCTTCGATGACGGTGAAACGGGCACGTCGCCTTCACGCCACAGCGTTGCACAACGGTCTTGCGCAGCGTGCGCGGCCTCGCCAGAATCCGGCCTTCATTTTTCAGCGACAGTTTTTCTTTCACGCGCGCACGGCGACGATCGACCTCCCGGGCGCACCACCACTTCAATGAACCGTCCTCTGAACTCCTGACCGCACACCGACCGCCCCGGCCGGATGTGCATCCACGCATCCCGCCGCGGCCGTATCGACAAGGGCCCCGCGCGCAAACATTCGCCGGGGCCTTTTTGTTTTGATCCGGAGTGTGTGCACATGAGTGCTCAGCGAAAGGCCCGTGACGACGAGAAGCGTCTGGGCCGGTTCTATTTCTCGGTGCCGGGCGAAGCCCCGCGCAATCCCGTCGTGGCCGCGATGGCGCGCCGCGCATCCAGCCAGGGTGCGGGCCGCCACCTGCGCACGCATCGCGCCGAGCGGCGCGCGCAGAAGGTCGCGCTGCAGAAGGCGGCGCGCGGACTGAAGGAGGACTGACCATGCGCGAAGACATGGACAAGGTGATCGTCGAACGCCCGCGCGGCGGCTGGCGCGTGCAGGGCGACGGCCGCCTGTGGCGCAACAGCCGCGAGCGCGGATCGCACCTGGGCATGCGGCGCGGCTACCAGCACCCCAAGTGGCTCAGCGAGAACCTGCAGCCGCTCAAGCGCTGGCTGCACAAGCAGGTGCATCGGCCCTGGGACAAGGTGTGGAGCGAGCTCTGCGACGGCATCGACCGGCGCAACACGGTGCAGGCGCACCTCTTCGTGCACATCGACCAGTTCGTCGAACGCCAGGCCGAGCTGCGCGAGGGCGAGGTGTGGGTGCCGGGCCGCGTGTGGCAACGGTCGCTGGTGCCGCTGCGCGAGTCGGCGTCGGTGGAGCTGTTCGTGCATCCCGGCACGGGCATCCTGCTGCCCAACCGCCACCTGCGGCGCGCGAAGCAGCAACGCAAGGCCGAACGGGCCGAGCGCTACGGCGGCCATGAGACGGTGCGACCCTATGCGCCCTATCACGTCATCGATGCCGTCACGCAGTGGCACCGCGTCGATGGCGCCTGGTGGGAGGTGCGGCTCGCGCGCGTGCCCGAGGCGCGCGCCGGCGAGGCCGAGCCGCGGCACTACGACGTGCTGCGCCGCTGCTTCGTCACGCGCAAGGGTTGCGAGCCCCCGGCCTTCGGCAGCGCCGATGCGCGGGCGATGTACGGCCGGCCGCAGGTGTACGCGCAAGACATGCGCCGGCTGGGCCGCGTGGAGGTGCGCTCGCGGCTCGGCTGAGCCTCAGCCTCAGCGTTGGGCAGCGACCGCGCGCGGCAGCAGCAGGAAGGCCGTGGTGCCCGCGGCCAGCATCAGCGCGATCGTGAGGAACACCGCGCGGAACGGCTCGACGCCGTTCGTGGCCGCCCACGAGGCGGCCACGCCGGTGGTCCACTGCATCAGCGAGACGCCGAGGAACATCGCCATGTTGAGCAGCGACAGCGCGCGCCCGGTCATCGCGGCCGGATAGGCGGCGCGCGTGTACGAGTACTGCAGCACCGAGTAGCCCGAGAGCAGGCCGTAGAGGATCGGCAGGCCGATGTCGACCGCCAGCGACTGCGTGAACGCCATCAGCGCGAACATGACCGCGGCCGCCGAGGCGCAGCCCATGAGCCAGCGCCCGCGCCGCGCGCCACCGGGATCGAGCCGGCCGAACAGCGCCGGGCTGATCATGCCCGCGACGGTCATCACCAGCGCCACGTTGCCGCTGCTCACGAGCGAGAGCCCGTGGCGGTCGTGCAGCACCGGGCCGAGCCACAGGCCGCGCAAGGTGATGAAGGCCGCGTACGAGACGCAGGCGAAGCACAGCAGGCCCAGCGTGTGCGGCATCGCGAACAGCGGCAGCAGCTCGCGCACCGCCTGGCCCACCGTCTGGCGCTGCGTGGCCTGCGCATGCGGCGGCTCGTGCACGCGCCAGAACACGAAGCCCCACGACAGCACCGCGAAGCCCGCGAGGCAGGCATAGCCCGCGCGCCAGCTCGCGGCCTCGATCAAGAGCGCCAGCGGCGTGCCGGTGAACAGGATGCCCAGGCCCGCGAGGCTCATGACCAGGCCCGACATGGCGGTGAAGCGCGCGGCCTCGAAGTGGCGCGCGATGAACACGGTGCAGGCCAGGAAGGCCGGCGCGCAGCCGACGCCGATCATCGCCTGGCCCAGCAGCAGCGCATGGAAGCTCGGCGCCAGCGCGCACAGCACCGCGCCCGCGATCGCGAGCGGAAAGGCCGTGAGCACCGTGCGGCGCACGCCGTACATGTCGATCGACACGCCCATCGCGAGCTGCGTGGCGCCGAACATGAAGTGGAAGGTGCCGGCCCACAGGCCGAGCGCCTGCGCCGTGAGGCCGAAGTGCTGCGAGAGCGGCGTGGCCATCATCGCGCCGACGGTGCGGAAGGCCTGGCTCAGCGCGAAGGCCGAGGCCAGCACGATCAGCATCGAGGTGGCCGAACGTGCGCGGGCCGGGGAGAACGTCATGGAGCAGCGGGAAACGGAGAGCGGCCCGCATCCTAACCAGCCATGAAAAACGGCGCCCGAAGGCGCCGTGGTTCGCGAGTCGCGCGCTCGGCGATCAGGCTTCGCCCTTGACCTTCAGGCGCCAGGCGTGCAGCAGCGGCTCGGTGTAGCCGCTGGGCTGCTCGATGCCCTTGAACACCAGGTCCTGCGCGGCCTTGTAGGCGGCCGAGGTGTCGAAGTGGCCGGCCATCGGCTGGTACAGCGGGTCGCCGGCGTTCTGCCCGTCGACCACCTTGGCCATGCGCTGGAAGGTCTCGTCGACCTGCGCCTTGGTGACCACGCCGTGCAGCAGCCAGTTGGCGATGTGCTGGCTCGAGATGCGCAGCGTGGCGCGGTCTTCCATCAGGCCCACGTCGTGGATGTCGGGCACCTTCGAGCAGCCCACGCCCTGGTCGATCCAGCGCACCACGTAGCCGAGGATGCCCTGCACGTTGTTGTCGATCTCCTGCTGCTTCTCGGCCTCGGTCCACTTGGCCTCGGCGGCGATCGGCACCTGCAGCAGCGCGTTCAGGATGTTGTCGCGCTCGGCATCGGCGTCGATCTTCTCGAGCTCCTGCTGCACCGCGGTCACGCTGACCTGGTGGTAGTGCAGCGCATGCAGCGTGGCGGCGGTGGGCGAGGGCACCCAGGCGGTGTTGGCGCCGGCCTTGGGGTGGCCGATCTTCTGCTCGAGCATGGCGGCCATCAGGTCGGGCATGGCCCACATGCCCTTGCCGATCTGCGCCTTGCCGCGCAGGCCGCACGACAGGCCGACCAGCACGTTGTTCTTCTCGTAGGCGCCGATCCAGGCGCTGGCCTTCATGTCGCCCTTGCGGATCATCGGGCCGCCCTGCATGGCGGTGTGCATCTCGTCGCCGGTGCGGTCGAGGAAGCCGGTGTTGATGAAGGCCACGCGCGCGGCGGCCTCGGCGATGCAGGCCTTGAGGTTCACGCTGGTGCGGCGCTCCTCGTCCATGATGCCGAGCTTCACGGTGTTGGCCGGCAGGCCCAGCAGCTGCTCGACGCGGCCGAACAGCTCGCTCGCGAAGGCCACTTCGGCCGGGCCGTGCATCTTGGGCTTGACGATGTAGATGCTGCCGGTGCGCGAGTTGCCCTTGCGCTTGAGGTCGATCATCGCGATGGTGGTGGTCACCACGGCATCGAGGATGCCTTCGGGGATTTCCTTGCCGCCGTCGTACAGCACGGCCGGGTTGGTCATCAGGTGGCCCACGTTGCGCAGGAACATCAGCGAGCGGCCATGCAGCTTGATCGGCTGGCCGTTGGCGCCGGTGTATTCGCGGTCGGGGTTGAGGCCGCGCGTGAAGGTCTTGCCGCCCTTGGCGACTTCTTCCGTCAGCGTGCCCTGCACGATGCCGAGCCAGTTCGAGTAGGCGACCACCTTGTCGGCGGCATCGACCACGGCCACCGAGTCCTCGAGGTCGAGGATGGTCGACAGCGCGGCCTCGAGCACCAGGTCGCTGACGCCGGCGGCGTCGCTCTTGCCGATCGGCGTGGAGCGGTCGATGCGGATGTCGAGGTGGATGCCGTTGTGCTTGAGCAGCACCGACGACGGGGCCGCGGCATCGCCCTGGTAGCCGATGAACTGCGAAGGATCGGCCAGCGCGGTGCTGCTGCTCTGCAGCGCGACGACCAACTGGCCGTTCTTCACGCTGTAGCCGGTGGCGTTCTTGTGCGAGCCGTTGACCAGCGGCGCGGCCTGGTCGAGCACGTTGCGCGCGAACTCGATGACCTTGGCGCCGCGCACGGGGTTGTAGCCCTTGCCCTTCTCTGCGCCGTCGGTCTCGGGAATGGCGTCGGTGCCGTAGAGCGCGTCGTACAGCGAGCCCCAGCGCGCGTTGGCGGCGTTGAGCGCGTAGCGCGCGTTGAGGATCGGCACCACCAGCTGCGGGCCGGCCTGCTGCGCCAGTTCGGCGTCGACGTTGGCGGTGGTCGCCTTCGCGCCCTGGGGCTGCGGCAGCAGGTAGCCGATCTTCTCGAGGAAGGCGCGGTAGGCCGGCATGTCGGCGATCGGGCCGGGGTTCTTCTTGTGCCAGGCGTCGAGTTCGCTCTGCAGGCGGTCGCGCTCGGCGAGCAGCGCCACGTTCTTGGGCGCGAGGTCGGTGACGATGGCGTCGAAACCCTTCCAGAAGGTCTCGCTGGCCACGCCGCTGGCGGGCAGCACCTTCTCCTCGACGAAGCGGTGGAGTTCGGTCGCGACCTGGAGTCCGTGGGCGGTGGTGCGGGCGGTCATGTTTTCTCCTCGGGGACGAAATGCGATGCGGGGGATGTATTCGGGTTCGGGGCGCGCGCATGCGCGATCCATAAGCTCCACTTTATTGCATACCGTAGTGAAGAGTAATAGCTCAAAGCGGGATTAATCGATGACAAAAATGAATGTAATCGGCGCCGCTCACCGCCTTTGCGTTCACCTGCGGCCTGCAATGCGTTCACCCGCCCGCAACCGCGGGAAGGGTAGGCCCCGATGGCCGCACTGGATGGGCCGGATAAATTTAACTTCTTAAATAAATCCGCCTTTTCGCACCGACGACATGACCGCCCCGAAGATCCTCCTCGCCTCCAACGAAAACCCGCTCGGCATGCCCGAGTCGGCGCGCCGCGCGGCCGCCGACGCGCTCGCGGGCGCCGGCACCTACCCCGACAGCAACGGCAGCGCGCTCAAGCAGGCGCTGGCCGCGCGCCTGGACGTGCCGCCCGAATGGCTGGTGCTGGGCAGCGGCTCGAGCGAGATCCTCGAGCTGGCCGCGCAGGTCAGCCTGAAGCCGGGCGAGAGCGTGGTCTATTCGCAGTACGGCTTCGTGGTCTACGCCCAGGCCACGGCGCATGCCCATGCGCGCGCCGTCGTGGTGCCGGCGCGCGACTTCGGCCACGACCTCGACGCGATGCGCGCGGCGATCGGCGAGGACACGCAGCTGGTCTTCGTCGCCAACCCCAACAATCCCACCGGCAGCTTCATCGAGGCCGCGCCGCTCGAGGCCTTCCTGCAGTCGGTGCCGGCGCACGTGACGGTGCTGCTCGACGAGGCCTACACCGAGTACCTCGCGCCCGCGCAGCGCTACGACAGCATCGGCTGGGTGCGGCGGCTGCCGAACCTGATCGTGGCGCGCACCTTCTCCAAGGCCTTCGGCCTCGCGGGCCTGCGCATCGGCTACGGCGTGGCGCAGCCCGCGCTGGCCGCGCGCATGAACGCGCAGCGCCCGCGCTTCAACGTCACCACGCCGGCGCTGGCCGCGGCCACGGCCGCGCTGGGCGACGCGGACTTCCTCGCGCGCAGCTACGAACTCAACACCGCCGGCCGCGCGCAGCTCGCCGCGGGCTTCGACGAACTCGGCCTCGCGCACCTGCCCTCGTCGGGCAACTTCCTGGCGGTGAAGGTGGGCGACAGCGCCGCGGTGCATGCGCGGCTGCTGGCCGCGGGCATCGAGGTCTCGCTGCTGGGCAACTACGGCCTGGGCGAATGGCTGCGCGTCTCGGTCGGCCTGCCCGAGCAGAACCGCGCGCTGCTGGCCGCCTTGCGCTGAAGAACGAAGAAATCCAGGGACGACGACACGACAACAACGCGACAGACCATCCACCCCCGAGGAGACAGACCCCCATGAAACGCCGTCAGTTCGCAGCGCAGGCCGCTGCATTCGCCGCCGCCGCCGCCATCGCGCCGCGGTCCTTCGCGCAGGAGCGCACCCTGCGCATCCTGGTGGGCTTCCCGCCCGGCGGCTCGGCCGACGTGGTCGCGCGCCTGCTGGCCGACAAGATGCGCGTGACGCTCAACCAGAACGTCATCATCGACAACAAGCCCGGCGCGGCCGGCCGGCTCGCGCTCGCCGAGGTCAAGCGCTCGGCGCCCGACGGCAACACGCTGGTGTTCTCGCCGAGCGGCGCGCTGGTGATCCATCCGTGGCTCTACCCGAGCCTCGGCTACGACCCGGTCAAGGACTTCACGCCGGTCGCGCTCGCGGGCACCTTCGACTTCGCGGTCACGGCCGGCCCCGGCGCGCCGGCCGGCGACCTGAAGGCCGTGCTGGCCTGGATGAAGGCCAACCCCACCAAGGCCAACTACGCGACCTCGGGCGCGGGCACCGTGCCGCACTTCGCGGGCCAGCTGCTGGCGCAGGCCTCGGGCGTGCCGATGACGCACGTGGCCTACCGCGGCGGCGCGCCGGCCGCGCAGGACCTGATCGGCGGCCAGGTGCCGCTGATGGTCGACACCGCCTCGGAGACCATCGAGCACCACCGCGCGGGCAAGGTGCGCATCCTCGCGATGACCGGCGCGCAGCGCAACCGCTCGCTGCCCGAGGTGCCCACGCTCAAGGAGGCCGGCATCGACGTCACGGCCAATGCCTTCTTCGGCCTCTACGGCCCGGCCGGCCTGCCGGCCGAGACGGTGCAGCGCCTCGACCGCGCCGTGGCCGAGGCACTGCGCGCGCCCGACGTGCAGGAGCGCATCTACGCGCTGGGCCTGGTGCCCACGCACGCCGGCCCGACCGAACTCGCGGCCACGCAGGCGGCGCACCTGAAGATGTGGGAGCTGCCGATCAAGAACTCGGGCTTCAAGGCCGAGGGCTGAAGCCGAACAGCCGAACAGCCGGACAGCCGAACGCAGAAGGAAGACAAAAACTACGCAAAGGTCGCAGAAGGAAAACCATTTTTTGGCTGTTCCTTTCGCGACTTCTGCGAAACCTTCGCGACCTCTGCGTTCGGCTGTCCGATCCCGCTTTCCTAAACCAGCCCCGTCAGTTCGCGTGCCGCTGAACGCACCGCCTCGGCATGGCGCGCGTCGTAGCGATGCGCGGGCATGGTCAGCGTGACCGCCGCGGCCAGGCGGCCGTCGCCATGGAACACCGGCGCCGAGATGCCCGCGAGCTCGGCGCTGCGGTCGCCCACCAGCGCGCAGAAGCCCAGCGCGCGGATCTCCTCGTAGCGCCGGCGCTCGGCCGCGGCGCGCGGCAGCTCGGCCTCGGGCCCCCAGGCGATCAGCACGCGCGCGCCCGCGCCGCGGTCGTTGGGCAGCAGGTCGCCGGCACGCACGTGGTCGCGCACCACCTGCGGCGAATCGACACGGAACTGGCACAGCCGCACCCAGCCCGTGCCCTGCGGCTGCCGCACGTGGTAGGCCGCGCTCTCGCCGGTGGCCGCGACCAGCGCGCGCAGCACCGGCAGCACGATGCGGTCGAGCGACTGCGCGGCCGCGTACAGACCGTGCAGCCGCGCGATCTCCGAACCGAGCGCGTAGCGGCCGTCGTCCTGGCGGCGGATCAGCCGCGCGTGCTCGAGCGAGGCCAGGAGGCGCAGCACCGTGCTCTTGTAGAGCTGCGTGCGCTCGGCGAACTGCGCGAGCGACAGCGCCTCGTCGCCGGGGCGGAAGGCGCCGAGCAGGCTCAAGGCACGGTCGACCGCGGCCGCGCCACCGGGCGCGGCATCGCGGTCGGACATCGATTCGGTCTGGGCTTTGCGGGGCATGGGCGGGGCCTGTGGCTTGACAGCGATGCCGGGGCCGGCGTCTAATTCTGTTCTGCAAAATATAGTTCTGTCAGATAGAACTGTCAAACAGAACCGTCAAATTTCCGATGGCAACCCCAGATGTGCTCATCAGCGAGGTCGGTCCGCGCGACGGCCTCCAATCGGTCGCGGCCACCATGCCCACGGCCGACAAATTGCGCTGGATCGATGCGCTGCACGCCGCCGGCGTGCGCGAGATCGAGGTCGCCTCCTTCGTGCCCGCGAAGCTGCTGCCCCAGATGGCCGACGCGGCCGAGGTGGTGCGCCATGCGATCACCTTGCCCGGCCTCGTCGTGATGGCGCTGGTGCCCAACCGCAAGGGCGCGCAGGCCGCGCTCGAGGCCGGCGTGCACAAGCTCACCATGCCGGTGTCGGCCAGCGTGGCGCACTCGCTGGCCAACGTGCGCAAGACGCCCACCGAGATGGTCGAGGAGGTGCGCGCCATCGCCGAGCTGCGGCGCGCGATCGCGCCGCAGGTGAAGCTCGAGGCCGGCATCTCCACCGCCTTCGGCTGCACGCTGCAGGGCCTGGTGCCCGAGGACGACGTGATCCGCCTCGCGGCCCAGTGCATCGAGGCCGGCGCCGACGAGTCGGGCCTGTCGGACACCGTGGGCTATGCCAATCCCGCCCAGGTGCGCCGGCTGTTCAAGCGGCTGCGCGCCGAGCTCGGTGCTCATGCCGGCGCGGCCCACATGCACAACACGCGCGGCCTCGGCATCGCCAACTGCCTCGCGGCCTGGGACGAGGGCGTACGCACCTTCGACGCCTCGCTCGGCGGCCTCGGCGGCTGCCCCTATGCGCCCGGCGCCTCGGGCAACGCGGTCACGGAGGACCTGGTCTTCATGTTCGAGGCCATGGGCGTGCGCACCGGCATCGACATCGCCCAACTCATCGCGGCGCGCGCGCCGCTCATGGCCGGCCTGCCCGGCGAACCGGTCTACGGCATGACGCCCGAGGCCGGCCTGCCCAAGGGCTTCGCCCAGGAGAACACCGCCCATGGCTGACACCAATCCGCTGCCCTACGCCGGCGTGCGCGTGGTCGAGTTCACCCACATGGTGATGGGCCCGACCTGCGGCCTGATCCTGGCCGACCTCGGCGCCGAGGTCATCAAGGTCGAGCCGGTGGAGGGCGACAACACGCGCCGCCTGCTCGGCTCGGGCGCCGGCTTCTTCCCGACCTTCAACCGCAACAAGAAGAGCATCGCGCTCGACCTCAAGCAACCCGAGGGCATCGAGGCCGCGCTGCGCCTGATCGCCACGGCCGACATCGTGAGCGAGAACTTCAAGCCCGGCACGATGAAGAAGCTGGGCCTGGACTACGACACGCTCAAGACCCTGCACCCGGGCCTGATCTACGTGAGCCACAAGGGCTTCCTGCCCGGCCCCTACGACCACCGCACCGCGCTCGACGAGGTGGTGCAGATGATGGGCGGCCTGGCCTACATGACCGGCCGCTCGGGCGATCCGCTGCGCGCGGGCACCAGCGTCAACGACATCATGGGCGGCATGTTCGGCGCCATCGGCGCGATGGCCGCGCTGCGCCAGCGCGAGCTCACGGGCAAGGGCTGCGAGGTGCAGTCGGCGCTGTTCGAGAACAACGTGTTCCTGGTGGCGCAGCACATGATGCAGTTCGCCGCCACCGGCAAGCCGGCCGACCCGATGCCCAGCCGCATCTCGGCCTGGGCGGTGTACGACGTGTTCACGGTCAAGGACGGCGAGCAGATCTTCCTCGCGGCCGTCAGCGACAAGCAGTGGGCCGTGTTCTGCCAGGCCTTCGGCCTCGAGGAACTGGCCACCGACCCGCGCCTGAAGACCAACAACGACCGCGTGCTGGCGCGCGAATGGATGATGCCGATCCTGCGCTCGCACCTCGCCGAGCGCAGCGCGGCCGAGCTCGCCGCGGTGTTCGAGCAGAACGAGCTGCCGTTCGCGCCCATCACCAAGCCGCAGGCGCTGTTCGACGACCCGCACCTCAACGCCACCGGCGGCCTCGCGCCGGTGCGCATGAACGACGGCCACATGGCCAAGGTGCCGCTGGCACCGTTCACCCTCGACGGCGTGCGGCCCGGCATCCGCCTGCAGCCGCCGCGCCTGGGCGAACACACCGTCGAGCTGCTGCGCGAAGCCGGCTACGACGACGCAGCGATCGAGGCGCTCCGGCGCCGCCACATCACCACAGGAGACTGATCCCATGACATCCATCCCACGGCGCGGCCTGCTGGCCGGCGCCGCGACCGCGTTCGCCTGCGCCCTGGCGCTCACCGCCTGGCCGGCCCATGCCGACACCGCCTGGCCCGACAAGCCGGTGCGCCTGGTCGTGCCCTACACGCCCGGCGGCGCCACCGACATCGTGGCGCGGCTGGTCGCGCAGAAGCTCGCCGAGGACACGAAGTGGAGCTTCATCGTCGACAACCGCGCGGGCGGCAACGGCAACATCGGCATCGACGTGGTCGCCAAGGCCAAGCGCGACGGCTACACCATCGGCATGGGCCAGACCGCGAACCTCGCGATCAACCCGACGCTGTTCCCGAAGATGCCCTACGACGCGCTGAAGGACGTGGTGCCGGTCTCGGTCGTCGCCGCGCAGCCCGTGGTGCTAGTGGTGCGCGCCGATTCGCCGTACCGCTCGCTGGCCGACTTCGTCGCCGCGGCCAAGGCCAGGCCCGGCGAGATCAAGCAGGCGCTGGCCGGCACCGGCACTCTGGGCCACATGGCCGGCGAGGTGCTCGCCAAGCGCGTGGGCTTCAAGGTGCTCAACGTGCCCTACAAGGGCGCGGCGCCGGCCATCACCGACCTGCTCGGCGGCCAGACCGACTGCATGTTCGCGACGCCGCAGGGCGCGCTGTCGATGGTCAAGGCTGGCAAGCTGCGCGCGCTGGCCGTGACCTCGGCCAGGCGGCTGCCGGTGATGCCCGACATTCCCACCGTGGCCGAGACCTACAAGGGCTTCGAGGCGGTCGACTGGAAGGCGGTGGTGGTGCCCGCGGGCACGCCGAGCGAGATCGTGAAGAAGCTCAACGCCGCGATCGACAAGGCGCTGGCCAAGCCCGCGACCATCGCGCAGTTGCAGGCCGAGGGCAGCATGCCGGTGGGCGGCAGCCCCGAGCAGGCGGCGCAGTACGTGCGCGCCGAGCATGCGCGCTGGGGCGCGGCGGTGCGCGAGGCCGGGGTGCAGCCCGAATAGCCGGTCCCCGGGATGAGCCCGCGCGGCGCCGGGCTTCCCGCCGCCTCTATATAGTTCGGGCGCCATGGACCGCCTGAAGCAGCTCGAATCCTTCGTCTCGGTCGCCACGCGCGGCAGCCTCACCGCGGCCGCCAAGGCCGAGGGCGTGGCGCCCGCGATCATGGGGCGCCGGCTCGATGCGCTCGAGGAGCGCCTGGGCGTGAAGCTTTTGGTTCGCACCACGCGGCGCATCACGCTCACGCACGAGGGCAGCGCCTTCCTCGAGGACTGCCAGCGCCTGCTGGTGGAGTTCGCCAATGCCGAGGCCAGCGTGAGCGCGGGCGGCGTCAAGGCCAGCGGCCACCTGCGCGTGACCGCGCCCGCGGGCTTCGGCCGCCGCCACGTCGCGCCGCTGGTGCCGCGCTTCCACGCGCTGCATCCCGAGGTGACGATCTCGCTGAACCTCAGCGACCGCGTGGTCGACGTGGCCGGCGAGAGCTTCGACTGCGCGGTGCGCGTGGGCGACCTGCCCGATTCCTCGCTGGTCAGCGTGCGGCTGGCCGACAACCGGCGCCGCTGCGTGGCCACGCCCGAGTTCGTGCTGCGACACGGCGCGCCGCGCCATCCGAACGAGCTCTCGCGCTTCGCCTGCCTGGCGCTCACCAGCGACGCCTCGCAGACGCGCGGCTGGGCCTTCCGCATTCCCGACGCCCAGGGCGGCCACGAGCTGATCCACCTGCGGCCCAGCGGCCCGCTCGACTGCTCCGACGGCCAGGTGCTGCACGACTGGTGCCTGGCCGGCCACGGCATCGCCTGGCGCAGCACCTGGGAGGTCGAGGCGGAGATCGACGCCGGGCTGCTGGTGCCGCTGCTCGACGAGTTCGCGGCACCGCCCAACGGCATCTACGCGGTGTTCGCGGGCGCCAAGCACCTGCCGCTGCGCGTGCGACTGTGGCTTGATTTCCTCAAAGACCAATACGGGCGGCCCGAATTCTGGGGTGGACGGACCTGAGCCGGGCGCGCGGCTGCACAATCTGTTTGCATTTGCAAACCCCACGCGCCCCGACGAAGAGAACGCCACGATGACCCTCGAAGCCATCCTCGCCTACCTGCATCTGCTGGCCATCCTCACGATGGTCGTCTTCATCGCCAGCGAAGCCGCGCTGTGCCGCGTCGAGTGGCTCAATGCCGCGGTGGTCGAGCGGCTCGCGCGCGTCGACATGGTCTACGGCATCGCCGCCGTGGCCGTGCTGCTGACCGGCATCGCGCGCACCCTCTGGGGCGTGAAGGGCACGGCCTGGTACTGGACCAACCCGCTGCTGCACCTGAAGCTGGGCCTGTTCATCGTGGTCGGCGTGCTGTCGATCTTCCCGACCCTGAACTACCTGCGCTGGCGCAAGGCGCTGCGCGCCAGCGGCACGCTGCCGTCGGAGGCCGAGGTGAAGAAGACGCGCAAGCTGGTGATGATCCAGGCCCACCTGATCGCCGTGATCCCGCTGGCCGCGGTGTTCTTCGCGCGCGGCTTCGGCAGCAAGTAGTCGCATGGCGAACGCCGGCATCCAGTTCCTGTTTGCCGGCACGATCTTCGGCAGCGCCTTCCTCCTCTTCCTCGTCCAGCCGCTGATCGCCAAGCAGATCCTGCCGTGGTTCGGCGGCTCGGCCGCCGTGTGGTCGATCTGCATGGTGTTCTTCCAGGTCGCGCTGCTCGCGGGCTATGCCTATTCGGACTGGATCTCGCGCCACCTGCGCATGCGCGCGCAGGCGCTGCTGCATGTGGCGCTGCTGCTCGCGAGCCTGGCGTTTCTGCCGATCGTGGCTGGCGCGCAGTGGAAGCCGGCCGGCGCCGAGGATCCGGCCTGGCGCATCCTGGGCCTGCTGGTGGGCACCATCGGCCTGCCGTATTTCCTGCTCTCGACCACCGGGCCGCTGGTGCAGTCGTGGGTGTCGCGCACGCCCTGGGGCGCGCGCGTGTACCGCTACTTCTCGTTGTCGAACCTCGCATCGCTGCTCTCGCTGCTGAGCTACCCGGTGCTGATCGAGCCGCGCAGCACGCTGATGCAGCAGGCCATCGGCTGGTCGTGGGGCTACGCGGGCTTCGTCGTGCTCTGCGCGGGCACCACGCTATACATGGCGCGCCGCTGGAGCCACGACCTGCCGGCCGCCGCCGAGATTGCCGATGCGTCCACCGATGCGCCCGGCGCGGCGCCGCGCCGCATCGACCAGCTGCTGTGGCTCGCGCTGCCCGCCCTCGGCTCCTGGCTGCTGCTGGCCGTCACCAACCACATCACGCAGAACATCGCGGCCGTGCCCTTCCTGTGGGTGCTGCCGCTGTCGCTCTACCTGCTGAGCTTCGTGCTGTGCTTCGAGAGCGACCGCTGGTACCGGCGCGGCCTGTTCGTGCCGCTCGCGGCCGCGATGCTGGCGCTGTGCGCCTACCAGCTGCAGGACGGCGCCGGGCTCGAGATCCACACCGCGCTGACGATCCACGTGGCGGGCCTGTTCGTGCTGTGCATGTTCCTGCACGGCGAGACCGCGCGGCTGCGGCCCGCTCCCGCGCACCTCACGCGCTTCTACCTGATGCTGTCGCTGGGCGGCGCCATCGGCGGCGTGACGGTCGGGCTCGGCGCGCCGTACCTGCTGCCGGCCTACTACGAGCTCGGCATCGGGGCTGGTGCTGGCGGCGCTGCTCGGCGCGCTGGTGCTGCGCGCGCGCTGGCTGCTGTGGGTGCCCGGCGTGGGGCTCGCGGCCTGCTGCGCCTGGCTGCTGGCGGAGCAGGTACGCAGCGACCACGAGGGGCTGCGCACCCTGGGCGCAATTTCTACGGCTCGATGCATACCTACGACGTGCGGCGCCAGGATCCGCCCGACTACGTGCGCCAGTTCGTCCACGGCTCGATCAAGCATGGCGAGCAGTTCCTCTCGCCCGAGCGCCGCCGCGAGCCCACCACCTATTACGGCGCCACCTCGGGCGTGGGCCGCGCCATCGAGGCGCTGCCGATCGGCGCGCGCCGCGTCGGGCTGATCGGCCTGGGCGCCGGCACGCTCGCGGCCTACGGGCGCACGGGCGACGTCTACCGCTTCTACGAGATCAATCCCGAGGTGTTCGACATCGCGGACCGCGAATTCACCTTCCTGCGCGACAGCCGCGCGAAGGTCGAGCGCGTGCTCGGCGACGCGCGGCTGGCGCTGGAACGCGAGAGCGCGCAGGGCTTCGACGTGCTGGCGGTCGATGCCTTCTCGGCGACTCGGGTGCCGGTGCACCTGTTGACCGCGCAGGCCATGCAGGTCTACATGCGGCACCTGCGGCCCGACGGCGTGGTGGCCTTCCACGTCACCGACCACTTCCTCGCGCTCGCGCCCGTGGTGGCCCGCATCGCGCAGTCGCAGGGGCTGCACGCGGTGCTGGTCAGCGACGACGCGGAGGATTCGGCCTGGCTGCACGCCACCGACTGGGTGCTGGTGGCGCGCGATCCCCAGGTGCTGGCGCGCGCGCCGATCGCCGCGGCGGCGCAACCGATCGCGGTCGATCCGGCCGCGCGGCCCTGGACCGACGACTACAACAACCTGTTGGGCGTGCTCAAGTAACAAAGCCCGCACGAGGCGGGCTTTGTTTTGCAAAGGTGGCTCAGAAACGCGGTTTCGGGTCTCAGCCCTTGGCGGCGTCCGCTTCGCACTTCTTGACGAAGCTGTTCTTGGCGGCGCCGGCGAGCGCCTTGCCGTTCTTGTCGACCGCCTTGGCGGCGCAGGCGGGAGCGGCGGCGGCCTTGGCTTCCTTCTCGCACTTCTTGATCGAGCTGGCCTTGGCGGCGCCGGCCAGGGCCTTGCCGTTCTTGTCGACGGCCTTGGCTTTCGCAGCCGCCGGCGGCTGCGGCGGGGGCCGCCGCGGCGGGAGCGGCCGGGGTGGCGGCCTTGTCCTGGGCCTGGGCGGCGCCGAAGGAAAGGCAGGCGCCGAGCGCGATGGTGGAGGCGACCAGGGAAAGGAGCTTCTTCATGGTGTGTGTCCTTGCAAACGGGTTGTGACAGTGGCTGCCCCGCCTCGGGGTTGACCATCGTAACGGGCCAGGGGGACGGTCGGATGACGATCGTCAACTGCGGCCGAGTTTGCCCCCGGTAAAATTCGGCGATGCTATTGGTCAAACAGGAGCTGCTCGCGGCGCTCGCGAACACGCTCGATCCTTCTCCCCGGCGCCGGCCTCAAGGCCGCGTTCGAGTCTCCCAAGGTCGCGGCCCACGGCGACTTCGCCAGCAATGCCGCCATGCAGCTGGCGAAGCCGCTCGGCCGCAAGCCGCGCGAGCTCGCCGAGGAACTGAGCGCCGCGCTGCTCGCCACCCCCGCCTTCGCCCAGTGGGTGCAGGCGGTCGAGATCGCCGGCCCCGGCTTCCTCAACATCCGGCTGAAGACCGCCGCCAAGCAGCAGGTGGTGCGCGAGGTGCTCGACGCCGGCGCCGCCTTCGGCCAGCGCCCGGCCACCGGCGAGAAGGTGCTGGTCGAGTTCGTCTCGGCCAACCCCACCGGCCCGCTGCACGTGGGCCACGGCCGCCAGGCCGCGCTCGGCGACGCCATCTGCAACCTGCGCGCCTCGCAGGGCGAGAGCGTCTGGCGCGAGTACTACTACAACGACGCCGGCGTGCAGATCCAGACCCTGGCCAACAGCACGCAGCTGCGCGCGCGCGGCTTCAAGCCCGGCGACGCCGAATGGCCGAGCGGCGAGAAGGCACCGGCCTACAACGGCGACTACATCGCCGACATCGCGGCCGACTTCATCGCGAAGAAGACCGTGAAGTCGGAGGACCGCGAGGTCACGGCCAACGGCGACATCGAGGACCTGGACGCGATCCGCGAGTTCGCCGTCGCCTACCTGCGCCGCGAGCAGGACCTGGACCTGCAGGCCTTCCGCGTGCGCTTCGACCAGTACTCCTCGAGTCCAGCCTCTACACCAGCGGCCGCGTCGAGCGCGCGGTGGCGCAGCTGGTCGCCGCGGGCAAGACCTACGAGCAGGACGGCGCGCTGTGGCTCAAGTCGACCGACTACGGCGACGACAAGGACCGCGTGATGAAGAAGCAGGACGGCACGTACACCTACTTCGTGCCCGACGTCGCCTATCACATCGCCAAGTGGGAGCGCGGCTTCCACAAGGTCATCAACATCCAGGGCACCGACCACCACGGCACCATCGCGCGCGTGCGCGCCGGCGTGCAGGCGGCGAGTCAATTTGAAGGGTGGGGCATTCCCGAGGGCTACCCCGACTACGTGCTGCACACCATGGTGCGCGTCACCAAGGGCGGCGAGGAGGTCAAGATCAGCAAGCGCGCCGGCAGCTACGTCACGCTGCGCGACCTGATCGAGTGGACCAGCACCGACGCCGTGCGCTTCTTCCTGCTGAGCCGCAAGCCCGACACCGAATACACCTTCGACGTCGACCTGGCCGTGGCGCAGAACAACGACAACCCGGTGTACTACGTGCAGTACGCGCATGCGCGCATCTGCTCGGTGCTCGCGGCCTGGGGCGGCGACGCGGCCGTGCTGCAGGGCGTCGACCTGTCGCCGCTCGAGAGCCCGGCGGCCCAGTCGCTGATGCTGCTGCTGGCCAAGTACCCCGAGATGCTGAGCGCCGCGGCCGAGGATTTCGCGCCGCACGACGTCACCTTCTACCTGCGCGAACTGGCGGCCACGTACCACAGCTACTACGACGCCGAGCGCATCCTGGTCGACGACGAGGCGGTGAAGCTGGCGCGCCTGGCGCTGGTCGCCGCGACCGCGCAGGTGCTGCACAATGGCCTCGCGATCCTCGGCGTCACCGCGCCGCGCAAGATGTGAACCCCCTCCCCATGAAGAAGACAACCAGACAACGCGGCAACATCGTCATCGGCCTGATCATCGGGCTGGTGCTCGGCCTGGGCGTCGCGCTGGGCATCGCGGTCTACGTGACCAAGGTGCCGATCCCCTTCGTCACCAAGACGCAGCGCGGCGGTGCCGAGCAGGACGAGGCCGAGGCGCGCAAGAACCGCGACTGGGACCCGAACGCCCCGCTGGCCGGCAAGCCGCAGCAACCGCGCCCCGCGGCCGCCGGCCCGGTCGGCGCGCCGCCGGCCGACGGCAGCAATCCCGCCACCGCCGCGGTCTCGCCCGGCACCCCGCCGCCCACGGCGCCGGTGCCGGTGGTGGTCGCGCCCAAGCCCGCGCGGCCCGCGCCGGTTCCGGCCGAGGCCAACGCGCTGCCGCCCTCGAACGATCCGCTCGGCGATCTGGCCCGGGCCCGCGCCGGCAGCGTCGGCGGCAGCACCACGGTGGCCGCCGCCCCGTCCTCGAGCAGCGGCAATGCCGCGGCCGCCACCGGCTCCGGCGGCGCCGATCCCTTCATGTACTTCGTGCAGGCCGGCGCCTTCCGCACCACCGAGGACGCCGAGGCGCAGCGCGCCAAGCTCTCGCTGATGGGCGTCGAGGCCCGCGTGACCGAGCGCGAGCAGGCCGGCCGCACCGTCTACCGCGTGCGCGCCGGTCCGTTCAACAAGAAGGACGACGCCGACCGCCTCAAGGAACGGATGGACGGCGCCGGCCTCGACTCGGCGCTGGTGCGCGTCCAGCGCTGAGCGCCGTCCGGCCGGGGGAGGGCGCCGCCGGGTGGCCCCCCACGGCAACGGTCATGGTTTTTCTTTAAGCTTCGCCGCGGTCCGCGCCGCCCCCGGGTTTCCCGGAGCCCCGAGCACCGCGCGCGGGAACTCCGCTTCACCGGCCCGGCTCAGTCTGCCGTCTACCAACTGGAGAGCTCTTTCCCATGAAACGTCGTGATTTCTCGCTGGCCGTCGCCGCTGGCTCGCTCGGCCTGATGGCCCACCTGCCCGCGCAAGCCCAGGCCCGCGCGCCCAAGGCCGGCACCGAATACCTCGTGCTCGACAAGCGCGTGCCGGTCGACGCACCGGCCGGCAAGATCGAGGTGATCGAGTTCTTCTCGTACAACTGCCCGCACTGCAACGACTTCGAGCCCGCGCTCGAGGCCTGGGCCAAGAGCAAGCCCGCCGACGTGGTGCTGCGCCGCGTGCCGGTGCCCTTCGTGGGCAACGACGTCGAGGCCAAGCAGCGCCTGTACTACGCGCTCGAGGCGATGGGCAAGGTCGACGAATACCAGCCCAAGGTCTTCAACGCGATCCACGCCCAGCGCCAGAACGTCAACGGCGACGCCAACATCGTGGCCTGGGCCGAGAAGAGCGGCCTCGACGCCGCGAAGTTCAAGGAACTGTTCACCTCCTTCGGCGTGGCCAGCAAGGCCAAGCGCGCCTCGCAGCTGACCGATGCCTACAAGGTGGCCGGCGTGCCGGCGCTGGCCGTGGCCGGCCGCTGGTACGTGGATGGCGAAACCGCCGGCAACATGAACAAGGCGCTGTCGGTCACGAACTACCTGATCGGCGAAGCCCGCAAGGGTTGACAAGGGCGTGAATAAACCTGCCGCGCGCCCCGATCTCGCACCTGCGGTCCTCACCGTACAGAGTACGGCTCCGGCCTTCGGCGCGACCTCGGGGCGCTCGCGACGGTTTCTTCACACCTTGTAGCCGCTCCGCCGCCGGGAGGCCGGAATCCCGTCGAGGGTTCCGGGGCGGCCAAGCCGCCATCCGGCGGAAACGCGGGTCCATCCCGCGAGGGGCCGCAACCCGGGTTCGCCGTCCCGGGGCTTTTTCATCCGCGCGCATGGGTCTGGCGCGATGGGCCGCATACAATGCAGAGCAAGTTTCGTGCCTCTATGACATCGCACTCTCACCCCACCTCCTCCCTTCGCCGCACCGGTCGCCTCGTGCTGGCCGCGCTGCTGCTGGCCGGCTCCGCCGCCACGGCCCTGGCCGAAACGGCCGACCGGACCAAGCCGATGAACATCGAATCCGATTCGATGCGCTACGACGATCTCAAGCAGACCAGCGTCTTCACCGGCAACGTGGTGGTCACCAAGGGCACCATCATCATCCGCGGCGCGCGCATCGACGTGCGCCAGGACCCCGAGGGCTACCAGTACGGGGTGGTCACCGCGGCGCCCGGCAAGCTCGCCTATTACAAGCAGAAGCGCAACGGCAACGGCGACGAGTGGATCGAGGGCGAGTCCGAGGTCATCGAGTACGACAGCCGCGCCGACAACGTCAAGTTCATCCGCCGCGCCGTCATGCGCCGCCTGGTCGGCGCCACGCCCAACGACGAGAGCAGCGGCGCGCTGATCGTCTACGACCAGGGCAACGACACCTACACCGTCAACGGCTCGACCGTGCCGCCGAACGCCGGCGTGTCGGCGCCGGGCGGCGGCGGCCGCGTCAAGGCCATCCTCACGCCGAAGTCGGCCGCGCCCGCGGCACCCGGTGCCTCGGCCCCGGCCACGCGCCGTCCCGCGGCGCCGACGCCCACGCCGGCCCCGGGCGCCGGCCTGCGCCCGAGCACCACGCTCAGCGGCGAAGCGGAAGAACGCAAGTGATCGAAGCCGCCGGAACCCAGGAAGCCAACGGCGTGCCGGGCAGCCGCCTCGTCGCGCGCGGCCTGCAGAAGAGCTATGGCAGCCGCAAGGTGGTCAAGGACGTCTCGCTCGACGTGCAGAAGGGCGAAGTCGTCGGACTGCTCGGGCCCAACGGCGCCGGCAAGACCACCTCGTTCTACATGATCGTCGGGCTGGTGCGCGCCGATGCGGGCGAGATCTCCATCGACGGCGAGCCGATCGCCCACATGCCGATCCACCGCCGCGCGCGCATGGGCCTGAGCTACCTGCCGCAGGAGGCCTCGATCTTCCGCAAGCTCACGGTCGAGGAGAACGTGCGCGCGGTGCTCGAGCTGCAGCGCGAACCCGATGCCAACGGCCGGCTGCAGGCGCTGTCGAAGCCGCGCATGGAAGAGCGCCTGTCGGAGCTGCTGGCCGACCTGCGCGTCGACCACCTGCGCGATTCGCCCGCGCTCGCGCTGTCGGGCGGCGAACGCCGCCGCGTCGAGATCGCGCGCGCGCTGGCCACCCAGCCGCGCTTCATCCTGCTCGACGAACCCTTCGCCGGCATCGACCCGATCGCGGTGATCGAGATCCAGCGCATCATCAGTTTCCTGAAGGAGCGCGGCATCGGCGTGCTCATCACCGACCACAACGTGCGCGAGACGCTGGGCATCTGCGATCACGCTTTCATCATCAGCGACGGCCATGTGCTGGCACAGGGCACGCCCTCGGAGATCGTCGACAACGCCGAAGTGCGCCGGGTCTACCTGGGCGAGCACTTCCGGATGTGATGAAGCTCGCGCCAGTCATTTGCTGAGGGCATGAAACAAGGCTTGTCGCTGCGCGTTTCGCAGCATCTCGCGCTGACACCTCAGCTGCAGCAGTCGATCCGGCTGCTGCAGCTCTCCACGCTCGAACTGAGCCAGGAGGTCGAGCAGATGCTCGACGAGAACCCCTTCCTCGAGCGCACCGCCGAGGAAGCCGCGCGCGAGGAATTCGGCCTCGACGCCGCCGACACGCCGGCGCCGCGCGAGGACACCGAGCGCGAGGCCGAGAGCGACTACGCGAGCGCCGCGCCCTCGACCTCGACCACGTCCACCGAGACCGCCTCGTCGTCCGAGGCCGAGCCGGCCCTCGACTCGCCCGAGCGCGAGCCCGACTGGGAAGGCGACGGCACCGTCGACATGGCGCCCGACGACAGCGAATGGGGCAGCGACGCGCCCGCGCGCAACAACAGCAGCACCGGCGACGACGAGCGCGCCGATGCCACCGAGCTCGCGCGCAGCCAGGAATCGCTGCAGTCCTTCCTGCACCGCCAGGCGCTGAGCCTGCGGCTCAACGAGAACGACAGCGCCGCGCTGCGCTTTTTGATCGAGTCGCTCAACGACGACGGCTACCTCGAGGATTCGCTGCCTGCGCTGGCCTCGGGCCTCGCGGGCGACGACAACGACCAGTTCGACGAACTGGTGCACCACTTCCAGGTCGCGCTGGGCCTGCTGCAGAGCCTGGAGCCCGCGGGCGTGGGCGCGCGCGACCTCGGCGAATGCCTCGCGATCCAGCTGCGCGCGCTGGCCGACGAGGACGAGACCGAGGACGAGGAGCTGGTGCGCAAGACCGCGCTGGCCATCTGCAAGCAGCCGATGGAGCTGCTCGCGCGGCGCGATTTCAAGCGCCTGGCCACGCTCACGCGAACCAACGAGGAGCTGGTGCGCTCGGCGCTGCAGATCATCGCGCGCCTGGAGCCCAAGCCCGGCCGCCGCTTCGTCGACGTCGAGCGCAACATCGTCATTCCCGACGTGATCGTGACCAAGACCGGCCGCGGCACCAATGTGAAGTTCCGCGTCATGCTCAACCCCGAGGTGATGCCGCGGCTGCGCGTGCACGACATCTACGCCGGCGCGCTCAAGTCGCACAAGGGCGAGGGCAGCCAGGCGCTGTCGCAGCGGCTGCAGGAGGCGCGCTGGTTCATCAAGAACATCCAGCAGCGCTTCGACACCATCCTGCGCGTGAGCAACGCCATCGTCGAGCGGCAGAAGAGCTACTTCGTGCACGGCGAGCTCGCGATGCGCCCGCTGGTGCTGCGCGAGATCGCCGACGAGCTCGGACTGCACGAATCCACCATCTCGCGCGTGACCACCGCCAAGTACATGTCCACGCCCTTCGGCACGGTCGAGCTCAAGTACTTCTTCGGCTCGGCGCTGGGCACCGAGACCGGCGGCAATGCCTCGAGCACCGCGGTGCGCGCGCTGATCAAGCAGTTCGTCGGTTCGGAGAGCGTGAAGAAGCCGCTGTCGGACAGCCAGATCTCCGAGATGCTCAAGGAGCAGGGCATCGAGTGCGCGCGCCGCACGGTGGCCAAGTACCGCGAGGCGCTGCGCATCGCGCCCGCCAACCTGCGCAAGGCCCTGTAGAAAGCCGCCGATGGCCCGACGCCTGCTGTCGCGCTGTGGGCTCTGGATGTTCGCCCTCGCGGCCACGCTGCTGGCCGCCGGCTGCGCGAGCTTGCCCGACCAGGCCCCGCGCGCGCCCACCCAGGCCATCGCCGTGTCGAAGGACACCGCGCTCGGCCGCATCGCGCTGGCCGCGCAGCCCGATCCCGACCTCAGCGGCTTTCGCCTCATGCCCGGCGGCGACTTCGCCTTCGACACCCGCATCCAGCTCGCGCGCCGCGCCCAGCGCACGCTCGACGTCCAGTACTACCAGATTGAGAACGACGAGACCGGCCGCTACCTGCTGCGCACCCTGCGCGACGCCGCGCAGCGCGGCGTGCGGGTGCGCGGTGCTGATGGACGACCTCTACACCTCGGGCGAGGACGAGCTGCTGCGCGGCTTCGCGGCCACGCCCAACGTCGAGCTGCGCCTGTTCAACCCCTTCCCGGCCGGCCGCGGCAGCCTGCTCGCGCGCTTCGGTGCCTCGCTGTTCGACTTCAACCGCGTCAACCGGCGCATGCACAACAAGCTGTTCATCGCCGATGGCGCGATGGCGGTGGCGGGCGGGCGCAACATCGGCAACCAGTACTTCCGGCGCACCGCGGGCGAGAACTTCATCGACCTCGACACCTTCGTGACCGGCGCGCTGATCCCGCGCCTGGGCAGCCTGTTCGACCAGTACTGGAACAGCCCCTACGTGCGGCCCGTCGAGTCGGTGGTGGCGAGCGCGCTGCCTGCCGAAGAACTGCGGCGCCGCTTCGAGGCCGCCACCGGCCCCGACACCACGCCGCCGCCGCCGAAGCCCGCGCCCAACGACCTGCTGGGCTACGGCCCGATCGCCGAGGACCTCGACGCCGGCCGGCTCGGCCTGATCTGGACCACGGCCGAGGCCTATGCCGATTCGCCCGACCGCGTGATCGGCAAGACCGCCTCGTACGGCGGCGTGCCGCTGCTCGATGTCGACAGCGTGCGCTACAACGTGGTCGAGCAGATGCGCCGCGCGCGCAGCGAGGTGACCATCGTCTCGCCCTACCTGATCCCGGGCGCCGCGGGGCTCGAGGCGATGAACGAAATCCGCCGGCGCGACGTGAAGATCAGCGTGGTGACCAACTCGCTCGCCGCCACCGACGAGCCGCTGGTGCACACCGCCTACCGCCGCTACCGCCCCGACATGCTGCGCCTGGGCGCCGAGCTCTACGAACTGAGCACCAACCGCACGCGTCGCAGCGTGCGGCTGGGCCTGTTCGGCACCTCGGTCGGCCGGCTGCATGCCAAGTCGGCCGTGATCGACCGGCGCATCCTGTTCGTCGGCTCGATGAATTTCGACCCGCGCTCCGAGGTCCACAACACCGAGATCGGCCTATTCATCCGCAGCCCCGAGATGGCGCAGCAGGCGCTGAAGCTGCTCGAGGTGCTCAAGCAGCAGGGCGCCTACCGGTTGCGTTTCGCCGAAGGCAGCGACTCGCGGCTGGAGTGGATCAGCGAGGAGGCGGGCAAGACCACGGTGCTGAGCGAGGAGCCCGACTCGGGCTTCTGGGACCGCACGATGCTCGAGCTGCTGGCGCCGTTGACGCCCGAAAGCCTGCTCTAGGAACCGGCCTCAGGTCCCGCGCACCGCCGACCACACCAGCCGCAGCCCCAGCAGCCCCATCACGCCGCCGGCCGCGCGGTCGATCCAGGTCTTGTAGCGCAGGTAGGCCGAGCGCGGCGCCGCCGACGACAGCGCGAGCGCGACGATGGCGTACCAGCCGGTCTCGATGCAGAAGATGACGGCCGGCACCGCGAGCGCCAGCACCAGCGGCACCTCGCGCGGCAGGAAGGCCGCGAAGATGCTCGCGTAGACCACGGCCGTCTTCGGGTTGCTGACCTGCGTGGCCAGCCCGAGCAGGAAGGTGCGCTTGCCGCGGCCGCCCGATGCCGCGGGCGTGCCCACCTCCGGCGCCATCGCGAGCGGCTGCCGCGCGCCGCGCCAGATGCGGATGCCGAGGTAGACCAGGTAGGCACCGCCGAAACCCTTGATCGCGAGGTAGAGCGCCGGCACCGCGAGGAACGCGGCCTGCAGCCCCGCGAGCGCCGCGATCGCGAACACCAGCCCGCCCGCGCCCATGCCGAGCGCGGCCGCGAGGCCGTCGGCGCGCGAGGCCACGGCCGTGCGCGCCACCATCACGAAGCTCGGGCCCGGGCTCATCGCGCCCACGGCCATGGCGCCAGCGATGCCGAGCAGGGAAAGGGTGGTGTCGATCATTGGAGGTGCTCTCTTTCGGAACTCATGGCTGCACGTTGACCGCCTCGACCTGCACCAGCAGCTTCACCTTGTTCTCGAAGCCGAAGTTCAGCCCCCAGGTGATGCCCCAGTCGCTGCGCTCGACGGTGGTCTCGAAGTCGCCGCCGCAGACCTGGCGGTTGATCAGCGGGCTCAGGTAGCAGTTGAAGCGCACGGCCTTGAGCGTGACGGGTTTGGTCTGGCCCATCAGCGTGAGCGTGCCGGGCACCTCGGCCACCTTGTCGCCGCTGAAGGCGATGCGCTCGGCGACGAAGCGGCCGGTGGGGAATTCGGCGACGTTGAAGAAGTCCTTGCTCTGCACGTGCCGGTTCAGCAGGTCGACGCCGGTGTTGATCGAGCTGATGTCCATGGTGATGTCGACCTTGCCGCTGGTGCCGGCGGCATCGATCTGCACCGAGCCGTCCTTGGTGCTGAAGCGGCCGCGGTTGGTGGTGGTGCCGTAGTGGCCCATCTCGTACATGACGAAGGTGTGGGTCGGGTCGACCACGTAGCTGGCGCCCTTGACCGGGCCGCCCGCGGGCTTGGCCGCGACGGCCGGGGCGGTGTATTCCTGCGCGGCGGCAAGGCCGGACGCGGCGAGCGCGAAGCCCAGCAGGACGGCGGAAGGCAGTGTCTTGTTCTTCATGGCGAATGCTGCATGCGGGGAGTGTGTGGGGGTCAGGGCGCGCCGAGGCCGTCGACGACGAGCTTGAAGCGCACCTGCACGTCGTTGGCGATCACCGAGGTGTCGGTCCATTCGCCGTCGCCGACCTTGTAGTCGATGCGCTGCAGCACGAAGCTGCCGCTGGCCACCGACTGGCCGTTGGAGCCCGGCGCGATCGTCACGGGCACGGTCAGCGGCCTGGCGATGCCCTTGAGCGTGAGCTTGCCGGCCATCTCGAAGCGGCCGTCGCCGAGCGCCTTGATGGCCATGGTCTGGAAGCCGGCCTGCGGGAAATGCGCGGCATCGAACCACGGCGCCTTGGGCAGCTCGGCATCGGTCATCGGAATGCCGAAGGCCGCGCTCGCGGTGTCGATCTGCAGCGCCACGCTGCCGCCCTCGGGCTTCTTCGGATCGAAGGCGATGCGCGCGTCGAACTTCCTGAACGAACCCTCGACCGGCACGCCCATCTGCTTGCTCACGAACACGATCTGGCTCTTCTCGGGCACCAACCGCGCGGGCGGCGGCTCGGCATGGGCCGCCGGAAGGAGGAGCGTGGCGAGCGCCAGCGCGCCGGGCCAGCGGTGAAGAAGCGAGGTCATGCGTTGGGTTTCCTGGAAGTCGACGACGGCCCGGGCCACATGCGCCGCAGCAGGCCGTCGCGCGCGATCCACTGGTGCTTGACGACGGCCGCGACGTGCAGCACCGAGACGGCACCCAGCAGGTAGGCGCCGGCCCGGTGCAGCGGCTGCAGCCACTGCTCGGCGAGCGCGCGGTCCACGGGCACGACATCGGGCAGCGGCAGCACGCCGAACCACACCACCGGCACGCCGAGCGCCGAACTCTGGGCCCAGCCCAGCAGCGGCACGGCGAAGAACAGCAGGTACATCAGGCGATGGCTGATCGTGCGGCCCGTGCGCTGCCAGCGCGGCATGGCGGCCAGCACGAAGTCGGGCAAGGTGGGCGGCGGATGGCCGAGGCGCCACAGCAGGCGCGCGGCGGACAGCAGCAGGATCGCGATGCCGGTCCATTTGTGCCAGCTGTAGAGGCGCACGCGCTGCGGCGAGAACGGCAGGCCGGTCATGTACAGGCCCAGTGCGAGCGCGCCGAGGATCAGCAGCGCCAGCAGCCAGTGCAGCCCGATCGCGACCGGCGTGTAGCGGGCCGCCTTCAGTTCGGCGAGGGTCGGGGCGGAGGGGGCGCTGGGCATCGGCGGGCGGGCCGGCATCGGGGATGGCGCGCAGCATAGCTCGGAACGCCGCGCCCGGTGGCGCCGCTCCTACCGCGGCGGCGCCTGCTGCGCGCGCCGCAGCAGCGCATGCAGCTCGGCCGGCTGCACCGGCTTGCGCAGCGCATGCCAGCCGCGCTCGTTGGCCAGCCGCTGCGTGGCCTCGTCGATGTCGGCCGACACCAGCGAGATGGCCAGCGCGGGCTTGAGCTGCTGCAGCCGGGTGGCGAGCGCGATGCCGTCGAGCGCGCCCGGCAGCCGGATGTCGCACAGCGCGAGGTCGAGCGCCTGCAGGTCGGCCAGCGCCAGCGCCTCGGCGGCGCTGCCGTAGACGCGCGGCTGCGCGCCCCACTGGCGCAGCAGCGACTGCAGGCTGTCGGCGACCACGGCGTTGTCCTCGACCACCAGCACCGCGAGGCCGGGGCGCAGCGCGGGCGCGGCATCGGCCGGCGGCTTGAGGGCGGCCGGCGCCGGCGGCGCGGCGTCGGCGGGCGCGGCCGCGAGCTCGAAGGCGAACACCGAGCCGCGACCGGGCGCCGAGCGCAGCACCACCTCGATGCCGAGCTGGGTCGCGAGCCGCCGCACGATCGCCAGCCCCAGGCCGTGGCCGCGCTGCAGGTTGCGCTCGACGTTGCCGATCTGCTCGAAGTCGCCGAACACGCGCTCGTGCGCCTCGGGCGCGATGCCGATGCCGCTGTCGCGCACCTCGACGCGCCAGGCGGCCTCACCCTCGCGCCGGCGCGCGCGCACCGCCAGCAGCACCCGGCCCGCGGGCGTGAACTTGACGGCGTTGTCGACCAGGTTGGCGAGCACGCGGCGCAGCGAGACCGCGTCGCTCCAGGCCACCGCGTCGCTCGGGCAGCGCACCAGCACCCGGCGCTCGCCGGCCTGGCGCGCGAGTTCGTGCAGCAGCGGCGCCAGCGCGACCGCGGCCGGGCGCAGCGGGTCGGCCGCGGCCTCGATGCGGCCGATCTCCAGCAACTGGTTGGTGAGTCCTTCCAGCGCCTGCTGGGCGCGTGCCAGCGAGCCCACCGTGTGCTGCACCGCCATCGTGTCGGCGCCCTCGCGCAGCTGCTGGCGCAGCACCTCGGCCTGCAGGCCGATCGCCATCACGGGCTGGCGCAGGTCGTGGTTGGCGGCCGAGAAGAAGCGCAGCCGCTCGGCCTGGGCCTGCTCGGAGGCGCGCAGGCCGGCCAGCGCCTGCTCGCGCAGGGTGCGCTCGTTGAGGCGCAGGCCGATGTTCTCCTCGAGCTGGCGCGAGCGCTCGGCCACCAGCTTCCACATCATGGCGGTGAGGCCGGCGCCGATGACGGCGACCGCGATCATCATCGGCGGCCCGAGCCAGATGCCCATCACGATGATCGGCGCCAGCAGCAAGGTGATCGCGAGCTGCGTGGCCGGCGTGTAGAACGAGACCGAGAAGGCGGCCGACAGCGTCATGCCCATCACGATCACGCCCAGCAGCAGCTGCAGCTCGATGCGCGAGGGGTCGAACAGCAGCACGCCGGCCGCGCCGTGCGCCAGCTCCAGATGCCGGTGCGCAGCACGTGCACGCGCTGGGCGCGGCGCAGGCTCGCGGGCGTGAAGGGCTCGGGCAGGCGCTGCGGCACGAAGGCGCGCATCACCGTCACCAGCGTGATCAGGCCCAGCCAGGCCAGCGACAGCGGCAGCGAGAACTGCCAGGCGAACAGCGCCGCGATGCCGCAGTTCAGCAGGTACTGCACCGCCAGGATCGGCCCGATCGGCTGCACCGAGATGCGCAGCACCTCGCACTGGATGGCGAAGCCGTCGTCCCGCGCCGCCCCGGGGGAAGAGGGGTTTCCGCCGGCGCTGGCGGGGTGGGCGGCGGGCGCCGCGGAGTCGTGCAGGGGCTTCATGGACCGGACCACTATAGGCAAGCAGGGCGACACAGCGACAATGGCAATCCCGTAGCCGGCCGTCGACCAAGCGAACTTCCGTGAATGATCTCTCCCTTTTCCTGCCTTGCGCCGCCGGCGTCGAGGAGTTTCTCGCGCAGGAGGTGCATGCGCTCACCGGCCGTGCCGGCGACGACCTGCTGATGCTGCGCGGCGGCGTGCGGGTGCGCGCCGACTGGCGCGAGGTGCTGCAGCTCAACCTGCACTGCCGCCTCGCGCAGCGCGTGCTGGTCGAGCTGGCCCAGGGCCTGTACCGCAACGAGAACGACCTCTACGGGCTGGCCAGCGGCGTGGCCTGGGAGATCTGGTTCACGCCGAAGCAGACCTTCAAGATCGAGACCACGGCCCAGCACAGCCCGCTGCAGAGCCTGAACTTCGCCACCCTGCGCATCAAGGACGCGATCGCCGACCGCTTCCGCGCCCGCGCCGGCGGCGTGCGCCCGAGCATCGAGACCCAGTGGCCCGACTGCCGCGTGTTCGCGCACCTGACCACCGACACCTGCACCCTCTACATCGACACCTCGGGCGAGCCGCTGTTCAAGCGCGGCTGGCGCCAGGACAAGGGCGACGCGCCGCTGAAGGAAACGCTGGCCGCCGCCATGCTGGCCGCCAGCGGCTGGTGGAACCCCGAGACCGGCGAGGTCGCCGGCCAGCCGCTGTACGACCCCTGCTGCGGCAGCGGCACCATCGCCATCGAGGCGGCCCAGATCGCGCTCGGCATCCCGGCCGGCTGGCTGCGCCGCTTCGGCTTCGAGAAGCTGCTGCCGTTCCAGCCCCACGTGTGGGCCGCGGTGCGCGCCGCCTCCGAACCGCCGGCGGCCGAAGCCGGCGCCTCGCCGCGCATCTTCGGCTCCGACGTCTCGCACCGCATGGTCGACTTCGCGCAGCGCAACGCCGAGCGCGCGGGCGTCGACCACGCGGTCGAGTTCCGCGGCGGCGACGCGCTGCAGCGCATGCCGCCCGCCGAGGCCGGCCTGATCGTGCTGAACCCGCCCTACGGCGAGCGCATCGGCATCGGCGGCGTGACGCGCAGCGGCGCGCGCGAGACCGCGCAGGTGGCGGCACCCGCCGAGGGAGAGGCGGAGGGCGACGGCGGCGAATTCTTCCCGCAGCTCGCGAGCCACTGGAAGAAGAACTACCCGGGCTGGACCGCCTGGGTGCTCACGCCCGACCTCAAGCTGCCCAAGCGCATGCGCCTGAAGGAATCGCGCCGCGTGCCGATGTGGAACGGCCCGATCGAGTGCCGGCTGTTCCGCTTCGACATGGTGGCGGGCTCGGCGCGGGGCTAGCGGCTTCATGCGCGTGTCCGCAGACAGCCCGGCGCTGCCCGCGCCGCCGTCGATCGTCATCGACACCAACATCGCGCTCGACCTGCTGGTGTTCGAGGACCCGGCCTGGGCCCCGCTGGCGGCCGTGCTCGCGGCCGGCGAACTGCGCTGGATCGCCACCGAGCCCATGCGCGGCGAGCTCGCGCGCGTGCTGCGCTATCCGCTGATCGCGCGCCGCATGGCGCAGCGCGCGCTCGAGCTGCCGGCCGTGCTGGCCGATTTCGATGCGCGCGCGCGGCTGGTGGAGGGCGTGCCCAAGCGTGCGCCCTACGTCTGCAGCGACCCCGACGACCAGATGTTCGTCGACCTCGCGGTGGCGCACCGCGCGCGGCTGCTCAGCAAGGACAAGGCGGTGCTCTCGATGCGCAAGCGGCTGGGCACGCTCGGGGTGGCGGTGCAGGCGGCCTTCGAGCCGCTGCCGTAGCCGGCTCCGTCGCTCAGGCGTTGTGCCAGCGGCCCAGAAGCCGCGCCACCGCCCGCACGCGCTGCGTGTCGCGGCCCCAGCGCCGGCTCGCGGGCAGCTTCTGCGCCCACTTCATGCGCCGCGCCGCGTTCGCGATGCGCTCGCGCACGTCGGCGTTCACCTCGGCCAGCGCCGCATGCCAGTGCTGGCCGGCGGCATCGGCGCCGCGGCCTCGAGCATCATGGCCGTGGAATGCAGGTAGCTGAGCCAGTCGCGCGCCTGGCATTCGGCCAGCGTCATCACCTCCGAGGGGTCGTCCTCGAAGTCGATGTAGCCGATCACGCCGTCGGGGCACTGCACCAGGTTGCGGTCGAAGGCCTGGCTCAGGTGCTGGCCGTGCGCATGCACGGTGGCGATCGCCGCCAGCCCTTCGCGCCAGACCGCGAGCAGCGCGGCCGGGCCGGCGGTGGCGGCCTGGTCGAGCCGCTCCTGCAGCACCACGGTGCCGCGGCCGCTGGCGCCCAGGTCCGAGATCAAGAGGCCGTCGGCCTGCTCGGCCAGCACCCGGGGCACGCGCAGTCCGGCCGCGGCCAGCTGGCGCAGCCGGCGCGCCTCGGTCGCGATGGCGGCCTCGCCGCCGGGGTTCGGCACCGGCTTGATGATGTCCAGCCGCGCCATGCGCGCGACCGCGGCCATCACCCGGTAGCCCCACTTGCCGTGGCGCGGGCCGGCCTTCTTGAGCCACACGCGCTCGTCGCCGAAGCGGTGGCTGGCCACGTTCTTGGCCTGGCGCGGCAGGGTGGTGCGCAGGAAGGCGGCGTAGTCGCCCGGCGCGGGCGCGGAGGGGATCGCGTCCAGCGGGGCCGGGCCCGAGGCCACGCCCTTGCGCATCGAAAGGCGCGCACCGGCGCCGCCACGTCGCAACGGATTCATGCGGCCAGCGCGAGCCCCTGGGGCGCCGTCGCGAGCGCCTCCTGCGTGCCCTGGATCCCCTGCGTCAGGGGCTGGAAACTGTCGGCGCTGGCCAGCGGCCAGTAGGTGCGGAACACGTTGTGCTGCGCGTCGAGCGGGCCCAGCAGCGCGCCGGGCTGCACCTGCATCACCAGGTTGCTCAGCAGGCGCACCTCGGTGTCGGAGATGCGGCGCACGATGTGGTGGGCCGTGATCTGCTGCGGATGGTCGAGGCCGGCGGCCTGCACCAGTTCCTTGAGCGCATGCAGCGTGCTGTGGTGGAAGTTGCGCACCCGCTCGGCCTTGGTCGGCACCACCAGCGCCTGCTGGCGCACCGGGTCCTGCGTGGTCACGCCGGTCGGGCAGTGGCCGGTGTGGCAGCTCTGCGCCTGGATGCAGCCCAGGGCCATCATGAAGCCGCGCCCCGCGTTGCACCAGTCGGCGCCCAGCGCCATCATGCGCGCCAGGTCGAAGGCGGTGATGACCTTGCCGGCGCAGCCCAGCTTGATGCGGTGACGCAGGTTCACGCCCAGCAGCGTGTTGTGCACCAGCAGCAGGCCTTCCTGCAGCGGCGCGCCCACGTGGTCGCTGAACTCGACCGGCGCCGCGCCGGTGCCGCCCTCGGCGCCGTCGACCACGATGAAGTCGGGCGTGATGCCGGTGGCCTGCATCGCCTTGACGATGCCGAACCATTCCCAGGGATGGCCGAGGCAGAACTTGAAGCCGGTGGGCTTGCCGCCCGAGAGCTCGCGCAGCCGGGCCACGAAATGCATCATCTCGGTGGGCGTGGAGAAGGCGCTGTGCGAGGACGGCGAGATGCAGTCCACGCCGATCGGCACGCCGCGCGCGGCCGCGATCTCGGGCGTGACCTTGGGTGCCGGCAGCACGCCGCCGTGGCCGGGCTTGGCGCCCTGGCTCAGCTTGATCTCGATCATCTTCACCTGCGGGTCGCGCGCATTGGCGATGAAGCGTTCCTCGCTGAACGAGCCGTCGTCGTTGCGGCAGCCGAAGTAGCCCGAGCCGATCTCCCAGATCAGGTCGCCGCCGTGCACCCGGTGGTGTTGCGAGATCGAGCCCTCGCCGGTGTCGTGCGCGAAGCCGCCGCTCCTGGCGCCCTGGTTGAGCGCGAGGATGGCGTTGGCCGAGAGCGCGCCGAAGCTCATGGCCGAGATGTTGAACACGCTGGCGCTGTACGGCTGCGTACAGACCTGGTTCGGATTGGCATCGGCCGGCTGCGGCGTGCCGCCGATCACGATGCGGAAGTCGTGGCCGGCCAGCTTGGTCGGCTGCATCGAGTGGTTGATCCACTCGTAGCCCGCGATGGTCACGTCGAGCTGGGTGCCGAAGGGACGGTTGTCGGGCTCGCCCTTGGCGCGCTGGTAGACCAGCGAGCGCTGGGCGCGCGAGAAGGGCGCGGCCTCGGCGTCGCTCTCGATGAAGTACTGGCGGATCTCGGGCCGGATGAATTCGAGCAGGAAGCGCAGGTGCCCGATCACCGGGTAGTTGCGCAGGATCGCGTGCCGGGTCTGCCGCAGGTCGTGCACGCCGGTGCCCGCGAGCACCGCGAACACCACCAGCGCGAGCCAGGCGAACCAGAGATGGGGGGAGGCCAGGACGAAGGCCAGGCTGGCCGCGAAGCCGGCCACGCACAGGGCGAAGGCGGTGTAGCGGACCGGAAACGGAGTGATCGTGGGCATGGTTGTTGGGGGCTGCCGGAGCCTGCTGCATCATAGAGGGCTGCTTCGAACTTGCCATGACGACCACCCCACCCGACTCCGCCGGCACCACCCCGGCCCCCGCCACCGACCTGCAACCCCTCGGTCCCGACGACTTCGACGCCCTCGATCGGGCGCTCGACGCGATGCGCGAGCACGACGAGGAAATCCCCCAGTGGGAGTTCTGCGAGGGCTTCCTGGCAGCGCTGGTTTGTACCCGCCGCGTCATCGAGCCCGCCGAGTACTGGCCCGTGCTACTGGGCGACGGCTTCGTGCCGGCCCAGCAGATGGAGTTCGTCTGGCACTGGAAGCGCCGCTGGCGCGAGATCGAGACCGGCCTCGATGCCGACGTCGAGACGCTCGAGGACGAGCGCAGCTGGCAGCCCGAGGTGCTCGACACCCGCGGCGCCGTCGCCGCGCTGCCGCCCGAGGAGCGCGCCGAGATGGACGGCGAGGCGCTGCCCTCGTTCGCCCAGGTCTGGGCGCTGGGCTTCATGTACGCGGTCGAGAACTGGCCCGAGGACTGGACCCCGCCGCGCGACAAGGAGGCGGCCCAGATGCTCGACGACGCGCTCGAGAACATCGTCGTGCTGACCGAGGACGACAAGGCCAAGCCGGTGCTCTCGATGTACGACGAGAACGGCCCGCCCAGCGTGAGCCAGCAGCGCCTGGACGACTTCGGCGCCGCCATCTGGGCCGTGTACGACCTGCGCCAGCTCTGGAAGAGCCTGGGCCCGAAGGTCGAGACCCTCCGCAAGGAGGCCACGCCGGGCCGCAACGATCCCTGCCCCTGCGGCAGCGGCAAGAAGTACAAGAAGTGCCACGGTGCCGGCTGAGGGCGCCAGCACCGCTTCACCACCGGCCGGCGGGCTGAACGCGCGCGCGGCCTGGGCCATGGTGCTCGCGCTGTGCGCGGGCGTGGCGCTGAGCCAGGCCTTCCGCACCGTCGGCGCCATCATGGCCAGCCCGCTGCAGGCCGAGTTCGGCCTGTCGCCGCAGGCGCTGGGCATCTTCTCGGGCGCCTTCCATTTCGCCTTCGGCGCGATGCAGCTGTTCATGGGCATCGGCATCGACCTGCACGGCGTGCGGCGCACCGTGCTGGTGGCCTTCCCGGTCGCGATCGCGGGCGCGCTGCTGTCGGCCCTGTCCTCGAACTACCTGGTGCTGGTGCTGGCCCAGGCGCTGATCGGCGTGGGCTGCGCGCCGGCCTTCCTGGTCTGCACCGTCTTCATCGCGCGCCACTTCCCGGCCGAGCGCTTCGCCACCGTCTCGGGGCTGGTGCTGGCGATCGGCGGCCTGGGCATGCTGGTCACCGGCACGCCGCTGGCCTGGCTGGTGCAGGCGCATTCCTGGCGCGCCGGCTTCGTGCTGCTGGCGCTGGCGGCCGCGCTGGCCTGGCTCGCGATCTGGCACTGGGTGCGCGAGCCCGCGGCGGCCGTGCCGGCGCGGCGCGAGTCGGTGCCCGAGGCGATCCGCCAGTTCGGCGCGCTGCTGATGCTGCGCCACACGCTGGGCATCGTGGTGCTGGGCGGCGTGACCTACGCCGCCTTCATCTCGCTGCGCGGGCTCTGGCTTGGGCCGCTGATGATCGAGCGGCACGGCTTCTCGCTGGTGAACAGCGGCAACGTCGCGCTCGCGGTGTCGGTGATCTCGCTGGTCGGCGCGCCGCTGTTCGGCCGGCTCGACAGTGCCGAGCCCCGCGCGCGGCGCCGCCGCATCGTGCTCTGGGCGCTGGCCTACGCGGGCCTGTTCGCGCTGATCGCCTTCGTGCATTCGGCCTGGCTCGACATCGCCGGCATGCTGCTGATCGGCCTGCTGTCGGGCTTCATCGTCTGGCAGTACGCCGACGTGCGCGGCGCCTACCCGGCGGCGCTCACGGGGCGTGCGATGGCGGTCTTCACCATGGCGATGTTCATGGGCGTGGCGCTGATGCAGTGGGGCACGGGCGTCGCCGCCTCGGTGGCGGCGGCGCATGGCGGCGATCCGCTCACGGCCGTGCTGGCCACCATCGCCGCGCTGCTGCTGGCGGGCATCGCGGCCTTCGCCTGGCTGCCGGCGCCGGCCGCGAAGCAGCGTTCCTAGATCTTGAAGGCGCGCTGGATGTCCGGCCGCACCAGGTCGGCGTACTCGCGGTGCTTGCGGATGTAGCCCGCGATGAACTGGCACACCGGGATCACGTGCAGGCCGCGCGCGCGGGCCTCGTCGAGCACGTGCTTCGCGATCTTCGAGCCCAGGCCCTTGCCCTCGTGCGCGGGCATCACCTCGGTGTGGGTGAACATGATCGCGTCGGTCAGCAGGTTGTATTCGGCCAGCGCGGCGAGCTCGCCGCCGATGCGGGCCTCGTAGCGGTGCTCGGCCTCGTTGTTCGAGAGGATCGGGGCGTTGTCGTCGGTGCTCATGGTTTTCCTTGCAAGGTTGGTGTTCAGGCGGGCCGGCTCGCGAGGTACCTGGCGAGGTTGGCGGCGGCGGTGGCGCGCACCTTGTTGCGCAGCATCGGCGACCAGCCCAGCAGCAGCCCCGGCGTGCCCAGCGCCTGGCGCGACCAGGTCCAGAACGGGAAGCTGTCGCGGTGGGTGGCGATCAGGCCCTCGGGCGTGAAGCCGAAGCGCGCGTCGATGCTGTTGTCGACCAGCCGGCCCGTGGCGCTGAAGCGGTAGTGGGCGTCCCAGTGGGCGCTGCCGCCGCGCTCGTCGGCGCGCACGTCGCGATGGCTCAGGCGCCAGACGTCCGCGCCCTTGGCCTTCGTGGCCTCGCACAGCATGCGCCACATGCCACCGATCTCGCGCCGTCCGCGCAGCGAGAAGGCCTCGTCGTCGAACACCGCGTCGGGTGCATAGCAGGCTTCCATGGTGGCGGCGTCGAGCTGGGCGAACGCGCCGTAGAAGCGCTCGATGGTCTGCGCGTTGGTGGTGGCTGTCATGGGCCTCGGGCGCCGGCGGCGCGGTGGTTGGGAAGAGGGTCAGAGCGCGGCCGGAAGGCTGCGCACCAGGAAATCATAGACCGCGCGGATGCGCCGGTCGGTGCGGACCTCGCGGTGCACCGCCAGCCACACCGGCAGCACGGGCAGCTTGAGCGCGGGCAGCACGCGCACCACCTCGGGGTCGCTGCGCGCCAGCGATTCGGCCACGAAGCCGATGCCCATGCCGTGGCGCAGCGCCTCCCAGTAGACGCTGACGTCGTCGGTGCGAAAGCAGAAGTCCTCGCGCTGCAGCGGCGCGCCGAGCGCGGCCGAGCTGCGCAGGATGCTCTCGTCGCGGTCGTAGCCCAGCAGGTCGTGCCGCGGCAGGTCGCTCCAGTGGCGCGGCGTGCCGCGCCGGCGCAGGTAGTCGCGCTGCGCGAAGGCGCCGAGCGCGAAGCGGCCCACGCGCCGCGCCACCAGGCTCGCGGTCTCGGGCCGGGTCATGCGCAGCGCGATGTCGGCCTCGCGCCGCAGCAGGTTGCTGACCTCGTTGCTGGCCACCAGCTCGATCTGGATCTCGGGCAGCTCGAGCCGCATGCGCGCCAGGATTGCCGGCAGCAGGTGGCGTGCCGTCGCCTGGCTGGCCGACAGCCGCACCGTGCCCGAACTGGCGGCATTGGCGCCGGCCACGCTGCGCGACAGCGCGAGCGCGCCGTTCTCCATGACGCGTGCCGATTCGGCCAGCTGCGTGGCCATGGCGGTGGGACGCAGGCCCTGGCCGGTGCGCTCGAACAGCAGCACGCCGAGCTGCGATTCGAGCTCGGCGATGTGCCGCCCCAGCGTCGGCTGGCTCGCATTGAGCAGGCGCGAGGCGGCCAGCAGGCTGCCGCTGTCGAGGGCCGCGAGGAAGGAGCGGATCAGTCGCCAGTCGAAATCGAGGTCGGTGCCGCGCCGCATGGGGTATTCAATTCTGAATATCTGTTGTCAACGGTTGTCTAATTGTGAAGTCATTCTTGACTTCCGATAATCCCCGGCATGGACGAGCGAAGAAACTTTGTCCGGCTGCTGGGAGGCGGTGTGGTGTTGGCCGCGGGCGCCGCGGCACTGGCCACCTGGTGGCTGCACGACGACATGCCGGCGGCGGCCCTGGAGATCTGGAACGGTCCGGGCGACGAGCCCGACGAGCCCGACGTGCGCCGGCGCGCGCTCGCCTATGCGGTGACCGCGCCCTCGGCCTACAACCGGCAGCCCTGGCGCGTGGACCTGCGCGAGCCCGATGCGATCGTCCTGTACTGCGACCGCGAGCGCCTGCTGCCCGAGACCGACCCCTTCGGCCGCCAGCTGGTGATCGGCCAGGGCGCCTTCCTCGAGCTGCTGGTGATGGCGCTGGCCCAGCAGGGCGTGGCGGCCAGCGTGCAGCTGTGGCCGCAGGGCGAACTGCCCGCCGACCCGCGCCAGTGGGGCCACCTGCCGGTGGCGCGGCTGCGGCTTTCGGGCGGCGGCACGCCCGATCCGCTGTTCGCCCAGGTGCTGCGCCGGCGCACGCCGAAGCAGCGCTTCGACACCGCGCGCCCGGTCTCGGCCGAACTGCTGCAGGGCGTGATCGCGGCGGTGCCCGACGGTGGCTCGCTGCGTGCCGACGGCACCGTCGAGATGGCCCGCGTGCTGCCGCTGCGCGGGCTCTGCCTGGCCGCGGCGCGGGTGGAGATCACCACGCCCCACACCGCGCGCGAGAACCTGCGGCTGCTGCGCGTGGGGCCCGAGGAGATCCTCGCGCACCGCGACGGCTTCTCGCTCAACGATCCCGCGCTGCGGCTGGCCGTGGCGCTGGGCCGCTTCGACCGCGAGGTGCCGGCGCGCGAGGGCAGCCGCGCCTTCGAGCGCACCTTGGCGCTGTATGCCGACCAGGCCAGCACCGCCATGGGCTTCGCCTGGCTCAGCACCGCGGGCAACAGCCGCACCGACCAGCTCAACGCCGGCCGCGCCTACCTGCGCCAGCAACTGCGCGCCACCGACCTCGGGCTGGGCATGCACCCGCTGAGCCAGCCGCTCGAGGAGTTCGCGGAGATGGCCGCGCACCACGCAGCGGCGCACGAGATGCTGCTGGGCCTGCCGCCGCCGCGCGATGCGCGCGGCCGCACGCTGCAGCTGCTGTGCCGCATCGGCTATCCGACGGCGCTGGTGCCGCCCGCGCCGCGCCGGCCGCTGGGCGAGTTCGCGCTGGCCTGATCAGGCCGCGGTCGGGGTTTCGAGCAGCTGCACCAGCGTGTGCAGCGCATGCCGCACCGTGGCCGCGCGCACCGTCGCGCGGTCGCCGTCGAAGCGGCGCCGCTCGGTGCGCACCTGGCCGTCGACCGACCAGCCGAACCACACGGTGCCGACCGGCTTGTCGGGCGTGCCGCCCGTGGGGCCGGCGATGCCGGTGACCGCCACCGCGGCGCGCGCCGGCGCCGAATGCGCGATCGCGCCCAGCGCCATCGCGCGCGCCACCGGCTCGCTGACCGCGCCGTGCGCCTCGACCAGCGCGGCGTCCACGCCCAAAAGCTCGGTCTTGGCCGCGTTGGAATAGGTCACGAAGCCGCGCTCGAACCAGGCGCTGGAGCCCGCGAGCTCGGTGCAGGCGGCGCCGATCAGGCCGCCGGTGCAGCTCTCGGCGGTGGCCAGCAGCCAGCCCTTCTTCAGCAGCAGGCCGGCCAGGGCCTCCACCAGCTCGGGCGTGTCGAGGTCCTGCGACGAGGGGGGCGGGAAGGAGGATTCCATGGGTCGGGGTCTCACCAGGCGCGCCAGAGCGCGATCACCAGCAGCGAGCAGAAGGCCGCCACCAGGTCGTCGAGCATGATGCCGAAGCCGGCGTGCCACCAGCGCACCTGCGCGGCATCGCGCTGCTTGAACAGGCCGTCGGCCCAGGCCACGGGGCCCGGCTTGGCGGCATCGAAGAAGCGGAACAGGGCGAAGGCGACGATCTGCGCCCACAGGCCGGCCGGCGTCACCAGCCACAGCACGATCCAGAACGCGACCACCTCGTCCCACACCACCGCGCCGGGGTCGGCCAGGTTCATGTCGCGCGCGGTCAGCGTGCAGGCCCACCAGCCCAGCGGCAGCGAGACCCCGATGATCCAGCCGATCGCGGCCGGCGACAGCCAGTGCTGCATCACCGAGAACGCGGCCCAGGCCCACAGCGTGCCCACGGTGCCGGGCGCGAAGCGCGACAGGCCGGACCCCAGGCCCAGCCCGATGAAGTGCGCGGGATGCGAGAACAGGAAGCGCGCGCTCGGGCGGCGGATGGAGGGCGGGGGCATGGCGCCGGAAGTGGGCATCGGACGGGCGGGATCGGAGGCGGGAACGGCGGCGTGCATCAGCCGGGAGTGTCGCGCATCTTGCCGCAGCGGGTGCCGCCGGGGCGCGCGGCCCGTCGTCTTCGATTTTATTTATCAAAGAGATTACTTGTTTAATTCGGAGTGGCAGCCTAGGATCCAGGCACCTTTCCAGATCCGGGCCCGGGCGCTTTCGCCGCCGGGGCCAACGCCTCCACCATGGCCTCTTCCTCCTCCCCCGCCCTCGACCGCTCCCGCGCCGATCCGCCGGCCACCGCCGGCTGGGGCGAACTCTTCAGCGGCCGCAACGGCTGGCGCGCGCTCGCGCTGACCGGCGGCGTCGCGCTGCATGCGGTCAACGTCCACATCGTGACCACCGTGCTGCCCTCGGTGGTGCGCGAGATCGGCGGGCTCGACTGGTACGCCTGGAGCACCACGTTGTTCGTGCTCGGCTCGATCCTCGGCGCGGCGCTGTCGGTGCGCCTGCTCGCGGTGCTGGGCCCGCGCGGCGCCTGCCTCGCGGCGCTGGCGGTGTTCAGCGCCGGCGCCATCGGCTGCGCGCTCGCGCCGGCCATGCCGTGGATGCTGGCCGGCCGCACGGTGCAGGGGCTGGGCGGCGGGCTGCTGGCGGCGCTGAGCTACGGCCTGATCCAGCTGGTGTTCGCGCCGCGGCTGTGGCCGCGCGCGGTGGCGCTGGTGTCGGGCATGTGGGGCGTGGCCACGCTGTGCGGGCCGGCGGTGGGCGGGCTGTTCGCGCAGGGCGGCCACTGGCGCTGGGCCTTCTGGACCCTGCTGCCGGTGGCGGCCGCGCAGGCGCTGCTGGTGGCGCTGCAGTTGCGCCCCGCGGCCGGCGTGCGCCACGAGCGCCCCGCCGCCGCGCCGCGCATCGCGCTGCCGCAGATCGCGCTGCTGCTGGCCTCGGTGCTGGTGATCGCGGCCAGCGAGTTCGGCGCCTCGCTGCCGGTGCAGGCCGCGGGCGTCGCGCTGGGGCTGGCGCTCGGCATCGCCGCCACCCGCGTCGACCGCGCGGCCGCGGTGCGGCTGCTGCCAACGGGCGCCTATTCGATCGCCGCGCCGCTGGGCGCGATCTACGCCAGCGTGGCGCTGCTGCTGATCGGCACCACCACCGAGATCTTCGTGCCCTATTTCCTGCAGCTGCTGCACGGCCACACGCCGCTCGCGGCCGGCTACCTCACGGCCGCGATGGCCGGCGGCTGGAGCGTGGGCTCGCTGCTCTCGTCGGGGCGCAGCGGCGTCGGTGCCGACCGCATGCTGCGCGCCGGCCCGGTGGTCTGCACACTGGGCCTGGCGGCGCTGGCCGTGCTGCTGCCCGCGCCGGGGCATCTGCCCGCCGGGCTCGAGACGCTGGCCGTCGCGCTGGCGCTGGCGGCCGTGGGGCTCGGCGTGGGCATCGGCTGGCCGCACCTGCTGACGCGCGTGATGTCGCGCGCGCCGGCCGGCGAGGAAGGCCTGGCCTCGGCCTCGATCACCACGGTCCAGCTCTACGGCATGGCGGTCGGCGCCGCGGTGGCCGGGCTGGTGGCGAACGCGGCCGGGCTCACGCAGCCGGGCGGCGTCGAGGGCGCGCGCTCGGCGGCCGTGTGGCTGTTCGCGAGCTTCGCGATCGCGCCGGCGCTGGTGGTGCTGCTGGCGCGGCGCGTGGTGTCGACCACGCGCGAGTCCTAGGCCAGCACCCCTTCCCACGGCAGCGCGCGCTTGGCCGCGCGCTCGCGCTGCGGCTCGCCGCGCAGCCGCGCCACCAGTTCGTACACGTCGGCCGGGACGTAGGCGCCGCGCCAGGCCACGTGCTGGTCGGCGCGGCACAGCACCAGCCGGTGCGCGTAGGCCGGCGGCACCACGGCGGCGTCGATGTCGAGCACCGTGAGCGGCATGCGGTAGGCGTCGGCCGCGCGTTCCAGCGCGCGCACGTCGGCGCTGCGGTCGAAGCGCAGCAGCGTGTAGCCCGGGCCGAAGGCGTCGTAGAGCGAGCGGCCGTCGGCCAGCCAGAAGTGCGGCGCGCGGCAGCCCGGCACGGTCGAGGCCGTGAAGGCGCCCATCGAATAGGCCGGCGGCACGTGCTCGCCGTCGGGCACGATGATCGGCGAGCCGGTGTAGAAGTAGCCGAAGTTCAGGCCCGCGCAGCAGAACTGCTGCACGTTGAGTTCGTAGGCCTCCTGGCCGATGTCGGCGCGCAGCGCGTCGCCCTCGGGGCCGGGCGCCTCGATGTTCGAAGGCACCGCGCGGCGCGCGCGGATCATCTTCTGCGCATGGTCCATCGCGAACTGCGAGACCTGCTCGGTGATCGGCAGCCGTTCGGCCTCGTAGGCGTCGAGGATGCCCTCGTCGGCCCAGCCCTGCACGCAGGCCGCGAGCAGCCACGCGAGGTTGAGCGCGTCGGCGATGCCGGCGTTCATGCCGTAGCCCGCGTAGGGCACCCACAGGTGGGCGGCATCGCCCGCGAGGAACACGCGGCCGTTGCGGAAGCGGTCGGCCACCAGGCGGCGGCCCACCCAGTCCTCCTTGCTGAGGATCTCGTACTCGAAATCGGGACCGACGCCGAGGATCTCGCGCAGCGAGCGGTCGCGGTCCACCGAATCGAACTCGGGCTCCTCCGCGTTGAGGTGGTTGTGCACCAGCCAGGTCTCGTGGCCGTCGATGGCGAACATGGTGCCGCAGCGGCGCGGGTTCATCGCGTAGTAGGACCACGCGGGCTTGCCCGGGATCAGCGCGCGCAGGCCGGGCGCGCGGATGCAGGTCGACTGCACGCGCTGGATCACCGCCGTGCCCTCGAGCTTCGCGCCCATCTGCTTGCGCACCGCCGAGCCGCCGCCGTCGCAGCCCACCATGTAGCGCCCGCGCAGGCTGCGCGTCACGCCGCTGTCGAGGTCGGTGGCGATCGCCGTCACGCCCTCGGCGTCCTGCGTGAAGCCGCCGACCTGCGTGCGGTTGAGCAGCGTCACGCCGGGCAGCGCGGCCGTGTGGCGCAGCAGGATCGGCTCGAGGTAGATCTGGTTGATGCGGTGCGGCGGCTCGGGCGTGGGCCACCAGGCGTCGGGGCCCTCGGTCTCGGTGTAGCGGTCGCGCCGGCAGGGAATCGGGATGCGCGCGAGCTCGGTGCCGGTCACGCTGGTGCGGAATACCACGTCGTTCGGATGCTCGGGCGGCAGGCCCGCGTCGCGCAGCTTCCGCGCCACGCCCAGGCGGCGGAACTGCTCCATGGTGCGCGACGCCACGTGGTTGCATTTCACGTTCGGCGGCTCGGCGAAGGCGCGCGTCTCGCACACGATCGTGCTGACGCCGCGCGAGGCCAGGTCCATCGCGAGCGAGAGGCCCACCGGGCCGGCGCCGACGATCAGCACGTCGGCCTGGAGATCGAGGTCTTGCTTCATGCGCAGGGGGTCTATTCGAGCTTGATGTTGGCGGTGCGGATCACCTGGGCCCACTTGCGCGTCTCGGAGCGGATGTAGGCATCGAAGGCCTCGCTCGAACCGGGCGCGGGTTCCACGCCGAGGTTGCGCATCGCGGCCTTGATCTGTTCGTCGCCCAGCGCCGCGTTGATCTCGGCATTGAGCCGCGCGACCACCGGCGCGGGCGTGGCCGCGGGCGCCACCACGCCGAACCAGCCGGTCGAGTCGTAGCCGGGCAGGCCGGCCTCGGCCACCGTCGGCACCTCGGGCAGCATCGGCAGCCGCGCCGGGCTGGTGACGGCGAAGGCGAGCAGCTTGCCGGCCTTGATCTGCTGCAGCGCCGAGGGCAGGTCGACCACCGCGAGCGGCACCTGCCCCGCGAGCGCGTCGAGCGCGGCCGGGCCCGAGCCGCGGTAGGGCACCTCGACCAGCTTGACCTCGGCCATCTGCGCGAATAGCGCGGCCGACAGGTGCATCGCCGTGCCGTTGCCGCCATGGCCGATCGACAGGCCGCCGGGCTGCGTCTTGGCGAGCGCGATCAGCTCGCGCTGCGTGCGTGCCGCGATCGAGGGATGGCCCACGATCACGAACGGGATCGCAGCCAGCATGCCCACGGGCTTGAAGTCTTTCAGCGGATCGAAGGGCATCTGCGCATAGAGGCTCGCGTTGGCCGCGAGCGCGCCCGCCGCGCCCACGCCCAGCGTGTAGCCGTCGCCGGGCGCCTTGGCCACCAGCGTGAGCCCGACGTTGCCGCCCGCGCCGGGCCGGTTGTCGACCACCACCGGCTGGCCCAGCTTCTCGTTGAGTCGCGGCACCAGCATGCGCACCACCGCGTCGGCGCTGCCGCCGGGCGGGAAGGTCACGACCATGCGGATCGGCTTGTCGGGAAAGGCGCCCGCCGCGGGCGCCTGCGCGAAGGAGGTGCCGCCGGACAGCGCGGCGGCCGCGGCCAGCAGCAATTGCCTGCGCAGCGGTTGTGTCGCGCCGCGGGCGATCGTTGCGGTCATCGGGACTCCTTGAATGTGTGCATCCGGGTTCTGGCGCCCGATTGAACGCTGGGCGCATTCATTCGTAAATCAAGAAATTCAGAACCAAATATCATGTTTCCTGATGAAAGCGAACTTCAGTCCTACGATCCGCCAGCTGCGCGCCTTCCTCGCGGTCTACCAGTTGCGGCAGCTCAGCGCCGCGGCGCAGCGGCTGTTCGTCACGCAGTCGGCGGTGAGCATGCTGCTGCGTCAGCTCGAGGAGGGATTGGGCACGCGGCTGTTCGACCGCACCACGCGCTCGCTCAAGCCCACGGCCGCCGCGCAGGAGATGCTGCCGGCGGCCGAGCGCATCCTGCGCGACGTCGATGCGCTCGCGGCCGGCTTTCGCGACCTCGCCACGCTCGAGCGCGGCCGGGTCTCGATCGCGATCACGCCGACCCTGGCCTCGTTCCTGCTGCCCGAGGCGATCGGAGAGTTCCAGCGGCAGCATCCCAAGGTGCGCGTGGTGGTCAACGACTGCGCGCCCGACCAGTTCATCGCGCGCATCCTCGGCGAGCACGTGGACTTCGGCATCGGCACGCCCGAGCGGCCCGGTGCCGAGGTCGAGACGCAGCGCCTCTTGCGCGACCATCTCGCGCTGGTCTGCCGCGACGACCATCCGCTGGCGCAGGCGCGCGTGGTGCGCTGGACCGACCTCGGCCGCCATCCGGTGATCACGGTGCGGCCCGGCTATGGCGTGCGGCCGCTGATCGACGGCACCGCCAGCGATGCGGGCGTGGCGCTCGAGGTCGCGCACGAGGTGTCCTTCCTCTCGACCGCGCTGTGGATGACCGCCTGCGGCATGGGCCCGTCGATCATGCCCTCGGCCTTCGCACGCGCGGCCGGCGATCCCGCGCTGGTCATCAAGCTGCTGAGCGCGCCGCGCGTGGCGCGCGACATCTCGGTGGTCACCAAGCGCGGCCACACGCTGTCGGAGGCGGCGCGCCAGTTCCTCGACGTGCTCAAGCGCACGCTGTGAGGCAGCGCGGCCTTCAGGCGAAGTGATCGAAGGAGCCGAAGCGCTGCGCCACCGGCGCGCCCGCGGCATCGACGAAGCGCAGCCCGCTCTCGGCATCGATGCGCCCGATGCGCGTGACCGGCGTCGCGCTGTCGCGGCCGGCCTGTTCCACCGCCGCGCGCGCCGAGGCGGGCGCGGTGAACACCAGCTCGTAGTCGTCGCCGCCCGAGATCGCCATCGCGCGCAGCGTGTCGCGCTCCAGCCCCGCGGCGGCGGCCGAGCCGTCGGCCACGGCCGCGATGCAGTGCATCGCCGCATCGACGTCGAGCGTCGCGCCCACGCGGCTCGCGCGCAGGATGTGACCGAGGTCGCCCGCGAGCCCGTCGCTCACGTCGGCCGCCGCGCTCGCGATGCCGCGCAGCGCCTGGCCCAGCGCCACGCGCGGCGCGGGCTGCTCCATGCGCGCGCGCGTGCGCTCGAACAGCGGGCCCGGCAGCGACAGCGTGCCGCGGAAGTTCTCGAGCGCCAGCCGCGCATCGCCGAGCGTGCCGCTGGTCCACAGTTCGTCGCCCGCGCGCGCGCCCGAGCGCAGCAGCGCCGCGCCGGCGGGCACCTCGCCGAACACCGTGATGCAGAGGTTGAGCGGGCCGCGCGTGGTGTCGCCGCCCACCAGCTCGCAGCCGTGTTCGTCGGCCAGCGCGAACAGGCCGCGCGAGAAGCCTTCGAGCCAGCCTTCGTCCACGCCCGGCAGCGCCAGCGCGAGCGTGAAGGCCAGCGGCTTCGCGCCGCAGGCCGCGAGATCGCTGAGGTTGACCGCCAGCGCCTTGTGGCCGAGCCGCGCCGGATCGACGGTCGAGAGGAAGTGCCGGCCCTCGACCAGCATGTCCGAGGAGACCGCGAGCTGCATGCCCGGCGCGGGCGCGAGCAGCGCGCAGTCGTCGCCCACACCGAGCGGCGAGCGTGTGGCGGGGCGCTGGAAATAGCGCTGGATCAGGTCGAATTCACCCATGCGCCGAGCATAAGCGGGGAAAGGCATACGCCGATGGCCGACACGCGGCGCCGCGACGATGCATTAGATTGAAGGGCTGTACGAGGAGACCCGCCGGATGCCCGATACCCTGACCCTGTCCGCGACCGAACGCGTCGGCGAAGCCATGCGCCGCTCGCTCCCGCTGCTGCCCGGCGAGGCGCGCGGCACGGTCGAGGCGATGCTGCAACCCGAGGCGCTGGCGATCGTCGCCGGCACGCTGGTGGTGTGGGCCGGCTCGCATTTCTTCGGCGTGGGCGAGGTGGTCGACATCATCCTGCTGGTGGTCGGCTTCGCGGCGCTCGGCATGTCGGTGTTCTCGGGCGCGGGCGAGCTGTCGGAATTCACCACCAAGGCCGTCAACGGACGCACCAGCGCCGACCTCGACGAGGCCGCCGGCCACTTCGCGAAGGCCGTGATGCTGCTGGGGATCTCCGCGATCCAGGCGATGCTGCTGCGCGGCGCCGCCAAGCCCGTGGTCCAGCGCGGCATGCCGCGCGTCGAACCGCTGCCCGACGTGGGCACGCCGCCGCCGGCCGGCAACGGGCTGTCGCTGAGCCGGCCGCGCTCGCTGCCCGGCGGCGAGCTCGGCGGCACCAGCATGTACGGCGAGATCGCGGTCTCGCGCGCCCAGAGCCTCACCGAGCAGAAGGTCACGCTGTTCCACGAGCTCGTGCACCGCTACTTCTCGCCGCGCACCGGCCCGCTGCGGCAGCTGCGCGCGCAGTTCCGCTGGAACGCCTATTCGAAGTCCTCGCTGCTGCGCTATCTCGAGGAGGCGATGGCCGAGGGCTACGGCCAGCTGCGGGTGCACGGCCTGTCGCAGGCGCTCGGCGCCTACCGTTTCCCCATTCAATTCGGCTACGTCACCGTGTCGCAGATGCGCGCCGAGGGCATGGCCATCGGCACCATCTCGCTGGGCGGCACCCTGTTCTGGGTCGGCGTGAGCGACGGGCCGATGTCCACGCATCCCCGCATGCCGCAGGCACTGCCGCCGTTGCCGCCACTGCCCGCTCCACCGTCCTCGCCGCGGCTGCAGCCCGCGCCCGCGCGATGATCGACGAAGCCACCGCCATCGGCGTTGCGCGCCGCATCGCGCTGCAGCAGGGCTGGGCCTTCGTGGAGCCGGTGCAGGCGCGGCTGCGCAAGCCCTGGTTCTTCTCGAAGCAGTCCGCGCGCTGGGAGATCGAGAGCAATGCCGTCGCCTTCGGCGCGCGCGCGCGCTTCGTGATCGATGCCGAGAGCGGCGCGGTGCTCGAGAAGGGCTACGTGCCGCGCTGAGGCGCGCGCTACGCCGCCCCGCGAAAGCGCAGCGACGCCTGCCGCACGACCTCGGCCAGCAGCCGCTCGCGCCCCTGCCGCTCGCGCAGCCAGCGCGCGTCGTTGCGGTTGGTCTCGACGCTGGTGCGCAGCTCGCCCAGCGCCTGCGTGGCGTTGAGCGCCTCGCTGTGCCATTCGAGCTGGGTCATGGTCATCAGGATGTGGTCGCGCAGCGGCATGTGCTGGCCGCTGGCCGGGTCGACGTAGACCGCGTCGAGGCCGAAGCGGCAGGCCTGGAAGCGGTTGTAGGTGTAGACCAGGTAGTCGTCCTCGCTGGGCTCGAAGGGCTGCTCCTGCAGAAACCAGGCGGCCAGCGACTGCACGTAGCCCGCGAGCGCGGCGGCGCGCGCCACGGTCAGTGGGGTGTCGAAGACGCGGATCTCGATGGTGCCGAACTCGGGCTTGGGCCGGATGTCCCAGTAGAAGTCCTTCATGCTGCGCACGACGCCGGTGCGGGTCATGCGCTCGAAGTAGGCCTCGAATTCCTTCCAGCTCGTGGTGAAGGGCGCGCGGCCCGACAGCGGGAAGGCGAACACCGAGTTCAGCCGCGCCGAGTCGAACTGCGTGTCCTGCCCTTGCACGAAGGGCGAGGAGGCCGACAGCGCGATGAAGTGCGGGATATAGCGCGACATGCGGTGCAGCATCAGCAGCGCCGAGTCGGCATCGGGGCAGCCGATGTGCACGTGCTGGCCGAAGATGGTGAACTGCTTGCTCAGGTAGCCGTAGAGCTCCGACAGCTCGCGAAAGCGCGGCTTGTCGTAGATGCGCCGCTCGTGCCATTGCTGGAAGGCATGCGTGCCGCCGCCGACCACCGCGATGTTGAGCTTGTCGGCGTTCTTGATCAGCGCGTCGCGGATCGGCGTGAGCTGCGCGATCACGTCCTGCGCCGAATGGCAGATGCCGGTCGAGATCTCGATCATGCTCGAGGTCATCTCGGGCACCACGCTGCCGGGCAGCGGGGTCTGCGCCATCAGCCGCAGCATGTCTTCGGCATACGGCGCGAGGTCGTAGTCGTGCGTGTTCACGAGCTGCAGCTCGAGCTCGACGCCGAGCGACAGCGCCTCCGACTTGTTGAACGGCTCGAGCTTGACGGCGCGGCTCGCGGGATCGGCCGCGAGCGGCGCCGAGCGCACGTCGTCGCTGTCGGGGTCGATCGCGGGGCTTGGGGGAGTGGTCGTGTGGCTGCTCATCGCTGCGTGTCCTCGGCGGTGCTGCTGAAGGCCTCGGGCGCCCAGGGCACCGAACTCTCGCCGACCGCGTGGATCGCGACCGTGGCGAGTACCGCGCCCAGCAGCTCCATCAGCAGGATCGAGGGCAGCGCGACCTGGGTGATCATGGTGCCGAGCAGCGGCGAGGCGGTGGCGAAATTGGAGGCAATCAGGAGTGCGATCGAGGACAGCGGCGACATCGCGCAGCCGACCCAGAAGGCCTGCTTCCAGCTCGCGCCGCTGCCGGGATTGGCGATCGCCACGCCGGCGATCTTGGCGACCATGCGCACGGCGATCAGCGCCAGCACCACGCTGGCCACGGGCAGCGTCCAGTCGGCCTGCGCGGCGACGATCGACACCAGCACGAACATCAGCATGGTGAGCAGCGAGGCCGCGGTGCCGAGCTGGCGCTGCCAGGCCCAGGGCTTGGGGTTCAGGGTCTTGAGCAGCACGCCGCCGATCAGCGCGGCCAGCGGCGCGGAGCCGCCGATGTGCGCCGTGACGGCGGCTCCGGCCGCGATCAGCGCCAGCAGCAGCAGCGAGGTGTTCTCGCTGGTCGGGCTCATCACGCGCAGCGCGGTGCGCAGCGCCAGCGCCATCAGCGCGCCGACCACGAAGGACAGGCCCAGCACCACCGCGATCGGATAGAGCTTCTGCAGCACGGTCTGCGGCGCGCGCTCGATCAGGCCGGCCTGCGCATAGCCGAGCGCGAGTGCGTAGAAGGTGTTGAGCGTGGCCAGCGTCATCGCGCGCTCGGTCACCGGGCCGGCGGCGCGGGTGTCCATGATCACGCGGCTGAGCACCGCGGGCGAGGCGACGATCGCCATCAGCGCGAGCGGGTTGGCCACCGGGTCGGGCAGGCCCAGCAGCCGCAGCACCCAGAACACGCCGAAGTAGGTCAGCGTGGCCTCGAGCAGGCTCTGCACCAGCACCATCGGGTTGTGGCGGAACCAGCGCAGCGGCAGCCGGCCGCCGGCCTCGAACAGCACCACGGCCACGCCGAGCTCGAGCAGGAACAGGCTGATGCCGCGCAGCGGCCAGATCGCGCCCTCGAAGCCGGCGAAGCCGACGATGGTGCCCACGATCGAATAGCCGACCACCTTGGGCATGCCCATGTAGCGGCGCACCAGGTGGCCGGAGGCGGCGGCCGCGGCCAGCAGCAGCGACCACAGCACGGTGGGAAGGCCGGCCGACGGGCGGGCCCATTCGGACCAGAAGCCCATCAGGTCGGCGGTGAGACTCGTCAGGTTCATGCGGGTAGGAAGAAGCTCATGGGCCGGCTGCGCCAGCGCTCGCGCAGCGCGCCGCGGATGCGGGCGCGGTCGGCGAGGCTCACGCTGTGCGCGCGCAGCGCCAGCCGGAATGCGAAATAGAAGCTCACGCTCACGTTGAGCGCACCGATCACCGGGATCGCCGCCACCGCCCACCACAGCAGCGGCTGCTGCAGCACCGGCAGGCCGAGCGACACCGCGGCCGCGCCGATCTGGCCGGCCGACAGCGTCACGTGGCGCACGTCGAGGCCGAGCCCGAAGAAGCCCGCGACCGCTGGCAGCAGTCCGAGCATCAGGCCCAGCGAAATGTTGGCGGCGAAACCGGAGATGTGGGTGCGCATGAAGTCGGCCCATCGACGGGCCCGGGCGGCGCCCAGGACGGCGCCGATGCGGGGGTTGTACCGCATGGCCGAGTCCAGCCGATGCAGGACAAAGGCGTTTTCTGCCCAGCCCGCGATCAGGCTGGAGGCGAACAGCAGCACGCCGGTGAAGGCCGCGAACAGCGCCGTCGGGCCCGCGAGCGACAGCGACCGCAGCACCGCGCCCGCATGCGCGACATCGAGCAGCGGCTGCTGCAGCGCCAGCTGCCAGGCGATGGCGAGCGCGGCCACGGCCGGCACCACCACCAGCACGTTGCCCAGCACCGCCGCCACCTGCGAGCGCACCAGGTTGGCGACCTCGTCGACGAATTCGTCGAGGCCGCTGTGGTCCCGGATCCCGCGCAGCCGCGCGGCCAGCGCCGGCGCCGTCATGGCCGGCTGCTTGGTGGCGAGCGTGAGGTGCAGCAGCTGGATCGCGACGAAGCTGGCGGCGTACATCACGCCCGAGCCCAGGCCGCTCCAGAAGGCCGACAGGCCCAGTGCGTAGATGCCGAACTTCGCGAGCACCGTGAGCGAGGTCAGCGCGCCGCCGCCCGCGGCCTTGCGCACCATCTGCCGGTAGCTCGCGCGGTCGCGCGTGATGTAGTGCTCGCCGGTCTCGGCGCTGCGCTCGGTGACCTTGGCCGCGAGCATCGACGAGTTCGAGGCGATCAGCGCGCGGATGCTGTTGCGCTCGCTGCCGGCCTGCACCAGCCGGCCGACCAGCCGCGCGATGCTGACCGCGGGCGTGGGCGACATCAGGCCGTCGAGCAGTTCGCGGATGCGCAGCACCCGCTCGCGCATCTGGCGCACGCGGAACACCAGGCCGACCGAGATGCCGTTGTCCTCGAGGTGTTCGTAGACCGAGGCGGCGCTCGCGCGGCAGGCATCGAGCCGGTCGCGGAACGCGACGAAGGCCGCCTGCACCGCGGCCTCGTCGCGCGGGCGGTCGTCGAACAGCCGCTCGCGCAGTTCGTCGAGCTCGGCCATCAGCGCATGGAAGGGCCGGCTCTCCTCGGTGCTGCGCATGCGCAGCCGCAGCTCGGACGAGAAGCCCGCGGCCACCAGCTGGCTCGCGCAGTAGGTGATGGCGTCCATCAGCGTGGCGCGCCAGCGCGGCACGGTGAGGCCGTCGTCCGCCGTGTCATCGGCCAGCAGCGCGCCGATGCGCACCAGCTGCGGCGCCTCGAGCAGCGCGATCCAGCGCGCGTCGAAGACGCCCGGCAGCACCATGCGGAACAGGTCCGAGGCATCGGTGGTCTCGGGCGTGCCCGGCAGGATCTTGCGGCGCAGCCGCTCGTTGAATTCGCTGAGGAAGGCGGTGCGCGGCGCGAAGCCGTAGTCGGCCAAAAGCGTCGACAGGTCGACGTCGCGCGTGAAGACGCGCCACCAGGCGCGCACGCGCTCGCGCAGCTCGGGCCGCGCCTCGATGGCGTCGAGCAGCAGCAGCACGCGGCCCATGGCCGCCTGCGGCGAGGCACGGTCGCCGCGCAGCCAGTCGAACAGGTCGATGAGCCAGATGTGGCGCCGAGCGACGTCGGCGGAAGGATCGAGGCCGGCGAGCAGCCCCTGCAGGTCGCGCGAAGCGGCAGCCATGGGGAGGAGGGAGCGAGAAGGGAAGAGGAGGGCGATTGCCGCAGCGGGAGGAATTCCGTGCGGTGCCCGAGCGGGAAAGGCTAGTGCAGCACGCGCGAGACCGGCGCGCCGCCGATGTCGGCCTCGAGCACGAACATCGGGATCGGCACGTCGAAGCGTTCGCCGTCCTCGGTCACCACGAGGTAGCTGCCGTGCATGGTGCCGCTGGCGGCCTGCAGCCGGCAGCCGCTGGTGTAGCGGAAGCTCTCGCCCGGCGCCAGCAGCGGCTGCTGGCCGATCACGCCCAGGCCCTTGACCTCCTGCGCATGCCCCGAGGCGTCGTTGATCAGCCAGTGCCGCGCGATCACCTGGGCGCCGGTCGAGCCGGTGTTGGTGATCGTGATGGTGTAGGCGAAGGTGTAGATGCCTTCCTTCGGCGAGGACTGGTCGGCGAGGTAGCGCGGCTCGACCTCGATGGAAAGGGGGCTGTGTGACATGCGCGCGATGGTAACTGCTGGGGTTTTGGCGCGGGGCGAGCGCCCCGGCGCCGGACCGGCTTTCTTGCCGAAAGTGCGATAAAGGCATATTCTGGTCGGTATGACCAGAATTTCTCCTCCAGGCCATTGGCCGCTGCAGGACGCCAAGGCGCGCTTCAGCGAACTGGTGCGCCGCGTCCACAGCGAGGGGCCGCAGCACGTCACGGTCCACGGGCGCGACGAGGTCGTGGTGATCGCGGCCGAGGAATTCCAGCGCCTGCAGGGCGCGCGCACGGGCCAGGCGCTGGTCGACGTGCTGCAGGCCTCGCCCCATCGGGACATCGAGCTGTCGGTCGGTGCGTCCGACGCCTCGCCGGTGCGCAGCGTCGAGCTGTGAATGCCGTGAGCGCCATGAGCGCCATGAGCGCGATGAGCGGCTTCCTGCTCGACACCAACGTCCTGTCCGAGCTGCGCCGCCCGCGGCCCGACCCGCGGGTCGTCGCCTTCGTCGGCGCGCAGCCGCTCGAGAGCCTGTTCGTCAGCACCGTCACCTTCGCCGAGATCCGCTTCGGCATCGAGCTGGTGGCCGACATCCACAAGCGCGCCCAGCTCAACGACTGGCTGCAGCTGCAGCTGCGGCCGATGTTCGGCTACCGCGTGCTGCCGGTCAGCGAGGACGTGATGTTCAAGTGGCGGCTGATGGTCGAGCAGGGCCGCAAGGCCGGGCGCACCTTCTCGCAGCCCGACCTGATCATCGCCGCCACCGCCGCGCAGCACGGCCTCGCGGTGGTCTCGCGCGACGCGGGCGGCTATGCCGGCACCGGCGTGGCGCTGGTCGATCCCTGGCGGGCATAGAAGTCCGGGAGCTGCGCTGCGCCTTTGGCCGGCTGCGACAATCGCCGCCCATGACCTTCCGCATCGCCCCCTCCATCCTTTCCGCCGACTTCGCCCAGCTCGGCCAAGAGCTCTCGGACGTGATCGCCGCGGGCGCGGACTGGATCCATTTCGACGTGATGGACAACCACTACGTGCCGAACCTGACCTTCGGTCCGATGATCTGCCAGGCGCTCAAGCCGCATGCCAAGACGGCCGACGGCACGCCGGTGCCGATCGACGTGCACCTGATGGTGCAGCCGGTCGATGCGCTCGCGGCCTCGTTCGCGCAGGCCGGGGCCGACTACATCAGCTTCCATCCCGACGCCGCGCCGCACGTGCACCGCAGCATCCAGGCGATCCGCGCGGCCGGCTGCAAGCCGGGGCTGGTGTTCAATCCGGCGCGCGGGCTCGAGGTGCTCGACTGGGTCATCGACGACATCGACCTGATCCTGATCATGAGCGTCAACCCCGGCTTCGGCGGCCAGAGCTTCATCGACTCGGCGCTGCGCAAGATCGAGCAGGCGCGCAAGCGCATCGAGCAGAGCGGGCGCGACATCCGCCTCGAGGTCGACGGCGGCATCAAGGCCGACAACATCGCGCGCGTGGCCTCGGCCGGCGCCGACACCTTCGTGGCCGGCAGCGCGATCTTCAATGCCAAGGACTATGGCGCCGTGATCTCGCAGATGCGCACGCAACTCGCGGGCGTGGCCGCCGCCTGAGCGGCGACGCGCCGCCGCCGAATCAGCGCCTGGCCTGCTCGCCGACCTTGTCGGCGCGAAGGCCCTCGTCGGTATCGACCAGGCCGCGTTCGACGTCGTCGTGCGCGCGGCGGCCGCGCTCGGTCGGTTTGCCGTCGCGGGTCTGCTGGCTGTCCGAGGACTGGTCGCGTTCGTGCGGCAGCCGCGGCGACGATTCGCCGTCCTGCGCGACCTTGGTCTTGCCGCCGCCCGCGTCCTTCTGCGGATCGGCGGGCTGCTTGCGGGTCGGGGTGCTGTCCTTGGCCATGAAGGCTCCTTCGGTCGTTGGTGGCACTAGCTTGCGTGGCCGCCCGCGCGGGGCCGGTAGGACAGCCCAGGGCACGGCTGTAGGCTGCGCGTCGATCGCGGCCATGGCCTCGCGGCCGCGAAGGTCGGTGCTATGAAAAGCGAAGCCTCTTTGCGCCTGTCGAAACGCCTCCTCATAATCCCCGCATGGCTTCCTCTCCCTTCGACGCCGTCGCGCACGACAGCATCCGTCTCCACGCCTTCGCCTCCCTGAACCCCGGTCCCCGGCTGCTCGTGATGGGCGGCGTGCATGGCAACGAGACCAGCGGCACCGCCGGCATCGAGCGGGTGCTGGCCGAATTCGCGGCGGGCGAGCTCGCGCTGCTGCGCGGCGAGCTCACGCTGGTGCCGGTGGCGAATCCGCTCGCACGGCGCCGTCTGCAGCGCGAGGGCGAGCGCAACCTCAACCGGCTGTTCAAGCCCGCGGCCGAGCCGGCCGACTACGAGGCCCGCGTGACCAACGTGCTGGCGCCGGTGATCGCGCGCCACGAGGTGCTGCTCGACCTGCATTCGTTCCAGAGCGCGGGCGAGGCCTTCGCGATGATCGGCCCGCGCGACAACACCGGCACGCTCGAGCCCTTCGCGCGCGCCGCCGAGGAAGGCCGACTCGCGCTGCACCTGGGCACGCCGATCGTGGTCGAGGGCTGGCTCGACATCTATGCCGCGGGCCTCGCGCAGCGCGGCGCCGCGGTCGACGAGGCCGCCATCGACTTCGGCCGCGGCACCAACGAATACATCCGCAGCTGCGGCGGCTACGGCGTCACGCTCGAATGCGGTCAGCACCAGGATCCGCAGGCGCCCGAGGTGGCCTGGCGCGCGATCCGCCGCACGCTGGCGCTGCTGGGCATGGCGGCGCTGCCGCCGGGCCTGTCGGCCGGGCCCGATGTGCCGCCGCGCCTGTTGCGCCTGGCCAGCGTGACCGACCGCCTGCATGCCGACGACCGCTTCGCGCGCGACTGGGCCACCTTCGACCCGGTGCGCCGCGGCGAACTCATCGGCACGCGGCACGACGGCACGCCGCTGACCGCGCCCGACGATGGCTGCATCGTGTTCCCCAACGCGCTCGCGCTGCCGGACACCGAGTGGTTCTATTTCGCGCGGCCCAGCGAACGGCGGCTCGACGGCACGGCCTGAGCGCCAGGGATACACGGCGCGCCGTCGCGTTCCTACATTCGCCGCCCCAGACGCGCATGACCATGGCGGGCCAAGGAGCCGAACCATGGCCGCTGTCCGCAAGCAATCCACGCCGCGCATCACCCATGCCGACCGCCTCGTCGACGCGAAGAGCGGCATCGCCAAGGGCGAGCTCGCCGCCTACTACGCGCGCGTCGCGCCGCTGATGCTGCCCCACCTGCGCGGCCGGCCGGTGGCGCTGGTGCGCGCGCCCGACGGCATCGCGGGCGAGCTGTTCTTCCAGAAGCATGCGCAGCACGGCGAGATGGCCGGCGTGGGCCTGCTCGACCCGGCGCTCGATCCCGGCCACGAGCCGCTGCTGCAGATCGACGTGGCCGAGGGCCTGCTCGGCGCGGCGCAGTTCAACGTGGTGGAGTTCCACACCTGGAACGCGCTCTCGCGCGCCTTCGCCCAGCCCGACCGCATGACCTTCGACCTCGACCCCGGCGAGGGCGTCGAGTGGCCGCGCATGCAGGAGGCCGCGCTGCTGGTGCGCACCCTGCTCGACGAACTCGGGCTGCCGTCCTTCCTCAAGACCAGCGGCGGCAAGGGCCTGCACGTGGTGGTGCCGATCCGGCGCGCGCATGGCTGGGACGAGGTCAAGGGCTTCTCGCAGGCCATCGTGCAGCAGCTCGCGCGCAGCGTGCCCGAGCGCATCGTCGCCAAGAGCGGGCCGCGCAACCGCGTCGGCAAGATCTTCGCCGACTACCTGCGCAACGGCTTCGGCGCCACCACCATCAGCGCCTGGTCGGCGCGCGCGCGTCCTGGCCTGGGCGTGTCGGTGCCGCTGGACTGGGACGAGCTGTTCGAGGTCGAGTCCTCCGACCACTGGACCGTGGCGACCATCGCCGAGCGGCTCGAGATCGGCAACGCGCCCTGGGCCGCGATGGAGCGCAGCCGTAAGGGGCTCGGCGACGCGATGCGCAGGCTCGGCTACCTGGTGAACTGACCTCCTGCCCCGCGCGGGCAAGCCGATTCCGATCGCACGACATTGCATCGAATTCATCGATGTGTAACTCCCATTCCATCGATTGGGCAAATGAACGGGTACTCCTAAAGTCCCCGTCCACGAGCCACCCACGATGAAATCCGGCGCTTCCCGCGGCGCCGGCCGGAGACAAGAAATACCATGGAGCGATCCTTCGCCGAAGAAGTCAAGCGCCTCTCGCTGGGCGCGAACGAGGAATTCCACGGCGAGGGCATCCTGGCCGTCACCAAGGCCCTGCTGCAATCGGGCGTGAGCTACATCGGCGGCTACCAGGGCGCGCCGGTCTCGCACCTGATCGACGTGCTCGGCGATGCGCGCGAGCTGCTCGACGAGCTCGGCATCTACTTCGAGAACAGCGCCTCCGAGGCCGGCGCGGCCGCGATGCTCGGCGCCTCCATCAACTACCCGGTGCGCGGTGCCGTCACGTGGAAGTCCACGGTGGGCACCAACGTCGCGTCCGATGCGCTGTCCAACCTGGCCTCGGCCGGCGTGCAGGGCGGCGCGCTGGTGATCCTCGGCGAGGACTACGGCGAGGGCTCGAGCATCATCCAGGAGCGCACCCACGCCTTCGCGATGAAGTCGCAGATGTGGCTGCTCGATCCGCGGCCCAACCTGGGCTCGATCGTCGATGCGGTGGAGCATGGCTTCGAGCTGTCCGAGGCGAGCCAGACGCCGGTCATGCTGCAGCTGCGCATCCGCGCCTGCCACGTGCACGGCAGCTTCGTCTGCAAGGACAACCGCGCGCCGGCCATCTCCACGCGCGAGGCCATCGCGCAGCCGCGCTTCGACTTCGCCAACATCAACCTGCCGCCCTCGATCTACACGCAGGAGCGCATGAAGATCGAGTCGCGCTGGCCGGCCGCGCTGGCCTACATCCGCGACGCGCGGCTCAACGAGCGCTTCGACGGCGACTGCGCCGACGTCGGCCTGGTGCTGCCGGGCGGCCTCTACAACGGCACCCTGCGCGCGCTGCAGCAACTCGGCCTGGCCGATGCCTTCGGCAACAGCCGCATTCCGCTGCAGGTGCTCAACGTGGTCTACCCGATGGTGCCCGACGAGCTCGTCGACTTCTGCCGCGGCAAGCGCGCGGTGCTGATGGTGGAAGAGGGCCAGCCCAACTACATGGAGGACGCGCTGCACGCGATGCTGCGCAAGGCCGGCTGCGACACGCGGCTGCATGGCAAGGACATCTTCCCGATGGCCGGCGAATACACCGGCGAGGTGCTGGTGCGCGGCCTGGCCGAGTTCATCCGCCAGGCGCGGCCCCAAGCACTGGGCGACCAAGGCGCCGTGCGGGTGGCCGACAGCGCCGCGCCGCTGGCCGCGCTCAAGCCGCGCGCGGTCGAGGCGCTCGGCGTGCCCGTGCCGAGCCGGCCGCCGGGCTTCTGCATCGGCTGCCCCGAGCGCCCGGTGTTCGCCGCCATCAAGCTGATGCAGAAGGAGCTCGGCAGCGTGCACGTCAGCGCCGACATCGGCTGCCACACCTTCGGCACCCTGCCGCCGTTCAACACCGGCAGCACGGTGCTCGGCTACGGCCTGGGCCTCGCGAGTTCCTCGGGCATCGCGCCGCTGATGGGCAACCGGGTCGTCAGCATCATGGGCGACGGTGGCTTCTGGCACAACGGCTTCACCAGCGGCGTGGTCAACGCGGTCTACAACGGCCAGGACTCGGTGCTCGTGATCCTGAAGAACGGCTACACCTCGGCCACCGGCACGCAGGCCATTCCCTCCTCGCCCACGCAGCCCGCGGCCAGGCCGCTGACCTTGGACATCGAGGCCGCGCTCAAGGGCGTGGGCGTGGGCTGGGTGCGCAAGGTGCGCAGCTACAGCGTCGCCGAGATGCGCGACACGCTGCAGGAGGCGATGACCACCGAGGAGGGCGGCCTCAAGGTCATCATCGCCGACGGCGAATGCCAGCTCGAGCGCCAGCGCCGCATCAAGCCCGTCACGGCCGCGAAGCTCAAGCGCGGCGAGCGCGTGGTGCGCACGCGCTTCGGCATCGACGACGACGTCTGCACTGGCGACCACTCGTGCATCCGGCTGTCGGGCTGCCCGTCGCTCACCATCAAGCCCAACCCGAGCGCGCTGCGCACCGATCCCGTGGCCACCGTCAACCAGGGCTGCGTGGGCTGCGGCCTGTGCGGCGAGAACGCGCACGCCGCGATCCTCTGCCCCTCGTTCTACAAGGCCGAGATCGTGCAGAACGCCGGCACCTGGGAGCGCCTCTTGCACCGGCTGCGCAGCGGCGTCATCGGCCTCATGGCCGGCAAGGCGCGCGACCGCGCGGAGGCACTGGCGGCATGAACGACATTGCCTTCGAAGACGCACCGCGCATCGTGACCGTGCTGGTCGCCGCCATGGGCGGCGAGGGCGGCGGCGTGCTGGCCGACTGGCTGATCGCCGCGGCCACGGCCCAGGGCTTCCCGGTGCAGAGCACCTCGGTGCCCGGCGTGGCGCAGCGCACCGGCGCCACCAACTACTACATCGAGATCTACCCGGTCGAGGCCGCGCGGCTCGGCGGCGCGCGCCCGGTGTTCTCGCTGACGCCGAGCCCGGGCGACGTCGACATCGTCGCCGCCTCCGAGCTGATGGAGGCGGGGCGCGTGCTGCAGGGTGGCTTCGTGCATCCGCGGCGCACCACGCTCGTGGCCTCGACGCACCGCGAGTTCGCTGTGGCCGAGAAGTCCGCCATGGGCGATGGCCGCTACGACGGCCGGCGCGTGAGCGAGGCCGCGCGCGAGCTCGCGCGGCACAGCTTCCTGTTCGACATGCGCGCGCTGGCCTGGCGCCACGGCACGGTGATCAACACCGTGATGTTCGGCGCCATGGCCGGCAGCGGCGCGCTGCCGTTCTCGCGCGAGGCCTGCGAGCAGGCGATCCGAGCTTCGGGCAAGGCGGTGGAGGCCAGCCTCAAGGGCTTCGCGGCGGGCTTCGAGCAGGTGGCGCATCCCGCGCCGGAAGCCGCCGCCGGCACCGATGCGGCAACGCCGCGCGCGCCCGTCGACCCGCGCATCGCCGCCATGCCCGAGCCGCTGCACGAACTGCTGGGCCACGGCCTGCAGCAGGTGCTCGACTATCAGGACACGCGCTACGGCGCGCTCTATTTGCAGCGCGTCGACGCGGTGCTCGCGCTCGAGCGGCCCTTCGGCGGCGAGCTGCCCGTGACGCGCGAGACCGCGCGCCATCTCGCGCTGTGGATGAGCTACGAGGACGTGATCCGCGTGGCCGACCTCAAGACCCGCGGCGAGCGGCTGCAACGCGTGCGCGAGGAAGTGGGCGCGCGCCAGGGCGAGCCGCTGCGCCTGACCGAATACCTGAAGCCCGGCCTCGACGAGGTCTGTTCGCTGCTGCCGCCGCGCGCCTCGGCCTGGCTGCGCCGGCGCCTGGCCCACAAGGCGCACCGGCTCAACGTGGGCCTGCACATGCGCACCGACACCGTGCTGGGCTTCGCCATGCTGTGCGGCCTGCGCTCGCTGCGCGTGCTGCGCCGCGCGGGCGCGCGCTACGCGATCGAGCAGGCCATGATCGAGCGATGGCTCGACACCGTGCGCGCCGCGCTCGCGTTGAGTCCGCGCCTGGCCTACGAGATCGCGCTGTGCGGCAACCTGGTCAAGGGCTACGGCGAGACCAGCGAGCGCGGCCACCGCAACCTCGGCGCGGTGCTCGACGACATGCAGGCCCAGTTCGCCGCGCCCCCCGGCGATGCCGCCGCGCTCGTGCAGGCGGCCGAGCGCGTGCGCGCGCGCGCGCGAAGCCGCGCTGGCCGATCCCGAGGGCCGCACCCTGGCGCGCGCGCTGGGCCTGCCGCCGCCCGCGCCGCGCGTCCACCCCATCCACATCGTGCGGCGAAAGCCCGCGCGCTGAGGGCCCGCATCCCTTCCCCAAAGAGAACGACGACAGGAGACAAGACGATGAGAAACAGCAAGACTTCCACCTCCCTCGGCCGCCGCGCCGTCAACGCGCTGCTGGCCGGCGCGCTGCTGCTGCCGCTGGCCGCGCAGGTCCATGCGGCCGGGCCGATCAAGATCGGCGCCGTGGTCTCGGCCACCGGCCCGGCCTCCTTCCTCGGCGATCCGCAGCAGAAGACGCTCGAGATGTACGTGCGCAAGATCAACGCGGCCGGCGGCGTGCTCGGCCGCAAGCTCGAGCTGGTGCTCTACGACGACGCCAGCGACGCGAACAAGGCCAATGCCTTCACGCGCCGCCTCATCATGCAGGACGAGGTCGATGCCATCCTCGGCGCGTCCACCACCGGCTCCACCATGGCGATGGTGCCGCAGGCCGAGGCCGCGAAGATGCCGCTGATCTCGCTGGCCGCCGCCTCGGTCATCGTCGAGCCGGTCAAGCCCTACGTGTTCAAGATGCCGCACTCCGACCGCATGGCGGCCGAGAAGGTGCTCGGCGAGATGAAGAAGCGCGGCTTCACGCAGTTCGCGCTGCTGTCGGACACCGGCGGCTTCGGCAAGTCGGGCCGCACCGAGACGCTCAAGCTCGCCGAGTCGCTGGGCCTGAAGGTGGTGGAGGACCAGACCTACGGCGAGAAGGACACCGACGTCACGCCGCAGCTCACGCGCATCAAGTCCTCGGGCGCGCAGGCCGTGTTCGTGTTCGGCACCGGCCAGGCGCCGGCCATCATCGCGCGCAACCACCAGCAGCTCGCGATGAAGCAGCCGCTGTACACCTCGCATGGCCAGGCCTCGACCGAGTTCATCCGCATCGCGGGCAAGTCTTCCGAGGGCATCCGCATGCCGTCGCCCGCGCTGCTGATCGCCCAGGCGCTGCCCGATGCCGATCCGCAGAAGAAGGTCAGCGTGTCGTACGCCAAGGACTACGAGTCGACCGCGAAGATGGACGTGTCGACCTTCGGCGGCTATGCGCACGACGCGCTGTACCTGCTGATCGACGCGATCCAGCGCGCCGGCGGCACCGACAAGCAGAAGCTGCGCGACGCCATCGAGGCCACCAAGGACTTCGTCGGCGTGAGCGGCATCTACCGCATGTCGGCCACCGACCACATGGGCCTGGACGTCTCCGCGTTCCGCATGGTCGAGATCAAGGACGGCAAGTTCGTGGAAGTCCGCTGAGTTCGCGCGCGTCACCGGAGAGCGCATGAAGCTCAATGCGAACGATCACCGCCGGCATGCCCGCCGGCGGCTGCCGCGCTTCGTCTTCGACTATGTCGACGGCGGCGCGGAGACCGAGGACTGCTTGCGGCGCAACGAGGCCGACCTGGCCGCGCTGCACCTGGTGCCGACCGCGCTGCGCGACACCCGCCATGCCGACCCCGGCATCACGGTGTTCGGCCGGCGCTGGGCCGCGCCGCTGGGCGTGGCGCCCGTGGGCTTCTCGGGCCTGGTGCGCCCGCATGGCGACACCCTGCTGGCCTGCGCGGCCGCCGCCACCGGCGTGCCGCACGTGCTGTCGACGCCGTCGAACGACCGGCTCGAGGCGGTGCGCGAGGCCGCGCTGCGGCGCGACCCCGAAGCGCTGCAATGGATGCAGCTCTACGTGATGGGCGATCGCGCCATCGCCGAGCAGCTGGTGCGCCGCGCGCGCGCCGCCGGCTATTCGGCGCTGGTGCTGACGGTCGACGCGGCCGTGAGCGGCTTGCGCGAGCGCGATGTGCGCAACGGCTTTCGGCTGCCGTTCCGCTTCACGCCCTCGACCCTGCTCGACCTCGCGCTGCATCCGCGCTGGTCGCTCGCGATGGCGATGCAGGGCCGCTCGCCTTCGTTCGTCAACCTGGCCGAGGCCGACGACGGCGCCACCTCGGCCCAGCTGCAGGCCGCGCTGCTGTCGCGCACCATGGACCGCACGCTGGCCTGGGAACACCTGGCCTGGCTGCGCCGGCTGTGGGACGGCCCGCTGCTGGTCAAGGGCCTGCTGCATCCGGGCGATGCCGCGCTGGCCGTGCGCCACGGCGCCGACGGCATCGTGGTGTCCAACCACGGCGGCCGCCAGCTCGACGCGGCGCCCTCGACCATCTCGGTGCTGCCGCGCATGGTCGATGCCGTGGCCGGGCGCATCCCGGTGTTCGTCGACGGCGGTTTCCGCCGCGGCAGCGACGTGGTCAAGGCGCTGGCCGCCGGCGCCACCGCGGCCTTCGTCGGCCGCGCCGCGGTCTGGGGCATGGCCTGCGACGGCGAGGCGGGCGCGCGCGGCGTGCTCGCCGGCCTGGTCGACGACATCGCCCGCACCCTGGTGCTGCTGGGCGCCGACCGCGTGGACGAGGTCGCGCCCCACCACCTGCTCGCCAACCTTCCCTTCCCCGGCAGTGCCGGGCTTTCCCACGCCGGAGCACGCCATGGCTGACTTCATGCAATTCGTCTTCTCGGGACTCACCACCGGCGCGATCTACGCGCTGGCCGCGCTGGGCTTCTCGCTGATCTACAACGCCAGCGGCGTCATCAACTTCGCGCAGGGCGACTTCCTCATGCTCGGCGCCATGATCACGGCCGCGCTGCTCGGCGCCAGCCTGCCCTATGGCGTGGCCGTGGCCGGCGGCGTGCTGGCCACGGTGGTGGCGGGCCTGCTGCTGTACCGGCTCGCGATCAAGCCCGCGGGCGAGGCCAGCGTGGTGTCGCTGATCATCATCACCATCGGCGCCTCGATCTTCATCCAGGGCGTGGTGCAGATCGTGCTCGGCAAGAACCAGCAGACCCTGCCGGCCTTCAGCGGCGACGCGGCGCTGTCGATCCTCGGCGCCTACGTGCTGCCGCAGAGCCTGTGGGTGCTGGGCACGGCGGCGCTGCTGGTGGCGCTGTGCTTCGCCTTCTTCCGCTTCACCATGGTGGGCAAGGCCATGCTCGCGGTGGCGGCCAATGCGCTGGCCGCGCGCGCGGTCGGCATCCCGACCTCGCGCGTGCTGCAGCTCTCGTTCGGCCTGTCGGCGCTGCTGGGCGCCGTGGCCGGCGTGGTGGCCGCGCCGATCACCACCACGGTCTACGACATCGGCCTGATGCTGGGCATGAAGGGCTTCGTCGCGGCCACGCTGGGCGGGCTCGGCAGCGCGGGCGGCGCGGTGGTCGGCGGCCTCATCGTCGGCCTGCTCGAGGCGCTGATGGCGGGCTATGTCTCCTCGGCCTACAAGGACGCCGTGCCCTTCGTGCTGATCGTGTTCATCCTGCTGGTCATGCCGCACGGCCTGTTCGGCAGCAAGGGGGCGGAGCGCGTATGAAGGCGTCCTCGCGGGCGCTGCTGCGTCCCTCCCTGCTGCTGCTGGCCCTGGTGCTGGCGCTGCTGCCGCTGGCCCTGCCCAACAACTACGTGATCGACGTCGCGGTGCGCATCGCGCTGGCGGCCATCGCCGCCATCGGCCTCAACCTGCTGATGGGCTTCGCGGGCCAGATCAGCATCGGCCACGCGGCCTTCGTCGCCATCGGCGCCTACGGCAGCGGCATCGTGACGGCGCGCTTCGGCTGGCCCGCGCTGCCGGCCATCTGCGCCGCGGCCGTGGGCGCGGCGCTGGTGGCCTGGCTGATCGCCAAGCCGATCCTGCGCCTCAAGGGCCATTCGCTGACCATGGCCACGCTCGGGCTGGGCGTGATCGTCAACATCGTGCTGATCAACGAGGTCGCCTGGACCGGCGGCCCCGACGGCATGCCGGTGCCGCCGCTGGCGGTGGCCGGCTTCGCCTTCGCCAAGGTGCTGCACTGGTATGCGCTGGCGGCGGTGCTGCTGTGGCTCGCGGTGCTGCTGTCGCTCAACCTCTACGAGTCGCCGGCCGGGCGCGCGCTGCGCGGCCTCAACGGCTCCGAGGTGGCGGCGCGCGTGATGGGCGTGGACGTGGCGCGCTTCAAGGTGCGCGCCTTCGTGGTGTCGGCCGTGTTCGCCGCGGTCTCGGGCAGCCTCACGGCGCACTACCTGGGCTTCATCAGCCCCTCGCTGGCGGCCTTCACGCATTCGGTGGAGCTCGCGACCATGGTGGTGTTGGGCGGCATGGCCTCGACCTTCGGCGCGCTGCTCGGCGCCGCGCTGCTGACGGCGCTGCCGCAACTGCTGGGCGGTCTGCACGGCTACGAGATGGTGTTCTTCGGCCTGGTGCTGATGCTCACCATGATGTTCCTGCCCAAGGGCCTGGTGCCCACGCTCGCGCTGCGGCTGCGCAGGAAGGGCTGAGCCATGCTCGAAGTGAAGAACCTCAGCAAGTCCTTCGGCGGCGTGCACGCCATGCAGGACGTGAGCTTCAACGTGCGCGCCGGCTCGGTGCATTCGGTGATCGGGCCCAACGGCGCCGGCAAGACCACGCTGTTCAACCTGATCAGCGGCGTCTACGAGCCCACGCGCGGCGAGATCCTGCTCGACGGCGAGAACGTGGCGGGCATGGCGCCCGACCGGCTGGCGCGGCGCGGCATCGAGCCGCACCTTCCAGAACCTGCAGGTGTGCATGAACATGACGGCCTGCGAGAACGTGATGCTCGGCGCGCACCTGCACACGCGCAGCTCGCTGCTGGGCGGCATGACCGGCGCCACGCGCCGCGCCGATGCCGCGCTGCGCGAGGAGGCGCTGCGGCTGATCGACTACGTCGGCGTGGGCCGCCATGCGCATGCCCATGCCACGCAGCTCTCGTTCGGCCTGCTCAAGCGGCTCGAGATCGCGCGCGCCCTCGCGAGCCGGCCGCGCCTGCTGCTGCTCGACGAACCGGCCGCGGGCCTCAACGACACCGAGACCCACGAGATCACCGAACTGATCCGCAGCATCGCCGCCTCGGGCGTGACGGTGCTGCTGGTGGAGCACGACATGAAGCTGGTGATGAACATCTCCGACCACCTGCTGGTGCTCGACTACGGCCGCAAGCTCGCCGAGGGCACCGCCGCCGAGGTGCGCGCCAACCCGCAGGTGATCGCGGCCTATCTCGGCACCGAGGCGGAGGCCTCGGCATGAGCGGCATCGCACTGGAAGTCAGCGGCCTGCGCGCCGGCTACGGCCGCATCGAGGCACTGCACGGCATCGACCTGCAGGTCGGCGCGGGCGAACTGGTGGCGCTGGTCGGCGCCAACGGCGCGGGCAAGACCACCTTGCTGCGCGCGGTCTCGGGCCTGATCCGCGGCAGCGCCGGCAGCGTGCGCCTGTTCGGCCGCGAGATCGCGCGCGACAGCGCCGACGCGCGCGTGCGCGCCGGCCTGGCGCAGGTGCTCGAGGGCCGGCAGGTGTTCGGCCCGCTGTCGGTGCAGGACAACCTGCTGCTGGGCGGCTACACGCGCGCCGAGCGCCGCGCGCAGCGGCTGGACGAGATGTACGCGCTGTTCCCGGTGCTCGGCGAGAAGCGCCTGCTGGCGGCCGGCACGCTCTCGGGCGGCCAGCAGCAGATGCTGGCGATCGCGCGCGCGCTGATGTGCGAGCCGCGCATGCTGCTGCTCGACGAGCCCTCGATGGGGCTGGCGCCGCTGCTGGTGAAGGAGATCTTCGGCGTCATCGCGCGGCTCAAGTCGCGCGGCATCCCGATCCTGCTGGTGGAACAGAACGCGCATGCCGCGCTCTCGGTGGCCGACCGCGGCTACGTGCTCGAGACCGGCGCCATCGCGCTCGGTGGACCGGCCGCGCAGCTGCTCGGCGACGAGCGCGTGAAGGCCGCCTACCTGGGCCTGTGAGGAACGACGCACGCATGAACTCCCTTCCCGACACCGGCCTGCGCGTGGCCGACGTGCAGGCGCGCTGCGTCAACGTGCCGCTCGAGCATCCGGTGCGCACCAGCGTGGGCGTGGTGGCGACCGCGCCGCTGGTGCTGGTCGACCTGCACGCGGACGACGGCACCGTCGGCCATGCCTACCTGTTCACCTACACGACGCTCGCGCTGCGCGCCACGCGGCGCATGGTGCTGACCCTGGGCAGCGTGCTCAAGGACCAGCCGCTCGCGCCCTTCGACCTCGACCGGCTGCTGGCGCAGCGGCTGCGCCTCTTGGGCCGCACCGGCATCGCGCTGATGGCCGGCGCCGGGCTCGACATGGCGGCCTGGGACGCGCTGGCCAGGGCGCGCGGCGTGCCGCTGGTCGAGCTGCTGGGCGGCACGCGCCGCGCCATTGCCGCCTACGACAGCCACAGCATGGACGGCCTCGCGCTCGGCACGAAGCGCGCCGCGCTCGCGGTGGCGCAGGGCTTTCGCGCCATCAAGACCAAGATCGGCCATGCCACGCTGGCCGAGGACCTCGAGGTGGTGCGCGCGCTGCGCGCCGTGGTTGGCGAGCGCGTCGAACTGCTGGTGGACTACAACCAGGGCCTGAGCGTGCCCGAGGCGGTGCGCCGCATCCGCGCGCTCGAGGACGAGGGCGTCGGCTGGGTCGAGGAACCCACGTTGCAGGAGGACCACGCGGGCCATGCGCGCATCCGCGAACGCGTGGCGCTGCCGCTGCAGATGGGCGAGAACTGGTGCGGTCCCGAGGAGATGGCCAAGGCGCTGCAGGCCGGTGCCTGCGATCTCGCGATGCCCGATGCGATGAAGATCGGCGGCGTGACCGGCTGGCTGCGCGCCGCCGCGCTGGCGCAGGCGCATGGCGTGCCGATGTCGAGCCACATCTTCCAGGAGGTCAGCGTGCACCTGATGGCGGTGACGCCGACGGCCCACCTGCTCGAGCGCATGGACCTCGCGGCACCGGTGCTGGCGCGGCCGCTGGCCTTCGAGGACGGCATGGCGACCGCGCCGGCCGAGCCCGGCACCGGCATCGCGTGGGACGAGGAGGCCGTGCGGCGCTATCTGGTCTAGAGCTTGCCGAGCGTGCGCACGATCTCGTCGACCAGCCAGCGGTGCGCCGCGCTGTACTCGTGGCGCGCATGCCAGTGCGCCTGCACCTGGAAGTCGGGCAGCGCCAGCGGCAGCGGCAGCGCCTTGAGCCCGCCCTGGCGCACGTAGAGGTCGGCCACGCGCGAGGGCAGCAGCACCAGCAGGTCGCTCTGCGACAGCAGCTGCGGCAGCACGGTGAACTGCGGCACGCGCGCCACGATGTTGCGGTTGATGCCGCGCTCGGCCAGCATGTCCTCGATCAGGAAGTGGCCCGAGCGCGGCGACGACACCATCACGTGACGCGCCGCCGAGAAGGCCGCGAGGCTCATGCGCTCGCCGATGCTCGGATGGCTGGCCGACATCAGGCACACGTAGTGCTCGCGGAACAGCAGCGCGCCGTGCATCGGCGAACCGAGCGAAGGGATGTTGCCGACCGCCATGTCCAGGCGCCCGGTCGACAGCTCCTCGCCGAGCGTGTCGGAGATCTGCGCGATCTCGATCTCGATGCGCGGCGCCACCTCCTGGAAGCGGCGCAGCAGCGGCGGCACGAAGTACAGCACGCCGATGTCCGACATCGCGAGCCGGAAACGCCGCGTCGAGCGCAGCGGATCGAAGCTGGCGTTCTGCTCGAGCGTGCCCTCGACCATCGTCAGCGCCTCGCGGAAGCGCTGGAACAGCTGCTCGGCCATGCCCGTGGGCACCAGCCCGTCGCTGCCGCGCGAGAACAGCCGGTCGAGGTAGACCTTGCGCAGCTTCGCAAGTGCGTAGCTCACAGTCGACTGCGTGACGTCGAGCCGCTCGGCCGCATGGGTCACGCTGCGGGTTTCGTAGATCGCGACGAACACGCGAACGAGGTTCAGGTCGAGGTGGCTCATGCGGGGCTGAATGTGCCACATGAATGCGGGATCGGGCAGCCGTACGCAGAGGGCGCGAAGATTCCGCGAAGGACGCGAAAGCACAGCCGAAATGTGTGGGCCGCGCCCAAGCGATCGCCGTGCGCCCAACATCGCAGGAACGGTGCAAGGCGGTCGTGCGACGACAGCCCACCTTTTGGGATTTTCTTCTGCGACTTTCGCGAAACCTTCGCGTCCTCTGCGTTCGGCTGCCCGTATTCAGCCAGCCCCTGCAATCTCCTCGGTCGTCACGTCGAAGCGCGCCAGCGTGTGCGCGCCGAACATCATCGTGATCGGCACGTCGGCCGCGTCGCGTCCGCGCGCCACCGTCACGCGGCCGATGCGGCGCTGGTTGTGGCGCGCGTCGAAGGTGTGCCAGCGGTCGCCGAGGTAGACCTCGAACCAGGCGCTGAAGTCCATCGGCGATCGCACCGGCGGCACGCCGATGTCGCCGAGGTAGCCGGTCACGTAGCGCGCCGGGATGTTCATGCAGCGGCACAGCGTGATCGCCAGGTGCGCGAAGTCGCGGCACACGCCGGTGCCCTCGCGCAGGCCCTGCGCGGCGGTGCGCGTGGCGCGTGCGCTGGCGTAGTCGAAGCGCAGGTGGCCGTGCACGAAGTCCGAGATCGCCTGCACGCGCGACCAGCCCGGTGCCACGGTGCCGAAGCGGTCCCAGGCGAACTGCAGCAGCTCGCTGTCGACCTCGCAGTAGCGGCTGGGCAGCAGGAAGGCCAGGGTCTGCACCGGCAGCGCGGCGGGATTGTGCTCGATGGCGTCGCGCTCCACCGGGTCGGGCGTGCCCGGGTCGGCGATCACGGCCTGGTTGCGCAGCCGCACGTTCGTCACGCCCGCGGGAATCTGCACGCGCGCGCAGGCATTGCCGAAGGCGTCGAAGTAGTGGTCGGTGAACAGCGGCGGCTCGATCGTGAGCTGCTCGCCGCCGCCGCGCAGGTCCGCCACCCGCGAGGGATGGACCTGCAGCATGTAGACCAGCGCGGTGGGCGCGATGGGGGCCGTGGCGAGCGCGAGCTCGATGTCGTAGCCGATCCGGATGAGCATGGGTTCTTTCGCGGGGGAGATTCCCCAACACCGATCTTGGGGCCGGCGACACCCGCGCGCGTGGGGTCAACGCGCGCATCGCTCGTAGTCCGTCGCGCTGTCGGCGCCTTCCTACCGCAGGGGCGTCCGCTCTCCCACAGACGGGGGCGGGCCGCCACTACGGGTTTTGCGCGGTGCGACCCCTACGCTCGGTCTCCGCCCGCATCGAAGCTAGGCAGGGAGCGTTCGCAAGTCCTGGCCAGAGCGATCCATATCGCACGGGCGCGTTCAACCGGTCCGCTGGAGGGAATCATGGAGTTTTCGTCGCTGTTCGACTCGTTCGCCACCCATTGGGGCGACGAGATCCTGATCTGGTCCGTTGCCGCCGTCGCCGGCTGCATCTGCCTGGTCGCCGTGGTGAATGTGCTGGACATGCTTCTGGACAACGGCGGCGCTGGATGAGCCTGAGCTCCCTACACGACACCTGAAAGCCCCTCGATGACGCCACAGAACAAGGCCGCCGCCCGGCGCGCCAAGCCCGCCAAGAATTCCAAAGCGGGGGACGCCAGCGACGCCAAGCAGCAGCAGCTCGAGGGCTTCACGCTCGACCATGGAGCCGAGCTGACGACCAACCAGGGACTGCGGATTCCCGACAACCACAACTCGCTGAAGGCCGGACGGCGCGGACCCACGCTGCTCGAGGACTTCATCCTGCGCGAGAAGATCACGCACTTCGACCACGAGCGCATTCCCGAGCGCGTGGTGCATGCGCGGGGCGAGGCCGCCCACGGCTACTTCCAGGTCTACAAGTCGATGTCGCAGTTCACCAGCGCCGACTTCCTGCAGGACCCCGATGCGCGCACGCCGGTGTTCGTGCGCTTCTCGACCGTGGCCGGCTCGCGCGGCTCGGCCGACACCGTGCGCGACGTGCGCGGCTTCGCCGTCAAGTTCTACACCCGCGAAGGCAACTACGACCTCGTGGGCAACAACGTGCCGGTGTTCTTCATCCAGGACGCGATGAAGTTCCCCGACCTGATCCACGCCGTCAAGCCCGAGCCGCACCACGAGATGCCGCAGGCCGCGAGCGCGCACGACACCTTCTGGGACTTCGCCTCGCTGATGCCCGAGACCACCCACATGCTGATGTGGGCCATGAGCGACCGCGCGATCCCGCGCAGCCTGCGCATGATGGAAGGCTTCGGCGTCCACACCTTCCGCCTGGTCAACGCGCGCGGCGAGAGCCACTTCGTCAAGTTCCACTGGAAGCCCAAGCTCGGCATCCACGGCCTGGCCTGGGACGAGGCGCAGAAGATCGCGGGCAAGGACCCCGACTTCCATCGCCGCGACCTCTGGGAGGCGATCGAGAACGGCGACTTCCCCGAATGGGAGCTCGGCGTGCAGATGATTCCCGAGGGCAAGGAAGGCACGCTGGGCTTCGACCTGCTCGATCCCACCAAGCTGATCCCCGAGGAGATGGTGCCGGTGCAGAAGATCGGCCGCATGGTGCTCAACCGCAACCCCGACAACTTCTTCGCCGAGACCGAGCAGGTGGCGTTCCACCCGGGCCACCTGGTGCCGGGCATCGACTTCACCAACGACCCGCTGCTGCAGGGCCGGCTGTTCTCGTACACCGACACGCAGATCTCGCGGCTGGGCGGCGCCAACTTCCACGAGCTGCCGATCAACAAGGGCGTGTGCCCGTTCCACAACTTCCAGCGCGACGGCATGCACCGCCAGACCATCGCGCGCGGCCAGGTCGCCTACGAGCCCAACACGCTGGGCAGCGGCGCCGAGTTCCGCGTGGACGGCGACAGCGCCGGCTTCCAGAGCTACCCCGACACCGACTACGAGGCGCCCAAGCTGCGCCGCCGCAGCCACACCTTCGACGACCACTTCACGCAGGCGCGCCTGTTCTTCGAGAGCCAGAGCGCGCCCGAGAAGGAGCACATCATCGCGGCCTTCCGCTTCGAGCTGTCGAAGGTGGAGGTGCCGGCGATCCGCCAGCGCATGGTCGACAACCTCGCGCACGTCGACGAGAAGCTGGCGCGCCGCGTGGCCGAGCCGCTGGGCATCGGCGAGCCCGATGCGCGCGCTGCGGCCGGGCGCGCGGGCTTCCGCGAGCACCGCATCCACATGCCGATCGAGGAGTCGCCGGCGCTCAGCATGGCGGGCACCGGCGACGGCTCGATCCGCACGCGCAAGGTCGCGATCCTGGTGGCCGACGGCATCGACTCGGCCTCGCTCAAGCCGATCCGCGAGGCGCTCGAGCAGGCCGGCGCGCAATGCAAGGTCGTGGGCCCGCGCCTGGGCTCGGTCGTCAGCGGCTCCAAGCGCCAGGTCGACACCGACGCCACCTTCGTCAACATGCCCTCGGTGATGTTCGACGCGGTGCTGGTGCCCGCGGGCGCCGAGGGCGCGCGTGCCCTGGCCGCCAGCGGCGACGCGGTGCACTTCGTGCTCGAGGCCTTCAAGCACTGCAAGGCCGTGTGCACGGTGGGCGAGGGCGTGCAGCTGCTCGCCACCCTGGGCATCGGCGCCGACACGCCGGCCGACGGCCTGCCGCCGGGCGTGGTGGTGGCGGCCACGCCGGTCACCAACCTCGGCGACACCAGCGCCGCGCAGCAGATCGCGCAGGACTTCGTGGCCGCGATCGCGAAGCACCGGCACTGGGACCGGCCGAACATCGACGCCGTGCCGGCCTGAGCCAGGCCTGAGCCCGCTCAGACCCGTGCCGAACGCCGCAGCTGCTTGAGCAGCAGGCCCAGGTACGGGTTCGGGTCGGCCTCGCGGTAGCCCAGGTGCAGCGCCGACACGGCGCTCTTCTCGCGCAGCCGCTGGTAGACCACGCCCTCGAGGCGGATCGACTCGGTGCCGCTGGGCACGATCGCGAGGCCGACGCCGGCCGACACCAGGCCGACGATGGTCGAGGCGTCGCGCGCCTCCTGCACCATGCGCGGGCGGAAGCCCGCCTTCGAGCACAGCTCCTGCACCTTCCAGTACAGCCCGATGCCCGAATGGCGCGGGTAGAGGATCAGCGGCTCGTCGCGCAGGTCGGCGATGCGCACCGGCGCCTTGCTCAGCGGATGCGTGGCCGGCACCGCCACCATCAGCGGCGCCTGGTACCAGGCCTCGATCGCGATGCCCGCGGGGATCGGCACGTTGGGATGGCGCAGGATGCCGAGGTCGAGCCGGTGGCCGTGCACCGCATCGAGCTGGTCGAGCGAGGTCATCTCGTGCAGCGCCAGCGCGATGCGCGGATGCGCGGCCTGGAACTCGCGGATCGCGGCCGGCAGCGTGGCCGACAGCATCGACGAGGCGGTGTAGCCCAGCGCGATCTTGCCGATGCCGCCCGTGGCCGCGTCGCGCGCCTCGCCCTTGGCCGATTCCACCGACGCGAGGATCGCCTGCGCGCGCTCGAGGAAATGGCGCCCGGCCTGCGTGAGATGCACGCGGCGCTTGTCGCGATCGAGCAGGCGCACCTGCAGCTCCTCCTCGAGCAGGCGGATCTGCGTGCTCAGCGGCGGCTGCGCCATGTGCAGCCGCTGCGCCGCGCGCGTAAAGTTCAGCTCCTCCGCCACCGCCACGAAATAGCGCAGATGCCGTAGTTCCATCGATATCTCCTGCGTATGGAAATCTGTGACCAATCAGTATTTCCAAATATAAGGCCGACTGCCTACAGTCGCCGCCATGGAGACAAGAGACACCCCTTCGCCGGCCTTTGCCGGCCACACCAGTCCCCTGATGCAGCGGCTCGCGCGCCGCCAGTGGGTGGCCGCGCTCGGCGTGCGCCATGCGCGCGGCGCCGAGATCGCGCGGCTGGCCAAGGCCAGCGGCCACCATGCGATCTGGGTCGACCTCGAGCACAGCGCGATGCCGATCGACGCGGCCGGCGCCATCTGCGCCACCGCGCTCGACATCGGCCTGGTGCCCTTCGTGCGCGTGCCCGAACGCGAATACGGCGTGATCGGCCGGCTGCTCGACGCGGGCGCGGCCGGCATCATCGTGCCGCGCGTCGAAACCGCCGAGCAGGCGGCCGACGTGGTCGCGGCCTGCCGCTTCCCGCCCGAGGGCCATCGCTCGGCCATCGCCGCGCTGCCCGCCTTCGGCTACCGCCGGCTGCCGGCCGCCGAACTGCGCGAACGCGCCAACCGCTCGACCGTGGTCAAGCTCTTGATCGAGAGCCCGCGCGGCATCGAGAACATCGAGGCCATCGCACGCGTGCCGGGCGTGGACCTGCTGGCGATCGGCAGCAACGACCTCGGCGCCGAGATGAACCTGCAGGGCGGCCCCGCCGTGCATCCGCGGCTGCGCGAGGCGCACGACGCCGCGCTCGCGGCCTGCGCGCGCGCCGGCAAGCCGCTGGCCATCGGCGGCGTGGCCGACATCGCCTACGTGGCCGACTGCATCCGCCGTGGCGCCGCGCCCTTCCTCATGACCGGCATCGACACCGACCTGCTGCTCGCCGTGCTGCACGAGCGCGTGGCGCAGGCGCTCGATTCGGTGCGCGCGCTCGACGGCGCCGTGCTGCTCGACTGAGTCTCTTCAAATTTTCGATCCGACCTTTTCCATGACCGACCAGATCCTCGTTTCCAAGCCGATGCGCGACGCGCAGACCCTGACCCGCGCCGCCTTCGAGGTGCCCGCCGGTGCCTGCGACGCGCACGTGCACGTGTTCGGCCCCGAGGCACGCTACCCGCGCGTGCCCGCGCCGCACTACACGCTGCCCGACGGCGACCTGCCGCAGCTGCGCGCCGCGCTCGGCGTGCTCGGCCTCGAGCGCTTCGTGATCGTGCAGCCCAGCTTCTACGGCACCGACAACCGCTGCATGCTCGACGCGCTCGACATCGCGGGCGATGCCGCGCGCGGCGTCGCGATGGTCGAGGACGGCACCTCGGCGGAGGAACTCGCCGCCATGCATGCGCGCGGCGTGCGCGCGCTGCGGCTCGACCTGTTCCTGCGCTCGGGCCTGCCCACGGCCGAGCTGCAGCGTTTCATCGCGCGCAGCGTGGAGCGCACGCGCGCGCTCGGCTGGCATGTCCAGTTCTACACGCCGGGCTGGGTGGTGCGCGACCTGATCCCCTTCCTGCCCGAGATCGAGAGCGACTTCGTGATCGACCACATGGGCTACATGCTCGAGAGCGACGGCCTCACGCGCGCCGACTTCGACCGCCTGCTGCGCGCGGTGCACGACGGCCGCGGCTGGTTCAAGCTCTCGGGCCCGTACCGGCTCGCCAAGGACGGCAACTACGCGCGGCTGCGCCCGCTCGCGCAGGCCATCGTCGAGGCCGTGCCCGAGCGCGTGATCTGGGGCAGCGACTGGCCGCACATTCCCGAGGGCGGGCGCGACACCGGCGAGCTGCTGAACCTGCTGGGCGACTGGATCCCCGACGCCGCCGCGCGCCGGCGCATCCTGGCCGACAACCCGGCGCGGCTGTTCGGGTTCTGAGACCATGGATGCCTCCACGATCGAAAGCCCGGCCATGCAACTGAACTGCATCCAGGAACTCGCCACCACCGGCGCGCGCGCGGTGGCCGGCTTCGTCCACGGCGGCACGCGCTACCTCGCGGTGCCGCAGCTGGCGCGCGACGTCGAGGGCCAGCCCGCGAAGATGACGCTGGGCGACAGCGACCTCGAGATGCCCGTGTACCGCTGGGAGGGCGGGCGCTTCGTGCCGCATGCCAGCCTGCCGGTGCCCGGCGGCGAGGACGCCGAGTTCTTCCGCATCGGCGAACGCGCCTTCCTCGCCACCGCGAGCCTGCGCAGCGGGCGCGATCCCTACACGCTGGCCGTGCCGTCGACGATCTTCGAGCTGGTCGACGGCCGCTTCGAGCCCTTCCAGCGCATCGACGGCTTCGCGGCCAAGCAGTGGCACCACTTCGCGATCGGCGAGCGCCATTTCCTCGCGCTCGCGCAGGGCGTGACCCTGCCGGGCGAGCAGCCCGCGCGGCCGGTGTCGTCGTGCCTCCTCGAATGGGACGGCGCGCGCTTCGTGCCGTTCCAGGACGTGCCCTCGGCCTGGGGCTACAACTGGGCCTTCTTCGAGGTCGGCGGCGAGCGGCTGCTGGCCCATGCCGACCATGCCGTGCCCTCGCTGCTGCTGCGCTGGAACGGCGAACGCTTCGAGCCGTTCCAGCAGCTCGATGGCCGCAGCGGCCGCGCCTTCTGCTTCTTCGAGACCCAGGGCCAGGCCTGGCTGGCCTTCGCCAACCTGCATGGCGACACGCTGCTCTACCGCTGGCAGGACGGCGGCTTCGCGGTGCACCAGGTGCTCGCGGGCCCGGGCGGGCGCGAGTTCGCCTGGCGCGGCGATGCGCAGGGCGGGCACCTCGTGCTCGTCAACTTCCTGCACGGCACGCGCGAGGCGCCGATCCCCGAGCTCGAGTCGATCGTGTTCCGCATGCAGGACGGCCGGCTGGTCGAGGCCGCGCGCTTCGCGACCTCGGGCGGCACCGACGCCGCCTTCTTCGAGGCCGACGGCGCGCTGCATCTCGCGGTCGCCAACAGCCTGAGCGCCGCGGTGCGCTTCGCGACGCCCAGCCGCATCTACCGCGTCGACGGCCTCGGCGCCTCCATCACGGGCTGACCCGCCATGGCCACCTATGCACCTCACGAAAGCCCCGAGCTGGTCCGCCTGTTCGAGACCTACACGGCCGGGCCCACGAGCATCGGCGCCACGCTGACGGCACGCACCGCCGCGGCCAGCGCGCACGATCCGCTGATCGTCGCGACCAGCACCGACATCGTGCTGTTCCCCGGCGGCGGCCGGCCGCCCGAGATCGAGGGCTTCCGAATGTCGACGCGCGGCTTCAAGGAGCTCGCGGGCATCTCGCACCACGGGCCCGCGGTGGCTTCGCTGCTGCGGCTGCGCGAGCTCGATCCCGAGGGCGAGCTCTGGCGCGCCGAGACCCGACGCCTGATCGACAGCACGCGCGCCGCGCGCGCCGCCAACTCCGAGGCGCTGTGGCGCGACACCGTCGCGGTGCCGGCCTACCGCGGCCGCGAGGCGCGCATCGCGCAGCTGGTCGACTACTCGTGCGCGCTGACCGAGCGCTACCTCGAGCGCGCGCTGCGCGAGCCCGAGACTTTCACCGCCGCCGACATGCGCGAGCACTACATCGAGGCGCGCGGCGATGCGGTGGGCGCCACGGTGCCGATGAACGCCGTGATGATCGCGACCTTCTTCCTGGTCGGCATGGACACCGGCCACCGCGTGATCGGCTGGTTCGACCGCCATGCGATCGATTGGTCACGCGCCATGGTGCTGATCGTCGGCCGCCAGGGCCGGCCCACGGCCGGCGTGACCTGGACCACCAACTCGGTCGCCGCCATGATCCTCGCGGCCTCGGGCCAGCGGCTCGCGCTCGACCGGCTCTACATCGCGCCGCACGGCCCGAGCTTCAAGGTGGCCGAGCTGCCCGACCTCGCGGCGGTGCGCGCCTTCGAGGCGCCGCTGCGCCAGATCTGGGCCCACACCCGCACCGTGAGCGAACTCGGGCCGCTGATGTACGAGGGCTATCCGCGCTTCGAGCCCGGGGCCGCGGGGCGGCCCCATATCGACGCGCGGACGGAGTCGGTCGGCGAGATGCCCGCGATCGCGAGTCCCGACGACTGGTTCGCGCTCAACACGCGGTTGCGCGTGGTGCTCGAGGACCCGCGGCAGCTGCTCTCGGGCTGCGTGGTCGACTACGCGGTCGACCAGCTGCGCGCCAACGGCAACGACCCCGCGCGGCTGGTGGTGCCGGGGCTGGACAACGTGAGCTATCCACCGTTGGCGCCACGCGCCGGCGGTTGAGCGGAACGCGGCGGACCGATCGGGTTCGCGGAGGCGGGACAACAAGACAAGAGCAGAACGGCAGGCACGCCGGCGGCGACGCCGCGCGCATTCGATTCATAGAAAAGAGAAACGGAGACAAGACACCATGAGAAAGCTCGCAACCCTGTGGGGCGCCGCCCTCGCGCTGACGCTGGCCGGCGCCGGCGCGCAGGCGCAGTCCGGCGCCTGGCCCCAGCGCCCGATCCGGATCATCACGCCCACGCCGGCCGGCGTGGGCTCGGACGTGTTCGCGCGCGCCTACGCCGAGCGGCTCGGCCAGATGCTCAAGACGCCGGTGGTGGTCGAGAACCGCCCCGGCGCGCTCGCGGCCATCGGCACCGACGCGGTCGCCAAGGCCGCGCCCGACGGCTACACCATCCTGTTCTCGACCAGCAACCCGTTCACCATGACGCCGTTCCTGCTGTCGAAGCTGCCCTACAACCCGCAGACCGACCTGGTGCCGGTCACGCAGGCGCTCAAGGGCGGCTCGTTCATCGTCGCCAACCCCTCGGTGCCGGCGAAGAACCTGGTGGAGCTGGTGGCGCTCGCGAAGAAGGAGCCGGGCCGCGTGAGCTTCGCCTCCTACGGCTCGGGCAGCACCGCGCACCTGGGCTTCGAGCTGTTGCAGGACGCCGCGGGCATCGAGCTGCTGCACGTGCCCTACAAGCAGAGCGCCATGCCCGACGTGATCGCGGGCCAGGTGATGCTGGGCTTCGAGCCGCCGATCTCGGCGCTGCCCAACATCCGCGCCGGCCGCATCAAGCCCATCGCCTACACCGGCAGCCAGCGCAGCGCCGCGCTGCCCGACGTGCCCACGCTGGCCGAGCGCTACCCGGGGCTGGAGGTGTTCACCTGGCTGGGCTTCTGGCTGCCCGCGAAGACGCCGCCCGAGATCGTCGACCGCTTCAACCGCGAGATCCGCGCGGCCACGCAGTCGCCCGAGCTGCAGCGGCTGATCGCCGAGGCCGGGCTCGAGCCGATGGGCACCACGCCCGAGGAGACGCGCGCCATCGTGCGGCGCGAGGCCGAGGCGATGGGCAAGCTGATCAAGGCCAAGAACATCCGCATCGACTGAGCGTGTTCAGGGCGGGCTTCGATCCTTCGACAAGCTCAGGACAGGCCAAGCTCAGCCTGAACGGGATCGGCTGAACCCGCCAGAGCCACCCCTCAACCGTTCACGCTGAGCCTGTCGAAGCGCGCCCCCAGCGCCGCATTCCGCACCACCACCATCACGCCGCGCCGGCCCGAGGGCCGCAGCGCCGGCTTTCGCTCGCCCCACTTTCGGAGACACACCCATGCGCCACATCCCCTTCGCGTTCCGCGCCGTCCTGGCCGCCCTGTTCCTTGCCTCCCTGCCGCTGCTCTCGCAGGCCCAGTCGAGCGTGCAGGTCTTCGGCACCGTCGACCTCAACTTCACCTACAGCAAGGCCGGCGGCAAGAGCGTGCGCGCCATGGACCAGGGCGGCAACATCTTCCCGAGCCGGCTGGGCTTTCGCGGCAGCGAGGACCTCGGCGGCGGGCTGGTCGCGAGCTTCTGGCTCGAGTCGGCGCTGCTGCCCGACACCGGCGAGTACCAGGGCGTCTACTGGCACCGGCGCTCCACCATGAGCCTGTCGAGCCGCACCTGGGGCGAGCTGCGACTGGGCCGCGACTATGTGCCCACCTTCTGGAACGTCTCGCAGTTCTCGCCCTTCGGCACGGTGGGCGTGGGCGGCTCGGCCGCGATGGTCGAGGGCTGGCCCATGGGCCTGGGCGGCGCGCGCACGCTGGTGCGGGTCGACAACTCGGTCGGCTACTTCCTGCCGCGCGACCTTGGCGGCTTCTACGGCCAGGCGATGTACGCGATGCCCGAGGGCGCGGAAGGCATGCGCTATGCGGGCGCGCGCCTGGGCTATGCCAGCGGCCCGCTCGACATCGCGGCCGCCTACGGCCGCACGCCGGTGGCCAACGGGCAGGTCTACCGCACCGCGACCGTGGGCGGCACCTACGACTTCGGGCCGGTGAAGCTCTATGCCAACTACCACCGCCACCAGGCCTTCAACGACCGCCAGGTGCACGTGATGGTGGGCGCGAGCATGCCGGTGGGCGCGGGTGTCATCAAGCTGTCGGCCGCGCGTGCCAATCGCAGCGGCCCCGGCCTCGATGCCGACGACGCGACCCAGTTCGCGGTCGGCTACGTGCACTGGCTCAGCAAGCGCACGGCGGTCTACACGGCCTATTCGCGCATCCGCAACCGCGGCAACGCGGCCTACGTGGTGGCCGATTCCTCGCCGGCCGGTTCGCCCGGCATGCCCTCGAGCGGGCTGCAGTTCGGCATCTCGCACAACTTCTGAGACCGGGGCGTGACGTCCCCCTAGTCCATTTGCGCTAGACCGTATTGCGAATAGGCGGGGGTAGGGGCCGTCCCTAGACTTTCCCCACGAGGCCAGAACGGCGCGCACTTCCGCGGCGTCGATGCCCGCCAAGGCGGGCATGCCGGCCGCGCGCGGGGGTCCAATGGCGAGGTTTTCGAGAATGGGATGGGCGCTGGGATGGGCCGGCGCGATGCTGCTGGCGCAGCTGTCGCCGGTGCAGGCGCAGGAAGGCCCGAGTGCCGAGGCCGCGGCCAGCAAGATGGAGCAGGCCCGGCTCGCCGACACCGACACGCTGCTGGCGCTGACCAGCGAAGGCGCGGTGCTATACGGCCAGGACAACGTCAAGCTGTCGGGCTACCAGTACTGCAGCCAGGCGGTGGCGCTGGCCGAGGCCGGCGAGTTCCGCCAGAGCGTGCGCGCCGCGAGCAAGGCGCTGCACCTGGCGAACACCACCAACGACCCGAACCTGCGCGCAATGGCCAACCGCGACCTGGCCATCGTCTACAGCTATTCGGGCCAGCTCGAGAAGGCCGAGCAGTTCGCCCGCGAAGCGCTCAAGAGCGAGGCGCGCGATCCCAAGCTGGTGGTGGGCCCGGTGCAGAAGGTGATCGGCGACGTGCGCACGCGCCGCGCCGATTACGACGGCGCGATCCTCAGCTACGACGAGGCCCTGGCCAACAGCTCGCCGCGCTATGCGCCGCTGGTGCAGGCCTCGCTGGTCAATGCGCTGATCGAATCGGGCACGCCGGCCAACACGCAGCGCGCGCGCGAACTGATCGGCACGCTGCCGCAACCGAAGGACGCGCCGCTGGCCGCGCAGCTCGACCGCACGCGTGCACGGCTGCTGCTGGCCGAGAACAAGCCGGCCGAGGCGCGCGATCTCTACCGCACGCTGGCCACGCGCCAGGTCGGCGCCGACAGCGGCTACTACCAGCTCTGGGCCTGGGACGGCGTGGCGCGCAGCGAGGTGGCGCTGGGCCAGAAGCAGGCCGCGGCCGAAGCCGTGGGCCGCGCGCTCGATGGCGTGGACAAGGTGCGCGCGAAGTTCCGCAGCGAAGAATTCAAGACGGGGCTGTTCTCCGACCTGCAGTCGGTGTTCGAGCGCGGCGTGGCGATCTACAGCGACGCGGGCGACAGCGGCCGCGCCTTCGAGGTCAGCGAACACAGCCGCTCGCGCGCGCTGCTCGACGCGGTGCGCGGCCGCGCGAAGCTCAGCGAGCAGGCCGCCGCCACGGTGGACCTGGCGACGCTGCAGCGCACGCTGGCCGCCGACGAGCGCGTGGTGCAGTTCCATTCGCTGCCCGACCGGCTGATGGTGTGGGTGGTGAGCCCCGCGGGCATCGAGAGCAAGACGATCCCGGTCAAGCGCGAGGAGCTGACCGAGCTGGTCGAGACCTTCCGCAACACCATCGTGCGCGGCCGCCGCACCGCGATCACCAACGCCGACAAGCTCGGCGCCGCGCTGCTCGGCCCGCTGAACCTGCAGCCCGGCCAGCGGCTGGTGATCGTGCCGCACGGCCCGCTGCACTACCTGCCGTTCCAGGCGCTGCGGCTGAACGGCCGCTACGTGATCGAGACGCACCCGGTGGCGGTGGCGCCCTCGATCAGCATCGCGGTGCAGCTCGCGCAGCGCACGCCGCGCGTGAACGCCACGCTCACGGCCTTCGGCAATCCGCGCATCGAGGACAAGTACGACCTGCCGGGCGCCGAGAGCGAGGTCAAGCAGCTCGCTCAATACTTCCCGAGCAACACCGTCTACATGGGCGCGGCCGCCACCAAGACGCAGTTCCGCGACGTGGCCTCGCGCTCGCCGCTGATGCACGTGGCGGCGCACGCGGAGGCCGACGAGGTCGATCCGCTGTACTCGCGCATCCTGCTGGCCAACGAGGGCGGCAAGCAGAACTTCCTCGAGGCGCACGAGATCCTCGAGCTGCCGATGCAGGGCACGGCCCTGGTGACGCTGTCGGCCTGCGAATCGGGCCTGGGCCGCATCGCGCAGGGCGACGAGGTGCTGGGCTTCACGCGCTCCTTCCTCTCGGCCGGCAGCTCGAGCCTGATCGCGTCGCTGTGGCCGGTGTCGGACGACGCGACGGCGGTGCTGATGAGCACGCTCTACGGCGAACTCGCCAAGGGCCGCGACCTGCAGAAAGCGATGCAGGCGGGGCAGCTGGCGGTGCTCAAGGATCCCAAGATGTCGCATCCCTTCTTCTGGGCGCCGTTCAATCTGATCGGCAACTGGCGTCTGACGGTGGGGAGCTGAAATGAAACACCAACAGCCGGACGCAGAGGACGCGAAGATTTCGCAAAGGGCGCGAAAGAGAAATTCAAAATTTTCTTGCCTTCCTTTTGCGTCCTTCGCGCAACCTTCGCGCCCTCTGCGTCCGGAAGTCCGCTTTCGTCTTCGACCCCATCTGTCGCTTCATGCGATGCGGGTGGCGCGCAGCGCAATGGATAACTGAGATGCGAAACGAAAACCTCTCGAAAAGCCCGCGCCCCGATGCGCGGCGGAGCATCCCCATGCGCGTCCTGCAACGCTCCACGCCGATCGCCCTCGCCGTCTCCGCCCTGTTCGGCGCCGCCTTGCTCGTGGCCGCCCAGCGTGCCCATGCCACCGAGGCCGAGGAGACCGCCTTGCTGCCCACGCAGGACCCCTGCGGCAGTTGCAACCGACCGATCGCCCAGGCCACCGGCGGTGTCGCGCCGCAGACCCTGCCCGCGCCGTCGCGCAACACCTCCGCCACCGGTGCCTTCAAGCTCAACGATCTGCGCCTCAATGGCGTGAAGGCGCTGAGCAACGAGGAACTGCAGTCGATCACCTCGCCCTACATCGGCCGCGACGTCACGCTGGCCGACCTAGAGGAACTCGCGAAGGCGATCACCGCGCGCTACAAGGAGCGCGGCTACTTCCTCGCGCAGGCCGTGGTGCCGGTGCAGACCGTGCGCGACGGCATCGTCGAGATCAGCGTGATCGAAGGACGGCTGGGCCGCGTCGACGTGCTGGTGGCGCCCGAGGCACCGATCGCCGAGGCGCGCGTGCGCGGCTTCCTCGCGCCGCTGCAGCCGGGCGAGGCCGTCAACGCACCCGCCTACGAACGCGCCATGCTGCTGCTGTCGGACCAGCCCGGCGTGAAGGTCTCGTCGGCGCTGCAGGAAGGCACGCAGCCCGGCACCACCGATCTGTCGGTCGAGGTCGCGGCCGCGCCGCGCTGGGCCTTCACCGCCGAGGGCGACAACCACGGCTCCAAGGAGTCGGGCCGCTACCGGCTCGGCGGCACCGTGCGCTGGCTCAGCCCCTTCGGCATCGGCGACAACCTCGACGCGCGCGTCATGGTGTCCGACAGCAATGCGCTGCAGTACGGCCGCATCGCCTACGAGGCGCCGATCGGCACCAGCGGCCTGCGCGCCGGCATGGGCCTGGCGCGCGTGAGCTACGACCTCGGCGGCCAGTTCTCGGACCTCGACGCGCAGGGCCGCGCCGACGTGCTCGATTTTTCGCTCAACTATCCGTTGATCCGCCAGCGCCAGCAGAATCTTTTTTTGCGGATGACCGCCGACCTCAAGGACCTCAAGGACGAGATCCGCGTCGTCGACTACGACGTGAAGAAGCGCGTGCGCGGCATCGGCCTGGGCTGGGCCTGGGAGCGGCGCGACGACGTCTTCGGCGGCGGCTACTGGGCCAGCACCGGCACGCTCTACCACGGCTCGCTCTCGATCCGCGACCCGCAGACCCTCGCGGCCGACCAGGCCTTCGGCGGCCGCCGCACCGAGGGCGGCTTCACCAAGATGAGCTTCCAGCTCTCGCGGCTGCAGTCGATCGTGCCGCGCCATTCGCTCTACCTCGCCATCGGCGGCCAGTGGGCCAGCAAGAACCTCGACGCGTCGGAGAAGCTCGCGCTCGGCGGCGCGCGCGCCGTGCGTGCCTACCCCTCGGGCGAACTGCTGGCCGACCAGGGCGTGATCGGCACCGTCGAATGGCGCTGGTCGGTCAACGAGGAGTTCACGCCCTTCGTGTTCTACGACGCGGCGCGCGGCAAGCTCGCGCGCCATCCCTCGCCCTTCGACGGCGAGAACTCGCACAGCCTGCGCGGCTACGGCATCGGCATGAGCTGGTCGCGCCCCGGCAATTTCTCGATCAACGCGACGCTGGCCTGGCGTGACGGCACACCGCGGGCACAGACCGACGGCGGCGGCCACAACCCGCGGCTGTACGTCCAGGTTCAAAAGGCGTTCTGACCATGAAGCAACGCACGTCTCCTCTTCTTCGCGCCACCACGCGCCGCCTGCGGCTGCGGCCGGTCGCGTTCTCGCTGCTGTGCGCGGGCGCCGTGCCCGCGATGGCGCAGGTGCTGCCCACGGGCTTCCTGCCCTCGGCGCTGCCGGGCAACGTGGTCTCGATGAGCCAGGCCGGCAACATCATGAGCATCGTGCAGGGCAGCCAGCGCGGCATCGTCAACTGGACCACGTTCTCGATCGGCGCCAAGAACATCGTCAACATCCAGCAGCCCAACGCCTCGGCGATCCTGCTCAACCGCGTGACCGGCAACGAGGTCTCGAACATCGCGGGCCAGCTCAATGCCAACGGCCGCGTGTTCCTGATCAACCCGAACGGCGTGATGTTCGGCGCCGGCGCCACCGTCAACGTGGGCGGGCTCGTGGCGTCGACCTTGCGCCTGACCACCAGCGACGAGAGCTTCCTCGGCGGCACGACCAACTTCACGTTCGAGCGGCTCAACGGCGAGGCGAAGATCGTCGACAACGCCGGCACCATCACGGCGTCGGGCGGACCCGTGGTGCTGATGGGCGCGGGCGTGAGCAACAGCGGCACCATCACCGCCGACGGCCAGACCGTGGGGCTGGCCTCGGGCCGCAAGATCACGCTCGACCTCGCGGGCGACGGCCTCACCAGCATCGCGATCGCACCCGACTCGATGGCGACCAATGCCTCGGTCAACAACACGGGCACCGTGCAGGCCGACGGCGGCAAGGTCGTGATGATGGGCCAGTCGACCACCATCGGCGAGCTGGTGGTGAACCAGACCGGCGTGGTGCGCGCGCGTTCCGTGGGCACGAAGAACGGCGAGATCGTGCTCGGCGGCGGGGCCGACAACGAGGTGCGCGTGGGCGGCACGCTCGACGCGACCTCGACCGGCACGGTGCCAGGCGGCCGCATCTCCGTGGCCGCGGGCAATGTGCGCGTGGTGGATCGCGCGCTGCTCGACGCGAGCGGCGATGCGGGCGGCGGTTCGGTGCAGGTCAAGGCACTCAACGGCCTGTCGATCGCATCGGCCCCGCCGGAAGCGCGGGCCGCGCTGGTCGAGTCGGGCGCGGTCCTGCGTGCCAACGGCCGCGCGGGCAATGCGGCGGGTGGCGAGATCCGCATCGAGCAGGCCACCTACGCCTCGCTGCCGGGCACCGGCAGCGAGGCGCCGCCGGCCACCCGGCTCGGCCTGCACCTGTCGGGCACGCTGTCGGCCACGGGGTCCGGCTCGGGCGCGGGCGGCAACATCGTCACCAGCGCCGATGCGATCCAGGTCGGCGACGACCTCGCGCTGTCGGCCGCGGGCGGCGCGAACGGCGGTGCCAACGGCAAGTGGACGCTGAATTCGAACAAGCAGATCGTGGTGACGCCCGACGCGCCGAACTACGACCCCGGCAGCTTTCTCGGCGCCGGCGGCATGGCCTCGAGTCCGATCAGTGCGCAGGCGCTGGGCGGCGCGCTCGGCCAGGGCACCGACGTCACGCTCGCGAGCAAGGCGGCCAATGCCGAGGGCGGGCAGGAGCGCTTCGGCGTGCTGTTCGACACCGCGGCCCAGGTGGTCAAGAACGAGAGCGGCACCTCGTCGCTGCGCGTGGATTCGGCCACCGGCATCGCGATGCTCGACGGTTCGACCATCCAGTCGAAGAACGGCGCGTTGAACGTGGACTTCAACGTCGATGCCAACGGCACGGTGCCGGGGGCCGGCAACACCCCGATCGTGACCTCCGAAGGCGAGGGTGCCGCGCAGATCCAGATGACGAACGCGCGCATCGAGACCAACGGCGGCAACGTGCGCTTCTACGGGCAGGGCGATGCCGCCAACGGCCGCGCCATCGGCTATGCCTCCGAGTTCGGCGATTCGGGCGTGGGCGCCGGCATCGAGTTGCGCAACAGCCGCATCTCGGCCTGCGGCGTCGATGCCGCCAGCTGCACCGAGGGCGGCGTCATCAACCTGCGCGGCGAGGGCCGCACGCTGTATTCGAGCTCCACGCTCAACGGCAGCTCGGGCGTGCTGATCTCGAGCTCCGAACTCATCACCGGCAGCGGCGCCATCACCGTCGACGGCGTCGGCGGGCTGGCCGCCAAGGGCGTGGAGATCGGTCGCGAGGCCGGCAGCGTGCCGGGCCCTCGCAGCCGCATCGCATCGACCGGCGGGGACATCGTGCTGCGCGGCAGCACGCGCGGATGGACCACCGGCGATGCCGTGGGTCGGCTGCGCTTCAACGTCGCGGGCGCGGGCGTGCAGGCCGAAGGGGTCGACATCGCCACCGGCGGCAACGTGCGCGTGGAGGGCCAGGGCGCCGACCTCGGCACGCTGCTGGGCACCGACGAATTCGCCAAGCTCTCGGCCTCGGCCACCATCAATGCCTCGCACGGCGTGCTGATCGGCGACGCCGGCATCACGGCCGGCCAGGGCCGGCGCATCGACGTCGTCGGCACCGCCGGCAGCGCGGGCGTGATCTACGACTTCAACGGCGTGCCGACCCCGCCACCGGCCGGCATCGACGAAGGCATCACGCCCGCGGCGGTGTGGATCCGTGCCAGCGGCGACGGCCAGGGCCTGCGTGCCGAGGGCGGACAGATCAACGTGGTCGGCGGCAACGGCGACGTGCTGCTGCAGCGCGGCGGGCAGGCCGATGCGCTGCTGAGCACCGCGAGCCGCACCGTGGCCGGCGGCGCCATCGCCGTCACCGGCCGCAACATCTACGGCGGCGGCCTCGCGGGCGCCACCGGCAAGCTGGCCGACGCGAGCGGCGCGGGCACGGGCGGCGACATCCGCTTCGAGGCCAGCGTGAGCGACAAGACCGGCGGCATGCTCGCGCTGGCCACGGGCATGGGCCTGCTCGCCGACAGCACCTCGGCCAGCGGCAACGGCGGCACCATCCGGCTGCTCGCGGGCAACGGCCTGCGCGCCCACGGCACGCTGTCGGCGCGCGGCGGCAGCGCGGGCGGCAACGGCGGCTTCATCGAGACCTCGGGCACGCAGTTCGACCTGACCGGCATCCGCGTCAACGCGGGCGCGCCGGCGGGCACCGCGGGGCAGTGGCTGATCGATCCCTACGCGGTCACCATCGTCAATGGCGCGGCGGCCGGCACGCTGCCGACCAATCCCTTCGACGCGGTCGCCACCTCGACCATCCAGGACGGCGACATCAACGCCGCGCTCAACGGCGGCGCGAGCGTGAAGATCACCACCGGCACCGGCGGGCCGGGCGCGGGCAGCATCACGCTCGCGAACAACGCGCTGATCGACTACAACGCCGCCTTCGGCCCGCTGAGCTTCGAGCTGGCCTCGGGCAACAGCATCCAGGGCGGCCTGGGCACGGTGATCCGTTCGTCGGGCAAGGGCGGGCCGCTCACCGTGCTGTTCAACGCGGGCGTCAACCCCGACGGCACGCCCGCGGCCACGCCCGGCTCGATCAGCTACAACGGCACCATCGCCACGCGCGGCGGCAGCGTCACGATGAACGCGCGCGGCGACGGCAGCCCCACCAGCGGCTTCATCCAGCTGAACGGCGCCACGGTGCAGACCGATGGCGGCGCGGTCACGCTCTACAGCGGCCAGCCCGGCGCGCCCACCGGCTATGTCGCGCTGGTCGACAGCCAGATCGACACCCGCGTCGGGCAGACCGATGCGGGCGCGGGCGGCGCGGTGCAGATCGCCGGCGGCAACGTGACGCTGGCGGGCGCGCAGATCGCGAGCTCGACCGGCAACGTCGACATCCGCGGCACCTCGGCCGACTGGAACAGCGGCGTGGTCATCACCGACGGCCGCACGCCCTCGACCATCTCGACCACCAGCGGCAACGTGACGGTGCAGGGCGTGGCGCGGCGCCAGGCCTCGTCGACCTTCGCGGCGGCGCATGGCGTGCTGGTCAACGGCGGCAGCAGCATCACCAGCGGCAGCGGCAGCATCGCGCTGCGCGGCTACAACTTCAACAACGACACCACCGTGCCCGCGGCCACGCCCGACTCGGGCGTGCGGCTGGAGAACGGCGCGCGCATCGTCACCACCGGCGGCGGCGACATCGAGATCACCGGCCGGTCGCAGAACGGCGGCACCGGCGTCTCGATCGAGGCCGGCGGCTCGCCGAGCCCGCCCGGCACGGCGCCCGTGGTGCAGGGCAGCCGCAACGTGGTGCTGCGCGCCGTCAACGACGGCAGCACCGACGCGATCGTGATCGGCACGCCGGTGAGCGCGGCCAACGCGATCAACCTGCGGCCCGGCGGCATGGACGCCAACTTCGCGGTGTCGGACACCACCAATGCGCCGATCGTGCTCGGCGGCGCGGGCACCGGCGGCTTCTCGGTCTCGAGCGCCGAGTTCGCGCGCCTCGCCGCACCCACCATCGTGGCGGGCAGCGCCACCCATGCGGCCGACATCACGGTGGCCGGCGCCATCGCCACGCCGGGTGCGCTCACCCTGCAGAACGACGCCGGCGGCAACATCGCGGTCAACGGCACGGTCGGCGCCTCGCAGCTGGGCCTGCTGTCCGACGGCCGCATCACGCAGTCGGCCGCGGGCGCGATCACCGCCACCGGGCTGCTCGCGCGCTCGAGCGGCGCGAGCGTCGACCTGCAGAACCCCGCGAACAACGTCGCCACCGTGAGCGGCGGCGCCGAGGGCGGCTTCGCCTACGTCGACGCGAATGCCGTGACCATCGGCGCGCTGAGCGTGAACGGCTTCAACGCCGCGACCAACCAGCTCGCGCCGACGGCCGCCGCGTCGATGTCGGCCGGCACCGTGTTCGTGCGCACGCTGGCCGGCGACCTCACGCTGGGCACCGGCGTCACCGCGAGCACCAGCGCCGACCTGGTGGCGGCGGCGCGCTTCCAGAACCCGGGCGCCTTCACCATCGGCGCCGGCACCTGGCGCGTCTGGGCCGACACCTGGATCGGCGAGACGCGCGGCGGCCTCGCGGGCTCGGGCCCGCTGCCCAACCTCTACCACTGCGCCTACCTGGGCCTGTGCACGGTGACGGTGCCGACCACCGACAACCACTTCATCTACGCGCAGCAGCCGACCGCGATCGTGACCGTGGGCAATGCCGCGCGCCAGGAAGGCGCGCCCAACCCCAGCTTCACCTACAGCGTCAGCGGGCTGATCCTCGGCGACAACGCATCGAGCTTCAGCGGCGCGCCGGGCACCAGCGCGAACGCCTCGAGCCCGCCGGGCAACTACCCGATCGACGGCGCCTTCGCCTCGGCGGCCGGCTATGCGGTGCAGGTGGTGCCGGGCAACCTGCGCGTCGACCCGGGACCGCCGCCGCCGCCCGCGCCCCCAGCGCCGCCGGTCGCGCCGCCGCCGCCGCCCTTCGTCTTCCTCGAGCGGCCCGAGCTGCCCTCGGTGGACGTGGTGCGCGACCAGCCCTCGACCTACCTCTACGACCGCAACATCGGCCAGGCGCCGATCTGCGTGGCGACCGGACCGCTGGACGGCGACCGCGCCGCGCAGGGCGGCGACGTGCTGGCGCGCGAATGGTCGCGCGTGCGTTCTCGGCCGAACCTGCTGAGCTGCGTGAACACGGAACGGCGCAACGGCTGCGCCGATTTCTGAGGGGCGCCAAGTCGATCGATCGCAACCGTTCGGGCTGAGCTTGTCGAAGCCTTGCGCAGCGCTTCGACAGGCTCAGCGTGAACGGTTGTTGGTTGCCTTATGCGGTTCAGCGCGCCGTGATGACGAACAGCTGCGCCATCAGGTCGGCCAGCAGGCGCAGTCGCGGATCGTCGGTCAGCGCCGCGTGGCGGTAGCCCGCCACATGGGCCTCGAGCCCGTCGATCGGGCCGGCGAAGAACAGCCGGCGCAGCGCGCCGCCGAGCGCGTCGTTCTCCGCCGCGCGCGGGCGGTCGTCGATGGTGCTGTGCGCATGGCTCTCGAGCCGCGGCGTGGCGAGGAAGGGCGCGAGCACCGCCGCGCGCAGGCGGCCCTCGGCCACCCAGCGGTTCAATGCCATGTCGAAGGCCTGCGCCGGTCCCTCGGCCAGCGCCTCGCACAGCAGCGGCGGCAAGGCGCGCAGTCCCTTCGGCGTGACGAGGTAGGCGACCGCGCCCCAGTTGTAGAGGCCGCGCGCATCGAGCACCTCGATGCCGGCGATCGCATCGCGCGGCGCGGTGGGATCGGCGGGCAGCTGCTTCTTCAGCGCCTGCCACAGCGCGAGCAGGCCGGGGGCCGAGGTGTAGGGCAGGCATTCGAGGAACACCAGGTCCCAGTCGGCGAGCTGCGCGAGCGCCTCCGGCCGCAGCAGCGGCGGCAGCGCGCGGCTCAGCAATGCGTCATCTTCCAGCACCAGGAAGAAGTCATCGGGCGGCGCGCCCTCGAGCGCGCGTGCATGCGAGAGAAAGCAGGCGCGCTCGCCGGCGCTGGTGGGGGCATCGGGTGCCGCCGCGGGCAGGGTGGCCGCGTCGATCGCCTCGAAGCGCGCCACGCCCTCGATGCCGAGCGCGCGCAGCTGCGCTTCCATGGCTGTGCGGCGATCGCCACTGCGTTGCAGATTGATGAAGCAACCGTTCATGATGCGGGGATGAAGCAGGTCCTGCCATTGTCTCCCTTGTCTCGCGCCATCGCGCCGATCGCCGAAGGGCGGACCGCATGATGCTCAGCGTGGTGCTGCCGTTCTATCGCAAGCTCGCGGAGTTCGAGCGCGTGGCCGCGCTCAACGCGCCGCACTGGTCGCGCCCCGGCATCGAGGTGGTGATCGCGCTCGACGAACCGGCCGAGGAACAGGGCCTGCTGCAACTGCTCGCGCGCTTCGATGCGGTGCACTGGCGCGTGGTGGTCAACGACCGGCCGCATGGCTGGCGCCCGCCTTGTCGCGCCATCAACGTCGGCGTGCGCCATGCGCGCGGCCGCTTCGTGCTCGTGCATTCGCCCGAGTCGGCCTATGTGGGCGACGGGCCCGCGCTGGCGCTGCAGGCCGCGCTGTCGGTCGAGCGCGGCGTGGTGCTGGGCCGCGTGGGCTTCGCGCGCTTCGACGCGGTCGACGGACCGCTCGCCGCGCTGTTCGCGCGCCAGGTGCCCGAGGCGCTGTTCCTGCGTACCTTCTACGGCTCGCTGTGCGGCCCGCGCGAGGCCTTCGAGGCGGTTGGCGGTTATGACGAATCGTTTGCCGGCTGGGGCGGCGACGACGACGACTTCCGCGTGCGGCTCGAGATGGCGGGCTGGCGGCTGTCGGCCTGCGCCGAACTGAAGCTGCTGCACCTGTCGTTCGAGACGCGCGACGGCGCCGAGCAGTTCGATCCCGACAACGACTGGCGCAAGTGCACGCCCGCGCAGGCACGCGCGAACGGCGAGGACTGGGGGCGCGATTTCGCGCGCATCGCCCGCGACGACGCGCCGCCGGCCGATGCCGGGGCCGTGCCCGCATGGCTGCAACCCGCACCGGTGTTCGCGATGGGCTCGCGCCGTCAGTGCGAACTCTGCGCGCGCATGCTGCACCACGAACCGGCGCCGCACTACTTCTGCCCGCGCTGCAGTGCCGAGCCGCCGAAGCCGCTGGCCGCGCGGCCGCGCATCGTCTGCGTGCTGCAGCTGCGCAACGAGGCGCGGCTGCTCGAAGGCTGCCTCGCGCACCTGCGCGAGCATGTCGACGGCTTCATCGCGCTCGACGACGGCTCGACCGACGACACCGCGCAAATCCTGCAACGCGAACCGAAGCTGCTCGAGCTGCTGTCGAACCCGCCCGGTGGCGAGTGGAACGAAACGCGGAACAAGCAGCGGCTGCTCGAATGCGCGCGGCGCCATGGCGCGGGCTGGGTGCTGGTCTGCGATGCCGACGAGCGCTACGAGACCTTGTTCCTCGAGCACCTCGGTGCCATCGTCGATTCGCTGGCCGGCACGCAACTGGGTTGCCTCTCGCTCGCGGTGCGCGAACTCTGGGACGCGCCCGACCGCTTCCGCGACGACGGCCGCTGGGGCAGCAAGTCGCGCGTGTGCCTGTTCCGGCTGCCGCGCGAGATCGCCTTCGACGCGGCGCCAGCGCTGCACGGGCCCTGGTATCCCGACGCGGTCGCGCAGCATGGCCGGATGTTCCGCAGCTACTTCCGGCTCTACCACCTGCGCATGATCCGGCGCGAGGACCGCGTCGCGCGGCGCGACCGCTACCGGCAACTCGATCCCCGAGCGCCGCTGGCAGGCCATCGGCTACGACTACCTGGCCGAGGAAGGGCCGGAACTGCGGCTCGAGAAGATCGCGCCCGATCGCGGCTACGACCTGGCGAGCCTGCCGGCCGACCTGGCCGCGCTGCTTCAGGCCGACGGCCCGGCGCTGGCCGCGAGCGAGCGCGCGTAGTCGCCGCGGTAGACGCGCGTGCCGGTGTGGGTGAGGCGCGATTGCGTGTCGACGAAGACCTGGCCGCCAATCGATTGCCAGCGGCGGCAGAAGGCGAAGTCCTCGCTGAGGTAGCGGCCGTTGCCGGGCTCGGCCCAGACGTCGAAGAAGCGGTGGTGCGGCCAGGCCGCGGCCGCCTCGTCCTCCATGCGGTCGGGCGTGTAGCGCAGCTCGGGCAGGGCCTGCGCGAGGCGCTCGAACACGGCGCGTTCGATCAGCATGAAGCCGGTGGGCGCGTCGAGCACCTCGACGAAGCCGTCGGCATCGACGCGCGCCGCGACGTCGGGGCCCGTGAGGTTGACCGGGTACACCGCGTGCTTCGCCTCGAAGTCCTCGCGCGTGCTGCCCGCGGGCAGCGGCTGCGCGAGGCCGGCGCGCGGCCAGCCGTCGTTCTTGTGCGGATAGGCGCCGGCCACCACCGCGCGGCCGGCCAGCAGCAGGCGCAGCGCGGCCTCGGGCTCGAAGCCGATGTCGGCATCGATCCAGAACAGGTGGGTCCAGCGGCTGTCGGCCATGAACTCGGCCACCAGCCGGTTGCGCGCGCGCGGGATCAGGCTGTCGCCGTCGAGGAAGCGCGTCTGCATCGGGAAGCCGTGGCGCCACGCGAGGTTGACCAGCCCGAGCAGGCTGCGCACGTAGTCGCTGGTCATCGCGCCGCTGTAGCTGGGCGTGGCGATGAAGGGGCGGATGTCTTTCAGGGCGTCGATGGGCAGCATCGTGGCGGGCGAGTGGTGAGGCCGGACCCCTGCCGTTCGGGCTGAGCCTGTCGAAGCCTCGCGCGGCGCTTCGATCCTTCGACAAGCTCAGGACAGGCCAGGCTCAGCGTGAACGGTTGCGGGGAATGGACCGTGTTCATGCGGGCTGCGCATGCCGCCGCGTCGACAGCAGCGCCCGAAGCTTCGCCGGTGCCACCGGCTTCGTCAACAGCGTCGCGCCGCTGTGGCGCAGCCGCTGCAGCGCGTCGGGCCCGGTGGCGCCCGAGACCAGCACCGCGAGCGCCTCGGGCTGCAGCCGCTTGGCGGCGTCGATCACGTCCATGCCGTCGGTGTCGCCGGGCAGCTGCAGGTCGCACAGCACGGCGTCGTAGGGGATGTCGCCGGTGCCCAGCCGCGCGATCGCCTCGGCGCCGGTGGCCACGCATTCGACCTGGCAGCCCCACTGCTCGAGCAGCGCGCGGCTGCCGTCGAGGATGGCGGGGTCGTCGTCCACCACCAGGCAGCGCAGGCCCGCGAGCGGCGCGGGCGCGGGCGGCGCCGGCTGCGGCGGCGCGATGTCGGCGGCATTGGCCGCGGGCAGGGTCAGCGCGAATGTGCTGCCGGCGCCGAGCGCCGAGCGCAGCGCGATGCGCGTGCCCAGCAGGGTGGCGATGCGCGCGCAGATCGCGAGGCCCAGGCCGAAGCCGCGGCGGCGGTCGCGCTCGGTGTTCGCCACCTGGTAGAACTCCTCGAAGATGCGCTGCTGGTGGATCGGCGCGATGCCCACGCCGTTGTCGCGCACCTCGATGCGCACGCCGCGCCCGCCGTCGGGGCCGCTGCGCGCGCGGCGCGCGGCCACCAGCACGGTGCTGCCCGCGGGCGCATGGCGCAGCGCATTGCTCACGAAGTTGCCGACGATGCGCTTGAGCAGCGCCGCGTCGCTGCGCACCGCGAGGCCGCGGTCGCTCCAGCGCAGCCGCACGCGCAGCTCGGCGGCGCTGGCCGCGTGCTGGGCCTCGAGCTGATCGAACAGCGCGGCCAGCGAGACCTTGGCGATGGCCGGCGTGAGCACCTGCGCGTCGAGCCGCGAGATCTCGAGCAGGTCGTCGAGCAGCACGCCCATGAACTCGGTGCTCTCCTGCAGCCGCAGCACGGCCGGGCGCTGCGTCTCGCTGGCGCCGGGCAGCAGGCCGTCGATGAACAGGCCCATGGCATGCAGCGGCTGGCGCAGGTCGTGGCTGGCCGCGGCCAGGAAGCGCGCGCGCGACAGCGCGGCCTGCTCGGCCTCGGCCATGCGCTGCAGCGCGACCGCGGTGGCCTCGCGCACGCGCTCCTCGCTGACCTGGCGGTTGTGCTGCAGCCGCTCGGCGAGGCGGTCGATGTCGTGCGCGAGCATGGCCAGCTCGTGCGTGCCGCGCGAGCCGCCCTCGACCACGCCGCAGCGCATCTCGAAATGCCCGGCCTCGAGCGCCGCCACCGTGCGCGACACGCGGCGCAGCGGCCGCGCCACGGTGCGCGCCATGTGGCGCACCGAGGCCCAGGCCGCGAGCAGCGCCACCATCGCGATGCCGATGCCCGCGAGCAGCGAACGCGTGCGCTCGCGCGAATAGGCGGTGGTGTCGCGGAAGGTCTGCACCAGGCCGACCGGCGTCTCGCCCGCGGCGGTCGAGCCCGCGGGCGCGAAGGCGCTGGCGCGCGAGGCCTCGCGCAGCGTGACCGGCGCGGTGAACATGCGCAGCTGCGCGAGCGAGCCGGCCTTGGGCCCGGCCGTCACGTAGACGCCGGCGCTGTTGCTGATCTCCACGCGCATCACCTGGCCGCCGCGCAGCGCGGCATTGGCCACGTTCTGCAGCGCGGGCAGGTCGCCCGCGTAGAGGCTCAGGTCGGACATCGCCGCCACCTGGCGCGCCACCGCCTGGCCCTCGGCATCGAAGGCGGCCTCGAGCGTCTGCAGCCGGTTGTGGGTGAACCAGGCGGTGAGCGCCAGCGCCACCGCCACGCAGGGCACGACGCCGAGGCGGAACAGGTCGCGCTGCAGGTTGCCGCGCACCACCAGCGCGCCGGCGCTCGGCACGGGCGTCTGGGCCGGCGCCGTGGCCGGGCTGGGATCCGCGCCCTCGGGCGGCCGGGTGGCGCTCATCGGGTGGCGGTCAGGCGCTCGGTCAGTTCGCGTTCCTCGGGCAGCCGCAGCCCGAGCCCGCGCGCGACGGTGGGATTGATGCGCACGGTGGCGGGCGTCGCGGCCTCCACCAGCGGATTGCCGCCGCTGCCCGCGCCGCCGCCGCCCGCGACCTTCTGCGCCAGCAGCCGCGCCTGCTGCGCGAGCTGCGCCGGCGTGGAGACCGCGGCCGCGAGGCCGCCCGAGCGCACCAGGCCCTCGCTGGCGCCGAACACCGGCAGGCCGGCGCCGGCACCGGCGCGCAGCACCGACAGCGTGGCGGCCTGGTTGTCGCCGATCAGGTCGGGCAGCACCATCAGCGCATCGCTGCGCGGCACCACGGCGCGCAGCGCGGTGGCGAGCGAGCGCGCATCGGGCGCGTATTCCACCTGCAGGTCCCAGCCGCCGCCGGACTGCGCCTGCGCGGCGCGCTGCAGGTCGCGCACCAGCGGTTCGGATTCGGGCGTCGCGACCACGCCGATGCGGTGGCGCTGCGCCGGCAGCACCGCGCTCACCAGCGCGAGCTGGTCGGTCATGGCCGGGTCGCGCAGCAGCACGCCGACGCGGCGGTCGGCGCGGCGCAGCGCGGGGCTGGCGCGCAGGCCCTCGTAGTCGAGCCGGCTCAGCATCGCGAGCACCAGCGGCTCCTGGCCCGGACGCTCGATGGCGGCGCGCGCGGCCACCGCGCCCACCGCCATGGTCAGCGAGCCGCCGTCGGCGCTCGAGATCGAGGACCGCATGCTGCGCGTGCGCACGCCGACGTTGACGTCGCCGGGCTCCGCCGCTGCCGTGTCGGGTGCGCCTGGAGCGAGCCGCACCAGCTCGAAGCGGCTCGCGGGGTCCAGCCCCTGGCGCAGCTGCTGCACGAACTCGGCATGCGCGGCGAGGTCGTCGCCCATCAGCACCGTGAAGCCGGCGGCCGGGCACAGCGCGGCGCCCAGCAGCGCGGCGCAGGCCAGCAGCGCACGCGTGGCGCCGCGCAGCAACCGGGTCGTGCAGGGGAGGGGGAGAGAGGTTTTCGCGGCGACGGACATGAAGGCTTCTGCCACAAGGGGCGACGGTTCAATGTACGGAAGCGCCCCCCTTCGCGCGATAAGGCAGAGGGCTTATGCCCGCGGCGCGCACCCTGATGGGGTGTGAGGAAGTTCACACGGCAACGGCCGCTTGGCCTATCTCCGATGGCGTATCGCCACCGAAGCCCGTTGCTCAGGCCTGCACGGCCTGCGCCGCGGCCGCGCGCTGCGCCAGGATCGCCTGGCGCAGCACGCGCGGCGACACCGGCTTGTAGAGCACGGTGATGCCCGCGCTCTGCACCTCGCGCAGGCGGTCGGGCTTGGTCTCGCCGGTGACCAGCAGCCGCGCGGTGCCGATGCCGATGCCGCGCGGATGGCGCTCGAGCGCTGCGATCACGTCGAGGCCGTTGTCGCCGCCCTGCAGCAGCAGGTCGCTGACCACCACGTCGGGCGGCGTGGTCCAGCGCTCGGCCATGGCCAGCGCCTCGGCGCGCGTTTGCGCGGCCAGCACCTCGGCGCCCCAGTTCGACAGCACCACCGTCAGGCCCTCGAGGATGGTGCGCTCGTCGTCGATCACCAGGATGCGCAGGCCCGTGAGGCAGTGCTCGTCGTTCTCGGGCACGGGCAGCGCGGCCACGGTCGGTGCCGGCAAGGCGGCCGGCGCCGAGCGCACCAGCACGCGCACGCAGGTGCCCTTGTTGACGCGCGAGCTCAGCTCCACGCGCGTGTTGAGCAGCTCGGCCAGCCGCTGCACCGTGGCCAGGCCCAGGCCCATGCCGCGCGTGCCGCGCGCGGCCTGGCGGCCCGAGGGCTCGACCTGGTAGAACTCCTCGAACACCCGCGCCTGGTGCTGCTGCGCGATGCCCACGCCGGTGTCGACCACGTCGATGCGCACGCCGCGCCCGCGCTGGCGCGCGCCGATCAGCACGCCGCCCTCGAGCGTGTGGCGCAGCGAGTTCGACACCAGGTTGTTGAGGATGCGCGACAGCATCACGTAGTCGCAGCGCACCCACAGGTCGGTCTTGCGCGCCACCAGCCGCAGGCCCTGCTGCTCGGCCACCGGGCGGAAGTTGCGGCTGATCTCGTCGAACAGCCGGTCGAGCGGGAAGTCGACCCACTGCGGCTGCAGCACGCCCGCGTCGAGCTGAGAGAGGTTGAGCAGTTCGGAGAACAGCCGGTCGAGCGAGTCCACGCATTCGCGGATGTGGCCGATGCGCTGCAGCCGCAGCGGATCGGTCTCGCCGTTGGCCAGGCCGTCGGAGAACAGCGTGAGCGCATGCAGCGGCTGGCGCAGGTCGTGGCTGGCGGCGGCCAGCAGGCGGGTCTTGGCCTGGCTCGCGACCTCGAGCTGCTGGTTCTTGCGCGCCAGTTCGGCCGTGGCCTCGGTGATGCGGCTCTGCAGCAGCCGGTGGCTCTCGGCCAGCGCGCGCGCGGCCTCGTTGAAGCCGCGCTGCAGATGCTGCACTTCGGAGGTGCCCTCGATCGTCACGCTCGCGGCCTCGCCGGCGCCGAGCCGGTCGACCGCCTTGCCGAGCGCGCGGATCGGCTCGCTGATGCGGCGTGCCGCCCACCAGCCGGCCAGGCCCACGCCCACCAGGCTGGCGCCGAGCACCAGCACCACGTTGAGCCAGACCGAGCGGCGCGCGTTCTGCACCGCGCCGAGGCTGATCTCGACCATCACCTTGCCGCTGGCGCGGCCGTCGTCGCCGACGATCGGCACCACCACCTGCAGGCCCTCGCCGCGCGCGCGGTCCATGGTCTCGGAATTGGCCACGATCTCGCCGTCCTCCGACCAGATCTGCACCTGCTGCACGTGCGGCTGGTAGGTGCCCGACTGCGCGGTGCGCTGCAGCGCGCGCCGGTCCATGCGCGCGATCGGCGCCTGCGCCACCGTGGCCACCTGCAGCGCCACCGTCTGCGCATTGGCGCGCATCAGCTCGGTGAGGTTGTCCAGGTGCTGGCGCGTGAGCACCGTGATCGCCACCAGCGTCGCCACCATGGCCGGCAGCATCGCCAGCAGGATCAGCTGCTGCGCGAAGGTGAGCCGCGCCAGGCCGCGGACGACGGCGAAGTTCCAGTTCATGGATGCGGGAAGGGCATGGCCGGCGAGCCTACGGAGGCCTTGCAAGGCAGGGAAGACGGGAAAAACATCACGAAAACTGCTTCTGGTTGATATCTAATGGCGTCCGCTTCGCCATGTTAGACCGGCCGGTTCGTTGCGGCCCTTCTCGTTCGTCCAAATATGCCGGCTTTCCCGCGCCGTTCCAAAGGCCCCTCCGAACCCACCGGTAGCCGTCGCCCCGCCTGGCGGCGCTGGCTGGCGGTGGCGCTGCTGGGTGCGGCGCTGCCGCTGGCGGCCGCGGCCCAGGGGCAGGCCGCCCCGTCGTTGCCCTCGGTCTCGACCATTCCCCCCTCGGCCCAGCCCACGCCGACCCAGCCCGTCAAGGGCGGCTTCACGGCCGCCGCCGGCCATGGCGCCGAGGCCGCGCCGCTGCGCTTCGGCATCCTGCCGCTGGGCGGCGCCTTCGAATCGCGCAGCGACTGGGATCCGCTGCTGGCCGAGCTCAGCCGCGCGCTCGGCCGGCCGGTGGCGGTGCTCTCGGTCAATTCGTACGAGGCGCTCGAGCAGGCGATCCAGCGCGACGACGTCGACATGGCCTTCCTGTCGGGAAAGATGGCGCTCGACGCCGTGAGCCAGCGCCGCATGAAGGTGGTGGCGCAGGTGGTGCGGCACGACGGCCTGCCCGGCTACCGCGCGCTGCTGCTGGCGCGCAAGGCGCCGCCGTTCAACACGCTGGCGGGCCTCTTGGCCGACCCCGACCGCTGGCGCCTCGCGCGCGGCGAGAAGCAGTCGGTGTCGGGCTTCATCGTGCCGCAGCTGCAGTTCTTCCTGCCCCACCACATCGCCATGGAGACCCGCTTCGCGAGCGAGGTGGTGGGCACGCACCAGGTCACGGCGCTGGCCGTGGCCAACAACGAGGCGGACGTCGCCACCAACAACACGGCCGACTTCGAGCGCTTCAGGCTGCGCTTCCCGGCCGAGGCCGGCCGGCTGCAGGTGCTGTGGGAGTCGGAGCTGATCCCGCATGCGCAGATCGTGATGCGGCGCGACTACCCGAGCGAGCTGCGCCAGCGCGTGCAGGCCTTCCTCGTGGCCTACGGCCGCGCCAAGGGGCCGCGCGGCGATGCCGAGCGCGTGGTGCTGAAGTCGCTGCACGACCTCGCGGGCTTCGTGCCGGCCGACAACAGCTCGCTGCTGCCCGCGGCCCGGCTGGCCTACCAGCTCGCCACGCAGAACGCGAAGACCGCGCAATGGGTCAACGACGCCGCGCGCCAGGCCCGGCTGCAGCGGCTGGACAGCGGCTATGCCGAGCAGGTCGGCGTGCTGAAGGACGTCTCGCCTTGATCGCCTGGCTGCGCGCCGTCTTGCTGGCCGTGCTGGCCTGCGCCGTGGTGCCCGCCGCGCTGGCGACGCAGCCGGCGCCCGTCAAGGCGATCCGCTTCGGCGTGCTGCCGCTGGGCGGCGCGGTCGAGTCGCGCGCGCTGTGGACGCCGCTCCTGGCCGACCTCGGCCGCGCCATCGGCGTGCCCGTGAGCGCCTACTCGGTCTCGTCGTACGAGGAGCTCGACCGTGCCATCGGCCGCGACGAGGTCGACATGGCCTTCCTGTCGGCCAAGATGGCGCTCGATGCCGTGACCCAGGGCCGCATGAAGGTGATCGCGCAGATCGCGCGCCGCCCCGGCATGCCCGACCACCGCGCCGTGCTGCTGACGCGCAAGGCGCCGCCCTTCAACAGCCTCGAGGCGCTGCTCGCCAAGCCCGAGTCGTGGCGGCTCGCGCGCGGCGACAGCCGCTCGGTGACCGGCTTCCAGGTGCCGCAGAGCGAGCTGTTCCTGCCCAACCACATCGTGATGGAGACGCGCTTTCGCAGCGAGATCGTCGACACCCACCAGGCCACCGCGCTGGCCGTGGCCAATGGCGACGCCGACGTGGCGACCAACAACACGACCGACTTCGAGCGCTTCCGCGAGCAGTTCCCGGTCGAGGCCGAGCGGCTGCAGGTGGTGTGGGAATCGCAGCCGCCGCCGGGCGCGCCGATGGTGGTGCGGCGCGACTGGCCGCCCGAGTTCCAGGCCCGGCTGCAGTCCTTCCTGACCCACTACGGCCAGGGCAAGGGCGCGCGCGCCGATGCCGAGCGCGAGGTGCTCCGGACCCTGCGCGCGGGCTTCGGCTATGCGGCGGCCGACGACAGCGCGCTGCTGCCGCAGGCGCGGCTCGACCGCCAGCTCGGCCGCCAGCGCGCGATGGCCGCGCAATGGGTCAACGATGCCGCGCGCGAACAGCGGCTGCAGCGCATCGAGAAGGTCTACGCCGACCAGGTGCGGCTGCTCGGCGGTAACCCCGCGCGCTGAGACATATCTCCCGCCCGGCGGCGCCGGCGCAACCATTGTTCGCAGTGCCAACGCGAAGGCGCTTGCACACTGCGCGACCTCGTTTCCCTGGAGGTCACGCCGATGTCGAATCTGCCGCGCACGCTGTCGGTCTTCGGACCGTCGCTTCCTCTTGTCGATGGACAGCCCGCGCTGCGGGCCGTGCGGCTGTCGGGCCGCGAGGGGCTCAACGCGCTGTTTTGTTATGAGCTGCTGCTCGAGTCGCCCGGTGACGCCGACCTCGACCTCGATGCCTTCATCGGCCGCGAGATCCACTGCCGCATCGCGCTCGACGACGGGCTGGAGGGCGTGCGCGAGATCAACGCGCTCGTCGCCGAGGCTGCCTTTCTGGGTGAGGCGGGCCGCCACGCGCAGTACCTGCTGACATTGCGACCCTGGCTGCACCTGGCCGAATTGCGCACCGACTGCAGGATCTTCCAGGACCTGACGGTCGTCCAGATCCTCGAGGCCTTGCTCGCGCGCTACCCCTTTCCCGTCTGCTGGCGCCTCGCCGAACACTATCCGCCGCGCGACTACCAGACCCAGTTCAACGAGAGCGACTTCGCCTTCTTCGAGCGGCTGTGCCAGGAATGGGGCATCGGCTATCACTTCGAACATGCGGACGGGGCGCACCGGCTGGTGCTTGGCGATGGGGCCGGGGCTTTCCACCCCGCCGCCGGGCGCTACCGCGACCTGGACTTCCACCCGCCGGGCTGGAAGCTCGATGCGGAGTACGTCCACGGCTTCGTGCCCATGCACCGGATCGCCAGCGGGCGGTATGCGAGCCGGGAGTATGACTACATGCGGCCGCGGGCCGATCTCTCCGTCAGCCAGGGCGGTGATTCACAGGCCGAGGTCTACAGCTGGCATGACTCGGTGGGCGGCAGCCACTGGGCGCAGCCGAGGGCCGGGCGCGGGGGATTCGAGGAGGCGGCGAACGATCCGTTCGCCGAGGGACGTCAGCTCGCACTGCTTCGCCTCCAGGCCCTGCGTGCAGAGGCGGTCCGCGCAAATGGCTGCGGTCCTCTCCGCGGCCTGGCTCCGGGCACCACCTTCCGCCTGCACGGCCACCCACGCCAGGAAATCGAGGCCACCGAATACCTCGCGCTCGACACCCGCTTCCTGATCGAGGAAGTCGGCGCCGACAGCAACCGCCGCGAACACTGGCGCGTGAATCTCGACTTCACCGCCCACCCGCTGGCCGAACCGCTGCGCCCCGCGCTCGTGCGCCCCAAGCCCGAGGCCGTCGGCCCGCAGGTGGCAAGAGTCGTCGGCCCTGCAGGCCAGAACCTCTGGACCGATGCCCTGGGCCGCATCAAGGTGCAGTTCCCCTGGGACCGCGAGGGTGCGCACGACGCGCACAGCAGCTGCTGGCTGCGCGTGAGCGCGCCCTGGGCGGGCAACCAGCTCGGCGGTGTCTGGCTGCCGCGCATCGGCCAGGAAGTGATCGTGAGCTTCGTCGGCGGCGATGCCGACCTGCCGATCTGCACGGGGCGGGTGCACGACCGGGACAACCTGTCGCCGTGGGCGCTGCCGGGTCAAGCCGCGCTCAGCGGTTTCAGGAGCCGCGAGCTGACCGAGGGCGGCGGCAATGCCGCGGCGGGGCGCAGCAACCATCTGGTGCTCGACGACACGCCCGACCGCATCCAGGCCCAGCTCAAGAGCGACCACCAGTGCAGCGTGCTGAGCCTGGGGCGCTTCGCACGCATCGAGGACCATGCGGGGCGCAAGGAGGAGCGCGGCGAGGGCTTCGAGCTGCGCACCGACGGGCACGGCGTGCTGCGGGCAGCGCGCGGGATGCTGATCACCACCGAAGCCCGGCCGAACGCGGCGAACCATGCGCTGGACATGGGCGAGACCACGGCGCGGCTGGCCGAAGCGCAGGAGCAGCACCGCACGCTGGCCGAAGCCGCCCTGGCCGCGAAGGCCCAGGACGCCGGTGACGACCAGGCGCAAGTGGCGCGCGCGTTGGCAGCCCAGAACGATGCGATTCGCGGCGGCCCCGGCGATCCGCCCGCGGCCCGCTTCCCGGAACTGCGGGCAGCGCAGTTGGCGCTCGCCAGCGCGGCGGGCATCGCCGCCACGACGCCCGGCAGCCTGCACCTGCAGGCCGGCGGTCCCCTCGCGCTCACGAGCGAAGGCCCCGCGAGCTTCAGCGCGCTGCGCCGGCTGCTGGTCGCCGCGCGCGAGGGCGTGCGCCTGTTCGCGCTGCGCCACGGCATGCGGTGGGTCGCGGCCAGCGGCGCGGTCCGCCTCGAGGCGCGCGCCGGCGCGATCGGCGTCCGGGCCCGCGGCGCCGTGCGCATCACCAGCAGCACCACGGAAATCCGGATCGCGGCGCCGAAGCGCGTCGTCGTCAACGGCGGCGGCAGCTTCAGCGAATGGAGCAGCGCGGGCATCGTGCACGGCACGCCGGGCCGCTGGGTCGAGCACGCGGCCAGCCACCTCAAGACCGGGCCGGTCGACCCTCCCGAATAAGCACGCGTCTACTCCCTTCGCCGTACGTCCTCGCGCGCCGCCTATGCCGTTAGCTAGGCCTTAAGGCGGATTTGCCCACGACTTCGCGCGCCGGAAACTCACCGCTTCTTACAGGCAGCCCTTGCCGTTGACGGAGTGCGAGCGGATGAGTTGGCGAACAAAAGTGGTCTGGAGCGAGGGGATGCTGCTGCAGCCCCAGCACCTGCAGCAGAGCGAACGACATGCCGATCACGCGCGGCACGTGCTGCTGCGCTCCACCACGCCCTATGCCTGGGGCTTCGCCGAACTGGAGATCGACCAGGCCGCGCTGACGCTGGGCAAGCTGGCGCTGGTGCGCGCGGTGGGCGTGTTCGGCGATGGCACGGTGTTCGACATGCCGGCGGTCGATCCGCTGCCCGAACCGATCGACATCCCGCAGGCGATGCGCGACGAAGCCGTGGTGCTGGCGCTGCCGCTGCGCCGCGCCGGGGCGCGCGAGGCCGATGCCGAGGAATACGAGGAACTGGTGCGCCACCGCGTGCTCGAGTCCGATGTGCCCGACTCCAACACCGCCGGCGAGCGCACCGCGATGCTGCAGCTGGGCCAGCTCCACACGCGGCTGATGCGCGCCAGCGAGGCCACCGACGCCTGGACCACGCTGGGCGTGGCGCGCGTGGTCGAGCGCCGCGTCGACAACCAGGTGCAGCTCGAGCGCGCGATGCTGCCGCCGCTGCTCGACGTGGCCGGCCATGCGGTGATCCGCGCCTGGCTCGACGAGCTGCTGGGCCTGCTGCGCCAGCGCGGCGAGGCGCTGGCCGGGCGCATGACGCAGGGCGGCACCGGCGGCGTGGCCGAGATCGCCGACTTCATGCTGCTGCAGACCGTGAACCGCAACGAGGCGGTGTTCGCGCACCTCGCCAGGAGCGCGATGCTGCATCCGCAGCGCTTCTTCGAGCAGGCGCTCGGCCTGGCCGGCGACCTCGCGAGCTTCCGCGACTCGCGCCGCGTGGCGCGCTTCGGTCCCTACATCCACGACGACCTCGCGATGAGCTTCCGGCCGCTGATGGACGACCTGCGCCGCAGCCTGTCGATGGTGCTCGAGCAGTCGGCGATCCGCATCGACCTGCACGACCGCAAGCACGGCGTGCGCGTGGCGGTGATCAGCGACGTCGAGCTGCAGCGCAACGCGGTCTTCGTGCTCGCGGTCAACGCCCACATGCCCAGCGAGGCGCTGCGCGCGCGCTTCCCGACGCAGGTCAAGATCGGCCCGGTCGAGCGCATCCGCGACCTCGTCAACCTCGCGCTGCCGGGCGTCACGCTGACGCCGATGCCGGTGGCGCCGCGCCAGATCCCGTTCCATTCGGGCGCGAACTACTTCGAGCTCGAGACCCGCAACAGCGACCTCTGGCGCCAGCTCGAGCAGTCGGGCGGCGTCGCGATGCACATCGCGGGCGACTTCCCGGGCCTCGACCTCGCGTTCTGGGCGATCCGTGGCTAGCCACCGGCAAAGGACGGACACTCCATGACCACACCCGACCCTTTCGCCGCCTTCGAGTCCGAGCGCACGGTCATCAAGCCCAAGCCGCGCACGCCGGCCTACGCGCCCGCGGCCTCGGCCGCGCCCGCGCCTTTCTTCCCCGCCACCGATCCCACGCCGGCGGCCGACCTCGGCGAGCTCGGCCTGCTCAATCCGCTGGTGTCGGCGGCCGGCAAGCTGCTGGTGCTGATCGGAAAGCTGCGCAACCTGGTGCAGCCGCCCAACGTGCCGGCGCTGCGCGCCTCCACCGCCGAGGCCGTCAACCAGTTCGACCAGAACGCGCGCCGCGCGGGCGTGGGCAACGAATCGGTGCTGGCCGCGCGCTACGTGCTGTGTACCGCGCTCGACGAGGCGGTGGCCAACACGCCCTGGGGCGTGCAGGCCGGCTGGAACAAGCAGAGCCTGCTGGTGCAGTTCCACAACGAGACCTGGGGCGGCGAGAAGGTGTTCCAGCTGCTGGCCAAGCTCGCGCAGGACGTGCCCACGCACCGCCAGCTGCTCGAGCTGATCTACAGCGTGCTGGCGCTCGGCTTCGAGGGCCGCTACCGCGTGGTCGACAACGGCCGCGCGCAGCTCGACTCGGTGCGCCAGCGGCTCGCCGACCTGATCGCCAAGGACCGTCCCGCGGTCGAGCCCGAGCTCTCGCCGCACTGGCGCGGGCAGGGCGCGGGCACGGTGCGGCTGCGCGAGTCGCTGCCGCTGTGGGTGTTCGCGGCCGGCTTCGCGCTGCTGCTCGCGCTGGCCTGGTTCGGCCTGCGGCTCACGCTCAACTACCGCTCCGACACCACCTACTCGGCGCTGTCGAGCCTGCGCGTGCCCAACATCCAGATCGCGCCGCCGGCCGCGCCGGCCAAGACGCCGCGGCTCGCGCGCTTCCTCGAGCCCGAGGTCAAGCAGGGCCTGGTCACCGTGACCGACGAGGCCGACCGCAGCGTGGTGCGCCTGCGCGGCGACTCCTTCTTCGGCTCGGGCAGCGCCGACCCGATGGCGCAGTCGCTGCCGGTGCTGCGCCGCATCGGCCAGGCGCTGGCCGAGGTCAAGGGCGAGGTGCTGATCACCGGCCACTCCGACAACCAGCCGATCCGCTCGCTGCGCTATCCGTCGAACTGGCACCTGTCGGCCGCGCGCGCCGACGCGGTCAAGGGCGCGCTGTCGACGCTGGTCGATCCGGCGCGCATGCGTTCCGACGGCAAGGCCGATGCCGAGCCGGTCGCGCCCAACGACACCCCCGCCAACCGCGCGCGCAACCGCCGCGTCGAGGTGGTGCTGCTGACCGAGCCCGAGCGCCTGGCGTCGGCACCACCCGCTGCCGCCGCCGCGCCCGCCACGCCGTCGCCCGCCACGGGAGCGACCAAATGATCAAGAAAATCCTCGGCTTCCTGTTCAGCCCGCTGCTGCTGACCCTGCTCGCGCTGATCGTCGTCGCGCTGCTGATCTGGTGGATCGGCCCGCTGGTGAAGATCGGCGCGCTGGCGCCGCTCGAGAGCGAGACCACGCGCGCCATCGTCATCGGCGTGATCGTGCTGGTGGTGCTGCTGCGCGCCATCTACCGCCGCTGGCGCGCGCGCCGCGCCAGCCAGCACCTGACCGACGGCCTGATGAAGGCGCCCGCGGCCAAGTCCGGCACGCCGGTGGCCGGCGAGCAGCAGATCCTCGACACCCGCTTCAACGAGGCCGTGGCCACGCTCAAGCAGATGAAGCTGCACGCGGCCGGCAAGAAGCCCGGCTGGCGCGACTGGCTCTCGATCTCGGGCGGCAGCTATCTCTACGACCTGCCCTGGTACGTGTTGATCGGCGCGCCGGGCGCGGGCAAGACCACCGCGCTGGTCAACTCGGGCCTGTCGTTCCCGCTGGCCGAGAAGTTCGGCCCCGGCGCCATCCGCGGCGTGGGCGGCACGCGCAACTGCGACTGGTGGTTCACCGACGAGGCCGTGTTGATCGACACCGCGGGCCGCTACACCACGCAGGACAGCCACCAGTCGGAGGACAAGAGCGCGTGGGAAGGCTTCCTCGGCCTGCTCAAGAAGGTGCGCCCGCGCCGGCCGCTCAACGGCGTGTTCCTCACCGTCAGCGTCGGCGACCTGCTGAGCCAGGGCCCCGAGGCGCGCTCGCAGCTCGCGGCCTCGATCCGCGCGCGCCTGCTCGAACTCGACGGCAAGCTCACGACGCGGCTGCCGGTCTACGTGCTGGTCACCAAGAGCGACCTGCTGTACGGCTTCACCGACTACTTCGACGACCTCGGCAAGGAACAGCGCGCGCAGGTGTTCGGCTTCACCCTGCCGCCCGAGGAGAACCAGCAGGTCGACGAGAAGGGCCTGTCGCTGGCCTTCCAGCGCGAGTTCGCGCTGCTGCACCACCGCGTCAACGACGGCCTGATCGCGCGCATGCAGCGCGAGACCGACGGCACGCGGCGCGCCGCGATCTTCGGCTTCCCGGCGCAGTTCGGCTCCATCGGCCCGCTGCTGTCGGACCTGCTCGACCAGGTCTTCACCGGCTCGCGTTTCACCCAGCCGCCGTGGGTGCGCGGCGTGTACTTCACCAGCGGCACGCAGGAAGGCAGCCCGATCGACCGCGTGATGGGCAGCCTGGCGCGCAGCTTCGGCATCGAGCGCGCGATGCTCGCGCCGCAGAAGTCGAGCGGGCGCAGCTACTTCCTCACCACGCTGCTGCGCGAGGTGGTGTTCCCCGAGCAGCGCCTGGCCGGCGCCGACGTCAAGCTCGAGCGGCGTCGCCACACGCTGCGCTTCGCGGCCGTGGCCGCGATGACGCTGCTCACGGTGGGCCTGCTCGCGGCCTGGGGCTACAGCACGCTGCGCAACATGGACTACCTGAAGTCGGTCGAGGCGCGCGTCGATCCGGCCAAGCAGAACCTGGCCGCGCTGCCGGCGCGCGTGCAGAACCTGGTCGAGGTGGCGCCGGTGCTGCAGAACCTGCGCGACATCTGGCGCACGCCCGAGAACCGCCTGGGCGACGAGCCGCTGGCCATGACCCTGGGCCTCTACCAGGGCGACAAGCTCGATGCCGCCGCCATGCTGGTGCACCAGCGCGCGCTCAACGAGGCCTTCCTGCCGCAGATCGCCAAGCGGCTCGAGGACCAGCTGCGCACCGCGCAGAAGGACAACCTCGAGTACACGTACGAAGCGCTCAAGAGCTACCTGATGCTCTACCAGCCCCGAGCATTTCGATCCCGAGGCGCTCAAGGCCTGGATCACGCTCGACTGGTCGCGCAGCCTCGACCGCGGCATTCCCGAGGAGCAGCGCAAGCAGCTCGAGGACCAGCTCGACGTGCTGATCGCGCAGGGCCCGCCGCGCTCGCCGCTGAAGATGGACGAGAACCTGGTGCGCAGCGTGCGCGCCGTGCTCGCGAGCTATCCGCTCGAGCAGCGCGTGTTCAGCCGCCTGAAGCGCCAGCGCGCCTCGCGCGACATCCCGGCCTTCAGCGTGGCGCAGGCCACCGGTCCCTCGGGCCCGCTGGTGTTCGAGCGCATCAGCGGCAAGCCGCTGACCGAGGGCGTGCCGGGCATGTTCACCTACGACGGCTACCACAAGCGCTTCCAGAACGAGGTGGTGGTGCTGACCGGCCTGCTCGCGCAGGAGGACCCGTGGGTGCTGGGCCAGGACCGCAACACCGCCGACCGGCTGCGCGACGTGGCCGCGCTCGGCGAGCTCACCGACCGCGTGCGCCGGCTCTACCTGGCCGAGTACGTCAAGCAGTGGGAAGCGCTTCTGGCCGACGTGCGGCTGATCCGCGTCACCGGCCTCGACAAGAACATCGAGGCCGCGCGCATCCTCTCGGGCGTGGATTCGCCGCTCGCGAACTTCCTGCGCGCCGTGGTCAAGCAGACCACGCTGATCCCCGCCGCCGACGCCAACAAGGACGTGGTGAGCAAGGCCACCGAGACCGTGCGCAACACGCGCAAGGGCCTGGAGGACCTGTTCGGCGGCGACCCCGGCCGCCAGGTGGCGCCGGGCAAGCGCATCGAGAGCATCGTGGACGACCGCTTCGAGTCGCTGCGCCGTCTCGTCACCGCCGGCGGCCCGAACCAGCCGGCGCCGATCGACGAACGCGCTCAAGCTGTTCAACGAGGTCTACGTCTACCTCAACGCGGTCGACACCGCGGTCAAGGGCCGCACCTCGCCGCCGCCCGGCGACGTGGCCGGCAAGCTCAAGTCCGATGCCGGCCGCCTGCCCGAGCCGGTGCGCAGCATGATCGAGAACCTGAGCCAGACCGGCGCCACGCAGGCGCAGGTGGCCGAGCGCGGCAACCTGAGCCAGGACCTGCGCCCCGTGGCCGAGTTCTGCGCGCGCGCCATCGCGGGCCGCTATCCCTTCGTGCAGAACAGCAAGCGCGACGTGCTGCCCGAGGACTTCGGCCAGATGTTCGGCGCCGGCGGCCTGATGGACGACTTCTTCCAGAAGCGGCTGGCCGCGCTGGTCGACACCAGCACGCGGCCGTGGCGCTACAAGCCCGTGGCCGAGCGCGGCGCCATCACCACGCAGGCGCTGGCGCAGTTCGAGCGCGCTGCGCGCATCAAGGAGATTTTCTTCCGCGGCGGCGGGCGCGGTCCGTCGATGCGGCTCGACTTCAAGCCGGTGGAGATGGACGCGAGCATCACGCAGTTCATCCTCGACGTCGACGGCCAGCTCGTGAAGTACGCGCACGGCCCCGTGGTGCCGATGGCGGTGCAGTGGCCCGGCCCGAAGGGCAGCAATCAGGTGCGCGTGCAGGTGAGCCCGCCCTCGGCCACGGGCAGCTCGGGTTCGGCGGTCGATGGGCCGTGGGCGCTGTTCCGCACGCTCGACGACGGCCAGCTCGAGGCCGGCGACGCGCCCGAGAAGTTCTTCATCACCTTCCAGGTCGGCAACCGGCGCACCCGCTTCGAGGTGACGACCAACAGCGTGCAGCACCCGATCCGGTTGAAGGAACTGCGCGAGTTCTCGTGCCCGGAGGGCTTGTGAACCTCGCCTCGTCCCCGTTGTTCGCTTCCACGCAATTGCCGGGATGGTTCGGCGAGTTGCCGGGGATGGGGGACTTCGCGCATCGCCGGCTGCCCGAATCGTTTCGGGGGTGTGGGATGCGTGGCTGCAGCAGGGGCTCGCTCGGCTGCGGGATCGGCATGCGGACTGGACTTCGCATTACCTCGAGGCGCCGGTGTGGTGCTTCGTGCTGGGGCCTCGGGTGGCGGGGAGCGGGGGTGGATCGGGGTGTCGATGCCTTCGGTCGATGGGGTGGGGCGGTACTTTCCGTTCACCGTGGCTGTGGAGTTGGAAGACCCGCTGCTCTCTCGGGCTCGAGGGGGCTGCGTTGGTGGCTGCCTTGCGGTGGTGGGGGGTGGCTACTCAGGCTGCTTTGGAAGGGTTGGAGCTGGATCTGGATGCGGCGCGGTTTGATGCTGCTTTGGCTCGGTTGTTTGGTGGTGCTGCTGGGTCTGAGGCTTCGTCTTCTGAAGGTGCGTTGGCTTTGCCTTTGGAAGGGGCCTCTTTGTGGATTGGGGATCCTTCTGTTGAAAGCGGGCTGCGGATGGTTTTGCGTTGGGCTGCCAATGGATTTGCAGTTCGAGGCGCTGTTTCTTGGGGGAGGGGAGTGAGCTTTGTCTTCCTCTGATTGTTTTTTTGAGGGTGTCGGCCGGAATTCGCCCCGGCGGGCGAGTCACTTTCTTTTGCTTCGCCAAAAGAAAGTAACCAAAGAAAAGGCGACCCCACTGTCTGTGTCCCTCCGCTTCGCTGCGGGCAACCTGCGGTGCTCGGCTACGGCGGGGGTGCGCAGAACTCGCTGCACTTCGTTCCGCTCAGACAGCTGCGGCCCTTATCCGCCTACGCCTGCGCTCCTCGGCACAGCCAGAGGGGGGCGTTGGGCCTTTGCTTCGCTCGGCCTCACATACCCAACGGGCCTTCGCTACGCTCGGCGGTATTGCTCCCTCTCCCTCTGGGAGAGGGCTGGGGTGAGGGCACTGGGCGGTGGATACCGTCAGACCCTTGGTGAGGCCCGGTGCCCTCGCCCTAACCCTCTCCCAGAGGGAGAGGGGAACAAGAAGCCGAGCGAAGCGATGGCCCGAGCGGCATTGCAAGGCCGAGCGAAGCAAAGGCCCGAGCGCCCCCCTCTGGCTGCGCCGAGGAGCGCAGCGTTTCGCGGATAAGGGCTCGCAGCTGTTTGAGCGAAGCGAGTTCTGCGAGACCCCGCGAAACGCGAGCACCGCAGGTTGCCCCGTAGCGCAGCGAAGGGGTCGCAGACAGTGGGGTCGCCTTTCTTTGCTTACTTTCTTTGGCGAGACAAAGAAAGTGAGCCGCCCGCCGGGGCGGGACCCGGCCGACAGCCTCCCGCCAGGAGCAAGCCCCGCAGAGGCCCGGAGGACCCGATGACCGAAGAAACCAAACCAGAAGGCAGCGACGACCGCACCGAGTCGTCCCCCGAACCACACCCCTGGACGACAGCGCCACGGTCATCACGTCCGGCCAACCCACGCGCACCAACAGCCCGCTGTTCGCCCCCCGAACCCCCCGACAAACCCAGCCACGGGCCCATCCCAAGGAACACCCCACGAAGCCGGCCTCCTCCCCGTAGGCAGCCGCCTCGCAGAATTCGAGATCACCCGGGTCATCGGCCAGGGCGGTTTCGGCGTCGTCTACGAAGCCTGGGACCACACCCTCGAACGCATCGTCGCGATCAAGGAATACCTCCCTTCGTCCCTCTCCACCCGCCAGAACGACGGCAGCGTCGTCCCCCTGTCCGAACGCCACCGCGAAACCTTCGACCTCGGCATGCGCAGCTTCATCAACGAAGCCCGCCTGCTCGCCCAGTTCGACCACCCCTCGCTGCTCAAGGTCTACCGCTTCTGGCAGGAGCGCGGCACCACCTACATGGTGATGCCCTTCTACCGCGGCGACACCCTGCGCCAGGCGCTGGTGTCGATCCCCGCGGGCGTCGACGAGGCCTGGCTCATCCGCATCATGGACGGCGTCACGCAGGCGCTCGGCGTGATGCACGGCGCCAACTGCTACCACCGCGACATCGCGCCCGACAACATCATCCTGCTCGAAGGTTCGGGCCGGCCGGTGGTGCTCGACTTCGGCGCGGCACGGCGCGTGATCACCGACAAGACGCAGGCGATCACGGTGATCCTCAAGCCGGGCTACGCGCCGATCGAGCAGTACGCCGAGATGCCCGACATGTCGCAGGGCGCGTGGACCGAGCGTCTACGCGCTCGCGGCCGTGATGCACGTGGCCGTGTGCGGCCGCGCGCCGCCGCCGTCGGTGGCGCGCCTCCTGTCCGACAGCTACGTGCCGCTCGCGGGCAACGAGATCCTGCGCCAGCGCTACAGCCCGCAGCTGCTCGCGGCGATCGACGCCGGGCTCGGCGTGCGGCCCGAGGCGCGGCCGCAATCGATGGCCGAGCTGCGCGCGGCGCTCGGGCTCGAGACCAGCCAGAGCATCGCGCCGCCCGCGCATCCCTCGCAGCATGCGCGCGGCACCTCGGCGGCACCGGGTCCGAACAGCCGCAGCGGCGGAGGCGGCAAGACGGTGGTGCTGCCGCCCGCGCCGGCACCGTCGGCCGGTGGGGGAGCGGGCGGCAACAAGACGGCCGTGGCGCTGGTCTCGGTGGCGCTGCTCGCGGCCGCGGCCGGTGGCGGCTGGTGGTGGTTCCAGGGGCGCGGCACCGGCGACACGTCGCCGACGACCGCGAGCGCGCCGCCGCCATCGGGCGGCGACACGCAGCAGGTCGCGCAGACACCGCCGCCCCCGCCACCGCCGCCGCCCGCGCCGCCGCCGGCACCGCGCACGGCGCTCGAATCGCTGCAGTCGCTGGCCGGCGGTGCCGCGGCCGGCTTCGATGTCACGGCCTCGGCGAAGAAGCCCGAGGTGACGATCGGCAAGGACAAGCTGGCCTTCGAGGTGCGCAGCAAGCGCGACGGCTTCGTCTACGTGTTCCTGCTGTCCAGCGGCGGCGAGATGTTCCTGCTGTTCCCGAACCTGCTCGACAAATACAACAAGATCACCGCCGGCAGCCCCCTCGCGCTGCCGCGTGCCTCGTGGCCGATGGAGGCCGGTGGGCCCGCCGGGACCAACCAGTTCGCGGTGCTCGTCAGCGAGCACGAGCGCGACTTCAGCGCCTCGGGCGTGCAGAACGAGGGCGTGTTCCCGCAGTTCCCGCTGCCGGTGCTCGCGGCCCTCGAAGCCACCCGTGGCAGCGGGCCCTCGCCGCTGCTCGGCAAGCCGGTGTGCGTGCCCGGCACCCCCTGCGACGACGTCTATGGCGTCGCCAATTTCAAAATCGTCGAGAAGTAATCGTCTGTAGAGCGTGACCCGACGGGCCACCTTTCCACGAAGGAGATCTTCACCATGAACAAGCACCTGCCGGCCCTCGCGCCGACGCCCGCGCCGGCCCTGCACCGGGCCGCCGTGGCTGCCGCGACCGCCGCGACCGCCGCCTGCGCCTTCCTCGCGGGCTGCGCCGTGCCGCCGCCCGCCGCCGCCCCGACCCCCGCCCCCAGCACCGACACGGCCGCCGCGGCACCCGCGCCCGCGCCGGCGCCGGCGCCGCGCCCGCCCTCGAGCGGCAGCGTGGCCGGGCAGGCACGCACCTTCTCGACCCAGCTCGCGACCTACACTGCGGTCGGCTTCGACGCGGTGCCGGGCTGGACCCGCGACGACTTCGCCGAGAGCTGGCCCGCCTTCCTCGGCAGCTGCAAGGTGCTCAACGGCCGCGGCACCGAATGGAAGTCGGTCTGCGACCGCGCGGTCAAGGTCGACGGCAAGAGCAATCCCTCGATCCGCAACTTCTTCGAGACCGAGTTCTCCGTCTACCAGATCCGCGACGACGACCGCCGCCCCGACGGCGTGGTCACCGGCTACTTCGAGCCCGAGATCCAGGGCAGCCGCAGCTATGCGCCGCCCTTCATCTACCCGGTGTACGGCCAGCCCGAGGACATGCTGTTCGCCGACGCGCGCAAGCTGCCCGCGGGCGACGGCACCGTGGCCGCGCGCGTGCAGGGCCGCAACGTGGTGGTGCAGACCGGCCTGAGCACGCGCGACATGGGCGCGCCGGGCCTCTACGCGCTCGACCTCTCGGGCATCGTGCGCGACACGCTCGACCGCAAGGTGCGCCTGCGCATCGAGGGCAAGCAGCTCTTGCCGTACTACACGCGCGAGGAGATCGAGACCAAGGGCGCGCCGAACGCCAAGGTGCTGGCCTTCGTCTCGAGCGCCACCGCGCTCTACGAGATGCAGATCCAGGGCTCGGGCCGCATCCGCCTGGCCAGCGGCGAGATGATCCGCGTCGCCTACGCCGAGCAGAACGGTCAGCCGTTCCGGCCCACGCTGGCGCAGGCCGCCAACGGCAAGCCGCGCAGCCCGGTCAAGGTGCGCGGCTCGTCGATCGAGCTCGACCTCGACGACGGCGACGACGACGATTCGGGCAACGTCTCGACCACCATCCGCACGCGCGGCTTCACGCTGGCGCGGCCCGCCGCGAGCGGCGCGGTGGTGGTGCCCGGACGGCGCGCGGCCGGCCCGGTGGCCGGCACCGGCATCAAGGACCCGAGCTACGTGTTCTTCAAGGAGGCGGCCACGCCCGGCGGCCCGGTGGGCGCCTTCGGCGTGCCGCTGTCGGCCGGCCGCTCGATCGCGGTCGACCCGCGCAGCACGCCGCTCGGCTATCCGGTGTTCGTCTCGACGCGCACGCCCGGCAGCGGCGCGCCGATGCAGCGCCTGACCATCGCCCAGGACACCGGCGGCGCGATCCGCGGCGCGGTGCGGGCCGACTATTTCTTCGGCAACGGCCAGCAGGCCGCGACCAACGCGCGCCGCATGAAGGAACGCGGCCAGCTCTGGATATTGCTGCCGCGCGGCCTGGCCGTGGCGAGCGCCGCCGTGTCCTCGGCGATCCGCACGCGCGGCGGACCGGTGGGCGCCGGCCTCGCGCAATGCCTGGTGCCGACCGAGGGCGTCTGCGAGGACGACTGAGGAGACGACAGCGTGAATGCCGCCACGAGGCCCGGCTCCGGCCGTTGAATCCATGCAGGAAACGCTGTCGTCCGAGGAAAGCGGAGAACTCGTGCGCCTGTGGCGTCGGCGCCAGACGCTGACGTCGAACGACATGGGCCGCATGTACCGCATCGTGGGCGATGCGCTGGTGGCCTGCAATCCGCCCGAGCTGCAGGTGCTCGGCGAAGGGCGCCAGGAGCTGGTGGCGCAGTTCATTCTACGTCAAGGTGCTGCGGCTCGATGCCGATCCCGACGAGGCCGAGGAGCGCGCGGGCCACAGCGCGCCCTCGACCGCCTTCGCGCTGTGCGCGTACTTCCGCCGCTACCTGATCGACTGCACGCGCTCGGCCGCCTTCAAGCGCAAGCTGTCGATCGGCGACCAGATCACCGAGGCCCAGCTCGAGGACGAACTGGGCGCCGACGAGGACCTCGAGGGCTGCCTGGCCGAGCACGGCCTCAGCAGCCTCGCGGTGCAGCAGGCGGCGCGCGCCTTCATCGCCGAGCTGCCCGAGCCCGAGCGCATCCTGCTGTGCGAGGGCTTTGGCAAGGAGGCCGAGGGCGGCCTGTCGGGCATCGCCTCGCGCCATGCCATCGCCTCCTACCACTACCGCGCGGGCCGGCTCGGCCTGGTGCACAAGCGCGAGGGCCTGACCGCCGACTACGCCAAGACCCGGCTCGGCGGCTGGATCCAGGGCACGCTGGGCATCGCCATCGAGGCGGACAACATGGCGGCGATCCTGCAGGTTTTCAAAATCCTCGGCGCTGAAGCGTCTTATGCCTGAAGACATAGCCATTCAGGAACAGACGCCATGACCACCCACCTCTGGCCACCGCTCAGCGCGATCCGCAGCGCCTTCGAAACCGGACCCGGTGCCGCCGCGGCGTTCGCGCCCGAGACGCCCGGGCTCGCGACCGTCGCCATGCCCGGCGCGCGCGTCGCGGTGCCCGAAACGGCCGCAGCGCCGCCGGTCGACCTGCTGCTGCCGCTGGCCGAGCTCGCGCGCCGCCGCGAGGCCGTGGCGCAGCGCAGCTTCGGCGCGCGCTGGGCGCCGGGCCGGCTGGTCAGCGTGGTGCACGAGGGCCGGCTGCTCGGCGTGCTGCTCGACCGCTGCATCCACGGCGAGCTCTGGCAGGGCTGGATGGCGGCCGGCGAGGCCGACTGGGCCGGCGCCTTCGACGTGCTGCTCGAGCCCGACGACGAACCCTTCGAACCGGCCTTCGGCCTGATCCAGGCCTGGAACGTGCTGACGCTCGAGCCCAGCCCGCAGCTGGCCGCGCGCGTGCTCGGCGAGGTCTCCGCGACCCGGCTCGCCGCCATCCGCGCGGTGCACGACGAGTGGGCCGCGCAGGCGGCGCCGGCCATCGCGCCCGAGCCCGGCCGCATCGCGCTGCGCACCGTGGGCGGCGTGTTCGCGGTGCTGTCGGGCACGCCGCTGGGCCCGAAGGATCCGCGCGCCGAATACCAGTCGCTCTACCGCGACGCCGCCGCGCAGCTCGGCGCGGCCTGGCTGCCGGCCGCGCGCCAACGCGCCCGGCCCGGCCGCGGCGCCGCGCGCGCGGCCCCAGCCCGGCCCCGAAGGCGGCTGGTGCGGGCAGCGTGCGGCGCTGGCTCGGCGCCGACGGCTGGATGCGGCCCGCGTTCGCGGTGCTGGCCCTGTGCGTGGTGGTGCAGAACGTCGGCCTGTTCGGCGGCCACGAGGCGCAGGACGAGGTGCGCTTTCGCGCCGTGCCCACGGCACCGGCCGCGGCGGTGGCCGACCTCACGGTGCGCTGGAAGGACGGCGTGCGCGTGGACGAGGCCGACCGCCTGCTGCAGACGATCTCGGCCGACGTGGTCGGCGGTCCCGGCAGCAACGGCGTGTGGCGGCTGCGCGTGCCCGACGTGGAGAAGAGCCTGCAGGTGCTGGCCGCGTCGCCGCTGGTCGAAGCGGCCGGACGGGCGTCGGAGCGGCCATGAGCCATGGCGCGCGGCCGCCGGCCCGGCTCCCTCCCCCGCTGGGGGAGGGCTGGGGTGGGGGCACGCGGCGCTCGACAGTGGCGCGGCAATGCCAATCCCTGCCCTGGTTCTCCTGGCTCCTGCTGCTCGCGCTCGCCTGCCTCGCCCCGCGCGCCTTCGCCACCCAGCGCGCGCTGCTGGTGGGCGTGTCCGAACTCGTCAACCAGCCGCAGTCGCTGTGGCTGCAGGCGCCGCGCAACGACGTGGCGCTGATGCGCGACGCCCTGCTCCGGCAGGGCTTCGGCGCGGGCGACATCACCACGCTGGCCGACGGCGTGAGCGGCGCCGCGCTGCCCGAGTCGCAGGCCATCCATGACGCGCTGTCGCGGCTGCTCGCGCAGTCGCGCAGTGGCGACTTCGTGCTGCTCTATTTCTCGGGCCACGGCACGCGCTGGCGCGATGCCACCAAGCGCTACCAGGAGCCCGATGGCCTGGCCGAGAACTTCTTGGCGCGCGACGTGCGCGGTGCCGTCGGCGTCGACAGCGCGCTCGCGGGCGGCGTGCGCGACGTCGACTTCGACGGCTGGGTGCAGGCCTTCCTCGCGCGCGGCGTGTTCGTCTGGTCGGTGTTCGACACCTGCGCCGCCACCTCGATGACGCGCAATGCCGCTGCCGCCGTGCCCGCCGTCGCCGAAGGCCCGGCCGACGACGAGGTGCGCTGGCGCGGCCTGCGCGCGGGCCAGCTGCGCGCCGTGCCGGCGGCCGTGCCGCTCGCCGCACCGGCCGCGCCGCCCGTGGCCGAGCGCGTGGCGCGCGCGCGCTACGTCGCCTTCTTCGCTTCCGAGAGCCACCAGATCACGCCCGAGCTGCGGCTGCCGCGCCAGGGCCGCAACGCGCGGCCGCAGGGCCTGCTGACCTGGGCCGTGGCCGGCGCGCTCGAACGCCGGCCCGCCACCTGGCGCGAGCTGTTCGACGGCGTGCTCGCGCTCTATCCGCCGGTGATCGACGAACTGGCGCAGCGCTTCCCGACCCGCGAGCTGCCCTCGCCGGTGGCCGAGGGCAACCTCGACGCGCCGCTGTTCGCCAACAGCGCCGGCGCCGTCTCCACCCTGCCGGTGTGGCGCGCGCAGCGCAGCGGCGACAGCCTGGTGCTGCAGGCCGGCCTGGCCGATGGCCTGCAGCCGCAGCAGGAACTGCGCGTCAACGCCACGCTCGAGGACGGCACAGTGCGCAGCGTGCAGGCGCGCGCCTCGCAGGTCGACCTCGACGGCGCGAGCCTCGCGGTGCCCGCCGCGCTGCGCGAGCTGCCCGGCGCGGTGCTGTGGAGCGCCTCGCCGCTGGCCGCGCCGCCCGCGACCGCGCTGCGCGTGCGCAGCGACGGCCCGCTGCCGCCCGGCATCGGCCTCGACTACCCGGCCTCGGTGGTGGCGGTGGGCGCGGGCGCGCCGGCCGACCTGCGCTGGAGCGACCTCGGCGCGGCCGGCCAGCGCCTCGAATGGCTGTCGCCGGCGCTCGGTGCCGGCGGCGTCGGCGAACGCCTGGGCGACAGGGCCGCGGTGCGGCGCCGGCTCGAGACGCTGGCGCGGCTCAAGTGGTGGCGCCAGCTCTGCGCGCTCGGCGAGGGCACGCAGGCGCCGATCGACGGCTTCGAGGCCGTGCTCGAGGTCTGGAACGGCGACCGGCTCGCGCGCAGCGGGCCGCTGCGCACCGGCGGGGCGAAGCTGCTGCCGCTGCGCGACGGCGAGCGCGCGGCGCTCAACGTGCGCAACACCAGCGGCCATTCGGTCGACATGGTGGTCGCGGGCATCGATGCGCAGGGCCGACCGCGCGCCGAGTACCCGTCCGACCCCGGCGAGAGCAACCGCTTCGAGCGCGGCACGCGCGAGGCGCCGGCCGCCAAGCGCTTCGAGCTGCCCTGGCTCTCGGCCGAGGGCGCGCGCCTGTTCGTGCTGGCCACGCCGGCCGCGCCGCAGAGCGGGCCGCGGCTGTTCGGCGCCGCCGTCGAGCCAGTGCTGGCCGACCTGCGCGTGCGCGGCCAGGTGGAGCCGCCGCGGCGCCGCCTCTATGCGGCGATGTTGTCCTGGGGTAGCGCGGACGCCGCGTCCCGATGATTTTTTCAAGGAGATTGCAATGAGCTTTTCTGCAGAAGGCGCCCTCGATCCCGACGAGCTGCTGCGCCTGCTCGACCTGATGGCCGGCGAACCGGCCAACGACTTCCTGATGTCGATCGACAACCGCGGCACCAAGGTCAAGGGCGAATCGGAACGCGGCATCGAGTTCATCGACATCGGCGGCTACTGCCACCAGATGGAGGTGGTGTCGCCGCCCGGCTCGACCAAGGGCTCGGTGCGCGTGCATCCCTTCGTCATCGTGCGCGAGGTCGATGCCGCCACCGCCTCGATCGCGAGCCTGCTGTTCAGCCAGGAGGCCAACCTCGAGGTCTCGATCTTCGTCTACCGCGCCAGCGGCGACCACCTGCCGTCGCAGCCCTTCTTCGAGGTCATCCTGACCGGCGCGCGCGTCGTGAGCCAGGCCATCGTGACCGGCGGCAAGCCGCGCCAGCCGCGCGAGGTGACCGTGTTCGAGAGCCGCAACGTGCAGGTCAAGACCGCGCCGCAGCTCGCCTCGGGCATCCGCGGCGCCGTGCGCACCGCGGTCATCGCCGCCACCCAGTGAAACGGAGCCAGCCATGACCACCGCCGCCGAATTCCTCAAGGCCGCAGATCCGGTGTCCGCCCTCAAGGCGCTGAGCGACGACGTGCGCGCCAAGCCCGCCGACAGCAAGCCGCGCGTCTTCATGGCGCAGTTGCTGTGCGTGCTGGGCCAGTGGGAGCGCGCGCTCAACCAGCTGACGGTCGCGGCCGAGCTCGATGCGCTCGCCGTGCCGATGAAGCAGGTGTACGGCGAGGCCGTGCGCTGCGAAGGCCTGCGCGCCGAAGTGTTCGCCGGCACGCGCACGCCCATGATCTTCGGCCAGCCCGACGAATGGCTGGCGCTGCTCATCGAGTCGCTGCTGCGGCAGGGACGCGGTGAGGCCGAGCTGGCCGAAGACCTGCGCCAGCGCGCCTTCGAGGCCGCGCCGGCCATCGCCGGCAGCATCGACGGCGTGCCCTTCGAATGGCTGTCCGACGCCGACATGCGGCTGGGCCCGGTGCTCGAGGCCTTCGTCAACGGCAAGTACTACTGGATCCCCTACGCGCGGCTCGCGCGCGTGAAGATCGAGCCGCCCGAGGACCTGCGCGACTGCGTGTGGATGCCCGCGCACCTCGACTTCGAGAACGGCGGCGAGACGCTGGCGCTGATCCCCACGCGCTACGAGGGCACCGAGGGCTGCACCGACGGCCAGCTGCTGCTCGCGCGCCGCACCGAGTGGCGCGAGCTGCGGCCCGAGGTCTGGGCCGGCCATGGCCAGCGCGTGTTCGGCACCGACGCCGGCGAGTACGCGCTGATGGACGTGCGCGAGATCGTGTTCGACACCGTCGCGCAGGAAGAAGAGAGCGGCGGAGCAGGCAGCGAAGAAGGCGGCGCGGGTGGTTGACCTCACCGCGCAGGAGCGGCTGCAGCCCTCGCTGCTGGACCGGCTCGTCGACAGCGCGCCCGACGAGCAGCGCGAGGGCGACGACAAGCGCACGCTCACCAAGCAGGCGCTGCGCGCGGCCGTGCTGCGCGACCTGAGCTGGCTCTTCAACGCCACCAGCTACGGCCTCGGCATGGACGACCGCCAGTACCCGAACGCCGCGCGCTCCGTCATCAACTACGGATTGCCTATGCTGTCTGGCCAGTTCACCTCGTCGATACAGCGTGTCAGCATGGAACAGGCTCTGAAGAACGCGATCCTGCAGTTCGAGCCTCGCATCCTCTCACGCACTCTCGAAGTGGAACTCGTCATGGAAGGCTCCGCCCTGGACTCGCACAACTGCGTCGGCCTGCAGATCCGCGGCATGCTGTGGGCGCAGCCCGTGCCGCTGGAGTTCCTCATGCGCAGCCGGGTCGACCTGGAAGAAGGACGCATCGAGATCGAGGACGCGACCCAGAAGCCATGACCCGAAGGTAGCGCCGCGATGGATCCCCGACTGCTGAGCCTGTACGAGCAGGAACTGCGCTACTTCCGCGAGAGCTCGGCCGAGTTCGCGCGCGCCTTCCCGAAGATCGCCAACCGCCTGGGCATCGAGGGCCAGGAAGTCGCCGATCCCTACGTCGAGCGCCTGATCGAGGCCACCGCCTTCCTGTCGGCGCGCGTCAACCTCAAGCTCGATGCCGAGTACCCGCGCTTCACCGGCCACCTGCTCGACATCGTCTATCCGCACTTCCTCGCGCCCACGCCCGCGATGGCGGTGGTCAGCATGGCGCACGACCCCGACGACGCCAACCTCGCAGCGGGCCCGACCCTGCCGCGCGGCGCCGGCCTGCGCGCGCGCCATGCGGTGGGTCAGAGCACCTACTGCGAGTTCCGCACCGCGAGCGCGATGCGGCTGTGGCCGCTCGAGCTGCTGCGCGCCCAGTACTTCAGCTACGCGCCCGACCTGCCGCTGGCCACGCACCCGCAGTCGCGCGCCATCCGCGGCGGCCTGCGCATGGTGCTGCGCACCACCGCCGACCTGAACTTCAGCCAGATCGCGCTCGACGACCTGGTGCTGCACCTGGGCGGCGCCGACGACGTGGCCTGGCAGCTGCACGAATGCGCGCTGGGCCAGCCCATCGGCGTGATGGTGCGGCCGCTGGGTGCCGGCGGCGCCCTGCAGGGCGAGGCGCGCAGCCTGCCGCCGAGCGCCATCGGCCTGGTCGGCTTCGAGGACGACGAGGCGCTGCTGCCGGTCACGGCCACCGGCTTCTCGGGCTTCCGGCTGCTGCAGGAGTACTTCGCGTTCCCGCAGCGCTTCCAGTTCCTCAAGATCGCGGGCCTGCAGTCGGTGCTGCCCTCGATGCCGGTGACGCAGATCGAGATCGTGCTGCTGTTCTCGCGCGGCGACGCGGCGCTCGAGAAGCTGGTGACGGCCGAGAACGTGCAGCTGCATTGCGTGCCGATCGTCAACCTGTTCAACAAGCGGCTCGACCGCGTGCCGCTCAGCGAGGGCGTGAGCCAGTTCCACCTGGTGCCCGACCGCACGCGGCCGCAGGACTTCGAGGTCCACACCGTGACCGAGGTCGTCGGCCATGGCGCGCCGGGCGCGGACTCGGGCTCGGCGGCCGCGGTCGAGCAGCTGTTCCGGCCCTTCTATTCGGCCTTCCACGGCACGCGCCACAGCCATCCGGCCTACTACACGACCACGCGCGAGCCGCGCATGCTGTCGGTGCGCCAGCGCACCGAGGGCAACCGCAGCAGCCACATCGGCTCCGAGGTCTACATGCAGATCGTCGATCCGCAGCAGGCGCCGTACGCGGCCAGCCTGCGCCAGCTCGCGGTGTCGGCGCTGTGCACCAACCGCGACCTGCCGCTCTTGCTGCCGATGGGCCGCGACAACGACTTCGACTGCGTCGACTCCTTCCCCGCGCAGCGCGTGCGCATGGTGCGCGGGCCCTCGCGGCCGGTGTCGCCGGTGGTGAGCCAGGGGCTGGGCTGGCGCGTGCTCGACCACCTCGCGCTCAACTACCTGTCGATCTCCAACAGCTCGCCGCAGCAGGGCGCGGCCGCGCTGCGCGAGACGCTGATGCTCTATGCCTCGCATGCCGACGAGATGCGCCAGGGCCAGGTGCGCGGGCTGCTGTCGGTCAGCAGCAAGGCGGTGGCGCGCCGCCTGCCGATGAAGGGGCCGATCGCCTTCGGGCGCGGCCTGGAGGTCACGCTCGAGGTCGACAAGGACGCCTTCCACGGCCACAGCGTGTTCCTGTTCGGTGCCGTGCTCGCGCGCTACCTGGCGCGCCACGTCGAGGTCAACCATTTCGTCGAGACCGTGGTGCGCGTCGCGGGCAAGGGCGAGAACATGCGCTGGAGGCCGCTGTGCGGAATGCGCCAGATCCTCTAGCCGCGCCCGCGGTGCCCTTGGCGCCGGTCGCACCCGAGGGAACGGTGGCGGGGCGCGTCGATGCCGCGCTGCGCCAGTGGTCCCACCAGCCCTGGGCCTACGACTACTTCGCGGTGCTGCGCCGGCTCGAATCGGCCGCCGCGACCACGCCGCGCTGGGGCCGCGCGCTGCTGCCGAGCGCCGAGCCGGTGCGCGTGGGCCAGGAGCCCTCGCTGTCGTTCGCGCCCGCCGCCTTCAGCCGCTTCGAGCCGGCCGGCGCACATTCGCCGCCGCGGCTGCGCCAGCACTTCTTCGCCTACATCGGTCCCAACGGGCCGCTGCCGGTGCATCTGAGCGATTTCATCCGCGAGCGCAGCCTGAACCACGGCGACCCGACCTGGCTCGCCTTCCTCGACAGCTTCCTGCACCGCTTCTCGCTGCACTTCTACCGCGCCTGGGCGCAGGCCCGGCCCGCGGTCGCGCTCGACCGGCCGGGCGAGGACCGCTTCCGGCTGCAGATCGGCGCGCTGGTGGGCATCGGCACGCCGGGGCGCATCGGGCGCGACGAGATCCACGACGACGCGCGGCTGCACTTCTCGGGCTGGCTCGCGCGCCGCGTGCACAGCGCCGAGGGCGTGGAGTCGGTGCTGTGCAGCTACTTCGGCGTGCCGATGAAGCTCGAGCGCTGGGTCGGCCACTGGATGAGCCTGCCCGATGCCGAACTCACGCGGCTGGGCCGCGGCGAGAGCTCGCGCGCCATGGGCATGGGCGCGATGCTCGGCACCCGCGCCTGGGACCGCCAGCACCGCGTGCGCCTGCACGTCGGGCCGCTCGACCTCGCGCGCTACCGCATGTTCCTGCCGATCGGCGACGCGCAGCCGGTGCTGCAGCGCTGGATGCTGCAGCTGCTGGGCGGCGAGCTCGAGTGGGATGCCGAACTGGTGCTGCGCAAGGAACAGGTACCGCCCACCCGGCTCGGCCAGCAGCGCGGCAACGCGCCGCGGCTGGGCTGGATCTCGTGGCTCGGCGAGCGCCCGCGTTCGCGCGACGCGAGCGACGTGCGCATCGCGAGCCGTCCCGGTGGCGAGGCGCATCCGCGCGCGCCGGCCTTTCAATGAAACCCCTTTCGTTCGTCTTGAAGAGATACGGAGTCCTCCATGAGTGAAATCAGCCGCACCGCCCTGTTCGGGAAACTCAATTCGCTGGCCTACAAGGCCATCGAAGGCGCGACCGTCTTCTGCAAGATGCGCGGCAACCCGTACGTCGAGCTCGAGCACTGGTTCGCGCAGCTGCTGCAGGCGCAGGACTCCGACCTGCACCGCGTGATCCAGCACTACGGCCTCGACGTCTCGGTGATCGCCAAGGACATGACGGCCGCGCTCGACCGCCTGCCGCGCGGCGCCACCGCCATCAGCGACTTCTCGCCGCACATCGAGAACGCGATCGAGCGCGCCTGGACCTACGCCACCCTGCAGTTCGGCGAGGCGCAGGTGCGCACCGGCTACCTGCTGGTGGGCATGCTCAAGACGCAGAGCCTGCGCAACCCGCTGTTCGGCCTGTCGAAGCAGTTCGAGAAGGTCAAGGTCGAGGATCTGGCCGAGAACTTCGTGAAGATCTGCGATGCCTCGCCCGAGGCCCAGATGCGCGCGCAGGACGGCACCGGCATGGGCAGCGGCGCGCCGGGCGAGGAAGCGGGCGCGATGGCGCCGGCCGCCATGGGCAAGGGCGATGCGCTCAAGAAGTTCGCGGTCGACCTGACCGAGAAGGCCAAGAAGGGCGAGATGGACCCGGTGACGGGCCGCGACGAGGAGATCCGCCAGATCGTCGACATCCTGATGCGCCGGCGCCAGAACAACCCGCTCTTGACCGGCGAGGCCGGCGTCGGCAAGACCGCCGTGGTCGAGGGCTTCGCGCAGCGCCTGGCGCGCGGCGACGTGCCGCCGCAGCTCAAGGACGTGAAGCTGCTGACGCTCGACATCGGCCTCTTGCAGGCCGGCGCGAGCATGAAGGGCGAGTTCGAGCAGCGGCTGCGCCAGGTGATCGACGAGGTGCAGAGCTCGCCCACGCCGATCATCCTGTTCATCGACGAGATCCACACCCTGGTGGGCGCGGGCGGCGCGGCCGGCACCGGCGACGCCGCCAACCTGCTCAAGCCCGCGCTGGCGCGCGGCAATCTGCGCACCATCGGCGCCACCACCTGGGCCGAGTACAAGAAGTACATCGAGAAGGACCCGGCGCTGACCCGGCGCTTCCAGGTCGTGCAGGTGCCCGAGCCCGACGAGACCAAGGCCATCCTGATGCTGCGCGGCGTGGCCAGCGTGCTCGAGAAGCACCACCGCGTGCAGCTGCTCGACGAGGCCATCGAGGCCGCCGTGAAGCTGTCGCACCGCTACATTCCCGCGCGCCAGCTGCCCGACAAGGCCGTGAGCCTGCTCGACACCGCCTGCGCGCGCGTGGCCGTGAGCCAGCATGCGACGCCGCCCGAGGTCGAGGACTGCATGCGCCGCATCGAGGGCCTGACGGTCGAGCAGGAGATCATCGGCCGCGAGGAGGCGATCGGCATCGACGTCACCAAGCGCGCCGCGCAGGTGTCGGCGCTGCTGGCCGATCGAAGGCCCAGCTCGAGGTGCTGAACGCGCGCTGGCAGGAAGAGAAGGGCCTGGTCGACCGGCTGCTCGAACTGCGCGCGAAGCTGCGCACGGGGAACAAGCCGGTGGATGCGCCACAGGACGCCGCCGCGAATGCATCCCCAACCGTTCGCACTGAGCCTGTCGAAGTGCCGGTCCCGGCTTCGACAAGCTCAGCCCGAACGGATGAGGGCGCATCCCCCGACCGCGCCGCGCTGCTCGCCGAACTGCACGAGCTGCAGGCGAAGATCCACGCGGTGCAGGGCGAGTCGCCGCTGATCCTGCCCTCGGTCGACGAACAGGCCGTGGCCTCGGTGGTCGCCGACTGGACCGGCATTCCGGTCGGGCGCATGGTCAAGAACGAGGTCGAGGCGGTGCTCAAGCTCGCCGACACGCTGAACCAGCGCGTGATCGGCCAGAAGCACGGCCTCGAGATGATCGCGCGCCGCATCCAGACCTCGCGCGCGCGGCTGGACAACCCGCAAAAACCCATCGGCGTGTTCATGCTGTGCGGCACCTCGGGCGTCGGCAAGACCGAGACCGCACTCGCGCTGGCCGAGGCGCTGTACGGCGGCGAGCAGAACATCATCACCATCAACATGAGCGAGTTTCAGGAGGCGCACACCGTCTCCACACTCAAGGGCGCGCCTCCGGGCTACGTGGGCTACGGCGAGGGCGGCATCCTGACCGAGGCCGTGCGCCGCCGGCCCTACAGCGTGGTGCTGCTCGACGAAGTGGAGAAGGCGCACCCCGACGTGCACGAGATCTTCTTCCAGGTCTTCGACAAGGGCTGGATGGAGGATGGCGAGGGCCGCATGATCGACTTCAAGAACACGATCATCCTGCTGACCACCAACGCCGGCAGCGAGCTCGTCATGAGCATGTGCCGCGACCCCGAGCTGCTGCCCGACCCGAACGCGCTGGCCGATGCGCTGAAGGCGCCGCTGATGAAGGTGTTCCCGCCCGCGCTGCTGGGCCGCATCGTCACCATTCCCTACTACCCGCTGTCGCCCGAGATGATGAAGAAGATCGTGCGGCTGCAGCTGGGCCGCATCAAGAAGCGCGTCGAGACCAACCACGGCGTGCCCTTCGAATACAGCGACGCGGTGGTCGACCAGGTGGTCGCGCGCTGCCAGGACCCGGAGTCGGGCGGCCGCGTGATCGACGCCATCCTGACCAACACCGTGCTGCCGACGATCTCGGTCGAGTACCTGCAGCGCCTGGCCGCCGGCGGCGAGATCCGCCGCGTCGCGCTCGACGTCAAGGACGCCGACTTCACCTACGCCTTCGATTGACCTGGCGCCGCGGCCGGCACGCTGAGGCGCTCCCAACCAGAAAGACAGCAAGATGGCCGAGCACGAGTTCCGCATCGACAGCGAATCCCCCGTCAACCAGGACCTGAAGTTCTGGCGCATCGTGGGGCACGAGGGGCTGTCGCGCCCGTCGTCCTACGAGCTCACCGTGCTCTCGCAGGACCGCACCATCGATCCGCGCCAGATCCTCGGCCATGCCTTCGACGTGGTGATCGGCTTCGTCGATGCCGACGACCAGAAGCACGAGCGGCATGCGCGCGGCCACGCGGTGCGCGTGGTGCGCGGCGGGCAGGTGGGGCGCTTCTTCGAATACCGCATCAGCCTGCGTTCGTGGTTCGGGCTGCTGACCAAGCGCGTCAACTCGCGCATCCTGCAGGAGAAGCCGGTGCTCGACGTGCTCGATGCCGTGCTGACCGACAGCCCCATCAAGGCCCATGCGAAGACCGAGCCCGCGGGCGTGATCGGCGTGCACGAGCCGCGCCGCTACTGCGTGCAGTTCCAGGAGAGCGACTACAACTTCCTGTCGCGCATCCTCGAGGACGAGGGCGTGTACTACTGGTTCGATTCCTTCGACTCGCCCGGCATGATGCACCTGGCCGATTCCACCGGCATGGCGCACGGGCCGCTGCCGGCCAAGGGCGTGCTGAACTACGCCGGCGACGGTGCGAGCGAGGCGCGCTACAACGAGATCGAGCGCTGGATCAGCGGCCGCCAGCTGCGCTCGGGCAAGTACGAGTCGCGCGACGTGAACTACAAGGCGATCAACACCCTGCTGAGCACGCACGGCGAGATGGTGCCCGCGCACGAGCTGGCGGACCTCGAGGTGTTCGAGTACCCGGGCGGCTATTTCACGAGCGAGCAGTCCGACGTCGTGCTCGAGATCCGCGCGGGCGAGCTGCCGGCGCGCCAGACGCTGCACTGGGCCGTCACGCGCTGGCCCGACGTGGCGGTGGGCCACACCTTCACCTTCAAGGGCGACCCAGACGGCACGCGCGACGGCGACTACCTGATCGGCGGCTGCGTCTTCGTCGCCACCCATCCGGGCTACGAGGGCATGGGCACCTTCGTCGCGCCGCGGCCGACCGCGGAGCTGCTGCGCGAGGCGCTGCGCGACGACGCGGTCAACGCCGGCTGCACCGATGCCCTGCTCGAGCTGATCGACACCACGCCGACCTTGCGCGAGGGCGTGCGCGGCACCAGCGCCTTCCTGATCACCGCGCTGCCCGCCGATCACATCTTCCGTCCGCCGCGGCTCACGCCGCGCGTGACCATGCCGGGCCCGCAGAGCGCCATCGTCGTGGGCGGCAAGGGCAAGGAGCACGACGTCGACCCCATGGGCCGCGTCAAGGTGCACTTCCACTGGGACCGCAACGACTTCCGCGACGACCGCTCGACCTGCTGGATCCGCGTCTCGCAGCCCTGGGCCGGCAAGGGGTGGGGCGGCTACTTCGCGCCGCGCATCAACCAGGAGGTGATCGTCGAGTTCATGAACGGCGATCCCGACCGGCCGATCGTCACCGGCCGCGTCTACAACGACGACCAGCCGATCCCCTACAAGTCGGCCACGCAGAGCGGCTTCAAGACCCGCTCCACGCCCGGTGGCGGGCCCTCGAACTACAACGAGATCATGTTCGAGGACAAGAAGGGGGGGCGAGCTGGTCAACATCCATGCCGAGCGGAACATGACGACGACGGTGGAGAACGACGACACCACCCACGTCATGAACGACCAGTCGCTGACGGTCGACCGCCACCGGACCATCACGGTGAAGGGCAAGGAAGAGCACACGGTGCTCAAGACGCAGATGAACCACGTGGTCCTGAACCAGACCAACAAGTTCGACGCCGACACCTTCACCACCACGCTGGGCAACCAGAGCATCGGCACCAAGGGCAAGCAGGACACCGTGGTCAACGGGCCGGTGACCTCGCACACGAACAACACCTACACGCTGACCACGGTGGGTGCGTTCTCGCAGACCTCGGCCTCGATGAAGATCAACTCGGTGGGCGCGGTCACGCTGACCTCGGGCGCGAACGTGGCGCTGGGCTCCACCGCCGAGATGAAGATGAGCACCAACGCCGACCGCATCGACTCGGCGGCCGGCGCGCACAAGATCTACGCCAACGCGATCAAGGCGGTGTCGAACTCGAACATCGAGATGTTCGCGGTCGGCAACATCAACGCCACCTCGAACGGATCGAACACCACGGTGCTGGGCGCCAACTCCAGCGGCTACATCGGGGTGAACACCGAGGCCAACATGGGCATGGCCCGCTCGACCTTCATGGGCATGTCGATCGACACCATGGTGGGCCTGAGCATGGCGTCTTGCCTCGCGCTGCAGATGGAGACGGCGGCCGCGCTCAAGCTCGGCTTCGCGGGTGTGGACCTGAGCATCTCGCCGGTGGACGTCGAGCAGCGCCAGGCCAAGGTGATCATGCCCGGCGGCGGCGCGGGCGGCGGCGGCGGCGCCTTCGCGATGGGCGCCTCGATCGGCGCGGCCATCGATGCCGTCGGCTTCTCGCTGTGGGCCGCCATCACCGACATCCAGGCGACCAACAAGCAGTACGACGATGCCGCGGCCGCGCTGAAGGAGGCCCAGGAAGAGGCCAAGAACCTTGGGCTGGCCGGCATGGCGGCGCGGCTGCAGGCCGCCGCGGAGATCGCCGCGGCGCGGCGCGCGAGCGGCTTGCTCGATTCCGTGCGTCTGCATTCGGCGCCCGCCGACAGGTCCGGGAACTACACCGACGACCAGAACCCGCTCTCCAGCCCCGGCAACGCGGTCGAGGCCGACTCCGCCACGCACGGCCTCGGACCGACGCCGATGCCCAATTCCGCGCCGGGCCCGGCCGCGAGCCGCGACCTGCCGGTGCCGCCCACGCCCGCGGAATGAACGCGCAACGCCAGGCGCCGACCACCGCGCGATACCGATGCACATACTGAAGCCCCATGTCGTCGCCCTGAGCTTCCGGCCGATCGAGTACCGGTCCAAGGCCGGGCTGTGCCTGAGCGGCATGCTGTTCCTGCCGATGTCGCCCGCCGATGGCGGACTGCTGCGCGAGCAGTCGATGTGGAACACCGTCTCCCGCCTGATGGCGGTGCCGCTGGTCGACGAAGGCGTGGCCAAGCTCACGCCCGAGTACCTGGTGGTGGGCCGCGTGCACACCAGCGAGCCCGGTGCGCGCGGCGCCGTGGCCCGGGTGCGCCTGGGCGGCGCGAGCAAGTCGGTGCTGGCCTTCGCGCCGCGCTACTGGGACGGCGCGCGCGTGGTGCAGTCGCCCGACTACCGGCCCGTGCCGCTCGACTGGAGCCAGGCCTACGGCGGCGCCGGCCACGACGAGAACCCGCAGGGCATGGGCGCCGCGCCGGTGGACGGCGTGCAGTGGCTGCCGCCGCTGGAGCTGCCCGATTCGCGCATCACCGCGCCCGGCGACGTGGTGCGCCCGGCCGGCTTCGGCGCGCTCGACGTGCTGCATCCGCAGCGCGCCGCGCTGCGCGGCACCTGACGACGAGGCCTACCTGCAGAACCATGCGCCGGGCTTTCCGCCCGACGTCGACTGGCGGCACTTCAACATGGCGCCGCGCGACCAGTGGCTGGCCGCGCCGCTGCGCGGCGACGAGCCCTTCGCGCTCGAGAACCTGCATCCCGAGAAGCCGCTGCTGCAGGGTCAACTGCCGGGCCTGCGGCTGCGCGTGTTCGCCGACTACCGCCTGCCCGGCACGGCGGCGGCGGGCGGCGAGGCCTTCAAGCTCAAGGAAGTGCCGATGCGGCTGACCACCGTCTGGTTCTTCCCCAGGTGGAGCGCATGCTGCTGATCTGGCACGGCCTGGCCGAGGTGGCGGAGAACGACGGCAGCGACATCGCGCACCTCATGGCCGCGGTCGAGCGGCAGGGCGAGCCGCGCGAGGACGCCCATTACGCCGACGTGCTGGCGCGCCGGCTCGATCCGGTGCACGGCGGCATCGACAGCCTCGACGACGGCGAGCTGCTGCCCGAGGGGCAGGACACCACCGATCCCGACTTCGAGCGCGCCACCGAGGTCTACAAGATGGACGGCCTGCGCGGCGACGCGCAGATGCGCCGCGCCGAGATCGACGTGGCGCTCGCGCGCGAGAAGGCCGTCGCGATGGGCAAGGACCCCGATGCGATGGGGCTGAAGCCGCCGGTGCGCGAGAAGCCGCCCACCATGGCCGAACTGCCGGCCTACATCAAGGACAAGCAGAAGCTGGCCGAGGCGCAGCAGATCGCGGTCGCCGAGGACCTGCTCACGCAGGTCGAGAAGCTGCTCGCGATGGACGACGCGCAGCGCCAGCGCCTGGCGCAGCTGGCCCATCGCGGGCCGCCCCTCTTCGGCGCCGAGCGGCACCTGGCCGAGCTCAAGGAGGCGTTCGGCCGGCTGCCGATGCCCGAGCCGCAGCTGCTCGACAGGCTGCGCGCCCGCGAGCAGGCCGAGCGGCAGGGCTACCTGCAGGGCGCCCACATGCAGCCCCCGGCCTTCGCGCTCGCGGGCGAGGAGGGCGCGCAGCGCCGCGCCGAGGTGCAGCGGCTGGTCGAGAAGGGCCACCGCACCCTGCCGTGGATCGACCTCACGGGCGTCGACCTGTCGGGGCTCGACCTGCATGGTGTCGACTTCTCGGGCGCCTGGCTCGAGAGCGTGAACCTGCGCAATGCCAACGTCTCGGGCTGCAACTTCTCGGGCGCTGTGCTGGCCCATGCCGACCTGCGCGGGTGTCTCGCGGTGGAGGCGAACCTCTGCGGCGCCAACCTCGGCCGCGCGCAACTGGCCGGCGCGGTGTTCGACCGCGCGCGCCTGGGCAGCACGATGCTGATGCACACCGAGCTCGCGCAGACCCAGATGCGCGGCGCCGACCTCGCCGGCGCCAACCTGCTCGAGACCCGGTGGGGTCCGGCCGACTGGAGCGGCGCGCGGTTGGCCGGCAATGTCTTCTACAAGCTGTCGCTGCGGGGCGTGGATCTGCGCGAGGCCGACCTCTCGGGCGCGAGCTTCGTCGAATGCGACCTGCGCGGCGTGGAACTCTCGGGCGCCAACCTGCAGTCGACCGCCTTCATCACCTGCCAGCTGCAGGGCGCGCGCCTGGTCGCGGCGCGTGCCAAGGGTGTGGTGTTCGCGAAGAACACCGTGCTCGACGGGGTGGATGCGAGCGGCGCCGATCTCTCGAACGCCAACCTGGGCGAGTGCAGCGCGATCGGCCTGCGCGCGCCCAAGGCGCTGCTCGACGGCGCCAACCTCGGCATGGCCGACCTGCGCGACGCCGACCTGCGCCTCGCGTCGGTCAAGGGCGCGCTGCTGCGCAAGGCGCGCTGCAGCCGCGCGCGGCTCGCGGGTGCGAACTTCCAGGATGCGGTGTTCAGCCATGCCGATTTGATCGGCACCGACTTCCGGCGCGCCAACCTCTTCGGCGCCGACCTCACGCGCGTCGCGCTCAGCGGCGACAGCCGCTTCGACGGCGCGCTGCTCGCGCGCAGCCGGACTTGGCCGCGGCTGAGCCCCGAGCAGCAGGCCGTGGCGGCGGCGCGCGCCGCGGCGCCGACCGATGGTGGAGGTGCCGCATGAGCGCAGCGCCGGGCCGCCCCGAACAAGCTCGCACCGCGGTGCGAAGCACGAAAGCATTTCAATGAGCGTGAGCGCGGAACTGCTGTCGCTGGGCGCCGGCCTGGGCGAGACCTTCGAGGGCCAGGACTTCGAAGGCGGCCACTATGCGAAGAGCTTTCTCGGCGGCGGCCTGTTCACAGCCTGCCGCTGGAATGGCGCGGACCTGCGCGGCGCGGACGTGCGCGAAGCCGTGTTCGACCAGTGCGCGATGGCCGGCACGCTGTTCGCCGGCGCCAACCTGCGCCATGCGGTGTTCAACCGCTGCAAGCTCGACCACGCCGACTTCCGCAATGCGAACCTGCACACCGCCACCTTCAACGAGTGCGACCTGTCGCATGCGCAGTTCGGCGACGCGGCACTGAGCATGGCGCGCTTCCACGGCTGCGTGCTCGACCATGCGGGCATGCAGCGCGCGGGCCTGGAATCGACCGTGTTCTCGAGCTCGAAGCTGCTCGACGTGAATGCCGACCACACGCAGTGGCTGCACACGGTGGTCACCGGCTGCGACCTGGCACGCATGACCTGGGCCGGGGCTTCGATGACCCGCGCGGTGTTCTCGAACCAGGTGCTGCCGAACCGCCGCTTCGATGGCTGCCGGCTCGAGGGGTGCCAGTTCAACGGCGCCGACCTCGGCGGCAGCAGCTTCGCGGGCGTGCAGCTGAACCAGTGCAACTTCCAGGGCGCCAAGCTCGATGGCTGCGACTTCTCCGAGGTGAAGGCGCCGCATGCGATCTTCTGCGACGCGGCGGGCGAGGGCGTGCGCTTCACGAAGGCCCAGTTGACGCAGTCGCTGTTCACCGGCGCCGTGCTGCCGGGCGCGCACTTCGGCGGCGCGCGGCTGCACCAGTGCCATTTCGCGCAGGCCAGGCTGGCCCGTGCCGTGTTCGTCACCGCCGACTGCACCTACGCCGATTTCCGCCATGCCGACCTGCAGGGCGCCGACCTGCGCGATGCCGAGCTGTTCCGCGCCGTCTTCCATGCCGCGCAGCTGCAGGACGCGCAGTTCACCGACCGCAGCCGCGCGCTCGGCACCGATGCCGAACTCGCGCGCGCCGAGCAATGGAGCGCCGCCTGAGGCGGTTCCCGTTCATCGTTCTTCCCGAGGCAACACCATGACCACCCTTCTTTCCACGCGCCGGGCCACCCGGGTCGCGTCGCCCGCGCCGAAGGCTCCGGCCGCCCCGGCCACCGGCTGGCACCGTGCCACCGTCTCGGCCGATCCGGCCACCGGCCTGCGATTGCGCGTCGGCACGCACGAGGTGTCCGCGCGCCAGGCCTTCAGCTGCCTGGTCGCGCTGCGGCGCGGCGATACGGTGGCGGCGCTGCTCGACGAGGGCGCGCAGTGGTGGGTGATGTCCGTGCTCGAGCGCGAGGGCGCGCAGGACGTGGTGCTGCGCAGCGAGGGATCGCTGGCGCTCGAGGCGCCTGTGCTTCGCGCGCGTGCGTCCGAGGCGCTCGAGCTCGCCGCGCCGCAGGTGCGGCTGCAGTGCGAGCAGGCCGACGCGGTCGGCGACCGGCTGAACCTGATCGGCGGCGCGATGAAGGCGATCGGCGCCACGCTGTCGACCCTGTTCGATCGCGCGCACCACCACGCCGGGCAACACCTGCGCACCACCGAGGGCCTGGACCGCACGCAGGCGCAGCACCTGGAGCTGCAGGCGAAGCAGCTGCTGCAGATCCACGCCGAGCACGCGCTGATCGAGGGCGAGCAGCTGGTCAAGGCGCGCGGCGGCCAGATCCACTTCGGCTGAGGTCGCGCCATGTTCGCCAACTGCCAGATGATGGGCACCGACATGGGATTTCCCGATGTCTGCCTCACGCCCACGCCCGCCGGACCGGTGCCGATCCCCTATCCCAACATCGCGATGGGGCCGATGGCGATTCCGAACTGCCCCACGATCCTGTTCATGTGCATGCCGGCCCACAACCTGGCTACCACCATCCCGATGACCAACGGCGACAACGTGGGCGTGAACATGGGCGTGGCCTCGGGCACCGTGATGGGACCGTCGCGCCATGTCACCGGCGCCTTCACCGTGCTGCTCAACGGCATGCCGGCCTCGCGCCTGACGAGCGTGTCGCTGCAGAACAGCACCAACTGCCCGGGCGTTCGCCTCGTGCCGAGCCAGGCGCTGGTGCTGCTGCTGGCGCCCTGAGCGCGGCGGCGGAAACGGCCTATCTCTTAAGGCGAGATTGCCAATGCGCCCCCACCGAATGAATACTCCTTGCGAGTTGCCGCGCCCGCGCAGGCGGGCGGTGTTTGGGCGTCGCCCGGGAGCCGGTTCATGATCCAGATCGCTGTTATCTCCCGCCAGGGCGTGCCGACGGGGGCGTCCCTGGCCGCCGAGTTCGGTCCCGCCGGCGGCACCATCGGCCGCGCCGAGAGCAATGCACTGGTGCTCGACGATCCCGACCGCACCGTGTCGCGCGTGCATGCGCAGGTGCTGTGCCGCGACGGCCGGTACTTCATCGTCGATCGCGGCAGCAATCCGATGCAGTGCAACGGGCAGCCGCTCGGGCCCGGCAACGAAGCCGCGCTGGTCGACGGCGCCCGCCTCGTGGTCGGCAGCTTCGAGCTCGTGGTGCGCGTGCAGGCCGCCGCGCCCGCGCCGGCACCTGCCGCGGCAGCGTTCGCGATTCCCGAAAACCATCATGGGCCTGTCGGGCGCGAAGTCGGCACCGGCGCCGGCATCCGCCGCGGCGAGCAGCGACGATCCCTTCGCCGACCTGCTCGCGGGCCTGGGGTCGCCGGCCGCGCCCGCACCCGCGCCGGGCCGGTCGCCCGCGCCGTCGTCGTCGTCGTCGTCGTCGTTGTCGTCGTCATCGCCGTCAGCCGACTCGCTGCTGTTCCCCGACCCCATGGCCACCGGTTCGCGCAACGCGCAGGCCGCGCAGATCGATCCCTTCGCCAACCTGCTCGGCCCCGACCCTGCCTCGGCGCCCGCCGGTGGCCTCGGCGCGCTCGACGACTTCTCCGACCTGGGCACGCCGCCCGCGCACGGCAAGGCCGCGAGCATCGACGCGCTGTTCGGCGGCACGGCCGGTGCCGGCGGCATCGGCGGCGATCCGCTCGCGCTGTCGCCGCTGGCCGATCCGCTGCTGCAGCCCAACACCGCGAACGATGCCGACCCGCTGGCCGCGCTGCAGCGCGCCGCGCCGGCCACGCCGATGGCGCGTTCCGACCACCTGCCGATCGAGCAGTTCGGCTTCACGCCGCCGAAGGCGATCACGCCGCCGGCCGCACCGATCGCGGCACCCATCCCCGCGCCCACCCCTGCGCCCGTGCCGCGCGCCGCGCCGCTGCCCGAGCTGCCCGCCTTCGACGACATGACGGGCCTGCCGATCCGCATCAGCGGCCCCGACACCGCGGGCCGCCCGCTGCCGCCGCTGTCCGCGCCGGCACCGGCGCCCGCACCGCGCGCGCCCGCGCCTGGCCCTGTCGCCGCCGCGCCCGTCGAGCGCATCGCGAGCGACGACGAACTGCTGGCCGCCTTCCTGCGCGGCCTCGGCGGCACGCACCAGCCGCCCGAGATGCTCACGCCGGGCCTGATGGAGCGTATCGGCTCGATGCTGCGCAGCGCCACCGAGGGCACGCTGCAGCTGCTGCTCACGCGCCAGGAGTTCAAGCGCGAGGTGCGCGCCGAGGTCACGATGATCGCGGCCCAGGCCAACAACCCGCTGAAGTTCTCGCCCACGGTCGAGGTCGCGCTGGCGCACCTGCTGGGGCCCGGGCGTGCGCGGCTTCATGCCGGCCGAGGCCGCGATGCGCGATGCCTTCAACGACCTGCGCGCGCACCAGTTCGGCGTGATGGTCGGCCTGCGCGCGGCGCTGGCGCACGTCATCGCGCGCTTCGAGCCCGAGGAGCTCGAGAAGAAGATCAGCTCGAAGTCGGCGCTCGACGCGCTGTTCGCGGCCAACCGCAAGGCCAAGCTGTGGGACCAGTTCGTGGCGCTGTACGGCGGCATCGCGACGGAAGCCGAGGACGACTTCCACAACCTGTTCGGCAAGGCCTTCCTCGAGGCCTACGAGGCGCAGATGGCGCGCCTGAAATCCGACGACTGAGGCGCGCGCGACCGCTGCAGCCAGAACAAGAACCCACGACACGCACGACCGACGCGAGGAGCCCCGCTTGGAAATCGAAATCGTCACGCTGTCCCGCCAGGGCGGCCGCAGCTACAACGAAGACGTTCACGGCCATTGGCACGACGAGCGCCATGTCGCCTGCCTGGTGGCCGACGGCGCCGGCGGCCATGGCGGCGGCGACGTGGCGGCGGCCACGGTGCGCGCGAGCGTGCTGGGCGCGTCTCGGCCGGCCCCAGCCTCGACGCGGGCGTGCTGCGCGCCCTGATCGAGCAGGCCAACCGCGACGTGGTGACGCGCCAGGCCGAGGGCGGCACGCTCGCGGGCATGCGCTCGACGGTGGTGTTCGCGGCGATCGACCTCGAGATCCATGCGCTGGCCTGGGTGCACAGCGGCGACAGCCGGGCCTACCTGTTCCGCGGCGGCGCGATCGTCGCGCGCACCACCGACCACAGCCTGGTGCAGCAGATGGTGGCCGGCGGCATGCTCGACGAGGAGGGCGCGCGCCTGCATCCGCAGCGCAACATGCTGCTGTCGGCGCTGGGCTCGCTCGAGGAGGAACCCGACATCGCGGTGTCGGACCGCATGCGGCTCCTGCCGGGCGACGTGCTGCTGCTGTGCAGCGACGGCGTGTGGGAGCCGCTGGGCGACGAATGCCTGGTCGAGACCCTGCATGCCTCGCGCACGCCCAGCCAGTGGGTCGAGCAGATCGAGGCGCAGATCGTCGCGCGCGCGAAGCCGGGGCACGACAACTACACGGCGCTCACGCTGTGGGTGATCGACGCCGCCGAGGACGAGACGCGGCTGCTGCCGGTCGAGGCGCAGCCCGAGCCGCGCGATCCCGACGACACCGTCCTCGGCTGACGCAACGGGCGGCGCGCGCCGCCTCCTCTCCCTTCTTCTTATCTCCCGCACAAATGGAAACGGCCCGCGATGCCCTCGAGCAGAGGACGCGGGCCGAATGGCGTGGAGCTTGCCGCGCTCGCGCGGCGAAGCCCCCGGGGGGATCTCAGCGGGTCTCGGTGGTGGCCACGTTCCAGCCGAACTTGACGTCGCCGGTGGTGGCGCCCTTGTCGTTCTGGGCCTTGTAGGCGAACTCGATGTCCTTGTAGGTCACGACCACGTTCTCGAGCACGTCGCCGCCTTGCGAACCGGCCGGGGCCACGTTCGAGATGAAGACTTCCTTCATCGTGATCTTGAGGTACTCGCCCTGGCCGTCGCCGGACTTGCGGCAGGTCAGGATCGCGTCCTTGAAGTGCTTGCCGCTGACGCAGTTCTTGGCCAGCACGGGCGAGGCCTTGTCGAAGATGTGGACGAAGTTGAAGGTGCCGGGCTGGGCCTTGCCCTTGCCCGAGCCGCCGCCCGATGCCGCGCCGGAGGTGTTCGCCACGTCCCACGACCACGACAGGATCTCGATCTCGTCCTTGTGATCCTTGTGGGTGGCCTCGCCGGTGACGCCGTCGAACTTGATGTGGAAATCGGATGCCATCTTGCTACTCCTGTGATGCCTGCGATGCGCGGGCGATGGTTGACGAAAGAGAAGGTTTTTTCGGGGCTACCGGCCGCCGCGGATGAGGCTTCGGCCGGTAGTGATCTCAGAACGAAGAAGCGGGCGGGATTTCAAACCCGCCCGATGGCCTATGCCGCGCCCTTGGCGGACGGCAGCTTGGAGACCAGGCGCAGCGAGACCGTCAGGCCCTCGAGCTGGTAGTGCGGGCGCAGGAAGAACTTGGAGGAGTAGTAGCCGGGATTGCCTTCCACCTCCTCGACCACCACCTCGGCCGCGGCCAGCGGCTTCTGGGCCTTGGTGACCTCGGACGAGTTCGCCGGGTCGCCGTCGACGTAGTTCATGATCCACTTGTTGAGCCAGCGCTGCATCTCGTCGCGTTCCTTGAACGAGCCGACCTTGTCGCGCACGATGCACTTGAGGTAGTGCGCGAAGCGGTTGCAGGCGAACAGGTAGGGCAGGCGCGCGGCCAGGTTGGCGTTGGCGGTGGCGTCGGGATCGTCGTACTCGGCCGGCTTGTGCAGCGACTGGGCGCCGATGAAGGCCGCGAAGTCGGAGTTCTTGCGGTGGATCAGCGACAGCAGGCCGGCCTTCGAGAGCTCGGCCTCGCGCCGGTCGCTGATCGCGATCTCGGTCGGGCACTTCTGGTCCACGCCGCCGTCGTCGCTCGGGAAGGTGTGCAGCGGCAGGTTCTCGACCGCGCCGCCCGACTCGATGCCGCGGATGCGCGAACCCCAGCCGTAGAGCTTGTACGAGCGGTTGATGTTGGTGGCCATCGCATAGGCCGCGTTGGCCCAGGCGTACTTGCTGTGGTCGGCGCCGGCGGTGTCCTCCTCGAAGTCGAACTCCTCCACCGGGTTGGTGTTGGCGCCGTAGGGCGTGCGCGCCAGGAAGCGCGGCATGCACAGGCCCAGGTACTTGGCGTCGTCCGACTCGCGCAGCGAGCGCCAGCCGGCGTACTCGGGCGTGAGGAAGATCTTGGTCAGGTCGCGCGGGTTGGCGAGCTCCTGCCACGACTCCATCTGCATCAGGTTCGGGCTCGCGCCGGTGATGAAGGGGGCATGGGCCGAGGCGGCGATCTTGGCCATCTCGCCGAGCAGCTCGACGTCGGGCGGGCTCTGGTCGAAGTGGTAGTCGCCGACGATCGCGCCGAAGGGCTCGCCGCCGAACTGGCCGTATTCCTGTTCGTAGATCTTCTTGAACATCGGGCTCTGGTCCCAGGCCGCGCCCTTGAACTTCTTGAGGTTCTTGGCGAGCTCCTGCTTGGAGATGTCCATCACCCGGATCTTCAGGTTCTCGTCGGTCTCGGTGTTGTTCACCATGTAGTGCAGGCCGCGCCACGCACTCTCGAGCTTCTGGTAGTCGGGGTGGTGGATGATCCGGTTGACCTGCTCGGTGAGCTTGGCGTCGATCGCCGCGATCATCGACTGGATCGACTTCGTGACGTCCTTGCCGATGACCTCGGTGTTGGCCAGCGCCTGCTGGGCCAGCGTGAGCACGGCGGCTTCGACCGCGCTCTTGGCTTCGTCGCTGCGCGGCTTGAATTCCTTCTGCAGCAGCGACGAAAAGTCGCTGCCCGCGTACGCGACGTCTTTTAACGCGCTCTGTTCGAGTGCTTCGGCCATGGTGGGTTACTCCTCGTGAACCGGATGTGGAAGTCGGAAAGGGACAGGGATCAGGCGGCCGGCGGGGTGGTGCCGTCCTCGGGCTTCTTGGTCGCGGCCAGCGACTGCAGCAGCGCCGGGTCCTCGAGCACCTTGGCCAGCAGTTCCTCGGCGCCGTTCTTGCCGTCCATGTAGGTGACGAGGTTCGACAGCTGGGTGCGCGCCTCGAGCAGCTTGTTGAGCGCGCCGACCTTGCGGGCCACGGCGGCGGGCGAGAAGTCCTCCATGTTCTCGAAGGTCAGCTCGACCTTGAGCTCGCCCTCGCCGGTCAGCGAGTTCTCGACCGCGAAGGCCGCGCGCGGCTTCATGGCCTTCATGCGCGAGTCGAAGTTGTCGACGTCGAACTCGAGGAACTTGCGGTCGGTCACGGGCGCCAGCGGGTCGGCGGGCTTGCCCGACAGATCGGCCAGCACGCCCATCACGAAGGGCAGCTGGATCTTCTTCTCGGCGCCGTAGAGTTCGACGTCGTATTCGATCTGCACCCGGGGCGCCCGGTTGCGGGCGATGAATTTCTGACTGCTCTTGGCCATGGCGATGCTCCTTGCGGGGGTGAAACGGGGTGGGTCGATCCAGGGATGGAAAGGGGAGGGGACGAGGAAGAAGAGGCGGGAGGCCTCAATCCGAAGCGCGGCGGCCGGTCACGTTCTCGATCGTGTCGAGCGCGTTCGGCGCGAGGTTGGCCATGATCTCGAGGAAGCTCACGCCGATCAGCTTCTTGGCGCGCTCGATCAGGAGCGGCGCGGGATTGCCGGGCTCGGTGGTCTCGAGGAAGCGGATCACGCGGTCGAGCATCTTCAGCGCGTCCTCGCGGGTCTGGATCTCGCCGCGCGCGGCCGCGGGGCGTGCACCGCCACCGCCCGCCACGGCTTCGCCGCCGTCCTCCGCGTCCGCCGCGCCGGCTTCCTCGGGCGCGCCGATCGCGGCGCCGCAGGCCTTCTGCACGGTGCGCGCGATGGTGCGCAGCGCGCCCAGGTCGATGGCATCGGAACGGCCGGTGCGCTCCACCAGCAGCGCCTGCAGCTGGTCGATGAGGGCCGGCGCGCCGATCGCGGCCTCGATGCGCTCGGGCTGCGCGGCCTGCAGGGCCTCGAGGCCGGCCTGCAGCTGCGGCGCGGAATAGAGCGGCTCGCCGTTCGCCGCGAGCGTGCCCTGGACCACCGCGATGTCGCGCACGCGGGATCGAGCCCACGCCCGGCGCCGCGCCCACCTGGGCGTCGTAGAGGTCGCGCAGCACCATGGTCTCGTCGTTCAACGGCGCGAGCGCGTTCAGGCGCATCGTCGGATCGTTGTCGTCGTCGGCATCGAGCGTTGGATGTATGCCGTCCCAGAAGCGGTCGAGCAATCCGGTCAGAAGGCGCAGGCCGGCGACGAAGCCGGGCACGCCCTGCAACCGGGTGGCGGCACGCAGCATCAGCACGGCGGCGCGCACGTCCTTGCTGCGGCGCAGGATCGCGTCCGACTGCTCGGCCACGCTGCGCCAGTCCGGCTCCACCGCGGGAATGACGGTGTCGCCGAACTGCTGTTCGGGCTTGCCCTGCGACGCGGTCACGAGCGCGGTGAAGTCCGCGTCGTACTCGAGGTCGGTGCCGCTCGGCGCGCTGTCGCCGATCGGTATGAGCAGTGCATCTGCGAGTTCGTTGGTGAGCATGTTGCCTGTTGAATGTGGCTGGTGATAATCGAAAGATGCCTCTCAACCGGTCAATGCAACGAAGGGAATAGCATGCGAGCGCTCGGTACACACCATTCGTCCTATGGAGGCCTGCTGGCCACGGCTTCGCGCCGGCACGTGGCGGCCTTCGGCCTCGCTGCCGCGGGGCTCTTTCTCGCTGGCTGCGCGAGCAAGCCGCCACCCGAAGTGAAGACGCCGGTGTCGCTGACGCTGGTGGCGGGCCCCCGATGCCGATCCCGACGCGCGCGGCCGCGCATCGCCGCTCACCGTGCGCGCCTACATCCTCAAGACGCCGGGTGCCTTCGAGGGCGCCGACTTCTTCTCGCTGTTCGAGAAGGACCAGGCCACGCTCGGCGCCGAGCTGGTGCAGCGCGAGGAAACGCTGCTGCGCCCCGGCGAGAGCCGCAAGTTCGACTTCGTGCTGCAGCCCGACGCCAAGATGATCGGCGTGATGGGCGCGTTCCGCGACCTCGACCGCGCGCGCTGGCGCGAGGTGCGCCCGCTCGAGGTCGGCAAGATCAACACCATCACCGTGACCTACGGCGCGCGCCAGATCCGCATCGATCAGAAGGCCGAGCCGATCAAGGAGAAGTAGGCGCTGCACAGGGCACGCACGGCACGCACGGGCCGCGTTCACATCGCGTCCATGCCCGTGTCGTGCGCCGACGGCGGCAGCCGGCCGGGCCGCACCAGCGAAGGGTCCGCCGGCAGGAAGCGATGGAACAGGTCGCCCGTGAAGGCCCCGTTGCCGCCCGCCGCGCCGCCGGCCGCCGTCAGGTAGAGGCCGCGCCAGCGCAGTCCCCGGGCCTCGCGCGCCTTGCGGCCATGGCTGTCGAACAGCGCCTCGGCCGCCAGCCGCAGCCCCGGTTGCAGGCTTCGCACCCCCTCCACGAACGAATGCACCGCGAGCCGGCCCGAGGCGCCCGGTTGTTCGCGCAGCAATCCCATGCGCAGCGCATGCAGCCGCGCGGCGAGCGGCTCGAAGGCCGCGTCGAGCCGTTCGGCGGCGCCGCGCGTGTCGGTCGCCGCGCTCTCCAGCGGCAGCCGATGGCCCAGCGCCTGCGCCAGCACCTCGGGCGGCAGCGTGCCGCGCAGCGCGCCATAGCCCTCGAGCCCTTCGAGGCCCGTCACCACGAGATAGAACGGCAGCTGCAGCCGCAAGGTGCGGCCCGCTTCCTCGGCCAGCCGGCGCAGCCGCGCGACGCGGGCGCGGAAGGCGACCGCATCGGCCGGTGCCTCGCGCAGCGCCTGCGCGCCGATGCAGGCCACGATGCCGTGCAATGGAATGCGCTCGCGCCGCTCGGCCACCGCCAGCAGCGAAGCGAGCCAGAGGGCGCGCGACTGCGGCGCGTCGGCCGGGTCCTCGAGCACGCGCGCGTCGATCTCGATCGCGGCCATGGCGCCGCCGGTCCACCAGCGCCAGCCGTTGCGCACCGGGCCGATCGGCGCGTCGTCCGACGGGTCCGCGTCGAGCGGCGAGGCCGCGAGCAGCCCCGGCAGCCCGGCCGCCGCGTCGCCGAGGAACAGCAGCCACGGCACGCCCGGCGTCGCGCAGCGGCCGAAGTCCTCGTCGTCGAGCTTCTCGCCGGCCGCGCGCGGACGCGGCGCCAGCCGCAGCCGCTGCTGCGCGCGTGCCATCGCCTCGTGCAGGCGCTCGAGCGCCTGCGCATCGGCCGCGCGCGAGGGCGGCCGCAGCGTGGCGATGCGCTGCTGCAGCGCGCGCCGGCGCGCGCCGCGGCCGGCATCGCGCACCACGGCGCACAGCACCGCGAAGCCGAGCGCGCACAGCGCGAACAGCGGCCAGAAGAGGTGGGCGGGCGGCAGGGTGTGCATGGCGGCGGCGCGGTGCTCAGCGCGCCTCGGTCTCGAGGAACACGAAGTCGGCGACCAGTCGATCGCCGCCCTTGTTGGCCGCGAGCGCCTCGCGCAGCTGCAGCAGGTAGGCCGAGGCCAGTTCGAACGGCGGCCGGTCGGCGGTCTCGTGGAAGGGCATCGGCGAGGAGATCACGGTCACCAGCACGCTGCCGAAGGGCGGGCTCACGAGCCAGCTCGAAGGGATGTCGCGCCCGAGCTCGAGCTTCTCGCCGGCGCGCAGCCGGGGTCGGCGCCTGGCCCGCGTTGAGGTGCATCACCGAGCCGTCGGCCGTGTAGTAGTCGACCCACAGCACGCTGTCGTGGCGCGGCGCGGTCACCTCCACGCGCACGTTGTCGCCCTCGCGCAGGCGCCCCTGCCGCGCGGAGGGCAGGGCCAGTCCGAGGCCGTAGGCCTTGTCGGCATTGCGTGCCTGGTAGGGCTTGAGGATCGCGAACACCTCGCAGTGCGGCCACACGCGCACGCCGAGCTCGAAGCGCGCCGCCTTCACGCCCGGCAGCCGGCCCACGTCGTGCTGCACGTTGGCCACGTCGGCCGGCAGCGAGACGAAGCCGCTGACCTTGAGCGTGCCGCCGGCCTCCACCGCCACGGCCAGGTCGGCGCAGGCGTAGCCCTGCAACTGCTGCTCGACGCGCTGCGCGAGGTCGGCCTCGGGCCGCGGCGCGCCGGCCAGCCAGGCCCACAGCAGGTAGAGCAGCGGCACCAGCAGCGCCAGCGCCGCGCTCGCGCGCAGCATCGAGCGGTCGCGCCGGTGCATGTCGATGGCGGCGGGCGGATCGGGCTCGGCGTAGGGCTGGGGCGTGATGCGCTGCTGCGCGAGGCTGCCGAGCGCGAGCGGCGGCAGCCGCAGCTGGCGCCCGTGCAGGTCCTTGAGCTTGCCGAGCTCGCCGCGGTCGCCGTGCTCGAAGTAGTACTGGCCCTTGAAGCCCAGCGCCAGCGCATGCCAGTAGACCTCGCGCACCTCGTCGTCGCGCGCGCCCAGCGCCGAGAGGTGGTGGAAGAACTCGCTGTGGGCGTTGTTCGAGGCGAACAGCTGCACCTGCAGCGGCGCCGCGCCCTGGGCCGCGCCCGGGTGGCGCGCGAGGATCTCGTCGATCCAGGCGACCATCGCGAAGGCGGCCGATTCGAGTTGCGCGGGCGACAGCGGCGTCGCGCTCGCGCGCGCGCGTTCGCGCGCCTCGTCGAGCAGCAGGCGGGCCTGGCGCTGCGCGGCGTCGTGGTCGAGCGTGGGGCGGTTCGCGGCGATCGCGGCATCGAGCGCGAGCCCGAACGAGACGAAGGCCGAATGGCAGTCGATCAGGCGGGCCATGAAGACACGCGTGCCGGCTCAGGCCGCAGGCAGCGCGGGGCGCCGCCCGAGAGATGCCCTGCACCGGCGCCGGCTTCGTTGGCACATGCCCATGTCTCGCTTCCTTCGGGTTGGCGACCATTCTTCTCAGCGGGCCCGCAAGGCGCCATATCGCTTGGGGCCTATGCCGTTCGGGCAGCGCGCCAGCCTTGCTGCGCCGGGCATTCGCCGGTATCGTCGGCGGTCGCTGAGTCAATGCACGCTGGGGTTAAGCCATGAAAATTCTGATCGCCGACGACCACCGGCTCGTCATCGAGGCGGTCAAGGCCAAGTTGTCCGAGCTGGAGCCCGGCATCGAGTTCGTGCTGGTCATGAGCGTCGACGAGCTGCTCGCCGGCGCCACCGACGACCTCGACCTGGCATTGATCGACCTCAACATGCCCGGCGCCGACGGGCAGGCCCACATCGACGAGATCCGCCGCCGTCATCCGGCCGTGCCGGTGATCGTGCTGTCGGGCTACGAAGACCCGGCCATCATGCGCGCCGCCCTCGAGCGCGGCGTGCTCGGCTTCATTCCCAAGGCCTACTCGCCCGAGGTCATGCTGTCGGCCGTGCGGCTGGTGCTGGCCGGCGGCGTCTACGTGCCGCCGATGATGCTGACCGCGCTGCCGCCGGGCATCGTGGCCGGCGTGGCGCCGCAGCCCGACGCCGCGCGCGCGCCCGGTGCCCCGGCCGCCTCGCAGACGCTCGAGCACCTGCGCAACGTGCTGACCGAGCGGCAGGTCGAGGTGCTGCAGCTGCTGTCGCAGGGCAAGCCCAACAAGCTGATCGGCCGCAGCCTCGGCATCAGCGAGGGCACGGTCAAGATCCACCTCGCGGCGATCTTCCGCGCGCTCAACGTGCGCAACCGCACCGAGGCGGTGGTCGCGGCGCAGGCCTTGACCGAGGCGCAGGCCTGAGCTGACCTGACCCAGACCCAAGACCGTTCGGGCTGAGCCTGTCGAAGCCTCGCGCAAGGCTTCGATCCTTCGACAAGCTCAGGACCGGCCGAGCTCGGCCCGGACGGTTTTCGAGCATCCCACGCGCGGGCCGCCGCCCCCGTTTCAGCGCCGTTGCGCCACCTGCGCCACCGCGCGCGGCACCTTCACCCGCATGTCGAGCAGCATCTGCCCCATGCCCTTGCCCAGCGGGTCCAGGCGCATCGACGAGGGCCCGCCGCCGTCGAGCGCCCCGTGCAGCAGCAGGTTCATCGCCGCGATGCCCGGCAGGTGGAAGCGCTCGACCCTGCCGTGCACCAGGTGCGCAAAGTAGGCGCGCACCGCTTCGGGCGTGACGCGCGACCACAGCAGCGGCAGCCACTCGGGCCGGCGCGCCACCAGGCCGATGTTCGAGAGGTCGCCCTTGTCGCCGCTGCGCGCCCAGGCCAGGTCGATGAGCCGCAGCTCGACCTGTTCGCCGCCGTCGTCGGCGAAGGGTGGCGGTTCCGCCACCGGCGGCGCGGCGCCATCGCCCGTGCCCGGCGGGATCGCGACGGCCCGCCGCTCGCCGTCGATCTCGAACCACACCGGCACCTGCGCCTTGTCGAGCAGGAAGGCGAAGGGCTTGATGAGCGGCGACACGGAAGGCCGGCCGCCGCCGGGCCCCGTGGTGCCCGGCGACCACGAGGTGCCCGCGGGCGCGATCTCGCGCGCGAAGATCTCGAGCGCGGCCTTCTGCGGATGGTCGACCGCCACGCGCATCATCGCCTCGCGCACGCCGTGGGTGCGCGCATGCGGGCCGTAGAGCGTTCTCGGCGCCGATCGCCTCGATGTGGCTGCGCGTGAAGGACGGCAGGCCCAGGCGCGCGAGGATGCCGCCGGTGCGCTCGAGGATCGCCTCGGCCGTGCGCCGCGCCTTGCGCTCGGCGTCGATGCCCACGATCACCAGGCTGCCCGCGCAGCGGAAGCCGTCGAGCTGCGTGGCCGAGACCTTGTAGGCCGAGGTCGGCGCGCGGCCGCGCGCGGGGCCCACGCGCACGCGGTCGGGGCCTTCCTGCTCGATCGTCACTTCGCGGAAATCGCAGCTCACGTCGGGCAGCAGGTAGGCGCCCGGGTCGCCGATCTCGTAGAGCAGCTGCTCGGCCACCGCGGCACGGATCACCTTGCCGCCCGTGCCCTCGGGCTTGGTCACGACGAAGCTGCCGTCGGCATGGCATTCGACGATCGGGTAGCCGATGTGCGCCCAGTCGGGAATGTCTTCCCAGTCGGTGTGCAGGCCGCCCGTGGCCTGGCAGCCGCATTCGATGATGTGGCCCGCGAGGCTGCCCGAGGCCAGCCGGTCGAAGTCGCCGGGTTGCCAGCCGAACTCGTGCATCAGCGGACCGAGCGTGACCGCGCTGTCGACGCAGCGGCCGGTGATCACCACGTCGGCGCCCGCGGCCAGCGCGGCGGCGATCGGCAGCGCGCCCAGGTAGGCGTTGGCGCTCAGCACCTTCTCGGGCAGGGCCTCGGCCGTGAACATGTCGCGCGTGCCCGCGGCGCGCAGTTCGGCCATGCGCGCGCCGAGGTCGTCGCCCTCGACCACCGCGATGCGCAGCGGCACGCCCTGGGCCTCGGCCAGTGCGCGCAGCGCGGCGGCGCAGCCCTGCGGATGGATGCCGCCCGCGTTGCTCACCACCTTGATGCCCTGGCGCTTGATCTCGGCGAGCACCGGTTTCATAGCGATCTCGACGAAGTCGGTGGCATAGCCGAGCTCGGGCTTCTTCGCGCGCGCCGCGGCCAGGATCGCCATCGTGGTCTCGGCCAGGTAGTCGAACACCAGGTAGTCGAGCCGCCCGTGCTGCACCAGTTGCGGTGCGGCCACCATGCTGTCGCCCAGAAGCCCGAGGCGCCGCCGATGCGGACGGTTTTCTTCGCTGCGGCGGCGGATGAAGGCATGGTCTTCCTCGGGTGGCGGATGGAAAGTCCAGCTTAGCGGCGTGCGCGTGGCGCGGCTTGCGTCGAGTCGCTGCGCCTCGCATCGCATCGCATCGCATCGCAGGGCGCAGCCTGTTGGCGCAAGACCCGTGGAGCGCCCGCCGCTAGCCTCGTGCGCCAAGGAGACGCCATGGAATTCCTGGACGCCCCGCCGCTGCCCTTCTACTTCTCCGCCGAGCACGAAGCCTTCCGTGCCAGCCTGCGCGCCTTCGTGGCACGCGAGATCGCGCCCTTCGTGACCGAGTGGGACGAGGCCGAAACCTTCCCGCGCGATCTCTACCGGCGCGCTGCCGAACTCGGCGTGCTCGGCCTGGGCTATCCCGAGGCGCTCGGCGGCACGCCGGCCGACCTGTTCCATCAACTGATCGTGGCCGAGGAATTCGCCGCGTTGCGGCGCGGGCGGCGTGCAGGCCTCGCTGAACTCGCACAGCATCGCGCTGCCGCCGATCCTCAAGGCCGGCAGCGAGGACCTGAAGCAGCGCGTGATCCCGCCGGTGCTGGCCGGCGAGAAGATCGCCGCGCTCGCGATCACCGAGCCCTCGGGCGGCTCCGACGTCGCGGCGCTTCGGACCACCGCGGTGCGCGATGGCGACCACTACGTGGTCGACGGCGAGAAGACCTTCATCACCTCGGGCGTGCGCGCCGACTTCATCACCACCGCCGTGCGCACCGATCCCGCGAACAAGGGCGCGGGCGGCATCTCGCTGCTGGTGATCGAAGGCGACGCGCCGGGACTCGCGCGCACCTCGCTCGAAAAGATGGGCTGGTGGAGCTCCGACACCGCGCACCTGCGCTTCGAGAACTGCCGCGTGCCCGCGCGCAACCTGGTGGGCACGGAGAACCAGGGCTTCAGGCTGGTGATGAACAACTTCAACGGCGAGCGCCTCCTGATGTCGGCGCTGGCCTGCGGCTTCGCCGAGGTCTGCCTCGAGGAGGCGGTGGACTGGGCGCGGCAGCGCGTCACCTTCGGCGTGCCGCTGGCCGAGCGCCAGGTGGTGCGCCACAAGCTCATGGACATGACCCTGCGCGTCGATGCCGCGCGCACCCTGGTCTACGACCTGGCCTACCGCATCGAGCACGGCCTGGCCGATCCGGCGAAACTCGTGGCGCGCGTGTGCCTCGCGAAGGTGCAGGCGACCCAGGCCATGCAGTTCTGCGCCGACCAGGCGGTGCAGTTGCTGGGCGGCATGGGCTTCATGCGCGGCACGCGCAGCGAACGCATCTACCGCGAGGTCAAGGTGATGATGATCGGCGGCGGATCGGAAGAGATCATGAAGGACCTGGCGGCCCGGCAGCTCGGGCTCTGAAGAACGAGAAGGACGACACCCACGATGAACGATTCGACGAACGGCCCCGACGCGGAGACCGCGCGCGACCTGCGCGACGAATACGCCGAGCTCGCCGCGCTGTGCGCCACGCTCACGCCCGAACAGTGGCGCGCGCCCCAGCGTGTTCTACGGCTGGTCGCCCTGGGACGAGATCGCCCACCTGTGCTTCTTCGACGAGACCTCGATGCTCGCGCTGAACGATCCCGCGGCCTTCGTGCGCGATGCCGCGGCGCTCAACGCGCAGTTCGCGCAGGGCCGCGAGATCAGCTCGCTGGCGCGCGAGAAGTACGGCCAGCTCGACGGCCCCGCGATGCTCGCGCTGTGGCAGCCGATCTCGATGCAGCTGGCCGATGCGCTCGCGGCGCTCGACCCGAAGGCGCGGCTGCCGTGGTACGGGCCGATGATGAGCGCGCGCTCGTTCGCGACCGCGCGCCTGATGGAAACCTGGGCCCATGGACAGGACATCTGGGACCTGATGCGCCGGCGCCGGCCGGCCAGCGCGCGGCTGCGCCACATCGCCCACATCGGCGCCACCACCTTCGGCTGGACCTTCGTCAACCGCCAGCTGCCGGTGCCCGAGCCCGCGCCCTTCATCGAGCTCGACGCGCCCGGCGGCCAGACCTGGCGCTGGGGCGATCCGGCCTCGGCGGAATCGGTGCGCGGCGATGCGCTCGACTTCTGCCTGGTCGTGACCCAGCGCCGCCACCTCGCCGACACCGCGTTGCGCTGCACGCCGGGCAGCGCCACGCAGTGGCTGTCGATCGCCCAGTGCTTCGCGGGGCCGCCGGCCGATCCGCCGGCGCCGGGCGTGCGCGCGGTGGTCTACGACGCGGAATGAGCGCCGGGCAGCCGCTGTCGCTGGCGCTGCGCGAGGCGATCGAGCCGGCGCTCGCGCGGCTGCGCGCGGGCAGCGCCGAGGGCTGCCTGTCGGACCTGACGTTCTCGAACCTCTGGCTGTTCCGCGAGGCCCACGACTACCGCTACATCGGGCCCGAGAACGACGGCTGGCCGCGCATCTCGGGCCGCACCTACGACGACACGCGCCACCTGATCGCGCTGTTCGCGCTGCCGCAAGCGCCGCCCGAGGCGCTGGCCGCGATGCTCGAAGACCACGACTGCTTCTATCCGCTGTCGCGGCGCGACATCGACGGCCTGAGCGCCGACCGCTTCGCGCTGAGCGCCTCGCCCGACGACGCCGACTACCTCTACGACGCCAGCCGCTTCGCCGACTACGCCGGCCGCGCGCTGGCCTGGAAGCGCAGCCAGGTGCGGCAGCTGTTCGCGCAGTGCACGCCGCGCGCCGAGGTCTTCGGTCCCGCCTCGGCCGGTGCCGCGCTGCGCGTGCTCGAGGCCTGGATGGCGCAGAAGGGCAAGGCCGCGGGCGAGGCCGACGAGGCGCCATGCCGCGCAGCCATCGCCGATGCGGCGGCGCTCGGGCTCGAGGGCTTCGTGCATTTCGCGCACGACGAGCCGCTGGGCTTCGTGCTCGCGCAGGAACTGCAGCCCGGCGTGTTCGCGATGCGCTTCGCCAAGGGGCTCGACAGCCACGCGGGCATCTACCCGCACATGTTCCAGCACTTCTGCCGGCAGTTCGAGGCCCGGTTCGGCCGGCCGGTGCGCTGGCTCAACTTCGAGCAGGGACATGGGCATCGCGGGCTTCCGGCGGAGCAAGCGTTCGTACGCGCCGGCGGCGATGGTGCAGAAGTTCAGGGCACGGTTATTGCGCTGAGCCGGCGCGGCGACGGGTATTCTTCCGCCGCCCACCGTACCGACCGCATCCGCCGCGAGGAGCCCGCATGACCCGGACCACCGATTCCCTTCATCGACGCTGGACGCGCGCCGCATCCGCGGTCGTTGCCGCTGTCGCCGCCGGCTTCGCATTCGCGGCCCAGGCCGCCGACTACGCCGGCCCGCTGTTCGACACCCACCTGCACTACAACGAAGAGGCCTGGAACGGCAGCAGCGGCCCGTTCCCGCCGGCCGAGGCGCTCGCGCGCATGCAGCGCAACGGCGTGCGCGCCATCGTCGGCAACTCGCGGCCCAACGACGGCACGCGCACGCTCGCGGCGCTGCGCGAGACCCGCGAGGCCGGCGTCACCGTGGTGCCCTTCGTGCGGCTGTACCGCAACCGCGCCGATTACAGCAACTGGTTCCGCGACGAGAGCATCCACGAGATGGTGCTGGCCGAACTCGAGCGCGGCACCGCGAGCGGGCCCTACCGCGGCATCGGCGAGTTCCACCTCTACGAGAGCGCCAATGCCAACGGCCCGGTCGCGAAGAAGCTGATGGCGCTGGCCGAGCGCAAGCAGCTCGCCGTGCTCGCGCACGTGGACGACGAGGCGGTCGACCTGCTGATGGCCAACACGCCGAGCCAGGGCCGCGACACGCGGCTGATCTGGGCCCACACCGGCATCGGCGGCACGCCGGTGGCGCGCGTGCGCCAGATGCTCGAGCGCTATCCGAAGCTGATGGGCGAGCTGTCGTACCGCCCGGGCCTGGTCTGCGAGGGCGGCACCTTGTGCGCGCCGTGGCGCGAACTGATCCTGGCCTTTCCCGATCGCTTCCTGATCGGCTCCGACACCTGGGTCAACCAGCGCTGGAGCGCCTACGACGAGCTGATGCGCGGCTACCGCGGCTGGCTCGGCGAGCTGCCGCCCGCGGTGGCGCAGCGCGTGGCGTGGGACAACGCGGCCGGGCTGTTCGGCGTGCGCTGATCCCCAGCCACTGGGCACAAGACGCCCGGGGGGCGCTGCCTAAGCTGCCATGGACTCTTCCGCAGACCATGGCCACCATCGAATCGACCCTCTCCCCCACGGCGAAGCCTTCCAGGCCAATCGCGCCCACATGCTCGCGCTGCTCGAGCGCGTACGCGGCTGCGAGCAGCGCGCCGCCGCCACTTCGGAGCGCTCGCGCGAACGCTTGAGAAACGCGGCCAGCTGCTGCCGCGCGAGCGGCTGTCGCTGCTGCTCGACCCCGGAACGCCCTTCCTCGAACTCTGCTCGCTCGCCGGGCTCGGCCTGGACAACCCCGACCTCGACAAGAGCGTGCCCGGCGGCGGCGTGATCGCGGGCATCGGCCAGGTCTCGGGCCTGCGCGTGATGGTCAATGCCTCCGACTCGGGCATCGACGCCGGCGCGCTGCAGCCCATGGGCATTCCGAAGCAGTTGCGCATCCAGGAACTCGCGCTCGAGAACCGGCTGCCCTACGTGCAGCTGGTGGAGAGCGCGGGCGCCAACCTCATGACCTACAAGGTCGAGGAATTCGTGACCGGCGGCAGCCTGTTCCGCAACCTCGCGCGGCTGTCGGCCGCCGGCCTGCCGGTGCTGACCGTCACGCACGGTTCCTCGACCGCGGGCGGCGCCTACCAGACCGGCCTGTCGGACTACATCGTGATGGTGCGCGACCGCTCGCGCGCCTTTCTCGCGGGGCCGCCGCTGCTGAAGGCCGCCACGGGCGAGATCGCGACCGAGGAGGAACTGGGCGGTGCGCTCATGCACAGCTCGGTGTCGGGGCTCGGCGACTAATTCGGCCGAGGACGACCGCGACGCGATCCGCATCGCGCGCGAGATCCTCGCCCACATCGACTGGAACCGCGAGCTGCCGGCGCCGCCGCCGCGGCGCTTCAAGCCGCCGCGCTTCGATGCCGAGGAACTGCTGGGCATCATGCCGGCCGACCTCAAGCGGCCGGTCGACATGAAGCAGGTGATCGCGCGCATCGCCGACGACTCCGAGTTCCTCGAGTTCGGCGCCGGCTACGGCAGCGCCACCGTGGTCGGCCACTTCAAGATCGAGGGGCTGCCCGTGGGCGTGGTCACCAACAACGGGCCGATCGACAACGCGGGCGCCACCAAGGCCGCGCACTTCATCCAGGCCTGCTGCCAGTCGCGCACGCCGATCCTCTACCTGCAGAACACCACCGGCTTCATGGTCGGGCGCGCGCACGAGGAGGGCGGGATGATCAAGCACGGCTCGAAGATGATCCAGGCCGTGACCAATGCGACCGTGCCGCAGATCACCATCCATTGCGGCGCATCGTTCGGCGCCGGCAACTACGGCATGTGCGGGCGCGGCTTCCATCCGCGCTTCTGCTTCTCGTGGCCCAACGCGCGCACCGCCGTGATGGGTGGCGAGCAGGCGGCGCGGACCATGGTCAACGTGACCGAGGGCAGCGATGCGGCGCAAGGGCGGCGAGGTCGACCGCGCCAAGCTCGCAGAGATGGAGCGCCGCATCGTCGAGCGCTTCGACAGCCAGATGAGCGTGTTCACCACCAGCGCGCACGTGCTCGACGACGGCGTGATCGATCCGCGCGACACGCGCGCCGTGCTCGCGAAGCTGCTGGCCGTCTGTCGCGAGGCCGAGCTGCGCGAGCCGCAGCCGATGCAGTTCTCGGTGGCGCGGCCATGAGCGAGGGGAAGCAGTCCATGACCCAGGCCTCGCCCTTCCAGAAGATCCTGATCGCCAACCGCGGCGAGATCGCGCTGCGCGTGATGCGCAGCGCGCGCGCCCTCGGCTACCGCACGGTGGCGGTGTATTCGAGCGCCGATGCCGGCGCGCGCCATGTGCGCGAGGCCGACCAGGCCGTGTGCATCGGCGAGGCGCTGCCCGCGCAGTCCTACCTGCGCATCGAGGCCATCGTCGAGGCCGCGCGCCGCACCGGCGCCGACGCGGTGCATCCGGGCTACGGCTTCCTGGCCGAGAACGCTGCCTTCGCGCGTGCCTGCAGGGAGGCCGGGCTGGTCTTCATCGGCCCCTCGGCCGAGGCCATCGAGGCCATGGGCCACAAGGCCGGCGCCAAGGCGCTGATGCAGGCTGCGGGCGTGCCCTGCATACCGGGCTACCAGGGCGAGGACCAGGGCGAGGAGCGGCTCGCGCGGGAGGCCGCGCGCATCGGCTTCCCGGTGATGATCAAGGCCACGGCCGGCGGCGGCGGGCGCGGCATGCGGCTGGTGCCGTCGGCCGAGGAGTTCGCGCCCCTGCTGCGCAGCGCGCGCTCGGAGGCGCAGAGCGCCTTCGGCGATCCCGAGGTGATCCTCGAGCGCGCGATCGCGCAGCCGCGGCACATCGAGATCCAGGTCTTCGCCGACCGCCACGGCCATGCGATCCACCTGGGCGAGCGCGATTGCTCGGTGCAGCGGCGGCACCAGAAGCTGATCGAGGAGGCGCCCTCGCCGGCGGTGGACGGCGCGCTGCGCGAACGCATGGGCGCGGCCGCGGTGGCGGCCGTGAAGGCGATCCGCTACGAGGGCGCGGGCACGCTCGAGTTCCTGCTCGATGGCGACGGCAACTTCTACTTCATGGAGATGAACACGCGGCTGCAGGTCGAGCATCCGGTGACCGAGGCCGTGACCGGCCTCGACCTGGTGGAACTGCAACTGCGCGTGGCCGCGGGCGAGCCGCTGCCGCTCGCGCAGCAGGACGTGCGCTTCGAGGGCCATGCGATCGAGGTGCGGCTGTGCGCGGAAGATGCGGCGCAGGGCTTCGTGCCGCAGAGCGGCACGCTCGCGCTGTGGCGGATGCCGCCGCGACTGCGCGCCGAGCATGCGCTGCATTCGGGTGCCGAGGTGCCGCCGTACTACGACTCGATGATCGCCAAGCTCGTGGCCCATGGCCGCACGCGCGAGGAGGCGCGGCGCAAGCTGGCCACGGGGCTCGAGGACGCGGTGGCGCTGGGCGTGATCACCAACCAGGCCTTCCTGCGCGCCTGCCTCGTGCATCCGGTGTTCGCGGCGGGCGGTGCCACCACGGCCTTCATCGGCGAGCACCAGGCGGCGCTGCTGCGGGCCGACGAGGCCGCGGCTGCACGCGCGGCCGCGCTCGCGGCGGTGCTGCTGTACGAGCGCGCCGACGACACGCAGGCGCGGCGGCTGCCGCACAAGCTGCCGATCTCGCTGCGCTTCGAGCTCGCGGGGCAGGTGCGGCATGCGAGCGTCGCGTTGATCGCGTCGCGCCAGTTCCAGGTCACGCTCGATGCGCAGGCATTCTCGATCGAGTTGATCGAGCACGGCGGCGACAGCGTGCGCTTCGCCTGCGATGGCGTGCACGAGAGCGCCGCGTACTGGCGCGACGGCACCTTACTGTGGCTGCAGTACAGCGACCGCGCGCTGCGCATCGAGGACACCACGCGCGCGGCTTCCGTGCGCCAGGGCGGCGCGGGCGGCGGCGACGGCAAGTTGCGCGCCTCCATGAACGGCCGCGTGGTCGCGGTGCTGGCCGAGCCCGGCCAGGCCGTGCGCGCGGGGCAGCCGCTGCTCACGCTCGAGGCGATGAAGATGGAGCATGTGCATGCCGCGCCGGTCAGCGGCCGGCTGGCCGCGCTGCATGTGCGCATTGGCGATCAGGTCGAGGCGCGCCGCGTCGTCGCCGAAATCGAGGTCGATGCCCCCGTTGCCGAAGGAGCCGCGCCATGAGCACCGCCGCCGTATTGCACGAGAAGCGCGACCGCGCCTTCTGGATCACGATCAACCGGCCCGACAAGCGCAATGCGCTCAACGCGGAGGTGGTGGCCGGCATTCGCGAAGGCTGGCGCCTCGCGCATGCCGATCCCGAGGTGCGCGCCATCGTGCTGACCGGCGCGGGCGAGAAGGCCTTCTGCGCCGGCGGCGACCTGCAGCCCGGCGCGGGCTTCGCGTTCGACCTCGCGCAGCCCACGCTCGACTACGCCGACCTGCTGCGCGAGACACAGGCCGGCACCCTGCCGAGCATCGCGCGCATCAACGGCAGCTGCATGGCCGGCGGCATCGGCCTCCTGTGCATGACCGACCTCGCGGTGGCCGCCGACACGGTGCAGTTCGGCCTGCCCGAAGTGAAGATCGGCCTGTTCCCGATGCAGGTGCTGAGCCTGCTGCAGCGCATCGTGCCGCGCCGCACCCTGCGCGAGTGGTGCCTGAGCGGCGAGCCCTTCGGCGCGGCCGAGGCGAAGGAGGCCGGCCTGCTGAACCACGTGGTGCCGGCCGATGCGCTCGATGCGAAGACGCAATGGCTGCTCGAGCGCCTGACCGACAAGTCGCCGACTGCCATCCGCCGCGGCAAGTACGCGATGCGCGCGCTCGAGGCCATGTCCTTCGACGAAGGCATCGCGTTCACCGAGGGGCAGATCGCGCTGCTCGCGGGCACGCAGGATGCGAAGGAAGGGCTGGCCTCGTTCAACGAGAAGCGCAGGCCGGTCTGGACCGGGCGCTGAGCGCGGCACGCCGCGCTCAGACGAAGGGCGCGCTGGCCACCTCGTCCATGAGCCACTGGGTGAACGACTGCAGCGCCGCGCTCGGCGCGCGGTCCGCCGGACGCACGAGGTAGTAGGCGCTCCCCGGATCGACGGTGTGCGCGAACGGCGCCACCAGCAGTCCGGCATCGAGGTCCTCGCGCACCAGCGCCGTGAAGAACAGCGCGAAGCCATGGCCGTCGAGCGCGGTGCGGCGCAGCGCGTGGGAGTCGTCGATGCGGGTGGTGTCGAGCGGGCCCGCGTCCACGCCCGCCGCCGTGAACCAGGCGCTCCAGTGCGCGGCATCGAACTCGTGGAACAGGCGGCGGCCGCGCAGGTCGCGCGGCTTGATCTTGCGCGGCAGCGTGGCCAGGAAGGCCGGGCTGCACACGGGCGTGAGCGTGCCCGGCACGACCAGCCGGGCCTCGACGCCGGGCCAGCGTCCGTCGCCCCAACCGATGCCGGCATCGACCGGATCGCGCAGGAAATCGGCGGGCTGGTAGGCATGGTGCAGCTGCAGATGCAGCCGCGGATGCCGCGCCCAGAGCCGCCCGAGGCGCGGCGTGAGCCAGCGTGCCGAGAAGTACGGGGCGACGCTCAGCGCCAGCGTGTCGGGCCGCGCGGCGCGGCGCAGCCGGTCGATTGCCGCCTCCAGGCCCTGGAAGCCCTGGGCGCAGTCGGCGCAGAGCTGCCGTCCTTCGGCCGTGAGCTCGATGCGGCGGTGCGAGCGCAGCACCAGCGGCATGCCGAGCTCGGTCTCGAGATGGCGCACGTGGTGGCTCAGGGCGGATTGCGTGACGTGCAGTTCCTCGGCCGCGCGCTTGAAACTGCCGTGGCGGGCCACCGACTCGAAGGCGCGCAGCTTCGTGAGCAAGAACAGGGGCAGTGGCATGCGGGCGCATCCTAGGAGTGAGTTTGCTTCACGTCAACGCGAAACGAATCAATTGAACGAAGCAGGGCGGCTTCGCAGAATTCCCCTTCACATCAATGAAGGAGATTCACATGAACAACCAGCCTGCCGCGTTCGAGATCGCGAAGGGACCGCGCCGCGTCATGACGCTGAGCGAGGCCGAGGTGGCGCGCCTTCTCGATCCACGCGAACTGCTCGATGGGCTCGAGGACGGCTTTCGCGCACTGGCACGCGGCGAAGTGCAGTCGCCGGCGCGGCCCGAGCTCACGGTGCCGGGCCAGGGCTTCTCGCTCGCGATGCCGGCGTGGCGCCCGGGCATGCAGATGGCGATCAAGGTGGTCAACGTCTTCGACGGCAACCTCGCGCTCGGGCTGCCGAACCACCTGGCGATGATCCTGCTGTTCGAGCCCGAGACCGGCATGGCCTCGTGCGTGATGGATGGCACCTTCATCACCGGCATCCGCACGGCTGCTTCGGCGGTGCTGTCGGCGCGGCTGCTGGCGCGCCCCGACGCGCGCGTCGCGACCATCGTGGGCGCGGGCGTGCAGGCGCGCGAGCACCTGCGGCTGCTGCCGCTGGTGCGCAACCTCGAGCGCATCCATGTCTGCGCGCTGCATCCCGAGGAGGCGCGGCGGCTCGCGGCGCGGCATCCGCTCGCGCGGGCCGGCGAGGACATCGAGGCGGCGGTGCGCGACTCGGACATCGTCTGCCTCGCGAGCCACAGCGCCCAGCCCGTGATCCGGCCCGAGTGGCTCAAGCCCGGCGCCCACGTGAGCTCGGTCGGCTACCACCCGCCGGCGGGCGAGCTGCCGGTGGCGCTCGCGCGCGACGCGCGCCTGTTCGTGGAGACGCTCGATGCCTTCGAGCCCGTGCCCGTGGGGTGCGCCGAGCTCGCGGGCTGCGATCGCCGGCGCGCGACCACGCTCGGCGAGGTCGTGCTCGGCAGCGCACCGGGCCGGCGCGATGCGCGCGAGATCACGGTCTACAAGGCCATGGGCATCGCGATGGAGGACATGGTGGCGGCGAACCTGGTCCATGCCGCCGCGCTGCGCGAAGGCGGCGCCGAGTCGATGGCGTGGTGAGCCACGTCATCCAGCGAGGCTCTGTAAAGTCGCGGGCAGTCTTCGCAACGCCATGAGCCCTTCTTCCTTGAACTCCATCGATTTCAACCTCACCCGCTTCGACGCCGCCATCGTCGACCTCGACGGCACCACCATCGACACGCTCGGCGATTTCGCCGTGGCCCTGAACCGCATGCTCGAGGACCTCGGCCTCGCCACGCTGCCGCGCGAGCGCATCGAGCGGATGATCGGCAAGGGTTCGGAGCACCTGATCCTGTCGGCGCTGCAGTACGTGGCCGCGGCGGACGGTGCCGACGCACCCGGCGCCCTGGCCAGCGCGCAGGCGCGGTTCGACCGCGGCTGGGAGCGCTACCAGCATCACTACCTCGCGATCAACGGCCAGCATGCGGCGGTGTATCCGGGCGTGGTCGAGGGGCTGCGGGCGCTGCGCGACCGGGGGCTGAAGCTGGCCTGCCTCACGAACAAGCCGACCGCCTTCGCGCAGCCGCTGCTGGCCCAGAAGGGGCTCGATGGCTTCTTCGAACGCGTGTTCGGCGGCGATGCCTTCGAGCGCAAGAAGCCCGATCCGCTGCCGCTCTTGAAGACCTGCGAGGCGCTGGGCACGCAGCCCGCGCGCACGCTGATGATCGGCGACTCGAGCAACGATGCGCGTGCCGCGCGCGCGGCCGGCTGTCCAGTGGTGCTGGTCACCTACGGCTACAACCACGGCGAGCCGGTGCGCGCGGTCGATGCCGACGGCTTCGTCGATTCGCTGGCCGAACTGGCGGCGCCGCGCGACTGAGGCGCTGGCCGCCGCTCAGGACGGCTTGCCGAGCAGTGCGTCCTTGAGCTTCCAGTCGGCCGGGCTCGGGCCGAGCCAGATGCGCAGCAGCGCGTTGAAGAAGGCGGGCTCCTTCACGGGATCGGGCTGCGGCACGCCGCGCACCGTGATCAGCGTGCCGGTGCCGGGCAGCCAGTCGATGGTGAAGGTGTCGCCGGCCTTGAGCTGTTTCTGGTCGGCGAACATCTGGCCCATGCGCAAGAGGCCGGGGATCAGCTGGCCCATCTCGCTCTTGGGCGAGTTGTCCTCCACGCCCTTGATGAAGAGCTTGCCGAGCTCGTTGGCGTCGATGTCGCGCAGCATGGTGATCGCCACGCGCTTGGGGCCGGGCACGGCCAGCGCCTCCTCGGGGGTCGAGGCCTTGCGGCCCATGTAGAGGCCGGCCGTGTAGACCTTGAGGATGGCCTTGTAGCGCACGCCGGCGCCGTTGAGCTGCAGCGGCGTGCCGCGCAGCTCGAGGTTGTCCTCGAGCTTGACGCCCGCGATGTCGACCGGGGCGGCGCGCGCCGGCGCGGCGACGGCCAGCGCCGCCGCGAGACCGGCCAGCAGGCACAGGCGCGCGAGCGGTCGTGACACGAGCGGAAGTGCGGTCGAGCGTGCGGACAAGGCGGCCTCCTCTGGAATTTGCGAACGGTCGTGCGAATGTATCTTTTCGTTCTATCGGGCCGGCTCCGGACGAACCCTGAAGCGCGGGTTTGCGCGCGGCCGCGTTCTCGTGGGCTAAACTCCGGCCCTCATGTTCGTTCATCACATCCATCAAACAGGTGAAGGCAGCCGGGGAGCCTGGCCCTGGCGTACGCCATCGACGCTGCCTGTTTGATTGCACGGCGCACGCCGTGCGCCCGCGGTTCCGGACGCATCGACGCCGAACCACCTCCTCTGTTTGTGAATGAGACCGCTCCCGGCCGATGAAAGCGCGCCGGGCCGGCTTTCCGGAGAACGACACGTGATCACCGAACTCGAATTCAAGAGCCTCAGCGCCCAGGGCTACAACCGCATCCCGCTGATGGCCGAGGCCTTCGCCGACCTCGAAACCCCCCTGTCCCTGTACCTCAAGCTGGCCCATTCGCAGGGCGGCGGCAAGCACAGCTTCCTGCTCGAATCGGTCGTGGGCGGCGAGCGCTTCGGCCGCTACAGCTTCATCGGCCTGCCGGCGCGCACCCTGCTGCGCGCCAGCGGCTTCGGCGCCGAGGCCGTCACCGAGGTCGTGACTGACGGCCAGGTGGTCGAGACCGCCGCGGGCAATCCGCTCGACTTCGTGGCGCAGTACCAGAAGCGCTTCAAGGTCGCGCTGCGGCCCGGGCTGCCGCGCTTCTGCGGCGGGCTGGCCGGCTACTTCGGCTACGACACCGTGCGCCACATCGAGCGCAAGCTCGAGAAGAGCTGCCCGCCCGACACGCTGGGCTGCCCCGACATCCTGCTGCTGCAGTGCGAGGAACTGGCGGTCATCGACAACCTCTCGGGCAAGCTCTACCTGATCGTCTATGCCGATCCCAAGCAGGCCGAGGCCTATGCCAACGCCAAGCGCCGGCTGCGCGAGCTCAAGGAAAAGCTCAAGTACTCGGTGAGCGCGCCGATCGTGAAGCCCACGCAGCCGCATCCGGCCGAGCGCAGCTTCGCCAAGGCCGACTACCTCGCGGCGGTGGAGCGCGCCAAGGAGATGATCGCCGCCGGAGACTTCATGCAGGTGCAGGTGGGGCAGCGCATCAGCAAGCGCTACACCGAGTCGCCGCTGTCGCTGTACCGCGCGCTGCGCTCGCTCAATCCCTCGCCCTACATGTACTACTACCACCTGGGCGACTTCCACGTGGTGGGCGCTTCGCCCGAGATCCTGGTGCGCCAGGAGCACACCGGCGAGGGCGAGCAGAAGATCACCATCCGCCCGCTGGCCGGCACGCGCCCGCGCGGCGCCTCGATCGAGCTCGACAAGGCGGCCGAGGTCGAGCTGATCAACGACCCGAAGGAGCGCGCCGAGCACGTGATGCTGATCGACCTCGCGCGCAACGACATCGGCCGCATCGCCAAGACCGGCACGGTGAAGGTGACGGAAGCCTTCGCGGTGGAGCGCTACAGCCACGTGATGCACATCGTGAGCAACGTCGAGGGCACGCTGAAGGACGGCATGACCGCCATCGACGTGCTCAAGGCCACCTTCCCGGCCGGCACCTTGACCGGCGCGCCCAAGGTGCATGCGATGGAACTGATCGACCAGCTCGAGCCCACCAAGCGCGGCCTGTACGGCGGCGCCTGCGGTTACATCAGCTACGCGGGCGACATGGACGTCGCGATCGCGATCCGCACCGGCATCGTGAAGGACCAGGTGCTGCACGTGCAGGCCGCGGCCGGCGTGGTGGCCGATTCGGTGCCCGAGCTCGAGTGGAAGGAAACCGAGGCCAAGGCGCGTGCGCTGCTGCGGGCGGCGGAGCTTGTTGAGGAGGGGTTGGAATGAATTCCGAATACGGGCAGCCGGACGCAGAGGACGCGAAGGATTCGCGAAGGACGCAAAAGGAAGACAAGAATTTTTTAGATGACTTCTCGCACGACATCATCGGGGCGGCTGTCGAGGTGCAACGAGTGCTGGGTGTGGGCTTGCTTGAAAGCGCCTACGCAGCGGCGTTGGCGGTCGAATTGAATGAACGAGAGCTCCGGTTCGAACGCGAGGCGCCCATCACCGCGTACTACAAGGGCCGTAGCGTGGGTGTTGCGTATCGCGCAGATTTCGTTGTCGAGGACTCAGTGATCGTAGAGCTCAAGGCCATCGATGTCCTGGCCGACCTGCATCGCGCGCAACTGTTGTCCTATCTGCGCTTGTCGGGACTGAAGCTGGGGCTGTTGATCAACTTCCACGCATTTCCCGTCGTCAAAGGCATCCAGAGAATGGTGAACAAGCTATGAGTGGAGCCCTGAATTTTCTTTTTCATTCTTCCTTGAATTCCTTTCGCGTTCTTCGCGAATCCTTCGCGTCCTCTGCGTCCGGAAGTCCGTATTCGAAAGGCCAGTCATGAAGCTCCTCATGATCGACAACTACGACAGCTTCACCTACAACATCGTCCAGTACTTCGGCGAGCTGGGTGCCGATGTGCAGGTGCACCGCAACGACGAGATCACGGTCGCGCAGATCGGCGAGCTGATCGCCTCGGGCGTGACGCGGCTGGTGGTGTCGCCCGGGCCGTGCTCGCCGGCGGAAGCGGGCGTGTCGGTGGCGGCCATCGAGGCCTTCGCGGGCAAGCTGCCGATTCTCGGCGTGTGCCTCGGCCACCAGGCCATCGGCGCGGCCTTCGGCGGCAGGATCGTGCGCGCGCGAGCAGCTCATGCACGGCAAGACCAGCGAGATCACGACCACGCAGGAGGGCGTGTTCGCGGGGCTGCCGAAGACCTTCGTCGTCAACCGCTACCACTCGCTGTCGATCGAGCGCGCGAGCTGCCCCGAGGCGCTGGCCGTCACGGCCTGGACCGACGACGGCGAGATCATGGGGGTGCGGCACACCGGGTATGCGCACGACGTGCGCATCGAAGGCGTGCAGTTCCACCCCGAATCGATACTCACCGAGCACGGCCACGCCATGCTCAAGAACTTCCTGGACTGAAGCCATGACCGACCGCAGCGCCATCGTCGACCTTCGCAGCGACACCGTCACCCAACCCACGCCCGCGATGCGCGAGGCCATGATGGCGGCGCCGCTGGGCGACGACGTCTTCGGCACCGACCCGAGCGTGAACGCGCTGCAGGAGAAGATCGCGGCGCTGCTGGGCTTCGAGGCGGCGCTGTTCGTGCCGACCGGCACGCAGAGCAACCTCAGCGCGATCCTCGCGCACTGCGGCCGCGGCGACGAGTACATCGTCGGCCAGATGGCGCACTGCTACCGCTGGGAAGGCGGCGGCGCGGCGGTGTTCGGCAGCGTGCAGCCGCAGCCGCTGGACCATGCGGCCGACGGCACGCTGCCGCTCGCGCAGATCGAGGCGGCGATCAAGCCCGACGACGCGCACTTCGCGCGCACCCGGCTGCTGGCGCTCGAGAACACGCTGGGGCGGCAAGCTGCTGCCCTTCGACTACGTGCAGGCGGCGACCGAACTCGCCGCGCACCACGGGCTGCAGCGGCACCTGGACGGCGCGCGGCTCTTCAACGCGGCGACCGCGCAGGCTGCGCAGAGCGGAAGCACCGACGTGCGCGCCGAGGCGCGCCGCATCGCGCAGTGCTTCGACAGCGTGTCGGTGTGCTTCAGCAAGGGCCTGGGCGCGCCGATCGGCTCGGCGCTGGTCGGTTCGCGCGACTTCATCGCGCGCGCCCACCGCATCCGCAAGATGGCGGGCGGCGGCATGCGCCAGGCCGGGCTGCTCGCGGCAGCGGCCGCGCATGCGCTCGAGCACCACGTCGACCGGCTGGCCGACGACCATGCGCTGGCGCTGCGCCTCGCGCAGGGGCTCGCGGGCATCGAGGGGCTGAAGCTCGAGATGCCGCACACCAACATCGTCTTCGTCGACCTCGAGGGCGAGGCCAAGGCGCGCTCGGCGGGGCTGATCGAGAGCCTCGAGCGCCAGGGCATCCTGGCCACGGGCCTGTACCGCTTGCGCTTCGTGACGCACCTCGATGTCGATGCCGCCGGCGTCGACCGCGCGGTGGCCGCGATCCGGGCCTACTTCGCCGCCTGATCCGTCGTTCGAGGAGAGGAGAACGCGATGCCCGATCTTCCCCATCTGCTGGCCTTCATCGCCGCCGGCTGGCTGCTGAACCTGACGCCGGGTCCCGACGTGCTCTACGTGGTCACCCACTCGCTGCGCTCGGGCGTGCGCGCCGGCATCGTCGCCGGGCTCGGCATCACCGCCGGCTGCTTCGTCCACATCTTCGCGGCGGCCATCGGCGTCGGCACGCTGATGGCGACCTCGGCCGCGGCCTTCACCGTGCTCAAGTACATCGGCGCGGCCTACCTGCTGTACCTGGGCGTGCGCATGCTGCTGTCGCGTGCCGCGCCGCCGACCGACCTGGCGCAGGCCGCGGCGGCCACCGGGACACGCAGCCTCAAGGCGATCTTCCTCGGCGGCTTCTGGACCAACGTGCTCAACCCCAAGGTGGCGCTGTTCTTCCTGGCCTTCGTGCCGCAGTTCATCGCGCCCGGGGCCGACCACAAGGCGCTGTACTTCGTGCTGCTCGGCGTGCTGTTCAACCTCAACGCGATCCCCGTCAACGTGGGCTGGGCGCTGGCGGCGGGCTGGATGGCGCGCCGCGGTGCCGTGCAGAAGGGCATGCACTGGCTCGACCGCGCCGCCGGCCTTCTTTTCATCGGCTTCGGCCTCAAGCTCGCATTCACCGACGCCCCCGCGGCGCGCATCGGCCGCTGATTCATCCCGAGGAGACTTTCCATGATCACCCCCCAGGAAGCGCTGCAGCGCACCATCGAGCACCGCGAAGTCTTCCACGACGAGATGCTGCACATCGTGCGGCTCATCATGAGCGGCGAATGCTCGCCCGTGATGATGGCCGCGTTGATCACCGGGCTGCGCGTGAAGAAGGAAACCATCGGCGAGATCACCGCCGCCGCGCAGGTGATGCGCGAGGTGTCGACCAAGGTGGCGGTGGCCGACACCACGAACCTGGTCGACATCGTCGGCACCGGCGGCGACGGCTCGCACACCTTCAACATCTCGACCTGCTCGATGTTCGTCGCGGCCGCGGCCGGCGCCAAGGTCAGCAAGCACGGCGGGCGCAGCGTGTCGAGCAAGTCGGGCAGCGCCGACGTGCTGGAGTCGCTGGGCGTCAACATCAACCTCAAGCCCGAGCAGATCGCGCGCTCGATCGAGCAGTCGGGCATCGGCTTCATGTTCGCGCCGAACCACCATCCGGCCATGAAGAACGTGGCGCCGGTGCGCAAGGAGCTCGGCATCAAGACCATCTTCAACATCCTGGGCCCGCTGACCAACCCGGCCGGCGCGCCCAACATCCTGATGGGCGTGTTCCATCCCGACCTGGTGGGCATCCAGGTGCGCGCGCTGCAGCGCCTGGGCACCGAGCATGCGATGGTGGTCTACGGCCGCGACGGCATGGACGAGATCTCGCTGGGTGCAGCCACGCTGGTGGGCGAGCTCAAGAACGGCGAGATCAGCGAGTACGAGCTGCATCCCGAGGACTTCGGCTTCCAGATGTCGAGCAACCGCGCGCTGCGCGTGGAGACGCCCGAGCAGTCGAAGGCGATGCTGCTCGGCGTGCTCGACAATCAGGCCGGCCCGGCGCTCGACATCGTGCTGCTCAACGCCGGTGCGGCGCTGTACGCGGCCAACGTGGTCGACTCGGTGGCCGCGGGCGTGACACGCTCGCGCGAGGCCACCGCCTCGGGCGCGGCCAAGGCGAAGCTCGCCGAGCTGGTGCGGGTCACCACCTCGGTCTGAGCCGGGAATCCAGGAGCAAGAGAGAAGCCATGTCCGACATCCTCGACAAGATCGTTGCCGTCAAGCACCAGGAAGTGGCCGCCGCGAAACGGCGCAGCCCGCTGGAGGCGGTTCGCTTCGATGCCGAAAGCCGCGTGCTGACGCGCGATTTCGAAGGCGCGCTGCGCGCCAAGATCGCGGCCGGCCAGGCCGCCGTGATCGCCGAAGTCAAGAAGGCCAGCCCGAGCAAGGGCGTGCTGCGCGCCGATTTCATTCCGGCCGACATCGCGCAGAGCTATGCCGAAGGCGACGGCAAGATCAGCGCGGCCTGCCTCTCGGTGCTGACCGACAAGCAGTTCTTCCAGGGCGGCATCGACTACCTGAAGCAGGCGCGCGCCTCGTGCGAGCTGCCGGTGCTGCGCAAGGACTTCATCGTCGACGCCTACCAGGTGTACGAATCGCGCGCGATCGGCGCCGACGCGATCCTGCTGATCGCGGCCTGCCTCGACGATGCGCAGATGAAGGACTTCGAGGCCATCGCGCACGGCCTGGGCATGGCGGTGCTGGTCGAGGTGCACGACGCGGCCGAGCTCGAGCGCGCGCTGCGGCTCAAGACCCCGCTGGTGGGCGTCAACAACCGCAACCTGCGCAATTTCGAGGTCTCGATCCAGGCCACCATCGACCTGCTGCCGGGTCTGCCGAAAGAGCGCCTCGCGGTGACCGAGTCGGGCATCGCCACGCGCGAGGACGTCGCCACGCTGCGCGCCGCGGGCGTGCATGCCTTCCTGGTCGGCGAGGCCTTCATGCGCGCCGAGGAACCTGGTGAGGCCCTCGCGGCGTTGTTCGAATGAGCGCCGCGGATCAGCTGGTCAGCAGCGATCCTGCAGACTGGCCGGTGGCGCCGGGCTGGCAGCCGCTGGTCGATGGCTTCTTCGGCGGTGCCGTGGGACAGAAGCTGCAGGCCTTCCTGCGCGAGCGTCTCGACGCGGGCACGGTGATCTTCCCGCCGCAGCCGCTGCGTGCGCTGGAGCTCACGCCGCCCGAGGACGTGCGCGTCGTGATCCTGGGCCAGGACCCGTACCACGGGCGCGGCCAGGCCCAGGGGCTGGCCTTCTCCGTGGCGCCCGGCGTGGCGCTGCCGCCCTCGCTGCGCAACATCTTCAAGGAGCTCCAGCGCGACCTCGGCACGCCGCCGCCGCCGTTCCCGAACCCGGGCGGCAGCCTGGTGAAGTGGGCGACGCATGGCGTGCTGCTGCTCAACACCTGCCTCACGGTCGAGGAAGCCCAGCCGGCCAGCCATTCGGGGCGCGGCTGGGAGGTGCTCACGGACGCGGTGATCCGCCATGTTTCCGACGGTCCCAAGCCTGTTGTTTTCATGCTATGGGGCTCGCACGCCCAGAGTAAGCGTGCGTTGATCGACGTTGGCCGCCATAAGGTGCTGATGTCGAATCATCCGTCGCCGCTGTCGGCCTTGCGCCCGCCCGTGCCGTTCATCGGATGCGGACATTTCAGCGAAGCGCGTGCCTGGCGCGAGGAGCACCAGAAGGGGGTCTGAAAATTCGCGGATAATCGCCCGCAGTTCATTCCTCGAACGGTTTCCTTCGCTCCTTTTGGTGCTTGGGTTTCTGCATAGTCACAAAACCGTGCTATATTTCGAGGTTCGCCGGAGAGGTGGCCGAGTGGTTAATGGCAGCAGACTGTAAATCTGCCCTCTAACGAGTACGCTGGTTCGAATCCAGCCCTCTCCACCAGCGATGAATTTGGTTTCTAAGAGCGATTGGATCTAGCGCTTTGGGTGCCTTGAAGTGCCCCCGATGCGGGAGTAGTTCAATGGTAGAACCCCAGCCTTCCAAGCTGATGACGCGGGTTCGATTCCCGTCTCCCGCTCCAGAGACCGAGTTTGATGCAGGTTAGGCAAAAGCCCTTTTGGCTCAGTGGTAGAGCACTCCCTTGGTAAGGGAGAGGTCGCGGGTCCGATTCCCGCAAAGGGCACCAGTTTTTCCCAGGGGTTGCAAGAGCAGCGTTGCGACCTTATCTGCGTACGTTGATATCGTTTTTTTTCGGAGTCGAAAAATGGCAAAAGGTAAATTCACCCGCACGAAGCCGCACGTGAACGTGGGCACGATCGGTCACGTTGACCATGGCAAGACGACGCTGACGGCCGCGATCGCGACGGTGCTGTCGTCGAAGTTCGGCGGCGAAGCGAAGGCCTACGACCAGATCGACGCTGCGCCCGAAGAAAAGGCCCGCGGCATCACGATCAACACCGCGCACGTCGAGTACGAAACGGCCAACCGCCACTACGCACACGTCGACTGCCCCGGCCACGCCGACTACGTGAAGAACATGATCACCGGCGCCGCCCAGATGGACGGCGCGATCCTGGTGTGCTCGGCCGCCGACGGCCCGATGCCCCAGACGCGTGAACACATCCTGCTGGCTCGCCAGGTGGGCGTGGGCTACATCATCGTGTTCCTGAACAAGTGCGACATGGTCGACGACAAGGAGCTGCTCGAGCTGGTCGAAATGGAAGTTCGCGAACTCCTCGACAAGTACGAATTCCCCGGCGACGACACCCCGATCATCCACGGCTCGGCGAAGCTGGCCCTGGAAGGCGACAAGGGCGAACTCGGCGAAGGCGCGATCATGAAGCTGGCCGAAGCCCTGGACACGTACATCCCGACGCCCGAGCGCGCCGTGGACGGCACGTTCCTGATGCCCGTGGAAGACGTGTTCTCGATCTCGGGTCGCGGCACCGTGGTGACCGGCGCCGTCGAGCGCGGCGTGATCAAGGTCGGTGAAGAAATCGAAATCGTGGGCATCCGCCCGACGGTCAAGACCACCTGCACCGGCGTGGAAATGTTCCGCAAGCTGCTGGACCAAGGTCAAGCCGGCGACAACGTGGGCGTGCTGCTGCGCGGCACGAAGCGCGAAGAAGTCGAGCGCGGCCAGGTGCTGTGCAAGCCCGGTTCGATCAAGCCGCACACGCACTTCACCGCCGAGGTGTACGTGCTGTCGAAGGACGAAGGCGGCCGTCACACGCCGTTCTTCAACAACTATCGCCCGCAGTTCTACTTCCGCACGACGGACGTGACCGGTGCGATCGAGCTGCCGAAGGACAAGGAAATGGTCATGCCTGGCGACAACGTCAGCATCACCGTGAAGCTGATCAACCCGATCGCGATGGAAGAAGGCCTGCGCTTCGCCATCCGCGAAGGCGGCCGTACCGTGGGTTCGGGCGTCGTGGCCAAGATCCTCGACATCTAAGTCGGGCAAGAGTAACGGAGGGGTATAGCTCAATTGGCAGAGCGTCGGTCTCCAAAACCGAAGGTTGTAGGTTCGATTCCTACTGCCCCTGCCACCTAGGGTGGCCTCCGAAAACGACCCGCCGGCCTCCGGCGGGAAGGCAAAAAAGCCCGTCGAGACCCGACGGGCTTCGCCGTCTCAACGCGGCGACGTGAATTGAGGCCGAGAGGCCGCAGGAAATCAGCCGAACATGGCCACTTCTCAAATCGAAACCGTGAGCACCGGTGCCGACAAGGCCAAGCTGGCCGTGGCAGCACTGCTGGCAGTGGGCGCCATCGTGGCGTTCTATCTGCTGTCGCGCCAGGGCTCGCTGGTTCAGTGGGCCGCGCTGCTCGTGGGCCTGGCCGCCGCCGTGGCGACCTTCGGCAGTTCGGAGAACGGCCGCCAGCTCTGGGCTTTCGGCCGCGATTCGTGGCGCGAGGTCAAGAAGGTCGTCTGGCCGACCCGCAAGGAAGCGATGCAGATGACGGCTTATGTGTTCGCCTTCGTGGCGATCATGTCCGTCTTCCTCTGGCTCACCGACAAAACGCTCGAATGGGTGTTTTTTGACCTCATTCTGGGCTGGAAAAAGTAAGAACCAATGACCGACGACGCTGTTGAAACCACGCCGCCGGAGGAAAACGCCTCCGTCCTTGCGCCCGCTGCCAATCCCGATCTGCGTTGGTACGTGGTGCATGCCTATTCGGGCATGGAGAAGGCCGTCGAGCGGAACATCACCGAGCGCATCAACCGCGCCGGCATGCAGGACAAGTTCGGCCGCATCCTGGTCCCGACCGAGGAAGTGGTCGAGATCAAGAACGGCCAGAAGCGCACCACCGAGCGTCGCTTCTTCCCGGGCTACGTGCTGGTCGAGATGATCATGGACGACGAGAGCTGGCACCTGGTGAAGCACACCAACAAGGTGACGGGCTTCGTGGGCGGCGCCAAGAACCGTCCGGCCCCGATCTCGCAGAAAGAGGTCGAGGACATCGTCAGTCAGATGCAGCAGGGCACCGAGAAGCCGCGCCACAAGGTCGAGTTCACCGTGGGCGAACTCGTGCGCGTCAAGGAAGGTCCGTTCACCGACTTCAACGGCTCGGTCGAGGAAGTCAACTACGAGAAGAGCAAGGTGCGCGTCTCGGTCATGATCTTCGGCCGCGCCACCCCGGTGGAACTCGAATTCAGCCAGGTCGAGAAGACCTGACGCCCGCCCGGTCTCCGGATCGGGCCCTATTCCGGCAGTGCGCTATCCGACTCGGCGCGCGGCCTTGATCGAAGAGTCGTTCACCCCGGGGAGCCCAGGCCACAGGCCTTGGCGATATCACCCGCAAGGAGCAAAGCATGGCGAAAAAAATCGTCGGCTTCATCAAGCTGCAAGTGCCAGCTGGTAAGGCCAACCCTTCCCCGCCGATCGGTCCCGCACTCGGTCAGCGCGGTCTGAACATCATGGAATTCTGCAAGGCGTTCAACGCCCAGACGCAGAGCTACGAGCCGGGTCTGGCGCTGCCGGTGGTCATCACCGCCTTCGCCGACAAGAGCTTCACCTTCATCATCAAGTCGCCGCCCGCTGGCGTCCTGATCAAGAAGGCCATCAAGCTCGACAAGGGCTCCGCGCGCCCGCACACCGACAAGGTCGGCAAGATCACGCGCGCTCAGCTCGAAGAGATCGCAAAGACCAAGATGAAGGACCTGACCGCTGCCGACATGGACGCCGCGGTTCGCACCATCGCTGGTACGGCCCGTTCCATGGGCGTGAATGTGGAGGGCGTGTAAATGGCCAAGATCACCAAGAAGCAGAAGTCGCTCGAAGGCAAGGTCGACAGCACCAAGCTGTACCCGCTGACTGACGCGATCACCATCGTCAAGGAAGCCGCCACCGCCAAGTTCGACGAATCGATCGACGTGGCCGTGCAGCTCGGCATCGACGCGAAGAAGTCGGACCAGGTCGTGCGTGGCGCCGTCGTGCTGCCCAACGGCACCGGCAAGACCAAGCGCGTGGCCGTGTTCGCCCAGGGCGCCAAGGCTGAAGAAGCCAAGGCCGCCGGCGCCGACATCGTCGGCATGGACGACCTGGCTGCCATGGTCAAGGCGGGCGACATGCCCTTCGACGTCGTGATCGCCGCCCCCGACGCGATGCGCGTGGTCGGTACGCTCGGCCAGATCCTCGGCCCGCGCGGCCTGATGCCGAACCCGAAGGTCGGCACCGTGACGCCCGACGTCGCGACCGCCGTGAAGAACGCCAAGGCTGGCCAGGTGCAGTTCCGCGTCGACAAGGCCGGCATCGTGCACGGCACGATCGGTCGTCGTTCGTTCGACAGCGACAAGCTGCAGGGCAACCTCGCCGCGCTGATCGATGCCCTGGTCAAGGCCAAGCCGGCCTCGAGCAAGGGTGTCTACCTGCGCAAGGTCGCCGTGTCGTCGACGATGGGCGTGGGTGTCCGCGTGGACACGCAGACCATCGCCGCTGCCTGATCCCGGGCAGGAGCGAAGGCAAAAGTAGATTGGCCCGGCCCGGTTCCGCGAGGAACGGGGCAGGGCGAATGTGGTGGGTCGCGGCGGCTTCGGTTGCCGCGGGCCATCCAAGACCGCTGGTGTGCAGGTCGCCTGCACTTAATCGCCCGGCCCCCGCCGGGCAGCCAGCGCAGATGGCGATCCCGCTGCAAGGAATTCGAGTTTTCTGACGAATGGGTTCCAAAACAGTTGGTCGCTGCATGAGGCGCGGTCCGAGGTTCATGAAACAACCGAAGACCGCATTGAAAAGGAGTAGACCTTGAGTCTGAATCGCAGTGAGAAAGAAGCGGTCATCGTTGAAGTGACCAGCCTCGCCGCAAAAGCTCAAACGCTCGTGATGGCGGAATACCGTGGCATCACGGTGGCCGACATGACCAAACTGCGCAGCGAAGCTCGCAGCAAGGGTGTGAGCCTGAGTGTTCTGAAGAACACCCTGGCCCGCCGTGCTGTGGCTGGCAGCGCGTTTGAGATCGTCGGCGACCAGATGACCGGTCCGCTGATCTATGGCTTCTCCGAAGACGCTGTGGCCGCCGCGAAGGTGGTGGCCGATTTCGCGAAAACCAACGACAAGCTGGTGATTCGCGGCGGCGCATTCGGTGGCAAGGCCCTGGACGTCGACGGCGTGAAGCAACTGGCCAACATCCCTTCCAAGGAAGTGCTGCTGGCGCAACTGCTGGGCTTGATGCAATCGCCGATCTCTCGTACCGCCCGCGTGCTCGCGGCGCTGGCCGAGAAGCGCGGTGGTGGCGAAGCTGCACCCGCCGACGAAGCACCGGCAGAAGCGCAGGCGGCTTGATAGCCAAGCCTTGCGTTTGAAAAATTCAACCCAATTGTTAGGAAACCAAAATGGCATTCGATAAAGACGCATTTCTGACCGCGCTGGACAGCATGACGGTCCTCGAACTCAACGACCTGGTCAAGGCCATCGAAGAGAAGTTCGGCGTGAGCGCCGCTGCAATGTCGGCTCCGGCCCAAGGTGGTGGCGCAGCCGCTGCCGTGGTCGAAGAGAAGACCGAATTCAACGTCGTGCTGGCCGATGTCGGCGCGAACAAGGTGTCGGTCATCAAGGCCGTGCGCGAAATCACCGGCCTGGGCCTCAAGGAAGCCAAGGACCTGGTGGAAGCCGCTCCCAAGGCCGTCAAGGAAGGCCTGTCGAAGGCTGACGCCGACGCTGCCAAGAAGAAGCTGGAAGAAGCCGGCGCCAAGGTGGAACTGAAGTAATTCAGACCCCCTCGAGGGCTGGAGGTGCCTGAAAAAGGCCCTCCAGCCTTTGCCGCTTTCAGAGCGCACTCAAAAGTCGGCTTGATGCCGGCTTTCCCGGAGGCCCGAAGGACTCCGGAAAAGCCTCACCGAGGCTTTCCCGGAGACCAGGAGGTCGAGGGAAATGCCAAATCAAGACGTTTTTTGAGTGTCTTCTGACCCCGACTGCAGAAGACCCCTTGGTTCGGGCGATGTGCAACGCATCGCTGTCCGCCAACGGCTGGTAGTGGCCAGCCGCCAAGCAGTGGTGCCGTTCGTCCCGGCATTGCTGACAAGTCGCTGAAGATCTCAAGCACCGGAGCTCTCATGGCCCAATCGTCCGCGTACAGTTACACCGAACGCAAGCGCATCCGAAAAAGTTTCGGCAGCCGCGACAGCGTCGTCGAAATTCCCTACCTGCTGCAGATGCAGAAGGACGCCTACACGGCGTTCCTGCAAGCGGGCATCGCTCCCCAGAAACGCACCGTCGAAGGCCTGCAGGCCGCGTTCGACGCTGCCTTCCCGATCGTCTCGCACAACGGTTTCGTCGAGATGAAGTTCCTCGAGTACAACCTGGCGAAGCCGGCGTTCGATGTGCGCGAGTGCCAGACCCGTGGTCTGACCTTCGCCTCGGCGGTGCGCGCCAAGGTCCAGCTCATCATCTATGACCGCGAGTCGTCGACCTCGCAGTCGAAGGTGGTCAAGGAAGTGAAGGAGCAAGAGGTCTACATGGGCGAAGTGCCGCTCATGACCGAGAAGGGCTCGTTCATCATCAACGGCACGGAACGCGTGATCGTTTCGCAGCTGCACCGTTCGCCGGGCGTGTTCTTCGAACACGACAAGGGCAAGACGCACAGCTCGGGCAAGCTGCTGTTCTCGGCCCGCGTGATTCCCTACCGCGGCTCGTGGCTCGACTTCGAGTTCGACCCGAAGGACATGCTGTACTTCCGCGTCGACCGTCGCCGCAAGATGCCGGTCACGATCCTGCTGAAGGCCATCGGCCTGAACCCGGAATCGATCCTGGCGAACTTCTTCGTCAACGACAACTTCCGCCTGATGGACAGCGGCGCGCAGATGGAGTTCGTCTCCGAGCGCCTGCGCGGCGAAGTCGCGCGCTTCGACATCACCGATAAGTCGGGCAAGGTCGTGGTCGCCAAGGACAAGCGGGTCACCGCGCGCCACACGCGCGAACTCGAGCAGTCGGGCACCACGCACATCAGCGTGCCGGAAGACTTCCTGATCGGTCGCGTGATCGCACGCAACATCGTCGATGCCGACTCGGGCGAGATCCTGTCGAAGGCCAACGACGAGCTGACCGAAGCGCTGCTGAAGAAGCTGCGCGGCGCCGGCGTGCAGGACATCCAGGTCATCTACACCAACGAACTCGACCAGGGCGCGTACATCTCGCAGACCCTGCGCATCGACGAAACGGTGGACGAGTTCGCCGCGCGCGTGGCGATCTACCGCATGATGCGCCCCGGCGAGCCGCCGACGGAAGACGCGGTGCAGGCCCTGTTCCAGCGCCTGTTCTACAACCCGGACACGTACGACCTGTCGCGCGTCGGCCGCATGAAGTTCAACGCCAAGGTCGGCCGCGACGAATCGACCGGCCCGATGGTGCTGACCAACGAGGACATCCTGGCCGTCGTCAAGATCCTCGTCGACCTGCGCAACGGCAACGGCGAAGTCGACGACATCGACCACCTCGGCAACCGCCGCGTGCGTTGCGTCGGCGAACTGGCCGAGAACCAGTACCGCACCGGCCTGGCCCGTATCGAGAAGGCCGTGAAGGAACGTCTGGGTCAGGCGGAGCAAGAGCCGCTGATGCCGCACGACCTGATCAACAGCAAGCCGATCTCGGCCGCGCTGAAGGAATTCTTCGGCGCCTCGCAGCTGTCGCAGTTCATGGACCAGACGAACCCGCTGTCCGAAATCACCCACAAGCGCCGCGTGTCGGCCCTTGGCCCGGGCGGTCTGACGCGTGAACGTGCCGGCTTCGAAGTGCGCGACGTGCACGTGACCCACTACGGCCGCGTGTGCCCGATCGAAACGCCCGAAGGCCCGAACATCGGCCTGATCAACTCGCTGGCCCTGTACGCCCGCCTGAACGAATACGGCTTCATCGAGACGCCGTATCGCCGCGTGGTCGACAGCAAGGTCACGAACGAGATCGACTACCTGTCGGCCATCGAGGAAGGCAAGTACGTCATCGCCCAGGCCAACGCGGCCCTGGACAAGGACGGCGTGTTGACCGGTGACCTGGTCTCGGCGCGTGAAGCCGGCGAATCGATCCTGGTCGGTGCCGAGCGCATCCAGTACATGGACGTGTCGCCCGCGCAGATTGTGTCGGTGGCCGCCTCGCTGGTGCCGTTCCTCGAGCACGACGACGCGAACCGCGCGCTGATGGGCGCCAACATGCAGCGTCAGGCCGTGCCCGTGCTGCGTCCCGAGAAGCCGATGGTCGGCACCGGCATCGAGCGCGTCTCCGCGGTCGACTCCGGCACCGTGGTCACGGCCACCCGCGGCGGTATCGTCGACTACGTCGACGCGACCCGTGTCGTGGTGCGCGTGAACGACGACGAGGCCGCGGCCGGCGAAGTCGGCGTGGACATCTACAACCTGATCAAGTATCAGCGTTCGAACCAGAACACCAACATCCACCAGCGTCCGATCGTCAAGCGCGGCGACAAGATCGCCAAGGGCGACGTGGTGGCCGACGGTGCATCGACCGACCTCGGCGAACTGGCCCTGGGCCAGAACATGCTGATCGCGTTCATGCCCTGGAACGGCTACAACTTCGAAGACTCGATCCTGATCTCCGAACGCATCGTGGCCGACGACCGCTACACCTCGATCCACATCGAGGAACTGGTGGTGATGGCCCGCGACACCAAGCTCGGTGCCGAGGAAATCACGCGCGACATCCCGAACCTGGCCGAGCAGCAGCTCAACCGCCTCGACGAGTCCGGCATCATCTACGTGGGTGCCGAAGTCATGCCCGGCGACACGCTGGTGGGCAAGGTCACGCCGAAGGGCGAGACCACGCTGACGCCGGAAGAGAAGCTGCTGCGCGCCATCTTCGGCGAGAAGGCTTCGGACGTGAAGGACACCTCGCTGCGCGTGGACCAGGGCTCGCAAGGCACCGTGATCGACGTGCAGGTGTTCACCCGCGAAGGCATCCAGCGCGACAAGCGCGCCCAGCAGATCATCGACGACGAGCTCAAGCGCTTCCGCCTCGACCTGAACGACCAGCTTCGCATCGTCGAGGCCGACGCGTTCGACCGGATCGAGAAGCTCCTGATCGGCAAGGCCGCCAACGGCGGCCCGAACAAGCTCGCCAAGGGCACCAAGCTCGACAAGGCTTACCTGTCGTCGGTCGAGAAGTTCCACTGGTTCGACATCCGTCCGGCCGACGAGGAAGTGGCCTCGCAGCTCGAATCGATCAAGAACTCGCTCGAGCAGACGCGCCACAGCTTCGACCTCGCGTTCGAAGAGAAGCGCAAGAAGCTCACGCAGGGCGACGAGCTGCCCGCGGGCGTGCTCAAGATGGTCAAGGTCTACCTGGCCGTCAAGCGCCGCCTGCAACCCGGCGACAAGATGGCCGGCCGCCACGGCAACAAGGGTGTGGTGTCGAAGATCGTTCCGATCGAGGACATGCCGCACATGGCCGACGGCACGCCGTGCGACATCTGCCTGAACCCGCTGGGCGTGCCCTCGCGGATGAACGTGGGGCAGGTGCTCGAGGTGCATCTGGGCTGGGCCGGCAAGGGCATCGGCCAGCGCATCGGCGACCTGCTGCAGCAGGAGGCCAAGGCGGCCGAGCTGCGCAAGTTCATGGAGCAGCTGTACAACGGCTCGGGCCGCGAAGAGAACATCGCCTCGCTGAGCGACGGCGAAGTGCTCGAGATGGCGGCGAACCTGCAGAACGGCGCGACCTTCGCGACGCCCGTGTTCGACGGTGCCTCGGAAGAGGAAATCCGCGGCATGCTGAAGCTGGCCTACCCGGACGACATCGCGAAGGCCAAGGGCCTGACCGACACGCGCACGCAGGCCTACCTGTTCGACGGCCGCACCGGCGACCAGTTCGAGCGTCCCGTCACCGTCGGCTACATGCACTTCCTGAAGCTGCATCACCTGGTGGACGACAAGATGCACGCCCGCTCGACCGGCCCGTACTCGCTGGTCACGCAACAGCCGCTGGGCGGCAAGGCGCAATTCGGCGGCCAGCGTTTCGGGGAAATGGAAGTGTGGGCGCTCGAAGCGTACGGCGCTGCCTACGTCCTGCAGGAAATGCTGACCGTGAAGTCCGACGACGTGCAGGGCCGTACCAAGGTCTACGAAAGCATCGTCAAGGGCGAGCATTCGATCGAAGCCGGCATGCCGGAATCGTTCAACGTGCTGGTCAAGGAAATCCGTTCGCTGGGTCTCGACATCGAGCTCGAGCGTTCGTAAACGAAGGGGATAGAGTCTTATGAAATCGCTACTCGACCTGTTCAAGCAGTTCACCCCGGATGAGCATTTCGATGCCATCAAGATCGGCATGGCTTCGCCCGAAAAGATCCGCTCGTGGTCTTTCGGCGAGGTGAAGAAGCCCGAGACGATCAACTACCGCACGTTCAAGCCCGAACGCGACGGCCTGTTCTGCGCCAAGATCTTCGGCCCGATCAAGGACTACGAGTGCCTGTGCGGCAAGTACAAGCGCCTCAAGCACCGCGGCGTGATCTGCGAGAAGTGCGGCGTCGAAGTCACGCAGACCAAGGTCCGCCGCGAGCGCATGGGTCACATCGACCTGGCCGCTCCCTGCGCGCACATCTGGTTCCTGAAGTCGCTGCCGTCGCGCCTGGGCCTCGTGCTCGACATGACGCTGCGCGACATCGAACGCGTGCTGTACTTCGAAGCCTACGTGGTGACCGACCCCGGCATGACCCCGCTGAAGAAGTTCAGCATCATGTCCGAGGACGACTACGACACGAAGCGCAAGGAATACGGTGACGAGTTCATCGCCAAGATGGGCGCCGAAGGCATCAAGGACCTGCTGGAGGGCATCGAGCTCGACAGCGAGATCGAGAAGCTGCGCGGCGACCTGACCGGTTCCGAAGTCAAGGTCAAGAAGAACTCCAAGCGCCTGAAGGTGCTCGAGGCCTTCCGCAAGTCGGGCATCAAGCCCAACTGGATGGTGCTCGACGTGCTGCCCGTGCTGCCGCCGGACCTGCGTCCGCTGGTGCCGCTGGACGGCGGCCGCTTCGCGACCTCCGACCTGAACGACCTGTACCGCCGCGTCATCAACCGCAACTCGCGTCTGCGCCGCCTGCTGGAGCTCAAGGCTCCGGAAATCATCGCGCGCAACGAGAAGCGGATGTTGCAGGAAGCCGTCGACTCGCTGCTCGACAACGGCCGCCGCGGCAAGGCCATGACGGGCGCCAACAAGCGCGCGCTCAAGTCGCTGGCCGACATGATCAAGGGCAAGAGCGGTCGCTTCCGCCAGAACCTGCTGGGCAAGCGCGTCGACTACTCGGGCCGTTCGGTCATCGTGGTGGGCCCGACGCTCAAGCTGCACCAGTGCGGCCTGCCGAAGCTGATGGCGCTCGAACTGTTCAAGCCCTTCATCTTCTCGCGCCTCGAAGCCATGGGCATCGCGACCACGATCAAGGCTGCCAAGAAGGAAGTCGAATCGGGCACGCCGGTGGTCTGGGACATCCTGGAAGAGGTCATCAAGGAGCACCCGGTCATGCTGAACCGCGCTCCGACGCTGCACCGTCTGGGCATCCAGGCCTTCGAGCCGATCCTGATCGAAGGCAAGGCGATCCAGCTGCACCCGCTGGTCTGCGCGGCCTTCAACGCCGACTTCGACGGCGACCAGATGGCCGTCCACGTGCCGCTGTCGGTGGAAGCGCAGATGGAAGCCCGCACGCTGATGCTGGCCTCCAACAACGTGCTGTTCCCGGCTTCGGGCGAACCGTCGATCGTTCCCTCGCAGGACGTGGTGCTGGGTCTGTACTACACGACCCGCGACCGCATCAACGGCAAGGGCGAAGGCCTGATGTTCTCGGACATCGGTGAAGTGCAGCGCGCGCTCGACGCCAACGTGGTCGAGCTGACCGCGAAGGTCGCCGTGCGCATCACGGAGTACACCAAGAACAAGGAAAGCGGCGAATTCGAGCCGTCGACCTCGCTCGTGGACACCACCGTGGGCCGTGCCCTGCTGTCCGAGATCCTGCCCAAGGGCCTGCCGTTCTCGAACATCAACAAGGCGCTGAAGAAGAAGGAAATCTCCAAGCTCATCAACGTGAGCTTCCGCAAGTGCGGCCTGAAGGAGACCGTGGTCTTCGCCGACAAGCTGCTGCAGAACGGTTTCCGTCTCGCGACCAAGGCCGGCATCTCGATCGCCATCGACGACATGCTGGTGCCGGCCGAGAAGCACGGCATCATCGACCGCTCGGCCAAGGAAGTGAAGGAGATCGAGCAGCAGTACGTCTCCGGTCTCGTGACCTCCGGCGAGCGCTACAACAAGGTGGTGGACATCTGGGGCAAGGCCGGCGACGAAGTGTCGAAGGTGATGATGGCCAAGCTGTCGAAGCAGAAGGTCGTCGATCGCCACGGCAAGGAAGTCGAGCAGGAGTCCTTCAACTCGATCTACATGATGGCCGACTCGGGTGCCCGCGGTTCCGCGGCCCAGATTCGCCAGGTGGCCGGCATGCGTGGCCTGATGGCCAAGCCCGACGGCTCGATCATCGAGACGCCCATCACCGCGAACTTCCGCGAAGGCCTGAACGTGCTGGAGTACTTCATCTCCACCCACGGTGCCCGCAAGGGTCTGGCCGACACGGCGCTGAAGACGGCGAACTCGGGTTACCTGACCCGTCGTCTGGTCGACGTGACGCAGGATCTGGTGGTGATCGAGCAGGACTGCGGCACGCACGACGGCGCGCTGATGCGCGCGATCGTGGAGGGCGGTGAAGTCATCGAATCGCTGCGCGACCGTATCCTCGGCCGCAGCGTGGCCGAGGACGTGCTGCACCCCGAGACGCGTGCCGTGCTGGTCAAGGCCGGCGACATGCTCGACGAGGACACGATCGACGCCATCGAAGCCGACGGCGTGGACGAAGTCAAGGTCCGCACCGCGCTGACCTGCGCCACGCGCTTCGGCATCTGCGCCAAGTGCTACGGCCGCGACCTCGGCCGCGGCGGCCTGGTGAACAACGGCGAAGCGGTCGGCGTGATCGCGGCGCAGTCGATCGGCGAACCGGGCACGCAGCTCACGATGCGTACCTTCCACATCGGTGGTGCGGCTTCGCGCGCGGCTGTCGCTTCGAGCGTCGAGGCCAAGTCCAACGGCGTGATCGGCTTCAACGCCACGATGCGCTACGTGACCAACAGCAAGAACGAGCTGGTGGTGATCGCACGTTCGGGCGAGATCGTCATCCATGACGAGCACGGCCGCGAGCGCGAACGCCACAAGGTGCCGTACGGCGCGACGCTGACGGTCAAGGCCGACCAGCAGATCAAGGCCGGCCACGTGCTCGCCAACTGGGACCCGCTGACGCGCCCGATCATCACGGAATTCGCCGGCAAGACCCAGTTCGAGAACGTCGAGGAAGGCCTCACGGTCGCCAAGCAGGTGGACGAAGTGACCGGTCTGTCGACCCTGGTCGTGATCGACCCGAAGCGCCGCGGCGCCGCCAAGGTCGTGCGTCCGCAGGTCAAGCTGATCGACGCCTCGGGCGCCGAGGTGAAGATCCCCGGCACCGACCACTCGGTGACGATCGGCTTCCCGATCGGCGCGCTGATCCAGGTGCGCGACGGCCAGGACGTGGGCCCCGGCGAAGTGCTGGCGCGTATTCCGGTCGAAGGCCAGAAGACCCGCGACATCACCGGCGGTCTGCCGCGCGTGGCCGAGCTGTTCGAAGCCCGTTCGCCGAAGGACAAGGGCATGCTGGCCGAAATGACCGGCACCGTGTCGTTCGGCAAGGAGACGAAGGGCAAGATCCGCCTGCAGATCACCGACCCGGAAGGCAAGGTCTGGGAAGAACTCGTGCCGAAGGAAAAGAACATCCTGGTGCACGAAGGCCAGGTGGTGAACAAGGGCGAAAGCGTGGTCGACGGTCCGGCGGACCCGCAGGACATCCTGCGCCTGCTGGGTTCGGAAGAACTCGCGCGCTACATCGTGGACGAGGTGCAGGACGTGTACCGCCTGCAGGGCGTGAAGATCAACGACAAGCACATCGAGGTGATCGTTCGCCAGATGCTGCGTCGCGTCGTGGTCGACAACGTCGGCGACACCAACTACATCTCGGGTGAACAGGTCGAACGCAGCGAAATGCTCAACACCAACGACGCCCTGCGCGCCGAAGGCAAGATCCCCGCGACGTATACCAACCTGCTGCTCGGTATCACGAAGGCCTCGCTGTCGACGGACTCGTTCATCTCCGCCGCTTCGTTCCAGGAAACGACGCGCGTGCTGACCGAAGCCGCGATCATGGGCAAGCGCGACGAGCTGCGCGGCCTGAAGGAAAACGTCATCGTCGGCCGCCTGATCCCCGCGGGCACCGGCATGGCGTACCACCAGGCACGCAAGGCCAAGGACGAGATGGACGAGGCCGAGCGCCGCGCCATCGCCGAGTCCGAAGCCGCCGAGCTCGCCGGTTCGTCCAGCGATGCCACCACCACGGTCGACGCCAGCGAAGGCGCCGCGACCGAATAACTGGTTAGCATCGCCCGGCCATGACCGGTCGTGAACGCCTCCCGGCCCTGGCGGTCGGGAGGCGTTTTTCATGGGGGCGGCGGTTTTCCGCCGGCCCTTTCCGTCTTCCTTTTCAGCTTTTCATGGAGTGCCGTCGATGAGCGTGTTGCCCGATTCGCTGGCTGGCTGGATCGTCGTGGCCGTGCTGCTGTTCTGGTTCGTCGGCGCCTACAACCGGCTGGTGCGCCTGCGCGCGTCGGTCCTGCAGGCCTATGCCACGCTGGACGCCGCGCTGGCGCGCCAGCTCGACTTCGTGCAGGCCAGCCTGAGCGCGCCGTCGGTGGCCGAGGAATCGACCGAGCCCGCGGTGGGCGCCTCCTCGCTGCAGGCCGCGACCACGCAGATGGCGACCTTGCTCGGCGCGACCCGCCAGCGCCCGCTCGAGGCCGGCAGCATGTCGGCGCTCGCGACCGCGCTGCAGGTGCTGCTGACCGCCTGGCAGCGCCGGCATCCCGATGCGGTGACCGCCTTCCATCCCGACGGCACGCTGTCGCGTCCCGCGGGACAGGCCACGACTGCGAACGCGCTGGTGCCGGTCACGGCCACCGGCGCGATCGCGGCCGAGCCCATGGCCTGGCCCGAGCCCTCGGCCGCCGCCGAGATCGCGCGCACCCAGTTCAACCTCGCGGTCGCCAGCTACAACGCGGCGATCGCGCAGTTTCCGGCGCTGCTGGTGGCATGGGCCGTGCGTCTGAGGCCCGCGGCGCCGCTGCACTGACTGAACTTCGGCCGCCAATTCCATTCATGACATTGCCCGGGTGGCGGACATCCGGGCCCTTTAACATCGCCCGCATTGCCTGCTCTTCCATCTGACCCCTCGCACAGCGGCAACCCGCCGCTGCAACCGCCGCTCTGGCGCCAACTGCAATTGACCGCGGGGGCGCTGGCGTCGATCCGCGCCGGCACCTCGGGCTCGGTCGCCTTCGAGGCCGTCGAACCGGCGCTGCGCCCCGGCGTCCAGGCGCTGGGCTTCCAGGTGCTGCGCTGGCTGGGCCGCGCCGAGGCCCTGCGCCGCCACCTCGCCAAGCGCACGCCGCCGCCGCTGCCCGATGCGCTGCTGTGTACCGCGCTCGCACTGGCCTGGGACGCGGAGCAGTCGCCCTACGAGCCCTTCACGCTGGTCGACCAGACCGTGGAGGCCGCCAAGCGCAACCCGGCCACGCGCGCGCAGGCCAGCTTCATCAACGCCTGCCTGCGGCGCTTCCTGCGCGAGCGCGACGAGCTCGTGGCCGCGACCGATGCCGAACCGGTGGCGCACTGGAACCATCCGCGCTGGTGGATCGAGAAGCTCAAGCGCGACCATCCGCGCGACTGGCAGCGCGTGCTGCAGGCCGACAATTCCCAGGCGCCGATGACCTTGCGCGTGAACCTGCGCAAGACCGCAGCCGGCCCTTACCGCAACGAACTTGCGGCACTTGACATGCCGGCCACGCCGGTCGCCCTCGGCGGGCTGCAACTCGCGCGCGCGCGGCCGGTGCAGCAGCTGCCCGGTTTCGCCGACGGCGCCTGCTCGGTGCAGGACGCCGCGGCCCAGCTGGCCGCGCCGCTGCTGCTCGACGGGCTCGCGGCGCCATCGGAGCGGCGGCTGCGCGTGCTCGACGCCTGCGCCGCGCCCGGCGGCAAGACCGCCCACCTGCTCGAGTTCGCGGGTCCCGATGCGCTCGAACTGACCGCGCTCGAGGTCGACGCCGTGCGCAGCCGCCGCATCGACGAGACCCTGGCCCGCCTCGACCTGCGGGCCAAGGTGGTGGTGGCCGACGCGGCCCGCCCCGCCGACTGGTGGGACCGCACGCCTTTCGACGCCATCCTGCTCGACGCCCCCTGCACCGCCTCGGGCATCGTGCGCCGCCATCCCGACGTGCGCTGGCTGCGCCGCGAGAGCGACACCGCCCAGCTGGCGTTGCAGCAGGCCGCGCTGCTGGCGGCGCTCTGGCCTCTGGTCCGGCCCGGCGGACGGCTGCTTTACTGCACCTGTTCGGTGTTTCGGGAAGAGGGTTCGCAACAGATCGATGCGTTTCTTGCACACAACACCGACGCCCGATTGCTGCCATCGCCGGGGCATTTGCTGCCTCAAAGCGGGGCGAATGCCCGTGGCGTCCCGGACAATCCCCTGGGTGACCACGACGGCTTTTTCTACGCCCTGCTTGAAAAGCACCCGGGTTGAACCGCGCAAGCCCCGGTGGCTCGTGCTGCTGGCGCTGGTGGTCGTACTGCTGCTGACGGTGCTGGCGCCGCCCGTGCTGGCCCAGTCGCGCAACGCCGCCGCCGTCACCCAGATGCGGCTCGAGCAATCCGACGATGCCGTCTACCTCAATGCCGCCGTGCAGTTCGAACTGCCCTCGCTGGTCGAGGACGTGCTCGACAAGGGCATCGCGATCTATTTCGTGGCCGAGGCCGAGATGTTCCAGGAGCGCTGGTACTGGACCGACCGCAAGGTCGCGCAGGCCACGCGCCACATGCGGCTGGCCTACCAGCCGCTGACCCGCCGCTGGCGGCTCAACGTCTCGCCCTTGCCGCTGTCGGGCTCGGCCAGCTTCAGCCTGTCGCTGAACCAGAACTTCGACAGCCTCGCCGACGCGCTCGAGGCCGTGCGGCGCGTGGGCCGGCTGCGCATGGGCGATCCGGCCGAGATCGGCGACGACCCGCTGCACCAGGTCACCTTCCGCTTCCGGCTCGACACCTCGCAGCTGCCGCGGCCGTTCCAGATCGGCGTGGCCGGCCAGGCCGACTGGAACATCTCCGCCGAGCGCAGCGCGCGCCTGGCGGTGGAGAAGCAGCGGTGAGTTCGAAGCCGCGCAGCGGTGCCGCGGCCACGCCCGCCGCGCGCCGCTCGCGCGCGATGCGCTGGGCCGTGGGCGTCGGCGCCGCGCTGGTCACCGCCATCGGCCTGGTGCTGATGTTCCTGCTGGCCCAGGCCACCAACAACCGCGAGCTCTACGAGCGCTACTACGTGCGCCTGTTCGGCATCAACGTCGTGGTGGCGGTGGTGCTGGTGCTGGTGATCGGCTGGGTCGCGTTCCGGCTGCTGCGCCGATTGCGGCAGGGCAAGTTCGGCAGCCGGCTGCTGATCAAGCTCGCCGCCATCTTCGCGCTGGTGGGCGTGGTGCCGGGCGCGCTGGTCTACGTCGTGTCCTACCAGTTCGTCGAGCGCTCGATCGAGAGCTGGTTCGACGTCAAGGTCGAGGGCGCGCTGAACTCGGGCCTGAACCTCGGGCGCGCCACGCTCGATGCGCTGTCCGACGACCTCGCGGCCAAGACGCGCGCGGCCGGCGGCCAGCTCGCGCAGGTCTCCGATGCCAGCGCGGGCCTCGCGCTCGAACGCATCCGCGACCAGCTCGAGGCCACCGACGTGGTGCTGTGGACCAACGCGGGCCAGCTCATCGCCACCGCGGGCGCCTCGCGCTTCCAGCTCAATCCCGAGCGGCCCACGCCGCAGCAGCTGCGCCAGGTGCGCGCCGACCGCGCGATCGCCCACATCGAGGGACTCGACGAACCGCCGCCGGGCATCCTGCTGCCGCCGGCCACCGTGCGCGCGCTCGCGATGGTGCAGCGCCCGGGCTTCGACCTCGATGCCGCGCCGCGCTTCCTGCAGGTCACGCGGCCGCTGCCGCCCAACGTGGTGGCCAACGCGCTTGCGGTCGACAAGGCCAATCGCGAATACCAGGAGCGCGCGCTCGGGCGCGTGGGCCTGCGCCGCATGTACATCGGCACGCTCACGCTGAGTCTGTTCCTCGCGGTGTTCGGTGCCGTGCTGCTCGCGGTGCTGTTCGGCAACCAGCTCGCGCGGCCGCTGCTGGTGCTGGCCGACGGCGTGCGCCAGGTGGCCGCCGGCGACCTGCGGCCCACGGCCGTGTCGCAGGGCAAGGACGAGCTCGGCGGCCTCACGCGCTCTTTCGCCGTCATGACGCAGCAACTGGCCGAGGCGCGCACCGCGGTCGAGAAGACCATGGGCCAGCTCGATGCCGCGCGCGCCAACCTGCAGACCATCCTCGACAACCTGACCTCGGGCGTGATCGTGCTCGATGCCGCCGGCACCGTGCTGTCGACCAACCCCGGCGCCACGCGCGTGCTGCGCGCGCCGCTGGCTGCCTACGAAGGCCAGCCGCTCACCGAGGTGCCGGGCCTGGCCGACTTCGGCGCGGCCGTGCAGCAGCAGTTCGAGGACTTTCTCGTCGAGCGCATGCAGCATGGCCTCGACCACTGGCAGCATGCCTTCGAGCTGCACGCCACCGGCACCGACCTGCCGCAGCAGGAGGGCGCCATCAACATCGTGGCGCGCGGTGCCGAGCTGCCCGGGGCCGCGCGGTTGCTGGTGTTCGACGACATCTCCGAGATCGTCTCGGCGCAGCGCGCGCAGGCCTGGGGCGAAGTCGCGCGGCGTCTCGCGCACGAGATCAAGAACCCGCTCACGCCGATCCAGCTCTCGGCCGAGCGGCTCGAGATGAAGCTCTCGGGCAAGGTCGCCGCGCCCGAGCAGGCGGTGCTGGTCAAGTCGGTGAAGACCATCGTCGACCAGGTCGATGCGATGAAGCGGCTGGTCAACGAATTCCGCGATTACGCGCGCCTGCCGGCCGCCGACCTCAAGCCCGTCGACCTCAATGCGCTGCTGGTCGACGTGCTCCATCTCTACAACGCCGAGGCCATGCCGATCGCGTTGCGCTTCGAGCCCGACGAGCGCTGCCGCCCGATCCGCGGCGACGCGCAGCAGCTGCGCCAGGTCATCCACAACCTGCTGCAGAACGCGCAGGACGCCGCCGAGGCCGCGGCCGGTGCCACCGGTCGGCGCGGCGAGGTCGTCATCCGCACGCGGCTCGGCGATTCGGGACAGCGCGTGCGCCTCACCGTGCAGGACAGCGGGCCGGGTTTCGCCGAGAACATTCTCAAGCGCGCCTTCGAGCCCTACGTCACGACGAAAACAAAAGGTACAGGTTTGGGGCTCGCGGTCGTGAAGAAGATCGCCGACGAGCATGGCGCGCGCATCGAGCTGTCCAACCGCGTCGTCGACGGGGCTATAGCGGGGGCGCAAGTCTCGCTATCATTCGCGCTGGCAGGCGAGCCGCAGGCAGCGGCCGCTCACACCGAAGATTCGAAGTAAGTCTTCCGCCGCGCGGCGCGACCGAAAGAGGCCGTCGCACCAACACACCAGCGCACACAACAAGCAGCACTCATGGCAAACATTCTCGTGGTCGATGACGAGCTGGGCATCAGGGACCTGCTCTTCGAAATTCTCAATGACGAGGGCCACAACGTCGAACTCGCGGAGAACGCGGCCGAGGCACGTGCCGCGCGCCAGCGTGCGCGTCCCGACCTCGTGCTGCTCGACATCTGGATGCCCGACACCGATGGCGTGACCTTGCTCAAGGAGTGGTCCACCGCGGGCCTGCTCACGATGCCCGTCATCATGATGAGCGGCCACGCCACCATCGACACCGCCGTCGATGCCACGCGCATCGGTGCCTTCGCCTTCCTCGAGAAGCCGATCACCCTGCAGAAGCTGCTGAAGGCCGTCGAGCAGGGCCTCGCGCGCGAGAGCGCACGCCGCGCCGCGGCCGGTGTCGTGCCCACGCCCACCGGCCATGGCCAGCCCAGCGCCATCACCACCACGGGCGACAGCCTGCTGATGGCGTCGCTCGCATCGGTGCCCGTGCCCGACCAGGGCCCGCAGTCCACCCAGAGCTTCGACCTCGATCGTCCGCTGCGCGATGCGCGCGACGGTTTCGAGAAGGCCTACTTCGAGTTCCACCTCGCGATGGAGAACGGTTCGATGACGCGCGTGGCCGAAAAGACCGGCCTCGAGCGCACCCATCTGTACCGAAAGCTCAAACAACTTGGTGTGGATCTTTCGCGAGGCCGCAGAAGCGCTGTATAATCGCAGGCTCCACACTGCAACACAGTGGTTGAACAGGCTCCAAAGCCGGTTTTCCCCCCAGTGAATCGGTGAGGTGCCATACCAGGCCCGGTAGCTCAGTTGGTAGAGCAGCGGATTGAAAATCCGCGTGTCGGTGGTTCGATTCCGCCCCAGGCCACCAAATTGCAAGGCGCTGCAACTTTCAGAGTTGCAGCGCCTTTTGCTTTGGGCGTGCGTTCGAGCGCGCCAGCGCGAGCGGGGCCCGCTCAGCGATAGGCCACGAACAACAGAAGGATCAGCGTGATCCCCGCGGCGAGCATGCCGGCCTTCAGCAGCCTGCCGCCCAGCCCCTGCTGCGGCAGAAACTGCCGGTCCGCCAGCGAGCGCAAGTCGAGGGCATCGGGATCGAAGCGCGCCAGGCCGACGCGGCGCCGGGCCTCGGTCTCGAGCAGATGGGCCGTGCCCCTGGCGTGCAGTTCGCCCTCCAGCGCGCGCTTGCGCCAGACGCGTGCCTGCTCCTCGAGTTCTCGGTCCGACAGTCCCTCTACGTTTCGCATGCCTGGATTTTGCCTACGGAATCCGGTTGGCGCTGTCATGCGCGCTTTCACGCTCGCAACGACCAGCGAGCGCGGGCAGAAAAAAGAGCCCGCGCGAGGCGGGCTCAAGGGTCCGTACTCGCATGGGACCAGGAGGAAGCCCACCCGAGGGAGGAGGAGAGGTGGGCAAGGCGAATTCTGGCGATCGATCTGGGAGACATCTTGTCGACATGGGGTCGGTCGAACTTTCATGCCGGTGACCGATACTGCCGCGCTCCGCCATGAACCCCTCGCAGCAACCCGCCCCCGACCTTCCCGCCGATGAGGGCCACGACACCGCCCGCGCACGCGGCTCGGTGCTCGAGGTCTTCCTCGCCTTCCTCCAGCTCGGGCTGACGTCCTTCGGCGGCCCGGTGGCCCATCTCGGCTACTTCCGCGCGGCCTTCGTCGAGCGCCGCGGCTGGCTCGACGACAGGAGCTATTCGGACCTGGTGGCGCTGTGCCAATTCCTGCCCGGCCCCGCGAGCAGCCAGGTGGGCATCGCGCTGGGCCTCGGGCGCGCGGGCTGGGGTGGGGCGATCGCGGCGTGGATCGGGTTCACGCTGCCGTCGGCCGTGGCGCTCGTGCTGTTCGCGGCCGGCGTCGCGCAATGGTCCGCGCTCTCGCAGTCGGGCGCCGTGCATGGGCTGAAGGTGGTCGCGGTGGCCGTGGTCGCGCAAGCCGTCTGGGGCATGGCCAGGACCTTGTGTCCCGATCGCCTGCGCGCGGGCGTGGCGATCGTCGCGGCGCTGCTGGTGCTCGCGGTGCCCTCGGCATGGGGGCAGGTCGCGGCCATTGCCGCGGGCGGCGTGGTGGGGCGATGGGCGCTGAAGCTGGTCCCCCTGCCCGCGGCCCGGCATCGCGACTACGGCGTGCGCAAGACGACCGGCGCCGCGTTGCTCGGCCTGTTCGCCGTGCTGCTCGTGGCATTGCCCCTGGTGGCGGCCGCATGGCGATCGCCGGGGCTTGCCGTCGTCGCGGACTTCTACCGGGCCGGCGCCCTGGTGTTCGGCGGCGGCCACGTCGTGCTCCCCTTGCTGCAGGCCGGGGTGGTGCCGAGCGGGCTGGTGTCGAACGATGTCTTCCTCGCGGGCTACGGCGCCGCGCAGGCGGTGCCCGGTCCCTTGTTCACCTTCGCCGCCTTCCTCGGCGCCGTCATGCCCGCCCCCTTCGGTGGCTGGCTCGGTGGACTGGCCTTGCTGCTCGCGATCTTCCTGCCCGCGTTCCTGCTGGTGGCGGGCGCGCTGCCGTTCTGGGAGACGCTGCGCCAGCGCGAGGGCGTGCAGCGCGCGATGGCCGGGGTCAACGCGGCCATGGTCGGCGTGCTGGTGGCCGCGCTCTACGACCCGGTGTGGACCAGCGCCATCCACACGCGCGCCGATTTCGGATTGGCGCTCGCGGCCTTCGGGCTCTTGGTCTATGCGCGCATGTCGCCGGTGCTGGTGGTCGCGCTGGCGGCCGTCGCCGGCGGGCTCATGGCGCTCTGAATCAGGCGCCGATCAACGCAAGCGTCGCTTCGTCGCGCACCCCGCCGTAGTAGCGCGCGAGCACCTCGCCGAAGACCGGCTCGCCACGCGCGGCGACCTCGAACAGCGTCATGCACGAGCACAGCTTGAGGTCGTCGGGCGAGCCGAAGATCTGGTGCGCGCTCTTGCCCTGCACGTCGAGCACGAGCTGCGCGCACTGCCGCAGTCGCTGCGAGAGCACCGGATGCGCCCAATAGGCCCGCGCCTCATCGATGCCCTCGAGCCCGAAGAAGCGCGCCGTCGAACTGCGTCCCAGCGCCGCGAGCTGCGGGAACACGAACCAGATCCAGTGGCTGCGCTTGCGCCCGGCGGCGAGTTCGGCGCAGACCTCGGCGTACACCGGGTCCTGCGCGTTCACGAAGCGTTCGAGGTCCCACGCGGTCGATGTCATCTCGAGCTCCTTGCGCCGGGATGCGGCGCGTGCATGTCCGCATCAGACGCAGGCCCGGCGCGCGCGTCAAGCCCGCGCGCCGGATGTCCCGCTCAGGACTTGATGAACGCGAGCAGGTCCGCGTTGAAACGGTCCTTGTGCGTATCGGTCAGGCCGTGCGGCGCGCCCGGGTAGACGATCAGCTTGTTGTTCTTCACGAGCCTGGCCGAGGCCAGGCCGGCGGCGCCGATCGGCACGATCTGGTCGTCATCGCCGTGCACGATCAGCGTGGGCACGTCGAACTTCTTCAGGTCCTCGGTGAAGTCGGTTTCCGAGAAGGCCTTGATCGAGTCGTAGGTGTTCTTGTGGCCCCCTTGCATGCCCTGCGCCCACCACGAGTCGATCAGGCCCTGCGAGGGCTTGGCACCGGGCCGGTTGAAGCCGAAGAAGGGACCCGAGGGCACGTCCTTGTAGAACTGCGAACGGTTCGCGAGCTGCGCCGCGCGCAGGCCGTCGAACACCTCGATCGGCAGGCCGCCGGGGTTGGCGGCCGTCTTGAGCATCAGCGGCGGCACCGCCGAGATCAGCGCGGCCTTGGCCACGCGCTTCGTGCCATGGCGGCCGATGTAGCGCGCGACTTCGCCGCCGCCGGTCGAGAAGCCGACCAGCACCACGTTCTTCAGGTCCAGCGTCTCGATGACGGTGGCGAGGTCGTCGGCATAGGTGTCCATGTCGTTGCCGTTCCACGGCTGGCTCGAGCGGCCATGGCCGCGGCGGTCGTGCGCCACGGCGCGGAAGCCCTGCGAGGCGAGGAACAGCATCTGCGATTCCCAGCTGTCGGAATTCAGCGGCCAGCCATGGCTGAAGACCACGGGCTGGCCGCTGCCCCAGTCCTTGAAATAGAGCTGCGTGCCGTCCTTGGTGACGATGGTGTTGCTCGAGCCGCGCTGGCCCTTGGCGGCGCGCGCGGGCGCGGCCTCGGCGTTGCGCGCGAGGCCCGCGCCGACGAGGGCACCGGTCGCGAGCGTGGCGGCGCTGCCGGTCAGCAGGCTGCGGCGCGTGGTGGAGGAAGAGGTGGTCTGGTTCGAGGTCATGTGATTTCCTTTGGCTGGAGGGGTGGGAACGAATGGATGGGAGAACTAGCGCATGAATGAATATCGCATGCGATATAAAATGCCTTGAAAAAAGGCAGCCGGCAACGACTGCCTCGCGAGGGAATGGAGTGCTCATGCGTTCCTGTCGAGGCTGGCGCGCAGCGTCTGCAGTTGTTCGCGCAGGCCGTCGATCTCTTCGCCCGACAGCTCCATCGCCTGCGCGACGCAGGCCGGGATGGCCTTGGCCTTGGTGCGCAGCGCGCGCCCCTCGGCGGTGAGCGACACGATGACCTGGCGCTCATCGAGCGCCGAACGTGCGCGTGCGATGAGGCCGCGGGCCTCGAGCCGCTTGAGCAGCGGCGTGAGCGTGGTGGTCTCGAGCGAGAGGCGGGTGCAGATCTCGGACACGTTGAGGCCGTCGCGCTCCCACAGCACCAGCATCACGAGGTACTGCAGGTAGGTGAGATCGAGATCGCGCAGCAGGCCGCGGTAGACCTTGTTGAGGCTCAACATGGTCGAGTAGACGGAGAAGCACAGCTGCTCGTCCAGCGTGAGCTTGTCGGCACTGGGGGCGACAGGTCGGGAGGAGGAGCTTTTCTTGGCTGGCATGGGCCGAATATTAGATCGCATGCGATTCAATTGCAAGCGCTTTATTCGGCGAGGTGCGATGCGGTCCACGAACAGGCACGCCCGCCTGCGACGGCGCCGCGCGCCTTTCTCCTACGGCATCGCGCCGTTCGGCCGCTATCTTGGTGCTTCGCGGCGCAGGCCTTCGGCCTCTTCGAGCCAGGCGGATCCCCGATCCGCCCGCCGGCGCCATTCCCCGATCTCCCGATCTCAGCCTTTGCATCCATCATGAAGACTTCTCGCACCCTCTGGCCCCTGGGCCTCGCCGCCGCGCTCGCGCTCGGCGCCTGTTCCACCGGCACGCCCAAGGTCTCGGCCGTCGACAACCAGGCCGAGCCCACCGTGCTGCTCGTGCCGCTGCGCGTCGAGGACCCGGCGCACGGCTCCGGCTGCTGGGCCCAGTTCTATTCGAAGCGCGACTTCCAGGGCGACGTCGTGACGCTGGTCGGCCCGGCCACCCTCCAGACCCTCGACAAGGGCACGGCGCGGCAACTGCAGCGCGACATCGACAGCGTGACGGTCGGCCCGCGCGCCACGCTCGAGGTCTATCAACGCGCGATGTTCCGCGACCGCACCGTGAGCTTCCCCGCCAACAGCCGCGAAGGCGGGCTGATCAGCCGGCTCGGTTTCGGCGGCCGCATCGAGGCGATGAAGCTCAACTGCAGCTGAGCCGCTCAGGCGGTCCGCGAAAAAAAGAGCCCGGCATGCCGGCTCTTCGTCGTTCAGGGCACCGCGGTCAACGTGCGTCGCGCTCCGCGTTGCGCAGGTCGCGGATCTGATCGTGGTTTCGCTGCGCACCGCGCGCCTGCGTCTCGACGATCTCGCGCACGCCGGCCGGCAGCATCTGCTTGAGCGCCTTGCGGTAGCGCGCCACGGCCGTGTCCTCGCCACGCTCGCACTCCTCGAGGATCGAGAGCCTGCTGTTGGCGCCGACCGCGCCCTTCACATGGACCCAGCCACGGTGCATCGCACCGCTGGCCGTCCCGCCCGCGGCCGGTTGTCCGCCGTAGGACTCGACGATGCGCACCAGCTGTGCCGCCGCGTCGGCGCACTCGACGGCACGCGCGGCGAACACGCGCTTGAGCTGCGCGTCGTCGATCTCCTCGGCGCAGACACGGAAGCCGTACTCGCCATCGCGGCTGGTCTCGAGCAGGTCGTTGATCACGTCGACCACGTCGTCGTTCGCCAGCGGCGGGCCGTCCACCGCGGGAATCGCGCTGTCCTCGTCGCTGTAGTAGATGCGGTCGGCGCGCTCCCACGCGGCCTGCGACGCGGGACGGGCACGCGTCCAGTCGAGCGTCGAGGCGCCGCGGCGTGTTTCCCACTCGCGCGCGAGCGAGGGCTCCACGGCCGCGAACTCGTCATGGCCCGAGGCGCGTCCGCTCCAGCCCAGCTCATAAGCCGGCGCATAGTCGTCGTAGCTGCGGCCGGCTTCGTAGTAGGGCTCGCGCTCGTAGGCCGAGGCCCAGTGCGCGCGTTCCACGCTCGGGTTCACGCGTTCCGCGACGGCCTTGCCGCCCATGCCGCCGAGCACGGCGCCCGCGATCAGGCCGGCCGCCGCGCCCGCGGGGCCGCCCACCGCGCCGACCGCCGCGCCCGCGAGCGCGCCGCCGGTGGCGCCGACGCCGGTACCCACCGGATGCGAGCCGGGCTCGCCGGTGATCGGGTCGCGGTGCAGGTTGTTGTTCGTGTCGAGCAGATGCTTTTCCTTGGCCATGTCTGACTCCTTTCGGTGTGTGCTGTGTGGATGAAGAGGTGAAGAAACTTCATCCTCGGGCCGCACCGGCCGCGCATCGTCGGTGCGCCGCCTGCGTCGCTGTAGGCGAGCGCGCGGGTCGCTCAGGCGGGCCCGCTCGTGCGCGCGGTCGCCTTCGACGCGAGCGCCACCGCCGGCGTCGTGCCCGTCGACGCGCCCTCGCAGAAGCTCAGGAATTCGTTGATCTCTTCGGACTTGTCGAACACCGCGTCGGCGCCGAGTTGCAGGCATTGCTCGCGGTTCGCGCGCGTGGCCGCATTGGTCAGCGCGATCACCGTGCGGCCGTTCTTCATCGGCGCGAGCCACGACAGCACGCCCAGGCCGGTGCCCTGCTGCAGGAACAGGTCCACCACGGCGATTCGCCAGGCATCGTCGTGCGCCTGCAGCCACGAGATCGCCTCCGCCTCGCTGTTCGCCGAGCCCACCACCTCGGCGCCGAGGAAGCCGCCGAGCACCACGCGCAGGCTGTCCTGCACCAGCGGCTCGTCCTCCACCATGAAGATGGAGAGCGGGCCGCGCGGCGGACGCGCGCGGCGGGTCGTGTTGGATGCGGTGGGCATGGCGGGGGCGTGGTGCAGTGTGGTGGCACTGTGCGGCCGCGCCGCCGCCCAACGAGGCACCCTTCGTCGCGACAGCGCGTAGGACCGCGCCGCCGCGCGCGATTCAATCGCCCGGCGCGCCGCGCCACAGCGCGGCCCATGGCAGGCGCGCGAACAGCAGCGCGAGGTCGAGCTCGCGGCCCGATTCGAACGGCGCATCGGTCAGCAGTTCGGTGAAACCGACCCGCGCATCGGGCGTGCCCTCGTCGGACAGCCACACGCGCGTGCCGCGCCAGGCCTCGCCCACCGGCAGCACCGGCGCGGCCTCGTCGATCACGCCGCCGCACAGGCCCGCGAAGAAGCGCGCGGTCACCACCACCAGCGTGCGTCCCTCGTGGCGCCGCTCGAACGCGACCACGTGCCGCGCGAGCGGTCCTTCGACGCGCAGCCCGCGGTAGCCGGCATCGCGGAAGAACGCGTCCTGCGCGCGGCGCAGCGCCAGCAGCCGCCAGGCGAACCAGAGCTTGGCGCGGCCGTCGTGCGGCGCGCGCGCGAACGCGTCCACGCTCTCGGCGGATCGCGCACCGGCCGCGCGCCGCTCGAAGTCCTCGAGCAGGTCTTCGCGGCATGCATAGTCCACGGCGCGCCGGTTGTCGGGGTCCACCAGCGTCAGCGGCATCAGCTCGGTGCCCTGGTAGACATCGGGCACGCCGGGCGAGGCGAACTTCAAGAGCGTCAGCGACAGGCTGTTCCACGCGCCGAACAGCGCGATGCGCGACGCGAAGGCCTGCAGGTCCGCCCACCACGCGGCCGGCTGCGCCGCATCGAGCGTCAGCTCCACGAAGCGCCGCAGCGCGTCCTCGTAGCCCGCGTCGGGCCGGGTCCACGCGGTGCGCAGCTTGGCCTCGCGCGCGGCCTTGTGCATGTACTGCACGATGCGCTCGCTGTAGTCGGCCAGCGCCTCGCCGTCGAGTTCTTCGACGGGCAGCGTGCCGATCAGCGTCTGGCACAGCAGGTAGAGGTCGGCGCCCGAGGGCGCGTCGGCCGGCGCGCCCTCGGCGGCCATGCGCTCGCGCAGCGGCTGCTGCAGCCGGCGCCAGCGCATCAGCGCGGCGCGCCATTCGCGCGGGATCTCCGACAGCACGTCGATGCGCGTGCGCACGTCCTCCGAGCGCTTGTTGTCGTGCGTCGAGGTCGCGAGCATGGTGTGCGGCCAGCGCGCGGCACGGTCGGCGCTCGCCGCGTGGAAGTCCTCCACGTCGACGCCGAACACGTCGGGATCGCCACCCACCTCGTTGAGCGCGGCGAGCGGAAAGTAGCGATAGAAGGCCGTGTCCTCCACGCCCTTGGCCGCCACCGGCGCGCTGAACTGCTGGAAGCGCACCGCGAAGCGCCGCACCCGGTCGCGCAGCGCGGGGCCGGCCGTGGGCACGGCCTCGCCGCTCAAGGTCTGGCGCAGGAACGCGTAGACCGAGGTGTCGCCGTCGCCGAAGTGCCGCTCGGCCTCGGCCACCGCGTGGTCGATGAAGCGGCGGTCCTGCGCCGAGGGCCGGTCGACGATGTAGCTGCGGTAGACCGGCAGGCAGGCCACCACCGCCGCGAGCGCGCGGCGCAGCGTGTTGAGCGTGTGGTCGCGCGTGTCGCGGTCGGCGCGCGCGATGCGCAGCAGCGCGTTCGACAGCACTGAGAGCTCCGAGGCCAGCGCATGGCGCATCACGGCCGCCTTGCCGTCGCGCACATGGGTCTCGAAGTGCGCGGGCGACTCGGTGAAGCGATGCCACAGCACTGCGAAACGCCCGGCCGCGGCGGTGTCGATCAGCACGCCGTTGGCCACGTTCGCGAAGCGGTAGCCGGTGGTGCCGTGCACATGCCAGTCCTCGGGCACCTCCTCGCCGCGCGCCACGATCTTCTCGGCCACCACGTACAGCGGCCGCGCCGGTCGGCCGCGCGCGTCATTGCCGGTCAGCGGCAGCCCGGCGCGGCGCGCATAGCCCTCCTGCAGCTGCAGGAAGTAGCGCGCCGGATCGTGCAGGCCGTCGGGATGGTCGATGCGCAGGCCGTCGACGATGCCCTGCGAAGCCAGGTCCAGCGCCAGCGACTGCGTGGCCTCGAACACCTCGTCGCGCTCCATGCGCAACGCCGCGAGGTCGTTGATGTCGAAGAAGCGCCGGTAGTTGATCTCGTCGGCCGCCACGCGCCAGTAGGTCAGGCGCCAGTGCTGGGCCTCGATCAACGCATGCAGCGCATCGCGCGCGCCGCCGTCGTTGAAGCCGGCCGTGGCCTGTGCCAGCGCCTGCGCCACCTCGGCGTGCGCATCGGCGAGTTCGCCCAGCCGTGCCTTCAGCAATGCATGCTCGCGCGAGCGCGCCTCGCGCACGGCCGGGTCGGCCGCGGGCGCGTCGTCGGCGCTGGCATCGTGCACCGGCCATTGCGCCCAGGCCTCGGCCAGCGCCTGCAGCCGCGCGCGCGGCCCGGCGTTCGACACCGCCTCGACGGCGCGCGCCAGCACGCTGGCGTGGCTGCGCGGCGCGATCGGGAAGCGGTGCTCGTAGTAGCGCAGCGCGAAGCCGGCCTCGCCGCGCGCCGTGCCTTCGCCGCGCTCGAAGTGCAGCACCAGCTCGCCGTTGGAGAGCGCCTCGCCGTAGGGCACGCCGAGCACCGGCAGCAGCACCTTGCCGCGCAGCTCCGGGTTCAGCGGTTCCCAGTCGATGTCGAAGTGCTGCGCATAGACCGAGGCCGGGCCGTGCTCGAGCACGTCCATCCACCAGCCGTTGTCGGCGCCGAACACGCCCATGTGGTTGGGCACCATGTCGAGCAGCAGGCCCAGGCCCTGTTCGCGCAGGGTGCGCGTGAAGCGCTCGAAGCCCTCGGCGCCGCCGAGCTCGGGATTGATCTGGTCGTGCGCGACCACGTCGTAGCCGTGCATGCTGCCGGCGCGCGCGCGCTGGATCGGCGAGCAGTAGACATGGCTGATGCCCAGCCGCGCGAGGTAGGGCACGATCGCCGCCGCGGCATCGAAGCCGAAGTCGCGGTGCAGCTGCAGGCGGTAGGTGGCGCGCGGAATGCGCGCCTCGGGCACGCGCTGCCCGACGTCCTGCGTGGGGCTCGCGCGCGGCCGCTCGGCGGCCAGCCGCGCCGCCACCGCGCGCACCGTCTCGCGCGTGGCCAGGGTCTCGAGCTCGGCCTCGAGCTTGCGGCGCCAGTTGGGCTGCAGCTCGTCGGTGGTGCCCGGCAGGTTCGCCTGGTCGAGCGTGCCCAGCAGGTCCTCGGGCTGCACCATCGCCAGCGCGCAGGGCGTGGCGCCGATGTAGGCATGCACGGCGGCCGTCAGCGCGGCATCGGGCTGCGTGGCCGTGGCGGCCGCGGCCGTCTCTTCGGCCGACAGCAGGCCCTGCCGGTGCAGCGCGCGCAACAGGCCCACGCGCTGCGCCGCGCGGTCGGCCTGCTGCTTCTCGAACAGCTCCTGCGAGGGGAACAGCCCGAGCTGCGCGCGCAGGCGCAGATCGTGGCCCGACCACCAGCCGGCCAGGGTCGCGAGGTCGTGCGTGCCGAAGGTCGCGAGCGCCGCGCCCGGGTAGTCGCCGGGCGGCAGGAACTCGCTGCCGCGGGTCTCGAAGACGAGCACGCGGTACGACAGCACGTCGGCCTGCGCCAGCGCCTCGCGCACGCGCGGGGCCACCGTGCCCAGGTCCTCGCCGATCACCATGCAGTGGTGGCGATGGCTCTCGAGCGTGAGGATCGCGAGCATCTCCTCGAGCGGGTACTGCACATAGGCGCCGTCGCGCGGCGAGCTGCCCTCGGGAATCCAGAACAGCCGCATCAGCCCCATCACGTGGTCGATGCGCAGCGCGCCGCCATGGCGCATGTTGGCGCGCAGCGTGTCGGCGAACAGCCGGTAGCCGCTCGTGCGCAGCCGGTCGGCGCGCAGCGGCGGCAGGCCCCAGCCCTGGCCCTGCGGATTGAACTCGTCGGGCGGCGCGCCCACGCTCGCGCCGAGCGCGAACACCGACTGGCCGCCCCAGGCGTCCGAGCCCGCGCGGTCGACCGAGATCGCGAGGTCGAGGTACAGGCCCACGCGCATGCCGAGCGCACGGCAGCGCGCCCCGGCCTCCGCCAACTGCATCGAGGCCAGCCACTGCAGGTACTGGTGGAAGTGCAGCTCGCTCGCATGCGTGCGCTCGAACTGCGCCACCGCCTCCGAGGCCGGATCGCGATAGGCCTCGGGCCAGCCGGTCCAGCCATGCACCGAGGCGTCGGCGGCATGGAAATGCGCCTGCAGCGCCTCGAACAGCGCATGGCGGTGCAGCGCCTCGCCGCGGTCGGCCACGAAGGAACGGAAGATGCGCGCGCGATCGCTGCCGGGCTCGGTGTCGGGCCCCAGGTGCGCGCGCTCGAAGTGGGCGAACAGGCAGCGCAGCACCTCGTGCTTGGCCTGCGCCACGCCCGCGCGGTCGACCAGCGGCGCGGCGCGCAGCGCCTTCAGCCGGGTCTGGAACGCGGGCTCGGCGACCATGCGCCGCGCCTCCTCGCACTCGGCGAAGTCGGGCACCGCCTCCACCGCGATGTAGAGCGCGTCGATCTGCTGTCGCGTCGACGGGCTGTAGGGCTCGCATGCAGCGGGTTGTGCGCGAACAGCGCATGCAGCGGGTTGAGGCCGATCGCATCCACGCCCAGCGGCGCCATGCGCGCGGCCAGTTCCGAGAGGTCGCCGAAGTCGCCCATGCCCCAGTTGCGCCGCGAGCGCAGCGCGGGCAGCTGCACCGCGAGGCCCCAGGCGCGGCCGCCGCCCTCGGGCGCGAGCGAGGGCGGCCGGTAGCAGCGTCCCGGTGTCGCGATCAGCAGCGTCTCGCCCTCGGCGCCTTCGATCGACAGGCGGTGGTAGCCGGGCTGCAGCTCGACGTCGAAGGCCAGCATGCCGTCGGCGCCGATCCGCGCCTCGCCCGTGCTGGGCTCGCCGTATTCGTCGCGCAGGTGCCAGAGGTGGCGGCCGTCGGCCGTGGTCGGCAGGACGGCAGGATCGAGCGCCAGCGACCACGGTGCCTGCTCGGCGCGCACCACGTGCACCGCGGGCAGCACGGCACCGGCCTCGGGCGGCACCGTGGCCGGCGTGTCGTCGTCCTCGCCGCGCCAGGCCACGCCGAAGGTGGCCAGCAGCGCGCGCAGGGTGGCGCGCGGTACCTGGTGCTCGTGGCCGAAGACATCGTGGTAGCGGGTGTCGATGCCGAAGCGCGCGCACAGCGCCTCGATCGTGGGGTGCTCGCGGGATTCACTCGACATCGGACACCTGCAGGCTCAGATGCACCGCGCCGCGCGCGAGGCGCAGCCGTTGCGGATGTCCATCGGGTGCGCTCGCGGCATCGACCGCCTCACCGAGCGCGCCGGCCGAATGCAGCGTCTCGCCCGGCGGCGCGTCGACCGCATGCTGGTGCTCGCCGAAGCAGGCCAGCAGGTGCAGCACCGCGCCGTCCGACAGCGTCCAGCGCACGCGCAGCAGGTCGTCCTCGACCTCGTATTCGCCGCCGCGCTGGCGCCCGCCGAAATGCGGCACCAGCCGCTCGCGGCGCAAGCGCAGCAGCTGCCGCACGCTCTCGAGGTTCTCGCGGTGCGGCGAGCGCTCGCGCTCGCTCCAGTCGAGCTTGGCCAGCGCGAAGCTCTCGGGCGCGTTGCAGTCGGGGATGGCCGCGCGCGCGGCTTCGTCGGCGAAGGCGGCGAAGCGGCCGAACTCGTCGCGCCGGCCCTGCGACACCGCGGCCGCGAGCTCGGGCCCGAAGTCGCAGAAGTAGGGGAAGGGCGTGGCGGCCGCGTACTCCTCGCCCATGAACAGCATCGGCGTGTGCGGCGACAACAGCAGGCAGGCGCGCGCGGCGCGCACCAGCACCGGGTCGGCCAGCGCGTCGATGCGTTCGCCGAAGGCGCGGTTGCCGACCTGGTCGTGCGTCTGCAGGTAGGACACGAAGGCGCCCGAGGGCAGGTTGGCGCTCGGCTCGCCGCGCGTCTCGCCTTCGCGGAACACCGAGGCCTGGCCCTGGTAGACGAAGCCCTCGGCCAGCGCGCGCGCGAACAGTTCGAGCGGCCGCTGCGCGTAGTCGGCGTAGTAGCCGTCGCGCTCGCCGGTCAGCAGCACGTGGGCCGCATGGTGCAGGTCGTCGTTCCATTGCGCGGTGGCGATGCGCGGCCGGCCTTCCTCGTCGCGCTCGAGCAGGTGCGCGAGGTTGCGGTCCTCTTCCAGCACCACGTGCACTTCGCGCGTGCGGCCCTCGCGCAGCGCGGCGCAGATGGCCTGCACGATGCCCACCGGCGAGTCGTCGCGGATCGCGTGCACCGCGTCCATGCGCAGGCCGTCGGCATGGAACTCCTCGACCCAGTAGAGCGCGTTGTGGATGAAGAAGTCGCGCACGGTCGCGCTGCCGGGCCCGTCGTAGTTGATCGCGGCGCCCCAGGGCGTGCGGTGCGCGTCGTTGAAGAACTGCGGGCAGCAGGCATGCAGGTAGTTGCCTTCGGGCCCGAAGTGGTTGTAGACCACGTCGACCAGCACCATCATGCCGAGCGCGTGGGCCTCGTCGATCAGCGCCTTGAGCGCCTCGGGCCGGCCGTAGACCGCATCGGGCGCGAAGGGCAGCACGCCGTCGTAGCCCCAGCCGCGTCGGCCCGGGAAGTCCGCCAGCGGCATCAGCTCGATGGCCGTGATGCCGAGCGCCGCGAGTTCGGGCAGCCGCGCGCGCGTGGCGTCGAAGGTGCCCTCGGGCGTGAAGCTGCCCACGTGCAGCTCGTAGATCACGGCCTCGGACCAGGGCCGGCCGCGCCAGCCGCCGTCGCGCCAGGCGTAGGCGGCCGGGTCGATGACTTCGCTCGGGCCGTGCACGTCCTCGGGATTGAAGCGCGAGGCCGGGTCGGGCACCTGCACCCCGTCGGGCATGCGGAAGCGGTAGCGGTCGCCGGCGCGTGCCTGCGCGAGCCGCAGCCGGTGCCAGCCCTCGGCATCGCGCGCCATGGCATGCGCCTCGGTGCCGAGTTCGAGCAGCACCTGCGGCGCATCGGGCGCCCAGAAGCGGAAGTCGACGCCGCCGGCGGGATTCGGCAAGGCGCCGAAGGGCATCGCGTGCGTGCGTGGCTGCGTGAGGATCGCGTCGTTCATTCGGGGGTTCCCATGTTCTCTCGGCCCAGCAGTACCAGCGAGCGGCTGGGCAGCGCATAGGCCGCGCCTTCCAGCTTGCCCGTCTCGCCGGCGCCATCGTCCTTGGTGGTGTCGAGCAGCACGCGCCAGGGCGCGGTGCTCGGCGGCAGTTGAAACGGGATCGCGTCGTGGTGCGCGTTGAGCAGCAGCAGGAAGTCGTCGTCGCGCAGCGTCTCGCCGCGCGGCCCGCGGTCGGGCAAGGCGCTGCCCGAGACCAGCGCCGCGAGGCAGCGCACATGGTCGGTGTTCCAGTCCTCGGAGCTCATCTCGTCGCCGTCGGGGCGCAGCCAGCAGATGTCCTTGGCCGACTGCCCCTCGGGCACGCGGCCCTCGAAGAAGCTGCGGCGGCGGAACGCCGGGTGCCGGCGCCGCAGCGCGATGGCGCGCTGCACGAAGCGCGTGAGCGCGGCGCGCTCGGGCGTGTCGCTCCAGTCGATCCAGCTCAGCGCGTTGTCCTGGCAGTAGGCGTTGTTGTTGCCGTTCTGGCTGTGGCCGCGCTCGTCGCCCGCCAGCAGCATCGGCACGCCCTGCGACAGCAACAGTGTGGCCAGCAGGTTGCGCTTCTGCCGCGCGCGCAGCGCGTTCACCTCGGCATCGTCGGTCGCGCCCTCGGCGCCGCAGTTCCACGACACGTTGTGGTTGCTGCCGTCGCGGTTGTCCTCGCCGTTGGCCTCGTTGTGCTTGTCGTTGTATGAGACCAGGTCCTCGAGGTTGAAGCCGTCGTGCGCGGTCACGAAGTTGATGCTCGCGAACGGCCGTTTGCCCGACCAGCCGTAGAGGTCCTGCGAGCCCGTGAGCCGCAGCGCCATCTCGCCGGTGACGCCCGCGTCGCCCTTCCAGAAGCCGCGCATGCCGTCGCGGTAGCGGTCGTTCCACTCGGCCCAGCCGAGCGGGAAGTTGCCGACCTGGTAGCCGCCATGGCCCAGGTCCCAGGGCTCGGCGATCAGCTTCACGCGGCTCAGGGTCGGGTCCTGCCGGATCGCGTCGAAGAAGCCGCCGAGGTTCTCGACCCGGCCCGACTCGCGCGCCAGCGCCGAGGCGAGGTCGAAGCGGAAGCCGTCGACGTGCATCTCCTCGACCCAGTAGCGCAGCGAGTCCATCACCAGCTGCAGCGCGCGCGGATGCTCGAGGTTGACGGTGTTGCCGCAGCCCGTGAAGTCGTCGTAGTAGCGGCGCTGGTCGGCGTTGAGGATGTAGTAGGAGGCGTTGTCCACGCCGCGCATCGACAGCGTGGGCCCGAGCTGGTTGCCCTCGCAGCTGTGGTTGTAGACCACGTCGAGGATCACCTCGATGCCGGCCGAGTGCAGCGTCTTGACCAGGGTCTTGAACTCCTTCACCTTGCCCGACGCGCTGTAGCGCATCTCGGGCGCGAAGTAGGTCAGCGTGTTGTAGCCCCAGTAGTTCTGCAGGCCGCGCTCGGCCAGGTGGCGGTCGTTGAGGAAGCCGTGCACCGGCAAGAGCTCGACCGTGGTCACGCCCAGCCGGCGCAGGTGGTCGATCACCGGCGCGCAGCCCAGGCCCGCGTAGGTGCCGCGCAGCTGCGGCGGCACCTCGGGATGCTGCATCGTGAAGCCGCGCACGTTCAGCTCGTAGATCACCATGTCCTGCCAGGGGATCGACGGCCGGCGGTCCTCGCCCCAGGTGAAGGCTGTCTCGAGCACGCGGCTCTTGGGCATCAGCGGCGCGCTGTCGCGGCGGTCGAAGGACAGGTCCTCGCGCCGGCCGCCCACGGTGTAGCCGTAGAGCGCGTCGCCCCAGCGCAGCGAGCCGACGAGGTCCTTGGCATAGGGGTCGACCAGCAGCTTGTGCGGATTGAAGCGGTGGCCCTCCTCGGGCTTGTAGGGGCCGTGCACGCGGTAGCCGTAGGCCAGGCCGGGGCGGGCCTCGGGCAGGTAGCAGTGCCACACGTCGTCGGTGCGGTCGCGCAGCTCGATGCGCTGGAGCTCGCGCCGACCGCTCTCGTCGAACAGGCACAGCTCGACCTTGTGCGCATGCTGCGTGAACAGCGCGAAGTTGACGCCCTGGCCGTCCCAGGTCGCGCCGCGCGGATAGGGCTCGCCGGGCCAGACGGCGGAGATGGGGCTGTAGGTGGCCTTCTTCATGAATGGGTCAATGCGAGAGATCGGTCGGGGTCGGGAAACACGAAAAAGGTCAGGGTGCCGATGGCCGCGTTCAGCGCGGTGGCGGCCAGCGCTCGCCGCTGTCGTACGGGCCCGGCGCGTGGTCGCTGCGCGGTGCCACGGGCTGGCGCACGGAAGGCGCTGGAGCGCTCTCGGTGCCGGCGGCGGCGGCAGGCGCCGTGGACGTGGCGGGCGCGGTGGGCGTCAGCGGCGCGGCCGGCGTCACCGGCGTGCGCACCGGCGCCACCCCAGGCCCGCGCGGACGTTCGCGCGGCCACCAGTGCTCGATGCGCTCGGCCGCCCAGTCCTTGCCCGCGAGGCCGAAGGCCAGTGCAAGAGCAAGAACGATGCCGGCGAGCATCACGAGGAAGGTTTCGCGCACGATGTCGCCGCCCACCTTGACCTGGTCGAGCGCGATCAGCACCACGAACACCATCACCGCGTACTGCGCGGCCTTGCCCAGCAGCTGGCCGTCCTGCATGCCGGCGTTGCGGCAGTAGGTCTGCACCGCGCCGCCGACGAAGCGCGCGAAGTAGGCGCCGAAGGCCAGCACCAGCAGCGCGATGAAGATGTTGGGCACGAACCAGACCGCGCGCCCCAGCAGGTCGGCGATGTAGCTCAGCCCCAGCCCGTTGAAGGCGATCAGCAGCGCGGCGAGGATCACCACCCAATAGAACAGCGCGCCCACGATCGCCGAGGTGTCGCTCATGAGCCCGCCCTGGCGCCAGAAGTTGTCCAGCCCCGAGCGCTCGGTCAGCACGTTGAAGTTGAACGCGCGCAGCGCCTTGATGACCGCGAAGCGCACCACCTTGGCGATCAGCCAGCCCGCGAACACGACCACCAGCGCCACCAGCAGCCGCGGCAGGTAGGCGCCGATCTGGTAGAGGATCGCGCGCAAGGGTTCCAGGTGGAAGCCGAAGTTGTCCATGATGAGTTCCTCCTTCTGTGGACCGTCGCGTCAGCGCGCGGCGGAATGGTTCGGCGCAACGAGGGCGAGCAGGCCGTGCAGCGGCACCTCGACCCAGTCGTTGCGGTTGTTGAGCTCGTAGCGCAGCTCGTAGAGCGCCTTCTCGATCTCGAACAGGCGCAGCAGTCCGGCATCGGCCGGCACCGCCTCGGCCGCGCCGGCCAGCGTGCCGGTGTAGGCCGAGAGGAAGGCGTCGCGCGTCACGCGCTCCCAGTCGCGCACCGCGGCATCGAGGCGCACCGCCTCCTCGGCGTTCTGCGCCACGCGCCGCAGCGCGGTCCAGCGCGCGTAGTTGAACGAGCGCAGCATGCCCGCCACGTCGCGCAGCGGCGAGGCCTTGGCGCGGCGCTCCTCGAAGTCGCGCGCGGGCTCGCCCTCGAAATCGATGATCACGAAGTCGTTGCCGCTCACCAGCACCTGGCCCAGGTGGTAGTCGCCGTGGTAGCGGGTCTTGCGACCGCCGCCCTGCGCGGGCACGCTGGCGGCCACCGCCGCGTGCAGCGCCTCGCGCAGGCCCAGCAGCTGCTGCGCCTGCTCGCGCACCGGGTCGCTCAGCTGGCCCAGCCGCTGCTGCAGCAGCGCCAGCGTGGTGTCGACCTCGGCCTGCGCATGGGTCTGCAACGCCGTGGCGTCGGCCGCGCTGGTGGGCTCGGGATCGAAGGCCGGGTCGCCGGTGGGGCGCGCCAGCGCGAGGTGCAGCTCGGCGGTGCGCTGGCCCAGGGTCGCGGCCAGTGCCATGAAGCCGCCGTGCGCATCGGCCGGCGCCGGCGCGTCGGGCAGGTCGGCCGGCGCGGTGCGCAGCTCTTCGAGGTAGCGCTCGACGTAGTCGCGCGTGAAGGTCCAGCCGTCGCCCTGGTTCGCCATGTACGACTGCACCATCGCGAGCGCCATCACCTGGCCGTCGTTGCCCACGTACTCGAGCGCGCCGAGCACCGGCACGCAGTTCGCGTACTGCACCACGTCCGTGAGGAAGCGGCCCATCTCGAGCTCGGGATTGATGCCCTTGCGCGCGCGGCGGTAGCCCTTGAGGAACAGCGTGTCGTTGAGCGTCACCACCGTGTTGCTGCTCTGCGCGCTCGGCCGGCCCACGGGCATGGCTTCGATGTCCAGGCCCAGCTTCGCGAACGCGGCCGTGGGGCGGAACTGCAGCCGGCCCGCGGCCGTCGGCAGCTCCAGTCCCTGCTGGATGGCGCGCACCAGCGCGCGGCAGAAGGGCTCGTCGTAGAAGGCATCGCCCATCAGCCCGACCTGGGCCTGCTGGCGCACCTTCGCGAGGCCGGCCTGCGCGAGGCGGTTCATGCGTTCCTCCTCGCGCTCCTCCCACGCCAGGGTCAGCGGCATGAAGTAGGTGGCGCTCTCGCGCGGGCCCTCGAGGTCGAACAGCGGCAGCAGGTAGCGGTCGGCGCCGTCCTCCCACACCGCATGGTCGGCCAGCCGGGCGCGCGCGATGGTCTCGCCCTTGGAGGCGTACCAGCGCTGGATCTCGATGTGGCGCGGCAGCGTGTCGGTCTCGAACTGGGTGCGCATGCGCTCGGCCATGCCGATGCGCCACGGCATCACGCGCTCGCGGAAGAAGCTGTCCCAGCCGTCGAACAGCACCAGCGTCGGCTGCTCCTGCAGCGCCACGCCCTCCTGGTGCCACACCGGCATCTCGGCATCGAGCGTGAGCTTGAACCAGTAGAAGCCATACGAGGCCAGCGTGAGCAGGTAGGGCAGCTCGCCGATCGGCGGGAACGGAGCGCGACCGAGCATCTCCACCGGCACCCGGCCCTTGAAGGCCGCGAGGTCGAGCTCGACCGGCTGCGCCGCGCGCGAGAGGTTGAACACCGTCAGGATGATGTCGTCGCCGTACTCGCTGACGTAGGCCAGGATCTTGCGGTTGCCGGGCTTGAGGAAGCGGCGCCGGCCGCGACCGAAGGCATGGCTGGTCTTGCGCACCGCGAGCATGCGGCGCGTCCAGTTCAGCAGCGAGCTGGCGTCGCGCGCCTGCGCCTCCACGTTGAGCGCCTCGTAGCCGAACATCGGGTCCATGATCGGCTGCAGGTACAGGCGCTGCGGATCGGCGCGCGAGAAGCCGGCGTTGCGGTCGGGGCTCCACTGCATCGGCGTGCGCACGCCATTGCGGTCGCCCACGAACACGTTGTCGCCCATGCCGATCTCGTCGCCGTAATAGATGATCGGCGAGCCCGGCATCGACAGCAGCATGCCGTTCATGAGCTTCACGCGGTCGAGGTCGTTCTCCATCAGCGGCGCCAGGCGCCGGCGGATGCCGAGGTTGATGCGCGCGCGCTGGTCGGCCGCGTACATGTTGTACATGTAGTCGCGCTCCTTGCTGGTCACCATCTCGAGCGTGAGCTCGTCGTGGTTGCGCAGGAAGATCGCCCACTGGCAGCCCTCGGGGATGTCGGGCGTCTGCTGCAGGATCTCGACCACCGGATGCCGGTCCTCCTGCGCGATCGCCATGTACATGCGCGGCATCAGCGGGAAGTGGTAGGCCATGTGGCACTCGTCGCCGTCGCCGAAGTACTCGCGCACGTCCTCGGGCCACATGTTGGCCTCGGCCAGCAGGAAGCGGTTCCTGTACTCGGCGTCGATCGCCGCGCGCAGCTTCTTGATCACCGCGTGCGTCTCGGGCAGGTTCTCGTTGCTGGTGCCGTCGCGCTCCACCAGGTAGGGGATGGCGTCGAGCCGGAAGCCGTCCACGCCCATGTCGAGCCAGAAGCGCATGACCTTGAGCACCGCCTCCAGCACCGCCGGGTTGTCGAAGTTCAGGTCCGGCTGGTGGCTGAAGAAGCGGTGCCAGTAGTAGGCCTTGGCCACCGGGTCCCACGACCAGTTCGAGGTCTCGGTGTCGGTGAAGATGATCCGCGTGCCCTGGTAGAGCTGGTCGGTGTCGCTCCAGACGTAGAAGTCGCGCTCGGGCGAACCGGGCGGCGCCTTGCGCGCGGCCTGGAACCACGGGTGCTCGCTCGAGGTGTGGTTGATGACCAGCTCGGTGATCACGCGCAGCCCGCGCTTGTGCGCCTCGTCGAGCATCTCGCGGAAGTCGTCGAGCGTGCCGAACTGCGGGTTCACGTCCTCGTAGGCCGAGATGTCGTAGCCGTCGTCGCGCAGCGGCGAGGGATAGAAGGGCATCAGCCAGATCGTGTTGACGCCCAGCTCCTTCACGTAGTCGAGCTTCGCGGTCACGCCCTTGAAGTCGCCGACGCCATCGTTGTTGGTGTCGAAGAAGGCCTTGACGTTGAGCTGGTAGATCACCGCATCGCGGTACCACAGCGGATCGTCGCTGTTGTCGATCTCGACGGTTTCCAGCGCGATGCGCGAAAACGGGTGCATTCATCGCTCTCTCCCTCAGAGGAAGTAATCGAAATCGCGCTCGCTGCGCACGCGCCGGCGCACCACGAGGATGTGGGCGGGCACGCTGTGCGGATCGAGCTTCACGTAGTGGTGATGGCCGCGCCAGGTGTAGCGCTGGTTGGTGAGCAGGTCGTGCACCTGGAAGTCCTCGTCGGGACCGACGCCGATGCTGGCCGGGTCGAGGTAGATCCAGCCTGACTGCGCCTGGTGCGGATCGAGGTTGACCGCGACGATCACCACGTTGGCCTCGGCTTCGTCGTTGTCGGGCACGGACTCGCGCGCATAGGCCAGCAGCATGTCGTTCTCGACCGGCAGGAAGCGCACGCCGCGGTGCGTCTGCAGCGCGGGGTTGTCGTGGCGGATGCGGTTCACGCGCGCGATGAAGGGCGCGAGGCTCTCGGGATCGTCGTGGTTCCAGTGCCGCAGCTGGTACTTCTCGGAGTCGAGGTACTCCTCGCTGCCATGCTCGCGCGGGCGGTGCTCGCGCAGCTCGTAGGCCGGTCCGTAGATACCGTAGCTGCCCGCGAGCGTGGCCGCGAGCACCAGCCGCGCCATGTAGGTCGGCGCGTCGCCGGCCTGCAGCTGCTCGTGCAGGATGTCGGGCGTGTTGGGCCAGGCGTTGGGGCGGAAATAGTCGGCGCCCGGGCCGCTCGACAGCTCGGTGAAGTACTCGACCAGCTCGGCCTTGCCGGTGCGCCAGGTGAAGTAGGTGTAGGACTGGGTGAAGCCCAGCTTCGCGAGCCGGTGCATCACCTTCGGCCGCGTGAAGGCCTCGGCCAGGAAGATCACGTCGGGGTGCTCGCGGTTGATCTCGCCGATCACCCACTGCCAGAACGCGAAGGACTTGGTGTGCGGGTTGTCGACGCGGAAGATGCGCACGCCCTCGCCGATCCAGTGGTCGAGCACGCTCTTCAGCTCGGCCCACAGCGCGCGCCAGTCATCGCTCTCGAAGTGGAAGGGATAGATGTCCTGGTACTTCTTCGGCGGGTTCTCCGCGTACTGCACGCTGCCGTCGGGCCGGCGGCGGAACCACTCGGGGTGTTCCTTCACGTAGGGATGGTCGGGCGCGCACTGGAAGGCGATGTCGAGCGCGATCTCGATGCCCTGCGCGTTCGCGGCCTGCACCAGGTGGCGGAAGTCCTCGGGCGTGCCGAGCGCGGGCAGGATCGACTTGTGGCCGCCTTCCCGGGCGCCGATGGCCCAGGGGCTGCCCACGTCGTCGGGACCGGCCACCAGCGTGTTGTTCGGGCCCTTGCGCTGCTCGCGGCCGATCGGATGGATCGGCGGCATGTAGAGCACGTCGAAGCCCATCGCGGCGATCGCGGGCAGCCGCGTCTCGACGTCGCGGAAGGTGCCGTGGCGGCCCGGTTCGCTCGAGGCCGAACGCGGAAAGAGCTCGTACCAGGTGCTGAAGCCCGCGCGCGTGCGCTGCGCCCACAGCGGCAGTTCGGCCGAGGTCACGGCGAGGCTGCGGTCGGGGTAACGGCGCGCCACCTCGGCCAGCGAGGCATCGAGCGCCAGCGCCTGCACCGCGCGCAGCTCGGTCGCGCCATCGGCCGCGGCGCGCGCGAGTTCCTCGCCCCAGCGCGCCAGCGCCTCGCGGTCGGCGCCGTCGGCGCGGCCCGCGGCCGCCACGATGTCCTTGGCCGCGGCGAGCGCCGCGATGCGGATGTCCTCGCCCACGCGGCGCGCCATCTCGTGGCGCCACGACTCGAAGGAATCGACCCAGGCGCTGACGCTGTAGAGGTAGCGCCCGATCGCGGGCGGCGCGAACGCGGCTTCCCACACGTCGTTGCCGAGCGCGCGCATCGGCAGCTCGCGCACCGCGTCGCGTGCCCCGTTGCTCGCTTCGGGTCGCCAGCGCAGCATCACGCGCAGCACGTCGTGGCCGTCGGTGAAGCAGTGCGCCGTGATCGTCGTGCGCTGGCCCACGATGGCCTTGACCGGGAAGCGGCCCTCGTCGACCGAGGGCAGCACCGCGCCGATCACCGCGCGGATGCGGCCGTCGGAGCCGTCGGCGGGAGCGGGCGCATCGGGTGCGGCGGTTGCCGGCGCGAAGCTCAGCGGCGGCTCGGGCGGCGGCAGCGAGCGCTTGCGCGCGGGGGCCTTGGTCTCGGTGCGGGGGATGGGGGTGCTTTCGCTCGCGGTCTGGGTCTTGCCCTTGGGCGCCTTGGCGCCGATCGGGGTGGTTTCACGCTTCATCGTTGGCCCTCGGATTGCAGGATCACGGTGGACAGCGGCGGCAGCGTGAGGCTCAGCGAGTGGCGCCGGCCGTGCGCGCGCACGGGCGATGCCTCGACCTCGCCGAAGTTGCCCCAGCCCGCGCCGCCGAATTCGGTGGCGTCGGTATTGAGCACCTCGCGCCAGGTGCCGTCGCACGGCACGCCCACCAGCAGGTTGGTGCGCGGCACCGGTGTCATGTTCACGGCCACCAGCACGGGCGGGCCGTCGTGCGCGGGCTTGCGCAGGAACAGGAACACGCTGCGCTCGGCATCGTCGGCATCGATCCATTCGAAGCCCGCGGGCGTGAAGTCCTGGCTGTGCAGCGCGGGCTGCTCGCGGTAGACGCGGTTGAGCTGGCGCACCATGCGCTGCAGGCCGGCATGGGCCGGCAGGCCGCAGAGCCACCATTCGAGCTCGCCGTCGTGCGTCCATTCGCGGCGCTGGCCGAACTCGGCGCCCATGAACAGCAGCTTCTTGCCCGGATGCGCCCACATGAGGGCCAGCAGCGCGCGCAGGTTGGCGAACTGCTGCCAGTCGTCGCCGGGCATCTTGTTGATCAGCGAACCCTTGCCGTGCACCACCTCGTCGTGCGAGAGCGGCAGCACGAAGTTCTCGTGGAAGGCATAGACCAGCGAGAAGGTCAGCGCGTGATGGTGGTGGCGGCGATGCACCGGGTCGTGGCGCATGTAGTCCAGCGTGTCGTGCATCCAGCCCATGTTCCACTTGAGGCCGAAGCCCAGCCCGTCCATCTCGATCGGACGCGACACGCGCGGCCAGGCGGTCGATTCCTCGGCCACGGTGAAGGTGTCGGGATGGTCGCGGTAGACCGCGCGGTTGAGCGTCTGCAAGAACTCGATGGCCTCGAGGTTCTCGCGCCCGCCGTGGCGGTTGGGCACCCAGCCGCCGGGGCCGCGTGCGTAGTCGAGGTAGAGCATCGAGGCCACCGCGTCCACGCGCAGGCCGTCGATGTGGTACTTGTCGAGCCAGAACAGCGCCGACGACACCAGGAAGCTGCGCACCTCGGGACGGCCGTAGTTGAAGATCGCCGAATTCCATTCGGGATGGAAGCCCTGGCGCGGATCGGCGTGCTCGAACAGGTGCGTGCCGTCGAAGAAGGCGAGGCCATGCGCATCGGTCGGGAAGTGCGAGGGCACCCAGTCCAGCAGCACGCCGATGCCGCGCTGGTGCAGGTGGTCGACGAAGTACATGAAGTCCTCGGGCGTGCCGTAGCGCGCGGTCGGCGCGAAGTAGCCCGTGGTCTGGTAGCCCCAGGAACCGTAGAACGGATGCTCGGTCACGGGCATCAGCTCGACGTGCGTGAAGCCCATGTCGTTCACGTAGTCGGCCAGTGCGTGGGCCAGCGCGCGGTAGCCCATGAACTGGCCGTCCTCGCGCCGCCACGAGCCCAGGTGCACCTCGTACATGGCCATCGGCGCGTCGAGCGCGTTGCGCGCATGGCGCGTCGCCATCCACTCGCCGTCGGCCCAGTCGTGGCCCTCGCCGAGCCGGTGCACGCGCGAGGCGGTGGCCGGCGCGAGCTCCGACGAGAAGGCGAAGGGGTCGGCCTTGTCCTCGACATGGCCGCGCAGGCGCGAGCGGATGCGGTACTTGTAGGTCTGGCCCGGCCGCACGTCCTCGGCGTGGCCGCGCCACACGCCGCTGTCGCCGGGCACGGGGCTCAGCGGATCGGCGTCGCCGTTCCAGCCGTTCCAGTCGCCCACCACCGAGACCGACTCGGCATTGGGCGCCCACACCGCGAAGTCGGCGCCGCCGTCCTCATGCGGATGGCAGCCGAGCTTGTCGAACAGGCGGGCGTGGGTTCCTTCGCGAAAAAGATAGGCGTCGGTGTCGTCGAAGACGACGGGGGAATGGACAGCAAGCACGGTATTTCCTTGGAGCGGCGTTCCCGGGCGCGAACCTCTTTGCGAGTCCATGGCCGAAGATCGTTAGGCGGGGAGAAATGCATTTCCCCCGAAGCGCGACGGCTTGCGTCGAAGCGTTCACCGCTTCGATTTGTCGGAGAAGAAGCCGTCCGGAAAAATGGAACACCGGTGCGGTGCGCTCGCGCGGTCGGCGAGCCGGAACGAAAGGAAGGAGGCGTGCCGCGCGAGCGCTTGCGCGGCCAGGCTCAGGCCGCGTCGCGCACCGGGCCCGAGCAGGCGCGCGCGAGCGCGCGGTTCAGGTCCTCGAGCGCATAGGGCTTGCGCAGCCACACGCTGCCGGCCGGCGGCTGCGCGGGCTCCGGTTCGCCCGAGGCGAAGATCACCGGGATGCGCTCGATCGCCATCAGCTTGGCCGCGAGGTCCTTGCCCGAGAGGCCCGGCAGGCCCACGTCGAGCATCAGCAGGTCGAAGGCGCCGCGCATGTAGCGCGTGATCGCCGCCTCCGCGCTGCGCACGCCGGTGGCCCAGTGCCCGATCGCGCGCAGGGCCTCGAGCGAAGTGGCCATCGCGTCCGCGTCGTCCTCGACCACGAGGATGCGCAATCGGTTCGGGTCGGCGGACGGTGATGGATCGGAGGACAAGGAGGAAGGGCGTTCGACGAAGCGGGGTGCGTTCGCGGAGGGTGCCGAAGGTGCTGAGGGCGTGCTGGCGGTGGCGTTCATGTCGGGATGACGGAAGTGCCGTGCACCCGGGGCTTCGGCGCAGGACGTCGACGCGACAGGCGGCAGGGCGTTGCCGAATGAATGTATGTGGTGGATGAAGGGATTGCATCCCAAGCTAACCACCGTAAGAAGATGCGTCTGTCGGACGGCACCGCGTGCCCGCGCGGGCAAGGCGCCGCGCACCCGACGGCCCCGCGCAGCCGAGCCTGCGTGCCGATGGCCACGGACTTCCGCGCTTGCGACCCTTTTCGAAGCGGGAGGGGGCGCCGTGTCGGCGCAGTCCGTCGTTCCCGCAAGACGCCGTTCCATTCGCGTGCAGGACAAGGGCCCGTGTTGGGGGCGAGGCCTGCCGCGCGGGCCTTTGCTATGGCATCGTTGCGCCCTGCCCGAATTCCGGGCGCCTCATGTGAATGGACCAGGAGAAACGCATCATGATCAAGATCGGAATAGTGGATGACCATGCCGTGGTTCGCGAGGGCCTGAAGGCGCTGTTCTCGGGTTTCGTCGAATTCCGCGTCGCCGGCGAGGCCTCGTCGGGCCGCGAGGCGATCGACCTCGTGCGCACCACCGAACTCGACGTGCTGCTGATGGACCTCTCGATGCCCGGCCAGAGCGGCATCGACGCGCTCGGCATGATCCGCGCGAAGGCGCCCGACCTCGGCATCCTCGTGCTGAGCGCCTACCCCGAGGAACACTACGCGGTGAACCTGATCCGCCAGGGTGCCTCGGGCTACCTCAACAAGGACTGCGAGCCCGAGGAGATCGCCAACGCGATCCGCACCGTGGCGCTGGGCCGGCGCTACATCACGCCCTCGGTGGCCGAGATCCTCGCCAACCAGCTCGACCGCAAGGACGACGCGCCGCCGCACAAGCACCTGTCGGAGCGCGAGTTCCAGGTGTTCCTCAAGCTCGCCAAGGGCGAATCGGTGGGCAGCATCGGCGACGCGCTGTCGCTGTCGGTCAAGACCGTGAGCACCTACCGCACGCGGCTGCTCGAGAAGCTGCACCTCAACACCAACAGCGACCTCACCTACTACGCGATGAAGGCGCAGCTGATCGACTGAAGCCAACGGCTTCAGCACCAGATGCGCGCCGCGTAGTACGCGCTCATGAAGAGCCCGGCCGCGATCACCGCGCGCCGCACGGCCCGCGCGGGCAGCACCCGCACCAGGTGACCGCCGGCCCAGCCGCCCGGCACCGCGCCGGCCAGCATCGCGAGCGTGGCGCCCCAGTGCACCGCGCCCTGCACCACGAAGATGACGATCGCCGCCAGGCTCACGGCCGTGGCGAGCAGGTTCTTCATCACCTTCACGCGCCGGATGTCGTCGGGGTCCTCGATCGCCAGCAGCGCGCTGAGCATCACGCCCAGTCCCGCGCCGAAGAAGCCGCCATAGACCGAGACGGCGGCGAGCGCGGCCGTGCCCGCGAGCGCGCTCGGCGCCGCGCCCTCGCGCCGCCGCGCGGCCCAGGCCTGGATCCGCGGCGCGAAGGCGAACAGCGCGGTCGCGAGGCCGATCAGCAGCGGCACCGGCTGCAGGAAGGCGGCCTCGGGCAGCGCGAGCAGCAGCAGCGCGCCCGCGATGCCGCCGAGCGTGGCGGCGGCCAGCGAGAGCGCGAGCCGGCGATCGACCGCGGGCAGCTTCGCGCGATCGGCCACGGCCGCGAGCAGGTGACCCGGCGAGATCGCGACCGCGTTCGATGCATTGGCCACCACCGGCGGCAGGCCGGCCGCGAGCATGGCCGGAAAGGTGATCAGCGTGGCGCCGCCCGCGATCGCATTGACCACGCCGCCCGCCGCGCCGGCCGCGAACAGCAGCGCCATGACCTTCGGTTCCATCGCCCACCTCCCGTGCAAAAAGACGGGATGCTAGGAACGCGCGCGGCTTCGATCTAGGACGTTTGTGAGGGAGGCCGCATGCCGCGCCGGTAACGGCCCGGCGAGACGCCGAACACGCGGCGGAAGTGGCGCCCCAGGTGGCTCTGGTCGGTGAAGCCCAGCTCGAGCGCGAGCTCCGCCAGCTCGGCATCGCCGCGCAGCCGCTCGCGCGCGACGTTGAGCCGGTCGACCAGCCGCCAGGCATGCGGCGGCAGCCCGGTCTGGGCGGCGAAGCGGCGCGTGAAGGCCTCGCGGCTCAGGCCGAGGCGCCGCGCGATCCTCGACACCGGTTCGTGCCATGCGAGCGCGTCGAGCGCCTGCCCGTCGAGCACGCAGGCCGCGCCCGTGCGCTCGGCCGGCGCGTAGACGTTGAGGCAGACCGTGCCCGCGTGCGTGTGCGCGAGGCCGCGATGCGCCACGCCCGCCGGTATGGCGAGGCAGTCGCCGGCCCGCAGTTCGAAGCGCCGGCCGCCGGCCTCGACGACGCGGCTGCCGCGCAACACGAAACTCAGTTGCGTCTGGCGATGGAAGTGCGGCTGCAGCAGCGGCACCTGCGTGCCCTGCCAGTGCGCGAGCTCGACGCCGTCGTGCGGCGCCGGCGCGTAGTGCCAGCAGGGCGGGGCGGCATCGGGCCTGGTCATGGCCCGATTATTGGCTCGACGATGGGCGCGCTCACGCGCCCGGCGCGCTCGCCGCGGCCGGATCGTGCTGCAGCCGCGCCGGCAGCCGCTCGTCGAGCCAGTCCATGCGCCAGGCCAGCACCGCGACCGCGCCGACGATGCACGCGGCCGCCACCGCGCCCGTGAGCCCGTGCCGCTCGCGGTAGGGGTCGGGCGTGATCCGGCGCGCGCCCGGCGGCACGTGCGCGGTCTGCGACAGCATGCCGCCGAGCCGCACGTTGACCTTCATGCGGCCGTTGATGGCCCAGCCGCTGGCGTCGAGGATCGGTCCCAGGCTGCGCTGGCGCAGCTTGAGCCAGGCGATCAGCATGCTCGGCCCCGAGATCGCGATCACGATGCCGATCAGCGCCACCGGGATCCATTGCCCCAGGTCGATGAACTTGCCGAAGATGCCGACCAGCACCGCGCTGATGCTGCCGAGCGCCACGCCGATCGCGGCCACCGTGCCGACGTCGACCCGGCTGGTGGCCGGCAGCGGCGGCTTGGCCGGCGCCTTCGCGGGATCGGCGCCCGTGGCCTGGTCGGCGGTCGCGACCTTGCCGGCCAGCGACTGCAGCGCGGTCTGCGAGCCGGCCTCGCTCGCGGCCGCGCGCTTGGCCACCTGCTCCTCGATCATGCGCACGAACTTCTTGTAGGGCGCGAAGAAGGCCTGGGCCACGCTGGTCGGGTTCTCGATCAGCTTGGTGATGGTGGCGTCCCAGTCGCGGCCCTGGCGGTCGTAGAACACGCCGTTGCGCCCGACGAACAGGAAGTCCACGTCGCCCGCGGTGAAGGCCGCCACGATGCTCATCTTCTGCCCCTGCCGCGTGCAGTCGCAATAGGCCAGGCAGGTCTTCGCGAGGCCCGCGAGCACCGCGTGCTTGGCCGTGTCCTGCACCTGCACCGTGAGCTCGCAGCTGCGCCCGTCGAGGTAGAGCGTGCCGGCCTGGAAGATCGCGCCCTCGCGCCGGTAGAAGGCCTTGAACGAGACGAAGTTGTCGAGCAGCAGCTTGAGGTCGCGCTGCAGCCGCAGCAGCTTCTCGAGATCGACCAGCAGCTTGTTGTGGGTCTCGGCCGCCTCGTCCTCGGCGATCAGCGCGAGCAGCGCCTCGCGCGTGGCGAGCAGCGCCTCGATGCGTTCGTGCGACAGGCTCGCGAGCGCGTTGGCCGGCCGCGACGCGATCCAGCCCTCGCAGGCGCCGAGCTGCTGGCGCAGCGCCTGCCATTCGTCGTCCTCGAGGCTGTCGCGCGCGCCGAGCAGCGGCGCGACCGCGTCGCGCGCGAAGGCCGCGATGGCCTCGGCCCAGGCCGGGTTGAGGCTGGTGCCGCGCAGCGGCAGCGAGCGGTGCGGCGTGATCGGTGCCAGCGGCAGCTCGGCGATCGGGTGCGCGTTGGCATCGAGCGTGTGGCCCGCGAGCGCGTCGTAGGCCTCGGGCGAGGGGTTGAGCGCCGTCACGGCCTGCACGTCGTAGGCGGCCACGCGGCAGCGCGCGAAGAAATCGTCGATCTTGGCCGCCACCTTGCGCATCGCCTCGGCCGCGGCCAGCGTGCGATCGCCGAGCGCCAGCAGCGCGGCGTCGGTGCCCTTGGCGTACCAGTCGCGCATCGCGGCCGCGTCGGCCATGAAGGCCTCGGCGCGCGCGCGGTCGATGCCGGCGGTTTGCTTGTGGCGGTCGGGCGTGCTGCCGTGGCTGCGCATCGCTTCGGCGATGGTGGCGCGCAGCGCCTCGTCCTCGGCGGTCTCGGGCGTCACCACGCCGTCGCCGTTGAAGCGCATCGAGGCCAGCCATTCGCCGCGGTCGGAGATGTCGGCCAGCGTGAGGGTGTTGGTGCCTTCCTTGCCGAGCAGGTCGAGGATGCGCCGGCCCTCCTTCGCGAGTTCGGCGCCGGGTGCCTTCGCGCCGTCGAGGTCGTCGAGCGACAGCGTGCCGCCGCCCGAGAGCAGCACGTCGGCGCTGCGCAGCCGCTCGCAGGCCCACTGGCAGGCCGCGATCACCTCGGGCGGGCGCACGCGAGCGTCACGGTCGGTGTCGATCAGGTCCAGCGTGCGCGGATCGAAGTCGATGCCGCGCGTGGGGCAGGCCAGCGCGACCCAGAGCTTCTGGTCGAGCTCGGCGATGCGCGCGATGTCCTCGCCGCTGCGGAACACCACCTGGTCGACGCCGCCGGCACGCATGAACTGCCAGCGGTGCGGCGTCGCCGCGGGGCCTGCGGAGCCGGGCGTGCCGGCGGCTTGTGCGGTCGTTGCCTCCGTCATCGGTCGTGCTGCCCTCAGACGGCGACCTTCTTGTGCTCGCCGAGGTTCTTCGGCGGCTCGCCGGTGAGGGCGGCCTTGGCCATCTTGTAGAGCTGGACCATCTTGCTGTCGTCGACGTCCCAGTACTCGGCCTCGACCACGTCCACGGCCAGCAGGCCGAGGTTGGGATCGTCCACGCCCTTGGGGAACCAGGCCTCGATCATCTTGCTGAACAGGGCGCGCTTCTTGGCGGCGTCCTCGCGCAGTTCGGCGCGGCCCGAGATCGACACGTAGCTGTCGCTGTCGGTGTTGGCGTAGGCGATGTTCACGACCGGATCGCTCGCGACATGGCGCGCGATGTCGCCATCCTTCGGCACGAAGAAATAGAGCGTGCCGGCCTCGTCGCCGTCCTTGTTCTGCGTGGTCAGCGGGTGGCTGTGCAACTGGCCGTCGCCGTGGCGGTGCGTGAGCATGCCGAAGCGCGTGTCCTTGATCAGGTCCCAGAGCTTGCTTTGGTCGGTGGTGGTGGCGGTCATGGAGATCTCCTTGCGAAAGCGAAAAACGAAGGGTGGAAGGGGTAGGGGCCGTTCGACCCTAAGAGGCGTCAGCGCCCCGCCGCGCGGTCACGCGGCGCACGGGCGTGTCATCCGATACCGACAACGCAACGCAGGCCGCGGGCCTGGTGCGCAGCGCGATGTCGGCGTCCATGCCCACGGCATGGCCTACACGCGCGGCCGCGTCCTTCCCACAGCGGGCGCGCGGGGGCCGACCAAGCATGGCCTTCATTCATCAAGAAGGAGCTTCCCATGGCACTGAGCAAATCCAAGGACGAGATCCCGAGCGACGACACCGGCTTGCCCGACGCGATCGGTCCGCACGGCGACAAGCCGCCCACGCGCGCACGCGTGGAGACCGGTGGCGGTCCCGGCGAGCCGCCACTCGATTTCGACGACGACGAGATCTATTCGGGGCGTGGCCGCGCCCGCGACGGCGGCACGCAGCAAAGTGGCGCCGACAGTGGCCTGCTGGGCACACCCGCGGAGCAGCTGTCGGATCGCAATGGGCCGACCGAGCACCGCAACGGCAAGGGCGAGCCCTGAGGGGCGAGCGCCCCGATGCGCTCAGGCGGGCGCGACGGCCCGCTGTCGTATCTCGCTGTGCAGCGCGCGCTCGCCGCTGGCAAGCGCCACTTCGTAGCTGTCGGCAGGGTCGAAGGCGCTGCGCAGCACGCGGGGATGGCCCCCGCCGTCGTCGGTCTCGAGCAGGCGCCAGACAAAGGATCCGGGTGCCGGCTCGTCCACGATGAGTTCGATCGGATGTGTCATGGATCGACCTTGATCCGATCGGCCCGCCCTGTCTGTAGGCCGTGGGCGACGAAAGTCTTCCTCAGCCGCGCGCCGCGGCGCGGAACTCGCCGGGCGTCATGCCCTTGATGCGCCGGAAGTGGCGGTTGAAGTTCGAGATGTTGTTGAAGCCCACCTCGTAGCAGATGCTGCTCACGTGCTGGCGCGTGGAGGCCAGCAGGCGGCAGGCGCGCGCCACGCGCAGGCCGATCACGAAGTCGGTGAAGGTCTGGCCGGTGGCGCGGCGGAAGCTGCGCGAGAAGGCGTTCTCGCGCATGCCGACGATGGCGCCGACCTCGGCCAGCGACAGCCCCTCGGCATAGTTGTCGCGGATGTGGTCGAGCGCCTTGTGGATGCGCAGCGCGGCGCCATGCTCGCCGAGCGAATCGTCGGTGAAGGCGGCGTCGGCCAGCAGCCGGTACTCGGACCATTGCGAGAGTTCGTTGAGCAGCACCGTGAACTCGGCGAAGCGCGCCAGGCCCTGCAGCATCTCGATGCGCCGCAGCCGCGAGACGATGCCTTCGCCCAGGCCCACGAAATGCACGCCCTGCCGCGCGCGCGCCAGCAGCGGCGCGGCGTCGCGCAGTTCGGGAAACAGCTCCATGCCGCGGCGCAGCGGCTCGTCGCCGAAGCGCAGCACCAGGCCGCCGGCATTGCCGCCGCCGTGCAGCGGATGGTGCTCGAACGCGAGGCTGTGCGGCAGCCGCGGCCCCAGCAGCACCAGGCTGCCGGGCGCGAAGCGATGGGTTTCCTCGTCGAGGCCCTGGCCCACGCGCAGGCGTGCGGGCGCGGCGCCGATCAGGTGCAGCTCGTGCTCGTGCAGGCAGTTCGTTTCCTGGCCGCGTGCCGACGAGGCGGGCGAGCTTTCGCAGTGAATGGTGACGCGCGTGTCGGCCGGCTCGGGCGTGGCCGCGGCCGCGTTGCGCCGCGCATCGAGCGCGCGGGCGCGCGCACCGCCGCGCGGGCGCGGCGCCACCGCGGGCAGCGGCAGCTTGGGGCGCGGCGCGCTGGGCGTGTGGGGCCGGGAGGCGGAGGCCGGGGGGATCGTGTTCAGCAAGACCGAATCTCCAACGGACGAAGGGGAAGAACGCCTCAACTGCGGCGCGGCGGCGGCGGGGCGGCCGTCTGCTGCTGGAACGCGGCCAGCAGCCGGTATTCCTCGCCGAGCTTGCGCGGCAGCGAGAGGTACACCGGCAGCAGCTGCCGGTAGAGCGCGGCGTTCTTCGCATTGGGTGTGTGACGGTGCGTGGCGCCCACCATGCCCGCCACCACGTCGAGCGAATCGACATGGCCCAGCGCATAGAGGCCCAGCACCGCGGCGCCGAGGCAGGAGCTCTCGAAGCTCTCGGGCACCACCACCTCGCGGTCGAACACGTCGGCCATCATCTGGCGCCACATGCCCGAGCGCGCGAAGCCGCCCGTGGCCTTGATGTGGGCGCTGCGGCCCGCGATCGCCTCGACCGCCGGCAGGATGCTGTGCAGGTTGAAGATCACGCCCTCGAGCACCGCGCGGATCATGTGCTCCTTGCGGTGGTGGATGCCCAGGCCGAAGAAGGAGCCGCGCAGGTTGGCGTTCCAGTAGGGCGCGCGCTCGCCGGTGAGGAAGGGATGGAACACCAGCCCCTCGCTGCCGGCCGACACGCGCTCGGCGATGCGCGTGAGCACCTCGTAGGTGTCGATGCCCAGGCGCTTGGCGGTCTCGGCCTCGGCCGCGGCGAACTCGTCGCGCACCCAGCGCAGGATGATGCCGCCGTTGTTCACCGGACCGCCCACCACCCAGCGCCGTTCGGCCAGCGCATAGCAGAAGGTGCGGCCCTCGGGGTCGGTCATCGGATGGTCGACCACGGTGCGCATCGCGCCGCTGGTGCCGATGGTCACGGCCACCTCGCCGGGCGAGACCGCGTTGACGCCGAGGTTCGACAGCACGCCGTCGTTGGCGCCGATCACGAAGGGCGTGTGCTCGGCCAGGCCGAGTTTGGCCGCGACGTCGGCCGCCAGGCCCTCGATGTGCCAGGTGGTGGGCACCGGCCGCGAGAGCTGCTCGGCGCGCACGCCGGCGAGCGCGAGCGCGCCCTCGTCCCAGGCCAGCCGCTCGATGTCGAACAGGCCCGTGGCCGAGGCGATCGAATGGTCGACCTGCCACTGGCCGAACAGCCGGAAGAACACGTACTCCTTGATGCCGACGAAGCGCTCGGCGCGCGCGAACAGCTCGGCGCGCTCGTGGCGCAGCCACACCAGCTTGGCCAGCGGCGACATCGGATGGATCGGCGTGCCGGTGCGGCGGTAGATCGCGAGCCCGTCCCATTCGTCGCGGATGCGCTCGGCCCAGGGCGCGGCGCGCTGGTCGGCCCAGGTGATGCTGGGCGTGAGCGGCGCGCCCGCGCCGTCGACCAGGATCAGGCTGTGCATGGCCGCGCTGAAGGACACGGCGAGCACGTCGGCGGGCGCGGCCTTGCTCTCCTGCACGCAGCCCGCGATGGCCGCGAGCACGGCCTGGAAGATCTGCTCGGGATCCTGCTCGGCGGCGCCCGCCTCGGGCGCGAGCAGCGGGTAGCCGACCGTTTGATGGGCCAGCACGCGCCCCGCGGGCGTGAAGGCCACGGCCTTGGTGCTGGTGGTTCCGATGTCGACGCCGATGACGGTGCGGCCCATGGGTGCTTCCTCCTCAGACCACCATGCTCAGCAGCATGATGAAGACGATGCCGACGACCGAGATCAGCGTTTCCATCATGGTCCAGGTCTTGAAGGTCTCGGCCACCGTCATGTTGAAGTACTGCTTGACCAGCCAGAAGCCCGCGTCGTTGACGTGCGACAGGATCAGCGAGCCCGCGCCCGTGGCCAGCACCAGCAGCTCGCGGTTCACGCCCGGCACCATGGTGGCCAGCGGCGCGACGATGCCCGCGCCCGTGATGGTGGCGACCGTGGCCGAGCCGGTGGCGATGCGGATCAGGCCCGCGACCAGCCAGGCCAGCAGGATCGGCGAGACCTGCGCGTTCAGCGCCATGTGGCCGATCGCGTTGCCCACGCCGCTGGCCACCAGCATCTGCTTGAAGCCGCCGCCCGCGCCGATGATCAGCACGATGGCCGCCGTGGGCGCCAGGCTGTCGTCGACGAACTTCATGATCTGCTTGCTCGTGAAGCCGCGCGCATAGCCGAAGGTGTAGAGCGACAGCAAGAGCGCCGCCAGCAGCGCGGTGATCGGGTGGCCGATGAAGTCCATCCACTGGCGCACGATGTTCTTCTCGTCGAGCGCCACGTCGGCGAAGGTCTTCAGCAGCATCAGCCCCACGGGCAGCAGCACCGTCAAGAGCGTGACGCCGAAGCCCGGCAGCTCGCGCGCCTCGGGCTCGCGCGCCAGCTGCTCGAGCAGCTCGGGCGAGGCCTCGCCGGGCACGTACTTCGAGATGAACTTGCCGAAGATCGGGCCCGCGATCATCGCAGTGGGCAGGCCGACGATCAGGCCGTAGAAGATGGTCTTGCCGATGTCGGCGCCGAACACGCCGATGGCCAGCAGCGGCCCCGGATGCGGCGGCACCAGGCCGTGCACCACCGACAGGCCCGCCAGGAGCGGAATGCCGATGCGGATCAGCGACACGCCGGTGCGCCGCGCCACGATGAACACCAGCGGGATCAGCAGCACGAAGCCGATCTCGAAGAACAGCGGGATGCCGACCAGGAAGGCCGCGAACATCATCGCCCAGTGCACGCGCTCCTTGCCGAAGGCGTCGATCAGCGTACGCGCGATGCGGTCGGCGCCGCCCGACTCGGCCATCATCTTGCCGAGCATGGTGCCCAGGCCGAGCACGATGCCCACGAAGCCCAGCACGCCGCCGAAGCCGTCCTGGAAGGACTTCATCACCAGGTCCACGGGCATGCCCGAGGTCAGGCCGAGGAAGCCCGCGGCCAGGGTCAGCGCGATGAAGGGGTGCACGCGCCAGCGCGTGATCAGAAGGATGAGCCCGAGGATCGCCACCAGGGCGTCGACGAGCAGGAACACCTCTTTGCTCATTCCGAACATGTCTGTCTCCTGAAGCCGGGCGCTGCAAGGGCGGCCGGCGGGGTCGGATAGCGCTATCCTGCACAACCCAAAAAAACCAGCCTCTGAAGCATCCTCGGGTTTTTCCGAGGCGGCAAGGGCCGGGACAGCGCTATCCTAGGACGGCGCTGTCCAATCCCGGATCGGTAGTAACCCTAGATTTCGCCATGGCCGATGTTCCCGAGCGCCCGCGCTCCCGTTCTTCCAGCCGCGTGACCCTCGACGACGTGGCGCGCGTCTCGGGCGTGAGCCCGATCACCGTCTCGCGCGCGCTGCGCGGCGCGCGCAACGTCGCGCCCGACCTGAAGGCGCGCGTGCAGGCCGCGGTCGACGAGCTCGGCTACGTGCCCAACGTGGCGGCGCGCGCGCTGGCCTCGGCGCGCAGCTCGCACGTGGCGGTGCTGATCCCGTCGCTGACCAACCAGCTGTTCGTGGAGCTGCTCGAGGCGGTGCAGGACACGCTGGCGCCGCATGGCTTCCAGTCGCTGATCGGCGTGACCCACTACGACCCCGCGCAGGAGGAGGCGCTGCTGCGCAGCTATCTCTCGCAGCGGCCCGCGGGCCTCTTGCTGACCGGCTTCGACCGCAGCGCGGGTGCCACGCGCCTGCTCGAGGCCAGCGACGCGCCCTGCGTGCACCTGATGGAGACCTCGGAGGCGCCCGGCATCCACAGCGTGGGCTTCTCGCAGCAGGACGCGGGCCGCGCCATCGTCGAGCACCTGCTCGCGCGCGGCCGCCGCCGCATCGCCTATGCCGCGGGCCAGCTCGATCCGCGCGTGCTGCAGCGCCTGGCCGGCTACCGCGAGGCGCTGCGCGCGGCCGGCTGCCACGATCCGGCGCTCGAGCTGCTGACGCCCGGGCCCACCTCGCTCGCGCTCGGCGGGCGCCAGTTCGAGGAGCTGCTGGCGCGCCATCCCGACCTCGACGCGATCTTCTATTGCAACGACGACCTGGCCCAGGGCGGTCTGCTGGCCGCGCTGCGCACCGGCGTGCCGGTGCCGCAACGCGTGGCGATCGCGGGCTTCGAACGACCTCGGCGGCAGCGACCAGATGCTGCCGCCGCTGACCACCGTGCGCACGCCGCGCCGCGAGATCGGCGAGCGCGCGGCCGGCATGCTGCTCGCGTTGATGCGCGACGAGCCCGTGGCGGACGCGCGGCGCACCGTGGACCTGGGCTTCGAACTGGTGGTGCGGCAGAGCAGCTGAGCCGCGCCCCGTCGCTCACTGGCCGTAGAGGCCCACCACGCTCTGGCCCATCAGCGTGCGGCCCTTGAGCGCCGCCAGCAGTTCGTCGCGCGTCAGGCCCTCGGGCAGCGAGCCCGGCTCGGCCTCGGTGGCGATCACCGTCAGCACGTAGTGGTGCGGCAGGTCGCCGGCCGGCGGGCACATGCCGCGGTAGGCGAGGGCGCCGGCCACGTTCTTGCCGACGCTGAACTCGGCGTTCGCCGCCTGGCCCTCGCCCTGCCGCAATTGGCCCCTGGCGGCCGGGATGTTGTAAGCCACCCAGTGCGAGACGCCGAGGCCCTTGCCGCCATCGGGATCGCTCATCAGCACCGCGACCGAGCGCGTGCCCGCGGGCAGGTCGCTCCAGGCCACGGGCGGCGACACGCCCTGGCCGCCGCAGCCCGGCGCGTCGCCCGCGTGGATCTTCGGAATGGTCGCGCCGTCGGCGAAGGCGCTCGACGTGACCTTCATGCCCGCGGCCTGGGCGCCGAGCGCGAGGCCGGCCAGCAGGGCCGTGCCGAGGAGTCGTGTCGTGTTCCTCATGGCTTCAGACCACCTTCACCGACAGGTTCGGCAGCCCGTCGATGTGGATCTCGATCAGGTCGCCGCGCACCACCGGGCCCACGTTCTCGGGCGTGCCCGCGTAGATGACATCGCCGGGCTGCAGCTCGAAGGCCTGCGACAGCCGGCTGATCTGCTCGGCCACCGACCAGATCATGTGCTTGAGCGTGGCGCTCTGCTTCGTCTCGCCGTTGACCTTGAGCCAGATCGCGCCGTCGCTGAAGTGGCCGACCCGCGCCACCGGATGGATCGGGCCCACGGGCGCCGAATGGTCGAAGCTCTTGCCGATCTCCCAGGGCTTCTTCTGGTCGCCCATGCCGCGCTGCAGGTCGCGCCGCGTCATGTCCAGGCCCAGCGAGTAGCCGTAGACCAGGCCCAGCGCATCGTCGATCGGCACGTCGCGCCCGCCCTTGCCGAGCGCCACCACGAGCTCGGCCTCGTAGTGGTAGTTCTTCGTCAGCGTGGGATAGGGGTGGTCGGCCACGGTGCCGGGCAGCACCACCTGCACCGCGTCGGCCGGCTTCTGGAAGAAGAAGGGCGGTTCGCGCGTCGGGTCGGAGCCCATCTCGCGCGCATGCGCGGCGTAGTTGCGGCCGATGCAGTAGATGCGGCGCACCGGGAACACCTGGTCGCTGCCGGCGATCGGGATGGTCGCGGCGGGCACGTCGAACGGCGTCTTCGCGTGGCGCGCGGCGCCCGCGGGCAGCGCGCAGCCGGCGATGGCGCCGGTGGCCATGGCGGCGCCGGCCAGCAGGCCGCGGCGGGAGGAATTGCTCATGAGTGGTCTCCTTCGGTAGTAGCGAGACGATTCTGGGAGCCCGGGTGCGCGCGCTTGCGCACGCATCTACGCAAAAGCAGCACGCAGGCAACACCCGGGGCCCGGGCGTACCATCGCGCGATGCCCGCTTCGACCTCGAGCCATCGCCTCTACGGCATGCAGGAGCGCGCCGACCACCTCGATTTCGACATCCGCTTCGAGGGCGCGCGCGACGTGCTCGCGCGCCCGCACCGCCACGAGTACTTCCAGATCCAGGTCGGCATCGAGGGCGACTCGCGGCAACTGATCGGCGGCGCCGCGCGGCCCTTCGGCGCGGGCCACCTGAGCTTCGTGCTGCCGTACCGGCTGCACGTGGTGCCGCATCCGCCGGGCGCGCGCTACGCCATCGTCAACTTCGACCAGTCCTTCCTCTGGCCCGAACTGGCGGTCGAGCCGCTCGATCTCGAGGAGGTGCCGATCGCGCGCCATCCCGAGCTCGCGCCCTTCCTGTTCCAGGAGTACGTGGACTTCCGCTTCGAGGCCGAGGACTTCGCGCGCATCCTCGGCTGGCTCGAGGAGCTCTCGGCGCTCAACCGCGAAGGGCGCTTCGCGGCCGGCGGCGCGATCCGCGGCATCCTGCTGCAGCTGCTCTCGCTGGCCTGCCGAAGGCACGAGGCGGTGCTGCGCGAACAGGCGGCGCGCCACCGCGGCCACAGCTCGCGGCGCGATGCGCTGCAGCGCGTGCTGCACTACGTGCGCGAGCACCTGGGCGAGGAGATGTCGCTCAACGACGCGGCCGCGGCCGCGATGCTGTCGCCGAACTACCTCGCGCACCTGCTGAAGAAGCAGACCCAGCGCACCTTCACCGAACTGGTGACCGAAAGGCGGCTGGAACGCGCGCGCGAACTGCTGCTGGCCTCGGACGGCCGCATCGCCGACATCGCGCGGCAATGCGGCTTCGCCGACGCGGTGTATTTCAGCCGGCGCTTCCGGCAGCACATGGGGCTGACGCCGCGCGAGTTCCGTGCGCAGTCGATGGCCGGGGGCGGCGCTTCGATCCTTCGACCGGCTCAGGACTCGGCGTGAACGGGTGGGGTGGCACCGTGCCTCGATCATTTCCAGCCGTTCAGGCTGAGCTTGTCGAAGCCGGGGCACTCCGCCTCAGACCGCCGGCGGCTCGACCGGCAGCGCGCGCTTGTGCGCGCTCTTGCGGTGCGTCGACAGGATGACCTCGCGCGCCGCGGCCGACACCGGCTTGCCCTCGAGGAAGTCGTCGATCTGCTCGTAGGTCACGCCGAAGGCGTCCTCGTCGGGCTTGCCCGGCACCAGCGACTCGAGGTCGGCCGTGGGTACCTTGTAGACCAGCGCATCGGGCGCGCCGAGCAGCTGCGCCACCGCGCGCACGCGGCGCTTGTTGAGGCCGGTCAGCGGCGTGATGTCGGCCGCGCCGTCGCCGAACTTGGTGAAGAAGCCCATCAGCGCCTCGGCCGCGTGGTCGGTGCCGATCACGATGCCGTTGTGCGCGCCCGCCACCGCGAACTGCGCGATCATGCGCTGGCGCGCCTTGATGTTGCCGAGCACGAAGTCCTCGTGCGCCGCGTCGCGGAAGACCAGGTCGCCGGCCTTGAGCGCCGCGAGCATCGCGTCGGCCGCGGGCCGCACGTCCACCGTCAGCAGGCGGTCGGGACGGATCACGGCCAGCGAGGCCTGCGCCTCGGCCTCGTCCTTCTGCACGCCGTAGGGCAGCCGCATCGCGATGAAGGTGGCCTCGCGGCCCTCGGCGCGCAGCCGCTCGACCGCGCGCTGCGCGAGGCAGCCGGCGGTCAGCGAATCCACGCCGCCGCTGATGCCCAGCACGTAGGTCGACAGACCGGTGCGGCGCAGGTAGGCGGCGAGGAACTCGACGCGCCGCTCGAGCTCGGCGGCGGCGTCGAACACGGGCGCGACGGCCAGCGCCGCGATGATCTCGCGCTGGGTGGCGTCGACGGGGGACAGTTCGGTGCTCATGGACAAGGTCTCCGTGGGTTCGCGGACATCAGAAGTCGACCAGGCTCAGGCCGATGCTCAACACCGTGCGCTTGCGGTTGTAGTCCACCAGCGTGTCGCCGTAGCCGTAGAACAGCTGCGTGTGGAAGCGCAGGTTGCTCTTCGTCGGGTCGCCGATCGCCTTGAGCCATTCGAGCCGCACCGAGCCGCGTCCGCTGTCGCGCAGGTTGTTGCGCACGGTGATGCCCAGCGTGTTGTTGCGGTCGAGGTTCCAGCGGCCGGTGACTTCGGCGCGGCCGATGTAGTCGGCGATGTCGGGGTTGTCGTCCTTGGCCGGGTCCTCCGAGATGCGCTTCCAGATCCGGCCCGTGATGCTGAAGCGGTCGTCGAGCTCGGCGCCGCCCATCAGGTAGACGCGGTTCCAGCTGCGCGACAGCGGCAGGCTCTGGCCGTTCGACTGGTGCACGATGCCCAGCCCGGTGTAGCGCCAGCGCCAGCCGCCCGGCAGCTTGAAGTCGGTCGGGTAGACATACATCAGCTCGGGTTCGTGGTCGGTGGTGCGGAAGGGCCGCGAGATCGCGCCGTTGAACAGCTGCCAGGTCGACTGCTGCGTGTAGGCGAACCACAGCGAGTCCTTCTTGACCGGGTCGTTCTGCGTCAGCAGGCCCTGCGCGAGCTTGGTGCGCACCGACAGGCCGATGCGCATCTCGTTGGCCTGGTAGGCCACCGGCTCGCCGGTGTGGCCGGCCGAGGGCGAGGTGGGCGTGTCGGGCTTGCTGCCCGCGGCCGAGACCGAGACGTTGAGCGGCCGGTAGCCGCGAAAGCCGAAGGTGCCGCAGTCGGTGGCGTTCTCGAGTTCCAGAAGCGCGACAGCGCCGAGTACTGGCGGTCGCGGCAGCCCTCGGTGGTGGCGACCGAGACCACGCGCGTGGCCGGGATCGAGCCGTCGACCGGCGGCGCGGGCTGGGTGTTGGCCAGCACCGGCGGCGCGACCGGTACCGACACCGAGGGCAGCGTCTGCTGCTGCGACCAGCGGTCGTAGCAGGCCAGCCGCGCCGCGTTGTCGGCGCCGAGCGCGGCGCAGCTCTGCCAGGTGAGCTGGTTGTCGGCCAGCGGGCTCTTGGGCTGGTCGACGGCCTGCGCCTGCGCGGCGCCGGTCAGCAGCAGCGCCGCGGTGGCCAGCACCGCGCGCGGGCGGCCTTGCATGGTGGTGTTCATTTCCCTGACCCTTCCTTTTTCGTCAGCACGAAGGGATGCGTGCTCTCATCGGTGGCGTCGCGCCAGGTTCCGCGGAATTCGCGGCCGCAGCCGCCGGGCGCCATCGCGCCGACCCAGACGCCGCTGATGCTGCGGCCGTCGAGCGATTCGTCGATGGCCAGCGTGCCGTCGTCGCCGATGTCGCCCGCCAGTTGCGCTACCGCGGCCGGCCGGCCGGTGACGGCGGGGCGGGCGATGGTGCCGCGCACGCCGGCGTATTCGGGATGGCGGGCCAGCTGCACGACGGCCACGGCCGGCAGGCCGTCGAAGCGCGCCTCCCAGCGGCCGTAGAGTGCCTCGGGCGGCAGGTCCTGCACGCTGTCGGGGCAACTGCTGGCCTGAGCGAGCGCGCCGGCCGAGGCCAGCAGGGCGAGGGTCGCGAGGGCCAGGCCTCGAACGCGGCGCTTCATGGCGCGGCCGACGAAGCCGCCGCGGCGGCCGCGCCCTCCTGGGCCTTGCGCGCGAACTCGGCGCGCAGGGCCTTGAGCTTCTCGCGCGGGTCCTCGCGCGTGGTGCTCTTGTCGAGCGCCATCTCGGCGATGAAGCGGCTCGGTTGCGCGAGCACCATCTCGCGGCCCTTCTTGCGGCGCTTGGTCCAGCTCACCGCGAGGCTGCGCTGCGCGCGCGTGATGCCCACGTACATCAGCCGGCGCTCTTCCTGCAGCCGCTCGAGCGTGCTCTCGCTGACCTGCTGCTGGCGGCCGTCGTCGTCGTCGAGCTTGAAGGGCAGCAGGCCCTCGTTGCAGCCGATCAGCATCACGTGCGGCCACTCGAGGCCCTTGGAGGCGTGCAGCGTCGAGAGCGTGACCACGTTCTGGTCCTGCTCGCGCTCGCTGATGGTCGACAGCAGCGAGATCGTCTGCGCCACCTCGAGCAGGCTCTTGGGCTCGCTGGTGTTGTTGACGCCGGCCGCGTCGTCGAGTTCGCCGCCGCAGCGCTGCGCCATCCAGTCGCAGAACTCCATCACGTTGGTCCAGCGCGAGGCCGCGGCCTGCTCGCTGTCCTCGCCGTCGTAGATGTGCTTCTCGTACTCGATCTCCTTGAGCCAGGTGTCGAGGAAGGCGCGTGCGTTCTCGGCGCCCATGGTCTGGCGCGCGCGGTATTCGAGGTCGTTGATGTAGCGGCCGAACTCGTGCAGGCTTTCGAGCGCGCGCTTGGGCATCACGCTGGGCAGCGAGGAGGAGAACAGCGCCTCGAACAGGCTCAGCTTGTACTGGCTGCCGAAGGTGCCCAGCGCCGCCAGCGTGGTGTGGCCGATGCCGCGCTTGGGCGTGGTGATGGCGCGCAGGAACGCGGGGTCGTCGTCGTTGTTGACCCACAGGCGGAACCAGCCGCAGAGGTCCTTGATCTCGGCGCGGTCGAAGAAGCTCTGGCCGCCCGAGACCTTGTAGGGCACCTGCGCGCGCCGCAGCGCCTGCTCGAACACGCGCGCCTGATGGTTGGCGCGGTAGAGGATCGCGAAGTCGCGGAACTCCTTGTGGCTCGAGGTCTCGCGCAGGCTCACGAGGCGCGCCACCGTGCGCTCGGCCTCGTGCATCTCGCTGTCGCAGTCGACCACGCGCACCGGCTCGCCCTCGCCGAGCTCGGAGAACAGCGTCTTCGGGAACAGCTTGGGGTTGGGGCCGATCACGTTGTTGGCCGCGCGCAGGATGGCGCTGGTCGAGCGGTAGTTCTGCTCGAGCTTGATGACCTTGAGCGTGGGGTAGTCGACCGGCAGCTTGCGCAGGTTGTCGAGCGTGGCACCGCGCCAGCCGTAGATCGACTGGTCGTCGTCGCCCACCGCGGTGAAGTGGCCGCGCGTGCCCGACAGCGCCTTGAGCACCTCGTACTGGGTGGCGTTGGTGTCCTGGTATTCGTCGACCAGGATGTGGCCCAGCGTGGACTGCCACTTGCTGCGCACTTCCTCGAAGTCGCGCAGCAGCTTGAGCGGCATGCCGATCAGGTCGTCGAAGTCCACGCTCTGGTAGGCGGTCAGGCGTTCCTCGTAGCGCGCCATGATGGTGGCCGTGATGCGCTCGTTGTCGTCGGCCGCGATGGCCTCGGCCTGGGCCGCGTTCAGGCCCATGTTCTTCCACTTGCTGATGGTCCACTGCCAGATGCGCGCGGTCGCCAGGTCGCTGGTGCCGCCCGCGTCCTTGAGGATCTTGGTCACGTCGTCGGCATCGAGGATGCTGAACTGCGACTTCAGGCCCAGCACCGCGCCGTCCTCGCGCATCATGCGCACGCCCAGCGCGTGGAAGGTGCAGATCACCACCTTCTTGGCATCGCGCCCGATCAGCCCCTTGGCGCGCTCGCGCATCTCGGCGGCGGCCTTGTTGGTGAAGGTGATGGCCGCGATCCGCTTGGGCTCGAGCCCGGCCTGGATCAGGCGCGCGATCTTGTGCGTGATCACCCGCGTCTTGCCCGAGCCCGCGCCCGCGAGCACGAGGCAGGGGCCGTGCATGTAGTTGACCGCTTCTTGTTGCGCGAGATTGAGACCGTGGGACATGGAAAGGGGAGGGGAGCCGGCAGGGGCCGCAGGGCGCGGCGGGCGCGAAAGCGGGCAATGATACGGGGGCCGCAGGGGCCGCGGCGTCGGCCGATACCGCGATGTGGGAAGCGCGGTAAACGCACCGTGAAGGGGCATCGGCGGCCTTCGGCGAGGGCCGGGGCCGGCGGCGACAATCGCGCCGTGCTGCCCGTCTTTCTCGTTACCTTTCCCTTCTTCGCGTTGATCGCCGCCGGCTACGGCGCCGCCCGTGCCCGCATCCTCCCGCTCGATGCGATCCCCGGCCTCAACAGCTTCGTCCTCTACTTCGCGCTGCCCTGCATGCTGCTGCGCTTCGGCGCCGGCACGCCGATCGGGCAACTGCTCGACGGCAGCGTCGCGCTGGTCTGGGGCCTGAGCGCGCTGGCCGTGGTGGGCGGCGTGGTGGCGTTCACGCGCAATGCGCGCATCGGCTGGAACGACGCCGCCTTCGGCGCGCTGGTGGCGGCCTTCCCGAACACCGGCTTCATGGGCGTGCCGCTGCTGGTGGCCATCCTCGGGGCGCAGGCGGCCGGGCCGATGATCATCACCATCGCCTTCGACCTCGTGGTCACCTCCTCGCTGTGCATCGCGCTGTCGCGGCTCGACGGCGCAGGCCCGGGTGGCGCGCACCACGGTCCGCGGCAGGCCGCGCGCCAGGCGCTGCGCGGCATCCTGGTCAATCCGATGCCCTGGTCGATCCTGCTCGGCGTGCTGCTGTCGGCCGCGCGCTGGAAGCTGCCGGGCCCGGTGGAGCGCACGGCGGCGATGCTGGCCGACGCCGCCTCGCCGGTGGCCCTGTTCACCATCGGCGCGGTGCTCGCGCGCTCGGCGCTGGTGGCGCGCGAGCACGGCGCGAGCGCGGCCGTGGCCCAGGCCATGGGCAGCGGCGCGCGGCCCCTGCCGAAGGCGCCGCTGGCCGACGTGCTGCCGGTGGTGCTGGTGAAGCTGCTCGCGCACCCGCTGCTGGTGTGGGGACTGGGGCTCGCGGCGATCGCGCTGGGCCTGCCGCTGTCGTGGCCGGCGCTGGTGGCGATCGTGCTGGTGGCGGCGCTGCCGAGCGCGAGCAACGTGTCGATGCTGGCCGAGCGTTTCGGCGCCGACAACGGGCGCATCGCGCGCATCATCCTGTGGACGACGGTGGCGGCCTTCTTCAGCTTTCCGCTGGCGGTGGGGCTGCTGAAGTGACGCGGGCTACGGCGTCAGCACGCCGAGCTTGAACGGATCGGCATCGGGCAGGCGCTCGCACTTCGAGAAATCGCGGCCCTGCGTGCCGTCGCAATAGAAGGCGTTGTAGATGCGGCCGAACAGCGAAGGGCTGGCGGTGAACAGCACGCCATGCTCGGGCTGCCAGTGGTCGTTCGCGCCGCGGCCGTCGGCCGAGGCCTCGATCACCTTGGGCGCGCTGGCGCCCGTCGTGAAATCGGCCGGTGTCCTGTGCGCATCGTCGCGCCAGCGCACCGCGAGCTCGGCCGCCGTGGGCCGCGCCGCCACCGGCAGCATCAGGCCGGTGACCTGGAAGCCGTCGCTGAAGCGGTGCGTCTTGCCCGCGAGGAAGGCGTAGGCGCAGGCCGCCATGCACTGGCCGCGCACCTCGGTCTCGACGCCGCTCGCGCGGATCGCGTCGGCGAAGGCGCCGGCCGCCTCGGCGGTGCCGCCGAAGGAGTCCTCCAGCACCACGGTGCGCACCGTGCCGCTGTTGAGATGGTCGATGAAGCTGGCGAGCTCGCTGCCGTCGAGCATGCCCGAGACCAGCAGCAGCCGGCCCTGGCGTTCGATCTCGGCGGCGTGCGCGGTGACGGGTGCGAGCACCAGGAAGCAGGCCCAAGCGGAGGCCGCGACAGACAGAATCCCACTTGCGAAATGGAGCGGTTTCACGAGCGACCTTTGCCTTCAGGAGAGCGGGCTCGATGGGCGCCCGGGGCCCGGAGGAGCGCGTCGTTGCGGACCCCTCCACGGAGTCTTTTGCAGCGGCGCGCGCGCGGCGTCAACTCTTTTTTCAGAGTTTTTCCGTCCGATATGCCGGCCGTAAGACATAGCTATCCGATACCACTTCGGATGAATGCTTGAGTTCGCATTTGCGCTGCTAAAGTGGGCCGCAGACCGGAAGATGGCATGGGAGCTCGCACGATGATGGCAACACTGTTTCGAATTCTCTTGTGGCTGGCCTGGCTCGCCGGCGCGGCCTGGCTCTGGCAGGCCGGCAAGCTCGGCACCGCCTCAGCGCTGGCGCTCGGCGCGCTGAGCCTGGTGGTGTTCGCCTGGCCCGGCAGCGTCGCGCGGCGGCGCCATGCGGACCGCGAACTGCGCTATGTCGAGATGGGCAAGGAGCCGATGAGCCTGCACTGAGCGCGGGCCCATGGCGACGAGGTTCAGATCCCCTGCGGATCGACGTCGATCAGCCAGCGGATCACGCCCTTGCCCTCGGGCGTGCGCCGCAACGCATGCAGCTGCGGCTGCCACAGCGCGAGCATGCGCTGCAGCGCGGCGCGCGAATGGCTCTCCAGCAGCATCTGCGCGCGCTCCACGTTGGCCACGCGCTGGATCGCCAGCGGCACCGCCGGATAGCGCATCACCTGCGCCGCCCCCTCGAGTCCATCGGCCGCGGCGCTCGCCGCGTTGAGGAAGGCCTGCGCCGCCTCCTGCGTGCGCGCATCGGCGCGCACCAGCGCCTGGTAGGCGAAGGGCGGCATCGCGGCGGCCTGCCGCTCCTCGAGCTGCTGCGCCGCGAAGGCCGGGTAGTCGTGCCGGCGCAGCGCCTGGAACAGCGGATGTTCCGCGTGGTGCGTCTGGATCCACATCTCGGCCGTGCTGCCCTGCGTGGCCAAGTAGGCGGCATCGCGGCCCGCGCGGCCGGCCGACTGCATCAGCAGGCTGAACAGCCGCTCGGGCGCGCGGAAGTCGCTCGAGAACAGCGCGCCGTCGGGGTTCACCGCGGCCACCAGCGTGATGCGGCGGAAGTCGTGGCCCTTGGCGATCATCTGCGTGCCGACCAGCACGTCGACCTCGCCCGCGTGCACGGCCGCGAGCTGCGATTCGAGCGCGCCCTGCTTCTTCGTGCTGTCGGCGTCGATGCGCGCGATGCTCACCGCGCTGCCGTCGGGCCGCTTCACGGCCGAGAACAGTTCGGCCAGGTGCTCCTCGAGCCGCTCGGTGCCGCGGCCCACGGGCGCGATGTCGAGGTTGCCGCAGACCGGGCAGGCGCGCGGCACGCGTTCGGTGTGGCCGCAGTGGTGGCAACGCAGCGTGCGGTCGATCTTGTGGAACACGCGGTAGGCGCTGCAGTGCGGGCATTCGCTCTTCCAGCCGCAGTCGCCGCAGGCCAGCACCGGCGCATAGCCGCGCCGGTTGAGGAAGATCATGCTCTGCTCGCCGCGCGCGATGCGCTGGCCGATGGCGTCGAGCAGCTTGGCCGAGAGCACGGTCTTCGCGGGCTGCAGCGTCATGTCGACCAGCCGCACCGTGGGCAGCTCGCCCGCGCCGATACGCGAGGGCATGGCCAGCCGCACGTAACGCCCGCCGGGGTCGCCGTCGGCGGGCGGGCGGCTCTGGTGCCAGCTCTCGAGCGAGGGCGTGGCCGAGCCCAGGATCACCTTGGCCTTCTCGCGGTGGCCGCGCCACACGGCGAGGTCGCGCGCCGAATAGCGCGCGCCTTCCTGCTGCTTGTAGCTCGGGTCGTGCTCCTCGTCGACCACGATCAGCGCCAGGCCCGGCATCGAGGCGAACACCGCCATGCGCGTGCCCAGCACGATGCGCGCGGCGCCCGCATGCGCGGCCAGCCAGCTCGCGAGGCGCTGCGGGTTGGTCATGCCGCTGTGCAGCGATACCACCGCCTGCGCGCCGAAGCGCGCCTTGAAGCGGGCCTCGAGCTGCGGCGTGAGGTTGATCTCGGGCACCATCACCAGCGCCTGGGCCTCGGGCGAGCGCGCCAGCAGCGCGGCCACGCAGCGCAGGTAGACCTCGGTCTTGCCGCTGCCGGTGCTGCCGGCCAGCAGGAACGGGCCGTCCTCGGCCTCGATGCGCGCCAGCGCGGCCGCCTGCTCGGGGCTGGGCTCGACCGGGGAGGGCGTGCCGGTGTCGGCCGCGGCCTCGTCGTCGGCTCCCTTGCGCTTGAGCCGGCGCGCGAGCTGCACCGTGCTCAGGTCGCGCAGCTGCGGCGGCAGCGCCGCCAGCGCGATCTCGCCGATCGAGCGCTGGTAGTAGCGCCCGGCGAAGGCCACCAGGTCGCGCCAGGCCGGGCCCAGCGGCGCGAGCGCATCGAGCGCGGCGGCCACCGGCTTGAGCGCCAGGTCGGGCGCGGCCAGTTCCTCGGCCGTGCGCGCCTCGGCATGCCAGACCACCCCGAGCACCTCGCGCCGGCCCAGCGGCACCCGCACCAGCGTGCCGGCCGGCAGTGGCGCGTCGCCGCCATAGCTCAGCACGTCGCCCAGCGCGCTGTGCGCGGGCGTCTGCACCGCCACGTCGATGCGCCAGGGAAACGCGGCGCCGGACGTTCCCGGAGTGCCGTTCGTCGGCTCGCCGAGCAGGTCTTCGCTGGGAATGGGGCGGGTTGGGATGGTGTCCTCGTTGGCAGGGTTTGTTAAAGCAGTGTTGAGCAAAGTCACTTAAGTCGTTGATTTTTCAGTGCTTTGCGACCCGTCCAGAGTTTCTGTGGATAACTTTGTTGAAAACCGGGCTGGACTCGCCGCCAAGCCTTGAAAATCAAGGCTCCGGCTGGAATGCCCGCAAAAAGGGCAAAGTTCAAACTCCATATAAATCAACGACTTAGCTTCGCTATTGCTTTGGTAGCGGGGCCGCACCCGCCTAACGCAATCTTGCGCAGTGCAACACGCGTTTTGTGCATAAGTCGGTCGCCGAAGCCCGTTTTGGGCCTTGACAAAGCCGCCGCGCCGCACTCTGGCCATCTTCTTTTCCACATCCGCCCTGCGGACGTGGCGGCCGCGGCCGGCGGCGCGCCGGCCGTGTCAGGCGGACTGCCGCAACTGGCGCGATTGCGCGTGCACCGCCTGCACCAGCGCCGACACGTGCTCGGGCGGCGTGAACTGGCTGATGCCGTGGCCGAGGTTGAAGATGTGGGTCGGCCCGGCCGTCGCGCGGTCGGCGTGCGGCGCGCCGAAGGCCTGCAGCACCTTCGCCACCTCGGCCTCGATGCGCGCGGGCGGCGCGAACAGCACGTTGGGGTCGATGTTGCCCTGCAGCGCCTTGGCCTGGCCGTCGTCGCCCTCGGCCACGCGGCGGCGCGCGGCGCCGAGGTTCACGGTCCAGTCCACGCCCAGCACCTGGCAGTCGAGCGCGCGCATGTCCTCGAGCCAGAGCCCGCCGCCCTTGGTGAAGACGATGCGCGGCACCGGCTGGCCGTCGGGGCCGTGGCGCTTGAGGCCGGCGAGCACGCGCGCGGTATAGGCCAGGCTGAATTCCTGGAACGCGCCGTCGGCCAGCACGCCGCCCCAGCTGTCGAACACCATCACGGCCTGCGCGCCGGCGTCGATCTGGGCGTTGAGGTAGGCGGCCACGGCGTCGGCATTGATCGCGAGCACGCGGTGCATCAGGTCGGGGCGGCCGTAGAGCATGCCCTTCACGAGCCGGTAGTCGCTCGAGCCCGCGCCCTCGACCATGTAGCAGGCCAGGGTCCACGGGCTGCCCGAGAAGCCGATCAGCGGCACGCGGCCATCGAGCGCCTTGCGGATCGAGGCCACGGCGTCGAAGACGTAGCGCAGCTTGTCCATGTCGGGCACCTCGAGCGCGGCCACGGCGGCTTCGTCGCGCAGCGGGCGCGCGAAACGCGGACCCTCGCCGGCCTCGAACGAGAGGCCCAGGCCCATCGCGTCGGGCACGGTGAGGATGTCGGAGAACAGGATCGCCGCGTCGAGCGGATAGCGCGCCAGCGGCTGCAGCGTGACCTCGGTCGCGTAGTCGACGTTGGTGGCCAGTCCCATGAAGCTGCCGGCCCGCGCGCGGGTGGCGACGTACTCGGGCAGGTAGCGGCCGGCCTGGCGCATCAGCCAGACGGGCGTGTGGTCGGTGGCCTGGCGCCAGCAGGCTCGCAGGAAGGTGTCGTTTTGCAGGGGGGCGAAGGGCATCGGGCGATTGTCGCAGGGCCCCCGCCGTGACGGCGTCAGACCGCCGGCACGCGCCGCGCGTCGGCCGGATTCACGTTGCGCCGGTAGAGCACCAGCGTCGCCACCAGCCCGCAGACCGCGGCCGCCGTCATCCACAGGCCCGGCGCGCCCTTGTCGCCGGTCATCTCGATCAGGCCGGTGGCCACGGCCGGCGTGAAGCCGCCGAACAGCGCGGTCGCGAGGCTGTAGGCCAGCGAGAAGCCGGCGGTGCGCACGCTGACGGGCATCACCTCGGTCAGCGCGACCACCATCGCGCCGTTGTAGCTCGCGTAGAGGAACGAGAGCCACAGCTCGACCTCGAGCATGCGCGCGAAGCTCGGCGCGCCGACCAGCCACTTGAGCGAGGGGTAGGCCGTGAGGATGGTCAGCACGGTGAACGCGATCAACAGCGGCTTGCGGCCCACGCGGTCCGACAGCGCGCCCATGATCGGCAGCCAGATGAAGTTGGAGACCGCCACGCACAGCGTGACGACCAGCGCGTCGGTGGTGCTCAGGTGCAGCACGGCCTTGCCGAAGGTCGGCGTGTAGACCGTGATCAGGTAGAAGGACACGGTGGTCATCGACACCAGCATCATCCCGGCGATGACCAGGCCCCAGTTGGCGACCATCGAGCGGAAGATCTCGCGCGCGTCGGGGCGGTGCTTGCGCGCCATGAATTCCTCGGTCTCCTGCAGCGAGCGGCGGATCACGAACAGCACCGGCACGATCAGGCAGCCGACGAAGAAGGGCACGCGCCAGTAGAAGTCGCCGATCTCCTGCGCGCTGAAAGTCACGTTGAGCCAGTAGCCGAGCGCGGCCGCCACCACGATGGCGACCTGCTGGCTGGCCGACTGCCAGCTCACGTAGAAGCCCTTGCGGCCCGGCGTGGCCATCTCCGACAGGTAGACCGACACGCCGCCGAGTTCCACGCCGGCCGAGAAGCCCTGCAGCAGCCGCCCGATCAGCACCAGCAGCGGCGCCGCGAAGCCGATGGTGGCGTAGGAGGGCACGCAGGCGATCAGCAGCGTGCCCAGCGCCATCAGCGCGAGCGTGACGATCAGGCCCTTGCGGCGGCCCACGCGGTCGACGTAGGCGCCGAGGAAGATCGCGCCCAGCGGCCGCATCAGGAAGCCGGCGCCGAAGGTCATGAAGGTCAGCATCAGCGAGGCGAACTCGTCGCCGGCCGGGAAGAAGGCCTTCGAGATCTGCGTGGCGTAGAAGCCGAACAGGAAGAAGTCGAACATCTCCATGAAGTTGCCGCCGGTCACGCGCAGGACGGTGGCGAACTTGGAACTGGAGGCGGTGCTGGCCGCGCCTTTGGACGCTGTGGTCATGTGTGGAGTCCCCTGGGTTGTGCGTGCGCGATGTGTGCACCCCCGAGGGTAGGAAGCCTTGCCCGACGGCAAGCTGACGCGCGTGGTCAGGTACCTGTCAAAGCCGGCCCCAAAGAAAAGAGGCGCCGCGGCGCCTCTTGCTGGATGACGGGCCCGGGGACGGGCTCAGGTCTTGTACTTGATCGAGCAGCCGTAGGGCCGCGTGCTGGCCGCCGTGATCGGCTTGTTGCCGAAGGCCTCGCCGAGTGCCTGGTTCACGTAGTTGACGGCGGTCTTGATGTCGTCCACGCGTGCCGAGGCGATGGAGTCGATGCCGCCCGCGTACACCAGCGTGCCCTTGGGGTCGATGATGAAGATGTGCGGCGTGGTGCGCGCGCCGTAGGCCTGGCCGATCATGCCGTCCTCGTCCATCAGCACCGCCGTGGGCGCGGCCGATTGCGACTTCATCCAGTCGGCCAGCGCGGCCGGCTTCAGGTAGTCGCTGGCGGCGCGCTCGGTGGAGTTGATGGCCAGCCAGACCACGCCCTTGTCGGTGGCGGCCTTCTGGGTGGCGGGCATGTTGCCGCTGCCGTAGTGCTTGCGCACGAAGGGGCAGCCGGGGTTGGTCCATTCGAGCACCACGAACTTGCCCGCGAAGTCGGACAGCTTGTGCTTGGCACCGCTGGTGTCGACGGCGACGAAGTCGGGCGCCTGCTGGCCCACGGCGGGCGCGGCGACGGCGTTGTTGCTCACGAGGAAGGTGGCGCCCAGCGCGACGGCGGCGGCCATGACGGCACGGCGCGAGGCACGGCTGAGGGCGGCGCGGGCTCGGCGCGCGGCGCGCACCGAGCGCGAGTCGGGGCGCAGCTCGGTGGAGGGGGGAAGGGACATGGGCTGATCGAACTCCATGGGAATATTTCCGAATGACGGCGACAGCTTAGAGCGGTTTTTTCATGTGCCTGTGACAACCCATGCCGCAGCCGTGGTCAAAGTGCCGCGAGCGCCGCGCGGACCTCGTCCTTGCCGAGGATCTCGGTCAGCACCACGGGCGGCTTGCCCGGGGCCTGCAGCACGTAGACCGGCACGCCGCTGCGGCCGAGCGCGGTCAGCGCGGCGGTGATCGCGGGATCGCGGCGGGTCCAGTCGGCGCGCAGCATCGCGACCTTCTTGTCGTCGAAGGCGGCCAAGAGCTCGGTGTCGGACAGCGTGGTCTTCTTGTTGTATTGGCAGGTCACGCACCAGGCGGCGGTGAAATCGATGAACACCGGGCGGCCGTCGCCGGCCAGCTCGGCCACGCGCTCGGCCGACCAGGGCTGCCAGCGGGCTTCCTTCGAGCCCGGGGCGCCCGCGAGCTTCGCGGGCTCGATGGTGGTCAGCACGTTGCGGCCGATGGCGCTGGTGAGCACCACGGTGAAGCCGATCAGCACGGTGGCGATCACCAGCCGCGAGCGGCCGCGCAGCGTGAGCGCCCAGACGATCGCCGACAGGCACACCAGCAGCGCCAGCAGGGTGCCGGCGCCGTCGATGCCGGTCTGCTGGCCCAGCACCCAGACCAGCCAGGCGACGGTGGCGAACATCGGGAAGGCCAGCAGCTTGCGCAGCGTGCTGATCCACGGGCCGGGCTTGGGCAGCAGCCAGGCGATGGCCGGCACGAAGCCCGCCACCAGGTAGGGCAGCGCGAGGCCGAAGCCCAGCGCCGCGAACAGCAGCAGCGCCTGGCCGGCCGGCAGGCCGATCGCGAAGCCCAGCGAGGCGCCCATGAACGGCGCGGTGCAGGGCGAGGCGATGACCACCGCGAGCACGCCCGAGAGGAAGTCGTTGGCGATGGGGTGCTTGGCCTGCGCGCTGCACACCGACGAGGGCACGGTGCGCATGAACTCGAACACGCCCACCAGGTTCAGGCCGATCAGCGTGAACAGCGCGGCCAGCACCGCCACCACCGCGGGCGACTGCAGCTGGAAGCCCCAGCCCAGGCCGGCGCCGGCCGCGCGCAGCGCGAGCATGGCGCCGCCGAGCGCGAGGAAGGACAGGATCACGCCGGCCGTGTAGGCCAGCCCGGCCTGCCGGTGCGCGCTGCGGTTGCCGGCCTGGCGCGCGAAGCCCAGCACCTTGATCGCGAGGATCGGGAACACGCAGGGCATGAGGTTGAGCAGCAGGCCGCCCAGGAAGGCGCCGAGCAGCGCGGCCAGCAGCGTGCCCATGGGCTGGGGCGCGATCTCGTTCGAGGCGGCGGCGGTCTTCACGGCATCGGCCGCGTTGGCCGCCAGTGCCGCCTGCAGCGCGGGCGAGACCTGGGCCGCGGGCGCGGCGGCCGCCGCGGGCCAGCTGCCGCTCACGGGCGGCTCGGCGCGCCAGGCGATCGGCTGGCCGGGCTGGCGGTCGGCCTCGGCCAGCGCCACCACCACCGGCATCGCCGTGGGGCTCGCGCTGCGCTGCTCGGCCAGCGGCAGCGTGGCGGTCCAGGTGCCGCCCTGCCAGGATTGGGTCCAGTCCTTGCCGGAGACGGCCGCGGTGCGGATCACCTCGGGGGTCTCGGGGAAGAAGGCCAGCGTCTTGCCCTGGGCGGCGGCCGGCAGGCCCTCGAGGCGCACCTGCAGGTTGTTGCCCTGCACCTCGATCGCGCCCGGCGCGGCGAGCTGCGCCGGCTGCGCGGCCTGGGCGGCGTCGAACTCGGCCTTGTGCAGCGCGGTCGAGCCCTGCACCGGCAGCGCCAGCGAGAACTCGCCTTCCTCGGGAATGCATTCCTTGCGGCAGACCAGCCACGAGGCCTTGAGCCGCACCTGGAGTTCGGCCGGCCCGCCGGCGCCCGTGAGGGCCAGCGGCGGCTTGAAGGTGCTCGCCACCTCGAGCGGCACCGGCAGCAGCACCGTGTTCTCGTAGCCGTAGTTGGCGAGGTTGCCGACCGGGATCTTCTTCGGCACCGGCCAGGCGATGTCGCCGGCGGCCACGCCGGGTGGCAAGGTCCAGCTGAGCTCGGTGGGCAGGCCGGAGTCGCCGGCGTTCTTCCAGTAGGTGTGCCACTCGGGCTGGTGCGCGATCTGCAGGCCGACCCAGACCGGCGCGCCGGGCGTCACGCCGTCGGGCGCGTGCGCCACCAGTTCGGCGCGCACATGCGGGGTGGTCACGACCGCGCCCGCCTTGGCTGGAGTCAATTGGGCCAGAGCCGGCATCCAGGCTGCGGATGCTGCTATGAGAAGCGTAGCGAATCGGAGGCGCGTGAAGGTCATGCCGACAGTCGGAGCGTTCAGGGGAGGCGAAGTTCCGGGCGGGATCAGGCGGCGGCGGCCCAGCCCAGCACCACGCGCCGGCTGTTGGCGCTCTTCTTCTCGATCTTGGTGACCACCACGGCGCCGATCTCGGCGGTGTTGGCCACGTGCGTGCCGCCGCAGGGCTGGAAGTCGATCTGCGCCTCGCCCTCGCCGCCGATGCGGATGGTGCGCACCGTGCCCGTGCCGCGCGGCGGCTGCACGCTCATGCTCTTGACCAGCGCCGGGTTGGCGTCGAGCTCGGCGTCGGTGATGGCGCCCACGGTCAGGGGATGGGCCGCGCCCACCAGCGCCGCGAGTCCCTGGGTCAGCGCTTCCTTGTCGAGCGGGTCGGTCATGTGGAAGTCGAGCCGCGCGTAGTCGGGCGTGATCGAGCAGCCGTTGACCGGCTGCGGCACCAGGTGGCAGAGCAGGTGGGTGGCGGTGTGGAAGCGCATCAGCCGGTGGCGGCGCTCCCAGTCGATGGTCGCGGTGACGGTGTCGCCGGGCTTCAGCGCGGCCAGCAGGGCCTCCTGGCCCGGCGCGGGCACGTGCACGATCTCGTCGGTGGCGCGGCCCTCGGCGTCCTTGCCCTTGCGCGTGTCGGCGATCGCGATCTCGCCGCCGCCGGCCAGCGCCAGCACGCCGCTGTCTCCGGCCTGTCCGCCGCCCAGTGGGTAGAACACGCTGCGGTCCAGCACGATGCCGGTCTCGTCGATGCGCTCGACGCGCGCTTCGCAGGAGCGCAGATAGGCGTCGGCACGGAACAGGTCGTGGGTCATCCCGGCGATGGTAGCGGCGATGCGCGAACGGGGTGCGCCCACGCCGGAAAGCGCCCACGACCGACAGCCCCGGGGCCGCCGCCCGCTCGAAGATCGCTTGATGCGCGGCGTCCGGCCGCGCCGCAACGCATGAAGGATGGCGCATGAAGACACGGCAGCAAGCACCCACCCCCAAGATGGCCGCGGCCTTGCTGGCGGCGGTCCTGGTCCCGCTGGTGCTGGCGGGCTGCGGCGAGGCGGCCAAGCTCACGCCCGAACTGACCACCGGCCCGCGGCCGCAGCTGGTCGAGCCCAACAAGACCCTGATCCCCACCGTCAACGTCGCGCCCGTGGTCGGCTGGAACGACACCGCCGCGCCCACGCCGGCCGACGGCCTCAAGGTGGCGGCGCTGGCGCGCGGGCTCGACCATCCGCGCTGGGTCTACACCCTGCCCAACGGCGACGTGCTGGTGGCCGAGAGCAACAAGCCGCCCAAGCCCGAGGGCACGACCGACGGCGGCAGCGGCCTGATGGCCAAGGCGCGCAACTTCGTGATGAACAAGCTGATGGCGCGCGCCGGCGCCGGCGTGCCCAGCGCCAACCGCATCACCCTGCTGCGCGATGCCGACGGCGACGGCGCGGCCGAGGTCAAGCAGGTGTTCCTCTCCAGCCTCACCTCGCCCTACGGCATGGCCTTGGTGGGCAACGAGCTCTTCATCGCCAACGCCGATGCGCTCGTGAAGGTGCCCTACACCGAGGGCCAGACCTCCATCGATGCCAAGCCCACCGTGGTGACTGCGCTGCCCGCGGGCATCAACCACCACTGGACCAAGAACGTGATCGCCAACGCCGACGGCAGCAAGCTCTACGTGACCGTGGGTTCGAACAGCAACATCGGCGAGAACGGCCTTGCAGCCGAGGAGGGCCGCGCCGCCATCTGGGAGGTCGACACCAAGAGCGGCGAGAAGCGCCTGTTCGCGAGCGGCCTGCGCAACCCCAACGGCCTGGGCTGGGACCCCGACACCCAGGCGCTGTGGACCGTGGTCAACGAGCGCGACGAGATCGGCAGCGACCTCGTGCCCGACTACCTGACCTCGGTGAAGGACGGCGCCTTCTACGGCTGGCCCTGGAGCTATTACGGCGGCGTGGTCGACGTGCGCGTGCAGCCGCAGAACCCCGAGATGGTGGCCAAGTCGATCGCGCCCGACTACGCGCTGGGCTCGCACGTCGCGCCGCTGGGTCTCGCGTTCTCGCGCCCGGGCGGCATGCCCGAGCAGTTCGCCAGCGGCGTCTTCATCGGCGAGCACGGCTCGTGGAACCGCAAGCCCAAGTCGGGCTACAAAGTGGTGTTCGTGCCCTTCATCGGCGGCAAGCCCAGCGGCCCGCCGGTCGACGTGCTCACGGGCTTCCTCGATGCCCAGGAGAAGGCCCAGGGCCGGCCGGTGGGCGTGGCGCTCGACAAGAGCGGCGCGCTGCTGGTGGCCGACGACGTGGGCAACGTCGTGTGGCGGGTGTCGCGCGCGAAGCAAAACTGAAGAAGCTCAGCCGCGCACCGACGAGGGCCGCGCCACCAACTGCGCGGCCGGGCCCTCGACCCGGTGGCGCGAGACGTCGCCGCGCAGGTGGTCGAACAGCAGCGCGATCGCCTGCTGCGCCACCTCCTCCAGGTGCAGGTCGACCGCGGTGAGCGGCGGCACGCTGGTGCGCGCGCGCAGGCCGTCGTAGCGGGTCGCGACCATCACGTCGTCGGGCACGCGGCGCCCGCTCTGGACGATCGCGGCCAGCGCGCCGGCCGCGAAGGCATCGACCGGCACGCAGAAGGCGTCGATGCCGGGATGGGCCGCGAGCAGCGCCTGCGCCGCCTCGTGGCCGCCGGCCTCGCCGCGCACCTCCTCGACCAGCGACAGCAGCGGCGGCTGGCCGCGCGCGGCCATCGCTTCCTCATAGGCCGTGCGCGCCTCGAGGTAGGAGTTGCGCTGCGCCGCGCCCAGGATCATCGCGACCTGGCGCGCGCCCTGGGCGTGCAGGTGCTCGAGCAGCAGCCGCGTGGTGCGGCCCGAATGGATGTCGACATAGGGCGGCATCACCGGCCCCTCGGCCGGCTTGCCGATGGCCACCACCGGCAGGCCGCGACGCAGCAGGTTCGCGAGGTTGGGGTCGCCGGCCGAAGGCTCGATGACCAGCGCGCCGTCGACGTCGAGCAGCTCCATCGGCACCAGGCCGTTCTCCATCGCGGGCGCCAGCACCAGCGCGAGGCCGCGGTCGAGCGCCGCCGCCGCGGCCACCGCCGCCACCTCCATCAGGAAGCCCAGCCGCGAGGGCCCGCCCGCCACCGCGAGCGGCATCGAGGACAGAAGGGCGATCATGTGCGCCTGCCCGGTGCGCAGCCGCTGCGCATTGCGGTTCGGCCGGTAGCCCAGCTTGGCGGCCGCGCGCTCGACGCGCGCGCGGGTCTCGGCATCGACCTGCCCGCGCGCGTTCAGGGCGTGCGACACGGTGGTCGGCGACACGCCGGCCTCGCGCGCCACGTCCTTGATGTTCGCCCGTGGCGTTCGCTCGGTGTTCATCCCGTATTGACCTTCCACGAAAGCGGTGCTTCAATTCCCAAATCGTTTTGGGCGTCTGCCCGGAATGTACTTCACCCGCTGCGGCGGATTTTTTTGCCAGTGCGCCCAAATCGATTTCGGGCGCGGACCGATCCAAGGAAAAACGATCATGTCCCGTGCGAACGAGGTTGCGCCCGTCGATGCCGTGCTGCCCTTTTCCCAATTGCTGCTGTTCGGCCTGCAGCATGTGCTGGTGATGGCCGCGGTGCCGATCACCTCGGTGTTCCTGGTGGCCAAGGCGCTGGGCCTGTCGGCCGCGCTCACCGTCAACCTGATCAGCGCCACCTTCCTGCTGTGCGGGCTCGGCACCCTGCTGCAGTCTTTCGGGCCGTGGAAGTTCGGCGCGCGGCTGCCCTTCGTGATGGTGCCGGGCGGCGCGCCGATCGTGATGTTCGTGACCATCGCCCAGCAGCGCGACCTGCAGACCGCCTCGGGCGCGGTGATCCTCACGGCGCTGTTCTATTTCCTGATCCTGCCGGTGTTCGCGCGCTGCCTGCGCTTCTTCCCGAAGATCGTCATCGGCACGCTGCTGCTGCTGGTGTCGATCAACCTGGTGAAGGTCTACGGCGGCATCATCGCCGGCAAGGCCGGCACGCCGACCTTCGGCGACCCGGTGAACATCGGGCTGGCGCTCGCCACCATCGGCTTCACGCTGCTGTTCGCGCGCCTGTTCAAGGGCATGCTGGGCCAGCTCGCGGTGCTGCTGGGCCTGCTCGCCGGCACGCTCTTGGCGGCCGCCTTCGGGCTGATGGACTTCTCGCCCGTGGCCGCCGGCCCGGTGTGGAGCACCCCGACCCTGCTGCCCTTCGGCCTGCCGCATTTCGACCTCGTGGCCGCGGTGCCGCTCCTGATCTTCAGCGTGATCTCGATGGTCGAGGCCACGGGGCAGACGGTGGCCGTGGCCGAGGTGGTGGGCCGGTCCATCGACCCGCGCGACGCGGTGCCGCGCACCGTGCGCGGCGATGCGCTGGTGTCGCTGCTCGGCGGCCTGTTCGGCACCTCGATGATCATCACCAGCGGCGAGAACATCGGCATCGTGCGCGCCACCAACGTGCGCTCGCGCTACGTGACGGCCATGGCCGGCGCGATCCTGGTGCTGATCGCGCTGTCGGCGCCGCTGGGCCGGCTCGCCAGCGCGATTCCCGTCGCCGTGGTGGGCGGCACCGCGATGGTGGTGTTCGCGATCATCGGCACCATGGGCATCGACATGCTGCGCCGCACCGACCTGCACGAGCGCGGCAACATGTTCGTGCTGGCGGGCGCGCTGACCATGGGCCTGCTGCCGATCCTGGTGCCCGGGCTCTACAGCCGCTTTCCCGACACGCTGCAGCTGGTGCTGGGCAACGGCCTCGCGATGGGCTCGATCACCGCGGTGGTGCTCAACCTGCTGTTCAACCGGCCACTGGCCGAACGCGCGGCGCCCCTGCCGTCGGCGGTGCCGCCGCCGGTCTCGCCGCAGTGAGCTTTTCCTTTCTCTTCTTCTTTTCTCCCGGATCCAGACATGTCCCCTGACCACGAGGCCGCGCCCTTCGCGGCCCGCGAGCTGCTGCTCGTGCCCGACCACCTGATGCTGCGCGACGGCCCGGCCACCGGCCACGCCGTGCACATCGCCGACGGCCGCTTCGCCGATATCGGCCCCGCCGAGCTGCTGGCCGCGCGGCATCCGCAACTGGTGCCGCAGCGCCTGCCGGGCCGGCTGCTGATGCCCGGCATGATCGACGCGCACCACCATCTCACGCAGTCCTTCGGCAAGTCGCTGGCCTACGGCGAGCCGTCCGAGATCTTCCGGCGCGTGTGGGTGCCGCTCGAATCCAGCCTCGACGACGAGTTCGTCTACCTCGCGACCAAGCTCGCGGCGCTCGAGTCGCTGCGCGGCGGCTTCACCACCGTGTGCGACGCCGGCACCCGCGCACCGGGCGACATCGGCGCGATGGCGCGCGCGCTGCACGAGACCGGCCTGCGCTGCGTGCTCGGGCTGATCTGCAACGACGGCGGCAACGAGAGCAGCGATGCCGAGCGCCGCGCGCTGAAGGCGCAGGCAGAACGCTTCCTCGCGCGCTGGCAGGGCGATGCGCTGGTGCATCCCTCGCTCGCGATCTCGGTGCCCGAGGCGGCCTCCGACGAGATGCTGACGACCGTCTCCGCGCTGTGCGCCGAGGCCGGCACCGTGTTCCAGACCCACGTCAACGAGCACCTGGCTTCGGTCGAGCGCTCGGTGGTCGCGCGCGGCCGGCGTCCGCTGGAACTGCTCGCGCAGCTGGGCGCGCTCGGCCCGCAGGTGCTGATCGCGCACGGCACGCTGGTGACGCCACCGGAACTCATGCTGCTGCGCGACACCGACACCGCCGTCAGCTACAACCCGGTCGCGAGCCAGTGGAAGGGCAACGCGGTGGCGCCGGCCCATCTCATGGCCGCGCTGGGCATCCGCTTCGGCCTGGGGCACCGATGCCACGCGCAGCGACGGCTTCCGCCTGATGGATACGGCCGAGGCCGCGCAGAAGATCGCCTTCGGCCTGGCCGTGGGCGATGCCTCCAGCGGCGGCGGCTGGACCTGGTTCGACCATGCGACGCACGAGGGCGCGCGCGCCGCGGGCCTGGGCGCGCGTACCGGCGAGATCGCCGTGGGCAAGGCCGCCGATTTCCTGCTGGTGGACGTCGACACGCCCGAGATGTGCACCTCGGTCGACCTGACCTGGGACCTGGTGCGCCTGGGCAACCGCGACCAGGTCGAGGCGGTGTTCGTAGCCGGCCAACTGCGGCTGTGGAAGGGCTGGCCCACCGACTGGGACGCACGCGCGCTGCAGCGGCAGCTCTCGCGCACCGCCCAGGCCGCGATCGCGCGCGCGCCGATCGTGCGGCTGCATCCCACGGCCGCCGAGCACCGGCGGCAGGTCGCCCGATGAGCGCGCAGCATCTCGTGCTGATGTCGCTGGCCGTGCTGGTGGCCGCCTTCGTGCAGGGCGCGACCGGCGTCGGCTTCGCGCTCATCGCCGCGCCGGTGATCGGCCTCGTGCGCCCCGAGCTGCTGCCGGTGTGCGTGCTGGTGCTGATGCTGCCGCTGAACCTCTACGTGGCCTGGCGCGAGCGCGGCGCGATCGACGGCACCGGCGCGCGCTGGATCACCGGCGGGCGCGTCGCGGGCACCGCGGGCGGCCTGTGGGTGCTCGCTGCGCTCAGCGCGGGCCAGCTCTCGCTGTTCGTCGGCGCCTCGACCGTCGCGGCCGCGCTGGTCACGCTGCTGATGCCGGCCTTCTCGCCGGGGCGCGGCGCCTTCGTCGGCGCCGGGCTGGTCACGGGCATCACCGAGACCGCCACCGGCATCGGCGGCCCGCCGCTGGCGCTGGTCTACCAGCACCAGCCGGCGCCCACCATGCGCTCGACCATCGCGCTGTGTTTCCTGCTCGGCGAGCTGGTCTCGCTGGCCGTGCTGCTGGCCACCGGCCGCGTCGGCCTGCCGCAGCTGCAGGCCGCGGCGCTGCTGCTGCCGGCGCTGGTCGTGGGCGCGGTGCTCAGCCGCCTCGTTCATCGCCGCGTGAACGGGCGGCTGCTGCGCATCTTCGTGCAGCTGTTCGCGATCGTCTCGGGGCTGGTGCTGCTGGTGAAGGCCTTCTGACCTCAGGCGCCTCGTTGCGCCTGCCAGGCCGCGCGGTCGAGCCGGTAGAGGCAATGGCGGCGCAGCGGATGGCCCTCGGCCAGCAGCGGATGGTCGAACGCGCCGGCCGGGTCCTCGCGCATGCCCAGGCGCTGCATCACCGCGCTCGAGCGCCGGTTGGGCAGCGCGGTGAAGGACACGATCTCGTCCAGCCCGAGCCGCTCGAAGCCCACGGCCAACGAGGCGCGCGCCGCCTCGCTCGCGAGGCCCTGGCCCCACCACTGGCGCGCGAGCCGCCAGCCGATCTCCACGCAAGGCGAGAAGGGCAGGGGATAGGCCGGCGCATTGAGGCCGGTGAAGCCGATCAGCTCGCCCGACTCCTTGTGCTCGGCGGCCCAGAAGCCCCAGCCGTTCTGCGCGATGCGCTCGACGAAGCGCGCGACCAGCGCGTCGCTCTCCGCGCGCGACAGCGTGGCGGGAAAGAACTCCATCACCTTTGGATCGGCGACCAGCGCGGCGAAGGGCGCGAGGTCGCTCTCGCGCCACTGGCGCAGGCGGAGACGGGGCGTTTCGGGTTCGATGAGCGTGCGGTCCATCGGGCGATTCTGGCGCAGGGGCAGGGCGGCGCCGATCGCCCATTTATGTCACGGAGTGATATTTTGCGCGCTTTCGCGCCACCGGCTTCCGGCCCCTCCATGTCCACTTCCACCCATCGCCGCGGCGACTTCGCGCTCGACGCGCGCCTGCTGCGCATCGCCACCCTGGCCGCCATCATCGGCGCCGCGAGCACCGTGGCCGCGCGCGTGCTGCTCGACCTGATCCGCTTCTTCACCAACCTGTTCTTCTTCCAGAGCTTCTCGCTGGCCGACCGCTCGCCGGCGGGCCACACGATGGGCGCCTGGGTGATCGCGGTGCCGGTGGTCGGCGGGCTGGTGATCGGGCTGATCGCGCGCTACGGCTCCGAGAAGATCCGCGGCCACGGCATTCCCGAGGCCATCGAGGCGATCCTGTTCGGCCGCAGCAAGATGTCGCCGAAGGTCGCCGTGCTCAAGCCGCTGTCCTCGGGCATCGCTATCGGCAGCGGCGGGCCCTTCGGCGCCGAGGGGCCGATCATCATGACCGGCGGCGCCATCGGCTCGCTGATCGCTCAGCACTTCCACCTGTCGGCGGCCGAGCGCAAGGCGCTGCTGGTGGCCGGCGCCACCGCGGGCATGACGGCGGTGTTCGGCACGCCGGTGGCCGCGGTGCTGCTGGCGGTCGAGCTGCTGCTGTTCGAGCTGCGTCCGCGCAGCCTGCTGCCGGTGGCGATCGCCTGCGCGGTCGCGGGCTTCACGCGGCCGCTGCTGATGGAGGCCGGGCCGCTGTTCCCGTTGCAGACCGCGGCGCCGGGCCCGCTCGCGCTGCTGTCGTGCGTGGTGGCCGGACTGCTGTGCGGCGCGCTCTCGGCCAGCCTCTCGCTGTCGCTCTACAAGGTCGAGGACCTGTTCGGCAAGCTGCCGCTGCACTGGATGTGGTGGCCGGCGCTCGGCGGCCTCGCGGTGGGCATCGGCGGTTATTTCGAGCCGCGCGCGCTCGGCGTGGGCTACGACGTGATCGGCGACCTGCTGCACAACCAGCTGGCCTGGCAGGCGGTGCTGGCGCTGATCGCGGTCAAGGCGATCATCTGGGTGATCGCGCTCGGCTCGGGCACCTCGGGCGGCGTGCTGGCGCCGCTCCTGATGATGGGCGCGGCGCTCGGCGCGGTGCTCTCGCACCTGCTGCCGGGCGGCGACCCGATGCTGTGGCCGCTGGTCTGCATGGCCGCCACGCTCGGCGGCACCATGCGCGCGCCGCTGATGGCCACCGTGTTCGCCTTCGGGCTCACGCACGACAGCAATGCGCTGCTGCCGCTGCTCGCCACCTCGGCCACCGCCTACGGCTTCACCGTGCTCACCATGCGGCGTTCGATCCTCACCGAGAAGATCGCGCGCCGCGGCCATCACATCTACCGCGAGTACGGCATCGATCCGCTCGAGCGCCAGTTCGTGGAAGAGGTGATGACGCACGAGGTGCGCAGCATCGACGCCGCCCTGCCGGTGGCCGAGGCGCTGGCCGTGTACTTCGGCGAAGGGCAGGCGCACCGCGCCTTCCCGGTGCTGCGCGGGCGCGAGGTGATCGGCGTCGCCGACCGTGCCGTGCTCGCCGCCTGGAGCAACGGCACCGTCGGCGATGCCGTGGCCGGCACGCCGCCGGTGGTCGCGCTGCCCGGCGAGAACTGCCGCGCGGTCGCTACGCGGCTCGCGCGCCACGGCCTCGAGCGGCTGCCGGTGGTGCGCGATGCCGATTCGCGCCTGCTGGTCGGCATCGTGGCGCGCAGCGACCTCATCAAGCCCTCGCTCGCGCACTTCCACGAGGAAGAGCAGCGCGAGCGGGTGCGCAGCCTGCGATGGAGAAGCTGAGCTTCGTTCAGAACCCGGCCAGCACCACCTTGCCCTGCGCCTTGCCGCTCTCGATCAGCGCATGGGCGCGGCGCAGGTTGGCGGCGTTGATGGTGCCGAAGCTCGCGTTCGCGGTGGTGCGCACGCGGCCGGCATCGACCAGCGCGGCCACCTCGGCCAGCAGCGCGCCCTGCTCGGCGATGTCGGGCGTCTCGAAGCGCGAGCGCGCGAACATCATTTCCCAGTGCAGCGACAGGCTCTTGGTCTTCAGCGGCATCGCGTCGAGCGTCTTCATGTCGTCGATCACCGCGAGCTGGCCCTGGGGCTTGAGGCTCTCGATGATCTGCGCGTAGTGCTGTTCGGTCTGCGTGAGGCTCGCGACCATGTCGACCTCGGCGATGCCCGCTGCCTTGAGCTCGGCCGCGAGCGGCTTCGAATGGTCGATGACGAGGTGCGCGCCCAGTTGCAGGCACCAGGCGCGGGTCTCGGCGCGCGAGGCGGTGGCGACCACGCGCAGCTGCGTGAGCTGGCGCGCGAGCTGGATCAGGATCGAGCCCACGCCGCCGGCGCCGCCGGTGATCAGCAGGGTCTGGCCCGCGCCGCCGCCCTTGGGCACGCGCAGGCGGTCGAACAGCAGCTCGTAGGCGGTGATGGTGGTCAGCGGCAGCGCGGCGGCCTGGGCATCGTCGAGCGTGCCCGGTGCGATCGCGGCGATGCGCTCGTCGACCGCGTGCAGTTCCGAGTTGGCGCCGGGGCGCACGATCGAGCCCGCGTAGTAGACGCGGTCGCCGACCTTGAAGCCCGTCACGCCCGCGCCGATGGCTTCGACCGTGCCGACCGCGTCCCAGCCCAGCACCTTGGCCTGGCCAGCCTCGGGCGCGGCGTTCCTGCGCACCTTGGTGTCGACCGGATTGACCGACACCGCCTTCACGCGCACCAGCAGGTCGCGCGCGCCGGGTTGGGGCGCGGGCAGCTCGATGTCCTGCAGCGCTTCGGGGTTGTCGATGGGGAGGGGCTGGTAGTAGCCGACGGCTTTCATGGCGGTTCCTTTGTGGAGGATCTGGAGATGGATCGAATGTAGGGAGACAATCTCAATTTGATAAGACCGGCTTCGCGAGCAACACTTTCAAATGAAGATTGAAAATACCTCGGACCTGCAGGTGCTGGTGCAGACCGCGCGCGCAGGCACGCTGACGGCCGCGGCCCATGCGTTGGGCATCACGCCCGCGGCCGCCAGCGCGACGCTCAAGCGGCTCGAGACGCAGCTCGGCGCGCGGCTGTTCGAGCGCTCCACGCGCGCCATGCGCCTGACACCGCAGGGCCAGACGCTGCTCGACTACGCGGTGCGCGCCTTCGAGCTGCTGGCCGAGGGCGAATCGCTGGTCACGGCCGACCGCGGCGAGCTGGTCGGCACGCTGCGCGTGGCCGCGCCCTCGGACCTCACGCGCAGCACCCTCTTGCCCTGGTTCGACGAGTTCCTCGCGCTGCACACGGGCGTGCAGCTGTCGCTGTCGGTGGGCGACCGGCCGCTGGACGTGATGCGCGACGAGGTCGACGTGGCGCTGCGCTACGGCGCGCTGGCCGATTCGCGGCTGGTGGCGCGGCCGTTCGCGATGACCAACCCCTTGTTGACCGCCTCGCCGGACTACCTGCGGCGGCATCCGGCGCCGAGGGTGCCGCAGGACCTGGTGCATCACAACTGCCTGATCTTCAATCGCGGGGGGCGGCTGCACCGGGTCTGGCGCTTTGCGCAGAACGGGCAGTGGACGCAGGTGCGGGTCGATGGGAATCGCAGCGTGGACGATGCTTCGCTGGCGCGGGAGTGGGCGGTGGCGGGGCATGGGGTGACCTTGAAGTCGGCGCTCGATGTGCGCGGTGACATCGAAGCCGGGCGGCTGGTGCACCTGATGACGGATTGGGAGACGGAGCCTTATCCGTTGCATGCGTTGTTGCCTAGTGGGCGGTTTGTGCCGGCTCGGGTTCGGGCTTTGGTTGATTTTTTGGCTTTGAAATTCGAGAGGTTGGGGGGTGGGGGTTGATGTGTTTGTTTTACTGAGGCTGTTGGCCGGGTCTCGCCCCGGCGGGCGAGTCACTTTCTTTTGCTTCGCCAAAAGAAAGTAACCAAAGAAAAGGCGACCCACTGTCTGCGTCCCTCCGCTTCGCTGCGGGCAACCTGCGGTGCTCGCGTTTCGCGGGGTCTCGCAGAACTCGCTTCGCTCAAACAGCTGCGAGCCCTGATCCGCGAAACGCTGCGCTCCTCGGCGCAGCCAGAGGGGGTGGGTCGGGCCATCGCTGCGCTCGGCCTCTTGTCCCCTCTCCCTCTGGGAGAGGGTTAGGTGAGGGCACCGGGGCCTTACCGATGTTGCGACGGTATCCACCGCCCAGTGCCCTCACCCCAGCCCTCTCCCAGAGGGAGAGGGAGCAATACCGCCGAGCGCAGCGAAGGCCCGTTGGGTATGCCAGGCCGAGCGAAGCAAAGGCCCGAACGCCCCCTCTGGCTGTGCCGAGGAGCGCAGGGGAAAGCGGGATAAGGGCCGCAGCTGTCTGAGCGAAGCGAGTTCTGCGGACCCCGCTTCCCCGAGCACCGCAGGTTGCCCGTAGCGAAGCGAAGGGACACAGACAGTGGGGTCGCCTTCTTTTGCTTACTTTTCTTGGCGAGATGTATGGACCGGGCACATGGTGGACAGGTGTGCGAGGACATGGTGGACACCATTGGGTATATCGCCCGATCGGAAGACGACCATGCCCTGGAGCACCCGAGACACCATGAGCCTGAGAGAAGAGTTCGTTGCCCTGGCACGCCAGGAAGGTGCCAACCGGCGCGAGCTGTGTCGGCGCTTCGGCATCAGCCCGCAGACCGGCTACAAATGGCTCGCACGCAGCGCCACGTTGGGTGCCGCCGGCCTGGGCGATGCCAGTCGACGCCCGCACCACAGTCCTGGCGAGACCTCGCCCGAGCTTCAACAATCCATCGTCTCGCTGCGCCAGCAGCACCCCGCCTGGGGCGCACGCAAGCTCGCACGGCGACTGAGTGACCTCGGACAGGGTTGCGTGGCTCCGAGCACCGTCAACTCCATCCTCAAGCGCCACGGCCTCATCAGCGCCCAGGCCAGCAGTGCGGCCACCGCTTGGCAGCGCTTCGAGCACGAGGCGCCCAACAGCCTTTGGCAGATCGACTTCAAGGGCTACGTGTCCACCGCAGCAGGGCGCTGCCACCCGCTGACGCTGCTGGACGACCATTCCCGCTACAACCTGGCCCTGCGCGCCTGTGCCCGTCAGCAAACGGCCAGCGTGAAGGAGCAACTGCAGGATGTCTTCTCCCGCTACGGCTTGCCGGTGCGAATCAATGCGGACAACGGCGCGCCCTGGGGCAGTCCGCGCGAGCCGGGCCAACTCAGCGAACTCGCGCTGTGGCTCATCCGCCTGGGCGTGCGGGTGAGCTTCAGCAGCCCCTATCACCCGCAGACCAATGGCAAGGACGAGCGCTTCCATCGCAGCCTGAAGGCGGAGTTGCTGGCCGGGCGCAGCTTCCAGGATCTGGCGCAGGCGCAGCAGCAGTTCGATCGCTGGAGGCATGTCTACAACCATGAGCGCCCGCACCAGGCGCTGGGCATGAACACCCCGGCGAGCCGGTATCGCGCTAGCGAGAGGGCCTATCCGAGAACGCTGCCGCCGCTCGAGTACGGCCCGAACGACACGGTGGTGAAGGTCGGCTGGCTGGGGGAGGTGCGCTTCAAGAGCAAGCGCTTCAAGGTGTCTGCAGCACTCAAGGACCACGAGATCGCGCTGCGCGAGCAGCCCGGCAGACAGGGCTGCTATGACGTCTACTTCGTGCACCACAAGCTGCGCGAGATCGACCTGCGCGAGGCCTGAACCACCATGCAGAATGTGTCCACCATGTCCTCGCACATGTGTCACCCATGTCTCCGGTCCATACAGCGAGACAAGAAAAGTAAGTCGCCCGCCGGGGCGAGACCCGGTCAACAGCCTCAAGAAGAAGAGCAGAGCCAAGAAAAACCTCAGCCCAAATAAAACGCCACTCAAATCATCGGCGTAACCGCCCCATCCATCGCCACAATCGCCCCCGTCACATAACTAGCCTTCCCCGAAGCCAGAAACAGCACCGTATTCGCCACTTCTTCCGGCGTAGCAATCCGCCCCAGCGGCAGCCGCGCAGTAGCCCGCTTCAGCGCCTCGTCGGTATCGATACCCTGCAACTTCGCATCCGCCTTCATCCCTTCAGCCAGCCGCGCAGTCAGCGTAAGTCCAGGATTCACCGCATTCACGCGCACCCCCTTGGCGGCATAAGCCGCAGCCATCCCCGCACTGACCAGCATCAGCGCCGCATTGGCGGCACCACCGGCCATGTGCACAGGGCTCGCGACCTTGCCGCCCTGCCCGATGACATTGACGATGGCCCCCCTGCCGCGCTGCCCCATGCGCTTGACCACGGGGTCGATCATGTGGATGTAGCTGAAGTACTTCGCGTCCATCGCGTCGTGCCAGGCGGCGGGCGTGAGGTCGTCGGGCGGGGTGCGGCGCGCGGCGCCGGCCGAGTTGACGAGCACGTCGACGGGGCCGAAGGCCTGTTCGGCGGCGTTGAGGGCGGCGAGGGCCGCCGCCGGGTCCTTGAGGTCGGCGGCGTGCAGCGAGACGCGGCCCTCGGCCTGCGCGTGGGCCGCGAGCAGCTCCTGGCGGCCCTGCTCCAGGTTGGCCGGATCGCGCGACACCAGGCTCACGCGCGCGCCCTCGCGCAGGAAGCCGAGCGCGCAGGCCAGGCCGATGCCCTTGCTGCCGCCGGTGATGAGTACGTGGCGGTCCTGGAGTTCGAGGTCCATGAAGGTGTCCTTGGGTTGGTTGGCGAAGTCGCGTGGATTGAATCACCGCTCTAAGATCGCCGGATGAACGCTCCCACGGTATCCCTGCCCCGCTTCTGGTCACAGCTGTCCACGCGCGACTTCGCCGCGCTCGATGTGGCAGCCACGGTGGCGGTGCTGCCGCTGGGCGCCACCGAGCAGCACGGGCCGCACCTGCCGCTCGGGGTCGACACGGTGCTGGCCGACGGCATCGTCGCGGCGGCGCTGCCGCTGCTGCCGGCCGAGCTGCCGGTGCTGTTCCTGCCGACCCAGCAGATCGGCCTGAGCCCGAGCACGCGCGCTTCGCGGGCACGCTCACGCTGTCGGCCGAGACGCTGATCCGCATGTGGAGCGAGATCGGTGCCGGGGTGGCGCGCGCCGGGGTGAAGAAGCTGGTGCTGTTCAACGCGCATGGCGGCCACGTGGGCGCGATGGACATCGTGGCGCGCGAGCTGCGCGCCGCGCACGGGCTGATCGTCTATTCCGCGAGCTGGTTCAACCTGCCGCTGGGCGAGGCGGGCGCCCGGTTCAGCGCGCACGAGCACCGCTTCGGCGTGCATGCGGGCGAGATCGAGACCTCGATGATGCTGGCGCTCGCGCCGCAGCTGGTGCGCATGGACGCGGCACCGGGATTTCCGCTCCAGCTCGGAGCAGCGCGCGGCCGACTACGCGATCCTCGGCAACGGCAGGAGCGCGAAGCTGGGCTGGGCGATCGAGGACTACAACGCGCAGGGCGCGGCGGGCAATGCGGCGGCGGCCACGGCGCCGGCGGGCCAGGCGGTCGTCGATGCCGCGGCGGCGCAGCTCGCGCTGCTGCTGGCCGAGGTATCGCGCCTGCCCTTGAGCACCGCGAACACCGGTCCGCTGCCCTGAAGCGAGCGGCGGCCGCTCAGGCCTTCGCCAGCACCTCGGCGAACATGCCCGAGTCGACGTTGCCGCCCGTCAGGCTGATGCCCACCGTCTTGCCGCGCCAGCGCTCCCGCTGCTGAAGCGCCCCGGCGAGCGCGGCGGCGCCCGCGCCCTCGGCCACGTTGTGGGTGTCGCTGAAGAGGATGCGCATCGCCTCGCCGACCTCCTCGTCGCTGACCGCGATCACGTCGTCGGCCTCGCGCAGCAGCACCTCGAGCGACTCGGGCACGGGCACGCGGCAGGCCATGCCGTCGGCCAGGCGCGTGCTGACCGGCGACTCGACCGGATGGCGCGCGCGGAACGAATCGAGGTAGGCCGTGGCATGGGCCGACACCACGCCGACGATCTTGGTGGCGACGCCGCAGTGCGCGCGCGCCGCGGCCGCGCCCGCGAAGCCCGAGCCCAGGCCGATGGGCACGAACAGCACGTCGGGCGGCGCGTGCTTCAACGCCGCGAAGAACTCGACGTACGCGGTCGACACGCCGCGCACCAGCTCGCGATGGAACGAGGGCACGCGGTGCAATCCGTCGCGCTCGGCCAGCACGGCCGCATGCTCCGACGCGGCCTGGAAGTCCTCGCCGTGCTCGACCAGCTCGACGCCGAGCGCGCGCATGGCGGCGTTCTTCTCGACCGAGTTGCCATGCGGCACCACGATGGTCGCGGCCAGGCCGTGGCGGCGCGCCGCGAAGCCCAGCGACTGGCCGTGGTTGCCGCGCGTGGCGCTGATCACGTGGCGCGCCTCGGGCCGTTCGCGCGCCAGCGTCTCGAAGTAGGTCAGGCCGCCGCGGATCTTGAAGGCGCCGACCGGCGTGTGGTTCTCGTGCTTGGCCCAGAGCTTCGCGCCCAGGCGCCGCTCGAGCAGCGGCCAAGCGTACTGCGGCGTGGGCGGCATCGCTGCGTGCACGGTGGCGAGCGCGGCTTCCATTTCTTCGCGGGTGAATCGCATGGGGGTCACCTTCTTTCGGTCAGCGCCACGCGCACCGCCAGCGCGGCCAGCACGCTGCCCATCACGTAGCGCTGCGCGCGCAGCCAGCCTTCGCTCTTCGACAGCACGGCCGTGATGCTCGCGGCGCCGACGATCATCGTGGTGTTGACCACGGCGCTGCTGGCCATCTGCGCGGCGCCGAGCTGCAGGCTCTGCAGCAGCACCGAGCCGCGCTCGGGATGGATGAACTGCGGAAAGAACGAGAGGTAGAACATCGCCACCTTCGGGTTCAGCAGGTTGGTGAGGAAGCCCATGCGGAACAGCTTGCCCGGCGGGTCGGCCGGCAGCGCGCGGGCCTCGAAGGGCGCGGCGCCACCGGGGCGCACCGCCTGCCACGCGAGCCACAGCAGGTAGGCCGCGCCCGCGAAGCGGATCGCGTCGAAGGCCAGCGGCACCGCGAGCAGCAGCGCCGTGAGCCCGAGCGCGGCGGCGCACAGGTGCACCAGGAAGGCCATCAGCACGCCGCCCAGCGAGATCAGCCCGGCACGGCGGCCCTGGATCAGGGTGCGCGACACGCAATAGATCATGTTCGGCCCGGGTGTGAGCGCGAGCAGCAGCGAGGCGAGGGCGAACCAGGCGATCTCGGTCAGGGTCAGCATGTCAGAGTCCTCGGGATTCCAGGGTGACGGGGCCGCGCGGCGTGTCGAACACGGCCACGAGGTTCGGTGGGCCGGCATCGACCTGCAGTGCGCGCAGGCCGATGGCCGAGAGCGCGGCCGACAGCGCCGGCGCGCGCGGATGCGTGGCATGCAGCGAGCGCAGTGCGAGGCCCGAGGCCGGCATGGCGTCGACCGGATGCACCGGGCCCCGACTGGATCAGCGTGGGCAGCGCGCCGTAGAACAGCCGCTGGCCGTCGTCGCGCACCGCGATCTGCCATTCGAGCCGGCCGGCCGCGGTGTCGCGCGAGGCTTCGAGCAACTGGCCGCGGTCGATGTGCGCATGCTCCTCGCGCGCCAGGGCCTGGATGGCGGCGCGCGCATCGGGCACGCGCGCCACGAAGTGGATCAGCCGCGGGCCGTGCTGCGCGAGCCCGGCCTGCAGTTCGGCATCGTCGAGGTCGAACCAGCGGCGCGTGTTCGGGCGCGACGGCGCCTGGCCCGGTTCGATCGCGATGATCTCGGCGTAGGCGCGCGGATAGGCCTCGCTCGCGACGTTCAGCAGCCGGTTGTGCGTGCCCATCAGCGGATGCGCGCCGCCGGGCGCGGGCACCACGCCCAGCGTGGCCTCGCACCAGGCCACGCCCTCGGCCAGCGAGGCGGCGGCGATCACGAGGTGGTCGACTTCGGCATGCATCGCGGTGTCTCCGTTCAGAGCGCGACGCGGCCGTCGACGCAGGTCACGGCATCGCCGCCGACCCAGATCCGGCCCTCGGCGTCGCGCTCGATATGGACGCGACCCGCGCGGCCCAGGCACTGGCCCTGCGCGGCCAGGTAGCGCGCGGGCATGTGGCCGTCGGCGATCAGCCATTCGGCCAGGCCCGCGTTGAGGCTGCCGGTGACCGGGTCTTCCTGCACGCCGATCGGCTCGGCGAAGGCGCGCACCTCGAGGTCGATCTTCGCGCCGTCGTCCAGCGGCACGGCGGGGCGGTTGCCGAAGGCGCGCGCCTCGCGGTTCGAGCGGCCGATCAGGAGCGAGGTGTCGTGCACCGAGGGCACGCCGGCCACGCCGGCCTTCACGCCCAGTTCCTTGAGTGCGCGATGGTCGGGCGTGAGCGCGAGCACTGCGTCGGCATCCTCGAGCAGCAGGCCGAACCAGACCGGGCCGTTGTCGAGCACCTGCGCGGCGATCACCTGCTGCGCCTTCAGGCCCAGCGCGCCGGCCACCTTGGCCAGCAGCGCGGGACTGGGCGCGCTGCGCTTGAGCGGCGGCGCCGCGAAGGCCAGCCGCGTGCCCTCGCGCCGCAGCGGCACCAGGCCGGCGCCGCACTGCTGCACCACCTGGCCGGGGGCCTTGGGCTTGCCGCCGGCCTGCAGCCAGGCATGGCAGCTGCCGATGGTGGGATGGCCCGCGAACGGCAGCTCGCCGCCGGGCGTGAAGATGCGCACCCGGTAGTCGGCCGCGGGGTCGGTGGGCGGCAGCAGGAAGGTGGTTTCGGACAGGTTGGTCCACTGCGCGAAGCGCAGCATGGCCGCATCGTCGAGCTCGCTGCCATCGATCACCACGGCCAGCGGGTTGCCGAAGTAGGGATGGGCGGTGAAGACGTCGACTTGCTTGAAAAGCCTGTCCTGAGCTTGTCGAAGGGGGGTTTTCATTTCTTACTCGAGAGGGAGATCGAGCACGCCGCGCGCGCCCGGACGGATGAGCAGGTCGTTGAACCAGCGCTCGACATTCGGCCAGCCGGGCCGGCGGTATTCGGCGGCCGGCAGGTTGAACCAGCGGTGCGCCTCGCAGCCGATCGGGATGTCGGCCATGGTGAAGCGCTCGCCGGCGATGTAGGGATGGCGCGCGAGATGGGCGTCGAGCAGGCCGAACAGCGCCTCGCTCTCGCGCACCGAGGCGTCGATCAGCGCCGGCTGGCGTTCCGCCGGCGGCGTGCGCACCCATTGCACGAAGGCATCGCGGCTCGCGCGGTTGAGCGTGGTCTGCTGCCAGTCCATCCAGCGCTCGGCGTCGAAGCGCGCGGGCAGGTCGGCCGGGTAGAAGGCGCCGTGCGAGTACTTGGCGCAGAGGTAGCGCACGATCACGTTCGATTCCCAGAGCACCACGCGCTCCGCGCCCTCGCCGTCGTCGATGGTGGGCACCATGGCGTTGGGATTCAGTGCCAGGTATTCCTCGGTCTGCACCACGCCGAAGCGGCCGCCGGCCTCGGTGCGCTGGAAGTCCAGCCCGAGTTCCTGTGCGCACCACACCACCTTGCGCACGTTGATCGAGCTGATGCGGCCCCAGATGTTGAGCATGTCGTCGTCTTTCCTTGAAGCTTGTGTGTTCGTGTTCGGGTCAGTCCCGCATGATGCGCGCGGTGCCCGAAACGCGGATCGAGCTGCCGGGCGCGGCCGGGATGTCGGCATGCAGGCGCGACAGCATGCCCATGTCCTCGCCCTGCACCACGTCGATCGCGCCGCCGTGCGGCCAGCCGATATCGCGCAGGTAGCCGGCCAGCGCGGCGGTGGCGGCGCCGGTCGCGGGGTCTTCGTAGACGCCGCCCGAGGCGAAGGGGTTGCGTGTGTGGAAGCGCTGTGCGCTCTCGGCATGCAGCAGCACGATGGTCGTGAGATCGAAGCGGGCCATCAGCGCGCGGCCGGCCTCGAGCTCGTAGTGCATCGCCGCCAGCGCCGCGCGGCTCTCGAGCGCCAGCACCAGGTGATCGGCGCCCGCATGGGCCACGGCCGGCGGGATGCGCGCGATCGAGCGCGGCCGCGTCGAGGCCGAACAGATCCAGCGCGGCCGACAGCAGGGCCGGCACGGCGGCGGCGCTGCGCGTGGGCGGCGACTGCAGCGCGGCCTCGACGGTGGCGCCGTTGCGGCGGCCCTCGACCGTGATCCGCGCCTGGTTCAGCGTGAGCGGAAACACGCCGTCGCCGTGCTGCAGCGCGAGCGCCGCGCCGAGCGCGATCGTCGCGTGGCCGCAGAACGGCACTTCGGACTGCGGCGCGAAGTAGCGCACGCGCCAGCCGTCGCCGGTGCGCGCGGCGAAGGCGGTCTCGGAGAAGCCCACGTCGGCGGCGATGCGCTGCATCTGCGCCTCGGGCGGCAGGGCCTCGGCGATGACGACGCCGGCTGGGTTGCCGCCTTGCTCGCCATCGGAGAAGGCCGCGATCTTCAGGACATTCATGGGGACCTCTTCAGCGCGGCACGGGCCGGTCGAGGAACAGCAGGCGCACCGCGAGCGCCAGCATCACGGTGGCGAGCAGGCCGCGCTGGAATTTCTCGGCGCCGGGGCGGCGTTGCAGCCAGCGGCCGACCTGTCCGCTGCAGGCGCCCAGCAGGGTGTTGAAGCCCAGCGCCGCCAGCGACAGCACGATGCCGAGCTGCACGAGTTGCAGCGGCACGCTGCCGCGCGCGGGATCGACGAACTGGGGCAGGAACACCATGAAGAACAGCAGCGCCTTCGGATTGACCAGGTTGTTCAGCAGGGCCATGCGCACGATGCGGCCGAAGCTGGCAGGCCGCGCCTGCACGCCCGGGCGCAGGCCGCCGCCGCTGCGCAGCGCCTGCACGGCGAGCCACAGCAGGTACAGCGCGCCGGCATAGCGCAGCAGGTCGAAGGACGGCGGCCAGGCGGCCACCAGCGCGGTCACGCCGGTGGCGGCGAACAGCGTGTGCACCAGGTCGGCGGCCGAGATCCCGAGCGCCGCCGCGAAGCCGCCGCGCGGGCCATGGGCCACGCCGTGCGAGAGCACGAAAGCCATGTTCGGGCCCGGCGACAGGAACAGCGCCAGCACCGCGAGCAGGAACAGCGAGAGGGTCGCGAGGCCGATCAAGGCTGGCTCCGTTGGCTGCGCGCGCTCAGATCTGCGCGGCCGCGAGCTGCTTGTCGCCGGCCAGCGCGAGCTCCTCGCGCACGGTCTGCGCCAGCGCGGCGATCGCGGTGTCGATCTCCTCGACGCTCGCGGTCACGAACGACAGCCGCAGCGTGCGCGCGTCGCCTTCGCCGGCATAGAAGGGCGCGCCGGGCACGAAGGCCACGTTGCGCTCGACCGCCTTGGGCAGCAGGGTCACGGTGTCGATGCCCTCGGGCAGGCGCGCCCACAGGAACATGCCGCCCTTGGGCGCGTTGAACTTCACGTCCAGGCCGGCCATCTCGCGCGTGAGCGCGGCGCTCATCGCATCGCGCTGGCGCTTGTAGAGCGCGCGGATGGTGGGCACGTGGCGCTCGAGGAAGTTGTCCTTCATCACGGCCGACACCATGCGCTGCGTGAAGATCGGCGTGTGCAGGTCGACCGCCTGCTTAGCCTGCAGCAGCTTCGGGTAGATGGACTTGGGCGCCACCAGGAAGCCCAGGCGCAGGCCCGGCGCCAGCACCTTCGAGAACGAGCCCAGGTAGATCACGCCCTCGGGGTTGCGCGCGGCCAGCGGCAGCGGCGGGGCTTCGTCGAACCAGAGCTCGCCGTAGGGGTTGTCCTCGACGATCGGCAGGCCGGCCTCGGCGGCGGCGGCCGACACGGCGGCGCGGCGCTCCTCGGTCATGGTGCGGCCGGTGGGATTCTGGAAGTTGGGCAGCAGGTAGATGAAGCGCGCGTCCTTGGCCTTGGCGACCAGGTCCTCGACGATCACACCGTCGTCGTCGCTGGCCACGCCCACGGGATTGGGCTCCATCGGGCCGAAGGCCTGCAGCGCGCCGAGGTAGGTCGGCGTCTCGACCAGCACCTTGCTGCCCGGGTCGATCAGCACCTTGGCGACCAGGTCGAGGCCCTGCTGCGAGCCGGTGGTGATCAGCACCTGCGAGGGATCGACGTTCCACGGCAGCATGTCGGCCACGGCCTGGCGCAGCGGCGCGAAGCCCTCGCTGGCGGCGTACTGCAGCGCGGCCTGGCCGTCGTTGTGCAGCACCTCGGCGCAGGCGTCGGCGAAGGCCTGGATCGGGAAGGTCTTGGGCGAGGGCAGGCCGCCGGCCAGGCTGATGATGCCGGGGCGCTCGGTGACCTTGAGGATTTCACGCAGCACCGACGGGTTCATCTTGGCGGCGCGGGCGGCGAGTTTCCAGTTCATGGGAGTCTTCTTTCTGACGGTGAGGGGCGATGCGAACGAACGGGGTGCGGATGCGAGGGTAAGACGGCGGGCGCGATCAGTCCACGGCGCCGACCGGCGCGCGCAGGACCGGGGCGGCGGGCGCCGCCGGCTGCGACAGCCGCTTGCCGACCACCACCGTGGCCACCACCGCGGCCGCGAAGCCCAGCGTGACCACGTCGAGCGGCTCGCCCAGGAGCGGGATCGACACCAGGATCGAGAGGAAGGGCTGCAGCAGCTGCGTCTGGCTCACGCGCAGCGCGCCGCCGAGGGCCAGGCCGCGGTACCAGGCGAAGAAGCCGATCCACATCGAGAACATGCCGACGTAGACGAAGCCCAGCCAGGAGGCGGTGGCGATCGGCTGCGTGGGCCACAGCGCGAGCGTGGCCGGCAGGGTGAGCGGCAGCGCCATCACGCAGACCCAGCAGATCACGCGCTCGGCGCCGAGCGCGGGCGTGACCTGCGCGCCGTAGATGTAGCCGAAGGAGGCGGCGATCACGGCGCCGACCAACAGCAGGTCGGCCCATTCGAAACCGAAGCCGTGGCCGTTCTGGCTCGCGCGCACCAGCGAGAACACCACCACCAGCAGGCTGCCCGCGACGGCGCAGAGCCAGAAGCCGAGCCGCGCGCGCTGGTGCAGCACCCAGGCCGCGACCGCGGCCGTGACCAGCGGCAGCAGCGCCGTCACCACCGCCGCATGGCTGGCCGTGACCACGCGCAGCGCATAGGCCAGCAGCAGCGGAAAGCCGATGCAGTTGCCGAGCACCGCGATGCCCAGCGGCCGCCACTGGTGGGGCGCGGGCCGCGGCGAGCGCGTGACCAGCAGGAACACGGCCGACAGCAGGCCCGCGAGCGCGGCCCGGCCGAGCGTGACGAACCACGGCGAGAGCTGCGGCTGCGCCTGCGTGCCGGTGGCCAGGCGCGTCATCGGCAGCGTGACCGCGAACAGCGCCACGCCGATCACGCCGAGCCACATGCCGAGGGTTTCGTCCTTGATCTTCATGGCGGACCTAGACGCGCAGCATCCACCAGGCGGTGAGCACCAGCACGGCGGCCATCGCACGGTTGAACCAGGCGAGGCGCTGGCCCTTCGACAGCCAGTCACGCAGCAGCGCGCCGGCCAGCGCATAGGTGAAGTTGCTCGCGAAGGCGTAGATCAGCATCACCGGCGCGACGATGGCGAAGCGGTGCAGCGGCTCGGCCTGGCCCGCGATCCAGCCGGCCACCAGCGTGAGCGCCAGCAGCCAGGCCTTGATGTTGAGGAACTGCAGTGCCACGCCCTGCACGAAGCCGACCGACAGATTGGCATCGTCGGCGCGGCCCAGCGTGGTGCTGGTGGCGAGCTTGAACGCGAGGTACAGCAGGTAGGCGATGCCCAGCGCCTTGATCGCCCAGCGCAGCGCGGGCGCTGCCATCACCAGCGCGCCGAGGCCGGCCGCGCACAGCGCGAGCAGCAGGGTCCAGCCCACGGGCACCGCGACCACGAAGCGCATCGCGCGCGGCAGGCCGCCGTTGGCCGCGAGGGTGGTCGACAGCGTGGTATTGGGGCCGGGCGAGAAGCTCATCGCCGTGGCCAGCACCAGCAGCGCGGTGAATTCTTGCCAGTTCATGACACACACTCTAAACTTTGGACCATTACAGTTCCAGTACAGATGGCCGTACACACAGCCAATCTGTATCGGGCTTGCGTACAACACAGATCGAACGCCGATGCTGACACGAACCTCGTCCCAGTCGCTGACCGCCCAACTGGCCGATCGCCTGGCCGAACGCATCCGCAACCGGCTGCTGCTGCCGGGCGCGCGGCTGCCCTCGGTGCGCGAATGCGCGCGCCAGCAGGGGGTGAGCCCCTACACCGTGGTGGCGGCCTACGACCAGCTGCTGGCGCTCGGGCTGGTGGAGGCGCGGCGCCAGCGCGGCTTCTTCGTGCGCGATTCGGGCCGCGATCCTGCGCGCGACCCGGCCCAGCCGCCCGGCGACCCGCTGCAGGTCAGCGCGATGTCGATGGTCACGCAGATGATGGCCTCGCGCACGCCGGCCGACGCCAGCTCGCTGATCCGCAGCATGTTCCACCGCCCGAGCGACAAGCCGCAGCCCGGCATGGGCGTGTTCCCGCCCGACTGGCTCGATTCCTCGTTCATGCCGACGGCGGTGCGGCGCATGACCAGCACCGCGATGCTGCAGGAACTGTCGCTGCAGTACGGCGAGCCCGCGGGCGACGCGGCGCTGCGGCGCAGCCTGTCGCAGAAGCTGGTGGGCATCAACGTGCCGGCCGCGCCCGACCAGATCGTGACCACCATCGGCGCCACCCATGCGCTGGACATCGTGAGCCGCACCATGCTGCGCGCCGGCGATCCGGTGATGGTCGAGGAGCCCGGCTGGGCCCTGGAGTTCGCGCGGCTCGAGGCGCTGGGCATGCGCATCCTGCCGGTGCCGCGGCGCGCCGACGGGCCCGACCTCGACGTGATGGCGCAGTACTGCGCGCTGCACAGCCCCAAGCTGTTCGTCAGCGTGAGCGTGCTGCACAACCCGACCGGCTACAGCCTGTCGCCCGAACAGTGCGCACCGCGTGCTCAAGCTGGCCAACGAGCACGACTTCCACATCGTCGAGGACGACACCTACAGCCACCTCGCGCCCGAGCACGCCACGCGGCTCAGCGCGCTCGACGGGCTGCAGCGCACCATCTACGTCAGCGGCTTCGCGAAGATCCTCGCGCCCAACTGGCGCATCGGCTTCCTGGCCGCCTCGCCCGCGCTCAAGGAGCGGCTGCTCGAGACCAAGCTGCTCGCCACCCTGACCTCGCCCGCGCTGTTCGAACGGGCGCTCTCGTGGTGCATCGACCAGGGGCAGCTGCGGCGCCACGCCGAGCGCGTGCGCATCCGCCTCGAGGGCGCACGGGCGCGTGCCGCCAAGCTGGTGCTGGCGCACGGCTGCACCTTCGCGTCCGAGCCCGCGGGGCTGTTCGGCTGGGTCGATACCGGCGTCGACACCGACATGCTGACCCAGCGCATGCTCGACCAGGGCTACCTGCTGGCGCCGGGCTCGCTGTTCCATGCGCGCCGGCCGCCGACCACGCTGATGCGCATCAACTTCGCGAGCTCGCAGGACGCGAGCTTCTGGAAGGTCTTCGCCAGGACGCGCGACGAGCTTTGAGCCGGGCGAGGCGGGCCCTGCCTTGGAGTAAGCTGGCAGCACAACACCCGCCCGACCGGAGACCGCCGCATGAACAAAGCCAGCCAACCCTTCGATTTCAGCCAGTTCGTACCCGGCTTCGACTTCCTCAAGAACCTCGCGGCCGGCGCGACCGGCGCCGGTTCCGTGTCCGGCATCCCGAGCCTGGCGAGCTGGGTGGCGCCCACCATGAGCGTCGAGGAGGTCGACAAGCGCATCCAGGAACTCAAGACGGTGCAGTACTGGCTCGAGCAGAACGGCCATGCGCTCAAGGCCACGATCCAGGCGCTCGAGGTGCAGAAGATGACGCTGTCCACCCTGCGCGGCATGAACGTGCGCATGGAGGACCTCGCGGGCGCGTTCACGCGGCAGGCGAACGCGGCGGCCGCGGCGGTCGGCCCGGCGCCGGCGGCCCCGCCGGCCGCGGCGCCCGAACCCGAGGTCGAACTCGAGGACGAAGAGGAACTCGACACGGAGGAGGAAGAAGAGGAGGAGGCACCGCCGCCGCGCCGCAAGGCTAGGCCGGCCGCCAAGGCCTCCTCGGATGCCGCCGCCGGCGGCGCGGTCGACCCGCTCAAGTGGTGGGGTTCGCTGACCGAACAGTTCCAGCAGATCGCGAGCACCGCGCTGCAGGACGCGGCCCAGCTCAAGATGCCCGCCGTGACCCAGCCGCTGGCCGACGCCGTCGGCAAGGCCATGGGAACCCCGAGCGCCTCGCGCAAGTCCACCCCCCGCAAGGCCTCCACGGCCGCCAAGCGACCGGCGGCGAAGAAGCCGGCCGCGGCGCCCGCGGCCCGCAAGCGAACGGGCGGCCGACGCTGAGCCGCCTTGTCCTGAACATCGAACGAAGCAGGTTGGCACGATGAAGTTGTTTCCCTCCGGTCACGCCACCCATCCGCAATGGCGCATGGCGGCCGGCCTCGTGCTGGCCCAGCTGCGCGCGCAGATGGCGTTGCCCGACTACGCCTCGGCACCCACCCTCGGGCTGCTCTACATCACCGACCACTATGCGGTCGACGCGCGGGAGATCCTCGACCACCTGAGCGCCGAGCTGCCCGAGGTGACCGACTGGGCCGGCACCGTGGGCGTCGGCGTGTCGGCCAACAATGCCGAGTACTTCGACGAGCCCGGCCTGAGCCTGATGCTCTGCGCCCTGCCGAGCGACCAGTACCGCGTGTTCTCGGGCGTGGCGCCGCTCGCCAGTTCCGAGATGAGCGGCTTCGAGGCCCACACGGCGCTGGTGCATGCCGATCCCGCCACCCCCGACCTGACCGAGCTCATCGGCGAGATGGCCGGGCGTACCGACACCGGCTACCTGTTCGGCGGCCTCTCCTCGGGCCGCGGCGGCGCGCTGCAGTTCGCGGTCGGCGGCAACGGCAACATCCGCGGCCAGGGCGCGGCCGGCGGCGTGTTCTCGGGCGGCCTGTCGGGCGTGGTGTTCGGCGAGGGCGTGCGGCTGGTGTCGCGCGTCACGCAGGGCTGCCAGCCGCTGCGCTCGGGCAGCGCGCGCGAGCGCGCGATCACCGAGGCCGACGGCAACCTCGTGCTGCAGCTCGACGGCGAGCCCGCGCTCGACGTGCTGCTGGCCGACCTGCAGGTCTCGCTCGAGCGGCCGCAGGAAGCCATCGAGGCCGTGCGCGCCACCCTGGTGGGCCTGGTCGATGCCGGCAGCGACGGCATCCGCCGCACCGGCGACCTCGGCGCCGACGTGCTGGTGCGCCACATCATCGGCCTCGACCCCACGCGCCGCGGAATCGCGATCGCCGACGTGGCCGAGGCCGGCATGCGCCTGAGCTTCTGCCGCCGCAACGCCCAGGCCGCGCGCGCCGACCTGATGCGCATCTGCGCCGAGATCCGCGAGGAGCTCGAGCCCGAGGAACAGACCCTGGCCACCGCGCGCGCCGTCGCCGCCGGCGAGGCCGAGGCGGCGCCGCATCCCGCGCGGCGCATCGCCGGCGCCGTCTACGTGAGCTGCTCGGGCCGTGGCGGCCCGCATTTCGGCGCACCCGGCGCCGAACTGCAGATCGTGCGCCACGCGCTGGGCGACGTGCCGCTGGTCGGCTTCTTCGCCGCGGGCGAGATCGCGCGGCACCACGTGTATGGCTACACGGGGGTGCTGACGGTGTTCACGGCGGACGACTGAAATCGGGATCGGACAGCCGAACGCGGAAGGAAGACCAAGCAGCGCGGAAGTCGCGAAGAAAACCATCAAGAAATTCTTCTTGACGGTTTCTTCCGCGTCCTTCGCGAAACCTTCGCGTCCTCTGCGTGCGGCAGTCCGCTTTCCGGGCCTTAGCTCAATGCGGGCCGTGCCATTCCGGTCACGGGCCTGGGCAGCCCCGTGAACGCGAAATCCACCTCCGGCGCCAGCCCGCTCACGATGCGCGCGATCGACTTGCCCGAGCCGCAGGCATGGGTCCAGCCGAGCGTGCCGTGTCCGGTGTTGAGGTAGAGGTTCGCGAGTTTCGTGCGGCCGATCAGCGGCACGTTGCTCGGCGTGGCCGGGCGCAGGCCGGTCCAGAACTGGGCCTGGGCGGTGTCGCCGGCGCCGGGGAACAGCTGCTCGACGCGGCGTACGATGGCTTCGCAGCGCACGCGGTTGAGGTCGCGGTCGTAGCCGTTGAGCTCGGCCGTGCCGGCGATGCGCATGCGGTCGCCCGATTCCGAGGTGTAGCGCGAGAACACCAGCTTGTATTCGTCGTCGGTCAGCGAGACCTGGTAGGCCTTGCTCGCGTCCTTCACCGGCAGCGTGACCGAATAGCCCTTGGCCGGATAGATCGGCAGCCGGATGCCCAGCGGCGCCGCCAGCAGCGGGCTCAGCGAACCCATCGCCATCACGAAGGCATCGCCGCGGATGCGCTGGAAGCGGCCCTCGGCGTCGGTGGCCTCGACATGGTCGATCGCGCCGCCCACTTCGCGCAGCGCGGTGATGGTGTGGCTCATCAGGAACTTCACGCCGGCCTCGGCCGCGCGCTTCGCGAGTTCGCGCGCGAAGCGGTTGGCGTCGCCCGATTCGTCCTCGGCCGTGTAGGTGGCGCCGGCCAGTTGCGGGCGGATGTGGGCCAGCGCGGGCTCGAGCTTCACGGCCTCGTCCGCCGAGATCACCTGGCGCTCGCAGCCCAGCGCGCGCATCTGCTCGGCGGGCGCGAGGGCGCCGTCGAACTCCTTTTGCGTCGTGTAGAAGTGCAGGATGCCCTGCGTGCGCTCGTCGTAGCGGATGCCGGCGTCGCGGCGCAGCTGCTGCAAGGTGTCGCGGCTGTAGGTGCCCAGGCGCACGATCTGCTCGATGTTGTGGCGCGTGCGCGCGGGCGTGCACTCGCGCAGGAACTGCAGGCCCCAGAGCCACTGGCGCATGTCGGCGCGGATGCGGAACAGCAGCGGGGCGTCTTCCTTGCCCAGCCATTGCAGCACCTTGAGCGGCGCGCTGGGATTGGCCCAGGGCTCGGCATGGCTCACCGAGATCTGGCCGCCGTTGGCGAAGCTGGTTTCGGCTGCCGGGGTGGCCTGGCGGTCGATCACGGTCACGTCGTGGCCGAGTTGCTGGAGGTAGTAGGCCGAGGTCACGCCGAGCAGGCCGGCGCCCAATACGATCACGCGCATTTCAAGTACCTTTCGAGGTCGAAGCGCTTGAACGGCGTGAAGGTCGTGCTACTGAATAGATAGCGCGCAACCGGACGGCCGTCCAATTGCCGCTCCCCCTGTCCTCGGTACCTGAGAGTTTCATCCGTTGCACCTCGCAACGGACTTGCTCCTTCGGCGCAGCACGACCGCGATGGGCGTTGGTGCTGGCTCTCCAGACGGCGTTTCAGTGGTTGCAGTACAGGCCCCGCGCGAAGCGTGGAGCCGACCTGAGCGTTTATGGGAGTTTGCGCCTTCGGTGGGGCTGCCTGCGCGATGCATGCGGCCCGCTCTCCTGCAATGGGTGGCGATTGTAGGCGCGCCGCACACACCCGCCAACCGGAGGATTCGGCCTTGCGCACGGGTGGGATAATTCACGCCCGGCCGCGCCCGCGCGGCTTCGACCCAACAACTCAGCAATCACACAGCACAGGGGACCCCATGATCCTGGTTACCGGCGGCGCCGGCTTCATCGGCGCCAATTTCGTCCTCGACTGGATCGCCCAAGGCGACGAACCGGTCGTCAACCTCGACAAGCTCACCTACGCCGGCAATCTCGAGACCCTGGCCTCGCTCAAGGACGATCCGCGCCACATCTTCGTCCAGGGCGACATCGGCGACAGCGCGCTGCTCGACCGCCTGCTGGCCGAGCACAAGCCGCGCGCGGTGGTCAATTTCGCGGCCGAATCGCACGTGGACCGCTCGATCCACGGCCCCGAGGATTTCGTGCAGACCAACGTGCTCGGCACCTTCCGCCTGCTCGAGTCGGTGCGCGGCCACTGGAACGCCCTGCCGGCCGACCAGAAGGCGGCCTTCCGCTTCCTGCACGTGTCGACCGACGAGGTCTACGGCTCGCTCTCGAAGACCGACCCGGCCTTCACCGAGGAGAACAAGTACGAGCCCAACAGCCCGTACTCGGCCAGCAAGGCCGCCAGCGACCACCTCGTGCGCGCCTGGCACCACACCTATGGCCTGCCGGTGCTCACCACCAACTGCTCGAACAACTACGGCCCCTTCCATTTCCCCGAGAAGCTGATCCCGCTGATGATCGTCAACGCGCTGGCCGGCAAGCCGCTGCCCGTGTATGGCGACGGCATGCAGGTGCGCGACTGGCTCTACGTCAAGGACCACTGCAGCGCCATCCGCCGCGTGCTCGAGGCCGGCCGGCTCGGCGAGACCTACAACGTGGGCGGCTGGAACGAGAAGCCGAACATCGAGATCGTGAAGACCGTCTGCGCGCTGCTCGACGAACTGCGCCCGCGCGCCGACGGCAAGGGCTACGCCGAGCAGATCGCCTACGTGACCGACCGCCCCGGCCACGACCGCCGTTACGCCATCGACGCGCGCAAGCTCGAGCGCGAGCTCGGCTGGAAGCCGGCCGAGACCTTCGACACCGGCATCCGCAAGACGGTCGAGTGGTACCTCGCCAACGGCGACTGGGTGCGTAACGTGCAAAGCGGCGCCTACCGCGCCTGGGTCGAGAAGCAGTACGACGCGAAGGCCCCCGCATGAAGCTGCTGCTGCTGGGCAAGGGCGGACAGGTCGGCTGGGAACTGCAGCGCAGCCTCGCGCCGCTGGGCGAGTTGGTCGCGCTCGATTTCGACAGCACCGATTTCCACGCCGACTTCAGCCGGCCCGAGCAACTGGCCGATACCGTGCGGCAGGTGCGCCCCGACGTGATCGTCAATGCCGCCGCCCACACCGCCGTCGACAAGGCGGAGAGCGAGCCCGAGTTCGCGCGCAAGCTCAACGCCACCTCGCCCGGCGTGGTGGCGCAGGCCGCGCAGGAGATCGGCGCGCTGATGGTCCACTACTCGACCGACTACGTCTTCGACGGCAGCGGCAGCAAGCCCTGGAAGGAAGACGATGCGACCGGGCCGCTGAGCGTCTACGGCAGCACCAAGCTCGAGGGCGAGCAGCTGGTGGCGCGGCACTGCGCGAAGCACCTGATCTTTCGCACCAGCTGGGTCTATGCGGCGCGCGGCGGCAACTTCGCCAAGACCATGCTGCGGCTGGCCAAGGAGCGCGACAAGCTGACCGTCATCGACGACCAGTTCGGCGCCCCCCACCGGTGCCGAGCTGCTGGCCGACATCACGGCCCATGCCATTCGCGCCACCTTGCAGGACCCTTCCAAGGTCGGGCTCTATCACGCGATCGCGGGCGGCGAGACCAACTGGTACGACTACGCGCGCTACGTGCTCGAACTCGCGCAGCAGGCCGGCGTCGAGCTCAAGGCCGGGCCGCAGCAGGTCGAGGCGGTGCCTACCAGCGCCTTTCCCACGCCGGCCACGCGGCCGCACAACTCGCGCCTCGATACGAGCAAGCTGCAGGCCGCCTTTGGCCTGGTGCTTCCGCCGTGGCAGAACGGCGTCGCGCGCATGCTGCGCGAAATTCTCTGATTCACAGGAAAGCAGAACCCCCATGACGCAACGCAAAGGCATCATCCTCGCCGGCGGTTCCGGCACCCGGTTGCACCCGGCAACGCTCGCCATGAGCAAGCAACTGCTGCCGGTGTACGACAAGCCGATGATCTATTACCCGCTCAGCACGTTGATGCTCGGTGGCATGCGAGAAATTCTCATCATCAGCACGCCGCAGGACACGCCGCGCTTTCAGCAATTGCTGGGCGACGGCAGCCAGTGGGGCATCAACCTGCAGTACGCGGTGCAGCCGAGTCCCGATGGGTTGGCGCAGGCCTTCATCATCGGAGAGAAGTTCCTGGGCAACGCGTCGAGCGCTCTCGTGCTGGGCGACAACATCTTTTACGGGCACGATTTCGCACAGTTGCTTGGAAATGCCGATGCGCATGCGACCGGTGCGACGGTCTTCGCGTACCACGTGCAGGATCCGGAGCGCTATGGCGTGGTCGCATTCGATGCCCAGGGAAAGGCCAGCGACATCGAGGAAAAGCCGGCCAAGCCCAAGAGCAACTACGCGGTCACGGGTCTCTATTTCTACGACAACCAGGTCGTCGACATCGCCAAGGCCGTCAAGCCCAGCGCGCGCGGCGAACTAGAGATCACCGCGGTCAACCAGGCCTACCTCGACCTCGGCCAGCTCAACGTGCAGATCATGCAGCGCGGCTACGCGTGGCTGGACACCGGTACCCACGAAAGCCTGCTCGAGGCGGGACAGTTCATCGCAACGCTCGAGCATCGCCAGGGGCTGAAGATCGCATGTCCCGAAGAGATCTCATGGCGCCACGGCTTCATCGACGACGAGCAATTGGCAAAGCTGGCAGCGCCGCTGCAGAAGAACGGGTACGGCAAGTACCTCAGTCGCCTGCTGACCGAAGGAGCGCAACCATGAAGGTGACCGAGACGGCCATCAAGGACGTTTTGCTGATCGAGCCGAAGGTGTTCGGCGATGCGCGCGGGTTCTTCTTCGAAAGCTTCAATCAAAAGGCGTTCGACGAGGCTGTAGGCCAGCATGTCGAGTTCGTTCAGGACAATCACTCGCGATCGGCGAAGGGCGTCCTGCGCGGGCTTCACTACCAGGTCCGACAGCCGCAAGGCAAGCTCGTGCGCGTGGCGCGCGGCGCGGTGTTCGATGTCGCTGTCGACATTCGTCGTTCTTCGCCGACATTCGGCCAATGGGTGGGCAGCGTACTTTCGGAAGAAAACCAGACGCAGCTGTGGGTGCCTGCGGGCCTCGCGCACGGGTTTCTGGTGTTGAGCGATTCCGCCGATTTTCTCTACAAGACCACCGACTACTACGCGCCGACGCATGAGCGTTGCATTGCATGGAACGATGAAACCCTGGCCATCGGATGGCCAGAGATCGGCATGGCGCCCTTGCTGTCCGCCAAGGATGCGGCGGCGCCCAGTTTTGCCATGGCCGAACTGCCGGGATAGGCGTCGGCAGACGGAGTTTTCGATTTCCAGGGGTTGCCGAATCGGGTTCGGCGGCGCACCAGGCATTTCCAATAAAAAAAGCCAAGCAACGATGAGACCACCTATCGACCTTGCGGACTCGGCCGCATGCGCGGGATTGTGTACGGAGATATTCGCAAATGAATTCGGCAGCGTGAAGGCTGCAAAGTCGTGAGAAGCACTTCGACTCAGGAAAAGAAAGCTACTCTGCTTGCGGCCGCCAGGGGGCCATCCGCAGGCGGATTCCGCGCAAGCGGCCGTCCTTGTCCGAGCTTTTCGACGCCGATTGGTACCGCAAGGGATTTCAAGCGAATGAGGTGATCGGCAACCCCTGGGAGCATTTCCTCGACGGCGGCTTTCTGAAGGGCAATCCCAACCGAATGTTCGATACCAGCTGGTATCTGGACCGCCATCCGGAGCTGCGTGCCACGCGGAGCAATCCGCTGCAGCACTACCTGGAAATCGGAGAACGGGCGGGCGAGCCACCCAGTGAGCGATTCGATCCGCAATGGTATCTGGATGAGTATCCGGACGTGGCTGCCGCCAATTTGAGCCCCTTGTTGCACTACCTGAAATTCGGCGCGACTGAAGGGCGCCTCCCGCAGCGGCTCGCGCATTTCGACTCCGTGATGGCGCTGTCTGGGTTCTTGGCAGGCCTGCCGCCTTCTTTTTTGTCGCGACCCTGCTCCGTGGATCTGCAGGTCAGTTCGGTTTATTCGCTTGCATCGGCGGGAATAGGTGCTGCCCGTATTTTTCACGAGGCGCCTGGAAATTTTTGCGAAGGCGTCGACGGCGCACCCGAGTATCCGAAAAATGCATTCGTCGCCGAAATCGATGATTCGATCGCGATTGCGGGAAACGCGTTATCTGATCGGGCCTGGCGAAGATGTGTTGCATGACGAAAACGCGCATTTCCTCGAAAAAGAAGATGCCGCCATCAAATATTCTAAGGCAACGCGATCTCCGGTTCCTGGCCACTTGAATATCGAAATCACTGCGCGTCAGTCGGCATGGCTCGCGTCTGGGCTCAATATCATGCATGAATATGAAAACAATTATTTTCATTTCATCGCAGAAACAATTCCTAGGATGATTCTTGCGGAGGAGGCTGGTGTCCCTCCGAATATCCCGTTTCTCTCGACCGACGGCCTTCATCCAAATATCAAGAAGCTTTTCGAGCTTGCCAATGTGGCAGGGCGACCTATCATCGAATTGGAAAAAGGTACCTTGTACCGGGTCAAGCGGATGTATTACCCATCGGACTTGACATCTGTCGTCGATGCGTACAAGGGCGGCTGGATGGCGCGCCAGACCGGGCTGGACGTCGGGCGCATCCGAAAGGGCGTAGATCGCTTGCGGAGCGCCTTTCCTGCCGAAACCTCCGCCGGAAAACGAAAGATCTTCGCGGCCCGTGATGGCAACTACCGCAGGCTGCTGAACCAGGAAAGCATCGAGCAGCGTATCTCGGATATCGGGTTCGAAGTCCTTCGGGCGGAGAAACTGGATGTCGAGTCGCAAATTCGAATATTCCAGGAAGCGGAAATCATCGTGGGACCCACGGGTGCGCAGATGACCAATCTGGTCTGGTGTCGCCCGGGTGTCCACGTCATCGTTCTAGCCTCCGACCATCCGAGTCACCAGCTTTATTTCTGGCAACTGCTCGGCAGGGTTTCCGGTGCTACGGTGACGATTTTGCAAGGCCCGAGGGCCTACGCACGAGACGATCTTTACAGCGTGCACGATGACTATCATGTTGATGAAGATGCGGTCATTGCCGCGGCTTTGAACATGACATAAAAAAACAAAAGGGCCTACCATGAAAGAAGTAATAAACCCTCGGCATTCGTTGAGCAATGCCGTCGAACTGCTTGATCTGGAGCGATTGAGCGACCCTCGAGGCAATCTGACCTTCATTGAAGGCGGCCGGCACATTCCCTTCGACGTCAAGCGGGTCTATTACCTTTACGACGTGCCCGCCGGGAGTCTCGAGGCGGCCACGCCCACCACGAATTGCAGCAATTGATCATTGCGGTAGCCGGAAGTTTCGACGTCGTCCTGGACAACGGATTTGAAAGAAAGACGATCACCTGCAATCGGCCGTTCCAGGGGATTTTCATGAAATCCCTGGTGTGGCGGGAGTTGGAGAATTTTTCTTCCGGCGCCGTTTGTCTGGTTCTTGCTTCCATGCGATACGAGGAATCGGATTACATCCGAAATTACGAAGATTTTATTTCTGTGGCGCGCAAAGGGTAAATTATGATTCCGTTTTTCGATATTCATGCCGGCCATGCCGAATTGGCGAACGAATTCACCGAGGCTTTTTCGAGGGTCATGACCAGTGGTCACGTCATCATGGGGCCGGAAGTCAGCGCCTTTGAAAAGGAATTTGCCACCTATTGCGGCGCCAAGCATTGCATTGGCGTGGGCAACGGCCTTGACGCGTTGGCGTTGACGCTGCGTGCGCGCGGCATCGGACCCGGCGACGAGGTGCTGGTGCCCTCGCAGACCTTCATCGCCTCGTGGCTGGGCGTCTCCATGGTGGGCGCAACGCCCGTGCCGGTCGAGATCGATCCGGCCACGTACCTGATCGACCCGGCGCGAATCAAGGAAAAGCTGACGAGCAAGACCAAGGCCATCATGCCGGTCCATCTGTACGGCCTTCCCGCCGCGATGGACAAGATCAACGAGATCGCCCGCCCACTGGGCATCTTCGTTCTCGAAGATGCGGCACAGGCGCACGGTGCGACCCATCACGGTAAGCGGACCGGCACGCTGGGAAATGCGGCCGCCTTCAGCTTCTATCCCACCAAGAACCTGGGCGCCATGGGCGATGCGGGCGCGGTGGTGACCGACGACGACCAGCTGGCCGCCGACCTGCGCATGCTGCGCAACTACGGCTCCACCCAGAAGTACATCCATGAAGTCGCCGGCGTGAACTCACGCCTGGACGAACTGCAGGCCGCCTTGTTGCGCACGAAGATCGGGCGGCTCGATGCGTGGAACGACAAGCGCCGAGCCTTGGCCGCGCGATATTCCGAGGGCCTGAAGGGCGTGGGCGACTTGCGCGTCCCCTTCGTGCCCGCGGACAGCACGCACGTGTTCCACCTCTACGTGGTCAGCACCCAGCGCCGCGCCGAGCTGTCGGCCCACCTCACGGCGGCGGGTGTGCAGACGCTGGTTCACTATCCCATTGCACCGCACATGCAGGGCGCTTACGCCGAGCTCGGTCTGCCGGCCGACAGCCTGCCGCTGGGCACCGCCGCCGCCAACGAGACCCTGTCGCTTCCCATCTGGCCGCAAATGAAGCCCGAGCAGGTCGATACGGTGGTGGGCCACATCCGCGGCTTCTTCGCCTGAGCCGGGTTCGCTTCATGCCTTCCACGCTGGTCACTGTCGTCATCCCCATCTTCAACCAGGCGGAGTTCGTCGTCGAAACGGTGGGCAGTGCGGTCCGGCAGACCTGCCGAGACCTGCAGATCGTGGTCGTGGACGATGGCTCGACCGATGGGAGCGCCGATCGGCTCGCCGCCGAATTCGGTGATCGCATCGTGCTGCTGCGGCAGAAGAACGGGGGCCGTCGGCGGCGATCAATGCCGGCATCGCGGCGGCCACCGGATCGTTCATCGCGCTGCTGGGCGGCGACGACGTGTGCGTCGACGACCGCATGGACATCCAGCTGGAGATCATGCGGACGACGTCGCACGACATCGTGTTCTCGAAGCCGCTGCTGATCGACGGTTCCGGCCAACCGCTGGATGACGCCTCGTTCCCGGTGTTCTTCGACGAGCGGCCCGACCAGCCGTTGCTGCGCACCTTGCTGCTCGAAGGCAACTTTCTCTGCGCACCGACCGCGTTCATGCGCCGCGAGGCCGTGCAGAAGGTCGGATGGTTCCGCCCCGGCCTGATCCAGCTGCAGGACTACGACTACTGGCTGCGCGCCGCGGCGGCGGGGTTGAGCCTGGCGGAAACCGGTCCGCGTGTCGTCAAGTACCGCAGGCACTCGGCCAATCTCTCTTCGCCGCGCGCGAGTTTCGCGTCGACCGCGGAGTCGATCCCGATCTTCAAGTCGGTCCTGGACACCGGCGGTGCCGCCGAATTCCGGCGCGCGTTTCCCTACCTCTTCGAGCCCGTGGCCGATCCCGCCACGCCGTTGACCCGCTTCGACAAGGCGCTGTTCCTGCTGTCCCACCCCCGGGACGAGATGCGCATGATCGGCGTCGAATATCTGGTGGCGCTGTCCGAAGACCCGGCTTTCCTCGCCAAAGCCGAGAGCTTCGGACTCAACCTTCCCCGATTCGTCCAGAACGCCCTGTGAGTCGACCGGCGCGAGCGCCGGCGATCGATCAGGAACAATCCCGTCCCGTGCTGCCCGAAAACACTCAACGATGACCATTCGAACAAGACTGAAGGCGGCTGCACACAGGCTTTTCGGATCTTCGCCCGAGGCGCCCGCGCCGGTGGCCCCGCCGGCGATCGAACCGGCGACCGAGGCCCGCCCGGCCGCGCCCGAGATCGACATCTACGCCGAGAACGCCAGGTGGATGGCATTGGCCGCGGAGCGTCGCTTCGACGAGGCGATCGATCTGTGCCGGGCCACGATCGCATCGCCGGACACGAGCTTCATGGCCTCGCTGTTCCTCGGCTACGCCGCCGCGCAGACGGGCCGGCCGGCCGACGCGCGGCCGCACCTGCGCACGGCGAGGAAGCTGAATCCGGGCGACTACTACGCGAACCTGCTCCTCGCGAACGTGGAAAGCGCGCTGGGCAACCGCCACGAGGCGATCGTGTACTACATGCACTGCTGCGGGCTGCCGGTCGACTCCGTCGTCGAGCCTTTCGAGGCGGCGATGACGCTGGCGAAAGCGCAGGTCGACAGCGCGGACGGCAACGCGCTCTCCGCGCTCTTCGACGAGCTGTCGGCGCGGGACAGGCTTCCCGAGCTGTTGACGCTGAAGTTCTTGTTCTACTGGCGGCGCGATGCCGACCTGGCTCGAAGGCTCGCGCACGCAGCCGATGGCAAGGGAGAGACGAAGCCGTCATTCAGGCGCATCCGTTCCGTGGCGGCCTGGACGCGCGAAGAAGGCCAGCCCTATGTGCGTCTCGGAGAACCGGCCTCGATCCGCCTCGTCGCGCCGACGGAGGACTATGCCGGCGATCCGCAGGAGAAGCACGTGCTGGCAAGCGAGCCTTACATCGCCGAGGTGCGGGACGCGACGATCGTCGGCAACTCGAGCCTCGTCTATCTCGGCGACCACGACATCGTGTCCGACGTGCTCGCGCATCCCCAATACGGCATCCAGGTGAGCCTGGACTACGACAAGACCGTGTTGGCCCAGCGCTCCGATGCCCTGCTGCTCGCCCCCTTGCCAGCCCCTGCGCACCTGGTCGAAGGGATCATGCTCTCGGGCCTTGCGAGCAATGCCTACGGGCACTGGTTCGCTGAGTTCCTGCCGAAGCTGCGCCACTTCGAAAAACATCCTCGCTTCGAGGAGCTGCCGATCGTCGTCGACGCCGACATGCCGGCATCCCATTTCGATTTCCTTGCGACGCTCGTGCGCAACCCCGTGCATCGCCTGGAGCGTGGTGCCGCACTGAAGGTCGGCTGCCTTCATCTGGCGCCGACGACCACCTTCTTTCCCGTGGAGCTCTTCAAGGACCACACCGTGCCGCCCGAGGACCAGGCGTCATGGACGGCGGAGGCCATGCGCTACATCAAGGAGGGCGTTGCCAGGAGCCACGCGCTTGCGCCCGAGCGCACGCGCAGGCTGTTCCTGTCGCGCAAGAACAGCGCCTGGCGAATCCTGCGCAACGAAGGCGAGATCATCGAGGGCCTGCGGGACCTGGGCTTCGAAACGATCTTCCTGGAGGAGTACGACTTCGCGCGCCAGGTGCGCACCTTCGGCGAGGCCGAGTTCATCGTCGCGCCCAACGGGTCCGCGCTCAATAGCCTCATCTTTGCGGCCACCGACGTGAAGACCCTCATTCTTGGCCAGCAGAACAGCTTCAACTGGGGCGGTTGGCTGGGCCCGATGCTGGACCTCGGGTTCGAGCCGCAGTTCATGGAAGGCGAAGCCACCGAGAGCACCAGCTTCAAGCATTCCGACTATGTCGTCCCGGCGGACAGGGTGCGCGCGAAAGTGCTTGCCATGCTGGGCTCGTGAATATCCAAAGAAAAATGCCCATGACCAACCCTGTCTACGTGACCCAGCCCTACTTGCCGCCGCTGGACGAGTTCCTGCCCTACCTGCAGCAGATCTGGGACAAGAAGATCCTCACCAACGGCGGTCCTTTCCACCAGCAGTTGGAAAAGGCGCTGTGCGAGTACCTGGGCGTGGAGCACATCGCGCTCTTTACCAACGGCACGATCGCGCTGGTCACCGCACTTCAGTCGATGCGCATCACCGGCGAAGTCATCACCACGCCGTACTCGTTCGTTGCCACGTCGCACTCGCTGCTGTGGAACGGCATCAAACCGGTCTTCGCCGACGTCGATCCGCGCACGCTGAACCTCGATCCGGCGTGCATCGAGGCGCTGATCACGCCGCAGACCACGGCGATCATGCCGGTGCACTGCTACGGTCATCCCTGCGATACCAAGGCCATCCAGACGATCGCCGACACCTACAACCTGCGCGTGATCTACGACGCGGCCCATGCCTTCGGTGTGCAGGACGAGGGCGGCAGCATCCTGCGGCACGGAGACATGTCCGTGCTGAGCTTTCACGCGACGAAGGTCTTCAACACCTTCGAGGGCGGCGCCATCGTCTGCAAGGATGCAACCACCAAGACCCGTATCGACCAGCTGAAGAACTTCGGCCACGTGGGCGAGGTCACCGTGGTGGCGCCCGGCATCAACGGCAAGATGAGCGAGTTCAATGCCGCGCTGGGCCTGCTTCAGCTGAAGCACCTGCACACCGCACTGGATCTGCGCCGAGCCATCGACGTCGCGTACAGGCGCCTGCTCGCGGATGTACCGGGCATCGTGTGCCTGCCCGACGCCGGCGAGTCGGTGGCGAACTTCGCGTACTTCCCGATCCTCGTGGGGCCCGAGTACCGACTGTCGCGCGACGAGCTCTACGCCCACCTGAAGGAGCACGGCGTCCATCCGCGCCGCTACTTCTATCCGCTGATCTCCGAATTCCCGATGTACCGCGGCCTTCCGACGGCGAGCCGCGATCAGCTGCCGAACGCGAGCCGTGCGGCCGATCGCATTCTCTGCCTGCCGATCTATCCGGACCTCGGTCTCGATCAGGTCGAGCGCATCGTCGACCTGATCGCGGCGTTGTGAGCGCATTCATGCAATGGATGGAGACGCGATGAAGGTCGGGATCATGCAGCCGTACTTTCTGCCCTACATCGGCTATTTCCAGCTGATCGCGGCGGTGGATCTCTTCGTGGTGTACGACAACATCAAGTACACGAAGAAGGGCTGGATCAACCGCAACCGGCTGCTGCAGGGCGACACCGACGGTATCTTCTCGCTGCCGCTGAAGAAGGACTCCGATGCGCTGGACGTCGTCGAGCGCGAGCTGGCGGCCGATTTCAACCGGCAGAAGCTGCTGAACCAGTTCATCGGCGCCTACCGCGGGGCGCCGTATTTCGAGCCTTGCATCGAGCTGCTGCGCTCGCTCGTCATGAACGAGGAGGCGAACCTCTTTCGCTACCTCCATGCCTCGATCGTCCAGACCTGCAAGTACCTCGGCATTTCCACGCGCATCGAGATATCTTCCGACGTGCCGGCCGACCATGCGCAAAAGGGCGAAGACCGCGTTCTCTCCATCTGCGCGGCCTGCCACGCAGACACCTACATCAACACCATCGGCGGCCTGGAGCTCTATTTCGCGCGAACGCTTCGCGCGGGAAGGCATCGTGCTGCAGTTCATCCGGTCCTTGCCCGTCGAGTACCGGCAGTTCGGCAAGGCCCCCTTCGTGCCGTGGCTGTCGATGGTCGACGTCATGATGTTCAATCCGGCCGACGAGATCAGGGACTCGTTGCTGACGAAATTCGAATTGGTCTGAACATGTTCAAGTGGAAAAAACTGGGCAAGGTCTTCAACCCGGCCCGCAACATGGCCGTGAATGGCTCAACGAGTTCGCGCAGGCGCCCGCGACGCTGCTGTTCGACGACTTCGTGCGCGTGTATTTTTCATGCCGGCCCAAGGCCGATGCCAAGGGCCAGTACGTGAGCTATTCGGCCTTTCTCGACCTGGACCGCCGCGACCTTTTCAAGGTGGTGAACATCAGCGCGGACCCGATCCTGCCGCTGGGGCCGCTGGGTGCCTTCGACGAGTTCGGCATCTATCCCGTGTCGGTGGCGCGCGACGGCGCGGACGTTCGCGCGTACTACGCGGGATGGACGCGCTGCGAATCGGTGCCGTTCAACGTGGCCATCGGCAGCGCGATCAGTCACGACAACGGGGAAACCTTCACCAAGCTCGGCCTCGGGCCGGTGATCGGATATTCACCCGACGAGCCGTTCGTGATGAGCGGCCCGAAGATCCGTCGCTTCAACGATCGCTGGTACCTCTGGTACATCGCCGGGCGCAAATGGAAGGTGGTCGACGGGCGCGCCGAGCCGGTCTACAAGATCCGCATGGCCACGTCGGACGACGGCGTCACCTGGCACAAGGAGAACCGCGACCTCGTCGAGAGCCGCATCGAGGAGGACGAGGCGCAGGCCAGTCCCGACGTGTTCTTCGCGAACGGCAAGTACCACATGTTCTTCTGCTACCGCTACAGCGCCGGCTACCGTGGCAAGACCTTCGGCTATCGCATCGGCTATGCCTCCAGCACCGACCTGCTGCACTGGACGCGCGACGACGACAAGGCCGGCATCGACATCGCCGACGAGGGCTGGGATTCGGAAATGATCAGCTATCCGCACGTCTTCGAGGTGGACGGGCAGGTCCACATGGCCTACCTGGGCAACCAGGTCGGTCGCGAGGGCTTCGGCCTCGCGGTGCTCGACGGAAAGCTGGAGTAAGGACATGGCGATGAAGTGGAAGAGGCTGGGCAAGATATTCGACCCGACGGCGCACGCGCTCCCCAACGGATGCGCGCAGTTCGCGCAGTCGCCGCAGACGCTGGTCTTCGACGACTTCGTGCGGATCTACTTTTCGACGCGCGCCGTCGATCCGAAGAACGGCAAGTTCCTGAGCCACATCGCCTTCGTCGACGTCGCCGCCGACATGCGGACCGTGATCCGCGTGGCCGACAAGCCGGTCATCCCGTTGGGCGAACTGGGCTGCTTCGATGAGCACGGCATCTTCCCGATCAACGTGGTGCGCCACGACGGAAAGATCTCGGCCTTCACCTGCGGCTGGAACCGGCGCGTGTCGGTGTCGGTCGATACCGCGGTTGGCCTGGCCGAGAGCCATGACGACGGCCTCACCTTCACCAAGCTGGGCCATGGGCCGGTCATGGGCGCATCGTTGCACGAGCCCTGCCTGGTGGGCGATGCCTTCGTGCTGCCGGTCGATGGCGTGTTTCATATGTGGTACATCTTCGGCACCGGCTGGAAGCAGTACGCCGATGGCGCGGCGCCCGACCGTACCTACAAGATCGGCCACGCGACCTCGACCGACCGGATCCACTGGAGCAAGGAGGAGGCACGGCAGATCGTCTCCGACAGCCTCGGGCCGGACGAGAGCCAGGCGCTGCCCACGGTCGTCAGGATCGGCAGCCGCTTCCACATGTTCTTCTGCTTTCGCCAGTCGTTCGATTTCCGCACGACCAAGGGCCGCGGCTACCGCATCGGCCACGCCTGGTCGGACGACCTCTCCAACTGGACGCGCGACGACGACAACCCGCGGCTTGACATCCCCGAGGCGGACTGGGATTCGGACATGCAGTGCTACCCGCATGCCTTTGCCTTCCGGGACAAGGTCTACCTGCTCTACAACGGCAACGAGTTCGGACGCCACGGCTTCGGGCTTGCCGTGCTCGAGTGATACGGAAAACGATGCAGCCAGAGCGCTTCGAGTTGGCGGTCGACCGGGCCTCGGCCGACCAGATCGCCGGGCACCTGCGGGAGTGCAGCGAGAGCTTCACGCCGCCGCTCGCCGGGCGCGTGGACATCGCCGCCTACGCCGAGAAGATCGCGCGCAGGGCGACGCGTTTCGAGGCCTGGGAGGCGACATCGGGGCTCGTGGGACTGGTCGCGGTGTATGACAATCCGCAACTCGAGGTCTTCGTGACCAACGTCAGTGTGGCGCCTTCCTGCCGCGGCGCGGGTCTGGCCCGGCGCCTGCTGCAGGGTTGCTTCGATCGGATGGACATTCCTCATGCCAGGCGCTACAGGCTCGAGGTCGATCCGCGCAGCGAGGCGGCGGTCCGCCTGTACACCCGCATGGGCTTCGTCCCGGTATCGCAGGTGGGAGAAATGATCAGCATGGAGCGCCCGGCGACGGGTGGGGACAAGGAATGAGCACAGAACGCAACTACGACCAAGAGATCTCGGACGCGGCGGACCACCAGTACGCGTATGGTTTTGACTTCGACGTCATGCATCCGTACATGCTGAGGTCGTTCGAGCCCTTCATCCGGCCGGGAAAGGTGCTGGAGCTGGGCAGCTTCAAGGGCGACTTCACGCGGCGCCTGGTGGAACGGTTCGACGACGTGACCTGCGTCGAGGCCTCCGAGGTGGCGCTGGGCGAAGCCAGGAGGCGGCTGGGCGACAAGGCGCAGTTCATCCATTCGCGCTTCGAGGATGCGACGCTGCCGCACCGCTACGACAACATCGTGCTCACCCATGTGCTCGAACACCTGGACGATCCGGTCAAGGTGCTCAAGCGGATCAACGAGGAGTGGCTGAGCGACGACGGGCGCTTCTTCCTGGTGTGCCCGAACGCGAATGCGCCCTCGCGGCAGATCGCGGTGAAGATGGGCCTGATCACGCACAACGCCGCGGTCACGCCGGCCGAGGCGCAGCACGGGCACCGGTGCACCTACTCGCTGGACACGCTGGAGCGCGATGCGGTGGCGGCGGGGCTGCGGGTGGTGCACCGCAGCGGGATCTTCTTCAAGGCGCTGGCGAACTTCCAGTGGGACCGCCTGTTGAAGACCGACATCATTTCCAAGGAGTACCTGGAAGGCTGCTACCAGCTCGGACAGGTCTATCCGGACCTGTGCTCCAGCATCTTTCTCATGTGCGAACGCGGGCCCGGAAAATGAAGATTTCCTTTGTCGTCGCCGTCTATCAGAACGAGGGCGCGATCTCCAAGACGCACGAGAAGATCGCGGGCGTCTTCGCGGACCGACTCAAGGCGCACGAGTACGAGGTGGTCTTCATCGACGACGGTTCGACCGATGGCTCGCTGGAGGAGATCCGCAGCTTGCGCGCGATCGATCCCAACGTGAAGGGCCTGACCTTCACGCGCAACTTCGGCCAGATGGCCGCGATGCTGGCGGGCTTCAAGGAGGCGACAGGCGACGCCGTCATCAATATCTCGGCGGACCTGCAAGACCCGGTGGACCTGATCCCCGAGATGGTCGACAAGTGGATCGCGGGATCGGAGATCGTCATCTGCCACCGCACGGACCGTGCGGACACCTGGCTGGCCAAGACGTACTCGAGCCTGGCCTACGGCATGCTGCGCATGGCCATTCCGCAGATGCCGTCGGGCGGCTTCGACTTCGTGCTGATGGACCGCAAGGTCATGGACGAATTCAACGCCATCGACGTGCGTCACCGGTTCTTCCAGGGCGACCTGTTGTGGACCGGCTACCGGACCAGCCTGATCCCCTACGAGAGGCAGAAGCGCACCATCGGCAAGTCGCAGTACAACTTCGGCAAGAAGCTGAAGAATTTCCTCGATGCGATGCTGGATGCGTCCTATCTGCCCATCCGTTTCATCTCCCTGGTGGGGTTGCTGACTTCCAGTCTGGGTGTGCTCTACAGCATCAGCATCGTAGTTGCATGGGCACGGGGGGAGACGCCCTTCGACGGCTGGGCGCCGCTCATGATCGCCGTCCTGCTGATCGGCGGACTCATCATGGTGATGCTGGGCGTGGTCGGTGAATACGTGTGGCGTATCAACGAGGAAGTGCGCAAGCGGCCGAACTATATCGTCAGGGACCGCTTCTGAAATCCGGCGCGTGATTCGTCTCAAGTCCCTCGCCGCGCAGTTCTCCAAGTTCACCGTCGTCGGGGGGGTGAACTTTTTTTTCACGCTGGTGCTTTTCTATCTGGCCGTGGTCGTGCTGCGCATCAACCACCTGATCGCGTTGGTGCTGGTCTCGCTGATCGGGATGCTGCTCACCTACACGCTCAACTACTACTGGGTCTTCAAGCCGAGCGAGAAGATCACCTTCGGCTCACGGCTGGCCAAGTACATCGGCGCGGGCCTGGTCTCGGTGGCGCTGAACGTGCTGTTGCTGCATCTGCTCACCTCGAACACGCACATCGCGCCGTTCTATGGGCAACTGCTGCTGATCCCGTTCGTCGTGCTGTTCAATTTTCTTTCCGCGAAGCTCTGGTCGTTGCGGGTCGAGCAGCCCTCGACGCCATGAGATCCGTGGACGAGGGCACGCCCGTCGACGAGGCGGGTGGCAGTGCAACAGCCCCGTGGCGCGCGCTGGAAGCGGCGGTCGCCGCGTTCGTGCTGGTCGCCGCATGCGCGGTGATCGTCTATGCGGTCTGGTCGCGCAACCGCGGCTTCGAGATCACGGACGAGGCCTACTACCTCCTGCTCGCGATCCATCCCGCCGAGACCCGGTTCTATATCAGCGCCCAGCAATGGGCGACGGCGCCGATCTGGCAGCTCACCGGCAGCCTTGCATCGTTCCGGATGGCCGGCCTCGTGCTGCTGGCGGGCAGCGCGGCGGTGCTCGGCATGGGCGCGCTGGCTGCGGCGCGCGGGCTTGCCACGCCTGGCCGGCCGCCGATGTCGGGGCGTGTGGCCGTGATCGGCGGCGCGGTCGTTTGCGCGCTGCTGTATGCGATCACCATCAACGTGTCGCCGAGCTACAACCTGCTGGCTTCCGCGGGTGCCTATCTGGCTCTGGGACTGGTGTTGCTGGCTGGCGGCAAGACATCGACGGTCTCGCGCACCGCGCTTTTCGGCGTGGCCGGCGTCGCGCTTGCGGTGGAGTTCGTCTGCAAGCCATCGTCGGGCGTGGCCACCTTCGTGCTCGTGGCAGTCGCCGTGCTGTGGCTGGACCGGTCGGGCGGTCGCAAGACGGTGGCATTGGCAACCGTGGTCGCCGGCGGATCGCTCGGGCTTGCCGCGCTGCTCTTCTCGCAAACCACGCCAGGCGAAGCCGTGCAGGCCTTCAGTGGCGGTATGGCGCTCTTCAGGATGGTCCAGTCCGAGCCCATCTTCACGCGGCTGGCTCGCTATGCCATCGAGTTCGGGGGCTACGCAGCCGATGCGATGCGCGCGAACGTATTCCTGATCGTCGCGGTGCTCGTGTACCTGATCAGGACAAGTCGGGTGACGATCGCACTTGTGATCGCCGCGGTCGGCCACACGCTTCTCGCCACTCGGTACTTCGAGTACGGAATGCCGCAGTACATCGAGTACATGCAACGGGCACTGGTTTTCCTGGCGCTCATGCTCGCGGTCCTGTGGCAGGCCATGCCTGTGCGCTTCAGAGGGCTCATCGCCGTGCTGGCCATGTTGCCCTACACCGTGGCCATGGGAACCGGCAACGCGCTCTTCGGGCAGGTGATCATTTCTCTGGCCTCCTGGGGCGCCTTGATGGCGCTCGCCGCCTATGCCAGGCCGTCGGCGAGCAGGGATGCGGCGGTGCCGATGGCCATCCTCGTCGGGTTCGTCGCACTGACGAGCGCCCAGATCCTCGTCTACAAGGCCAAGATCCCCTACAACCTGAACGAGCGCATGGACCGGCAGTCGTTTCCCGTCACGATCGGCCCGTTGGGGCGGGTGAAGGTGGATGCGGAAACCGTGCGGTTCATGCAGCAGGTCGACGCGGCGGTCGCGAAATGCCGCATTGCGCCGGGCGCGCCGTTCCTGGGGCTCTACAACGTTCCTGGCCTCGCGCTGGCGCTGAACGCGGTGCCCATCGATACGCCCTGGCTGAACAACGTCGCCCAGGCCGATGCGGTGCTCTCGTCGAACGAAGCCATTGTCGGCAACGCCGTGCTTGCCATCCGGCTGAACGCCGACGCGAGCCTACCGCCGCTCCCCGTCGCGCTGAAGGGGTTTTCAGCGAATTTCGAGCACTGTGGGGATGCGGTGTTTCCTCACGAGCAGCAGAAGATCCAGATTTGGAGCGGTCTTTCGCGCAGATAAGCTCAAGCGGCCGTTCGCCGCTCGATCTCATCGAGCTCGATGGCCAGCCGATCCGGATCTATCGTGTAGCTGTCCTGAAAGAGGCCGGGGTCTGCAATGGTGAGTTCGTCGCCCGGTCGAAACAGCGGATGACTCCCCGCAAGAACTCGGTAGCGACAGCCTGCGAACAATGCCATGTTGGATTGCGAGCAGAAGAGCTGCGCATAAGGCGATGCAAGCGCGAGTACTTCCGTCTCCGGCTTGCAGAAGATCAGGTTGGTGAAGGCCGCGCCCATCGCGCCGATGATCGTTCTCGCTTCGGAAAACAGGCGCACCTGTTGCTCGAAGGAAAGAGTCCCGGTATCGACGACCTCGTACCCGAACGATGCGACGAGTGCTTCGATTTCCGAAGCGTTGGCGATGTTGCGCCCGCTGCGACGCGCCAGGAATACCTTGCGCACTCCCCTGACGGACGGGTCGATGCCGAATTTCGAGAAAACCCTGGTCTGCATATGCTGAAGTGTCTTGAAGCAGACCGCGGAGGTTTTCCACATGGGCTCGCGCAGGTTGTCGGCCAAATTGGTACACGACGACGGCACGTAGAGATTGTCGACATTCAGCAGCGTTGAGTTGTCGAGGCGATATATCGGCCAATCGGGTAGAAGAGCCTGTAGCGATTCGAATTCCTGTTCGAACATGCCGTCGGCCACGAGCAACGGGATTTTTTCCAATTGGGGTTGCCCCGACAACAGGTAGGCCTTCCCCAGATACTCGATCAGCCAATGATAGTAATTGGGGCTGCATCGGCCACCGAGCAAGATGGCTGCCGGAAGCGTGATCGTCTTCTCATGGCGAAACCAGAGGAAAATATCGCGTTTATGGTTCAGCGATACAACGTATTGCCAGATTCCCGCGACAAAGCCCTCGTGAGGATTTGCCGCCGGTTCGTAAATAACAAATTGATCGCCGGACAATACCTGAAATCCGCCGACGACTTTCGCGTCCTTGATCGTCGCGATCCATTGTTCAGGGACTTCGACCGTTCGAGGTGGCCGCTCTGCGGTCGAGTCGACGACCTCCGGCTCTCGAAATGTCATTGGGTAGGACGGTTCGAGGATTTGAATCTCATGGCCTGCGTCGACCAGTTCCGTATATGAAATCGTTTTGAACTTACCCAGCAAAATCTGATTTTCGTGCAGGTTCAATTGGCGAGAGATTTCGTTTGCCACGAAACTCGTGAAAATCCCCTTTTGAGCATCTTCGAAAAGCATGCGCCTGTAACTTTCCAGGACAGTCTCGGTGGGTGGGATTTTCTTGAAGTCCCTGATTTTCAGCTTCAAGAAAAAGACCCATGTAGCGAGCGTTGCCGAAGCCTCGTTGATCTTCCTGTTTTCCTTGCGCCCAATGCTGGCGTAGTGTTCAGCGGGAGAAAGCCCTTTGCCGGCGACATCCGGGTAGTATTTCAGGTAGAATTTTTCGTCGAGAAAAAACCTGATCAGAAAACTGGTGGTTTTTTCGAAATGCCAAATTGAAAACTTTTCCATCCCGAGGTTGGGATGCCTTCCCTCGGAAAATCCGTAGTGGAAATAATGATAGTTCGTGTCGAGGCCGGATCTTGCCACGTCACGATATTTATTCTTATAATACTCGTCGTCGACAATCCTGGTCTTGGACAGGATTTTTAATGCCAAGGCGTTGAGTCGGTTCATTTTATGGTGCTGTGTGTTCCGGTAAAGGCGAGCAATTGTTCGGCTTTTAAACTTCTTGATTAGATGAATTTTGATAATTCAATATTCATTCACCCTCTGGCGGATGTTCAGGCAACCGAAATCGGAGCGGGAACGAAGATCTGGCAATTCAATGTCGTGGCGGCGGGAGCTCGCATAGGAAAGAATTGCAATATCTCGGCGCATTGTTTCATAGAGGGCGGAGCGGTGGTCGGCGACAACGTCACATTGAAATGCGGTGTCTATCTATGGGATGGAATTACGCTCGAATCCGATGTTTTCGTGGGCCCGGGAGCCTTGTTCACCAACGACATGTTTCCTCGGTCCAAGGTCTATCCTGAGTCCTTTTTGCGAACCACGGTTTGCGAGGGTGCGTCGATCGGTGCGGGAGCCGTCTTGACGCCTGGTATCACCATAGGACGGCATGCCATGATAGCGGCAGGTGCAGTGGTGAAGAGGGATGTCGAACCTTTTTCTCTCGTAAGAGGAGTGCCGGCCCGGCATGTGAGATTCATTGATGTTTGAGTTGAAGATATAAAAATCCCGGGAATCGATTGTTCGAAAGCTCGCATTTTTATCCGGCTCTACATAAATATCTACTTGGATCAATTTGGCGTCCGGTCCGCGTGACTTCGCGCTCTGGCGGGAAGGCCGGTCTGGGGCACCACGGTAAACTTCGTGAACCTAAAGAAATCAGGAGAAGCAGATGATTCATCCCACCGCGCACATCGAAAAGGGCGCACAGCTAGGAGAGGGCGTTTCCATCGGAGCATTCTCGATCGTCCATCGCGAGGCAATCATCGGCGACAGGACTGTCATCGAGAGCCACTGTGAAATCGCGCATCCCTCCAAGTTGGCGAACGGAGAGCTGCTCACGATTGGCCAGGACTCCTTGATTCGCTCGCACAGCGTTTTTTACGCTGGCTCCACCTTCGGGGAAAAATTGGTGACCGGCCACCGCGTTACCGTTCGCGAATTGACAAAAGCTGGGAAGAATTTCCAGATCGGGACATTGGGCGACATACAAGGCCATTGCGAAATTGGCGACTATGTACGAACCCACAGCAACGTTCACATCGGGCACGCATCGAAGGTCGGAAGCTTCGTATGGATCTTCCCGTATGTCGTCCTGACCAATGATCCTCACCCGCCGAGCGAGACCTGCATTGGCTGCGAGATCGGTGACTATGCCGCCATCGCGACCATGTCGGTGGTGTTGCCAGGCGTCAAGGTTGGCGAACACTCGTTGATTGCGGCACTCAGCTGCGTCGGAAGGGATGTCGAACCGCACACGGTTGTCGGTGGTTCGCCCGCGAAGTTCCTGTGCAAGACCGAGAAGATCAAGCTGCGCGATGGCACTGGCCGTAATGCCTATCCGTGGACCACCCATTTTCACCGCGGGTACCCAGAGGAGGTCGTATCGCAGTGGCTGGCGGAGGCTGCCACCCGAGCCACGGCGTGACGCCGTAGTTCGAGCTCGGCCCTTCGCACCGGGCCACCATTCCTTCAGCCGCGAGAGGCGGGAGGCCTGACTGCTAGCACTCCACGATCCGCCCGTGCTCCAGGCGGATCACGCGGTTGCACTCCTTGGAAATCAGGTCGGGGGAGTGCGACGCCAGCACCAGGATGCCGGACTTGGCCACCACTTCGCGCATGCGCCGCTCGGCCTTTTCGGTGAACTCGGCGTCACCGACCGACAGCCATTCGTCCATGAGCAGGATGTCGGCCTCGATGCTGGTCGAGATCGAGAAAGCCAGGCGCATCAGCATGCCGGTGGAGTAGGTGCGCACGGGCATGTTCACGTACTCGCCCAGGCCGCTGAATTCGCAGATGTCCTGCGTGAGCTGTTCCACCCGCTTGCGGCTCATGCCCATGACCAGGCCGCGCAGCATGATGTTCTCCAGGCCGCTGGCATCGACTTCGATGCCCAGCACCGGGTCGATCAGGCTGGCGACGGTGCCTTGCCGCGTGAACTCGCCCGAGGAGGGCTCGTAGACGCCGGCCAGCGTACGCAGGAGCGTCGACTTGCCGGCGCCGTTGTGGCCGATCAGGCCCAGCCGGTCGCCACTGTTGAGCTCGATGCTGATGTCGCTGAGCGCCTGCACGACGGTCACGCCCGTCTCCTTGCCGAGCCGCCCGCCCGTCACGGAGGCAGCCAGGGTCTTGCGCAGCGAACTCGCGCCGGCCCCGTAGATGGGGAAGTTGACCGAAACGTTCTTGAGGGAAATCAGAGCCATGGGTCAGAGCCAGTAGACGACGCGGCGGCGGTACTTGATGAACAGCAGACTGGCGCAGACCACGCTGACGACGGTCCAGCCCGCGATTGCCAGCCAGTGGTGCAGGTCCGGTATGCCACCCATCAGCGGCGTGCGCAGCAGGTCGAGCATCTGCGCCAGCGGGTTCCAGAGCACGTAGCGGGCACGTCCCGGCAGGTTCTCGGGCAGCCAGAAGACCGGGGTGAGGAACATCAGCATCTGCATCATGCTCGTGACGATCTGCGTCACGTCGCGAAAACGCGTGCACACCAGCCCGAGCACCAGCCCGACGGCGTGCGCATTGATGATCAGGAGCAGGAAGGCCGGCACGAACAGCAGCGCATGCCAGGACAGCGAGATGCCGGCCCACAGCGCGACCGGCACATAAAGCACGATCTGGTGACCGAACTGGATGATGTTGCGCGACAGGCCGCGCCAGACGAACAGCGTGATCGGAAAGTAGCCCTGCTTGAGGTAGTGGGCCGAATTCACGAAGGAATGGCACGCATCCGTCACGATGTTGGAGAAAAACCCCCAGAAGATGACGCCCAGTGCCAGGTGCGGGAAGAAGCGCGAGAGCTCGGTGCCGAACAGGCCGCTGTAGAGCGGCCCCATGCCGCCGATCATGATGCCCATGCTCAGGGTCAGCCACAGCGGGCCGAGCAGGGAGCGGCGGTAGCGCAGGACGATGTCGAACCACGCGAGGGTCCACCAGATGTCGGGTCTTCGGTGCCGTCCCACCAGTCGGCCCAGGCGCCACGGTGGAGGTTGGAATGGACTTGGCTCATGTGTGCAGGGAGCCGCCGGCCGCTGAGGCACCGGTGTTGCGGCTGATTGGGAGGGGGGGCTGGGCAGCGATGGCCGCCAGCTTCTGATCGCCTATGGTAGTCAAGCGAGGTTTCTCTTTCCGTGAATGGCCCGGTCGGCGATCGTCTTTGGCAAACGCAGGCCGGGACGCGAAAGCCGCGTCCCGGGGTCAGGGTCCACTGGGTTGGGAGTGAAGTGGGCGATAATTTTACCGGCGCTGATCAGGCTGCACGCCAGACCCCAGCCGCCGGTGGCTGGCAGAACAAAAAAGCGTCCGCGAATAACGAATCGACGGGCAGCGCTTCGAAGAGCGAGCAACCCATGAGCAATCTCCATCCTATCCAGGTTTCCGTTGCGCTGTGCACGCACAACGGCGCGCGCTTCCTGCGCGAGCAGGTGCGCAGCATCTGCCTGCAGACCGTGCCGCCGGCGGAAATCGTCCTGTCCGACGACGCGTCGAGCGACGGCTCGGTCGAGGTGGTGCGGGCCACGGTGGCCGAATGCGCGGCCGAATCGGGCCGCGCGATACCGTTGCGCGTGTTCGAGAACGCGGTGGCGCTGCGTGTCGTCAAGAACTTCGAACAGGCCATCCGGGCCTGCAGCCACGAGCTGATCGCGCTCAGCGACCAGGACGACGTGTGGATGCCCGACCGGCTGGCCAGGATGGTTCCGCTCTTCGAACAGGACCCGAAGCTGCTGCTGCTGCACACGGACGCGCGGCTGGTGGATGCGCAGCGAAAGGATCTCGGGCAATCGCTGTTCTACGCGCTGGAGGTGACCCCCGCCGAGATCGAGCGCGTGCATGCGGGCGCGGCATTCGACGTGTTCCTGCGGCGCAACCTCGTCACGGGCGCGACGGCCATCTTCCGGCGTTCGCTGGTCGACGCCGCGGTACCGCTTCCCGTGGAATGGGTGCACGACGAGTGGCTGGCGATCGTCGCCTCGGCGATCGGACGGGTCGACCTGCTCCAGGATGCGCTGATCGAGTACCGGCAGCACGAGTCCAACCAGATCGGCGCGCGGCGCGACAGCTTCATGGGCAAGGTGCGCAAGGCGCTGGCCTCGCGCGGCACCATCCACGCGGAGCGCGGCGCCAAGGCCGATCTGCTCCTGGCCAAGCTGCTCGAACTGGGCGGGCGCGTCGATCCGGTCGCCATCGACAAGGTGCGTGGCAAGATCGAACACCAGCGCTTCAGGGCTGCGCTGCCGGCGTCCCGGATCGCGCGCTGCCTGCCGATCCTGCGCGAAGCCATGACGGGCCGCTACGACAAGTTCGGCCGGGGCTTTCGCGGCGTGGTCCGCGACCTCTTCGAATCCGTCTAGATCCGGGTTGAACCGACAACTACAACAGATGACCACCATGAACGCTTCCCTGGTCCCCAATCCTGCCGACCCGAGCGGCATCCCACCGGATGTCGTGGTTATCATCCCGTTCTACAACGGCGCCGATTTCATCGAGCGTTCCGTGCGCAGCGTGTTCGAGCAATCCATGCCCGCCAGCGAAGTGATCGTGGTCAACGACGGTTCGCGCCCCGAGGAGCGGGCCGCGCTCGATGCCCTGGCGCTCCGGTACCCGTTCCGCATCCTCGACAAGGAAAACGGCGGTCAGGGCTCGGCGCGCAATGCCGGCGTGGCGGCCTCGAGCGCGCCCTTCATCTGCTTCCTCGACCAGGACGACTTCTATCTTCCCAACCACATCGAGACCCTGGTGACCTCGATCCCGGCGGATGACCGGCTGTTCGGCTACATCTATGCCGACCTCTACGAGGCCGACGGCGACGGCAACGTGATCCGCACCGGCGTCATCAAGGAGCACTCGACGCATCCGAAGCGCAGCATCTTCGATCTGCTGCGCAACGACATGTTCGTGCTGCCTTCCGCCGCGCTGGTGAGCCGCAAGGCCTTCGACGCGGTCGGTGGCTTCGATCCCCAGTTCATGGGCTACGAGGACGATGACCTGTTCCTGCGCATCTTCCGCAAGGGCTACAGCAATCACTTCGTCGACAAGGCGGTCACGGTGTGGTGCATCCACACCGCGAGCACCTCGTTCAGCATCCGCATGCTGCGCAGCCGCTTCAAGTACTTCAAGAAGCTGCTGCAGATGTTCCCCGACGAGCATCAGCGCGGACGCTACTACCTGCGCGAATACCTGATGCCCCGCTTCCAGGTTTTCTTCGTGAACGAGGTGATCGAGGCCATCAAGAAGGACGACCAATACCGCGACGAGATGAGTGCCGTGCTCGACGAGTACGCGGCGGTCGTGTTCGCGAATCCCTACGTGGGGCGCAAGAAGAAGCTGCGGCTGTGGATCACGGTCTTCCTGCTGCGCCACAGCACGCCGGGAATCATCCGCTTCATCGGCGCGCTCACGCGGCTGCCGATCATTCGCAACCTGCGCAAGGTCTACAAGTCCTGAGCGAGGCCCGCGCGTCCTGCGGCGGGCCTTCGCCGGGAGTCGCAGGCCTCGGCTAACGGGGTGCCGCGGCCGGCACGGAGGTCATGGCGGGGTCCATGAAGGTCGCGAACTTGCGCACGTACCCGGCGCGCAGGTGGCCGGCGTCCTTGTAGATCGGCGTGGCGTCGGCGTCGGCGCGCCTGCACCAGTCCTTGTCGCACAGCGTGGGGATCGGGTCGATCACGATGGCGCCGCTGCGCTCGGCGATCTGCCGCATGCGCTCGTGCAGTGCCTTCTGCTTCGCGTCCCACGGCGCCGTTGGCGACATGCGGCCCACCGTCATGTCGCCGAGGCGCCCGCCCTTGACGAACTCCTCGGGGCCGAAACCGTTGCTGGTCGGGTGGTCCAGCACCAGGTAGACCTGCTTGTGCTTGGCGAGATTGGTCAGCACCGTCTCGAGCATCGCGAGCGCCATGTCGACGCCGCCGCCCCCCATGAAGCGGTGCTTGTTCTTGCCATCGAAGAAGTAGTAGCGATCCGCCTTGGCGGTCTTCGCGTCGGGCTTGCCGGTTTCGGTGAAGTAGCAGTTCCAGCAGCCGCCGAAGACCACGGCATCGAACTTGTCGCTCACCGCGAGGCGCATGCCGCCATCCCTGCGCTCGGCGCACACGCTGTTCCCTTCGTCGACCACATTGGGGATGGGCGGGCAGGCCCCCCAGGTCGCGAACGAGAGCGAGTCCAGCGTGTCCGGCGAGGTCTTCGACAACTCGACGGCGCGCGGCCCGTACTGCTCGATGTGGCTGTCGCCGAAGAGCAGCACCCTGCGCTTGCCGTGGCCGATCTGCATGACCACTTCGCCATCGACCTTGATCGGGTTCAGGCCGTCGGGATAGGCCCAGTCCTTGGCCGCGGCCGCGGTCTTGACGAAGTAGGGATCGCTGTGGCGGCCCACGTAGTAGCGCGTGGTGGCCAGCAGGCCCAGCAGCACGAAGCCCACCATCACGGCCGTCAGGGCGGCGGTGACCGCCGGGTTCTCGCTGCGGCGCGCATGGCGCTCGGCGAAGCGATAGGTCAGCCAGGCGAGCACGAACGCGATGGCAAGCATCAGCGCGCGCATGCCTTCGGAGGGCAGGTCGCCCTCGATGATGCGCGCGTAGCTCAGGAGCGGCCAGTGCCAGAGGTACAGCGGATAGCTGATCAGCCCCACCCACACCATCGGCCGCGAGGCCAGCACGTAGCGGTTCAGCACGCCGCTCGGACCGGCCGCGATGCAGAAGAAGGCGCCCAGCGTCGGCAGGATCGCCCAGAAGCCCGGGAAGGCCTTGCCCCCGCGGATGAAGCACAGGCCCAGCACGATCAGCGCCACCCCCCGCGATCGACTGGGCATGGCGGCCCCAGCCGGGCTTCGGCGCTGGCCGGTGCAGCCGTGCGTAGGCGAGCATGCCGCCGAGCATCAGCTCCCAGAAGCGCGACAGCGGGGAGTAGAACGCCGCGGTGCGGTGGCTGTGGATCGTTCCGACGTTGAGCAGGAACGAGAGGCCCGCCACGATGCCCAGCACCGTCAGCACGCGCCACTTGCGCTTCCACGCCAGGCCCAGCAGCACGGGCCAGAAGATGTAGAACTGTTCTTCGATGGCCAGCGACCACAGGTGCAGCAGCGGCTTGGTTTCGGCGGCATTGTCGAAGTAGCCGGCCTCGCTCCAGAAGGCGAAGTTCGACACGAAACCCGCGCCCGCGGCCACGTGCTTGCCGAGCTGCTCCCATTCGTGCGGCAGCAGCGTGTACCAGCCGAAGGCCAGCGACGCCGCCAGCACCAGCGCGAGCGCCGGAAAGATCCGCTTGACGCGCCGGGCGTAGAACTCGCGGTAGCTGAAGCCGTCGCCCTCGAAGCTGCCCAGGATGATCGTGGTGATCAGGAAGCCCGAGATGACGAAGAAGATGTCGACGCCGATGAAGCCGCCCTTGATCCACTGCGGGAACGCGTGGTAGCCCAGGACCGAGAGCACCGCCACGGCGCGCAGCCCGTCGATGTCCGGGCGGTATTTGGGGTGGACCAGGTGGGCGTCGTGGGGCGTGGGGCTCGTCGTTGTCGTCGTCATCGTTGCTGTGAAGGCGCGCTTGCTTTTTTCGTTCCCCATTGTCCCCGCAAACGCTTTTCGCCCCGCTCAGGCGCCGGAGCGACGCAGCCGGCGATAGCGCCAGAACGCGCCCGAGCTCCAGATCTTCAGCAGGCTGGTGACATGCCAATAGAGGTACTTGCTGCTGCGATGGCTCGCGCGCTGCGCGTCGTGGCGCGCGCGCAGCTGCTCGCCGACCTGCAGCCGCCAGCCGGCCAATCGCATCCGCGCGCAGATGTCGAAGTCCTCGCCGTACATGAAGAAGCGCTCGTCGAAGCCGTGGATGGCGGCATAGGCCTCGGCGCGGAACAGCATGAACAGGCCCGGCACCCAGGCCGGCACGGCCGGGCGCGCATAGCCGGGCTTCTTGCGCGTGAGGATCTCCAGCGGCGTCAGGATGTCGCGGTGCTGCTCGGGCTCGCGCTTGCCGGGCTCCATGATGCGCGGTGTGAGCAGCCCCGCCTCGGGCGCGGCCAGCGCCATCAACGGCGCCAGCACGTCGGCATCGAAGCGGATGTCGGGGTTGAGCACCAGGAACCATGGCGTGGCGCAGCGCTCGAAGGCCTGGTTGTGGTTGGCGCCGAAGCCCTTGGGCTGCGCGTTCTCGATGCGTTCGAGCGCGAAGCCCCAGGCGGCGCCGGCCAGCGGCGCGTCGGACTCGGGGATGTTCAGCGTCAGCACCACCTTGGCCACCTGCGCGCGGCTGAAGCGGTCGATCTGGTCGAGCAGCGGTCGCACGAGCTCGAGCTGCCCATGGCTCACGATCGAAATCGTGACGGCGGGGGAGGTCGTAGCGGGGATGGCCATGGTCTAATTTCGCCCGGGGATTCTAGGGGCCCCGTTACCACCCATGATTGCCCTGATCGTCATCAGCTTCTTCGTCTCCGCCTTCGCGGTCCAGATCTTCATGCGCCGCGCGCGCCGCCATGCGCGGCTGTACGGCGCCGACATGCCGCAGCGCTTCCACAAGGGCCACGTGCCGCGGCTCGGGGGCGCGGGCATCATCCTCGGCATGGGCGTGGCCTGGCTCGCGGCCGGCATCACGGGCACCGATCCGTTCAATGTCTCGTGGCCCGTGTCGGCCTCGATGCTGATGCTGGTCTGCATCCTGCCGGCCGTGCTCGGCGGCATCGTCGAGGACGTCACGCAGCGCGTGCAGGTACGCTGGCGGCTGATGCTCACCCTGGGCGCGGCGCTGCTGGTGTGCTGGGTGCATGGCCTGAGCCTCGCGCGCACCGGCATCCCGCTGCTCGACGGCTGGCTCGCGGCCGTGCCCTACGCCTCGGTGCTGTTCGCCGCGCTCGCCATCGGCGGCCTGCCGCATGCCTTCAACATCATCGACGGCTACAACGGCCTCGCGGGCACGGTGGCGGTGCTGGTCTGCCTCGCGATCTCGCATGTGGCGCTGCAGCTCGGCGACCGCCAGCTCGCGGCCATGATGGTCTGCCTGGTCGGCGCGACCTTCGGCTTCCTGATCTGGAACTATCCGCGCGGCAAGATCTTCGCGGGCGACGGCGGCGCCTACGTCTGGGGCATGGTGATCGCGGTGGCCTGCGTGACGCTGGTGCAGCGCCACCGCGTGGTCTCGCCCTGGTTCCCGATGCTGCTGCTCATCTATCCGGTGTGGGAGACCCTGTTCTCCATCTACCGCAAGCTCGCGCGCGGCCAGTCGCCGGGCACGGCCGACGCGCTGCACTTCCACCAGCTGATCTTCCGCCGCATCGTGCGCGTGGCCTTCGCCGACGACGAGGCGCGCCAGCTGCTCGCGCGCAACAACCGCACCTCGCCCTACCTGTGGATCTTCGCCGCGATGTCGGTGGTGCCCGCGGTGCTGTTCTGGAACAACACCTGGGTGCTGATGTTCTTCTGTCTTCTGTTCGTCACGACCTACGTCGGCGCCTACCTCATGATCGTGCGATTCAAGGTGCCGCGCTGGCTGCGCCCCTGATCGTTTCTCTTTGCGAGAATCCCGTCCCATCGTTCACCGTCCCGGAGCCTGACCGCCCATGACCGACCCCGTCCTCAACATTCCCCCGCGCGACAAGGCCGAGATCCTGGCCCAGGCGCTGCCGTACATCCGCAAGTTCCACGGCAAGACCATCGTCATCAAGTACGGCGGCAACGCCATGACCGACCCGGCGCTGCAGGCCGACTTCGCGGAAGACGTGGTGCTGCTCAAGCTGGTCGGCATGAATCCGGTGGTGGTGCACGGCGGCGGCCCGCAGATCGAGGCCGCGCTCAACCGCCTGGGCAAGAAGGGCAGCTTCATCCAGGGCATGCGCGTGACCGACGCCGAGACCATGGAAGTCGTCGAATGGGTGCTGGCCGGCGAGGTGCAGCAGGACATCGTGGGCCTGATCAACCAGGCCGGCGGCAAGGCCGTGGGCCTGACCGGTCGCGACGGCGGCCTGATCCGCGCGCAGAAGCTCAAGCTGGCCGACCGCGCCGATCCCAGCGTGCACCACGACGTGGGCCAGGTCGGCGACATCGTCTCGATCGACCCGAGCGTGGTCAAGGCGCTGCAGGACGATGCCTTCATCCCGGTCGTGAGCCCGATCGGCTTCGGCGAGGAGAACGAGAGCTACAACATCAACGCCGACGTGGTGGCCGGCAAGCTGGCCACCGTGCTCAAGGCCGAGAAGCTGATGCTGCTGACCAACACCCCCGGCGTGCTCGACAAGAACGGCAAGCTGCTCACCAATCTGAGCGCGCGCGAGATCGACGACCTGTTCGCCGACGGCACGATCTCGGGCGGCATGCTGCCGAAGATCGAGGGCGCGCTCGACGCGGCCAAGAGCGGCGTCAACGCCGTGCACATCATCGACGGCCGCGTGCCGCACGCGATGCTGCTCGAGATCCTGACCGACCAGGCTTACGGCACGATGATCCGCGCGCGCTGAGCGCGTTGCACCCTCGAAGGCCGGTACCGAGGCGGGCCGGCGGCCAGCGGGCGCGCGGGGAGGCGCGCGCTCACTGCTGTGCGAGAATCAATTGTTTACATCTTCCGCACGCGCCTCCCATGCAAAACGAAGAGACAGTCGTCCCCGGTGCAGAGACCCAGGCCGAGACCGCGCCGGCCGCTCCGGCGCGCAAGCGTCCCAAGCCCGGCGAGCGGCGCGTGCAGATCCTGCAGGCCCTGGCCGCGATGCTCGAGCAGCCCGGCGCCGAGCGCGTGACCACCGCGGCGCTGGCCGCCCGCCTCGAAGTCAGCGAGGCCGCGCTCTACCGCCACTTCGCGAGCAAGGCGCAGATGTTCGAGGGCCTGATCGACTTCATCGAGCAGAGCGTGTTCACCCTGGTCAACCAGATCCTCGAGCGCGAATCCACGGGCAAGGAACAGGCGGCCCGCATCATCGCGATGCTGGTGCAGTTCGCCGAGCGCAACCCCGGCATGACGCGCGTCATGGTCGGCGATGCGCTGGTCTACGAGAACGAGCGGCTGCAGCAGCGCATGAACCAGTTCTTCGACAAGATCGAAGCCAGCATCCGCCAGGCGCTGCGCGAAGACCGCGCCGCCGAAGGCTCGGCCACGCCGAGCGTCGATGCGCAGGTGCGCGCCTCGGCGCTGACCTCGCTCGCGGTCGGCCGCCTGCAGCGCTTCGCGCGCTCGGGCTTTCGCCGCGAACCTTCCGAACACCTCGACGCATTGCTCGCGCTGGTGCTCTGAGCCGCTGAGGCACGGGGCCGCGCCGCGGCCCCGGCTTATCGTCGACATAGGCAATCGCAATCGAAGCTGGTCATTCGATTGTTGAAAATAAACGGGCTCCCATAACCGATAGGAAAAGCCCAATGACCGAATCCCGCACGCTCACCACCGAGAACGGCGCGCCCGTCGAGAACAACCAGCAGTCGCAGACCGCGGGCGTGAACGGCCCCGTGCTGATGCAGGACCACCACCTGATCGAGAAGCTCGCGCGCTTCGACCGCGAGCGCATCCCCGAGCGCGTGGTGCATGCGCGTGGCTCGGGTGCCTTCGGTACCTTCGAGGTGACGGCCGACGTCACGAAATGGACCAAGGCGAAGTTCCTCGGCCAGGTCGGCAAGAAGACGGAGGTGCTCGCGCGCTTCTCGACCGTCGCGCTCGAGCTCGGCTCGGCCGACACGGTGCGCGATCCGCGCGGCTTCGCGCTCAAGTTCTACACCGAGGAAGGCAACTACGACCTGGTGGGCAACAACACGCCGATCTTCTTCATCCGCGATCCGCTCAAGTTCCCCGACTTCATCCATTCGCAGAAGCGCGACCCCTACAGCCACGTGCAGGAGCCCGACAACGCCTGGGACTTCTTCTCGCACTCGCCCGAGGCCACGCACCAGTTCACCTGGCTGTTCGGCGACCGCGGCATTCCGAAGAGCTACCGCCACATGGACGGCTTCGGCTCGCACACCTTCCAGTGGGTGAACGCGCAGGGCGAGGCCTTCTGGGTCAAGTACCACTTCAAGACCAACCAGGGCATCGAGATCTTCGTCGCGGAAGAAGCGCAGCGCGTGGGCGGCGAGAACCCGAACCACCACCATCTCGACCTGCTGCACTCGATCGAGCGCGGCGAGTTCCCGAGCTGGCGCGTGCAGGTGCAGATCATGCCGGTGGCCGAGGCGCAGAGCTACCGCTTCAATCCCTTCGACCTGACCAAGGTCTGGTCGCACAAGGACTACCCGAAGATCGACATCGGCATCCTCACGCTCAACCGCAACCCCGACAACTACTTCGCCGAGATCGAGCAGGCCGCGTTCAACCCGGCCAACTTCGTGCCCGGCATCGGCCCCTCGCCCGACAAGATGCTGCAGGGTCGCCTGTTCAGCTACGGCGACACGCAGCGCTACCGTCTGGGCATCAACCACACGCAGCTGCCCGTGAACCGGCCGCACGCGACCACGGCACGGAACTACGGCCGCGACGGCGCGATGCGTGGCGACGGCAACGGCGGCCGCGGCCCGAACTACGAGCCCAACAGCTTCAGCGATGCGCCCAAGCAGAGCAACGAGCCGGTGTATGCGCCGCTGCAGATCCACGGCTGGACCGGCAGCCACCAGTGGCAGCAGCACGAGGCCGACACCGACTTCGCGCAGGCCGGCGACCTCTACCGTCTGATGGACGAGGCCGCGAAGGAGCGCCTGGTGAACAACATCGCGGGTGGCCTGGGCGCGGTCCGGCGGCAGGACATCATCGACCGCTCGGTGAGCTATTTCCGCCAGGCCGATGCCGACTACGGCGCGCGGCTCGAGAAGGCGATCAAGGCGGTGCAGGCCAGGATCAAGGGCGACGACAACAGCGTGCAGGTCGGCCAGCCCGCGCACGAGGCCAGCAAGAGCTAGCGAACTCAGCCGGCGACCGCGACCCCCACCTTCGCGCCCGCCGCCACGATCTCGCCCCAGGTCGCATCGTCGACCCAGATCCCGTCGCGCCGCCGCGCCGCGCGCGCCTGGCGCTCGGGCTCGCCCGCGATCTGCACCGCGTCGAAGCCCTGCCCCGGCGGGCTGCGGCGCAGCCACTCGACGAACTCGCGCGCCTCCTGGTCGAAGCTGGCCTGGGTGCCCAGGCGCTCGGGATCGATCAGCACAGTGAGCATGCCGTTGATCACGCTGCGGCTGGTGTCGGCCGGCCGGTGCCAGGTGCCGCCGCCGGTCAGCGCGCCGCCCAGCAGCTCGCAGGCCAGCGCCATGCCGTAGCCCTTGTGCTCGCCGAAGGTCATGAGCGCGCCGAACAGGCCGTTGCCCTGCGGCACCACCACCACGCCGGGGTCGTCGGTGGGCGCGCCCTTCTCGTCGATGAGGTAGCCCGGCGGCACGCGCTCGCCCTTGTTGTGGGCCACGCGCATCTTTCCCTGCGCCACGCGGCTGGTGGCGTAGTCGAGCACGAAGGGCTCGGCCCCCGCGAGCGGTATGCCGATGCAGCAGGGGTTGGTGCCGAAGCGCCCGTCGCCGCCGCCCCAGGGCGCGACCACCGGGCGCGAGAGCACGTTGACGAAGTGCATCGACACCAGCCCGTGCGAGGTCGCCATCTCGGCGAAGTGGCCGATGCGGCCCAGGTGGTGCGCATGCGCGAGCGTGAGGATGCAGCTGCCGTGGCGGCGCGCGCGCTCGATGCCGAGCTCCATCGCCTGCACGCCCACCACCTGCCCGTAGCCGTGCTGGCCGTCGAGCGACAGCATGGTGCCGATGTCGAGGTTGATGCGCACCGCCGCGTTGGGATGCAGGCCGCCTTCGGCCACCGCGTCGATGTAGCGCGGCAGCATGCCCACGCCGTGGGAGTCGTGGCCGCTGAGGTTGGCCATCACGAGGTTGGCCGCGACCTGTTCGGCCTCGGCCTGCTGGCTGCCCGCCGCGCGCAGGATGCTCGCGACGGTGGATTGCAGGCTGTCGGCCTGCAGTGTTCTCGGCATGGTTCAGATTCCTTTGGCGTTCACGGTGATGGCGTAGAGCGAGCTGGTGGCGCAGACGAACAGGCGGTTGCGCCTGGGCCCGCCGAAGCAGACGTTGGCCACGCGCTCGGGCACGAGCAGCTTGCCCAGCAGCGTGCCGTCGGGGTGGTAGACATGCACGCCGTCGGCGGCGCTGGTCCAGATGCGGCCTTCGGTGTCGAGCCGGAAGCCGTCGAACAGGCCCGCGGTGCATTCGGCGAACACCTCGCCGCCACGCAGGCTCTTGTTGTCGGGGTTGACGAGAAAGCGGCGGATGTGCCGCGGCCCGTTCGCATCATGGCTCGCGCCGGTGTCGGCGATGTAGAGCATGTGCTCATCGGGCGAGAAGGCCAGCCCGTTGGGCTTCACGAAGTCGTCGGCCACGCGCTCGACCGCGCCGTTGGCCGGGTCGATGCGATAGACATGGCAGGCCCCGATCTCGCTCTCGGCGCGCAGGCCCTCGTAGTCCGACAGGATGCCGTAGCTCGGGTCGGTGAACCACACGCCGCCGTCCGAATGCACCACCACGTCGTTCGGCGAGTTGAGCCGCCGGCCCTGCCAGTGCGAGGCCAGCACCGTGATCGAGCCGTCGTGCTCGGTGCGCACCACGCGGCGCGCCAGGTGCTCGCAGCTCACGAGCCGGCCCTGGCGGTCGACGGTGTTGCCGTTGGTGTTGTTCGCGGGTTCGCGCAGCACCGCGGCCTGGCCGTTGCGCTCGTCCCAGCGCAGCAGGCGGTCGTTCGGAATGTCGGACCACACCAGCGTGCGCAGCGCGCCGAACCAGGCCGGGCCCTCGCACCAGCGCCCGCCGGTCCACAGCCGCTCGAGCCGCTCGGGCTTGGGCACCAGGCCCGTGAAGCGCGGATCCAGCGTCTCGAAGCCGGTGCCTTCCAGCGCACCGAAGGGAAGCGTCGTCATCGGCCGTGCGCTCCTACATCACCGCGCCGACCTGCCAGGGCACGAACTCGTTCTGCCCGTAGCCGTGCTGCTCGCTCTTCGAGGGCGTGCCCGAGGCCGTGGCCAGCACCAGCTCGAAGATGCGCTGGCCCATCTCCTGGATCGAGGCCGTGCCGTCGACGATCTCGCCGCAGTTGATGTCCATGTCCTCTTCCTGCCGCTTCCACAGCGCCGAGTTGGTCGCGAGCTTGAGCGAAGGCGAGGGCGCGCAGCCGTAGGCCGAGCCGCGGCCGGTGGTGAAGCAGATCAGGTTGGCGCCGCCGGCCACCTGGCCCGTGGCACTCACCGGGTCGTAGCCCGGCGTGTCCATGTAGACGAAGCCGTGCGCCGTCACCGGCTCGGCGTATTCGTAGACCGCCTCGAGGTTGCTGGTGCCGCCCTTGGCCACCGCGCCCAGCGACTTCTCGAGGATGGTGGTGAGGCCGCCGGCCTTGTTGCCCGGCGAAGGGTTGTCTGTTCATCTCGCCCTCGTTGATGGCCGTGTAGTGCTCCCACCACTTGATGCGGTCCACCAGCTTCTGGCCCACCTCGCGCCGTACCGCGCGCCGCGTCAGCAGGTGCTCGGCGCCGTAGACCTCGGGCGTCTCGCTGAGGATCGCGGTGCCGCCGTGCGCCACCAGCAGGTCGACGGCCACGCCCAGCGCGGGGTTGGCGCTGATGCCCGAGTAGCCGTCGGAGCCGCCGCACTGCAGCCCGATCGTGATGTGGGCCGCGCTGCAGGGTTCGCGCGTCACGGCATTGGCGCGTGGCAGCATCTCCTCGATCAGCGCCACGCCCTTGTCGACCGTCTTGCGCGTGCCGCCCGTGTCCTGGATGTTGAAGACGCGCAGGTTCTCGCCCTCGGCGAGGTTGCCGGTCGCGAGCCAGGCGTTGATCTGGTTGGCCTCGCAGCCCAGGCCCACCACCAGCACCGCCGCGAAGTTGGCATGCGTGGCATAGCCGGTCAGCGTGCGCTCGAGGATCTGCATGCCCGTGCCCTGCGTGTCCATGCCGCAGCCGGTGCCGTGCGTCAGCGCGATCACGCCGTCGACGTTGGGGAAGGCCGCGAGCGCCGCCGGGTTGGTCTTGCGCGAGAAGTGGTCGGCGATCGCGCGCGCGGCCGTGGCCGAGCAGTTCACGCTGGTCAGCACGCCGATGTAGTTGCGCGTGGCCACGCGGCCGTCGGCGCGCTTGATGCCCATGAAGGTGGCCTCGCGTTTCGCGGGCGCGGGCTTCACGTCGGCGCCGAAGGCGTAGTCGCGCTCGAAGTCGCCCTTGTCGGGCCCCATGTCGAGGTTGTGCACGTGCACGTGCTCGCCGGGCGCGATCGGCTTGCTCGCGAAGCCGATGATCTGGTTGTAGCGGCGCACCGGTTCGCCGGCCGCGATGGCGCGCATCGCGACCTTGTGGCCCGGCGGTATCAGGCCATGGACCTTGACGTCCTCGACGACGGTGCCGCCGAGCAGTTGCGAGCGCGCGATGACGACGTCGTCGGCGGGGTGGAGTCTTATGTAGGGATTCATCGTGTGGGGGCCGGCGCGGGATCGCCGGTCGGGGTCATTGCATGATCTTCGGCAGCCACAGCACCGTGGCGGGCCAGTAGGTGATGATGCCCAGGCTCAGCAGCAGCGGCACCAGCCAGGGCAGGATCGCCATCGTCGTGCGCTCGATGCTGAGGTTGGCGATGCGCGCGAGCACGAACAGCACCATGCCCATCGGCGGATGCAGCACGCCGATCATGAGGTTGAGCACCATCACCACGCCGAAGTGCACCGGGTCGATGCCGAGCTGGTTCGAGATCGGCAGCAGGATCGGCACCAGGATCGTGATCGCGGCCGTGGTCTCGAGGAAGCAGCCGACGAACAGCATCAGCAGGTTCGCGAGCAGCAGGAAGACCCAGGCCTCCTTCGTGAAGTTGAGCACCCAGCTCGCGATGTCGGCCGTGACGCCGGTGGCGGTCAGCATCCAGCCGAAGATCGAGGCCGCCGCCACGATGAAGAGCACGGTCGAGGTCGATTCCACCGTCTCGAGGCAGACCTTGACGAACATCTTCCACTTGAGCGTGCGATACCAGAAGAAGCCCAGCACCATCGCCCACACGCAGGCCGCGATCGCGCCCTCGGTGGCGGTGAACAGGCCGGTCGCCATGCCGCCGATCAGCAGCACCGGCGTCATGATCGGAAGCACCGCCTCGAACCTGAAGACCTTGTCGGCCACGAACAGGATCGCCAGCGCGATCAGCACCGCGGGCTGCGCCGGCGCGCCGAACCTGTCGACCGCGAACCACAGCAGCGTGGGCCACAGGCACACCACCAGCAGCTCGACCAGCGCCTTCATGAGCCGCGGCCACTGGAACTTCACGTCGGCGCCCCAGCCGTTCTTGTGCGCGTAGTAGGCCACCGTGAGCATCATCAGCAGGGTCATGATCAGGCCCGGCATCAGGCCCGCGATGAACAGCGCGCCCACCGACACGTTGGCCATCATCCCGTAGATCACGAAGGGCAGGCTCGGCGGAATGATCGGGCCCAGCGTGGCCGAGGCCGCGGTCACGCCGACCGCGAACTCGGTCGAGTAGCCGTGTTCCTTCATGGCCTTGATCTCGATCGTGCCCAGGCCTGCAGCGTCCGCGATCGCGGTGCCGCTCATGCCCGAGAAGATCACCGAGCCGAGGATGTTGACGTGGCCCAGCCCGCCCTTGAGCCAGCCCACCAGCGCGAGCGCGAAGTTGTAGATGCGATTGGTGATGCCGGCGTTGTTCATCAGGTTGCCGGCGAGGATGAAGAAGGGAACGGCCAAGAGCGGGAAACTGTCGACGCCGCTCACCATGCGGTGGATGACGACGAAGCCCGGCAGGTTGCCGCTCCAGAGGATGTAGACCAGCGAGGCGCCGGCCATGGCCACGGCGACCGGAATACCGGCGCTCATGAACAGCAGAAAGACGATCTTCAGCATGTCGTGGGAATGGTTCTGACCTCAGCGGTCGTCGATCGTGGATTCGGGCCGTTCCAGCACGCAGTAGCCGCGGCGCCAGTGCACCACGCTGACCTGCACCGAGCGGACCAGCATGGCGGCGAAGCCCAGCAGGCAGACGCCGTAGACGATGTTCATCGGCAGGTCGACGATGGTCATGCTGGCGTTGTTGCCGATCTTGATCATCATCTGCACCGTCATCACCACCGCGGCCGCGAAGAAGGCGGTGCGCAGCACGTCGACCAGCAGGCCCAGCGCGCGGCCCACCTTGAGCGGCAGGTGGCGGTAGAAGAAGTCGACCTGGATGTGGTTGTTGCGCGCCACGCCGATCGCGGCGCCGACGAACACCGTGCCCACGAGCAGGTAGCGCGCGATCTCCTCGGTCCAGGAGGCCGAGTCGTTCAGCACGTAGCGCGTGATGAACTGGTAGAGGACGGTCAGTCCCAGCACCCAGAACAGGCCCAGCGCGACCCAGCCCTCGATCGTGGTGCCGGACAGGTCGACGGCCTCGTCGGTGACGTGGAACTCGCCGTCGTCGCCCAGCAGCTTTTCATCGCTCATCGTGTCTCCTCGTTGTCGTGCAAGGGCAGCCGGCCATGACGGCCGGCCGCGCGCGGCTTCACTGGATGGCGATGATCCGGTCGTAGTCCTGCTGGCGGTAGCCGTGGTCGGTCGGCTTGGTGTTCTTGAGCACGGCCTCGCGGAACGCGTTCTTGTCGACCACGATCACGTTGTTGCCCTTCTTCTTGAACTCCTCCACCAGCCGGGCCTCGGAGGCGATGATCTCGCGGCCGGTCTTCTCGGCCGCTTCCTGCATCACGTCGCTGAACATCTTCTTCTCGTCGGCGCTGAGCTTGCCCCAGAGTTGGCCCGAGACCACGGTCAGCAGCGAGTCGACGATGTGGCCGGTCAGCGAGATGTTCTTCTGCACCTCGAAGAACTTCTTCGCCTCGATGGTGGGCAGCGGGTTCTCCTGCGCGTCCACCGTGCCGCTCTGCAGCGCGAGGTAGACCTCGGCGAAGGCGATCGGCGTGGCGTTCGCGCCCAGCGACTTGGGGAAGGCCAGGTAGGCCGGCGCGTCGGGCACGCGGATCTTCAGGCCCTTCATGTCTTCCGGCTTGGCCACCGGCCGCGCCGCGCTCGAGGTCACGTGGCGCGCGCCGTAGTAGTTGAGCGCCGTGATGTGGTTGCCGGTCTTGTCGTCATAGCCCTTGGCGAGCTCCTTGAACACGTCGCTCTTGGCGTACTTGAGCTGGTGCTCGGCGTCGCGGAAGATGAACGGGAAGTAGGTGATGGCCAGCGGCTTGTAGCTGTTGCCCGCGAAGCTCGCGCCGGTCAGCACGATGTCGACCGTGCCGAGCGTCAGGCCCTGGTTGATGTCGGCTTCCTTGCCGAGGCTGGAGGCCGGGAAGACCTGGATGTCGTACTTGCCGTTGCTGCGCTTCTTGATCTCCTCGGCGGCCCACACCGAGTACTTGTGGAAGGGCTCCGAGGTCTCGTAGACGTGGGCCCACTTGAGCTTGGTCTGGGCCGAGGCGAGGCCCGACACGCCGAGCGCGCCGGCCGCGAGGGCGCAGGCGGCCAGGGCCTTGAGGGCGGTGCGCTTGCTGTTCTTGCTGTCTCTGATCATGTGGCTTGTCTCCGTTGTATTCGTTGGGGCAGTTGGCAGGAATGCTGGCGAGGTGTCAGGAAGGCTTCGCGCGTCGCCAGCTCGCGCTGAATCGCTGATGGGACTTGTCCATGTGTTCGTGCATCGCGGCGCGCGCGGCCTCGGCGTCGCGCGCGGCCACCGCGTCGCGGATCGCCTCGTGCTCGGCGATGGCCGAGCGCCACGAGGACACCGTCTCGAAGTAGCCGCCCAGGCGCGTGAAGATCGGGCCCTTGCGCGAGTCCCAGAAGTTCTGCACCGTCTCGATCAGCACCGCGTTGCCGCTGGCGCCGACGATCGCGAGGTGGAAGGCACGGTCGCCCTCGAGCGGCATCACCGTGCGGTCGGCCAGTTCGCGCATGACCTCGATGGCGCGCGTCATCGCGTCGACGTCCTTGCGCTTGCCCGTCTGCGCCGCGATGGCCGCGGTCTCGCCCTCGATCACGCGGCGCGCGCGGATCAGCTCGAGCGGTCCCCATTCGGTGGGCGCCACCGGCGCGCTCGCGCGGTGCGAGCGGTCGAGCACGTAGACGCCCGAGCCGGTGCGCACCTCGACCCAGCCCTCGACCTCGAGCGCGATCAGCGCCTCGCGCACCGAGGGGCGGCTCACGCCGAGCTGCTTGGCCAGGTCGCGTTCGGCCGGCAGGCGCGCGCCCACGGCGAACTCGCCCTGGCCGATCAGTGCACGCAGCTGGTCGGCGATCTGGCGATAGAGGCGTTGGGGTTCGACGGTCTGCAGGGGCACAGGTAAGAGAAGAAGGCGAGCGGGTTTAAGGGTTGTCCTGAATTGGACAAGTGGTAAGGCCAATTCAGAATACGATGCGCGGCCCGTGCCACCCATCGGGCCAAACCCGAATCGGAGACACCATGAGATTGAAGGGAAAGACCGCGCTCGTCACCGCGGCCGGCCAGGGCATCGGCCATGCGAGCGTGCTCGCGCTCGCGGCCGAGGGCGCGCAGGTCTGGGCCACCGACGTCAATGCGCAACTGCTCGAGCGCTACGCCGGCGTGCCGAACGTCACGGCCGCCAAGCTCGACGTGCTCGACAAGGCCGCCATCGGCGCGCTGGTGTCGACCCTGCCGCCGCTCGACGTGCTGTTCAACTGCGCGGGCGTGGTGCACAACGGCACCATCGAGCAGGCCAGCGACGACGACCTCGCTTTCGCCTTCGCGCTCAACGTGCGCGCCCAGATGTGGACCATCCAGGCCGTGCTGCCCGGCATGCTCGCGGCGGGCCGCGGCAGCATCATCAACATGGCGAGCGTGTGCTCGAGCATGAAGGGCCTGCCCAACCGCTTCGTCTACGGCACCACCAAGGCCGCGGTGCTGGGCCTCACCAAGAGCGTGGCGGCCGACTACGTCACGCGCGGCATCCGCTGCAATGCGGTGTGCCCCGGCACGGTCGACACGCCCTCGCTCGGCGACCGCATCAACGCCAACGCCGACCCCGAGGCCGCGCGCAAGGCCTTCGTCGCGCGCCAGCCCATGGGCCGGCTCGCGCGCGCCGAGGAGATCGCGCCCGTGGTCGTGTTCCTCGCCAGCGACGAATCCATCTTCGCGACCGGCCAGGCCTTCACGGTCGACGGCGGCATCACCATATGAACCAGCTCGACTTCGCCGGCCGCCACGCGGTGGTCACCGGCGGCGCCACCGGGCTGGGCTTCGGCATCGCGCAGCGGCTGGTCGCCTCGGGCGGCACGGTCACGCTGTGGGACCGCGACGAGGCCGCGGCCGCGCGCGCCGCCGAGTCGCTGGGACCGGGCAAGGCGCGCGCGCTCAAGGTCGATGTCTCGCAGCAGCCCTCGGTGGCCAAGGCGGTGGCGGCCACGCTCGCGCAGGCACCGCGCATCGATGCGCTGGTCAACAGCGCCGGCATCACCGGCCCCAACGCCAAGCTCTGGGACTACCCGGTGGACGACTGGCGCCAGGTGATGGAGGTCAACGTCAACGGCGTGTTCCTGTGCTGCCGCGAGGTGGTGGCGCAGATGCGCGCGCAGGGAGGCCAGGGCCGCATCGTCAACATCGCCTCGGTGGCCGGCAAGGACGGCAATCCCAACGCCAGCGCCTACAGCGCCAGCAAGGCCGCGGTGATCGGCCTCACCAAGTCGCTCGGCAAGGAGCTCGCCGACACCGGCATCCGCGTCAACTGCGTGACGCCGGCCGCGGTCAAGACCGCGATCTTCGACCAGATGACGCCCGACCACATCGCCTTCATGCTGTCGAAGATCCCGCAGGGCCGCTTCGGCACCGTCGAGGAGGTCGCGGCGCTGGTAGGCTGGCTGTGCACCGACGACTGCTCGTTCTCGACCGGCGCGGTGTTCGACCTCTCGGGCGGCCGCTCGACCTACTGATCGCCCCTTCCCACAGAACCATCCAACCACCCAAGGAAAAGCAAGCATGAAACTCGTCCGCTACGGCAACCCCGGCAAGGAGAAGCCGGGCCTCGTCGACGCCAACGGCCAGCTGCGCGACCTGAGCGCCGTCGTCAAGGACATCGGTCCCGAGCAGCTCGGCGATGCCGCCATCGCCAAGCTGCGCAAGCTCAAGACCGACAAGCTGCCGCTGGTCAAGGGCAAGCCGCGCTACGGCAGCCCCGTGGCCCGCGTCGGCAAGTTCATCGCCATCGGCCTCAACTACGCCGACCATGCGGCCGAGTCCGGCCTGCCGGTGCCCAAGGAACCCGTGGTGTTCATGAAGGCCACGAGCTGCATCCAGGGACCGAACGATCCCGTGATGCTGCCCAAGGGCTCGGTCAAGAGCGACTGGGAGGTCGAGCTCGGCGTGGTCATCGGCACGCGCGCGCGCTACGTCTCGCAGAAGAGCGCGCTCGACCACGTGGCCGGCTACTGCGTCATCAACGACGTCAGCGAACGCGAGTTCCAGATCGAGCGCGGCGGCACCTGGGACAAGGGCAAGGGCTGCGACACCTTCGGCCCCATCGGCCCCTGGCTGGTGACGCGCGACGAGGTCGAGAACCCGCAGAAGCTCGCGATGTGGCTCGACCTCAACGGCCAGCGCGTGCAGACCGGCAGCACCAAGACCATGATCTTCAGCGTGGCGAAGATCGTGAGCTACGTGAGCCAGTTCATGACGCTGGAACCCGGCGACGTGATCACCACCGGCACCCCGCCCGGCGTGGGCATGGGCATGAAGCCGCCGCTGTTCCTCAAGAAGGGCGACGTGATGGCGCTCGGCATCGAGGGCCTTGGCGAGCAGCGCCAGGAAGTGCTGCCCTTCAAGCTCTGAGTCCGGCGGCAGCCGAGCCTCTCGCTTCCTGCCATCGACGGCCCCTTCGGGGGCCGTTTTCGTTTCCGCGCGCATTCAAATGTCCCATTGACAGAACATTGAAACTGCAAAAACATCGCCTGCATGTCGCAGATGCCCTTGCCCAAGTACCACCAGATCTACCTGGTGCTGCGGGAGCAGTTGCATGAGGGCCGCTTCGCCGCCGACGGGCTGCCGGGCGAGCTCGCGCTCATGCAGCAGTTCGGCGTGGCGCGCGTCACCGTGCGGCGCGCGCTCGAGCAGCTCGCCGCCGAAGGGCTGATCTCGCGCACGCCGGGCCGCCGCACGCGGCCCATCGGCCCGGTCGCGGGCGAGGCGCCGAGCGCGCCGGCCACCGAGCGCGCCAACCTGCGCGGCCTGCTCGAGAACCTCGTGACCATGGGCCTGCACACCTCGGTCAAGGTGCTCGAGGTCGCGACCATCACGGCCTCCTCGCAGGTGGCCGAGGCGCTGCAGTTGCAGCTCGGCGACCCGGTGCAGAAGGCGGTGCGCGTGCGCGCCACGCGCGAAGGCCCGCTCTCGCACATCACCACCTACGTGCCCGACACGATCGCGCGCCGCTTCGGCCGCCGCGAGCTCTCGAAGAAACCGATCCTGGTGCTGCTCGAGGAGTCGGGCGTGAAGGTGGGCCGGGCCCACCAGACCCTCTCCGCGCGCCTGGCCGACAACGTGCTCGCGCAGCACCTCGACGTCTCGGTCGGCTCGGCCCTGCTCGCGGTGCGCCGCCTGATCTACGACGAAGACGAGCGCCCGGTGCAGTGGCTGCACGGCTTCTACCGTCCCGACCGCTACACCTACGAGATGCAACTGTCCCGTGTCGGCAGCATCGACGCCAAGGTCTGGGTCAGCCGGGACGTGTCGGCCAAGTTCAACTGAAGACAAAGAAAAGGAAACGCCCCATGCAGACCCGTCGCCGCTTCGTTTCGCAGTCCGCCACCCTGGCCTCCGCGCTCGCCTTCCCGCTGATCGGCGGGGCCCAACCCAAGCCGCTGAAGGTGGGCGTGCTGCACCCGGTGACGGGCGCGCTCGCCTACTCGGGCCAGCAGTGCCGGCTCGGCGCGCAGCTCGCGATCGAGGACATCAACGCCGCGGGCGGTATCAAGTCGCTCGGCGGCGCGAAGCTCGAGGCCCTGCTGGGCGACGCGCAGTCGCAGCCGCAGGCGGGCGCGGCCGAGGTCGAGAAGATGAACGAGGCCGGCGTCAGCGCCATCGTCGGCGCCTTCGCCTCGGCGATCTGCCTGGCCACCACGCAGGCCGCGGCCAAGTACAACCTGCCGCACGTGGTCGACGTCGGCGTGGCCGACCAGATCGTCGAGCGCGGCCTGAAGAACACCTTCCGCTTCGGCCCCGGCTACCGCAAGTCGACCGAGGTCGCGATGGCCAACCTGCTGGTGCTCAACAAGGCCGCGGGCAACCCGGCCAAGACGGTGATGGTGATCCACGAGGAGTCGCTGTTCGGCGCCGGCACCGCGCAGCTGCTGTCGCGCGAGCTGCCCGGCTACGGCTTCGAGGTGAAGGAGGTGGTGAAGCACGCCAACCCCACGCGCGACTTCAACAACATCGTGCTGCGCATGAAGTCGATCAACCCCGACATCGTGATCCCGGCCAACTACTACAACGAGTACGCGCTGCTGGTGCGCACCATGCAGCAGCAGAAGGTGGTGCCCAAGGCGATCTTCTCGGTGCTCGGCGGCGCGGCCTCGAGCTACAAGTTCGTGAAGGAGTTTCCCGACGCGGCCAACGGCATCATCGACTGCAACCACTGGTTCAACCCCAAGGACAAGCGCGCGCAGGACCTGCGCAAGCGCGTCGAGGCCAAGGGCCAGTTCTTCAGCTACGAGGTCTTCATGACCTATGCCTCGATGTGGCTGCTGGCCGATGCACTGGAGCGCGCCAGGTCGGGCGAGCGCGCCGCGATCGTCGACGCGCTCGAGAAGAGCACCTTCTCGAACCACTTCATGCCCTATGGCCCCACCAAGTTCGTCAACGGCCAGAACGAGGGCGCGCAGCCGCTGATGACGCAGGTGGTGAAGAACGACATCAAGGTCATCATCCCGCGCGACTACCGCGAGGTGGAGCCGCTGTTCCCGCTGAAGGCATGAGCGTGCGACGCACCATGTCACGGTATTCAGGCAGCCGTCGATCAGGCGCGAAGCCCGGCGTGCGGTGCGGGGCGGGCGATCCCCTCTGCGCCGCCGAGGAGCGCAGCGTTTCGCGGATCAGGGCTCGCAGCTGTCTGAGCGAAGCGAGTTCTGCGAGACCCCGCGAAACGCGAGCACCGCAGGGCAGCCGCGAAGCGGCCGGCGCAGTGGGGTCGCTCGACCCGCACCGCATGCCGGGCGGCCTCCAAAACGAGAGCACGTTCCCAAAATGCTAGACCCCAGCATCCTTTTTCCGTCGGTGCTCAACGGCCTGACGACAGGCGCCGTCTACGCACTGATCGCCTTGGGCCTCACGCTGATCTACGGCGTGCTGCACATCATCAACTTCGCGCACGGCGCCTGCCTGATGGTGGCGCTGTACGCGGTGTACTTCCTCAAGGAGCGGCTGGGCATCGATCCCTACCTCGCGCTGCCCGTGGTCGTGCTGGGCATGTTCGCGCTCGGCTATGCGCTGCAGCGCGTGGTCATCAACCGCGCGGGCCACGGCAAGGACGAGAACATCCTGCTCGCCACGCTCGGCATCGCGATCGTGATGGAGAACCTCGCGCTGCTGTTCTTCAAGTCCGACACGCGCAACATCGACACCGCCTATTCGCTGAGCACCGTGGCCATCGGCCCCGCGATGATCGCCGTGCCCAAGCTGGTGGCCTTCGCGGGCGCGCTCGTGGTCTCGGGCATCCTGTTCTGGATCATGGGCCGCACCGACCTCGGCCGCGCCATCCGCGCCGTTGCCAAGGAGAAGGAGGGCGCCAAGCTCATGGGCATCGACGTCGACCACGTCTACGCCATGAGCTTCGGCATCGGCCTGGCCTGCCTCGGCGCGGCCGCCTGCTTCCTGCTGCCGGCCTATTACGTCAACCCGCAGGTCGGCGGCGGCTTCGTGCTCGTGGCCTTCACCATCGTCGTGCTCGGCGGCATGGGCAGCTTCGTCGGCGCGCTGATCGGCGGCTTCCTGGTCGGCGTGGTGGAGTCGCTCGGCGGCCTCTACCTCGGCGAATCGCTGGGGCAGATCGGCATCTTCGCGATCTTCATCGGCGTGGTGCTGTTCCGGCCGCAGGGCATGTTCGGAGCCAAGGCATGAGCGCCGCGAAGCAACTCGCTGGCATCGCGATGTTCGCGGCATTGGTGGCGTGCGTGCCGCTGGTCACGACCTCGGGCGTCACGCTCAACTTCGTGATGATGGCGCTCTATGCCACGCTGATCGCGCAGGCCTGGAACATCCTCGGCGGCTTCGGCGGCCAGTTCTCGTTCGGTCATGCGCTGTTCTTCGGCACCGGTGCCTACATCCAGGCCATCGCGCAGCTGCAGGGCGGCATCAATGCCTGGATCGCGCTGCCGCTGGCCATCGCCGGTGCCGCGCTGGTGGGCCTGTTCATCGGCGCGCTGAGCTTCCGCTACGGCCTCAAGGGCTCGTACTTCGCGCTGGTCACGCTGGCCTTCGCCGAGGTGTTCCGCATCCTCGCGCTGTCGGTCGACTTCACGGGCGGCGGCGTCGGCCTGATGGTGCCGCTGCGCGAATCGGTCGCCAACCTGCAGTTCGCCACGCGCGCCGGCTTCCTGTGGGTGGTGCTCGCGATGGTCGTGGTGGCGCTGCTCGTCACCTGCTGGCTGCGCAACGGCCGCTTCGGCGCCTACCTGCAGGCGGTGCGCGACAACGAGGACGCGGCGCGCGCCGTCGGCGTCAACCCCTTCCGCGTCAAGCTCGCGGCCATTGGCCTGTCGGCCGCCTTCATGGGCGCGGCCGGTGCCTTCTACGTGCAGGTGTTCCAGTACATCGATGCCGGCATCGCCTACGGCGCGGGCGTGTCGGTCGAGGCGCTGGTGGCGGCCATCGTCGGCGGCATGGGCACCGTGTGGGGCCCGGTGCTCGGCGCGGTCGTGCTGCACCTGCTGTCGGACTTCACGCGCAACCTGTTCGGCGAGCTGCCGGGCATCAACATGGTGATCTACGGCACCGTGCTCGTGCTGATCGTGATCTTCGTGCCGCGCGGCATCGCGGGCATCGGCCAATCGGTGCGGCAGCTCTGGAGCGCGAAGGGAGGCCGCGATGAGTGAATCGTCCCTGCTGGTGCTCGAGGGCGTCTCGCGTTCCTTCGGCGGGCTCAAGGCGGTGCAGAACGTCAGTCTCTCCGTGCGCGAGGGCAGCCTCAGCGCGCTGATCGGGCCGAACGGCGCGGGCAAGACCACGCTGTTCGCGCTGATGTCGGGCTTCCTCAAGCCCGACGCCGGCAGCGTGCGCTTCGCGGGCCAGGACATCACCGGCCGCGAGCCGCACCGCAATGCCGCGCTCGGCATGACCCGCACCTTCCAGATCGTGAAGCCCTTCGCGGCGCAGACCGTGCGCGAGAACATCGCGGTCGGCGCGCACCTGCACCTGCGCGGCCGCACCGAGGCACTGCGCGAGGCCGAGGCCGTGGCGCAGCGCGTGGGCCTCGCGCCGCAGCTCGACAAGCCCGCTTCCGACCTCACCGTGGCCGGCCGCAAGCGCCTCGAGCTCGCGCGCGCGCTGGCCACGAGGCCGCGCCTGATGCTGCTCGACGAAGTGCTCGCCGGCCTCAACCCGCAGGAGATCGCCGAGATGATGCCGGTGGTGCGCGGCATCGCCGCGAGCGGCGTGACCGTGCTGATGATCGAACACGTGATGCAGGCCGTGATGAACCTCGCCGAGCATGTCTGGGTGCTGGCGCAGGGCCAGCTGATCGCCGAGGGCAGCCCGGCGCAGGTGACCTCCGACGACCGGGTGGTCGAGGCCTACCTGGGCCATGGCACCGCGGCGCGGCTGCGCAAGGCCGCAACGGGAGCCGCAGCATGAGCGCATTGCTTGAAATCGAAGGCCTGCGCGGCGGCTATGGCCGCGTCGAGGTGCTGCGCGGCGTCGACCTGAAGGTGAACGCCGGCGAGATGGTCGCGCTGCTCGGCAGCAACGGCGCGGGCAAGTCCACCCTCAACAAGATGGTCTGCGGCCTCTGCCCGGCCTGGGGCGGCACGGTGCGTTTCGACGGCAAGGACCTGAGCGGCGCGCACTACCGCGACGTCGTCAAGGCCGGCCTGATCCAGGTGCCCGAGGGCCGCAAGGTGTTTCCCAACCTCAGCGTGCGCGAGAACCTCGAGCTCGGCTCGTTCACGCGGGCACGCGAGCGCCGGGCGCGGAACCTCGAGAAGTCGTTCGCGCTGTTCCCGCGCCTGCGCGAACGCATGGACCAGCATGCCGGCACCATGAGCGGCGGCGAGCAGCAGATGCTGGCCATCGCGCGCGGCCTCATGGCCGAGCCCGTGCTGCTGATCCTCGACGAGCCTTCGCTGGGCCTCTCGCCGCTGCTGGTCGAGGAGATGTTCACGCTGATCCGCGAACTGCGCGACGGCGGCCTGGCCGTGCTGCTGGTCGAGCAGAACGTCGGCCAGTCGCTCGAGATCGCCGACCGCGCCTACGTGCTCGAGAACGGCAGCGTGCGCTTCTCGGGCCTGCCCGGCGAGCTGCTCGTGAGCGACGAATTGCGGCGTGCCTACCTGGGGCTTTGAGGCGCTCTTCCCCACGATCCCTTCCGGAGAACAACACATGAAAAGACGCGACATCCTTCTCTCGTCGCTGGCCGCGGCATGGGCCGGCAACAGCCTGGCGCAGATCGGCGGCGCGCCGGTGCGCATCCTGGTCGGCGCGCCCGCGGGCGGCTCCACCGACACGCTGGCGCGCTCGCTGGCCGTGAGCATGGGCCCGGCGCTGGGCCGTAACGTCATCGTCGAGAACAAGCCCGGCGCGGGCGGCAACATCGCGGCCGATGCCGTGGCCAAGGCCGCGCCCGACGGCAACACGCTGCTGATGAGCTTCACCAGCCATGCGATCAATGCCACGCTCTATCCGAGCCTGCCCTTCGATCCGGTCAAGGACTTCACCGCGCTGACCTGCGTCGCGACCTCGCCCTCGATCCTCGTGGCCCATCCCTCGCTGCCCGCGAAGGACGTGCGCGAGCTGATCGCGCTCGCCAAGGCCAAGCCGGGCCAGCTCAACTTCGCGATCGGCGCCGTGGGCTCGTCGCTGCACATGGCGGGCGAGGCCTTCAAGATGCAGTCGGGCGTGGACATCGTGAACATCCCCTACAAGGGCACCTCGCCCGCGGTGCAGGACGTGCTCGCGGGCCAGGTGCAGCTGATGTTCGCGGCCGTGGGCAACGTCAAGGCCCACATCCAGGCCGGCAAGCTCAAGGCGCTGGGCGTGACCACGGCGAAGCGGCTGCCGGCCTTCCCCGAGGTGCCGGCCATCGCCGAGGCGTTGCCCGGCTACGAATCGAGCGCCTGGTTCGGCCTGTTCGGCCCGGCGCGCATGCCGGCCGAGCGCATCAAACAGATCGGCGATGCCGCACGCCATGCGCTGCAGCAGGCCGACATGCGCCAGCGCCTCGAGATCGAGGGCGCGATCCCCGTCGGCAATTCGAGCGAGCAGTTCTCGGCCTTCGTGCAGAGCGAGATCGTGCGCTGGGCCAAGGTGGTCAAGTTCTCGGGAGCCAAGCCCGAATGAGCGCGACGGCTTCAGCACAGACCCTGGCGCAGAAGCTCATCGCGCGCGCCAGCGGCCGCGAGCGGGTGGCGGTGGGCGAGATCGTGACCTGCGGCGTCGACCTCGCGATGTTCCACGACTCCTCGGGACCGCGCCGCCTGCAGCCCATGCTCGAGGAGCTCGGCGCGCAGATCTGGGACCGCTCGCGCGTGGTGCTCGTGATGGACCACTACGTGCCCGAGCGCGACGACGACTCGCGCCGCATCGTGCGCATCGCGCGCGACTGGGCGCGCGACCAGAAGCTGCCGCACGTCTACGACAGCCAGGGCATCTGCCACGTGGTGGTGCCGCAGCACGGCCACATCCGCCCCGGCATGCTGTGCGTGGGCGGCGACTCGCACTCGCCCACGGGCGGCGCCTTCGGTGCCTACATGTTCGGCGTCGGCAGCACCGAGATGCTCGGCGTGGTGGTCACGGGCGAGATCTGGCTGCGCGTGCCCGAGACCCTGCGCATGTGGTGGGACGGCGCGCTGCCCGCGGGCGTGACCGCCAAGGACATGATGCTGCACATGATCGGCCGCTTCGGCATGAACGGCGGCCGCTACCAGGCCGTGGAGTTCGCGGGGCCGGCGGTGGTCGCGCTGTCGATGCAGGAGCGCATGACGCTCTCGAACATGAGCGCCGAACTCGGCGCGCAGGCCGGGCTGATCGCGCCCGATGCCACCACGGCCGCGTTCCTGGCCGGTGCCGGCGCGCCGCCGGTCGACATGGCGCCGTGGTTCACCGACGCCGATGCCGCGCTCACGGATCACCGCTTCGATGCCGCCACGCTCGAACCCCACGTGGCCGCGCCGCACAGCCCGGCCAATGCGCATGGCGTGAGCCGCTTCGTCGGCACGCCGGTCGACGTGGCCTACATCGGCGCCTGCACCGGCGCCAAGCTCGACGACCTGCGCGCCGCCGCGCAGGTGCTGCGCGGCCACAAGGTCGCGAACGGCATCCGCCTGATCGTGGCGCCCGCGAGCCTGCGCGACCAGGAACAGGCGCGCGAGGAGGGCGTGCTGCAGGTGCTGATGGAGGCCGGCGCCGAGCTGTTCCCCACCGCCTGCGGCGCCTGCTCGGGCTATGGCGATCCGATGGGCGACGACATCACCGTCATCTCGACCACCGCGCGCAACTTCAAGGGCCGCATGGGCTCGCCGACCGCGCAGGTCTACCTGGGCTCGCCCTACACGGTGGCGGCCGCCGCGCTGCGCGGCTGCGTGACCGATCCGCGCGAGGTGCTGGCATGAGTGATCAGGAGCTGCACCGCCTGCACCGGGTATGGCGCCTGGGCGCCGACATCGACACCGACGCGCTCGCGCCCGGTCATGCGATGAAGCATGGCATCGACCGCATCGCGCAACACTGCCTCGAAGCCATCCGCCCCGAGTTCGCGCGCGAGGTCCAGGCGGGCGACGTGATCGTGGCCGGCCCCAACTTCGGCATCGGCTCCTCGCGCGAGCAGGCCGCGGCCGTGCTCGTGCAACTGGGCGTGGCCGCGGTGATCGCGCCCTCGTACAGCGGGCTCTTCTTCCGCAATGCCTTCAATGTCGGCCTGCTGCTGCTGACCTGCGCCGAGGCCGAATCGCTGCACGACGGCGAGCGCATCGCGCTCGACATCGGCACGCCCGCGCTGCGCGGCGCCGACGGGCGCACGCTGGCCTGCGAGCCCGTGCCGGGCTTCCTGACCGAGATGGTCGAGGCCGGTGGCCTGCTGCCGCTGCTGCGCCGTCGCATGGCGGCGAAGAAGGAAGCCGATGCCGTCTGACATCGATGCGCAACGCGCGGGGCTGCAGGCCGTGGTGGCGCTGCATGCGGCGCGGCCGGCCGATGCCGAAGGCGCCTCGCAGGCGCGCCGGCTGCTGGTCGACACCGTCGGCTGCGCGCTCGCGGGCCGGCAGGCGGATGAGGTGCGCCGGCTCGAGGCCGCGCTCGCCGCCTGCGAACCCGGTGGCTTCGCCTTTCCCGCCGGCCCGTCGCTGGCCGTGCAGGCGGCCGCGCAGGTCATCGCCATGGCCGCGACCTGGGACGAGGCCTGCGAAGGCCACGCGCTCGCGCACGGCCGGCCCGGCGTGCCGCTGGTGGCGGCGCTGCTGCCGCTCGCATTGCGGCGCGACGCCAGCCTCGGCGAGTTCGTCGATGCCTTCGTGCTCGGCTACGAGGTCGGCGCGCGCTGCGGCGCCTGGCTGCGCATCCGCCCCGGCATGCACGTCGATGCCAACTGGCCCGCGCTCGGCGTGGCGGCGGGCGCGGCCCGGCTGCTGGGCCTGGCGCCCGAGGCCATCGTGCAGGCCATCGACATCGCGGCCTGCCAGCTCGCCACCAGCCTCTACCTGCCGGTGGCGCAGGGGCGCACCGCCCGCAACACCTACCTGGGCCACAGCGCCTCGCTGGGGCTGCAGGCGGCCTTCGCGAGCGCGGCCGGCATCGACGCGCCCGAGGGCGCGCTGGCGCACTACGCGGCGAATCATGCGGCGGCCGGCGCGCAGCCTTTGCTCGACGCGTCGACGCTGCTGCTGCGCGACGCCTACCTCAAGCCCTTCGCGGCCGTGCGCCACGTGCACTACGGCGCGACCGCCGCGCGCGCCCTGCGCGAACGGCTGGCCGGCGACACCACGGGCATCCGCCGGATCGTGCTCACGGTCTACGAGGAGGCGATCGTCTACTGCGGAAATCGCGCGCCGCGCACGCCGATCCAGGCGCAGTTCAGCCTGAGCTTCGGCCTCGCGGCGATGCTGCGCTTCGGCGACGTCGATCCCTCGGTCTATGCCGCGCCGCGCTTCGACGACGCCGAGCTGCGCCGGCTCGAGGCACTGGTCGAGCTCGAGGTCGATGCCGACCTCACGGCGCGCCGCCAGCGCGGCGCCACGCTCGCGCTGACGCACGACGGCGTCACGCACGAAGAGACCGTGACCACCATCGCGGGCGACGCCCAGAACCCGCTGGACCGCGCGGCCCTGATCGCCAAGTTCGCGCACTACGCCGCGCAGCCCGTCGCACCCGCGCGCGCCCAGGCCTTCTGCGACGGCGTGCTCGACGCGCCCGCCGGCACCGCGCTCGGCGCGCTGTGGCAACGGCTCTGACCCGATTCCTCTTCACCACCTTCACGCCCCACCCACCATGAAACTCCTGCGCTACCTCGCCAGCACGCTGCTCGTGTGCCTGCCGCTCGTCGCCGCCGCCCAGGCCGGCGGCTTTCCCGACAAGGCGATCCGCATCGTCGTGCCCTTCCCGCCGGGCGGCGCCACCGATGCCGCGGCGCGGCTGGTCGCGGTGAAGATGAGCGAGCACTGGGACCAGCCCGTGGTGGTCGACAACCGCGCGGGCGCGGGCGGCAACGTGGGCTCGGACCTCGTGGCCAAGGCGCCGGCCGACGGCTACACGCTGGTGATGGGCGTGACCGGCTCGCATGCCATCAACACCTCGCTCTACAGCCGGATGCCCTACGACCCGGTGGCCGACTTCGTCGCCATCAGCCAGGTGGCCGTGGTGCCCAACGTTCTGGTGGTGCATCCCTCGGTGCCTGCGAAGAACCTGGCCGAGCTGGTCGCGCTCGCGAAGAAGGAGCCCGGCAAGCTCAACTACGCGTCGCTGGGCAACGGCACGGCCGCGCACCTGGGCATGGAGATGCTCAAGGCCGAGGCCGGCGTCGACATCACGCACGTGCCCTACAAGGGCAGCGCGCCCGCGGTGTCCGACCTGCTGGCCGGCCAGGTTCAGATGATGGTCGACGGGCTGCCCTCGGCGCTGCCGCACGTCAAGGCCGGCAAGCTGCGCGCGATCGCGCTCACCAGCCTGCGCCGCTCGCCCTCGCTGCCCGATCTGCCGACCATCGCCGAGAGCTACCCGGGCTTCTATGCCGATGCCTGGTCGGGCCTGTTCGCGCCCAAGGGCACGCCGCAGCCGGTGGTCGACAAGCTCTCGGCCGAGGTGCAGCGCATTCTCAAGCTGCCCGAGGTGCGCGAGAAGCTGGCCGCGCTCGGCGCCGAGCCGGTGGGTTCCACGCAGGCGGAATTCGCCGCCCACGTGAAAAAGGAAATCGACAAGTGGGCCAAGGTCGTGAAGACCAGCGGCGCCAAGGTGGATTGAAATGAAACACGAACAGCCGGACGCGGAGGACGCGAAGGTTTCGCGAAGAACGCAAAAGGGATTCAGGAAAACTTTCGAGGTTTTCTTTCGCGACCTTCGCGGAACCTTCGCGTCCTCTGCGTCCGGAAGTCCGATCCCGTTTCGTGCCCATCCGTCGCCTCGTGCGATGCGGGTGGCACTCAGTGCAATGGAAAACTGACATGAACGACACACTCGACCCCGTCACGCTCGCCGTGCTGCGCGGCCGCCTCGAGCAGGTGGCCGACGAGATGGACGCCACGCTCTACCGCAGCGCGTTCAATCCCATCATCGCCGAGGCGCACGACGCCTGCCACGGCCTCTACGACGCGACCAGCGGCGACACGCTGGTGCAGGGCAAGTCGGGCCTGCCGGTGTTCGTGGGCGCCATGGCCTTCGCGGTGCGCGCCACCGTCGCCGCGGCCGAGCCGCGCGGCGGCATGAAGGACGGCGACATCTGGATCAGCAACGATGCCTACGACGGCGGCACGCACGCCAACGACTTCAAGCTGGTCAAGCCCTTCTTCCGCCACGGCAAGCTCTACTGCCACATGGCCTCGGCCGCGCACTGGCACGACGTGGGCGGCGCGGTGCCCGGCAACTACAACCCCGCGGCCACCGAGTGCTGGCAGGAGGCGGTGCAGATCCCGCCCGTGCGCATCGTGCGCGACGGCAAGCTCGATGCCGACGTGCTCGCGATCCTGCAGGCCAACACGCGCCTGCCCGACAGCCTCTGGGGTGACCTCAACGGCCAGCTCGCGGCGCTCGAGCTCGGCGCCAAGCGGCTGAACGGCCTGCTCGACGAGTACGGCGACGACCTGGTGCTGGCCGCGCTCGGCGAGCTGCGCGGCCGCGCGCTGCGGCTGATGCGCTCGCACATCGCCTCGCTGCCCGACGGCCGCTACAGCTTCGAGGACCTGCTCGACAACGACGGCATCGTGAACGAGCCGCTGACCATCGCGCTCGACATGACGGTGGCCGGCGACCGGCTGCTGCTCGACTTCTCGCGCACCTCGGCGCAATGCGCGGGGCCGGTCAACATCTCGCGCGCCACCGCCGTGGCGGCCTGCTACGTCGCGCTCAAGCACCTGTTCCCCGACGTGCCCGCCAATGCCGGCGTGCTCGACGCGGTGGACTTCGATATCCCCGACCGGCTGGTGATCAGCGCCGAGCGCCCGCGCCCGGTCGGCGGCTACACCGAGACCATCCTGCGCATGATCGACGTGATCTTCAGCGCCGCCGCGCAGGCCGATCCCACGCGCGCCGTCGCGCAGGCCTACGGCACCATCAATGCGCTGTCGATCGCGGGCCACCGCAGCGACAAGGGCCGCGAGGGCCAGCGCTGGGTGATGTTCAGCTTCTTCGGCGGCGGCCATGGCGGCCACTCGGGCGGCGACGGGCTCTCGCACGGCAACGCGCCGATCTCGACCGCGACCATTCCGCCGCTGGAGATCCTCGAGGCGGCCTATCCGGTGCGCTTCACCGAATGGTCGCTGCGCGCCGATTCGGGCGGCGACGGCCGGCACCGCGGCGGCCTCGGCGCCGTCTACGAGATCGAGCTGCTCGAGCAGGACGCCGAGGTCTTCGTGTTCGGCGAGCGCGGCACCTCGCCGCCCAAGGGCATCGCGGGCGGCGGCGCAGGCGCGGTCAACGTGTTCCGCTACGAGAACGCGGGCGAATGGCACGTGCCGCCGATGGTCTCGAAGATGCGCGGCATCCGGCTGGAGCGCGGCGAGCGCGTGCGGCTCGAGACGCCGGGCGGCGGCGGCTGGGGCGAGGCCGCCGAGCGGCCCGCGGCGCAGCGCGCGGCCGACCGCGCGATGGGCTATGTGACGACCGGCAACGACAAGAACGACAAGGACGAGGCATCCGAATGAGCTCCCCTGGCAACTCCCGCAATTCCCTGGTCGTCGGCGTCGACGTCGGCGGCACCTTCACCGACCTGTTCGTGCTCGACGAGGCGAAGGGCACGGCGCGCATCGTCAAGGTGCCGTCCACGCGCGGCGAGGAAGCGCGCGGCTTCATGAACGGCGTGGCACGCGTGGCCGATTCGGCCGTGGCCATCGCCACCATCGTGCACGGCACCACCGTCGGCACCAATGCGCTGCTCGAGCGCAAGGTGGCGCGCACCGGCATCATCACCACGCGCGGCTTCCGCGACGTGCTCGAGATGCGCCGCCGCGACCGGCCCCAGACCTGGGGCCTGCGCGGCAGCTTCCTGCCCGTGGTGCCGCGCGACCTGCGCCGCGAGGTCGACGAGCGCGTGCTGGCCGACGGCACCCTGCACACCGCGGTCGATCTCGACCAGGTGCGCGCCGAGGCGCGCGCGCTGCTCGAGGCCGGCTGCGAGGCGGTCTGCGTGTTCTTCATCAACACCTACGCCAACCCGGCGAACGAACGCCTCGCGGTCGCGGCGGTGCGCGAGCTCTGGCCGAATCCGCACGTCACCTCGGCCAGCGAGGTGCTGCCCGAGATCCGCGAGTTCGAGCGCTGCTCGACCGCCACGCTCAATGCCGCGCTGCAGCCGGTGGTGGGCAGCTACCTCGGCCGGCTCGAGTCGGACCTGCGCGCGCAGGGCTTCGCGGGCGAGCTGCTGGTGGTGCAGAGCAACGGCGGCGTGATGTCGCGCCAGACCGCGAGCGACCTGCCGGTGCGCACCGCGCTGTCGGGCCCGGCGGCCGGTGTGATCGCCTGCGCGGCCATCGCGCGCGCGGCCGGCTTCCCGAACGCGATCACCGGCGACATGGGCGGCACCTCGTTCGATGTCTCGCTGGTGGCCAACGGCGAGGCCGCGCTGGCCGCGCAGACCGCGATCGAGTTCGGCATGGTGATCCGCTCGCCGATGATCCAGATCGAGACCATCGGCGCGGGCGGCGGCTCGATCGCCTCGGTGGATGCGAGCGGCATGCTGCAGGTGGGCCCCGAGTCGGCCGGCAGCGTGCCGGGTCCGGCCTGCTACGGGCGCGGCAACATGCGCCCGACCGTGACCGACGCCAACGTGCTGCTGGGCCGCATCGCGGCGGACCGGCCACTGGGCGGCGGCCTGCTCGCGGCGCTCGACGGCGAGAAGTCGCGCCAGGCCATCGAGGAACACGTCGCGCGCCCGCTGGGCCTGGAGGTGCATGCGGCCGCCGAGGCCATCCTCACGGTCGCCAACGCACGCATGGCCGGCGCCATTCGCCTGGTGTCGATCGAGCGCGGCCACGACCCACGCCGCTTCGCCTACATGCCCTTCGGCGGCGGCGGCGCGCTCCACGTGTGCGCGATGATGCGCGAGGTCGGCGTGGCCACCGGCATCGTGCCGCGCTATCCCGGCGTGACCTCGGCGCTGGGCTGCGTGATCGCCGACATGCGCCACGACGCGGTGCAGACCCTCAACAAGCCGCTGGCCGAACTCGACGTGGCGGAGGTCCAGCGCCGCATCGACGAGCTGGCCGCGAGCTGCCAGCAGCGCCTCGATTCCTCGGGCGTGCGCTTCGAGGAGGTGCGCGAGGTGATCGCGCTCGACATGCTCTACGCGGGCCAGACGCACACGCTGCCCGTGGTGCTCGGCAGCGCGCCGCTCACGGCCGCGGCCATCCGCGCCGCCTTCGAGGCCAGCTACACGGCTGCCTTCGGCCGCGTGCTCGAGGGCATCGCGATCCGCGTGATGAACCTGCGCTATGCGCGCATCGGCGTGCGGCCCAAGTTCGACCTCAAGGTGCTCGCGCCCGAGGGGCAGGGCGGCACCGCGCCGCTGGGCACGCAGCGCGTGTTCCACGACGGCCGCTGGCACGAGGCGCAACGCTATGCGCGCCTGGAGCTGCCGGTGGCCGCGCGCATCGAGGGGCCCGCGATCCTCGAGCAGGCCGACACCACCGTGTGGCTCGAACCCGGCTTCCATGCCGAGGTCGATGCGCACGGCAACCTTCTCGTGAGGCTGTCATGAGCGAAAGCAGGCAACCGATCGCGGCACGCACCGCGCTGGTCGTCATCGACCTGCAGAACGACTTCCTCGACCCGAGGGGCGCCTATGCGCGCGGCGGCGACACCAACCCGCCGGCGCTGCTGTTGCCGGCGCGCGTGGCCGCGGTGGCGCGCGCGCTCAAGGCCGCGGGCGGCATGGTGGTGGCGAGCCAGTTCACGCTGTGGCCCGATGCAGCGGGCGAGCCGATGGTGTCGCCGCACCTGAAGGCGCTGCGCCCGTACCTCGCCAAGGGCGACTTCGCGCCCGGCAGCTGGGGCCAGGCCAACGTCGACGCGCTGGCCGGGCTGGTCGACGTGAACGTGAGCAAGGTCGCGTACTCGGCCTTCTTCAACACCCAGCTCGACTGGGTGCTGCGCCGTGCGGGCATCGACACGGTGGCGGTCTGCGGCATCGTCACCAACGGCGGCGTCGCGAGCACGGTGCGCGATGCGCACATGCGCGACTACCGCACGCTGGTGCTGGCCGACGGCTGCGCGGCCTTCGGCGAGGAGCGCCACCAGACCTCGCTGGCCGACATGCGCAACGTGGCCGAGGTGACGGACTGCGCGGCCTTCGCCGCGTCGCTGCGATGAAGTACAACAGCCGGACGCAGAGGACGCGAAGGTTTCGCAAAGAGCGCGAAAAAGAAATTCAAAATTTTTTGCTGTCTTCCTTTGGCGTCCTTCGCGGAACCTTCGCGTCCTCTGCGTCCGGAAGTCCGTTCCCGCCTTCCGACGAATCCACCCCCTCATGGCTGAAATGACCCCCATGCTTTCACGCAGGATCCGTCGCGCGGCCTCGGTCGAGGCCGAGGTACGCGTGCCGGTGGCGATCGTCGGCGGCGGCGCCTGCGGGCTCACGGCCGCGCTGATGCTGGCCGACGCGGGCGTGGACTGCGTGGTGCTCGAGCGCGATGCGCTGCCCAGCGGATCGACCGCGCTGTCCTCGGGCTTCATCCCCGCGCCCGGCACGCTCGCGCAGCGCGCGCACGGCGTGCTCGACGACAGCGCCGAGCGCTTCGCCGCCGACATCCAGGCCAAGGCCCATGGCCGCGCGGCGCCCGCGCTGGTCGCGGCCTATGCGGGCGCCATCGGCCCGGCGCTCGATGCGCTGCAGGCGCGGCACGGGCTGCGGTGGCTGCTGCTCGATGGCTTCCTCTACCCGGGCCATGGCGTGCACCGCATGCATGCGCTCGAACAGAAGACCGGCGCCGCGCTGATGGCGGCGCTGCAGTCGGCCGCCGAGGCGGCCGGCATTCCGGTGCTGACGCAGGCGCTGGTCGACACGCTGGTGCTCGATGACGGCGACCGCGTGGTCGGCGTCGAGTACGCGCGCCCCGACGGCAGCCGCGAGACGCTGGGCTGCGATGCGCTGCTGCTGGCCTGCAATGGCTTCGGCGGCAATGCGCGGATGGTGCGCGCGCTGCTGCCCGAGATGGCCGAGGCCGCGTTCGGCGGCCATGTGGGCAACGACGGCAGCGCAATCCTCTGGGGCGAGGCGCTGGGCGCGCGGCTGCGCGACCTCGGCGGCTACCAGGGCCATGGCTCCTGGGTCACGCCGCAGGGCGCGCTGATGTCCTGGGCCGTGATGATGGAAGGCGGCGTGCAGCTCAACTGCGAGGGCCGGCGCTTCCATGACGAGACCCAGGGCTACTCGGAAGCCGCGGTGCATGTGCTCGCGCAGCCGGGCGGCATCGCCTGGAACGTGTTCGACGCGCCGCTGCTCGCGCTGGCGCGCGGCTTTCCCGACTTTTGCGAGGCCGAGGCAGCGGGTGCCGTGCGGCGCTGCGAGTCGGTGGCGGCGCTGGCCGACTGCATCGGCTGCGAGGCCGCGGTGCTGCAGGCCACGCTCGACGCGATGCGCGCCGGCGAACCCGCGCCCGATGGCCGCGCGTTCGCGCGCGGCCTCGACGCACCGTATTTCGCGGTCAAGGTCACGGGCGCGCTGTTCCACACCCAGGGCGGCCTCGACACCGCGCCCGACATGCGCGTGCTGCGCCACGACGGCACGCCCTTTCACAACCTGCTGGCCGCGGGCGGCGCGGCGGGCGGCGTGTCGGGCGACGCGGTCTGGGGCTATCTCTCCGGCAACGGCCTCTTGAGCGCCGTGGCCGGCGGCTACATCGCGGCGCGCACGCTCGCCGCACGCAACCCAACCAGGACGAACTCCGCATGACGAATCCCTCCTTCAAGACCCGGCTCGCGCGCAACGACATCGTGCTCGCGCCCGGCGTGTACGACGCGCTCAGCGCGCTGGTGGCCGAGCAGGCCGGCTTCGAGGCGCTGTACCTCTCGGGCGCCTCCATCGCCTACACGCGGCTCGGCCGCTCCGACGTCGGCCTCACCACCTTCACCGAGGTGGCCGACACGCTGGCGCGCATCACCGAGCGCGTGCGCGTGCCGGTGATCGTCGATGCCGACACCGGCTTCGGCAACGCGCTCAACACCCAGCGCACCGTGCGCGGCTTCGAGCGCGCGGGCGCGGCCATGGTGCAGATCGAGGACCAGACCTTTCCCAAGCGCTGCGGCCATCTCGACGGCAAGGCCGTGGTGTCCGAGCGCGAGATGGTCGGCAAGCTCAAGGCCGCGCTCGACGCGCGCAACTCGAGCGAGACCTTGATCCTCGCGCGCACCGACGCGGTGGCGGTCGAGGGCATGGAGGCCGCGCTCGACCGCGCCGAGGCCTACCTCGCCTGCGGCGTGGACGCGCTCTTCATCGAGGCGCTGCGCTCGCCCGAGCAGATGGACGTGGCCTGCCGGCGTTTCGGCGACCGTGTGCCGCTGCTGGCCAACATGGTCGAAGGCGGCAAGACCCCGATCGAGGATGCCGACGCGCTGCAGCGCCACGGCTTTCGCATCGCGATCTTCCCGGGCGGCACGGCGCGCGCCGTGACGCACACGCTGCAGGGCTACTACGCGAGCCTGCACCGGCACCGCACCACGCAGCCGTGGCGGCCGCAGATGCTGGACTTCGATGCGCTCAACGCGGTGATCGGCACGCCCGAGCTGATGCTCGAAGGACGGAAGTACGAATAGGCTTCAGCGCAGCGCGCGCACGAGCTCGTCGTAGACCAGCCGCACGCGCGCCGGCACCGGCGCGCGCTGCGAGCGGTAGACATGGATCGGCCAGGACTCGGGCGCCTCGGCCTCGAGCACCTCGACCAGCTCGCCCGAGGCGATCAGCGGCTCGGCCAGCGGCCCCGCGAGCTGGCCGAAGCCCAAGCCCGCGCGCACGGCCGTGCACTCGGCCTCCACGTCGTCGCTGATGAAGGCCGGCGCCGCGACCGGCATCTGCCGCCCCTTGCTGAAGAACCAGGACCAGGGCCGGCCCACGCTGCGGTCGAGCAGCGCCGTGAGCGGAAAGCCCGGCAGCGCCTCGATGGTCTCGGGGATGCCGGTGCGCGCGATCAGCGCCGGCGCCGCCACCACGCGCAGCTGCATGCGCCCGACCGTGCGCGCGACGAAGCGCGCATCGCGGATCGGGCCGGCGCGCACGCCGATGTCGATCTGCTCGTCGACCACGTCGGCATGTTCCTCCGACAGCCGCAGGTCGAGCACCAGCCCCGGGTGCGCGGCCAGCATCGGCGCCAGCGCCTCGGGAATCAGGCGCCGGCCGTAGACGTTGGGCGCGGTGACGCGCACCGTGCCCGCGTGCTGCGACAGCGCGCGCCGGTCGGTGCGGTGGAACAGCGCATCGACCCCGCCGACCGCGGTGCGCGCGCGCTGCGCGAGCTGGCGTCCGAAGTCGGTGAGCTGCACGCCGCGCGTGCTGCGGTGGAACAGCGGCTCGCCCAGTTCCTCCTCGAGCTCGCGCACGGCGCGCGTGACCACCTGCGGCGAGACCGCCAGGCGCACCGCGGCATCGCGGAAGTTGGCCGCATCGGCGGCGGCGCAGAACACGCGCAGGGCTTCGAGCCGGTTCGACATGGGTGGGTTGACGGGTGGGTGATGGGCGAGTTGAGTGTTCCTGAATCAGGAATTCTGAAGTCGTGAGAGTTTCATTTACGGGAACGCCCGGATTTTCCACACTGCATGCACTTCTTCAAGTTCTTCAACGCCCAACCCAAGGAAAACACCATGACTTCCGTTCAAGACAACATCCGCGGCAAGGTTGCCATCGTCACCGGCGCCAGCAGCGGCCTCGGCGAATCCACCGCCCGCCACCTGGCCGCCCGCGGCGCGAAGGTGGTGCTGGCCGCGCGCCGCACCGACCGCCTCGAGAAGGTGGTCGCCGAGATCCGCGAAGCCGGCGGCGAGGCCATCGCGGTCGCCACCGACGTGGCGAAGCGCGAGGACCTCGAGCGGCTCGCCGCCGCCACCGTCGAGGCCTTCGGCCGCATCGACGTGCTGGTCAACAACGCGGGCGTGATGCCGCTGTCGCCGATCGAGAAGCTAAAGGTCGACGAATGGGACCGCACCATCGACGTCAACATCAAGGGCGTGCTCTACGGCATCGCCGCCGTGCTGCCGCGCATGCAGGCACAGGGCAGCGGCCACATCGTCAACGTGGCCTCGATCGCCGGCATCAAGGTGTTCACGCCGATCGGCACCGTCTACAGCGCCACCAAGTACGCGGTGCGCGCCATCTCGGAAGGCCTGCGCGTGGAGGTCGGCAACACCGGCATTCGCGTGACCATCGTCTCGCCCGGCGCGGTCGAGTCCGAACTGAAGTTCGGCACCACCGATGCCGAGACCGCCGCCGGCGTGCAGGCCTTCTACGAGGCCAGCCAGATCCCCTCGGACTCGGTGGCGCGCGCGGTGGTGTACGCGGTGGAGCAGCCGGCGAACGTGGACATCAATGAAGTCGTGCTGCGGCCGGTGGCGCAGGACTTCTGATCGACGGGCCCGGCTTCTCCGCTTCCCTGCAACGCCCCGTGCGCCTCGTGCGCACGGGGCGTTTCGCTTGCGAGGAGTGCCACGCCACTGGCACGCGAGCGGTATAACCTTTGTTAAATCAAGGTCTTTGCCGGCGAAGAATCGAAAGCCCCTGCAAAATAGAACGACCGTTCGTTTTTGTCTGGAACCCCACGATGTCCGTCAATGCCGTTTCCGCCAAGCCGGCCCGCGCCGCCCAGAAGGGCCAGCAGACCAAGGCCGTGATCGTCGACGCCGCATTGGCGCTCGCCGCGCAGATCGGGCTCGAGGGCCTGTCGATCGGCGCCGTGGCCGAGATCACCAAGATGAGCAAGTCGGGCGTGTTCGCCCATTTCGGCTCGCGCGAGGAGCTGCAGATCTCGGTGGTGCGCGAGTACCACGCGCGCTTCGAGCAGGAAGTGTTCTTCCCCGCGATCGAGGCCGATCGCGGCCTGCCGCGGCTGCGCGCAATGTTCGCCAACTGGATGAAGCGCACCTCGACCGAGATCGATTCGGGCTGCATCTACATCAGCGGCGCCTCCGAATTCGACGACCGCCCGGGCCCGGTGCGCGACGCGCTGGTGGAGTCGGTCTCGATCTGGCAGGCCGCCGTGCTGCGCGCGATCGTGCAGTCGAAGGAGGAGGGCCACCTCGACGCCGACGCCGACGAGCGCCAGGTCGCGTTCGAGATCCACGGCCTGATCCTCGCGCTGCACTACGAGGCCCGCTTCCTGCGCGTGCCCGGTTCCATCGCCCGCGCCAACACCGGCTTCGACAACATCCTCGGCCGCTATGCGGCGGCCGGCACGCCTGCCCCGGCGGCACCCGCCGCGCCCTCGCGCGTGCGCCGCCTCAAGACCGTGCGCTGAACGCGCGGCACCGTTTTCCTTTTTCTTTTCCCTTTCATCTTTCAGTTCGACCAGGAGAGTTCCGGATGCCCAGCTACAACCCACCCGTGCGCGACATGCAGTTCGTGCTGCACGAAGTGCTCAACGTCGCCGAGGAACTCAAGGCACTGCCCGCGCATGCCGAGACCGACGCCGACACCATCAACGCGGTGATCGAGGAGGCCGGCAAGTTCGCGGCCGAAGTCACCTTCCCGCTCAACATCAGCGGCGACGAGGAAGGCTGCGTGCTCGACAAGGCCACGCACGAAGTGAAGACGCCCAAGGGCTTCAAGGAGGCCTACGCCAAGTACGTCGAGGGCGGCTGGCCCGCGCTGTCGTGCGACCCGGCCTTCGGCGGCCAGGGCCTGCCCTTCGTGGTCAACCAGTGCCTGTTCGAGATGCTCAACAGCGCGAACCAGGCCTGGACCATGTACCCGGGCCTCTCGCACGGCGCCTACGAGGCGCTGGTGGCGCACGGCACCGACGAGCAGAAGAAGACCTACCTGCCCAAGCTGGTGAGCGGCGAATGGACCGGCACCATGTGCCTGACCGAACCCCATTGCGGCACCGACCTCGGCCTGCTGCGCACCAAGGCCGAACCGCAGGCCGACGGCAGCTACCGCATCACCGGCAACAAGATCTTCATCTCGGCCGGCGAGCACGACATGGCCGGCAACATCATCCACCTGGTGCTGGCCCGCCTGCCCGACGCGCCCAAGGGCAGCAAGGGCATCAGCCTGTTCGTGGTGCCGAAGTTCAAGGTCAAGGCCGACGGTTCGCTCGGCGAGCGCAACCCGATCTTCTGCTCCGGCCTCGAGCACAAGATGGGCATCCACGGCAACGCCACCGCGCAGATCGTGATCGAGGGCGCCACCGGTTCGCTGGTGGGCGAGCCCAACAAGGGCCTGGCCGCGATGTTCGTGATGATGAATGCCGCGCGCCTGGGCGTGGGCAACCAGTCGCTGGGCCTGACCGAGGTGGCGTTCCAGAACGCGCTGGCCTATGCCAAGGACCGCATCCAGATGCGTTCGCTGTCGGGCGTGAAGGCCAAGGACAAGGAAGCCGATCCGATCATCGTGCACCCCGACGTGCGCAAGATGCTGCTGACCGCCAAGGCCTATGCCGAAGGCGGCCGCGCGCTGCAGGTGTTCTGCACCCTGCTGCTCGACAAGGAGCACCACCATCCCGACGAGAAGGTGCGCAAGGACAGCGGCGAGCTGGTCGCGCTGCTCACGCCGATCGTGAAGGCCTTCATCACCGACAACGGCCACATCGCGACCAACGCCTGCATGCAGGTCTTCGGCGGCCATGGCTTCATCAAGGAATGGGGCATGGAGCAGTACGTGCGCGACAACCGCATCAACATGATCTACGAAGGCACGAACACCGTGCAGTCGCTCGACCTGCTGGGCCGCAAGGTGCTGGGCAACAACGGCGCCTCGCTCAAGAAGTTCGGCAAGCTGGTCGCGAAGCTGGTCGAAGAAGAAGGCGTGAACGAGAAGATGGCCGAGTTCATCAATCCGATCGCGGGCCTGGGCGACCAGCTCACCAAGTTCACGACCGAGATCGGCTTCAAGGGCTTCCAGAACCCCGACGAAGTCGGCGCCGCCGCGGTGGACTACCTGCGCGTGGCCGGTCACTTCGTGTTCGGCTACCTGTTCGCCCGCATGGCGCAGGTCGCGCTGCGCGAGATCGCGGCCGGCAACACCGACCCGTTCTACGTCGCCAAGCTGCAGACCGCGCGCTTCTATTTCGCCAAGCTGTTCCCCGAGACCGCGACGCTGATGCGCACGGCCCGTGCCGGCAGCAAGGTGCTGATGGACACCGACGCCGCGCTGGCTTGAGTCCGCGCTTCCCCTCTTCGACCACTTCCCGGAGCCGACCATGAAAGCAACGCTTGCAGCCCTCGTTCTCGCCGCACTCTCGGCCACGGCCCTGGCCCAGACCACCCCGGTGGGCCTGTGGCGCAACGTCGACGACAAGACCGGCGAGGCCAAGGCCGAGATCCGCATCGGCGAGGCCGGCGGCGCGCTGGTCGGCCGCATCGAGAAGTCGTTGAAGAAGGACGGCAAGCCCGACGCGGTCTGCGACGAATGCAGCGACGACCGCAAGGGCAAGCCGATCGCCGGCCTGGAGATCATCCGCGGCGGCAAGAAGGCCGACGGCAAGGACGTCTGGGAGGGCGGGAAGATCCTCGACCCCGAAAACGGCAAGGAATACCGCGCCAGCTTCACGCCGATCGACGGCGGCAAGAAGCTGGAAGTGCGCGGCTACCTGGGCCCCTTCTGGCGCACCCAAACCTGGAACCGTGTGCAGTAAGCCTGCGCGCAACCTATCCAAGAAATACCAAACATGTCCCGATTTCAAGTGAAGAAGGTCGCCGTGCTCGGCGCCGGCGTGATGGGCGCGCAGATCGCAGCCCACCTCGTCAACGTGCGCGTGCCGGTGGTGCTGTTCGACCTGGCGGCCAAGGAAGGCCCGAAGAACGGCATCGTCACGCGCGCCATCGACAACCTCAAGAAGCTCAAGCCCGCGCCGCTGGGCGACGTGGCCGATGCGGGTCTGATCGAACAGGCCAACTACGACGACAACCTCGACCTGCTCGGCGAGTGCGACCTGGTGATCGAGGCGATCGCCGAGCGCATGGACTGGAAGCTCGATCTCTACAAGAAGATCGCGCCGCACGTCGCCAAGCACGCGATCCTGGCCTCGAACACCTCGGGCCTGTCGATCACCAAGCTCAGTGAAGCGCTCCCCGAAGCACTGAAGCCGCGCTTCTGCGGCATCCACTTCTTCAATCCGCCGCGCTACATGTTCCTGGTGGAACTGATCAACACGCCCACCACGCAGCCGCAGGTGCTCGACGACCTCGAGGCCTTCGTCACCAGCACGCTCGGCAAGGGCGTGGTGCGCGCGCACGACACGCCCAACTTCATCGCCAACCGCGTGGGCATCGCCGGCATGCTGGCGACGCTCAAGGAAGTCGAGAAATTCGGCCTCACGCCCGACGTGGTGGACGACCTCACGGGCAAGAAGCTGGGCCGCGCGAGCTCGGGCACCTTCCGCACCGCCGACGTGGTGGGCCTGGACACCATGGCCCACGTGGTGAAGACGCTGCAGGACAACCTGAACGCCGAGACCGATCCCTTCTACGCCAACTTCGCGACGCCGCCGGTGCTCGCCAAGCTGCTGGAACTGAAGAACCTGGGCCAGAAGACCAAGGCCGGCTTCTTCAAGAAGGTGGGCCGCGACATCCTGCGCTTCGACCTCCAGAGCGGCGACTACGTGCCCGCCGGCGCCAAGGCCGACGAGGTCTACGGCCGCATGCTCAAGAAGCCCGCGGGCGAACGCCTGAAGCTGCTGCGCGAGAGCGAAGGGCCGCAGGGCCAGTTCCTCTGGGCGATCCTGCGCGACGGCTTCCACTACGCGGCCGTGCATCTGGGCGACATCGCCGAGAGCGCGCGCGACATCGACTTCGCGATGCGCTGGGGCTTCGGCATGAAGCAGGGCCCGTTCGAGCTCTGGCAGGAGGCTGGCTGGGCGCAGGTCGCGAAGTGGGTGCAGGAAGACATCGACGCCGGCAAGGCGCTGAGCAGCGCGCCGCTGCCCAAGTGGGTGTTCGAGGGCCCGGTGGCCGAGGCCGGCGCCGTGCACACGCCCGAAGGCTCGTGGAGCGCCTCGCAGAACAAGTTCGTGCCGCAGCGCAAGCTGCCGGTGCACGACCGCCAGCTGTTCCCCGAGAGCGTGCTCGGCGCGAACGCGGCCGATGCCAACACGGCCGGCACCACGATCAGCGACGAAGGCGACGTGCGCGTGTGGACGCTCGACGGCGAGGTGCTGATCGCGAGCATCCATTCGAAGATGCACGCCATCAGCCCCGACGTGGCCGAGGCGCTCGGCGCCGCGGTCGACCTGGCCGAGGCCGAATACAAGGGCCTGGTGATCTGGTCGCCCGACGAGATGTTCTCGGTCGGCGCCGACCTGCAGGCGATGCTGCCGGCCTTCGTGGTCGCGGGCATCGGCGCGGTCGAGGGTGCGGAGGAAGAGCTGCAGAACGTGATGCTCAAGATCCGCTATGCCAACATGCCGGTGGTCTCGGCCGTGCGCGGCCTGGCGCTGGGCGGTGGCTGCGAACTCGCCGTGTACTCGTCGAAGCGCGTGGCGGCGATGGAAAGCTACATCGGCCTGGTCGAGGTCGGCGTGGGCCTGATCCCCGGCGCCGGCGGCCTGACCTACATCGCGCGCCGCGCGGCCGAGAACGCCTCGGCCTCGACCGGCACCGACCTGCTGCCCTTCCTCACCGAGGGCTTCACGGCCGCCGCGATGGCCAAGGTGGGCACCGGCGCGCTCGATTCGAGGAAGCTCGGCTACCTGCTCGACAGCGACGTGATCGTGCCGAACAAGGACGAGCTGCTCTACGTGGCGCTGCAGCAGGCCAAGGCCATGGCCGACGCCGGCTATCGTCCGCCGCTGCGCCGCAGCTTCCGCGTGGCGGGCCGCAGCGGCGCCGCGACGATCAAGGGCCAGCTCGTGAACATGCGCGACGGCGGCTTCATCAGCGCGCACGACTTCCACATCGCGAGCCTGATCGCGAACGTGGTCACCGGCGGCGACGTGGACGCGGGCTCGCTCGTGACCGAGGAATACCTGATGGCGCTGGAACGCAAGGCGTTCTGCTCGCTGATCGTGCATCCCAAGACGCAGGAGCGGATCATGGGGATGCTGAGCACGGGGAAGCCGGTGCGGAATTGATGCGGACCCCTCTTCCTCCTTCCCCCTCTGGGGGAAGGCCGGGATGGGGGCAAGCAGCCCATGCAGAACCAATCCTCTCCCAATGCACAGCGGAACGCCCGCGCCCTGAGGCGCGAGATGACCGACTCGGAGCGCAAGCTCTGGAGCGGCCTGCGCAGCGAGCAATTGGGCGTGAAGTTCCGCCGGCAGCATCCGCTCGGCAGCTACATCGCCGACTTCGCATGCCTCGATCCGAAGTTGATCGTCGAACTCGACGGATCGCAGCATCAGGCGCAAGCAGACTACGACGCTCGGCGCGACGCCTTCCTGCGTGCCCAGGGATTCGATGTGCTGCGTTTCGGATCGAACGATCCATTCGTCAATCTTGAAGGGGTGCTGCAGGCGATCGTCGACCGACTTGCCGAGTTGACGGCCGCGTGCCCCCATCCCGACCTTCCCCCAGAGGGGGAAGGAGTCCAATCCAGGAGCCTTCCATGAAACAAGTCCAAGACGCCTACATCGTCGCCGCCACCCGCACCCCCATCGGCAAGTCCCACCGCGGCTACTTCCGCAACCACCGCCCCGACGACCTGCTCGCGACCACGCTGAAGGCCGCGCTGGCGGCAGTGCCCGGCCTCGATCCGAAGGCCATCGAGGACATCATCTGCGGCTGCGCGATCCCCGAGGCGCAGCAGGGCCTGAACGTCGCGCGCATCGGCGCGGTGCTCGCGGGCCTGCCGACCAGCGTCGGCGGCATCACGGTCAACCGCTTCTGCGCCTCGGGCCTGTCGGCGGTGCAGATGGCGGCCGACCGCATCCGTGTCGGCGAGGCCGACGTGATGATCGCGGCCGGCGTCGAGAGCATGAGCATGGTGCCGATGATCGGCAACTCGCCCTCGCTGTCGCCGTCCATCTTCGAGCGCGATGGCGACGTGGGCATCGCCTACGGCATGGGCCTGACGGCCGAGAAGGTCGCGCAGCAGTGGAAGGTGAGCCGCCAGGCCCAGGACGAATTCGCGCTGGCCTCGCACCAGAAGGCGCTGGCCGCGCAGAAGGCCGGCAAGTTCGCGGACGAAATCACGCCGATCGAGGTGACCGACCGCGCGCCCGACCTCGAGAGCGGCGAAGCGATCGCGACCACGCGCACCGTGAACCTCGACGAAGGCGCGCGCCCCGACACCTCGATCGAAGGCCTCGCCAAGCTGCGCACCGTGTTCGCCGCGCGCGGCACGGTCACGGCCGGCAACAGCTCGCAGACCTCCGACGGCGCGGGTGCGCTGATCCTGGCGAGCGAGAAGGCGGTCAAGCAGTTCGGCCTGACGCCGCTGGCGCGCTTCGTGAGCTTCGCGAGCAAGGGCGTGCCGCCGCACATCATGGGCATCGGTCCGATCGAGGCGATTCCCGCGGCGCTGCGCTATGCCGGCCTGAGCCAGCAGGACATCGACTGGATCGAGCTCAACGAAGCCTTCGCGGCCCAGTCGCTCGCGGTCATCGACACGCTGGGGCTCGACCCGTCGAAGGTCAACCCGATGGGCGGCGCGATCGCGCTGGGCCATCCGTTGGGCGCGACCGGCGCGATCCGCTCGGCCACGGTGGTGCATGCGCTGCAGCGCGAGAAGCTCAAGTACGGCATGGTCACGATGTGCGTGGGCATGGGGCAGGGCGCCGCCGGCATCTTCGAGCGCGTCTGATCGATCACGCGCCAGGCAACGCGACGAGTGCCGGTGCAACCAGGAGACAGGACAGTGATGGAACAGACGCAGCAGCAGCTTCCGGTCGACGGTGGCGCGCAGCAACTGGCGGTGCGCCGCTACGAACCCGCGGGCGCGCCGCGCGCCAGCATCGTGATCGGCGGCGCCATGGGCGTGCGCCAGTCCTTCTACGAAGCCTTCGCACGCTGGCTCGCGGGCCAGGGGCTGCGCGTCTGGACCTTCGACTACCGCGGCTCTGGCGACTCGCGCGGCGCCGCCTCGCTGCGCGGCTTCGAGGCCGACCTGTTCGACTGGGCGCGCGACTACGAGGCCGTCATCGACGCCGCCAAGGCCGCGCTGCCCGCGCAGCCGCTCTACCTGCTGGGCCACAGCCTCGGCGCGCAGCTGCCGGGCTTCCTGCAACGGCCCGAGCAGGTCGACGGCCTGGTGAGCATCGCGGCCGGCAGCGGCTACTGGCGCGAGAACGCACCGCGGCTCAAGCGCAGCATCCTCTACTTCTGGTTCGTGCTGGTGCCGCTGGTCACGCGGCTGTGCGGCTACTTCCCGGGCCGCAGGCTCCGAAAGGTGGGCGACCTGCCGCGCGGCGTGATCCTGCAATGGCGGCGCTGGTGCCTGAACCCGCGCTACAGCGTGGGCGCGGAGGGCGAGCTGGCGCAGAAGAGCTACAGCCGCGTGCGCTTCCCGGTGCTCGCGCTGTCGATGACCGACGACGAGCTGATGACGCTGGCCGGCACGCACAGCCTGGTGAGCTTCTACGACCAGGCGCCGCGCGCCATCGAACGCATCGCGCCGGCCGACGTGCAGGCGCGGCGCATCGGCCACTTCGGCTTCTTCCGCGAGCAGTTCAGCCAGAGCCTGTGGCCCGCCACGGTCGACAAGCTGCATCGGCTGGGCGCGTTGACAGCGCCGGCCGCGGGCGTCCCGCACACGACTGCCTGAGGCCGCGCGCCGGAGCACACTGCGGCCATGAGCACGAGCACCTCCCATCCCTTCGACAAGGCCATCGCGCTGGAGCACAGCGACCTGCGCGCGGGCCGTTTCACCGGCACCACCAGCCCCGACTACTGGAACATGGTCGGTCCCTTCGGCGGCACCACCGCGGCGGTCGCGCTGCAGGCGGTGCTGCGGCATCCGGACCTGCTGGGCACGCCGATCGCGCTGACCGTGAACTACGCGGCCGCGCTCGAGGCCGGTGCCTTCGACGTGCAGGCGACCGCGGTGCGCACCAACCGCTCGACCCAGCACTGGACCGTGCAGATCACGCAGCCCGGCGCGAGCGGCGCGCCGAACATGACGACCACCGCCACCGTGGTGACGGCCGCGCGCCGCGAGACCTGGGGCCGGAGCGACCTCGCCATGCCAGAGGTGCCGAAGCCCGAGGCGGTCGAGCCGATCCGCATCGGCCCGGCCGGCGTGGCCTGGGTGCAGCAGTACGAGATGCGCCCGTTCAGCGGCGGCATCCCCCCGCAGTGGGACGGCAGCCTGCAGCGCAGCGAGACCCGCATCTGGGTGCGCGACGCGCAGCCGCGGCCGCTCGACCTGCCTTCGCTCGCGGCGATGAGCGATGTGTTCTATCCGCGCATCTGGCTGCGCCGCGCGAAGCACGTGCCGGCCGGCACCGTGTCGATCACCACCTACTTCCACGCCGACGCGGCGCAGCTGGCCGAGGTCGGCACCGGCTTCCTGCTCGGGCAGGCGACGGGGCAGCAGTTCTTCAACGGCTTCTTCGACCAGACCGCACAGTTGTGGAGCAAGGCCGGCGTGCTGCTCGCGACCTCGAACCAGATCGTCTACTACAAGGAATAGCCTCCGGTTTCGCAAGGCCCGCGGCCGCCCGGAGAGAATCCAGCCCACCCAGGAGACAACGCCGCATGACGAAGACCGTCGAGTTCTATTTCGATTTCGGCAGCCCCGCCGCCTACCTCGCCGCGACCCAGCTGCCCCACGTGTGCGCCGACACCGGCGCCGAGCTGGTCTGGAAACCGATGCTGCTGGGCGGCGTGTTCCAGGCCACGGGCAACCACTCGCCGGCCGAGATCGCGCCCAAGGGCCCGTACATGACGACCGACCTGCAGCGCTTCGCGAAGCGCTACGGCGTGCCCTTCGTGCACAACCCGCACTTCCCGATCAACACGCTGCTGCTGATGCGCGGTGCCACCGCCATCCAGCTGCAGCAGCCGGCGCGCTTCGATGCCTACGTCGATGCGATCTACCACGCGATGTGGGTCGAGCCGCGCAACCTCAACGATCCGGCCGAGGTGGGTGCGGTGCTGCAGGCGGCGGGCTTCGATCCCGCGGCGCTGCTCGCGGCCGCGGGCCAGCAGGAGGTCAAGGACCGCCTGAAGGCCGTCACGCAGGAGGCCGTGGCGCGCGGCGTGTTCGGCGCGCCCACCATGTTCGTGGGCAGCGACATGTTCTGGGGCCAGGACCGGCTCGACTTCGTGCGCGAAGCACTGGCCGCCTGATCCCTTCCCTCTTTCTTCTTTCCACAGGACACCAGCCATGAGCGACATCCTCGTCCACGCCGAAGCCGGCGTGATGACCATCACCTTCAACCGCGTCGACAAGAAGAACTCGATCACCAGCGCCATGTACGCCGAGCTGGCCGATGCACTGGCCAAGGCCGAGGGCGACGCGGCCGTGCGCTGCGTGCTGATCCAGGGCGACCCGACCATCTTCAGCGCCGGCAACGACATCGGCGACTTCCTCAATGCGCCGCCCGCGGGCAAGGACTCGCCGGTGTTCCGCTTCCTGCGCGGCATCGCGACCTTCCCGAAGCCGATCGTCGCGGCCGTCTGCGGCCCGGCCGTGGGCATCGGCACCACGATGCTGTTCCATTGCGACCTGGTCTACGCGGGCGACAACGCGGCCTTCTCGATGCCCTTCGTCAACCTCGGCCTGTGCCCCGAGGCGGCCTCGAGCCTGCTGGTGCCGCAGATGCTCGGCTATCACCGTGCGGCCGAGGCGCTGCTGCTGGGCGAACCCTTCATGGCCGAGGCCGCGCTCGAGGTCGGCCTGGTCAACCGCGTGGTGCCGCCGACCGAGGCCAATGCCATCGCCCAGACCCAGGCGCGCAAGCTCGCGGCCAAGCCGCTGAGCGCGCTGGTCGAGACCAAGCGGCTGCTCAAGAAGGCGCAGCTGCCCGCGGTCATCGAGCGCATGGACGAGGAGGGCGCGAGCTTCGGCCGCATGCTGCGCGAGCCCGCGGCGCGCGAGGCCTTCGGTGCGTTCATGGAGAAGCGCAAGCCGGATTTCTCGAAGCTCTGAGCACGGCGCGGGTCCTTACCTACAACCTGCGTTCTACGGGCTTTCCACAGGCCGCCGGGGCCCTCCAGCCGGGGGCGCGCGCGTACACTGGTCCGCGTGCCAGTCCTCTCGTCACACACGCCAGCAGCCCGCAGCCAGCGGTCGTTCGATGCTACTAAAAAGGTAGCATTCCCCACGACGCGCAGGCAGGCGCTGGGCCTGCTCGGCGCCACCCTCGCGGCGCCCTCGGTGGTGCTCGCGCGCGTGCGGCCGCTGCGCATCGGCGTCATCGGTCCCTGGTCGGGCGCCTACGTGGGCGGCGGGCGTCAGTTCGATGCCGGCATGGCGGTCTGGCTGGCCGCGCACAACCAGCAGATCGCGGGCCGCCCGGTCGAGCTGCTGCGGCGCGACGTGCCCGTCAGCGCGCCCGACATGGCGCGCCGTCTCGCGCTCGACCTGGTGGAGAACGAGCGCGTCGACCTGCTGACCGGCCTGCACTTCAGCTCCAACGCCTACGCGGTGGCGGCCATCGCCACGCAGGCCAAGGTGCCGACGGTGGTCATGAACGCCGCCTCCTCGGGCATCACCGCGCGCTCGCCCTACACGGTGCGCGTGTCCTTCACCATCGCGCAGGTCACGCTGCCGCTGGCGCGCTGGGCGCTCAAGGAGGGGCTGCGCGAGGTCTGCACCGTGACCGCCGACTACGCCTCGGGCGTCGATGCCGAGACCGCCTTCGTCTCGGGCATCACGGCCGGCGGCGGCAACGTCGGCGCGATGCTGCGCGTGCCGCTGGCCACGCAGGACTACACGGCCTACATGCTGCGGCTGCGCGAGCTCAAGCCGCAGGCGGTGTTCTTCTTCCTGCCCTCGGGCCAGATGCCGGCCGGCTTCCTGCGCGCCTGGCGCGACCGCGGCATGGCCGACACCGGCATCCGGCTGCTGTCGACCGGCGACGCCACCGACGACCACTACCTGCAGAACATCGGCGAGCTGGCCGAGGGGCTGGTCACCAGCCACCACTACTCGTACGCGCACGAGTCGCCCGAGAACCGCCGCTTCGTCGCGGCCTTCGAGGCCGAGTACGGCTCGCACCTGCGGCCCGGCTATTTCGCGGTGGCCGCGGCACGATGCCTTCGCGGCGCTCGACCTCGCGATGGCCTCGCCGCTGATGCGCGGCGGCGGCAGTCCCGAGAAGCTGATCGATGCCTTCCGCGGCCTCAGGCTCGAGAGCCCGCGCGGCCCGATCGAGATCGACGCCTACACGCGCGACATCGTGCAGACGGTCTACATCCGTCGCACCGAGCGCCGCGACGGGCGCTGGATCAACCGGGAGTTCGAGCGCTTCGAGAAGGTGCGCGATCCGGCGCTGTGAAAAACCACGACCGTTCGGGCTGAGCTTGGCCCGTCCTGAGCTTGTCGAAGGATCGAAGCCTCGCGCGGCGCTTCGACAGGCTCAGCGTGAACGGTTTTCCCTGTGCGAACCGCTGATTCGAATCAAGCCGCCGGCTGCTCGATCGCCCGCGGCCGCCCGCTGTCGTCGATCGCTACGTAGGTGAAGGTGGCCTGCGTCACCTTGATGTACTCGCCCTGGGCCCGGAAGCGCTCGGCGAAGACCTCCACGGTCACGGTGATCGAGGTGCGGCCGATGCGCACCAGCTTCGAATAGAAGGACAGGATGTCGCCGATGCGCACCGGCTGCTTGAAGATGAATTCGTTGACCGCCACCGTGGCCTGGCGCCCCTTGGCGTAGCGCGCCGGGATCACCGAGCCGGCCAGGTCGCACTGGGCCATGACCCAGCCGCCGAAGATGTCGCCGTTGGCATTGCAGTCCGCCGGCATCGGGATCACCTTGAGCACCAGCTCCATGTCGGTGGGCAGGCTCTTCAGGGTGGCGGCGGCGTCGGCACTGGGGGAATCGGACATGGGCAACAATCAGGGCAGAAAAACGACCACGATTGTCCCTCATGCGCCGCGCCGGCGAAGCCTTCCCCACCCCCACCTCCTCCCCACCGCACGCCGGCGGCCACGCGCTCGCGCGCGCCGACCGCTCCGACTGGGCCACGCTGCGGCGTCTCTTTCCCTACCTGTGGGACTACAAGTGGCGCGTGCTGTTCGCGCTGGGCTTCATGGTGGCGGCCAAGGTGGCCAACGTCGGCGTGCCGCTGCTGCTGAAGAACCTGGTCGACACCATGACGCCCAAGCCCGATATGGCGCAGGCGCTGCTCGTGGTGCCGATCGCGCTGCTGGTGGCCTACGGGCTGCTGCGCTTCAGCACCTCGCTGTTCAACGAGCTGCGCGAGCTGATCTTCGCCAAGGCCACCGAGGGCGCGGCGCGCCGCATCGCGCTCGAGGTGTTCGGCCACCTGCATTCGCTGAGCCTGCGCTTCCATCTCGAGCGCCAGACCGGCGGCATGACGCGCGACATCGAGCGCGGCACGCGCGGCGTGCATTCGCTGATCTCGATGTCGCTCTACAGCATCGTGCCGACCATCATCGAACTAGTGCTGGTGCTCGCCATCCTGGGCGTGAAGTTCGATGCGCTGTTCGTCTGGATCACGCTGGCGGCGCTGGTGCTCTACATCGGCTTCACGGTCACCGTGACCGAGTGGCGCACCCAGTTCCGCAAGACCATGAACGAGCTCGACTCGCTGGCGCAGAGCCGCGCGGTCGATTCGCTGCTGAACTACGAGACCGTCAAGTACTTCAACAACGAGGCCTTCGAGGCGAAGCGCTACGACGCCAGCCTCGACCGCTACCGCAAGGCCGCGATCACCAGCCAGCGCACGCTGAGCATGCTCAACGCGGGCCAGCAGGCGCTGATCGCGGTCAGCCTGGTGCTGATGCTGTGGCGCGCCACCTCGGGCGTGGTCGAGGGCCGCATGACCCTGGGCGACCTGGTGATGGTCAACGCCTTCATGATCCAGCTCTACATCCCGCTCAACTTCCTGGGCGTGATCTACCGCGAGATCAAGCAGAGCCTGACCGACCTCGACAAGATGTTCGTGCTGATGGAGAAGGAGCGCGAGGTGCGCGACGCGCCCGATGCCCAGCCGCTGGCCGGTGCCGACGCCACGGTGCGCTTCGAGGACGTGAGCTTCGCCTACGAGGCCGCGCGGCCGATCCTCAGGCACGTGAGCTTCGAGATCCCCGCGGGCAAGACGGTGGCGGTGGTCGGGCCCTCGGGCTCGGGCAAGTCGACGCTCGCGCGGCTGCTCTACCGCTTCTACGACGTGCAGCAGGGCCGCATCACCATCGGCGGCGAGGACATCCGTGCGGTGCAGCAGGCCAGCGTGCGCCGCGCGATCGGCATCGTGCCGCAGGACACGGTGCTGTTCAACGACACGGTCGAATACAACATCGCCTACGGCCGTCCGGGCGCCACGCGCGCGGAGGTCGAGGAAGCGGCCCGCGCGGCGCGCATCCACGACTTCATCGCCGCCACGCCGCAGGGCTACGCGACCACGGTGGGCGAGCGCGGCCTGAAGCTGTCGGGCGGCGAGAAGCAGCGCGTGGCGATCGCGCGCACGCTGCTGAAGAACCCGCCGATCGTGATCTTCGACGAGGCCACGTCGGCGCTCGACTCGGCCAACGAACGCGCGATCCAGTCCGAGCTCAAGAGCGCGGCGCAGGACAAGACCACGCTGGTGATCGCGCACCGCCTGTCGACCGTGGTCGACGCGCACGAGATCCTGGTGCTCGAGGCCGGCGTGATCGTCGAGCGCGGCACCCATGGCGAGCTGCTCGCGAAGCAGGGCCGCTATGCGCAGATGTGGGCTTTGCAGAAGAGCGAGGCGGCGCCGCTGCTCTAGCCCGATCATTGCTTTTTTGTTTTTTCCGAAGACTCCAGGAGTTCAGACGTGTCGACCAAGATTCCCCTGCTGGTGCTCAACAGCCTCTCGAGCGCCCACCAGGCCCAGATTGCCGAGGTCTACGACGTGGCTTATGCGCCGGGCGACGAAGCCCGCGCGGCCGCGATCGCCGCGCGCGGCCATGAATTCCGCGCGGTGCTGACGATCGGCGTGATCGGCATCACGCCCGCGGAGATCGAGGCCATGCCCAAGGTCGAGCTGATCTGCTGCCTGGGCGCGGGCTTCGAGGGCGTGCCGCTGGAGGTGACCCGCGCGCGCGGCATCGTCACCGCCAACGGCGCCGGCACCAACGACGACTGCGTGGCCGACCATGCCTTCGGCCTGCTGATCGCCATCGTGCGCGGCTTCCGCACCCTCGACCGCCAGTGCCGCGAAGGCGTGTGGCGCGAGTCGATCCCGCAACCGCCGAACGTGTCGGGCAAGAAGCTCGGCATCCTCGGCCTGGGCACCATCGGCCAGAAGATCGCCAAGCGCGCGGCGGGCTTCGACATGGAGATCGGCTATCACAACCGTTCGCCGCGCGAGGGTTCGCCGCACCGCTACTTCGGCGGCCTCAAGTCGCTGGCGAGCTGGGCCGACGTGCTGATGCTGGCCGCGCCCGGCGGCGCCGCCACGCGCCACCTGGTGAATGCCGAGGTGCTCGACGCGATCGGCCCCCGGGGTTACCTGGTGAACATCGGCCGTGGCAGCGTGGTCGACACCGAGGCGCTGGCCGCAGCGCTGCGTGAGAACCGCATCGCGGGCGCGGCGCTCGACGTCTACGAGAGCGAACCGAAGCCGCCGCAACAGCTGATCGGCCTCGACAACGTGCTGCTGACGCCGCACCTGGCGGGCTGGTCGCCCGAGGCGACGCAGAAGTCGGTGGACCATTTCATCGCGAATGCCGAGGGGCACTTCGCGGGACGCGGCGTGCTCACGCCGGTCTGAGCGGCTGTTCCTCCTTCCCCCTCTGGGGGAAGGCCGGGATGGGGGCACCGGGCGATCGATCCGTCAGCAGCGCTGGATGCGCCGCGTGCCCCCACCCCAGCCCTCCCCCAGCGGGGGAGGGAGTCAGGCCAGCACGGGCGGCTTGCGGTCGCCCCACCCGCAGGCCTCGTCGTACGCATGCCCGAGCCGCAGCACCTCGAGGTCCGCATGGATCGGCCCCGCGAGCTGCAGCCCCATCGGCAGGCCCGCCTCGCCGAAGCCCGCGCGCACGTTGAGCGTGGGCAGGCCCGCCAGCGTGAATGGCGTGACGATCTCCATCCAGCGGTGGTAGGTGTCGCTCGGCACGCCGGCCACCTGCGCGGGCCAGTGCAGCTCGGCGTCGAAGGGGAAGACCTGCGCGGTCGGCGCCAGCACGAAGTCGAAGCGCTCGAACAGCGACAGGAACGCGCGGTAGACGTTCGAGCGCCACACCGAGGCCTGGAACAGCGAGGCGGCGTCGAGGTGCCGGCTCTGCTCGATCTCCCAGCGCGCCTCGGGCTTGAGCTGCTCGACCAGCGCGGGCGTGTTCATGTAGGCACCGAGCTTGCCGCCCACCAGCAGCTGGCGCAGGCGCAGCCAGGCGCTCCAGTTGTGGGCGCGCGGCACGTCGAGGGTGCAGGGCTCGACCTCGCAGCCCAGCGCGCGGAAGGTGGCGAGCGCGCTCTCGCCGAGCGCGAGCACGCCGGGCTCCAGCGGCAGGTCGTTCCAGATGCTGCCGAGCCAGCCGATGCGCAGGCCGCGCACCTCGCCCTCGATCCGCAAGTCGTCGGGCGCGGGCAGGGCATGCGGCGACGACAGCGGCACCCGGCCGTCGAAGCCGGCCTGCACCGAGAGCAGCCGCGCGGTGTCCTCCACCGTGCGCGCCATCGGGCCTTCGCAACCGAGCTGCTGGAAGAACAGCTCCTCGTCGGGGTCGCCGGGCACGCGCCCGCGCGAGGGCCGCATGCCGATCACGTTGTTGAAGGCCGCCGGGTTGCGCAGCGAACCCATCATGTCGCTGCCGTCGGCCACCGGCAGCATGCCGAGCGCCAGGGCCACGGCCGCGCCGCCGCTGCTGCCGCCCGCGCTGCGCTCGGGCGCGTAGGCGTTGCGCGTGGTGCCGAACACCGTGTTGTAGGTGTGCGAGCCGAGGCCGAACTCGGGCGTGTTGGTCTTGCCGATGACGATCGCGCCGGCCGCGCGCATGCGGGCCACGTGCAGGCTGTCGGTGCGCGCGGGCGTGCGCGGCGGCAAGGGCGAGCCCTTCGAGGTCGGCAGGCCGGCCGCGTGGCTCAGGTCCTTCACCGCGAGCGGAAAGCCGTGCATCCAGCCGCGGCGCTCGCCGCGCGCCAGCTCGGCGTCGCGCTGGTCGGCCTCGGCCAGCAGCGCCGCGGGGTCCCGCAGCGAGACGATGGCGTTGAAGCGCGGGTTCAGGGCGTCGATGCGCGCGAGCGTGGCTCGCATGAGCTCGCGGCACGAGAGGCCGCGATCGGCGATACGACGGGAAAGCTCGGTGGCGCTGAGGTCGAGGAAGTCGTCGGTGGGCATGGCATGGAGGGAGGGAAGGGCGAGCCGCCAGTATGTGGCAGCCGGGCGCGGGTTGTCCCCGAGCGCCGCCGGCCGCGGCTTCGCGCGCGGCGGCACATAATCGCCCGCCATGGAAACCAAGTGGCTCGAAGACTTCATCAGCCTGGCCGAGACGCGCAGCTTCAGCCGCTCCGCCCAGTTGCGGCACGTGACCCAGCCGGCGTTCTCGCGCCGCATCCAGGCGCTGGAGGGCTGGGCCGGCACCGACCTCGTCGATCGCAGCTCCTATCCCACGCGGCTCACGCCCGCGGGCCAGACGCTCTACAGCCAGGCCATCGAGATGCTGCAGGCGCTGCAGAGCACGCGCGCCATGCTGCGCGGCCATTCGGCCGCCGGGCAGGACGTGATCGAGTTCGCGATCCCGCACACGCTGGCCTTCACCTTCTTCCCCTCGTGGGTCACCAGCCTGCGCGAGCACTTCGGCCCGATCAAGAGCCGGCTGATCGCGCTCAACGTGCACGACGCCGTGCTGCGGCTGGTCGAGGGCAGCTGCGACCTGCTGATCGCCTACCACCATCCCTCGCAGCCGTTGCAGCTCGACGCCAACAAGTACGAGATGGTGAGCCTGGGCGAGGAGACCGTGGCGCCCTGGGTCAAGGCCGACGCCGAGGGCGCGCCGCGCTACCGGCTGCCGGGCCGCGCCGGCCAGCCGCTGCCCTACCTGGGCTATGCGCCGGGCGCCTACCTGGGGCGCGTGGTCGACCAGCTGCTCAAGGAATCGGGCACCGCGATCCACCTCGACCGGGTGTACGAGACCGACATGGCCGAGGGCCTGAAGGTGATGGCGCTCGAGGGCCATGGCATCGCCTTCCTGCCACAGAGCGCGGTGCGCAAGGAGGTGCGCATGCGCAAGCTGGTGAGCGCGCTGCCGCCCGAGATCGACCGGCTCGAGGCCACGATGGAGATCCGCGCCTACCGCGAGCGCCCGCAGGCGCCGCTGCAGCCGCGCGCGGGCGGCCGGGCCGCGGCCAAGGCCGCCGGGCTCGAGTCGCTGCAGCCCAAGAGCTCGGCCGACGCGCTGTGGTCGTACCTCGTCGGCACCCAGCCGCCGCGCTGATTCCGGGGCCTCGTAGGGGGCGCGCCGCTGGTCGGGCCGGGCGTTTGGGTATAGCCTTTGGCGACGGGTTTGTGCACTGCACAATCTATAAAAGTCAGGCATAAGTGTTCCCGTAAACAGCATTGGCGTCCGTGCCATGACGCCCCTACAGTCCGGGCAGTTTTTCGGCCGCGGGTCGAGCGACCGCAAATCCATGGCACGCGTTCTCGCGTGCTTTTTTTCAGCCGAGAGGTGGGTATGGGCTCCAACTTCAGAACCGAACACGACTTCCTCGGCGAGAAGCAGATTCCCGCCGTGGCCTACTGGGGCGTGCACACGGCCCGGGCGGTCGAGAACTTCGCGATCTCCGGCACCCGCGTGTCGGCCATGCCCGACCTGGTGCGTGCGCTGGCCTTCGTGAAGAAGGCGGCCACGCGCGCCAATGCCGACCTCGGCGCGATCGACCGCGACCGCGCGGCCGCGATCATCCTGGCCTGCGACGACCTGATCGAGGGCAAGCTGCTCGACGAGTTCGTGGTCGACGTGATCCAGGGCGGCGCCGGCACCTCGACCAACATGAACGCCAACGAGGTCATCTGCAACCTCGCGCTCGAGAAGCTCGGCCACGAGAAGGGCCGCTACGACGTGCTGCATCCCAACGACCACGTCAACGCCTCGCAGAGCACCAACGACGTCTATCCGACCGCTGTTCGGCTGGCGCTGTGGTTCGCGATCGGCAAGCTGCTCGAGGCCATGGCGGCGCTGCGCCGCAGCTTCGAGGCCAAGGCGCTCGAGTTCAAGGACGTGCTCAAGATCGGCCGCACCCAGCTGCAGGACGCGGTGCCGATGACCCTGGGCCAGGAGTTCCTGACCTACGCCATCATGATCGGCGAGGACGAGGCCCGCCTCGGCGAGGCGCGCGCGCTGATCGAGGAGATCAACCTCGGCGCCACCGCCATCGGCACCGGCATCAACGCGCCGCACGGCTATGCCAACCTCGCCTGCCAGTACCTGGCCGAGCAGACCGGCGTGCCGCTCAAGCAGGCCGCCAACCTGATCGAGGCCACGCAGGACACCGGCGCCTTCGTGCAGCTGTCGGGCGTGCTCAAGCGCGTGGCCACCAAGCTCAGCAAGACCTGCAACGACCTGCGCCTGCTCTCGAGCGGCCCGCAGGCGGGCTTCGGCGAGATCCGGCTGCCCGCGCGGCAGGCCGGCTCGTCGATCATGCCGGGCAAGGTCAACCCGGTGATCCCGGAGGTGATGAACCAGGTGGCCTTCGAGGTGATCGGCAACGACATCACCGTGACCATGGCGTCCGAAGCCGGCCAGCTGCAGCTCAACGCCTTCGAGCCGATCATGGGCTGGAGCCTGTTCAAGAGCATCAAGCACCTGGGCAACGCCTGCAACACGCTGCAGCTGAACTGCGTCGACGGCATCGAGGCCAACCGCGAGTTCCTCGCCAAGCGGGTGCGCGAGTCGGTCACGCTGGTCACCGCGCTCAATCCGCTGATCGGCTACGAGAAGGCCGCGCTGATCGCCAAGACCGCGCTGGCCACGGGCGGACCGATCGACCTGGTCGCCGAATCGCTGGGCATCATGACGCGCGACGAGATGGACGCGCTGCTGGTTCCCGAGAACCTGACCCAGCCCGTGCGGCTGTCCGTGCCGGTGCCGCTGGCCGCGGAACCGTCGGGCACAAAGGCTGCTTTGTGAAAGCCGGACAATGCCAATTCCAGTGTCCGCACCAGCCAGGCGCCTTATGCGCCCGCCCGGTGCGCGGCTCGGGGAAAATGCACCGGGTTGGTCCGGGTATTCCCCCGAGACATCCTGTCTAGAATTTCGTTGTATCTCTCATTTCCGTCACCCTCAGGAGTTTTCCGTATGAAAAAGCAAGTACTGGCATTGGCAATCGCGGCGCTGACCGCCGGCGGCGCGATGGCGCAGGCCAATGACACGCTGGCCAAGATCAAGGCATCGGGCGTCATCACCGAAGGTGTGCGTGAATCCTCGGGTCTGTCGTACACGCTGGGCAACGGCCAATACACCGGCTTCCACTACGACGTCTGCGCCAACATCATCAAGGACCTCGAGAAGGCCGCCGGCAAGAAGCTCGAAGTCAAGTACCAGCCCGTGACCTCGCAAAACCGCATCCCGCTGGTGCAGAACGGCACCGTCGACATCGAGTGCGGCTCCACCACCAACAACGCCACGCGCCAGAAGGACGTGGCCTTCGGCGTGACCACCTACGTCGAGGAAACCAAGATCGTCGTGAAGGCGAACTCGGGCATCAACTCGCTGGCCGACCTGAAGGACAAGACCGTCGCCACCACCACCGGCACCACGCCGCTGCAGACCGTGCGCAAGCAAAAGCGCGCCGAGAACCTGACCTTCAAGGAGGTCTACGGCAAGGACCACTCCGACAGCTTCCTGCTGCTCGAGACCGGCCGTGCCGACGCCTTCGTGATGGACGGCTCGATCCTGGCCGCGCTGGCCGCCAAGTCGAAGTCGCCGAAGGACTACAAGATCCTGAACGACGTGCTCGCCGTCGAGCCCATCGCCATCATGATCCGCAAGGACGACCCCGCCTTCAAGAAGGCCGTGGACGACAGCATCAAGGCCCAGGCCAAGTCGGGCGAACTCGCCAAGCTCTACGACAAGTGGTTCCTGAAGCCGATCCCCCCGGCAAACGTCACCATCAACCTGCCGCTGGGCGAAGCCACGAAGAACGCATGGGCCAACCCGAACGACAAGCCCGCTGAAGAGTACGTGACCAAGGAATAAGCGTCGCGTCGCTGCGTGAATGACGCCCACCTTTCGCGGTGGGCGTTTCTTTTCAGGGACTGATTTTCGGAAGAAGGCGAAGGAGTAAGAAAAATGGGCAACTGGGATTGGCAGGTCTTCCTGCAGGACCCCGGGGGGGAATATCCGACCTATCTGCAATGGATGCTGTCGGCCTGGGGCTGGACGGTGTCCGTGGCACTGTTGGCGTTGATCGTCGCGTTGGTATTGGGTTCGCTGGTCGGCATCGTCCGCACCCTGCCCGACAACCCGTGGCTGGTGCGCCTGGGCAATGCCTGGGTCGAGCTGTTCCGCAACATCCCGCTGCTGGTGCAGATCTTCCTCTGGTACCACGTCATTCCGGCGCTGGTGCCGGTCATGAAGGGCGTGCCTAGCTTCATCCTGGTGGTGCTGGCGCTGGGCTTCTTCACCTCGGCGCGTATCGCCGAGCAGGTGCGCTCGGGCATCCAGGCGCTGCCCAAGGGCCAGCGCTACGCGGGCATGGCGGTGGGCTTCACCACGACGCAGTACTACCGCTACGTGATCCTGCCCATGGCCTATCGCATCATCATCCCGCCGCTCACGAGCGAGACGATGAACATCTTCAAGAACTCGTCGGTCGCGTTCGCCGTGTCGGTCACCGAACTCACCATGTTCGCCATGCAGGCGCAGGAAGAAACCTCGCGCGGCATCGAGGTCTACCTCGCGGTGACGGCGTGCTACGTGGTGTCGGCCCTGGCGATCAACCGGCTCATGGCCTTCATCGAGAAGAAGACCCGCGTGCCGGGCTTCATCGTCTCGGCCAGCGGCGGCGGAGGACACTGACATGATGAATCTCGACCTGTCCTTCTACAACTGGGACGTCATCAGCAACTTCGTCGTCAAGGGCTTCTACTTCAGCATCATGCTGACGGTGGTGGCCACGATCGGCGGCGTGATCTTCGGCACGATCCTCGCGCTCATGCGCCTGTCGGGCAAGAAGTGGCTCGATGCGCCCGCGGCGCTCTACGTCAACGGCATGCGCAGCATCCCGCTGGTGATGGTGATCCTGTGGTTCTTCCTGCTGGTGCCGGCGTCGTTCTATTCGCTGTTCGGCTCGGTGGGTTCCAACTACCGTTCCGAGATCTCGGCCGTGATCACCTTCGTCGCGTTCGAGGCCGCCTACTTCAGCGAGATCATGCGCGCGGGCATCCAGTCGATCCCGCGCGGCCAGGTGAACGCGGGCCAGGCGGTGGGCATGACCTACGGCCAGAACATGCGCCTCGTGGTGCTGCCGCAGGCCTTCCGCAACATGCTGCCGGTGCTGCTCACGCAGACCATCATCCTGTTCCAGGACACCTCGCTGGTCTACGCCATCGGCGCCTACGACATGCTCAAGGGCTTCGAGACCGCGGGCAAGAACTTCGGCCGCCCGATCGAGGCCTACCTGCTCGCCGCGGTCGTGTACTTCGTGATGTGCTATGCGCTGTCGTACCTGGTGAAGCGCCTGCACAAGAAAATCGCCATCATCCGCTGACAGAGCACTGAACCGGAGAGAAAGAAATGTCCGAAAAAATGATCGAAATCAAGAACGTCTCCAAGTGGTACGGCCCCGTGCAGGTGCTCAACGACTGCTCGGTCAGCATCGCCAAGGGCGACGTGGTCGTGGTCTGCGGCCCTTCGGGCTCGGGCAAGTCCACGCTCATCAAGACCGTGAACGCGCTCGAACCCTTCCAGAAGGGCGAGATCACCGTCAACGGCATCCCGCTGCACGACCCCAAGACCAACCTGCCGAAGCTGCGTTCCAAGGTCGGCATGGTGTTCCAGCACTTCGAGCTGTTCCCGCACCTGTCGGTGACCGAGAACCTCACGATCGCGCAGATCAAGGTGCTGGGCCGCACGCCCGACGAGGCCAAGACCCGCGGCCTCAAGATGCTCGACCGCGTGGGCCTGATGGCGCACAAGGACAAGTTCCCGGGCCAGCTCTCGGGCGGCCAGCAGCAGCGCGTGGCGATCGCCCGCGCGCTGAGCATGGACCCGATCGTGATGCTGTTCGACGAACCCACCTCGGCGCTCGACCCCGAGATGGTCGGCGAAGTGCTCGACGTGATGGTGAGCCTGGCCAAGGAAGGCATGACCATGATGGTGGTCACGCACGAAATGGGCTTCGCCCGCAAGGTCGCGAGCCGCGTGATCTTCATCGACGTCGGCGGCCGCATCCTCGAGGACTGCACCAAGGACGAGTTCTTCGGCCAGCCCGAGAACCGCCAGCCGCGCACCAAGGACTTCCTCAACAAGATCCTGCAGCACTGAGCGCTGCGCCTTGCGACGAATGACGAGGGCCATGCCGGCGACGGCGTGGCCCTTTTTTCATGGCGCCGAACTCCTTGCCGTCGGGGCTTTCATGCGACCATCTCTCGCTGTTGCCGTATTCGCACGGAGGTGAAAAGAATGGGCGTCCATCCATCCAGATACCGCGCCGCGGCGCTCTGCACGGCGGCTGCTTTGATGACGCTGATGCCGGCGCAAGCCGCCGAGAACTGGACCGAGATCGCGTCCACCCCGCGCAAGAAGGTGCTGCTGCAACGCGATTCGATCCGGCCGCACGGCGATGCCGTCGAGGCCTGGACGCTCTACCGCTACGACGAACTGCAGACCGATGTCGGCAAGACACCGTTCCGCACCTCGCGCTACCTCTACGACTACGACTGCAAGGGCGCGCGCGAGAGGATGCGCCGCGTCGTGAGCCACAACGGGCCGCTCGAAGCGCACGACATCGACCTGAGCCGGCGCAGCGAATGGAAGGCGGTGGGCGGGCCGACGACGGTGAGCGGGATCGTGTTCGAGAACGTGTGTGCCAAGCGGCGTTGACCGGTGCGTGACGACGCCACGATGGCGCCGTCCTACCTGAGCCCTTCGACATCGAGCGCCTTGCGAACCGCGGGCCGCGCCCGCACGCGTCGATACCAGTCCCGCAGGTTGTCCAGCCCATCGAAATGGATGTCGGCCCTGTAGACGGACGCGAGCCACGCGGCCTGGCCCCATTGGGTCAGCGCATAGAGGTAGGCGTCGGCGGCCGTGAAGCCATCGCCCATCAGGTAGTCGCGGCCGGCAAGCTGCGCGTCGATCCAGGCATAGCGCTGCTCGAGCTTGGGCTTCGCGGTCTCGACGCCGTACTTTCCGGCGAGCACGGCATAAAGCAGGGGAATGAAGCCCTTGTGGATTTCCGAGGTCAGGAAGCTCAACCACTCCTGCAGGCGATAGCGCTCGAGGCTGCCGTTCTCCGGCGCGAGGCGCGACGCCGGCTTCAGGTCGGCCAGGTACTGAACGATGGCGGGGCCTTCGCGCAGCAACGTGCCGTCGTCGAGCTCGAGCAGCGGGACATAGCCGAAGGGGCTGAGTTCGCGGAAGTCGCGGCCGTCCTGCGTCCTGTGGGTCTTGTGGTCGACCTTGACGAGGTCGAAGTCGAGGCCGAGTTCGTTCAGCACGATGTGGGGCGAGAGCGAGCAGGCGCCGGGGATGTAGTAGAGCTTCATGGGTTCTTCGATGGGCGGCAGGTACGGCGCTGGGGAGCACCTCGGGCCATGTTAGGAACCGGGCGTGGATTTGGAAGAAGGCACATAAACTGCCTCTAGGTTAAAAAAATATACCTGCGGCCTTCTTCTCCATCGCGTGCTATGAAATCGAACGTCTCGGGTTGTTCCGTCGAGGAAGCCATGCGCCTCCTGGGCGGCCGCTGGCGACTGCTGCTGGTGTCCTATCTCGTCGACGGACCCAAGCGATTCAACGAATTGCGCCGCGACGTGCCCGGCATTTCCCAGCGCTCGCTGACCCTGGACCTGCGCGCGCTCGAAGAGGCCGGGCTCGTGCAGCGAACCGTTCATGCCACGGTGCCGGTCAAGGTCGTGTACCAGCTCACGCCGGACGGCGAGCGCCTGAAGCCTGTCGTCAGCGTGATGATGGAATTCGGCCTGTGGCTGAAGGCCAGGGCCGCGGTCTGAGCCGCGCGTTCGAGCGCTGACCCGGCCCACTCAAGGCAGGCGCGAGATCCCCTGCGTCAGCAAATCGAAGAACCCCAGCGCATCCCCGTCCGCGATCCAGCGCACGTTCGCCGGCTTCTTCAATCCCCCATACCAGTCCACCACCGTCTGCCCGAAGCCCAGCCCCTCGCGGCTGTCGATTGCCAGGTTGACCTGTCTGCCGCTGAACAGCGAAGGCTGCAGCAGGTAGCCGATCACGGTCGCGTCGTGCACCGGCCCGCCGGGCAGGCCGTAGTACTGCATGTCGTGCCGCACGTAGGCATCGAGGATGTCGGCCACGATCCGGCCCGCCTCGTTGCCGAGGTCGCGCAGGCGCGCGATGCGCTCGGGGGTGGCCAGCACCTTGTGCGTGAGGTCCAGCGGCAGCATGGTGATCGGCACGCCGCTTTCGAGCACGATCTCGGCCGCATGCGGATCGGCGAAGACGTTGAACTCGGCCGTCGGCGTGATGTTGCCGCCGTTGAAATGCGCGCCGGCCATGAGCACCAGCTCGCGCAGGCCGCGCACGATGTCGGGCGCCTGCGCGAGCGCCAGCGCGAGGTTGGTCTGCGGGCCGAGCATCGCGAGCGTCACGCTTTGCGCGGGCGCGGCGCGCAGGGTGTCGATCAGGTAGTCGACCGCATGCCCTTCGGCCAGCGGCTGCGCGGGCTCGTGCACCTGCACGCCGGTGATGCCCTCGCTGCCGTGGATGTCGGCCGCGTAGATCGGTGCGCGCAGCAGCGGTCGCTGCGCGCCGCCGTAGATAGGAACGTCGGGCCGCTGCCCCCACTCGCGCGCCAGCCGCGCGTTGCGCGAGGTCTTGGCGAGCGGCACGTTGCCGGCCACTGTCGTCAGCGCCCGGATCTTCAGGCGCTCGGGCGAGGCCATGGCGAGCAGCAGCGCGATCACGTCGTCGGCACCGGGGTCGGTGTCGATGATCAGCGTGTGGACGGTGGTGTCGTCGGAAAGCGGGGGCGTGTTCGTCGGCATGCGGGCTCCATGCAGGCACGACGGAGCGCGCGCCTGCGGGCAGCCAGTCTGCCAGAGCTTCAGCCCAGGAGCCGCCTGGCGAAGAAGGCCAGGATCTCGTCGCGCGCCGCGATGGTCGGCTGCCCGGCCTCGTCGATCAGGTGCGCGGTGACCACGCTGTGCGGGCTCGCGACCATTTGGGCGAAGAAGGGCGGCGTGTCGGGATTGGCCGCGCTGTCGGGCAGCACGCGCGCCACGAAGCGGTCGCCGAGCGCCTGCGAGAAGGCGGCGAAGCGCTCGGCCTTGCAGAACCTGTCGCCGTCGAAGCGATAGGCCATCACCGTCAGGTCCTCGCGTTCCAGCCGCTCGCGCACGGCGGCCAACTCGTCGGCCGCCACGTTGGTGCCGGCCGGGTCGTCGAGCGGCAGCGAGGGCTGGCACACCACGGGCGCGAGCACGGCGCGCTCGAGCATCATCGACAGCGCGAAGTTGCCGGTGAAGCACATGCCGATCGCGCCCACGCCGGCGCCGCCGCATTCGGCGTGCGCGAGCCGCGCGAGCGCGCGCAGCCATTGCGTGACGGGGCTCGAGGCGTTCGACGCGAAGGCGCGGAACTCGGCGCTCACGCAGGCGCGCTTGAACACCGCCGCGCCTTCCTCGGCCTGCGGCACGGCCCCGTCGCGGCCGAACAGCGAGGGCATGTAGACGGTGAAGCCCGCGTCGCGCACCCAGCGCGCGAAGCGTGCCACCTGGGGGCTGATGCCGGGCATCTCGGTCATCACGATCACGGCGGGGCCACTGCCCATCAGGTAGACCTTCTTGGCGACGCCGTCGAGTTCGATCTCGCGCGAGGAGAAGTCGTCGAGCGGGTCGTCGCGGTCGAGCGCTCGGGTGGCGGGTGCGTGGGTCATGGCGTGGGCAGTGGCTTGGGGAGCGGGGTGGATGAAGCTTGTATTGGGCCCACCGGCCGTTCAGAATGGCAGTGTCCTGTTTGACTGTTTCAGGGCTAAATCGGACAAAGCTCCCCTATGCACGACTTCACGATCCTGGTGCTGCCCGGCGCCTTCGCCTCCAGCGTGGCCGCCACGGCCGACATCCTCGGCGCCGCGCGCTCGGTGGCCGCGCGCGCCGGCGTGGCGCCGCCGCGCTGGCGGCTGTGCTCGCCGGCCGGCGGCATGGTTGCGCTGCGCTCGGGCATGCACATCGACACCGTGCGCCTGCCGACCCGCGCGCGCGACGACCGCTCGACCTGGGTGGTGCCGGGGCTCGGCCTCGACACGCCCGAGCAGATCCGCCGCTGCCTCGAGAGCGAGGACGCCGCGCGCGCCATCGACGGGCTCGCGCGACATGCGCGCGCCGGCGGCCAGGTCGCGGCCTCGTGCTCGGCGGTGTTCCTGCTCAATGCGGCGGGCCTGCTGCAGGGCCGCCGCGCGACCACCTCGTGGTGGTACGCCGCGCTGCTCAAGCGCATGGCACCCGATTGCACGGTCGACGTCGACCGCATGGTCTGCGCCGACGGTCCGGTGGTCACGGCCGGCGCGGCCTTCGCGCAGACCGACCTGATGCTGCACCTGCTGCGCGAACGCTGCGGCAGCGCGCTCACCGATCTGGTGTCGCGGCTGCTGCTGATCGACGGGCGCCAGGCGCAGGCGCCGTTCATCGTTCCCGAGCTGCTGGCCAACGGCAACGACCTGGTGGCGCGCCTGGCGGCACGCGTGGAAGCGGCGCTGCCCGCGCCGCCCTCGGTGAGCGAGCTGGCGCGCGAGTTCTGCATGTCGGAGCGCACGCTCGCGCGCCACGTGATGAAGGCCACGGGCAAGAGCACGCAGGCGCTGCTGCAGGGCGTGCGGCTGCGGCGCGCGCGGGCGCTGCTCGAATCCAGCCGCATGACGGTCGACCAGGTGGCCGGCGCCGTCGGGTATCAGGACGCCACTGCGCTGCGGCGCCTGATGAAGAAGGTGGCGGGCGCGAACCCCAGCCGCTATCGCAACTGAGGCGCGCCAACCCGCGCGGCGTTTGCTCTTACTTCTTGCGCGCCGCGATCGCCTTCTCGGCGCGCGCGACGAGGTCGGCGCCCACCGTCGGCTTCCACTTCTCGTACACCGGACGCGTGGCCTTCACGAAGGCATCGCGTTCAGCAGGCGTGAGGCTGGTGACCGTCACGCCCATGGCCGCGATGTCCTTGAGCACGGGCTTGTCGGCTTCCACCAGGCCCTTGCGTGCGATGACGATTTCTTCCTTGCCGGCGTCGATCGCGGCCTGGCGCACGATGGCCTGGTCGGCCGGCGTCCACGAGGCCCAGATCTCCTTGTTGACCACGAACACCAGCGGGTCGGCCACATAGCCCCAGGTGGTCACGAACTTCTGGCCCACGGTGTGCATCTTGAGCACGGTGAACAGGAACAGCGGGTTCTCCTGGCCGTCGACGGCGCCGCTGGCGAGCGCGGGCTGTGCGTCGGCCCAGCTCATCTGCGTGGGGTTGGCGCCCAGCGCGGTCAGCATGTCGGAGTAGATCGGCGAACCGACGACGCGGATCTTCATGCCCTTGACGTCGGCCGGCGACTTGATCGGGCGCTTCGAGTTGGTGATCTCGCGGAAGCCGTTCTCGCCCCAGGCCAGCGGCACCACGCCGGCCTTGTCGAGGGTCTTGAAGATCTCCTGGCCGACCTCGCCCTGCGTGAGGGCGTCGATGGCCGCGTAGTCGGGCATCAGGAAGGGCATCGAGAACAGGTTGAGCTGCTTGACCTGCGGCGACCAGTTGATGGTCGAGCCCACGGCCATGTCGATCACGCCCTGGCGCAGCGCGCTGAACTCGCGCGTCTGGTCGCCCTGAATCAGCGACACGCCCGGGTACAGCTTGATGTTGATGCGGCCCTGGGTGCGCTCCTTCACGAGGTCGGCCCAGATCTTCCCGGCCTGGCCCCAGGGCGTGGGCGGGCCCAGCACCAGCGACATCTTGTACTCGGCCTTGTAGGCGGCCTGCGCCATGGCGCCGGTCGTGAATGCTAGAGCGGTGGCGGCCATCGCGAGGCCCAGCAGAGTGCGGCGGAATTTCATCTGATCTATCTCCTCGTTGAAAAAATCGGGCAGCCGGACGCGAAGAACGCGAAGGTTTCGCGAAGGACGCGAAAGGAACATCCTTTTTCTTTTTTGCGTCCTTCGCGAAACCTTCGCGTCCTCTGCGTTCGGCTGTCCGCGTTCAATACCCCAGCTTCCTGGGCAGCCACAGCGCGAGTTCGGGGAAGGCGATCACCAGCACCATCACCACGAACATCGAGAACAGCATCCAGCCGACCCAGCGCACGGTCTCCTCCATGCGCACCTTGGCGATGCGGCACGACACCATCAGGTTGACGGCCAGCGGCGGCGTGAACTGGCCGAGCGCGACCTTGAGCGTGAGGATCACGCCGAACCAGACCGGGTCCCACTTGTAGTACTGAACGATCGGCAGCAAGAGCGGCACGAAGATCAGGAAGATCGAGACACCGTCGAGGAACATGCCGACCGTGATGAGCAGCAGGATCAGCAGCGCGAGCACGCCGTATTCGCCCAGGCCCGAGTTGACGATGGCGCGCGTCACCGGATCGATCACGCCGAGCGTGGACAGCGAGTAGGCGAAGATGCCCGCGAGCGAGACCACCAGCAGGATCACCGCCGAGAGCTCGCCCGATTCGCGCAGGATGACGAACAGGTCGCGGACCTTGATGGTGCGATGGATGCACATGCCGACGAAGAGGCCGTAGAACACGGCGACCACGGCCGCCTCGGTGGGCGTGAACCAGCCCGCGCGCATGCCGCCGAGGATCAGCACCGGCGCCGCCAGGCCCCAGGTGGCTTCGCGGAAGCTCTTCCAGAACGGCGGGCGCGGCAGGGTGGATTCGAGCGCGCCCATCTTGTGCTTGCGCGCCAGCCACACGGCCGGAATCATCAGCGCCAGGCCGGCCAGCACGCCGGGCACCATGCCGGCGGCGAACAGCGCCGGCACCGAGGCGCCGGGCACCAGCACCGAGTAGACGATGAAGGCCACCGAGGGCGGGATCAGGATGTCGGTGGCCGCGGCGGCGCCGACCACGCTGGCCGAGTAGGCGGCCGGATAGCCGGCGCGCGACATCGCGGCGATCATCACCGCGCCCACCGCGGCGGCATTGGCCGGGCCCGAGCCCGAGATGCCGCCGAGGAACATCGCGACCGCGATCGCCACCAGCGGCAGCATGCCGGAGCCGCGGCCCACGATGGCGATGGCGAAGTTCACGAGGCGCAGCGCGACGCCCGAGCGGTCGAAGATCGAGCCGACCAGCACGAACATCGGAATGGCGAGCAGCGGGTACTTGCCGAGGCCGGCATAGAAGTTCTGCGGCACCGCGAGCAGGCCGAACCATTGGGCGTCGGTGTTGGCGAGCGCGATGCAGGCCGCGCCGGCCAGGCCGAGCGCGGCGCCGATGGGCACGCCCACCAGCATCATCAGCAGGAAGGCGACGAACAGGAGCGTGGCGATCATTCGGCGGCGTCCTGCTGGTCGTTGTTCTTGTGCTTGCGGCCGCGCCGCACGAACAGCCCGATGGCGCGCAGCGCGATGGCCAGCGACACGATCGGCAGCCAGATCGAATACCACCAGGCCGGCACGCCGATGCCGGGCGAGGTCTCCTCGAAGCGGTAGTCGTCCCAGACCATGCGCACGCTGAGCGCGGCGATCAGGCCGAACAGCGCGGCGATCATCAGCGCGCCGAACTGCGCCAGCCGGCGGCGCCGGGCCATCGAGCCGCTTTCGGCGAAGTACTCGATGCGGATGTGGCGGTCGCGCGCGACCGCGGCCGAGCCGGCGACCAGCGCCAGCATGATCATCAGGAACACGGAGAACTCCTCGGTCCAGGCGAAGGAGGAGTCGGTGAAGTAGCGCACCAGGACGTTGGCGAAGGTGATGAGCGCGAGCGCGCCCATGATGAGCACGGTGAGCCAGTCCTCGATGCCCAGGGGCACCTTGGTGGGCTCGTCGGCGGCTTCGATGTCGGGGGGGAGGGGGCTGGCGGCGTCCAGCGTGGGGCCGGACTCAGGAGGAGTGGTCATCGGAGAAAACGGGCAGCTGGGGCAGGCGCCATGTCACCGGGCGGTCGCCGGGACGCGATCCGTACACCTCGACAGGGGAGCTGGCGTCGATTCTGGGGCGTCAATGTCCACTGATATATCGGGGGTTTCCTTTAGCTGTTGTTTGTGCTTTAGGGGCGCTGGAAGGGGCGGTTTTCTGCTTTTTGGCGGCTATGGGCGGGGGCCCGGGGCGTCCGGGGGCGTGCACAGGACACCGGGTGCTTCCCTCCGCGAATGTCCCCCGGCCTTCGGCCTCCTCCTTTATTTCGCTGCGGGAAGCACCCGGTGCCCTGTGCATGGTGAGTGCGGGGGGAGGTGGGTGGTTCGACCGCGGTCGACTTTGGTATGACTGCGCTCAACGTTCGCGTCGGACGGGTTGCTGGCAGTCGGCTCGGCTCCGTCGCAGAATGCGGCCAGAAGCAGACCTTCGCAGCCACGGTGCAAATCGAAGTGTTGGCATCGGACGAGGAGGACCAATTGATCGAAAAAGAGAAGTACCCAGCCGATTGGCTGAAAAAAGTCCCTGCCGTTGTCTTCGGCTCGCTTGCGAGGGGGCAGATACGGGTCTTGTTGCATCCTGGCAATGGACTTGCCGACGGCGGTGCTCCGCGTGATGTGCCTGCGGTCCAACTTCCGGTGGACCTCCGCATGCCAAATACGCTTCTCTGGGTCGAGTTGGATGAGTCGATGAGCATTGTCAGAGTCTGGAGGCGAGACATGTGAATGGCTGCTCTGGAATAGCCCAGTCGCAGCAATGCCTGAGGTCCGACTCCATGTGTGGGGTGTCATCACGGTCGACATCGCCGAGCAGACCTCATATCGAATCGATCAGTGGTATGTTGGCTAGGCGCGCAAAGTCAGTGCATTTCACTCCTGGCAAGCGTCTGTTTCGGCCGCGAAGCTCCTTGAACCGCAGCTCGGCCAATGGCAGGCCTCCTGTCGTGGCGGCAGTTTGAGCCGCGTAGAACTCCAAGCAAACGATATCGAGTCCGGTATCCGCGCCGGACCCTCCTAACTACATCTAGATGCCACCCCGCCTATGAGCAAGAGTGTGAGCGGAATCTTCCATCCGCAGAGCCACAAAGTCCTCCGAGAGGAAGAAGTCGTGGCGGTGTCGCCAGGTGGAGTACTCGACGTTCGGGTAGATGATTTTGAGGCGGTGTTGCGGATCTCACATGAGATCGTCGCAGCCTACTGGGCGGATTGCGAAGGAAGCGTGGGTCAGCATCTCGTGCGTGCCGTCGCGTCCCAACAGAATCACGCACTTACGCGACTAAGGCGCTCCGTGGATACTCCCGTTCCGGACGACCAGCCATTGAGGAAGCATTTCCAAGAGGTTGCTGCCATCTTGGTGCCTGGGCAGTACGTCTTCGTACTGGAAGACGTGCCAGTCGATTCGTACGTTGTGGAGCAAGAAGTGCGGCCGGAGATGGCATTGGACGTCACTCAGTTCTATCCCGGCTTCGGGGCCATGATTGCCACTCATCCCCGAGCAGCCTTGTCTCGGCCCACGATAGATCGCCACGCACAAGCAATTCAATGTGGAGAGCGACCAGTCGTTGTCACCATATCGCATTGCAAGGCATGGGCTGAGTTCATTGTTGATGGTCATCACAAGCTCCATGCCTACCAGCGCGAAAACATTGCCATTCGACGCTTGAACATCATCCGACGACAGAGTTCCAGGGTGGAGATGGAGGACCTGCTGTCGTTTCTGGCCGAGCGGGACTTGCAAAAGCACCTGCGTGAAAATCGCCCGGTCGACTAGTCGACCGGGCGGTGACGGCTAGAGCGCAGAGTTTGGTCCATTGCCCAATGCTCACTGCGATCGTCCAGTTTCCTTCTGTGGGGCCTCGCGACCGTGTCGTCTGCCTGGCCGGAATGATTTCTGGAGTGAGATGGCTCTCCGCTGAGGGCGGCCGGAGCCTGCTACGGCAGAATCCGGCCAGGACCAGTCATTCGGGCCCTCAAAAATTTGCTCCAAGGCGGTCGTTCCTCCCATGCATCTACCTCATGCCAATTGACGTTCTGCTCTCGGTTCCCGCCGGCGGAAAGACTGCGCAGCATCTCTTGCTTTGCGCATCGCTTCACGACGCCTTGAGCGTTGCGAAGGTGAGTGAGAAACTTCTGCTCATCGACGCGAAGTCCGCCTTGTTGCTCGAAGACGTCTACGGGCATACACATACACCACCGGATTCTGATGAACTACTTTGGCGTACGGAGAACGCTCGTCCTGTATTGCACGAAGCCGACCTCCGCGATGGCGAAAAGGAGGGCTACCTCGGAAAGTGGAATCTGGATTTCCTTACATGGCTTCGACAAATTGCCGTCGCAGTTTCCGAACCGGTCGCGATCGCATACGAGCACGAACGTGGCGACATGCCCTATGAGTCGGCTTGGTGGACCTGCGACCCACTTTCGGAAACTGGCGAAGTCGAGACCTTTGGTATCCAGAGCAACGATGGAATGGACAAGCCCGAATGGCGTGCTGAGGTAGTACGTTGTGCAGATGGCCGTATCGAAATTCGCTGAACGAGGCGGCATACGGCCAGAACCGGCCGTTCGATGACGGCTCAGAATTTTCACGGAGAAGCGACTATGTGGAAGCGTAGCGATGTCGCTGAAGGTCAGGACTATCAGCTGGTGTTGGTCCAACGACGCGACGGTACTCGCACATGCGTGCTGTGTGAAGTCGGTCAATGCGAGGGCGTCGAGGAGCAAATGTTCGTCACAGCCGTCGTACCTCGGGAGTTGCTAGTGAAAGGCGACCTCTTCGGAATTGCCAAGGCAGTGAAATTGACAGACGGCTCCTCCTTCGGCGTCGAGGCCCATGGCGTGTGGTTGACGCCAGAGGAGTGCGCCGCTTTTGAACGCAACGTGACCTGGTACGAAATGCCTTGGCTGAACGGGTTGGCTCCTGTTCTTCCCCCAAAATAAGCGGTGACTCGCGACAGCCGTACACGGCCAGAAGCCGTCACTCGATGGCGGGCTTCATTTCGCTCCGAAGTAGGCACTTGGCGGGCTCACGCCTCAACTTGGGTACTCTAGAAGCATGCTGAAAGAACACTACCCCGATTGGCGGTACGGCCCCCCGGCTTCCGCAGACATGATTGCCGACGCCGAAGCGAAACTTGGGGTTCGCTTTCCCGATGAACTTCGAGCGCTCTACCTCGAGGCGGACGGGGTGAGAGAGAACCATGGGAGTGCCTCCTACTTGCTGCCACTATCTGTCGAAGATTCGATGGTCAGCCTTACGAAGACGCTCTGGGCGGAATGGGAAGGTTTCAGGCCAGAGTTTGACCTCAAGCCATTTATCTTCTTCGGCAGCTCTACTAGCGACGAACTGTGGGGCATCAATTGGAAGCAGCCGGGTCAGGTAATCGCATTCGATCATCACATGGAAGGCGCCTACGAGTTTGTGGGCACGAACATCGTCTATGTCTACCGAGCAGATTTCACGCAGTTCAAAGACAGGTTTGCATCAAACTGAATGACTGGTATTCGCTGGCGGAAAGGTCTGCAATGGGCCCGAAGCGGAACTCGGGCTTGCTCCAGAGCAGCCATTCGTCCCGGTCGTTTGAGTAGCCAAGCCTTCTGAAGTGACTTAGCTCTCGACCTGTCGAACCGGGATTCCTTGCCTCAAAGCTTCGGCTGCCACGGCTCTACTTTCAACCTCATCTTCAATGAGCAGTGCCATCTTCGAAACTTCGTTGAACGGCAGGTAACCACTGCGGTCCAGCGTTTGCGCTTCCACGCGTAGGCCGCAATCCCGAAGCCTCTTAATCAGCCTTCGGGCTTCCCGAGACTCCATTTCCCCGAGGTCGATGCGCCAACGTCCGCGAAGCTGCAGGACGGCCTGCTGGGCAGGCAGTGCAGTGAATTCGGGCACCACGCGGCGTAGTACCTGGATTTCTTGAAGGGTCGCTCCGGGCTCATCAAACAGCACCGCGAGGGTCGATGTCTGTCGATGGACCTGCAAAAGTACCCAGCCTGGCTCGGTACCGTCCCATAAGTGGCTGTAGTTCGACATCATGCAGGGCTCGAAGGACCGGTTCTGGCCGACTGCGTCGCTACTCGCGCATGCGTACACGCGACGTCCCAACATAGATGGCCAGGGCGACTGCTGCTGCCACGATGGCCCCCATCAACCAGAAGTCGCGACGTTGCTCGATTTTCCCGACATATGCCTGATATGACAGAACGGGTCCAGCAGTACCCTCCAACGTGACGACCTCTCCCAAGTGAATCCCTATCCGCAATCTGGGGCCGGCGGCTTCAACGGCGCCCGCTTGCTCTTGTGTGACGCTGAGAATCGATGCAAAGGGAAGATAGAGAACGGGCCGCAGTCTCAGCATGAGTTCGTCGTGGTCAATGTAGTTTGCGACGCCAATGCCCAGACCGGCGTCGAACTTCGTCGTTCCATGGTTGATGCCAGACCTGCTGATTGCTTTCTCTATCGGGCCGACGTACTTCAGCATTGCGTCACGCACCGTAAGGGTCTTCTCGGCAGGAGCCCTCATTTCTGCTCGGTGCATCAACATCAAGCCAGCAATGACCAACAGTCCAATACTGCAATATGCGCGGTACTCCCGGAACCATCGCAAGACCTTCGCATTCGCTGCCAGCTCCATCACTTCCCCAGTGTCAGCTTCGATGGTCGGATTTTGCCTTCTGCTCGCAATGTCTGGCTCTGGTCGCGAATACCTACTCGCGCAGGGCCAAAGGATGTTGGCAATCTTTCCAAGGAGGCTGCTCGCATTGTTTGTCGACGATCGGCATGGAGCATGGAGCTGCCACCGAGACCAACCCTTCAAGCCTCTACCAAACCGAATCTTTTCCATCACGAAGGCCTCAGCCATCGCGCTCCAAGGGACCCGTCCTCACAGAGCGGGCCGCGACTCCGCAGCCCGCAGACCAGCCCTTACCCGCCAGCCTCAAGCGCCCCATGCCGCGCCTTCTCGCTCATCTGAAACAACTCCCCCGCCTCACGCGCAAGTCCAGCCGCGAGCCAGATCAGGTTGTCCAGTTGTCGAGGCCCATCACCGCTGCACCAATCGATGTCTTTCCCGTGGCAGACCCACAGAAGCGCTTCGAGTTGGGAGAGGGTGTTTTCGAGGAGATCCGCCGGGCCTTGGGCGTTGTCTCCGGAAGCTACCGGCGTGCGACGCCGGGCTATAGTCTTGGTAGCCATTTTTGTGCGGTCCTTTAGAGGTGTTGCACGAACTTGGTTAGACGGCCGGGGTGCTCGTTACACCTCGGCCGTCGCCTTTTGATACCTCGCATCCGCATCGCTGCTTTCGCACCGACGACCTGCCGCGAGGCAAGCAGCCTTCGAACATCTCGTTAGTGGATTGGTGTGTTGCGCCTTTTTGCTCCCACGGTTGGGGTAGCGAGTGACAGGGGCATCAACTCTAGGGAAGAAGTGGGCGGGTTGCCGTGCCGCTCGGCACGAAGTCGCGGCAACCGCCAATAAATGCAGCTTCCGCAATGCACGGCGCACAGGCCTCGAAGAGGCCGTGGCGTGCAGGTCCCGGTCGGCGTGATCGCCGCCGGGATGCGGGCAGGAAAAGACTCAGTCCATCCAGGACCGCGCCCGGTCCAGATGCTCGCGGCACTCGCGCACCATGCGCTCCAGCAGTTCCGCGCAAGTCGGGATGTCGTCGATCAGCCCGATGCATTGGCCGGCGGAGACCACGCCGTCCTGCACCGCGCCCGACTCCAGCGCGGCGCGGCCGCGCGCGCCTGCCACCAGCGGGCGGATCTCCTCGAACTCGCAGCCGCCCGGACGGTTCTCCGTGGCCACCACTTCTTCGGAGATCGCGTTGCGGAACACGCGCGCGGTGTTGCGCATGGTGCGGAACATCAGCTTGGTGTCGCGCTCGCTCGCATCCACCAGCGCTTGCTTGATGTTGTCGTGGATCGGCGCTTCCCGGGTCACGCAGAAGCGCGTGCCCATGTTCACGCCCTCGGCGCCGAGCGCGAGCGCGGCCGCCATGCCGCGGCCGTCGGCGATGCCGCCCGAGGCGATGATGGGAATGCGCAGCTTGCGCGCCGCGATCGGCAGCAGGATCAGGCCCGGCACGTCGTCCTCGCCCGGATGGCCCGCGCACTCGAAGCCGTCGACCGACACGGCGTCGACGCCATTGCGCTCGGCCGACAGCGCGTGGCGCACCGAGGTGCACTTGTGGACGATCTTCACGTCGTGGCGCTTGAGTGCCTCGATGAAGTCCTTCGGGCTGTTGCCCGCGGTCTCCACGATCTTCACGCCGCTGTCGATGATCGCCTGCACGTACTCGGCATAGGGCGGCGGCTTCACGGCCGGCAGGATGGTGAGGTTCACGCCGAAGGGCTTGTCGGTGAGCGCGCGGGTGCGCTCGACCTCGCGGCGCAGATCGTCGGGCGTGGGCTGCGTGAGCGCGGTCACGATGCCCAGGCCGCCGGCGTTGGAGACGGCCGCGGCCAGTTCGGCGCGGCCCACCCACTGCATGCCGCCCTGCACGATCGGGTAGCGGATGCCGAGCAGCTCGGTGATGCGGGTCTTCATGCGGGCACTTCCTCTTACAGCGTCTTCACCAGCTCGGGCACGGCCGTGAACAGGTCGGCCACGAGGCCGTAGTCGGCCACCGAGAAGATCGGCGCCTCTTCGTCCTTGTTGATCGCCACGATCACCTTGGAGTCCTTCATGCCGGCCAGATGCTGGATCGCGCCCGAGATACCCGCGGCGATGTACAGCTGCGGCGCGACGATCTTGCCGGTCTGGCCCACTTGCCAGTCGTTGGGCGCATAGCCCGCGTCGACGGCGGCGCGGCTGGCGCCGAGGCCCGCGTTGAGCTTGTCGGCCAGCGGGGCCATCACTTCGGTGAACTTCTCGGCGCTGCCCAGGGCACGGCCACCGGAGACGATGATCTTGGCGGCCGTCAGTTCGGGGCGTTCGCTCTTCGTGACCTCGCGGCCCACGAAGCTGCTCTTGCCGCTGTCGGCCACGCCTTCGGCGGTCTCGACAGTTGCGCTGCCACCGGTGGCGGCGGCTGCATCGAAGCCGGTGGTGCGAACGGTGATCACCTTGGTGGCATCGCTGCTCTGCACGGTGGCGATGGCGTTGCCGGCGTAGATCGGACGCTCGAAGGTGTCGGGGCTGTCGACCTTGGTGATGTCGCTGATCTGCGCGACGTCGAGCTTGGCGGCCACGCGCGGCGCGACGTTCTTGCCGTTGGCGGTCGAGGGGAACAGGATGTGGCTGTAGTTGGAAGCGATCGCGAGGACTTGGGCCGCGACGTTCTCCGCCAGGTTCTCGGCGAGGCTAGCGCTGTCGGCGGCGATGACCTTGGTGACGCCAGCGATCTGGGCAGCGGCCTTGGCGGCTTCTGCCGCGTTGGCACCGGCCACGAGCACGTGGACGTCGCCACCACAGGCGAGCGCGGCGGTCACGGTGTTGAGGGTGGCCGGCTTGATGCTGGCGTGGTCGTGTTCGGCAATGACGAGTGCGGTCATGTTCGTTGTCTTCCTCAGATCACTTTGGCTTCGTTCTTCAGCTTGTCCACCAGGGTCGCCACGTCGGGCACCTTGATGCCGGCGCCGCGCTTCGGCGGTTCCGAGACCTTCAGCGTCTTCAGCCGCGGCTTGACGTCCACGCCGAGGTCCTCGGGCTTGAAGGTGTCGAGCTGCTTCTTCTTGGCCTTCATGATGTTGGGCAGCGTGACGTAGCGCGGCTCGTTGAGGCGCAGGTCGGTCGGGATGACGGCCGGCAGCGTGAGCGAGACGGTCTCGAGGCCGCCGTCGACTTCGCGCGTGACGTTGGCCTTGTCGCCGGCGACTTCGACCTTCGAAGCGAAGGTGGCTTGCGGCAGGTCGGCCAGCGCAGCCAGCATCTGGCCGGTCTGGTTGGCATCGTCGTCGATGGCCTGCTTGCCGAGGATGATGAGCTGCGGCTGTTCCTTGTCGACCAGCGCCTTGAGCAGCTTGGCCACGGCCAGCGGCTGCAGCTCTTCCGAGGTCTCGACCAGGATGCCGCGGTCGGCGCCGATGGCCATCGCGGTGCGCAGGGTTTCCTGCGACTTGGCGTCACCGCACGAGACGGCGATGACCTCGGTCACCACGCCCTTCTCCTTCAGGCGCACGGCCTCTTCGACGGCGATCTCGTCGAAGGGGTTCATGCTCATCTTGACGTTGGCGATGTCCACGCCCGTGCCGTCGCTCTTGACGCGCACCTTCACGTTGTAGTCGACGACCCGTTTGACGGGCACGAGAATCTTCATGGCTGGTCCTTCAATGAAAAACGGAGGGGGTTCACTCGAGCTTCGCGCCCGATTGCTTGATGAGGCGCTCCCAGATCGGCCGCTCGGTCTTCCAGGCGGCGGCAAAGAGTTCGGGCGAGCTGTCCTTGAGCTCGAAGCCCATGGCCGCGATGCGCTCGCGCACGTCGGGCTGCTGCGAGGCCTTGCGCACTTCCTCGGCGATGCGGTCCACGATGGGCTTGGGCGTCTTGGCGGGCACGGCGAAGGCAAGCCAGCCGGTCACGCGGTAGGCCTCGTCCTTCAGGCCCTGCTCGGCCATCGTCGGCACGGTGGGCAGCGCGGCCATGCGGCGCTCGCCGCTCACGCCGATGGCCCGCACCTTGCCCGCGTCGATGTGCGGCTTGGCGACCAGCGCGCTCGCATAGGCCATCTGGATCTGGCCGCCGATCAGGTCCTGCATCATCGGCGCCTCGCCCTTGTAGGCGACGTGGTTCATGTCGGCCTGCTGCGTGAGGCTCATGTGCGCGCCCGCCAGGTGCGGGTAGGCGCCCACGCCGTAGGAGCCATAGGCGACCTTGCCCTTGTTCGCGGCCACGTACTTCAGCAGTTCGGGCGCGGTCTTGGCCGGCACGCTCGGATGCACCACCAGCACCAGCGGCCCCATCGCCACCTGGTAGACCAGCGTGAGGTCGCGCTGCGTGTCGTAGGGCAGCTTCTCGTAGAGGAACTCGTTGGTCAGCAGCGAATTGCTCAGCGAGAAGACGATGGTGTAGCCGTCGGGCGCTGCCTTGGCGACCATGTCGGTGCCGATGATGCCGGCCGCGCCGGGCTTGTTGTCGATCACCACGGGCTGGCCGAGGCCGGCCGCCATCTTCTGGCCCAGCACGCGCGCGAGCACGTCGGTGGCGCCGCCGGCCTGGAAGGGCACGACCATGCGGATCGGCTTGTTCGGATAGGGCGCCTGGGCCTGGGCCGGCGCATGGGCCAGCGCGAGCAGCGCGGCGGCGGTGGCGGTGGTGGCGCGCAGCAGCGCGCGACGGGTCGGGTGTCGGGTGATGGTCATGGTGTCCCTGATGGTTCTTGGGGTCGGAGAAACGAAAGGCGGCGGGCCGTGCGCTGCGGCCCGCCGTGCGGCGGCTTCAGGCCGTCGCCACGCGGGTCTTGAAAGGCAGTGGCTCGAGCGCCTGGCGCAGCCGCTCGGCGAGCGCCGCGGACTGCGCGCCGGCGCCGGCGGGGTCGATCGTCACGCGCACCAGGCTCTCGCCCTCGTGCGTCACGCTCGGGCGCGCGGCCTCGGGCAGGCCGAGTTCGGTGCAGAGCTCGGCCACGGTCGCGGCCACCACGCGGGTCGCGGCCATGGCGCGCAGCTCGGGCTTGTAGATCTTGCCGACGTTGGTCATCGGCAGCGCATCGACCAGCGCCACCCACTTGGGCTTGGCCGGTGCCTCGTCGACGCGCGCGGCGGTGAAGGCCAGCAGCTCGTCCTCGGTGGCGGCGCCGCCGGGCACCAGCGTCGCGAACACCACGGGCAGTTCGCCCGCGTAGGCATCGGGCGCGCCGACCGCGGCGCAGACCTGCACCGCGGGATGGGCGCTGAGTGCGTCCTCGATCACCTTGGGATCGATGTTGTGGCCGCTGCGGATGATCAGGTCCTTCGAGCGGCCCGTGAGGTTGAGGCGCTCCTCGCTGTCGATCCAGCCGAGGTCGCCGGTCGCGAGCCAGCCATCGGCCGTGAAGGCCTTGGCGTTGTCGGCCGGATCGACGAAACCCGAGAACACGTTGGGCGACTTGAACAGCACCATGCCGGTCTCGCCGCGCGCCACTTCGCGGTCGCTCGCGTTGCCGTGCTCGTCGAGCGCCACCACGCGCATCTGCATGTAGGGCAGCCGAAAGCCGACGCAGCCCGCGGGGCCGTCGACGCCGGGCGGCGTGATGGTCGAGATGCCGGCCATCTCGGTCATGCCCAGGCTCTCGTGCACGTGCAGGCCGAACAGGCGCTCGAAGCGCGCGGCGAGTTCGGGCGAGAGCACGGCCGCGCCGGTGCGGCAGTAGGTGATCGAGGAGATGTCGGCGCCGTCGAGCGGCACGTTGGCCAGCGCGGCCAGCACCGTGGGCACGGCCGACAGCGAGGTCGGGCGGTACTTGGCGACCAGCTTCCAGTAGTTGGCCAGCACCTGCTTGTTGCGCAGCAGCGAGGGCGTGGGGATCACCACCTCCACGCCGGCCGAGAGCGAGGCCAGCGAGGCCGGCAGCACGCCCGCGACGTGGAACAGCGGATAGCCGTTGATCGAGATGCCGTGCTCGTTCATGCCCGCGACCTGCACGCTGGCCCAGGCGGTGAACACCTGCGCGCCGTGGCTGTGGCGCGCGAGCTTGGGCGCGCCGGTGGTGCCGCCGGTGTGGAAGTAGGCGGCGATGTCGCTCGAGGCGATGTCGCGGCCGCTCACGAGGCGGTCATCGGGTTGCGCGGTGCGCAGCGCTTCGAAGTCGGCCACGCCCTCGGGCAGCGCGCCCGCCGCGCCCGGTGCCTCGCCGTGCGGCGCCACGCGCAGCAGGGTGGTCAGGCCCGGCACCTGGCCGCGCAGCCGCAGCGCCTTCGACCACATGCCCGACTCGGCATCCGAGCCGTAGGCGATCAGCACCTTGGCGCGGGCCGCGGTCATCAGTGCGACCAGCTTCTCGTCGGTGAGCAGCGGATTGAGCGGCTGCACGATGCCGGCCGCCTCGCCGCCCCAGAGCGCGAGGTGGTATTCGAGGCAGCCCGGCAGCAGCACCGCCACCGCGTCGTTCGGGCCCACGCCCAGGCCATGCAGCAGGTTCGCGGTCTGGTGGATGCGCGCGAGCAGCTCGGCATACGACCAGCGGATCGGCGCATCGTCCGGGTTGCCGGTGCGCAGGAAGGTCAGCGCGGTCTTGTCGCCGAAGGCATGGCCTGCGTTGCGAAAGATCTCGTAGGTGCTGCGCACCGTGAGCGCCTGCGCGAGCGGGGTCTGCTCGAGCGCGTGGATGTCGGCGAGGCTGCGCACGGGGCGCGCGGGCCGGAACGGCGCGCCCACGGGCGTCGCGTAGTCGTTGTCGTGCCGGTCGTTCCTGTCGGTCATGGCCTGTCTCCTTGTTCCCTTGAATCGTCGCCGTGTCGGCCCGGCTGTTTTTACTGGTTCGTGATGTGGTTGTCGCGGATGACCTTGCCCCAGCGCTCGAAGTCCTGGCGCATGCGCTCGGCGGTCTGGTCGGCGGTGCGGTAGGCCGCGAACGAGCCCACGCCCTGCAGCTTCTCCTGCACTTCCTTGTCGGCCAGCGCCTTCTTGAGTTCGGTGCTCATGCGCTCGACCACGTCCTTGGGCGTGCCGGCGGGTGCCAGCAGGCCGCCCCATGAGGTGGCGTCGAAGCCCGGGAAGCCCTGCTCGGCCACCGTCTTCACGTCGGGCAAGAGGCTCACGCGCTGGCCCGAGCCGACCGCGATGGCGCGCAGCTTGCCCGCGCGGATGTGCGGGATCACGGCCACCAGGTCCGAGAACATCGCGGGCACCTGGCCGCCGATCAGGTCGGTCACGGCCGGCGCGCTGCCGCGGTAGGGCACGTGCTGCATCTCGAACTTGCCGATGTTCTTGAGCTGCTCGGTCGTCAGGTGGCCGAAGCTGCCGGCGCCCGCGGTCGTGTAGTTGAGCTTGCCGTTCTCGGCCTTGGCCTTGGCGATCAGGCCCTGCAGGCCGGTCACCTCGGGCAGCGCCTTGGGATTGACCACCAGCACGATCGGCAGGTCGTAGACGCTGCCCACGGGCGTGAAGTTCTTGAAGATGTCGTAGCCGGTCGGGCCGTAGAGGTGCGAGGCCAGCAGCGTGGGCGTGGCCAGCATCACGAAGGTGTAGCCGTCGGCCGGCGCGCGCGCCGCGGCGGCCGCGCCCACGGTGCCCGAGGCGCCGCTGCGGTTGTCGATCACGATGTTCTGGCCGAGCGCGGCCGACATCTTCTGCGCCACGATGCGCGAGGCCACGTCGGTGGGACCGCCGGGCGGGAAGGGCACGATCAGCGTGATCGGCTTGGCCGGCCAGGCCTGCGCGAAGGCGGCACCGGCGGCGAGGGGAAGGGCGAGCGCGAGGAGTGCACGGCGAAGAGGACTGCGGAGGGTACGGAGAGAGAGGGAGGCCATGACTTCTGCTTCAGGGGAACAAGGTGGCGCCGTCAGACGACGCCGCTGCTTTTCAGCGCTGCCAGCTTTTCATCCGACAGGCCGAGCAAGGACTGGAGCACGTCGTGCGTGCCTTCGCCCAGGGTGGGCGGCGCGCTGCGCACCGGCAGGCGCTCGCCATCGAAACGGTAAGGGGGCGCGAGCACGTCGACCGTGCCCGCGACCGGATGCGGCTGGCGCGTGACCAGGCCGGCGTCGGTGGCGCGCTTCGATTGCAGCGCCTCGAGCAGGCCCAGCACCTCGCCGCAGGGGATGCCGGCGGCGCTCAGTTTGTCGAGCAGCGCGGCGCGCGGGCGCTTCGCGAGTTCGGCATGCAGTTGCGGCAGCAGCACCGCGCGGTTGGCCGAACGCAGGATGTTGGTCTTGAAGCGCTCGTCGGCCGCGAGGTCGGGCCGCTCGATCACCTCGGTGCAGAAGCGCGCGAACTGCGCGTTGTTGCCCACGGTGATGACCAGCGGGCCGTCGGCCGCATCGAACACGCCGTAGGGCACGATCGAGGGATGCGAGTTGCCGTAGCGCGGCGGGTCCTCGCCCAGCAGCAGCGCCTCGAGGCCGTAGTAAGCGGTGATCATCAGGCCGCAGTCGAACAGCGCCATCTCCACGTGCCGGCCGCGGCCGGTCTTCTCGCGCTGGTAGAGCGCGGCGAGGATGGCCTGCGCCGAGTACATGCCGGTGAACAGGTCGACGGCGGCCACGCCGAACTTCAGCGGCGGCTGGTTGGCCTCGCCGTTGAGCGCCATCAGGCCGGCTTCGCCTTGAACGACGAGGTCGTAGCCGGGGCGCGCGGCCTCGGGGCCGGTGCGGTCGTAGCCCGAGATCGAGCAGTAGATGAGGCCGGGATGCTCCTGGCTCAGCTGCTCGTAGCCCAGGCCCAGCTTGTCGATGCCGCCGAACTTGAAGTTCTGGATCAGCACGTCGCACTGCTTCGCGAGATCGCGCGCGAGCTGCTGGCCCTCGGGCGTCTGCAGGTCGAGCGTGACCGAGCGCTTGTTGCGGTTGACGCTGTTGAAGTAGGCGGTCTCGGTCTGGCCGACGCGCAGGCCCCAGTCGCGCGTGTCGTCGCCGCGGCCCGGGTGCTCGACCTTGATGACCTCGGCACCCATGTCGGCCAGCACCATGCCGCACCAGGGGCCCGCGAGGATGCGGGAGAGGTCGAGGACGCGCACGCCGGCGAGCGGCAGCGAGGAATTCAGCGAGGGCATGGTGGCTCCAGGAGGACGTGGCACCGGATGGGTTCCGGGGAAGGGGACCTAGACAGATTCAGGTAGATCCAGATCCGTTCACGCTGAGCTTGTCGAAGCGCTGTGCAAGGCTTCGACAGGCTCAGCCCGAACGGTTTGGGGTTTGACTCGGTTACGCGGTGAGACCCGGAGCCGTTCACGCTGAGCTTGTCGAAGCGCCGCGCGAGGCTTCGATCCTTCAGGACTTGTCCTGCCGCCGCAGCGCGGCGAAGTCGGCCTTGCGCTTGCCGAGGAAGGCACCGATGCCTTCGGCGGCCTCGGCATCGGCCTGCGACTCCACCATGTAGACGGCCTCCGCCTCGAGTTGTTCCTCGAGCGTGGCGCGGTGCGCCTGCCGGCACAGCGACTTGATGCGCGCGCTCGCGCGCTGCGGGCCGTTCGCGACCTTGGCCGCGAGCGCGATCGCCTCGGCCAGTGCCGCGCCCTTGTCGGTCAGGCGGTTGACCGCGCCCAGCGCATGCAGGCGCTCGGCCGGCAGGCGGTCGCCGGTCAGGCACAGCTCGGTCAGCAGCTGGCGCGAGACGAACTCGGCCAGGAAGGCGGTGGCGCCGCCATCGGGCGTGAGGCCGACCTTGACGTAGGCCACGGTGTAGAAGGCATCGCGCGCCGACACGAGCATGTCGCAGGCCAGCGCCATCGACAGGCCCGCGCCCGCGGCGCCGCCCTCGACGGCCGCGATCACGGGCTTGCCGCTGTCGCGCAGCGCGCGGATCAGGTTGTGCAGGCCCTCGAGCTTCTCGCGGCGTTCCGACGCGGGCAGCTCGCGGCGCTTGGCCAGCAGGTTGAGGTCGCCGCCCGAGCAGAAGAAATCGCCGGCGCCGGTGAAGACGATGGCACCGACCTCGGGGTCGTCCTGTGCATCGGCCAGCGCGGCCGCGAGTTCGGCATACAGCGTGGGCGTGATCGCGTTGCGCGCGCCCGGGTTGCTGTTGGTGAGGATGCGCACGGCACCCTCCTGCGAGATCAGCACGGTCTTGTCGTTGCTCATGCCGCCACCTCCTTGCCTAGTGCGATATAGCGCTGCAGGTGATGGTCCTCGTCGCCGAGCTGGTGGTCGATCATCACGAGGCGCTTGGCGTAGTGGGGCAGCGGCAGTTCCCAGGTCATGCCGATGCCGCCGTGCATCTGGATGCTTTCTTCCGCCACCAGCGCGCCGATGCGGCCGATGCTGAACTTGGCGGCCGACAGCGCGCGCTCGCGCGCGAGGCGGTCGCCGCCGTCGATGGCGGCCGCGGCATTGATGACCGCCGAGCGCGCCTGCTCGATCTCGAGCAGCAGGTCGGCCATGCGGTGCTGCAGCGCCTGGAAGCTGCCGATCAGCGTGCCGAACTGCTTGCGCGTGCGCAGGTAGTCGAGCGTCGCGGTCTTGGCCGCCTCCATCGCGCCCACGGCCTCGGCGCACAGCGCGAGCACGCCGCGGCCGATGGCGCGCTCGAGCGTCGCGGCGCCCTGGCCCTCGGTGCCCAGCAATGCATCGGCGGGCAGCTTCAGGCCGTCGAACGAGAGTTCGGCGACACGGCCGCCGTCGATCGAAGGGCAGCCGCGCACGGTGAGGCCGGCGGTCTTCGCGGGCACGAGGAACAGCGAGATGCCGGCTTCGTCGTCCACGTTGCCCGAGGTGCGGGCGGAGACCAGGAACAGGTCGGCCTGCTCGCCCTGCGGCACCACGGCCTTGGCGCCGTTCAGCACCCAGCCGTCGCCGCTGCGCTCGGCCTTGGTCTGCACACGCGTGCGTTCGTAATGCGTGTCGGCCTCGTCGTGCGCGAAGGCCGCGACGGTCACGCCGTTGATGATGTCGACCAGCTTCTCCTTCTGCGCATCCGTGCCGGCCGCGCCGAGCGCCTCGCCGACCATCACCGCGCCCCAGCAGCGGCTCGACCACGAGGCCGCGGCCCAGGGCCTCGAAGACCACGGCGATGTCGAAGCCGCCGCCGCCGAAGCCGCCATCGGCCTCGCTGAACAGCGCGCCGATCACGCCGAGTTCGGCGAACTGCTGGAAGATCTCCTTGCTGAAGCCGTGCGCCGACTTCGCGATGCGGTCGCGCGCATCGAAGGCGTACTGCTCGCTGATGAAGCGGTTGAGGCTGTCGGCGAGCATGCGCCGGTCTTCGCTGTGTTCGAAGTTCATTGCATCTCTCCTTTACAGGCCCAGGATCATCTTGCTGATGATGTTCTTCTGGATCTCGTTCGAGCCGCCGAAGATCGACAGCTTGCGGTTGTTGAAGTAGCGCGAGGCGGCGGCCGAGGCGTAGGCCGGGCCGAAGGTCTCGCCGGTGAAGCCGTCCTTCAGCGCCTCGGCGATGAAGGGGCGGCCATGCACGCCCATCGCGCGGCGCGCCAGCGACGAGATCTCCTGGCGGATCTCGGTGCCGCGGATCTTGAGCATGGAGCTCTCGGCGCCCGGCACGCCGCCGCCGGCCACCGCCGCGATCACGCGCAGGTTGGTGGTCTTCATGTTCTCGAGGTCGATCTCCACGCGCGCCAGGCGCGCCGCGAAGGCCGGGTCTTCCGACAGCGGCTTGCCGTTCTTCGTCTGCGTGGCGGCGATGCCCTTGAGCTGCTCGAGCGCGGCCACCGAGAAGCCCACGCCCGCGATGTTGGTGCGCTCGTAGGTCAGCAGGTACTTGGCGCAGGTCCAGCCCTTGTTCTCCTCGCCCACGAGGTTCTCGGCCGGCACGCGCACGTCGGAGAAGAACACCTCGTTGACCTCATGCTCGCCGTCGAGCGTGATGATCGGGCGCACTTCGACGCCCGGCGATGTCATGTCGATCAGCAGGAAGCTGATGCCTTCCTGCTTCTTCGCCTCGCGGTTGGTGCGCACCAGGCAGAAGATCATGTTGGCGTGCTGGCCCAGCGTGGTCCAGGTCTTCTGGCCGTTCACGATGTAGTGGTCGCCCTGGGCATCGATGCCGCGCACGGCCGAGGTCTTGACGGCCGCGAGGTCGGAGCCCGCGCCGGGTTCCGAATAGCCCTGGCACCACCAGTCGGCGCCGTTGAGGATGCGCGGCAGCCAGTGGCGCTTCTGCGCCTCGTTGCCGTACTTGATGAGCACCGGCCCGAGCATGTTCACGCCGAAGGGCACGATGCGCGGCGCGAAGGCCAGCGCGCATTCGTTCTCGAAGATGAACTTCTCCACCGCCGTCCAGCCCGGGCCGCCGTACTGCTCGGGCCAGTGGTTGGCGAGCCAGCCGCGCGCATCGAGGATGGCATGCCATTCCTCCATGTCGGCCTTCTCGAGGATCTTGCCGCCGCGCACCTTGTCCGACAGCCGCGCGGGCAGCTTGTCGGCCAGGAAGGCACGCACCTCGCCGCGGAAGGCTTCTTCTTCGGGGGTGAAGTTCAGGTCCATCGCGCGCTCCTCAATAGATTTCGAACAGGCCGGCCGCGCCCATGCCACCGGCGATGCACATCGTGACCACGGCGTACTTGGCGCCGCGGCGCTTGCCTTCGATCAGCACATGGCCCGCGAGGCGCGCGCCGGTCATGCCGAAGGGGTGGCCGATCGAGATCGCGCCGCCGTTGACGTTGAGGCGTTCCGAGGGAATGCCCAGCCGGTCCTGGCAGTAGATCGACTGCGAGGCGAAGGCTTCGTTGAGTTCCCACAGGCCGATGTCCTCGACCTTGAGGCCGTGGCGCGCGAGCAGCTTGGGCACGGCGAACACCGGGCCGATGCCCATCTCGTCGGGCTCGCAGCCCGCGACCGCGAGGCCGCGGAAGGCGCCCAGGGGTTTGATGTTGGCGCGCTCGGCGTCCTTGGCTTCCATCAGCACGCAGGCCGAGGCGCCGTCCGACAGCTGCGAGGCATTGCCCGCGGTGACGAACTTGTCGTCGCCCATCACGGGCTTGAGCTTGGCCAGCGCCTCGTAGGTAGTGCCGCGGCGGTTGCAGTTGTCCTCGGTGGCCGTGACCTCGCGGTGCGTGACCTCCCTGGTCTCCTTGTCGGTCACCGCCATGGTGGTGGTGCAGGCGACGATCTCGTCCTTGTAGCGGCCGGCGAGCTGCGCCTCCTCGGTGCGGCGCTGGCTCTCGGCCGAGAAGCGGTCCTGCGCCTCGCGGCTGATGTTGTAGCGCTGGGCCACGATGTCGGCGGTCTCGATCATCGCCATGTAGAGCGCGGGCTTGTGCTCGACGATCCACGGGTCCATGCCGCTTTCATTGTCATTTCGGCCGCTGTCGGTCGCGCTGCGGCTGCGGATCTGCGAGATGCTCTCGACGCCGCCCGCGATCATGGCCGGCGCGCCGTCCACCACGATGCGGCCCGCGGCCATCGCGATCGCCTGCAAGCCCGAGGCGCAGAAGCGGTTGACGGTGGTGCCGGCGATCGAGATCGGCAGGCCCGCGCGCACGATGGCCTGGCGCGCGATGTTGCGGCCGGTGGTGCCCTCGGGATAGCCGCAACCGAGGATGGCGTCCTCGATCAGCGCCGGGTCGAGGCCCGAGCGCTCGACCGCGGCCTTGACCGCGAAGGCCGCCAGCGTGGGGCCGGGGGTGATGTTGAATTCGCCGCGGTGCGCCTTGGTGAGCGGGGTGCGGGCGGTGGAAACGATGACGGCTTCACGCATGGGGATGTCTCCTGGAGGCTGGCTCTGTGATTACTCGGATTGATTGAGGCTCGCGAAGTCGGCGCCGCGCTCGACCAGCTGCACCAGCAGCGGCGACGGCTTCCAGAAGATCGGGTCTTCCTTCGCGAACTCCTGGATGTCGGCCAGCACCTTCGGCAGGCCCACCATGTCGGCGTACTTCATCGGGCCGCCGCGGTGGCGCGGGAAGCCGTAGCCGTAGAGGAAGGTCACGTCGACGTCGAGCGGGCGCAGCGCGATGCGCTGCAGCACGACGTTGGCGCCCTCGTTGATCATCGCGGCCATGTAGCGGCGCATGATTTCCTCCTCGGTGAAGGCGCGCGGCGTGACGCCCGCGCGTTCGCGCTCGGCGTCGATGATCGCCAGCACCTCGGGGTCGGGCTGGCCGGTGCGCGCGCCTTCGGGATAGAGGTAGTAGCCGCGCTGCGTCTTCTGGCCGAACCAGCCGCGCTCGCAGATGCGGTCGGCCACCTGCACGTAGCGCGCCTGCGGGTCGCGCGTGGCGGCCTTGCGCTTGCGCGTGGCCCAGCCGATGTCGCCGCCCGCGAGGTCCGAGACCTGGAACGGGCCCATCGGGTAGCCGAAGTTGCGCACGGCGGCGTCGATCTCGTAGGGCGAGGCGCCGTCCTCCATCATGTGGTCGGCGGCCTGGCGGTACACGGCCAGGATGCGGTTGCCGATGAAGCCGTCGCACACGCCCGCGCGCACCGGCACCTTCTTGAGCTTCTTCGCGAGCTCGAAGCCGGTGGCGACCACGTCGGCGCGCACCTTGGCGGGCACCACGATCTCGAGCAGCTTCATGATGTTGGCCGGCGAGAAGAAGTGCAGGCCCACCACGTCCTGCGGCCGCGAGATGCTGGCGGCGATCTCGTCGATGTCGAGGTACGAGGTATTGGTGGCCAGCACCGCGCCCTGCTTGCAGACGCGGTCGAGCTCGGCGAACACGGCCTTCTTCACGCCCATGTCCTCGAACACGGCCTCGACCACGATGTCGACATTGGCGAGCGCGTCGTACGAGGTCGAGCCCGAGAAGCGCGCCAGCACGGCGGCCTTGGCCTCGGGCGTGATGCGGCCCTTGGCGATCAGGCCGTCGTAGACCTTCTCGACGTTGGCGCGGCCGCGCGCGAGCTGGGTGTCGTCGCGCTCGATCATGGTCACGGGCAGGCCGGCGTCGAGCATCGCCACCGCGATGCCCGCGCCCATGGTGCCGCCGCCGACGATGCCGGCCGATTCCAGCGGCCGCGGGCTGGCGGAGCGGGTCTCGGGCGCCTTCAGCACTTCGCGCTCGGCGAAGAAGGCGTGGATCAGGCCCGCGCGCTGCGGGCTGTCGATGCACTGCAGGAACAGCTTGCGCTCGAGCGCCATGCCTTCGTCGAAGGGCAGCGTGAGCGCGCCCTCGACGGCCTCGACGATCTTCATCGGCGAGAACAGGCCGCGGCTCTTCTTCGCGGTGTCGGCGCGCGCGGCCTCGAGGGCGGCACGGCTGGCTTCCTTGTCGGCCAGCGCGCCGGCCTCGCGCGTGCGGCGCACCGGGGCGTTGGCGGCGATCAGTTCGTTGGCATAGGCCAGGCCTTCGGCGCGCGCGTCGGCGTCGCTGCCGAGGCGGTCGACCAGGCCCAGTGACAGCGCTTCCTTCGCGAGCGCGTGGCGGCCGCTGAGCATCAGCTCGATGGCGGGCTTCACGCCGATCAGGCGCGGCGCGCGCTGCGTGCCGCCCGAGCCGGGCAACAGGCCCAGCGCGACTTCGGGCAGGCCCAGCTTTGCCGTGGGCGAGGCCAGGCGGTAGTGGGCCGACAGCGCCACCTCGAGGCCGCCGCCGAGCGCGGCGCCATGGATGGCGGCGATCACGGGCTTGCTGCAGTTCTCGATCTTCAGGCAGGCCTCGGGCAGCGAGGGCGGCTGCGGCGCCTGGCCGAACTCGCGGATGTCGGCGCCGGCGATGAAGTTGCGGCCCGCGCCGACGATCAGCACCGCCTTGGCCGCGGTGTCGGCCTCGGCCGCGTCGATGGCGGCCACCAGGCCGCGGCGCACGTCCACGCCCAGGGCGTTGACGGGCGGGTTGTCGATGGTCACGACGAAGACGTCGCCCTGGCGCTCGAAGGCGACGGGACCGGAGGACGTGAAGGGGCTGGAGGTCGGGGTGGCCATGTGCGTGTCGCTTGTCTCGGTGACGCGCCGGAGCGGCGCGAGGCTCTGGGGGGGTGAACCCCGCATTCTTTGCAGCGCTGCCGGTTTTGACAATTGCATAGCCGGTTGACAGACTGTCAAAGGATTTTTGACAAAATCCCGGCCATGGACCTCCAATCGCTGACCCTGCTGGTCGAAATCATCGATGCCGGCAACCTGAGCGCGGCCGCGCGCCGGCTCAAGATGACCCGGGCCAACGTCAGCTACCACCTGAACCAGCTCGAGCGCTCGGTCGGCGCGCAGCTGGTGCGGCGCACCACCCGGCGCGCCGAGCCGACCGAGATCGGCCTGCGCCTGTACCAGCACGGCGTCGCGATCCAGGGCGAGCTGCGCGCGGCGCGCGAATCGGTCACCACGCTGGGCGAGGGGCTGCAGGGCCAGGTGCGGCTGAGCGTGCCCAGCGGCTACGGCCAGCTGGTCATGGCCGACTGGCTGATCGACTTCAAGCGGCGCTACCCGGGCATCGTGCTCGACGTGGTGTTCGAGAACCGCATCGAGGACCTGCTGCGCGACGAGGTCGATATCGCGATCCGCGTGATCCCCGAGCCGCCGCAGAACCTGGTGGCGCGCGCGATGGGCCCGGTGCGCTACGTGGCCTGCGCCTCGCGCGACTACGCGGCGCGGCATCCGCTGCCCGAGCAGCTCGACGGGCTGCATGGCGCGCCGGTGGTCACGGCGGCGGTCATCGGGCGGCAACTGCGGGTGTCGGCCTACCAGGGCGAGATCCGGCGCGAGGTGGTGCTCGAGCCGACCCTGATCTCGGAGAACTTCCTGTTCCTGCGCCAGGCCATCCTCGCGGGCCTGGGCATCGGGCTGGTGCCCGACTACGTGGTGGCCGAGGACGTGCGCCGCGGCGAGGTGCTGACCACGCTCGACGACTGGCGGCTGTCGATCTTCGGCACCCAGATGTTCATGCTCTACATGCCGAACCGCCAGCACACGCGCGCGATCCGCACCTTCATCGACTACACGCTGGAGCGCGTGCGCGAGGTCAGCCCCGGATCGTGACGTGCGAGTGGAAGCGGTCCGACGGACCGCGCAGGCGCTGGAACTCGAAGGGCCGGTCGGCCTCGTCGTGGCCGATGCGCAGCACGTCGACCAGCGCCGAGGCCATCGGCACGCCGAGCAGCGCGGCCAGCGGCGCGTCGGCCAGCGTGGCGCGCGTGAGCATCTCGATGCGGCCGTAGCGGATGCCCTGGCCCTGCAGCAGCTCGGTCAACGACAGCCGCGAGAAATCGGCCCGCACGAAGCGCCGGCCCACGTCCTCGATGAGGTGGACGATGCTGTGCAGGATCGGCAGCCGCCCGGTGCTGCGCAGCCGCACCACCTGGAGCACCGGCGTGCCTTCCTCGAGCCGCAGCGCGGTGGCCACGTCGGCGGGCGCGGGCACGAAGCCGAACTCCTTGACCGATGGCTTGCTGCGCGAGCGGCGCTCGGCCATGGTGGCGAGGAAGGACTCCATCGGCATCGGCAGCGGCGCCGAGCGCAACGGCGCCGACACGTAGGTGCCGCGGCCGCGCTGGCGCTTGAGCAGGCCGCGTTCCTCCAGCGACTGCAGCGCGCGTCGCACCGTGACGCGCGAGACGCCGTACTTCTCGCGCAGCTCCTCCTCGGTGGGAAGCTGGTCGCCGTCGCGCAGCCGCCCGCTGGCGACCATGTCCTCGATCAGGGTCGAGATCTGGTGATGCAGTGCCACGCCGGGCTGCCTGTTGAGGTCCATGGGCAAATCTTAGCGGTCGATGACGGGGCGGAGCGGGGCGTTGGCTAAAAGTATTGATGTCAATACAATAAGACCAACAACGCTCCACGACGGCTCACGCCGACAGACCTCGCATGCCCGGCCGCACGCTCTTCGAGAAGATATGGGACGCCCACGTGGTGTCCGACCTGGGCGGCGGCTTCTCGCTGCTGCACGTCGACCGCCACCTGGTCAGCGATCCCGGCAGCAAGGCGCTCGCGGCGCTGCGCCGGCGCGGGCTGCCGGTGCGCCATCCCGAGCTGACCTTCGCGATGCCCGACCACACGGTGTCGACCGCGCCGGGCCGCGAGGGCCACACGCCCAACGCCATCCGCTACCTGGCCGACCTGCGCCACGAGACGCGGCTGCAGGGCATCCGCCTGTTCGACGTCGGCCAGCCGGGGCAGGGCATCGTGCACGTGGTCGGGCCCGAACTCGGGCTCACGCTGCCGGGCGCCTCGGTGGTCTGCAGCGACAGCCACACCTGCACCCACGGCGCGCTCGGTGCGCTGGCCTTCGGCATCGGCGCCACCGAGTTCCAGCACGTGGCCGCGACCCAGACCATCGTGCTGCAGCGCCCGCGCCAGATGCGCATCCGCTTCGAGGGCACGCTGCCCGCGGGCACCAGCGCGAAGGACCTGATCCTGCATGCCATCGGCCGGCTCGGCGCCACCGGCGCCTCGGGCTGCGCGGTCGAGTACGCGGGGGCGGCCATCGACGCGCTCGACATCGAGGCGCGCATGACGGTGTGCAACCTGTCGGTGGAGATGGGCGGGCGCTTCGGCATCGTCGCGCCCGACGCGCGCACGCTGGCCTACGTGCGCGGCCGGCCGTTCGCGCCCAGCGGCGCGCAGTGGGACCTGGCCGCGGCGCAATGGGCCACCTTGCGCAGCGACGACGACGCGGTGTTCGACCGCGAGGTGCGCATCGACGTGTCGCAGGTCGTGCCGCAGGTCACCTGGGGCACGAGCCCGCAGGACACCATCGGCATCGATGCGCGCATCCCCGATCCGGCCGCCGCCAGCGACCCGGCGCAGCGCGCCGCATGGCAGGCCGCGCTCGACTACATGGGCCTGCGCGCCGGCGACGCGATCGCGGGCACGCCGGTGGACTGGGTGTTCATCGGCTCGTGCACCAACGCGCGCATCTCCGACCTGCGGCTCGCGGCCGAGACCGTGCGCGGCCGGCGCGTGGCGAGCGGCGTGCGCGCCTGGATCGTGCCGGGCTCGGAGCTGGTCAAGCGCGAGGCCGAGGCCGAGGGGCTGGCGCAGGTGTTCCTCGACGCCGGCTTCGAATGGCGCGAGTCGGGCTGCTCGCTGTGCGTGGCGGCCAACGGCGAGGCCGTGCCGCCGGGCCTGCGCGTGGTGTCGACCTCGAACCGCAACTTCGTCGGCCGCCAGGGCCCGGGCGCGCGCACCCATCTCGCGAGCCCGCAGCTCGCGGCCGCCTCGGCCATCGCGGGCTGCCTGGTCGACCCGCGCGAAATGGAGGCCCGGCCATGACCCCGTTCGGCGTGCTCACCGCCACCGCCGCGCCGCTCTGGCGCGACAACATCGACACCGACCTGATCGTGCGCGTCGAGCCGCTGTTCGGCGGCGTGCCGCGCGAGGAGCTCGGTCCCCCATGCGCTGGCCGCGCTGCGCTTTCGCGCCGACGGCAGCGAGGACCCGGCCTGCGTGCTGAACCAGCCGCGCTACCGTGGCGCGGGCATCCTGCTGGCGGGCGACAACTTCGGCTGCGGCAGCTCGCGCGAAGGCGCGGTGTGGGCGCTGATGGCGCTGGGCATCCGCTGCATCGTCGCGCCGAGCTTCGGCGACATCTTCCAGGGCAACTGCTTCCAGAACGGCCTGCTGCCGGTGCGCCTGCCGCGCGCGCAGGTGGAGGGGCTCGCGCGCGCCGTGGCCGAGGGCGCCGATGCCGTGCTCACGGTCGACCTGCAGGCCTGCACCGTGCGGCGCGCGGGCCTGCCGACGCTGCCCTTCGCCCTGCCGCCGCGGCGCCGCGAGGGGCTGCTGCGCGGCCTCGACGACCTCGAGCTCACGCTCGCGCGCGGCGCCGAGATCGATGCCTTCCAGCGCCGCGATAAGGCGCTGCATCCCTGGCTGCACCTCGACGGCGCGCGGCGCCCGAGCCTCGCCACCGACCCCGCCCCCGATACCGACAAGGAGACACCGTGACCCCCGAACAACCCCCGCGCCTGCCACCGGCAGCCGCCACCCGCCGCGGCCTGCTGCGCGCCGGCGCCGCCCTCGCCGCGAGCGGCGCTTTGCCGCTGCGCGCGCTGGCGCAGGAGCCCGCTTCCGCCTTTCCCTCGCATCCCGTGAAGATGGTGATCCCGCTGCCGCCGGGCGGCGCCACCGACGTCATCGGCCGCCTGCTCGGGCAGAAGCTTGGCGAGCTCTGGCGCCAGAGCGTGATCGTCGACAACAAGCCCGGCGCCGGCACCATCGTCGGCACCCAGGCCATCGCGCGGGCGCCGGCCGACGGCTACACCTTCGGCATCGTCATCAGCGCCTTCACCATCAATCCCTCGCTGCGCAACGACCTGCCGTACGACGCCACCAAGGACTTCACGCCGCTGAGCCTGCTGGGCTTCCCGGTGATCGCGCTGGTCGCCATTCCCTCGTTCCCCGCCAACGACGTGGCCGGGCTGATCGCGAAGGCGCGCGCCAAGCCGGGCTCGGTCAGCTATGCCTCGCTGGGCATCGGCACCGCCACCCACCTGGCGGGCGAGATGATGAACGTGCGCGCCGAGACCGGCATGGTCCACATCCCCTACAACGGCAGCGCGCCCGCGTACAACGACCTGCTGAGCGGCCGCGTGCAGGTGGGCTTCGTGCTGCTCGACTCGGCGCTGCCGCACGTGAAGGCCGGCAAGCTCAAGGTGCTGGCCGTGACCAATGCGAAGCGCAGCCGCATCTATCCCGACTATCCGACCGTTGGCGAGACCATTCCCGGCTATTCGCTCGAGAGCCTGTTCGGCTTCGTCGCGCCGCGCGGCCTGCCCGCGCCGATCGCGGCCAAGCTGTCGGGCGACATCGTCAAGGTGATCCAGCTGCCGGAGGTGCGCCAGCGCCTGGCCGAGCTCAGCGTCGAGCCCGTGGGTTCGAGCGCGGCCGAGTTCGAGGCGACGATCCGCAGCGAGATCGTGAAGTGGGCGCCGGTGGTGAAGGCCGCGGGCGTGAAGGCAGACTAGCTAAGGATGCCACTGGCTGCGCGCGCGGCCTTCGAGCGGTTCGTAGCGCGTGGCCGCGAGCGCATCCGACAGCCTTCGCGCGGCTTCCATCAGCGTGGCCGCATGGCGCGCGAGTTCGCCGGCCGCGGCCGCATCGGCCGGCACCGCCACGCTGAGCGCGCCCAGCACCGTGCCGCGCGCGGCGAACACCGGCGCGGCCACGCTCGCGGCGGCCGCGTCGGCCTCGCCCACGGTCAGGTGATGGCCGCGCTGGCGGATCGCGTCGAGCGCGGCGCCCGGCGCGCCCGAGAACGCGAGGATCACCTGGCCGGCCGCGCCGCGCTCGAGCGGCAGCGGCTCGCCGACGCGGCTCGGGCTCACGAAGCCGTCGGCGCCGCGCACGCGCAAGAGGCGCACGCGCTGGCCTTCCTCGAGCGCGAAGAAGGAGGCGCTGTGGCCGGTCCGTTCGGCCAGTTGCTGCAGGGCCGGCTCGATCACGTTGCGCAGGTCGAAGGCGCGCTGGTAGCGCGCGCCCAGCCGCGCGGCCGCCGGGCCCAGGCGCCAGGCACCGCCCTCGAGCGCCACCAGGTAGCCGGCCGTGGCCAGCGTGCGCGCGAGCCGCAGCGCGGTGGGCTTGGCGAGCGCGGTGCGGCGCGCGATCTCGGCCAGCGCGAGCTGCGCGTCGGCGGTGCCGAAGGCATCGAGGATGGCGAGCGAACGCGCCACCGCGGTCACGCCCTCGGCACGCGGCTGGGGCTTGCCGGCGCGGGGAGCGGTGCGGGTGGGAGCGCGTGCGGAGGAGGCCATCGTTTTGCGGAGTGGAACGGCATTGTGCGGCCGCGTTGCGAATCCTAGGCTCGCGGCTTTCCCGGGGCACTGGGCCCCATCGCTCGAACATCCGCAGGAGACTCGCTCATGACATCCACCGCCCCGCTGCGCCGCCGCCTTGGCGCGCTCTTCCTGGCCTGCCTCGCCGCGCCCTCGCTGGCGCTCGCGCAGGCGCCGTATCCGAGCAAGCCGATCCGCCTGGTCGTGCCCTTCGCGGCCGGCGGCGCGGTCGACACCGTGGGCCGCGTGGTCGGCGAGCGGCTGTCGACGCAGATGGGCCAGCCGGTGATCGTCGACAACCGGCCCGGCGCCAACGCCAACATCGGCACCGAGAACGTCGCGCGCTCGGCGCCCGATGGCTACTCGCTGCTGGTGGCGGCCAACGGCGTGGTGACCAACAACACGCTCTATCCCAAGCTGTCGTTCAACGGCCTGCGCGACTTCGTCGCGGTGGCGCGCCTGGGCTATGCGCCGCTGGTGCTGGTGGTGCCGGCCAGCGCGCCCTACAAGACCGTGCCCGAGCTGCTCGCGGCCGCGCGCGCCAAGCCCGGCGACATGAGCTACGGCTCGGCCGGCAACGGCAGCTCGGGCCACCTGGCCGGCGCGCTGCTGGCCTCGGTCGGCAAGTTCGATGCGCTGCACGTGGCCTACAAGGGCGGCTCGCCCGCGCTGGTCGACCTGATCGCGGGACGCACCTCGTTCATGCTGTTGAACCCGCTCGAGGTGCTGCCGCACATCCAGTCGGGCCGGCTGCGCGCGCTGGCGGTCAGTGGCGCCCAGCGCGCGCCGATGCTGCCGAACGTGCCCACCATGGCCGAGGCCGGCCTGCCGAATTTCGACGCCAGCGTCTGGTGGACGCTGCTCGCCCCGGCCGGCACCGCGCCCGAGGTGGTCGCGAAGCTCAATGCCGAGACGCGCAAGGCGCTGGCCGATGCCGGCACGCGCGAGAAGCTGGCGCGCTCGGCGCCGTCATCACGCCCTCGAGCCCGCAGGAGGCCGCGGCGTTTCTCAAGAGCGAATCGGCCAAGTGGGAGCAGGTGATCCGCGCGGCCGACATCAAGGCCGACTGAGCACGGCGTCGACCTCATGATCATCGACTGCCACGGTCACTACACCACCGCGCCGGCCGCGCTCGAGGCCTGGCGCCGGCGCCAGGTCGAGGCCTTCGGCACGGGGCGGCCCGCGCCGGCCGCGTCCGAGCTGCGCATCGGCGACGACGAGCTGCGCGAGTCCATCGAAGGCAACCAGCTGCGGCTGATGGACGAGCGCGGCATCGACCTCACCGTCTTCAGCCCGCGCGCGAGCTTCATGGCGCACCACGTCGGCGACTTCGCCGTGTCCTCGACCTGGGCCGCGATCTGCAACGAGCTGTGCCACCGCGTGAGCGCGATGTTTCCCGAGCGCTTCGCGGGTGCGGCCATGCTGCCGCAGTCGCCGGGCGTGCCGGTCGCCTCGTGCATCGCCGAGCTCGAGCGCTGCGTGCGCGACTACGGCTTCGTCGGCGTCAACCTCAACCCCGATCCCTCGGGCGGCTTCTGGAACAGCCCGCCGCTGACCGACCGCCACTGGTATCCGCTCTACGAGAAGATGGTCGAGCTCGACGTGCCGGCCATGATCCACGTGAGCACCAGCTGCAACGCCTGCTTCCACACCACGGGCGCGCACTACCTCAATGCCGACACCACGGCCGTGATGCAGTGCATCCAGGGCGACCTGTTCGCGGATTTCCCCACCCTGCGCTTCGTGATCCCGCACGGCGGCGGCGCCGCGCCCTACCACTGGGGTCGCTTTCGCGGCCTGGCGCAGGAGATGAAGAAGCCGCCGCTCGCGCAGCACCTGCTGAAGAACCTGTTCTTCGACACCTGCGTCTACCACCAGCCGGGCATCGACCTGCTCGCGCGCGTGATCCCGGCCGAGAACATTTTGTTCGCCTCCGAGATGATCGGCGCCGTGCGCGGCATCGATCCCGAGACCGGCCACTTCTACGACGACACGCGGCGCTACATCGAAGCCGCCGCGCTGAGCGCCGACGAGCGCGCGCAGGTCTACGAAGGCAATGCGCGCCGCGTCTTTCCGCGGCTCGATGCGCAGCTGAATGCGCGCGGTCGGCTGTTCGATCCCCAATCTCATTCCACGCAAGGAGCCCGTCATGCATGAACTCGGTGTCGTCCATCGCCACATCGAACGCGCCGACGCGCAGGTCGTCGACGCCCTCGCGGCCCTGGGCTCGGCCACGGTGCACGAGGCCATGGGCCGGGTCGGCCTGCTCGCGCCGTACATGCGGCCGATCTACCCGGGCGCGCAGGTCAGCGGCAGCGCCGTCACCGTGCTGCTGCATCCGGGCGACAACTGGATGCTGCACGTCGCGGCCGAGCAGATCCGCCCCGGCGACATCGTGGTGGCGGCCGTCACCGCGCCTAGCAGCGACGGCTTCTTCGGCGACCTGCTGGCCACCAGCTTCCAGGCCCGCGGTGCGCGCGCGCTGGTGATCGACGGCGGCGTGCGCGACGTGCGCACGCTGCAGCAGATGGGCTTTCCGGTCTGGAGCAAGGCCATCAGCAGCAAGGGCTGCGTGAAGGCCACGCTGGGCTCGGTCAACATCCCCGTGGTCTGCGCCGGCATGTCGGTGCAGCCCGGCGACGCGATCGTGGCCGACGACGACGGCGTGGTCTGCGTGCCGCGCGCGATGACCGCGGCCACGCTCGAGAAGGCACGCCAGCGCGAGGCGCTGGAAAGCGCCAAGCGCGAGAAGCTCGCGAGCGGCGTGCTCGGACTCGACATGTACGACATGCGGCCGGCGCTGGCGGCGGCGGGGCTGCGCTACATCGACTGAAAGGGCGGGGCGGCAATGCCCGACCCGCGAGCATGGCCGGAGGGCCGGTGGGGTGTCGCGACGGTTAACATCTGTATGAACGTACAGTATTCGCCGCCCACGCCCCCATGGACCTCCAGCACAAGCTCGCCATCCTGGCCGATGCCGCCAAGTACGACGCCTCGTGCGCGTCGAGCGGCTCGCAGCCGCGCGACTCGGTGGGCGGGCGCGGCATCGGCTCGACCGAGGGCATGGGCATCTGCCACAGCTATGCGCCCGACGGCCGCTGCATCTCGCTGCTCAAGGTGCTGCTGACCAACCACTGCCAGTACGACTGCCTCTACTGCGTGAACCGCGCCTCGAGCAACGTGCCGCGCGCGCGTTTCCGCGCCGACGAGGTGGTGCAGCTCACGCTCGACTTCTACCGCCGCAACTGCATCGAGGGGCTGTTCCTCTCGAGCGGCATCATCAAGTCGCCCGACCACACGATGGAGCAGGTGGTCGAGGTCGCGCGCTCTCTGCGCGAGGACCACGACTTCCGCGGCTACATCCACCTCAAGACCATTCCCGATGCCAGCGACGAGCTGATCGCGCGCGCCGGCCGCTATGCCGACCGGCTCAGCATCAACGTCGAGATGCCGACCACCGAGGGCTTGCAGGCCCTGGCGCCCGAGAAGGACGAGAGCGCGATCCGCCGCTCGATGGCGCGGCTGCGCCTGCAGATCGACGACACGCGCGAGGAGGCGCGCCGCGTGGTGCCGATCCGCGCGCTGCCGGGCGCGGCGCCCGTGGCCGCGAAGCCGCCGCCGTTCGCGCCCGCGGGCCAGAGCACGCAGATGATCGTGGGCGCCGACGCCACCGACGACCGCGCCATCCTCGCGACCAGCGCCACGCTCTACGGCGCCTACCGGCTGCGCCGCGTCTACTACTCGGCCTTCAGCCCGATCCCCGACGCGGCGCGCGCGCTGCCGCTGGCCGCGCCGCCGCTGATGCGCGAGCACCGGCTCTACCAGGCCGACTGGCTGATGCGCTTCTACGGCTTCGAGCACGGCGAGATCGTGGCCGAGAGCGACGGCCTGCTGCGGCTCGACGTCGATCCCAAGATGGCCTGGGCGCTCGCGCATGCGGAGCGCTTCCCGGTCGACCTCAACCATGCGCCGCGCGAGCTGCTGCTGCGCGTGCCGGGCCTGGGCGTGAAGGCGGTCGATCGGCTGCTGCAGGCGCGGCGCGTGCGCCGCGTGCGCGCCGACGACCTGCGGCGGCTGCATGTGCCCGCGCGCAAGGTGCTGCCCTTCGTGGTGGCCGACGGGCACCGGCCCGCGGCCGGGGCGATGGCGGCTTCGGCGCGCGTCGAGCCGGCGCGGCAGGCTTCGCTGTTCTGAGCCATCGCCATGCAGGTGCGGCTCGACGACGCGGTCGACCTCGACGGTTTCCGGCGCCGCGCGCGGCAGCTGCTGGCCGATGGCGTGCCGCCCGAGCGGGTCGAGTGGGGCGTGGCACAGGCCGAGGGCGGGGAAGGCCTGTTCGGCGATGCACCCGAGCAGGCGATCGCACCGTCGACCGCGGCGCTGCAGCCCGTGCCCGCGGCTTTCGTCGCGCTGTGCGCCGACGTGATCCTGCACTGCGATCCCCAGCGCTTCGCGCTGCTCTACCGCCTGCTGTGGCGCCTCGCGCACGAACCCGCGCTGCGCCACGATCCGCTCGACGCCGACATGATGCGGGCGCAGCGCATGGCCAAGGCGGTGCATCGCGACATCCACAAGATGCGCGCCTTCGTGCGCTTCACGCAGGTCACGGACGAGGACGGGCTCGAGCGCCATGTCGCATGGTTCGAGCCCGAGCACCGCATCGTAGAGGCCAATGCCGACTTCTTCGCGCGCCGCTTCGCGCAGATGCGCTGGGCCATCCTCACGCCCGAGCGCTGCGTCGAATGGGACGGCCATGCGCTGTCGTTCCGCGCGGGCGCCGACCGCCGCGAGAAGCCGCCGCCCGATGCCGGCGAGCAGCTCTGGCTCACCTACTACGCCCACATCTTCAATCCCGCGCGGCTCAAGTTCGCGACCATGCAGCGCGAGATGCCGCGCCGCTACTGGCACAACCTGCCCGAGGCCGCGCTGATCCAGCCGCTGGCCGACGCGGCCGACGCGCGCAGCCAGTCGATGATCGAGGCGCCGGCCACGCCCGCGCGGCGCATCCGCGCGCCGATGGCGCTGCACGCGCGGCCGGCCGAGGGCGCGATGCCGGCCGACCTCGGCGAACTGCGCGCGGCCGCCCATGCCTGCCGCGCCTGCCCGATCGGCGCGCAGGCCACCCAGGCCGTGTGCGGCGAGGGGCCGCTCGCGCCGCGCCACATGCTGGTCGGCGAGCAGCCCGGCGACCAGGAGGACCTCGCGGGCCGGCCCTTCGTCGGCCCGGCCGGCCAGCTGCTCGAGCGCGCGATGGCGCAGCTCGGCTGGGCGCGCGAGGGCGTCTACCTCGCCAATGCGGTGAAGCACTTCAAGTACGAGCTGCGCGGCAAGCGGCGCATCCACAAGACGCCGGGGCAGCGCGAGGCCGAGGCCTGCGCCCATTGGCTCGATGCCGAGATCGCGCTGGTGCGGCCGCAATCGCTGGTCGCGCTCGGCGCCACGGCGGCGCGCGCGCTGCTGGGCCGGCCGGTGGCGGTGCAGGCCGAGCGCGGCGCCTGGCTGCACGAGCGCGCGGACGGCCGGCCGGTGTTCGTCACGCTGCATCCGTCGGCGTTGCTGCGGCTGCCCGACGAGGAGCGCGAGGCGGCCCATGCGCGCTGGCGCGAGGACCTGGCCCGCGCGCGCGACACGGCGCCCGTGGCCTGAACAGGCTCAGGTGCCGGGACCTTCCGCGCGGCGTTCGGCCGGCACCAGCTCGGCCATGGCCTGCATCAGCATGGCCGCGGTCACCGGCTTGAACAGCACCGGCACGCCCGAGGCGCGCACGCGCTGCAGCCGCTCGGGCGCGGTCTCGCCGGTGATCAGCAGCATCGGCGCGTCGAGCCGGAAGCGCTCGCGCAGGCGCAGGCCGAGCTCGAGTCCGTCGACGCCGCTCGACAGCCGGTAGTCGCACAGCAGCAGCGCGACCGGCGGGGCCTGCGCGCCGGGCCCGGTCAGCAGCGCCACCGCCTGGGCCTCGTCGGCCACCGCCGCGACCTCGATGCCGTAGGCGCTCATGAGCTCGGTCATGGCCTTGCGGATCTCCTCCTCGTCGTCGATCAGCAGCACGCGGCCGCGCAGCGCCGGCACCTCGAAGCGCTGGCGCACCGGCAGCTCGAGGTCGAGCGGACTGAAGGCGCCCGCCGAGGCTTCCGAGGCTTCGGCCAGCGGCAGCACGACCCGGAAGCGCGTGCCGCGCCCGATGTGGGAGCGCAGCTCGATGCGGTGGCCGAGCAGGCGCGAGAGCCGCTGCACGATCGACAGGCCGATGCCCAGGCCGCGCGAGCGGTCGCGCCCGAGGTTGTCGACCTGGTAGAACTCCTCGAAGATGCGGTCGCGCTGCTCGGGCGCGATGCCGATGCCGGTGTCGCGCACCTCGATCCAGGCCTGGCCGCCGCGCGGGCGCGCGATCACCGTGACGCCGCCCTGCGTCGTGTACTTGAGCGCGTTGTCGACCAGGTTCGACAGCATGCGGTAGAGCAGCTGCGGATCGCTGTGGATCCACAGGCCGCTGGCGCGCACGCGCAGCTGCAGCCGCTTGCGCTCGGCCTGCGCCGAGAAGGTGTGGTGCAGCGGGATCAGCAGGGCATCGAGCGACAGCGCGCGCGGCGCCGCCTGGACCACGCCCGCGTCGAGGCGCGAGATGTCGAGCATGGTGTCGAGCGAGGCGCCCAGCGCATCGACCGCGCGCATCAGCCGCTCGACGTTCTGGATCTCGGGCCGCCGGCGCAGCGTGCTGCCCAGCGCCGCGCCGAACAGCGCGATCGCATGCATGGGCTGGCGCAGGTCGTGGCTGGCGGCGGCCAGGAAGCGGGTCTTCTCGGCGCTCGCGCGCTCGGTGGCCGCGACCTGCTCGCGCAGCTGGGCGGCCAGCGCCTCGTTCTCGAAGCGCAGCATCAGCGAGGCCGTCAGGCGCTCGTTCTGCTTCACGCCCTCGCGCAGCGTGAGCACCAGGTTGAGCAGCGCGAAGCCGGCCAGGAACCAGTTGAGCATGTGGCCATACCAGACCAGCGCGGCGATCAGCCCGCTCATCATCGGGATGCCGTAGCCGAACATCGCGCCCTTGAGTGGCCAGCGCGCCTGCACCGCGCGGGTCCAGCTGCCCATGATCACGACCGTCACGAAGGTGGTCATCGCGGGGCTCTGCAGCGCCACCAGGAACAGGCTGCACGGCGCGGTCATCGCGCTGACCAGCGTGACGTGGACGGTGTAGCGGCGGGCCCAGCGCGGGCTGTCGGCCAGCGGCACCGCGGGCGTCCAGCGCTTCGACAGCAGCACGTACAGGTCCATCAGCACGATGGTCGCGACGATGCCCAGCACCAGCGCGCGGTGCTCGGGCGCCACGTTGAAATAGCCGAACACGCCGATCGCGAGCGCGAAGACGCCATGCGCCGCGATCGCCGTCGTGTGGCCGGCGTAGACCGAGGCCAGGTGCTCGCGCAGCACGCGCAGCGCGAGCGTGCCGTCCTGCGCCAGCGGCCCCGGCGTGGTGTCGTTCATCGGCCTGTGTCTCCCCGCGAGGTGGTTCCCCGTCCCGGTTTCGCGCACCGGGCGGTTCGTCGCCGCATCCTAGGCGGCAGCCCCGCGTCGCCGTAAGTGCCCAAAGTCATGCCCGGCGGCGGCCGCGTCGCCGCCGCGAGGGCGGGTGCGACAATCGCCGCGCCATGACTGACACCCTCACGATCACCCGCCCCGACGACTGGCACCTGCACGTGCGCGATGGCGCCGCCCTCGAAGCCGTCGTGCCCCACAGCGCGCGCCAGTTCGGCCGCGCGCTGATCATGCCGAACCTGCGTCCCCCCGTGACCACCGCCGCCCAGGCCGTGGCCTACCGCGACCGCATCCGCGCCGCCGTACCCGCGGGCAGCGCCTTCGAGCCCGTGATGTCGCTCTACCTGACCGACAAGCTGCCGCCCGAGGAGATCGCGCTGGCGGCCGAGGCCGGCGTGCGCGCGCTCAAGCTCTACCCGGCCGGCGCCACCACCAACAGCGATGCCGGCGTGACCGACATCCGCAAGACCTACAAGACGCTCGAGGCCATGCAGAAGCACGGCCTCCTGCTGCTGGTGCACGGCGAAGTCACCGATCCCGCGATCGACCTGTTCGACCGCGAGGCCGTGTTCGTCGACCGCGTGATGATCCCGCTGCGCCGCGACTTCCCCGAGCTCAAGGTGGTGTTCGAGCACCTGACCACGAAGGAGGGCGCCGACTACGTGCGCGACGCCGACCGCTTCACGGCCGCCACCATCACCGCGCACCACCTGCTGTACAACCGCAACGCCATCTTCACCGGCGGCATCCGCCCGCACTACTACTGCCTGCCGGTGCTCAAGCGCGAAACGCATCGCGTGGCGCTGGTCGAGGCCGCCACCAGCGGCAGCGACCGCTTCTTCCTCGGCACCGACAGCGCGCCGCATCCCGCGCACCTGAAGGAACACGCGCTGGGCTGCGCCGGCTGCTACACCGCGCTGACCGCCATCGAGCTCTATGCCGAGGCCTTCGATAACGCCGGCGCCCTCGACAAGCTCGAGGGCTTCGCGAGCTTCCACGGCCCCGACTTCTACGGCCTGCCGCGCCATGCCGACACCGTCACGCTCAAGCGCGAGAGCTGGACCGTGCCCGAGACCGTGCCTTACGGCGATGCCACGCTCAAGCCGCTGCGCGGCGGCGAGACGGTGGGCTGGAAGCTCGTGTAGTGGCCGTTGTCGGCACGCCGACGAACACCGCGGCCAAGAACCTGGCCGTGTTCATCGATGCCGACAATCTGAACGATCCCACCGCGCTCGATCACGTCCTGCTGGCGTTGCGGTCGCTGGCCGATCGCATCACCTACAGGCGCGCCTATGGGCGGCCCGAGAGCCTCAAGAGCATCCATGCCGTTCTCTGGAGGCATGGTGTGCGGCCGGTGGCGAACCTCATCGTCGACAAGACCACGACGGACAGCGCGCTGGTGATCGACGCGGTGGAGGCGGTGTGCGCCAACGACATCGATATCGTCGCCATCTGCTCGGGCGACGCGGATTTCGTGCCGCTCGCCATCTGGTTGCGGGAAAAGGGCTGCAAGGTTCTCTGCTACAGCCTGGCCAACAAGATATTCGCGAACCCGGACAGCTTCTACGACGACGTCGTGCTGCTGGACGTGGTGGAGGCGCAGGGCGACGCCACCTCGGCGGCACCGCTACCGCAGCCTCCGCAACCACCGATTGTGCGAGAGTCGGTGGTGCAGATGCCCGAGCCCTCCGTTGCGAGCCCGATGCCGGCGGCCAAGGCGGCGAACCCTCCGAAGGTCGCCGCGACGCCGGTGTCCGGACCTTCGATCAAGAAGATCCTGTCGATCCTGCCCGAGCTCAAGGACAAGAAGCCCCTGCACCTGAGCCAGATCGCCCAGAGGCTGCGCGACGGTGGCGTGCTTGCGCCCAAGGCAAGACCCATCCTGCTGTTCCGGCGCCATCCTGCGCAGTTCGAATTGAAGCCAGAGCACCAGCCGAACACGGTCAGATACCGCGGCTGAGTGTTGCCCGGCCGCCATGGGGCGATTGCCCCGGCCCTAGATCCAACCATTCAAACCTCTCATGACTCCCAATCTTCGCGTGATGCTGCTGATCGATGCCGACAACGTTTCGGCCGATGTGATCGAGCAGGCCGTGCAGCGCACGATGGACGAGTACGGCGCCATCCATGTGCGCCGCGCCTACTGCAACGCCGAGATGGCCGTGAACCGGCAGGCGCTGTTCAAGCGGCTGTCGGTGCGGCCGATGGTCAATCTCTCGGCCGGCAAGAACAGCACCGACATCGCGCTGTCGGTCGATGCGATCGACCTCGCGATCGCCGAGCGGCCCGACGTGGTGGTGCTGGTGTCCTCCGATTCCGACTTCGCGCCGCTGGTGATCCGGCTGCGCGAGAAGGGCTGCCGCGTCTGCGGCATCGGCCAGCAGGGCAAGACGGGCGAGGAGACGGTCGGCATCTACGACAGCTTCATGGACCTCGCGCACCACGGCGTGGCGCCGGCCGCGCGCACCGTGCCCGCGAAGAAGACGGCGGCGAAGAAGGCCGCCGCGAAGACGGCGCCGGCCAAGAAGGCGCCGGCGAAGAAGGCCGCGGCCAAGACCGCGAGGAAGACCGCGGCCAAGAAGGTGGCGAAGGCCGCGGCGCCCGCGGTCGCGGCGGCCGTGCCGGTGGCGCCCCCGCCGCCCGCGCCCGCACCGAAGCGCGCGCCCGAGATCTCCGAGGCCGCCGAATTCGTGCTGCGGGCCGCGCCCGCGCTGCGCGCCGGCACCGACGTGCCGCTCAACGAGGTGGCGAAGGCGCTGCGCGCGGCGGGCCTGCTCGGCAAGAACGGCAGCTCGCTCAAGCTGTTCGACAAGCTCACGGCCGAGTTCAAGTTCACGCAGCATCCCGACCGCATCCGCTGGACGGGCGCGGACGCCGCCTGATCCTGCCGGCGATGGCGGGCACGGCCGCGATCGACTGGACCCGTCCCTGGCTCGCGCCCTACCGCGCGCAGGGCGAGGCGGCGGCCGGCGCCATCGCGCAAGGCCTGCCGGTGGCGCAGGCGCTGCAGGGCGCGGGGCCGCCGACCTTCGTGCCGCAGCACGCGCTGCCCGCGGGCCGGGCCTACGAGGCCCACGTCTTCGAGACCGGCACCGTGCCCACGCGCGACAACCTGCACGACTTCTTCAACGGCCTCGTGTGGCGCGCCTTTCCGCGGGCCAAGCGCCGCCTCAACGAACTGCAGGCGACCGAGATCGAACGCGCCGGCGTCGGCGCCACGCGCGGGCCGCTGCGCGACGCGCTCACGCTGTTCGACGAGAACGGCGCGCTGCTCGAGGCGCCGCCCGCGCTGTGGCGCGCGCTGGTCGCACGTGACTGGCCGGCGCTGTTCGTCGCGCGGCGCGGGCTGTGGGCGCAGGCGCGGCTGCGCGTGTTCGGCCATGCGCTGCTCGAGAAGCTGGTGGCGCCGCGCAAGGCCGCCACGGCGCACGTGCTGCTGACCGAAGGCGAAGGCTCCGGCGGACTGGACGACGAGGCGCTCGCGCGTCGCCTCGACCCCGCCTGGCTCGCCACCAAGCCCTTCGTGCCGCTGCCGGTGCTCGGCGTGCCGGGCTGGTGGGCCGGCAACGAGGCGCCCGATTTCTATGCCGACGCCCAGGTCTTCCGCCCCGCGCGGAGCGCCGCCGAATCCCCCGCGGCGGGGCCCGGATAGCGGGTGGCTAGAACTTTTGCTCCTATCATCTGTCTACCCGCCTGCCGCCGCACGGCCGCGCGCGACGCCTTCTTCCAGAACCAACAACAACCCAGGCAGGGAGGCGGACGCGGCGGCAACGGCTTGAAGCGGGCCGCAAGGCCCTCATCTGGTCGGCAGCGTTCCCCCACGGAGAATTCAACTTGAAACGTATCCTTCTGTTCGTTTTGACCAATGTGATGGTCGTCGCGGTGCTCGGCGTGGTCGCCAGCCTGCTCGGCGTCAATCGCTTCCTCACGGCCAACGGGCTGAACCTCACGGCCCTGCTCGGCTTCGCGCTGATCATGGGCTTCGGCGGCGCGATCATCTCGCTGCTCATCAGCAAGCCCATGGCCAAGTGGACCGCCGGCCTGCGCATGATCGACAACCCCCAGTCGCCCGACGAGGCCTGGATCGTCGGCACGGTGCGCAAGTTCGCCGACAAGGCCGGCATCGGCATGCCCGAGGTCGGCATCTTCGAGGGCGAGCCCAATGCCTTCGCAACCGGCGCGTTCAAGAACTCCTCGCTGGTGGCGGTGTCCACCGGCCTGCTGCAGAACATGACGCGCGAGGAGGTCGAGGCCGTGATCGGCCACGAGGTGGCCCACATCGCCAACGGCGACATGGTCACGATGACGCTGATCCAGGGCGTGATGAACACCTTCGTCGTGTTCCTCTCGCGCGTGATCGGCTACGCGGTTGACAGCTTCCTGCGCCGCGGCGACGACCGTTCCTCGGGCCCCGGCATCGGCTATTACGTGAGCACCATCGTGCTCGACATCGTGCTGGGCTTCGCCGCCGCGATCGTGGTGGCCTGGTTCTCGCGCCAGCGCGAGTTCCGCGCCGATGCCGGCGCCGCCGCGCTGATGGGCAACCGCCAGCCGATGGTCAACGCGCTCGCGCGCCTGGGCGGCCTGCCGGCCGGCGAACTGCCGAAGGCGGTCGAGGCGATGGGCATCACCGGCGCCATGGGCAAGCTGTTCGCCACCCACCCGCCGATCGAGGAGCGCATCGCCGCGCTGCAGAACGCGCGCTGAGCACGCGCATCGGGACAGCGAGCCGCCACCTTCGGGTGGCGGCTTTTTTTGGGGCGCGGGACTTCCACGCCCATGCACCCGAAGCCGGGCGCTCAGTCCGCCGACGGCGCCGCTTCGGAAGCGGGTGCCGCCGCGTCGGGTGTGGCTTCCGATGCCGCCGCGGGTTCGGCTTCCGCCGCGACCGCCGGTGCCGGCGCCGCCACGGGCGCCTCGCGCTCCTTGCGCGCGCGCTGCAGCGTGCGCGTCACCTCGCCGGGCTTCATGCCGTACATGTCGGCGAACTCCTGCTCGCCGCGGCCGCTGGCCTCGAAGGCGCGCAGCAGGGCTTCGCGCTTGGCGGCCTGCGCCGCCAGTTCGGCGAGCGCCTCGTCGACCACGGCATTGGCCTTCTCGTCGCGCGAGCGCACGAGCACGGCATAGGCCTCGCGGTCCAGGCCCGAGTTCTCGATCGCGCGCGCGATGCGCGTGACCAGTTGCGGGCGCAGGTCCTCCTCGGTGCGCTGCGAGCGGCGGCGGTGCAGCTCGAGGATGGCGTGGTGCACGTGCTCGGGCGCGACCGGGTCGAGCGCGTTGCCGTCGAGGTCGTGGCGCGGATGGCCGGCGGCCACGCTCTCGAGGTAGCGCGTGGAGCGCGCATGCTGGCCCATCGCGACCTTGAGGTCCTCGGTCTTGAAGTCCTCGGGATGGCGCGCGAGCAGGTCCTCGTAGACGCCGAGCTTCAGCGGCACGAAGCGCGCGCCGAACAGCTGCGGGTAGAGCTCGAACAGGCGCTCGAGCACCGGGCTGGCCTTGCGCGGCGGGCGCGCCGGTTGCTGCTGCTGCGCCTGGGCCTGCGGCTGGCGTTGCGGCGCGGCGCCCTGCGGGCCGCGCTGGCCCTGGCCGCGCTGCGGCCGCTGGGGCTTGCGGCGCGGGTTGTTGTCGCGCTGCGCCTGGCCCTCGGGGCGGGCACCGGCCGCGGGCGCGGCTTCGGCGCCGGGCTCCTGCGCGGCGTCGGCACCGCCGCGCAGTTGCTGCAGCTGGGAAGCCAGGTCCGGGCGGGGGCCGCGCGGCTTGTTGCGCGAATTCGTCTTCGGGGCGGTGGTGGGGGCGTCGGTCATTGCTCGGGATTCGGCGCGGGGCGCGAAGTCGGAATTAGGGGGGTTGGAAGTCGGTGGGGCGGCGCGCGGTGCGCGTCAGCGGGGCCGGAACATCTTGAACAGATTGTCGTGCCGGATCTCGAAATAGTCCGCCGGGCCGCCGCCGCGCAGGATCGGCTGCGCCGCGGCGGTGTCGTAGATGCCTTCGCGCAGCAGATGGCGCGCGATGTGCACGCCCACCACTTCGCCGAGCACCAGCCAGGTCTCGATGGCGCGGCCGTCGGCGGCCTGCAGCTGCACGATCTGCGTCAGCCGGCATTCGAAGGACACCGGGCTCTCGGCCACGCGCGGCACCGCGATGCGGCGCGAGGGCGCGGGCGTGAGTCCGGCGAGCGTGAACTCGTCGACCTCGGGCGGCACCGCGGCGCAGCTCTGGTTCATCGGCTCGGCCAGCGGGCGGGTGGCGAGGTTCCAGCCGAACTCGCCGGTCTCGCGGATGTTGCGCAGGCTGTCCTTGGCCGTGATGCTCGCGAAGCCGACGATCGGCGGCGTGTAGTTGAAGCCGTTGAAGAAGCTGTAGGGCGCGAGGTTGAGCACGCCCTGCGCATCGTGCGAGGAGATCCAGCCGATGGGCCGCGGGCCGACGATCGCGTTGAACGGATCGTGCGGCAGGCCGTGGCCCCGCGCGGGTTCGTAGAAATGGAAGCGGTCGTCGTCCTGCATGGAATGGGTCCCGGGTTGTTCGGTCAGCGCAGGGCAGGGCGCATCGCCTGGCGGCCGATCAGCAGACGGAAGGGCAGCAGCATGAACACGCCGACCGCCAGCTTCACGCCGAGGTCGCCGAGCGCCCAGGTGAGCCAGGGGCCGTCGGTGCCCGCGAAGGCGATGCCCCAGAACACGATGCTGTCGAGCACCGCCGCGACCACGGTGGCCACCAGCGGCGCGCGCCACCAGAGGCCGCGGCGCAGGCGGTCGAAGACGCGGATGTCGAGCAGCTGCGAGGCGATGAAGGCGCTGCCCGAGGCCAGCGCGATGCGCGCCGGCGCGAGCAGCAGCGACACCGCCACCGCCACCGCGAAGCCGATCCAGGCCACGCGGCGCGCCATGCCGGGGCCGAAGCGCCGGTTGACGAGGTCGCTCACGAGGTAGGCGACCGGGTAGGTGAAGGCGCCCCAGGTCAGCCAGTCGTTGATGGCGAACTGCACCAGGATGTTGGAGGCGAGCACCACCAGCGCCATCGCGCCGATGGCGAGCGCGAAGGCGCCGGTGCCCGGTCGAGCGAAGGCGAGGGGAGCGCGGTCGTGCGTCGTCGTCATGGCGTTCTCAGACGGCGGCGGTGCGCTGCCGTTCGGCCTCGGCCCGCAGGCCGCGCGCCACGGCTTCCGCGACCTTGATGCCGTCCACGCCGGCCGACAGGATGCCGCCGGCGTAGCTCGCGCCCTCGCCGGCCGGGTACAGGCCGCGCACGTTGAGGCTCTGGAAGTCCTCGCCGCGCGTGATCCGGATCGGCGAGGAGGTGCGCGTCTCGACGCCGGTGAGCACCGCGTCGTGCAGGTCGAAGCCCTTGATCTTGCGGCCGAAGGCCGGGAAGGCCTCGCGCATCGCCTCGATCGCGAAGTCGGGCAGCGCGCGGTGCAGGTCGGTCGGCGTCACGCCCGGCTTGTACGAGGGCATCACCTCGCCGAGCTGGGTGGAGGGCTTGCCGGCGATGAAGTCGCCCACCAGCTGGCCCGGCGCGCGGTAGTCGCCGCCGCCGAGCACGAAGGCGTTGGATTCGAGCGCGCGCTGCAGCGCGATGCCGGCCAGCGGGCCCTCGGGGTAGTCGCGCGGGTCGATGCCCACCACGATGCCCGCGTTGGCGTTGCGCTCGGCGCGCGAGTACTGGCTCATGCCGTTGGTGACCACGCGGCCCGGCTCGCTGGTGGCCGCGACCACGGTGCCGCCCGGGCACATGCAGAAGCTGTAGACCGAGCGGCCGTTGCTCGCGTGGTGCACCAGCTTGTAGTCGGCCGCGCCCAGCATCGGGTGGCCCGCATGGCGGCCCCAGCGCGCGCGGTCGATCAGGCCCTGCGGATGCTCGACGCGAAAGCCGATCGAGAAGGGCTTGGCCTCGATGTGGACGCCGCGCTCGTGCAGCATCGCGAAGGTGTCGCGCGAGCTGTGGCCGAGCGCCATCACGACGTGGTCGGCGCGCAGCTCGTGGCTCTGGCCCGTGGCCTGGTCGAGCACGGTGAGGCCGCGAAGGTGTTTGCCGTCGTGCCCATCCTCGATGCGCACGTCGGTCACGCGCTGCTCGAAGCGGATCTCGCCGCCGAGCGCCACGATCTGCTCGCGGATGTTCTCCACCACCTTCACCAGCTTGAAGGTGCCGATGTGCGGATGCGCGACGTAGAGGATCTCGGGGCGGCGCGCCGGCCTTCACGAACTCCTCCATCACCTTGCGGCCGAGGAAGCGCGGGTCCTTGATCTGGCTGTAGAGCTTGCCGTCGGAGAAGGTGCCGGCGCCGCCCTCGCCGAACTGCACGTTCGACTCGGGGTCGAGCACGCTCTTGCGCCACAGGCCCCAGGTGTCCTTGGTGCGCTGGCGCACGGTCTTGCCGCGTTCCAGCACGATCGGGCGCAGGCCCATCTGCGCGAGCAGCAGCGCCGCGAAGATGCCGCAGGGGCCGAAGCCGATCACCACCGGGCGGCTCGCGCCCGCGGGCACGTCCGCCGGCAGCGTGTGGCGCATGTCGGGCGCGCTCTGGATGTGCGGATGGCCGGCGTGCTGCGCGAGCAGCGCGGCCTCGCGCTTCGCGTCGGCGAGCGCCACGTCGCAGATGTAGACCGTCAGCAGCTCGGCCTTGCGCGCATCGAAGCTGCGCTTGTAGACGGTGTGGGAGGCGATCGCCTCGGGCGGCACCTCGAGGGTGCGGGCGATCAGCGCGGCCAGCGCCTCGGGCGCATGGTCGAGCGGAAGTTTGAGTTCGGAGATTCTCAGCATGTCGTGGGGCTTGTGTTTATCAAGCAGGCCGACGATTTTACGCGTTGGGCCGCTATCAAAGGGATAGCTGGCCGCAACGCAGGGGAGCGAGGGGATCAGGCGGGCAGGAAGCCCTCGACCGACAGGTAGCGCTCGCCCGTGTCGTAGTTGAAGCCCAGCACCACCGCGTTCTCGGGCAGCGAGGGCAGCTTCTGCGCGATGGCCGCCAGCGTGGCGCCCGAGGAGATGCCCACCAGCATGCCTTCCTCGGTGGCGCAGCGGCGCGCCATCTCGCGCGCGGGTTCTGCATCGACCTGCAGCACGCCGTCGAGCAGCGCGGTGTCGAGGTTCTTCGGGATGAAGCCGGCGCCGATGCCCTGGATCGGGTGCGGCGCGGGCTGGCCGCCCGAGATCACGGGCGAGGCCACGGGCTCGACCGCGAACACCTGCAGCTTCGGCCACTTCTTCTTGAGCACGCGCGCCACGCCGGTGATGTGGCCGCCGGTGCCCACGCCGGTGATCAGCACGTCGATGCCCTCGGGGAAGTCGGCCGCGATCTCCTCGGCCGTGGTGCGCACGTGCACCTCGACGTTGGCCGGGTTGTTGAACTGCTGCGGCATCCAGGCGCCGGGCGTGCCCGCCACGATCTCCTCGGCGCGCGCGATCGAGGCCTTCATGCCGCCCGCGCGCGGCGTCAGGTCGAAGGTGGCGCCGTAGGCCAGCATCAGCCGGCGGCGCTCCACCGACATGCTGTCGGGCATCACCAGGATCAGCTTGTAGCCCTTGACGGCCGCGACCATCGCCAGGCCGATGCCGGTGTTGCCCGAGGTGGGCTCGACGATGGTGCCGCCGGGCTTGAGCGCGCCGCTCTTCTCGGCGTCCTCCACCATCGCGAGCGCGATGCGGTCCTTGATCGAGCCGCCAGGGTTGGCGCGCTCGGCCTTGATCCAGACCTGCTGCTTCGCGTTGCCGAACAGGCGCTGGATGCGCACGTGCGGCGTGTTGCCGATGGTCTGGAGGATGTTCTGGGCCTTCATGGATGGATCTCCTTGGATGCGTTCGGTTCGATGGTTGTCGCGACGACAGCGCGCATTGTGAGACCAGCCCGCGGACCTTTCAGCGCGAAGGTGTTGCAACCGGCAGCAACCGGCCGCGCACCAGCAGCGCCACGGTGCGCGCCACGAGCAGCCCGACGATCGCGTTGGCGGCCACGAACAAGAGCGGCGCGAGCCAGCGCACCGGCCCCGTGGCGCCGGCCGCCACCAGCCGCATCGCGAGCGTCGGCAGCGCGCCCACGCCGAAGCTGAAGGCCCAGTAGCCGGGCGTGAACGACTGGCGCGAGATCCACGGCAGCAGGCGCAGCAGCAGCAGGGCCTGGTAGAGGCCGTAGCCCAGCAGGATCTGGGCGAACAGGTCGGGCACGCCGCCATTCACCGCGAGCCAGGTGCCGCCGCCGACCACGGCCGGCGCGAGCTGGATGCCCAGCAGCGGGCGCTGCGCCTCGGGCAGCGGCTCCTGCGTGGCGGCGCGGTGCAGGATCAGCGATTCGAGCGCGAGCCACGAGAACAGCCCCGCGCCGAAGAACAGCACGCCCAGCTGCGGCCAGCCGAAGGCCGCGGCCGCGGTGCCGGCGACGAAGTTCTGCGCCACGGCCGGCAGGTAGATCGCGGGCGTGACCGAGGCCGGCGCGCGGCCGCCCTGCCAGGTGCGGCCATAGAGCCGCAGGCCGAGCGCGAGCTGCGCCGTGACCGCGAGCGCGAACACGGCCAGCGCCACCGGGCGTGCGTAGGGCAGCAGCGCGACGGCCGCGAGCATGCTGGCCACCGGGCCCAGCGCCGCGAACGACGACTGCACCGGGTGCTCGAGCTCGGCGCGCGCGCCTCGTCGGGATGGCGCAGCCACTTGGCGGCGTACAGCGCGCAGCAGCACCAGCCAGACGGCGATGCCGGCCCAGGTCAGGGCCTGCGCGGCCTCGGGCGGCAGCTGCCACAGCGGCGTCGCCACGCGCCAGGCCGCGGCCAGCGCGAGCAGGCCGACGGCGATGCTGAAGAAGGAGACGGGAATCGGGCCGCGGGCCGATGCGGCGGCCGGCGCGGCGGTGGGGGCGAGATCGGAAGTCATTCTGTTCACCTCGTGGAAGTCGGTGAATCAACTGTAGGCCTGCGTGCTAGGATTTTGAATGCCGATCCGGCTGAAAAAATTGCTCCAACGTCTCACGCCATGGATGCCCTGAGCGAACTCGTCGACTGGCTGGCCCCGCGCGGCCGCATGGACCTGCGCTGCCTGTTCGGCCAGGACTGGGCCGCGCCGCACGAGGCCATCGGCCCGTGGCGCGCGCCCTTCCACATCCTGATGGGCGGGCGCTGCGAGCTGTGGCTGCCGGCCAGCGGCACGCTGCTGCCGCTGGAGGAGGGCAGCCTCGTGATCCTGCCGCACGGCCAGGCGCACGTGCTGCGCACCGCGGGGCTCGGGCCGGAGCCGCGAGAGCCGGGAGAGGACATGCGCCCGATCCGCCTGCGCAAGGGCGAACTGGTCGACCTCAAGACCAACCTGCCGCGCCCCGCGAAGGCCGACACCGACATCCTCTGCGGCGAGTTCGAGTTCCCGGGCCGGCGCCGCAGCACGCTGCTCGAGGCGCTGCCCGATCCGCTGGTGATCCCCTTCGGCCAGCGGCCCAGTACGGCTGGCTGCAGGGCCTGGTGCGGCTGATGGCGCACGAGATCGAGCAGCAGAACGCCGGCGCGCAGGCCATCGTGGCGCAGCTCTCGGGCACGCTGTTCACGCTGGCGGTGCGCGCCTGCCTCGACACCCGGCCCGAGCTCTCGGGCGTGCTGGGCCTGATGGCCAGCCCGCGGCTGGCGGGCGCGCTCAAGGCCATGCTCGACGCGCCGCAGCACGACTGGACCGTGGCCTCGCTGGCCGAGCGCTGCCACCTCTGCGCGCGCCACCTTCGCGCGCGAGTTCGCGCGCCGCACGGGCACCGGCCCGCTCGAGCTGCTGACCAGCCTGCGCATGGAGCTCGCGTCGCGCCTGCTCGCGCATGGCGGGCAGGACACGGCCTCGGTCGGCGAGGCCGTCGGCTGACCGCTCCGAGGCCGCGTTCAACCGCGCCTTCACGCGCCACGCGGGCCTCACGCCGGGGCGCTTCCGGCGCGCCGCCGCGACTACGACCGGCTGAACCGCCTCAGGACCCGGCCAGCACCGGGCGCCGCAGCGGCGCCTTCCACAGCTCGGCCAGCAGCACGCCGGCCACCGTCAGCACGCCGCCGACCGCGTGATAGGCCGCGAGCGATTCGCCGATCACCGCCGCCGCGATCAGCGCGGTGAACAGCGGGATCAGGTTGAAGAACATGCTCGCGCGGCTCGGGCCGATGTGGGCCACCGTGTGCATCCACACCAGCGGCGCGAGCATCGAGGCGCCGAGGCCCGCGAAGCCGATCAGCGGCAGGTTGGCGGCCGACAGGCCCATGCGCGGCGTCAGCAGGTACAGCGGCAGCAGCACGATCACCGCGCACACGATCTGCAGGTAGAGCAGCTGCAGCGCGGGCACTTCCTTCATGCCCCAGCGCTTGAGCAGGATCACGTAGACCGCATAGGCCAGCATCGCCAGCAGCATCAGGCCGTCGCCCATGTTGGCGCCGCTCTTGAGCAGCGTGCCGAGGTCGCCCGAGGACACCACCACCGCCACGCCCGCGATCGACACCAGCGAGCCCGCCACCGCGCCGGCCGTGAGCCGCTGGCCCAGCAGCAGGATCGACAGCGCCAGCACCATCATCGGCGTGAGCGAGCCGATGATCCCCATGTGCGTGGCCGTGGTCATGTAGGCCGCGTAGTAGGCGAGGCTCTGGTAGACCACCATGCCCAGCAGGCCGAGCACCGCGATGCGGCCCAGCTGCGGGCGGATCGCGCGCCAGTTGCGCAGCACCGGGCGCAGCGCCAGCGGCGTGAACAGCAGGGCTGCGAGCAGCCAGCGGTAGAAGCTGATCTCGGCCGGCGCGATGGTGCCGGCCGCCATCTTGCTGACGACGGTGTTGCCCGACCAGATGACGACGGCGAGCAGGGGGAAGGCGCAGGGCCACATGGGAACAGGACTTTCAGGAGGAGGCGGGGCTATCATCGCCGCGTCCGTCCTGCGGCATATAGCTCGATCAGGACAACCGGTCCGGAATTCCGGACGCTCTTTCGAGGAACCGCCCCGCCATGGCCGATCGCGCGCGCTACTTGTCGATCCAGGACGTGGAGCACAAGGCCGGCCCGTTCTATTTCAACTGGGACGAATTCGGCGCCGACACCCTGGCCGCGCCGCACAGCCACAGCTGGGGCCATCTCAACTACACCGCGCACGGCACCATGCAGATGGAGGCCGAGGGCCTGCGCTTCCTCTCGCCGCCGCAGTACGCGGTGTGGATCCCGCCACGGGTGGTGCACAGCTGCACGCTGCGCCATGCGGTCGTCTACCGCACCGTCTACATCGTGCCCGCGCTGTGCGCCGAGCTGCCCGCGCAGCCCTGCACCGTGCGCATCAGCCCGATCATCCGCAGCGTGCTGGCCGACTTCGCCGCGCGCGATGTGAACGAGCCCGTCACGCCGGCCGACCTGCGGCTCGCGCAGGTGGTGGTCGACCAGCTCGCGCGCGCCGAGGTGCTGCGCTGCTACCTGCCGGCCGCGGCCTCGCCCGCGCTGGTCGGCGTGCTCGAGGCGCTGCAGGCCGAGCCCGGCGACCACCGCTCGCTGGCCGAGTGGGCCGCGAGCGTGCACATGACCGAGCGCACGCTCGCGCGCCAGTGCCAGCGCGAACTCGGCATGTCCTTCGGCGACTGGCGCCAGCGGCTGCGCTTCCTGCGCGCCATCGATGCGCTGGAGGCCGGCCGCACGGTGCAGGAGATCGCCTTCGACCTCGGCTACAGCACGGCCTCGGCCTTCATCGCGATGTTCCAGCGCGAGGCGGGCACGACGCCGGAGCAGTACCGGCGGGAGTTCTGCGGCATCGCTTGAAGGCAAACAGCCGGACGCAGAGGACGCGAAGATTCCGCGAAGGTCGCGAAAGGACTTTCATGAGGATTTTTCGGGGGTTCTTTTGCGTTCTTCGCGAAACCTTCGCGTCCTCTGCGTCCGGTTGTCCGATCCCGCTTTCGACTTTGGTCGCTTCGTGCAGCGATAATCGGCACCGTGAAGCGTGCCAGACCGCCGCTGGTGCAAGTGCCGAAAGGCCGCACTGGAGGAACGTCCGGACTGCACAGGACAGCGCAGGAGCTAACGGCTCTCCACCGTGAGGTGAGGATCAGAGCAACAGAGACGAGCCGATTCAGTTCGGGTGAAACGGGCAATCTCTGCGCGCAGCAACACCAAGTAGGCCAGTATCGAGGTGGTTCCGCTGAGCTGGCGGGTAGGTGGCATCGAGCCGTCTGGCGACAGACGGCCCAGAGTAATGGCGGTCACGCCGGGCGTTTCGCAAGAGATGTCCGGTGCACAGAATCCGGCTTATCGGCGCGCTTCACACTTTTTCTTTCTTCTTCCCCAACGTTCTCGTCGGGTCATGCCAGGCGGTGCATGACCCGCCCGTCGGCATGGCCGGCACGATCTGGGGTAAACCCGTATAATCGATAGCAAGCTAACTAATTGGGGAGCCTTGCCATGGCCGAATCGGTCACGCCGCCCGTCGGCCGTAAGAAGAAAAAGGAAGCGCGCGAAGCCGCGCTGATGAAGCTCGGCATGCAGTTCTCGACCTTGCAGCGCGGCTACCGCGCCGCGGCCGACAAGGCGGTCGCGCACGTGGGCCTCTCGCAGACCCTGGCTTGGCCGGTGGTGATGATCGGCCGCATGGAGCAGGGCGTGCGCCAGGGCGTGCTGGCCGAGGCACTGGGCATCGAGGGGCCCTCGCTGGTGCGCTCGCTCGACCAGCTCGTGGAGGCCGGCTATGTCGAGCGCCGCGAGGACCCGGCCGACCGCCGCGCCAAGACGCTGCATCTCACGCCCGCGGGCGAGGCCGCCTGCGAACCCATCGAGGCCGCGCTGAGCCTGATGCGCGCCGCGCTGTTCGAGGGCGTGTCCGACGAAGACCTCGCGGCCTGCCTGCGCGTGTTCGCGGTGCTCGAGGAGCGGCTGGGCCGTGGCGCGCCGGCCGAGGGGCGACGCTAGATGCCCTCGTTCAGCCTGCCGCGCTTCAGCCGCGCCGAGATCGTCTTCTCCACCAAGAGCTTCGCCGCCGCGATGCTCGCGATGTACCTCGCCAGCCGCGCCGGCCTGCCGCGTCCGTTCTGGGCCCTGATGACCACCTACGTCGTCGCCCATCCGCTGGCCGGCGCGGTGCGCTCGAAGGCGGTCTACCGCTTCTGCGGCACGCTGATCGGCAGCACCGCCACCGTGCTGCTGGTGCCCGCGCTGTCGAACGCGCCCGAGCTGCTGACGCTGGTGCTCGCGCTGTGGGTCGGCCTGTGCCTGTGCATCTCGCTGTTCGACCGCACGCCGCGCTCCTACGTCTTCATGCTCGCGGGCTACACCGCCGCGCTGATCGGCTTCCCCTCGGTGCAGGCGCCCGAGGCGCTGTTCGACACCGCCGTCGCGCGCGTCGAGGAGATCGGCCTGGGCATCTTCTGCGCCACGCTGCTGCACAGCCTGGTGCTGCCGGCCGGCATGGGGCCCACGGTGCTGGGCCTGCTCGACCGCACGCTGCAGGACGCGCGCAAATGGCTCGGCGACCTGCTGCAGCCGCCCGCGAGCGCCACCGGCACGCCCGCGCGTCGCGCCGATGCCGACCCGAAGCGCCTGGCCGACGACCGGCGTCGCCTCGCGGGCGACATCACGCAGCTGCGCATCCTGTCGACCCACGTGCCCTTCGACACCACGCACCTGCGCTGGACCGCCGGCGCGATCCGCGCGATGCAAGACCGCGTGGCCGCGCTCACGCCCGCGCTGTCGGCGGTCGAAGACCGGCTGCTCGCGCTCGAACAGGCCGAGGGCGCCATCGCGCCCGACGTGGCCGCGCTGCTCGCGCAGACCGGGCAGTGGCTGCGCGAGGAGGGCGCCGGCACCTCCGACGATGCGCGCCTGCAGGCCCTGCGCGCAACCCTCGCCGCGCTCGCCGCCACGCGGCCCGATGCCGCCATCTCCCCCGGGCCGCGCGCTGCGCATCGCGCTCGCGGGCCGGCTCGAGGAGCTGGTCGAAGGCTGGCGCGCCTGCGCGCGGCTGCGTGCCGACATCGACGACGGCCTGAAGGGCGCGGTGCCGCCGCGCCGCGTCGCCGCGCTCGGCAACCGCGTGCTGCACCTCGACCGCGGCATGGCGCTGCTGTCGGCGCTCGCGGCCGTGCTCGCCATCTGCCTGTGCGGCGCGTTCTGGATCCTCACCGGCTGGTCGATGGGCTCGGCCGCCACCATGATGGCCGCGGTCTTCTGCTGCTTCTTCGCCACCATGGACGACCCGGTGCCCGCGATCCAGGGCTTCCTCAAGTGGACGCTGTGGTCGATCCCGATCTCCGCGCTCTACGTGCTGGTGCTGCTGCCGCTGGTGCACGACTTCGGCATGCTGGTCGCGGTCTGCGCGCCGGTGTTCATGCTGCTGGGCCTGTACATGGCGCGGCCGGCCTACTTCATGCCCGCCATGGCGCTGCTGTTCGGCGTCGCGGGCACGCTGGCGATGCACGACACGGCCACCGCCGACATCGTGAGCTTCATCAACAGCATGCTGGGCCAGGTCTTCGGCGTGGTGGCCGCGGCCTTCGTCACGCGGCTGGTGCGCTCGGTGGGCGCCGACTGGAGCGCGCGCCGCATCCAGCGCGCCACCTGGCGCGAGCTCGGCGAGATGGCCGGCGCGGCCGCGGCCACGCCCGTGACCCTGTCGCCGTCGGCCCAGCGCCGCGCCGTGCCCGGCGACGCCTATGCGGTGCGCATGCTCGACCGCATCGGCCTGCTGGCGCCGCGCATCGCGCAGGCCGGCGGCCGCATCGAGGGCGTGGCCGCCGACGACGCGCTGCGCGACCTGCGCATGGGCGCCGACATCGATGCGCTGCAGCGCGTGCGCGCGCAGCTGCCGCTGGCCTCGGCGAGCGCGCTGCTCGGCGACATCGCGCGCTTCTTCCGCCAGCGCGCCGGCGGCCGCGTGGCCGCGCGGCCCGCGAGCCTCCTGGCGCGCATCGACGAGGCGCTGGCCGCGATGCTCGGCGCTGCGAGCACGTTGAGCGCCGACGCGCGCTCGGCCGTCACCGCGCTGGTGGGGCTGCGCCGCAATCTCTTTCCGGAGGCGCCGCCGATGCGCGCGGCTTCCGCTGTCCCCGTTCCTGTTCCCGTTGCCGCCCAAGGAGTGTCCCGATGATCGGCGAAGCGAGTTTCTACGGCCTCTACGTGCCCTGGCTGATGCTGCTGGCCGGTGCCGCGCTGCTGGCCCTGTGGGGCGTGCGCCGGCTGCTGGCCGCCACCGGCCTCTACCGCTGGGTCTGGCACCCGGCCCTGTTCGACATGGCGCTCTACCTGCTGCTGCTCTATGCGCTGAGCCGCGCCACGTCCTCCTTGCAATGACCACACCATGACCGCCAACACATCCAACGACAACAACAAGGCCGGCGCCCGCACCTGGCCCGCCGGCGCGCTGCGCATCCTCGTCACCGCGGCCGTGGTGGCCGCCGCCGTCTGGGCCGGCCTGCGCCTGTGGGACCACTACGAGCTCGCGCCCTGGACGCGCGACGGCCGCGTGCGCGCCAACGTGGTCCAGATCGCGCCCGACGTCTCGGGCCTGGTCACGGCCGTGCCGGTGCAGGACAACCAGTCGGTGGCCGCCGGCACCCTGCTGTTCGAGGTCGACCGCGCGCGCTACGACCTGGCGGTGCGCCAGGCCCAGGCCGCGCTCGCCGCGCAGCGCGCCATGAGCGCGCAGGCCCAGCGCGAGAACGCGCGCAACGCGGGGCTCGAGGCGCTGGTCTCGCAGGAGGCGCGCGAACAGACCCGCGCACGTGTCGAGCAGGCGCGCGCCGCCGTCGCGCAGGCCGAGGTCGCGCTCGACTCGGCACGGCTGAACCTGCAGCGCGCCGAGGTGCGCGCGCCGGCCGACGGCCTGGTCACCAACCTCGACCTGCGCCAGGGCAGCTACGCGGCCGCGGGCCGGCCGGTGCTCGCGCTGGTCGATGCGCGCTCCTTCTACGTCGAGGGCTACTTCGAGGAAACCAAGCTGCCGCGCATCCACCTCGGCGACCGCGTGCACGTCATGCCGATGGGCGGCGGCGCGGTGCTCGGCGGCACCGTCGAGAGCGTGGCCGCCGGCATCGCCGATCGCGACCGCTCGACCAGCGCCAACCTGCTGCCGAGCGTGAATCCCACCTTCAACTGGGTGCGGCTCGCGCAGCGCATCCCGGTGCGCGTGAAGCTCGATCCGCTGCCCGCGGGCGCGCGGCTGGTGGCGGGCCAGACGGTGACGGTGCAGGTGCTCGAGCAGGCCCAGGCGCAGCGCGAGAAGACCGCCGCCGATGCCGAGGCCAAGAGCGCCGCCAGGAAGGAAGGATGATGACCACCGCACCTCGCACCGTGCTGCGCATCGCCGCGCTGGCCGCCGCCGCGGCGCTCGCGGCCTGCGGCAGCGTCGGCCCCGACTACCGCCAGCCCGACGAGGCCATCGCGAGCCAGCCCGCGGCCGGCCGCCCCTTCGCCGAAGCCGATCCCGCCGCCGGCCTGCAGGCCGTGCCGCTGCCGCCGCACTGGTGGCGGCTGTACCGCGACCCGCGGCTCGACCGGCTGGTGGAGCAGGCGCTCGCGCACAACACCGACCTGCGCCAGGCGGTCGCCAACCTCGAGCGCGAGCGCGCCATCGAGGCGGAGGTGGCCGGCGGCAAGCGCCCCGTCATCGGCGTGAACGGCGGGCCCTCGTTCGGCCATGTCTCGGGCCTGCAGTTGCTGCAGAAGGACTACGAGCCGCCGGACCGCTTCAACTACAGCAGCGGCCTGTCGCTGTCCTACCAGGTCGACCTGTTCGGCCAGATCCGCCGCGCCGCCGAGGCGGCCGAGGCCGGCACCGAGTCGGCCGCCGCCGCGCTCGACCTGGTGCGCGTGAACGTCGCGGCCGGCACCGCGCGCGCCTATGCCGAGGCCTGCTCCACCGGCCTGCGGCTGTCGATCGCGCAGAAGTCGGTGCGGCTGCAGCAGGAGGCGGTCGACGTCACCACGAAGCTGCACGAGGCCGGCCGCGCCGGCGCGCTCGACACCGGCCGTGCCCGCGCGCAGCTGCAGCAGCTCACGGCCGCGCTGCCGCCGCTCGTGGCCGAGCGCCAGAACGCGCTCTACCGCCTCGCCACGCTCACGGGCGAGCTGCCGCAGGACTTTCCGCGCGAGCTCGCCGACTGCGCCGTGCCGCCGCGCGTGGCCGGCACCGTGCCGGTGGGCGACGGCGCCGCGCTGCTGCGCCGCCGGCCCGACATCCGACAGGCCGAGCGCGGCCTGGCCCAGGCCACCGCGCGCATCGGCGTCGCCACGGCCGACCTCTATCCGAAGATCACGCTGGGCCTGTCGGCCTCGTCGGCCGGGCCGGCCGACGACTTCGGCCGCAAGGGCACCTTCGGCTGGAGCCTCGGCCCGCTGATCTCGTGGACCGTGCCCAACACCGGCATCGCGCAGGCCCGCATCGCGCAGGCCGAGGCCGGCACGCGCGCGGCGCTCGCGAAGTTCGACGGCACCGTGCTCACCGCGCTGCGCGAGACCGAATCGGCGCTCGGCAACTACGCGCGCGAACTCGACCGCCGCGCCGCGCTGCAGGCCGCGCGCGACGAGAGCGCCACCGTCGCCGCGCAGGCGCGCCAGCTCTACCGCAACGGCCGCACCGCCTACCTCGACACGCTCGACGCCGAGCGCGCGCTGGCCGCGAGCGATGCCGCGCTGGCGGCCAGCGAGGCGCAGCTGTCGGACGACCAGATCGTGCTGTTCATGGCGCTCGGCGGCGGCTGGGAGACCGACGACGGCGACCGCCTCGCGGCCGGCGGCAGCGAGGTGCGCAAGCAGTGAATTCGAACGCCGTTCCCGCGTCACGCGCCGCGCACGCGCCGCTGTGGCTGCTCGCGCTCGTCACCTTCAGCGGCACGCTGGCCATGCACATCTTCGTGCCCGCGCTGCCGATCGCGGCGCGCAGCCTCGGCGCCGGCATCGGCGAGATGCAGATGACGGTGAGCCTCTACATCTTCGGCCTGGCCGTCGGGCAGCTGGTGTACGGCCCGCTGGCCGACCGCTTCGGCCGCCGGCCGGTGCTGCTCGCGGGCCTCGCCCTCTACACCGCCGCCGGGCTGGCCGCCGCGCTCGCGCCCGAGGTGCATTCGCTGATCACCGCGCGGCTGTTCCAGGCCATGGGCGGCTGCGCGGGCCTGGTGCTCGGGCGCAGCATCGTGCGCGACACCGCCGAGGCACAGGAAGCCACGCGCCGCCTCGCGCTCATGAACCTGATGGTGACCGTGGGCCCGAGCATCGCGCCGCTGGTGGGCGGCGCGCTCGCCACCGCCCTGGGCTGGCGCTCGATCTTCTACGGCCTGTTCGCGCTCGGCATCGTCGGCCTGCTGTTCACCTGGCGCCTGTTGCCCGAGACCGGCCGGCCCGGCGCGCCCGTGAGCGCGCCCGCGCTCGCGCGCAACTACGCGCGGCTGCTGCGCTCGCCGGCCTTCCTCGGCTTCTCCATCGGCGGCGGCTGCGCCACCACCTCGATGTATGCCTTCGTCGCCTCGGCGCCGTTCATCTTCGTCGACCAGCTGCACCGGCCCGCGCACGAGGCCGGCATCTACCTCGCCATCCTGGTCTCGGGCGTGTGGCTCGGCAGCTTCCTCACCAGCCACCTGATCGCGCGCGTGCGCGTCGACCGGCTGATGATCCGCTCCAACGCGCTCAGCGTGCTCGCGGCCTTCGTGCTGCTCGGCGCCGCGCTCACCGACCGCCTGTCGGTGCCGCTGATCGTCGCGAGCATGTTCCTGTTCACCGTCGGCGTCGGCATGGCCTCGCCGGCCGCGCTCACGCAGGCGATCGGTGTCAATCCACAGATCATCGGCTCGGCCTCGGGCCTCTACGGCTTCACGCAGATGGCGGTGGGCGCCCTGTGCACCGCGCTCGCGGGCATGGGGCACCGCAATCCCGCGCTGGCCTCGGCGCTGGTGCTCGCGGTGGCGGGGATCGTGGCGCAGCTGTCGTTCGCGGTGGCGCTGCGGTCGCAGCGCAAGGTGGCGCCCGTTTCAGCTCATTCGGGCTGAGCCATCCCCACCCGTTCGGGCTGAGCCTGTCGAAGCCTCGCGCAAGGCTTCCTCCTTCGTGAGCCTCAGGACAGGCCAAGCTCAGCCCGAACGGTGACGGGCTCACTTCGCGAACAACCACCCGCCCTTCGGCTGCCGCATCAACTTGTGGTGCTTGACCGCGCGCTCCTCGCCGTCGTCGCCCACGTACACCACCTCGAAGCGCAGCAGCTTCGGCGACACCATCTTCCAGTTCTGGATCCGCTTGACGGTCACGCAGGCCGTCTTGTCGTGGTACTGCATCTGCGCCATCGGCCCGCCCTGGAAGCCCTGGGCGTCGAACAGCCGGCCCGGCGCCGCGAAGGGATTGAGCACCGCGCCGTTGCGCGCGGTGATGCAGCCCTCGGTGCGCAGGAACGATTCGATGGTCGGCGAGGCGCTGCGCACCACGCGGCCCACGGCCGGGGTCGGCGGCTTGGCGGCGATCTGCTCGCGGATGCGCTCGACCTGGTCCTCGGTGATCGGCGCCAGGCCGTCCCTCGAGACGATGGGCGGCGGCGCGGGAGCCGGCGGCGGCGGGGGCGCTGGCATCAGCGGCTCGAACACCGAGCAGCCGCCGAGCGAGGCGAGGGCGAGGGCCGCCACCGTGGCGGGCAGGCGGCGCGGGAAGGGCGCGGCCTCGGTGGCGGGAATCGATCCGGACTTCATGGCTTGGGGTCTCCTGTCGGCGGCACGGGGCCGCTGGCTGAAAAAGCAGGCCGCGAACATGCGGTGCGAGGGTGGAAGCGCGCCGGCTTCCCGTTCTTCTTTCTTCTTCTTCGGGGGCGTCAAAAGCGTTCCTGCGGCGCGAGGTAGCGCCACTGGCCGGGCGCGAGGCCGGCCAGCGGCACGCGTCCGATGCGGATGCGGCGCATCGCGAGGATGCGCAGCTCCATGCGGTCGCACAGGTGCGCGACCTGGCCCGGCTGCGCGCCCTTGAGCGCGAAGCGCAGCCCGGTCTGCTCGGGGGTCTGGCGGCCGATGCTCACGCGCGCGGGCGTGCGCTCGAAGCGCGCGAGCTGCTCGGGCGAGACGGCACCGGCCACGTCGACCATGATCTCGTGCTCGATCACGGCCGCGTCCTCGTGCAGCTTGCGCTCGATGCGGAATTCCTGCGTGAACGCCACCAGGCCGCTGGCGCCGGTCTCCAGCGGCGTCATGCATTGCTGGCCGCGCGCATGCGCGGGCAGGAAGCGCGGCGTGCCGTGCGCGGGGGCGAGGTTGGCGGCCGCCAGCAGCGTGTGCGCCTGCTCGATGCGCAGGCCGGCCGGCTTGTGCAGCAGCAGCGTCACCGGCAGCACCGGCTCGGGCCGCGCGCCCGCCTCGATCTCCACCTGCTGGTGTGGCTGCACGCGCGATTGCGGCAGCAGCGCCGGCTGGCCGTCGACGCGCACCGCGCCGTTCTCGATCAGCAGCTCGGCCTCGCGCCGCGAACAGCCCGCGAGCGCGGCCACGCGCTTGGCGAGGCGGATGCCTTCGGCGTCGTGCCTTTGCGGCGCGCTCATGAAGCGACGGCCGCCTGCTGCCGGATGCGCGCCACGTGCGCCGCCAGCGAACGCGCGGCCACCGGCCACAGCCGCTCGGGCACGTCGTCGTAGGCCAGCGGCAGCCATTGCTCGGGCGTGCCTTCGGGCAGCTTCTGCATCGCGGCCGCGATCTTCGCTTCGCGCTTGAGGCGGTGCGCCTTCAGGTAGGCGATGGCCGTGCGCGCGAAGCCGATCACGTGGCCGTGCGCGGGCAGGATGAATTCGACGTCGCCGGCCTCGCAGTTCGCGTCGAGCTTGTCGAGCGAATCGAGGTAGGCCGTCATGTCGCCGTCGGGCGGATCGACCACCGTGGTGCTGCCGTTGAGGATGTGGTCGCCCGAGAACAGCAGCCCGTCCTCCTCGAGCACCAGGCACAGGTGGTTGGCCGCGTGGCCCGGCGTGTGGATCACGCGCAGCGTGTGCGCGAGCGGCTGGCCATCGGCACCGGTGCCCGAGAGCACCAGGCGTTCGCCGTCGGCCAGCTCGCGCTCGGCCGAGAAGCGCGCGCTCGCGCGCGCCGTGGGTGCCGACGACAGCCCCAGGATCGGCGGCTTCGCGGCGCCGGCCAGCGCCTGCAGCGGCGCCGCGCCCGGCGAGTGGTCGGCATGCGAATGCGTGCAGACGATCATGCGGATGTCGCCTTTGGCGGCCTGCCACAGCCGCTCGATGTGGGCGGGATCGTTCGGGCCCGGGTCGATCACGATGTGGCCGGTGGCGGTGTCGCCCACGATGTAGCTGTTGGTGCCCGGGCCGGTCATCGCGCTCGGGTTGGGCGCGGTCAGGCGCTGCACGTTCTTCAGCAGCGCCACCGGCGCATCGCTCTTCCAGTCGAGCGAATGCAGCATCTGGCCGTCGGGGCAGACCAGCGCGAGTTCGCCGAAGGGCGGGTCGTTCTCCATGTAGCGCTCGTCGCGGCCGTTGACGAAGCCGCCGCGCGGGCAGCTGGTCCACAGCGGCTTCTCGCTCGCGCAGGCCGCGAGCACCGCGTCGACGCTCGCATACGAGGCCATGCGCTGCAGCGTGCGCACGGTCGGAAAGATCATGAAGAAGCTGCCGGCCGCGTGGCGCGCCAGCGCATCGGCCGGGCGCACCCAGCTCGGCTCGAACTGCTCGCTCTCGTCGGCCGAGGGCTCCTGGTCCTCGGGCATGCGCGCCACCAGGAAGGGCACGTCGAAGCGCTTGGGCAGGTCGCGGTCGGTGATCCAGTGCGCGAAGGTGAACACGCGGTCGGCTTCGAGCACCAGCCCGCGCGCCGCGCACTGCTCGGCGAAGGGCACGGCCGCGTGGCCGTCGCGGTCCATCGCGGCGATGTCCGCGGCACCGGCCGGGCGGCCGTCGGCATGGTGCGCGAGCAGCACGCCGAGCTCCTCGAAGCATTCGCGGATCGCGGCCACCGCCTGGGTGGCCTGCAGCGCGCTCTGCGTGGGGCGGCGCGCGGCCGTGCGCGCGGCGACCTCGTCGGCCGCGTCGATGTGGCCGCCGGGGAAGACGTAGGCGCCGGGCGCGAAGCTGGCGGTGGCCGAGCGGCGCGTCATCAGCACCTCGATGCCGGCCGCGGTATCGCGCAGAAGCAGCACGGTGGCCGCGGCGCGCACCGCCACCGGTTCGCGCTGGGGATGAATGAGTTGTGTGGGACGAACCATGGGGCGATTATGGAGAGCCGGCGCGCCGGCCGTGTGTCGCGCATAAGCACATGCCGAAGCAGGTATGAGCATCGCGCCAGAATCCGGGGCCTGCACCGCTCGAACCGAGGACCACAGCCATGACCCCTTTCCACTTCCCGAGCCGGCGCCTGCGCGCGCTGCTGACGGCCGCTGCATTGTGCGCGTCGATCGCGCCCGTGGCGCATGCGCAGGCCGATTGGCCGCAACAGCCCGTAACGCTGATCATGGGCTTTCCCGCCGGCTCCGGCGTCGACGTGGTAGCCCGCACCATCCAGGACCCGCTGACGCGCCAGCTCGGCAAGCCCGTGATCATCGACTACCGCTCGGGCGCGGCCGGCAACATCGCGAGCGAGTACGTGGCCCATGCGAAGCCCGACGGCTACACGCTCGCGTTCGGCACCGCCGCCACCCACGGCAGCAATGCCGCGCTCTACAAGAAGCTGCCCTTCGACGTCGAGACCGACTTCGTGCCGGTGGCGCCGGTGCTCGATGTGTCGAACGTGCTCACCATCAATCCCGACGTCATCAACGTGAAGACGCTCAAGGAGTTCGTCGCGCTGGTCAAGGCCAACCCCGGCAAGTACAACTACGCCTCCACCGGCAACGGCGCCGGCACCCACATGGCCTTCGCCGAGTTCAACGCGCGGCTGGGGCTCGACATGGTCCACGTGCCCTACAAGGGCGGCCCCGAGGCCATCACCTCGGTGGTGCGCGGCGAGACCTGCTGCATCATGAACCAGGTCCAGACCATCCTGCCGCACTACAAGGCCGGCAAGGTGCGGCTGCTCGGCGTGACCACCGCCACGCCGGTGGCCGCGGTGAAGGAAGTGCCCACCATCGCCTCGAGCGGCCTGCCCGGCACCCGAGGGCTTCGACAGCTCGATCTGGTTCGGCATCTTCGCGCCCAAGGGAACCGACGCGCGCATCGTCGAGAAGCTCAACGCCGCCGTGAAGACCGTGCTCGAGCAGCCCGAGATTCGCGAGAAGTTCGAGAGCCAGGGCAACACCATCCGCATCGAGACGCCCGCGCAGTTCAGGAAGACGGTGCACGACAATCGCGTGAAGTGGGCGGAGGTCGCGAAGACGGCGAACATCAGCATCGATTGATGCGGGAGGCGGCGCGGCGCCGTGCCCCGCCGAGCGTTCGCGTCGCGCGCCCCCGCCCAGGCACGCCCACCCCCGACCGACGCACCATCCCACCATGTCCCTGCCCGACACCGGCGAGCACGACCGCCGACTGGACGAATCGCTGCTGCGCTCGCTCCACGTGCTGCTGAGCGAGGCCAGCGTGTCGCAGGCCGCGGCCAGGCTCGGCGTGGCGCAGTCCGCGCTGAGCCGCCACCTCAAGGTGCTGCGCCAGCTCACCGGCGACGAGCTGCTGGTGCGCGTGGGCAACCGCATGGTGCTGACCGAGCGCGCGCAGGCGCTGGCCGCGCCCACGCGGCGCATCCTCGCCGACATGTCGCTGCTGACCGCCGAGGCCGGCCCGGTCGAGCCGCGTGAGCTGCGCCAGAGCTTCCGCATCGCGACCTACGACTTCCTGCCGCGCCAGTTCTTCGCCGACATCGCCGAGCGCGTGGCGCGCCAGGCGCCCGAATGCGACGTGGTGATCCGTGGCCTGGGCTCGCGCTTCGAGCACTACCGCCAGCTCGCCGACGGCGAGGTCGACATGGTCATCACCATCTGGCCCGAGCTGCCCGGGCACCTGCGCGCCGCCAGCCTGCTGACCGAGCCCATGGTCTGCCTGGTGCGCGAGGGCCATCCGCTGGCCAGGGCGCCGATGACGCTCGACGACTACCGGCGCGCCCGGCACCTTTCTTCGCTCGAGCACGTGCCGGGGCAGGGCACCATCATCGATGCGCAACTGGCCGAGCTCGGCGTGTCGGTCCACACGGCGATGCACACCCAGTTCCTCGGCATGGCGCCGGCCATCCTCGCGCGCACCGACCTCGTCTTCACCACCGGCCGCCTGCTGGCCGAGGACTTCGCGCGCCAGTACCCGCTCGCGATCGTGCCCTTTCCCGCGAAGATCAAGCCGCACCGCTACCGCCTCGTGTGGCACGAGCGCACGCACAAGAACCAGGCCATGCGCTGGCTGCGCGGCGAGCTGACGGCGGCCGCGCGCGAGCTGGCGCACCGGCCCAGGTCATGACGGCGCTGTCATAACCTGCTGCACAGCGCTGTGCTGGGCGCGGGCGGTGGGCGTGGCTATCGTCGCCGTCCATGTCCACCCCTTCCTCCCCCGTGCCGGTCCGCCCGGACCTGCTCGCCCGGCTGCCCAAGACCGACCTGCACTTCCACATGGCCGGCACCCTGCGCCCGGCCACGCTGGTCGCGCTCGCGCGCCGATACGAACTGCCGCTGCCGCGCCCGGTCGACACGCTCTACAGCTACCGCGACTTCTACGACTTCATCGACGTGCTGCGCATCGCGGCGCAGGCGGTGCGCAGCAGCGCCGATTTCGAGCGCGTGGCCTACGAGGCCGTGGAGGACGCCGCGCGCAGCAGCAACGCGCGCCATGTCGAGCTGTCCTTCAACCCGCAGTACTTCATGCCCACGGGCGTGCCCTACCGCGTGCAGGTCGAGGGGCTGGTGGCCGGCCTGCGCGCCGCGCGACAGGACTTCGGCTGCTCGGGCCTGCTGATCGCCTCCTTCGACCGCGGCCTGCCGCTCGACAGCGCCGAGCGCGCGATGGACGACATCCTCGGCCTGCGCTCCGACCTCGTCGTCGGCGTGGGCCTCGACGGCCCCGAGCGCGCGGGCCCGCCCGCCAGCTTCGCGGCCCTGTTCGAGCGCGCGGGCCGCGCCGGCCTCCAGCGCACCGCCCATGTCTGCGAGGACAACCAGACGCTCGAGGAGGCGCCGCCTTCCAACGTCGACGACTGCATCCACCTGCTGGGCTGCGACCGGCTCGACCATGGCTACAACCTGCTGGCCAGCGACGACGGCCTGCGGCGCGCGCGTGACCGCGGCGTGCACTTCTGCGTCTGCGGCATCACGAGCGTGGTGCGCAACCAGCGGCGGCGGCTCGACAGCGTGAAGCGCATGGTCGACGCGGGCCTGCCGGTCAGCCTCAACACCGACGACCCCGCGATGTTCCACACCGACCTCAGCCACACCTACGCCACCGTGCTCGAGGGCAACGGCTGGGGCTGGGCGCAGGCGCGCGCCTTCAGCCTCGCGGGCGTCGACGCCTGCTGGCTCGACGACGACGCGAAGCGCAACCTGCGCGCCGATTTCGAACGCGAGATCGCCGCGCTCGAGCGCGAGCAGGCTGCTCCCCTGGAAACGAACCGCGACTGAAGGACCCGCCATGCACCTCGACACCGCACGCCGCCGCGCACTGCTCGCCGCCCTGGCCTTCGCTGCCTGCGCCACCGCCGCCCTCGCCGAGCCCGCCTGGCCCGCGCGCCCGATCACCCTGATCGTGCCCTACGGTGCCGGCGGCAACGTCGACGTCATGGCGCGCTGGATCGCGCCCGAGCTCGCCACGCGGCTCGGGCAACCGGTGGTGATCGAGAACGTGTCGGGCGCCGGCGGCGTCATCGGCACCGAGAAGGCCGTGCGCGCCAGGCCCGACGGCTACACCCTGCTGCTGTCGGTCGAGAGCACCGTCGTCATCGCGAAGATGGTGACGCCCTCCACCGTGCGCTACGACGGCCTCGCCGACCTCGTGCCCGTCACGCTGCTCGGTGCGCAGCCGCTGGCGCTGGTCGGCAAGCCCGCGCTGCAGCCGAAGACCAGCGAGGCGCTGTATGCCGACCTCAAGGCCGCGCCCGGCAAGTACAGCTATGCGAGTTCGGGTGTGGGCACCTCGCTGCACCTGGGCGGCGAGCTGCTCAAGCAGCGCGGCGGCGTCGACATGGTCCATGTGCCGTACCGCACCGGCGTGCAGATCGTGAGCGACCTCAGCGGCAACCAGCTCGACCTCGCCGTGCTGCCGCTGTCGATGGTCATCCAGCAGGCGCGCGCGGGCAAGCTGCGCGTGTACGGCGTGATGGCGGAGAGCGCCTCGGCCGCCATGCCCGAAGCGCCGCCGCTGGCCAGCGTGCCCGCATGGCGCGGTGCCGACGTGTCCGTCTGGCAGGGCATCTTCGCGCCCAAGGGAACGCCGCCGCAGATCGTCGCGCAGCTGCATGCCGCGCTGGCACAGGTGCTCGCGAACCCGGGCGTGCGCAGGAATTTCGAGGAGGGCGGCGTCACGCCACTGGGCGCGGGGCCGAAGGAGTTCGCGGCCTTCCTGAAGGGCGAGGACGCGAAGTTCGGTGCGATCGTCGCGAAGGGGAACATCAGGGCCGAGTAGCGTGGCCGCCGCGGTGCTTCAGAATGCCGCGGCGCCTGTCACGCTCCTCGTTCCCTCGCATTGATCCCCTTCGTTCATCTCATCGGCCCCGGTGGCGCCGGCAAGACCACCGTCGGCCCGCTGCTCGCGCAGCGGCTGGCCTGGCGCTTCGTCGACCTCGACCAGGTCTTCATCGCGCAACAGGGCGATGTCGCGGCCTTCATGGCGTGCCATGGGTACGCGGGCTATGCGGCGCGCAACGTCGAGATCTACGAACAGCTTCACGCCGCGGCGACTGCGCCAACCGTGATTGCGATGTCCTCGGGGTTCATGACCTATCCGGCCGGCGTGAGCGAGCGCTACCCCGGCCTTGCGGGATGCGATCGAAGGCGATCCGCTCACCGCGCTGCTGTTGCCGTCCTTCGAGCTCGAGCGCTGCGTCGAACGCGTGGTCGAGCGCCAGCTGGGCAGGCCTTACCTCAACGGCGACCGGATCAGCGAAACGCGGCGCATCCGGGAACGGCACCCGGTCTTCATGGCGTTGCGGTGCGAGCGCTTCATCAGCGAGGGTGAGCCTGTCGCGATTGCTTGCGAGGTCGAGCGCTTCGTGCGCCGCATGCAGACTCAGGCGCCAAGGTCTCGCGAGGCCTTGTGCTTGGCCAGCAACTCGGCCCAGCGTGTCAACAGCACCTCGGCATAGAGCGGCGCGGCGACCTGGTAGGCCCCCAGGGAATAGCCGTCATTGGCTTCGACCAGGGCTGTCTCCCCGCTGGGGAGCACACCGAAGTCGATGCCATAGGCCGAAGGCGCCTCGCCGCTGCGCCGGTACGCGGCGACGGCCTCCTCGATGACCTGCATGCGAGGGCGTGCTTCCGGATCCCCTTGATAGTGATCGAGGGCGAGCACCTTCTCGCCGGCCACGTAGGCACGGAACTCGGAGCGCCACTGGACGACTTCGGAGCACCAGACCTGCTGTTGCCTCGAGGCACGGCCAAGGAAGTACAGGTCCGCCGGACTCTCGAAGACGCGTCCGGTGAAGGTCTTGAGCCGGTCCGCCGGCTTGACGAAGACGGGCCCCTGACGCCCTTCGTACAGCGCCCTTTCGATGTCTCCCAACGTGGCGGACCAGACGCGGCGGTGCAGCAGATGGCGCAGGGCTTGCGGATAGTCGTTGGGTGCGGGTATCTCGATGCCGAGCTGCTTCATCGCGCCGTGCATCGAAGGCGTCGTTCCCATGATGAAGGCGTGTGCGTCCAGGGGCAGGTTGCGGCGCTCGATCCGCTTGCGCGTGTAGAGCTCGACGGGTATGCCGCGCGATTCGAACACCTCGCGAACCAGCCGCTCTTCCACCTCGAGGCCGTTGCCGCGCTGTTCGAGAAAAGCGATGCGAAACATGGTGGACGGTCCGGCCGGAGGCGACGGCTCAGCGCTCCACCGGAGGCACCTGCCGCACCTTCTCGATGAAGGCTTCCAGTTCCGCCCCGCGCTCCCACTTCAGATGCTTGCGCTGCACCGACGCCGGCTGCTTGCCCAGGAACACCCCGGGCCGCCTTTCGGTCGCCGGCCGGATCGGCCGCGGCGCGAAGCCGCCACCGCAGTTGGGGCAGACATCGTGCAGCACGTGCTGCGCGCAGTCGGCGCAGTAGGTGCATTCGTAGCTGCAGATGCGCGCATCGGTCGCGTTCGGCGGCAGGTCCTTGTCGCAGTATTCGCAGTTGGGCCTGAGTTCGAGCATGGGTTCATCTCCGGGAGAAAGGGCAGGGGGATGCCGCCGCGCGCGGGCAGCGTCATCGCGATCACGCCGGCCATGATGCACGCAAGTCCGGCCCACGCGGTGGGCGCGAGCCGCTCGCCGAGGAACAGCACGCCGATGGCGACGCCGATCGGCACGCGCAGGTAGGCCTGGGCGGCGGTCGACATCGGGCCCAGGGTGCGGATCAGCCGGAAGTAGATGGTGAAGGCCAGCGCGGTCGAGACCACGGCGAGCGCGAGCACGGCGGCCAGCGACGCGGCCGAGGGCGCGAGGGTCCAGGGGCGGTCGATCAGCAGGCTCGCGGGCAGCAGCAGCGCGGCGCCGCTCACGAGCGAGCCCGCGGCCGGCAGCATCGGGTCGAGGCCCTTGAACACGCGGCCGAACATCGCCGCGCAGCCGTAGCAGACCGCGGCCGCGACCAGCGCGAGCTGGGACCGCAGCGAGTGGCCGAGGCCGCCGAGCGCCTCGACGCCGATGATCAGGCAGATGCCGGCCAGCCCGGCCGTCACGCCGAACAGCCGCCGCAGCGTGGGCCGCTCGGCACCGGCCAGGCCCAGGCTCAGCAGGAAGATGAAGATCGGCGAGGTCGAGTTGAGGATGGTGGCAAGGCCGGCGTCGACGCTGCGCTCGGCCCAGGCGATCAGGGTGAAGGGCAGCACGCTGTTGAGGCCGGCCTGCAGCGCGAAGCGGCGCCAGCTGGCCGCGTCGCGCGGCAGCCGCAGGCCGCGCAGCCGTAGCACGGCCAGCAGCAGCAGGCCCGCGACCAGCGTGCGCGCCGCGATCAGCGTGACCGGCGGAAGGGTCGCGACGCCGATCTTGATGAAGGTGTAGGAAGCGCCCCAGCAGGTGGCGAGCAGCACGAGCAGCGCCCATTCGAGGGCGGGGGGCCGGGGGTTGGCTGAAGTGGCGAGGGTGGTGGTGGTCGGCATGGCGCGCCGATCATCGCGAAGGCCGCGCGCGGACACTTCGGCCGCGGCCGAAACGTGTCCGCCTCAGTGGCCGTGCCCGTGGTGCGGGTCGGCGCCGCCGACGTTGAGCAGCGTCGCGAGGTCGGTCTCCTGCTCGGCCGCCGCGCCCGCGATCACGCGCCGCTCGAGCTCGTCGAGGTGCTCGAGCGCCACGGCCAGCGCCTTGTCGAGCGACTTGCCGGCGGTCAGCGCATCGATGATCTGTTCGTGTTCGCGCGGCGCGCAGCTCGCGGCCTCGGCCGAGTCGTAGAGCGCCTTGTAGAGCTCGGTGTTCGCGATCAGCCGGCCGATGTAGGAGAGCAGTTCCTCGCTGCCCGCCATCTGCGCCAGCAGCAGGTGGAAGTCGCCGGCCAGGCGCACCGCATCCTCGCGCCGGCCTTCCTTGAAGGCCTTCTGCTCGGCCTGCACGTGCTTGCGCAAGGTGGCCACCTGCTCGCGCGAGAGCTGGCCGAACAGCGTGGTCACGAGCCCGGCCTCGACGATGCGGCGCGCGCGGTAGGTGCCGCGCATGTCCTCGATCGACGGGTTGGGCACGAAGGCGCCGCGGTTGTGCTCGAGCACCAGCCGCTTCTCGGAACCCAGCCGCGCGAGCACCTTGCGCACCGCGCCGCGCGTGCAGCCCAGCGCCTCGGCCAGCGCGCGCTCGCGCAGCGGCGTGCCGGGCCGCAGCTTGCCGCTGAGCAGCGCCTTGGAGACGGCGGCATAGACGCGTTCGTCCACGTTGGCGCCATCGGCGTCGGTGGGCTCGGGGGAGGGTGCGGGCGCGGAAGGCTTGCGGGTGGCGGGCATAGGCAGGCGGATTTTGCCTGCGTCGCGTCACCCGGGAAAGCCCCCGGATCGACGCGGCCCGGCCCGCTTCGTACCATTCGCGGAAATTTGGTTAACCAAAATAAAATGATATGGTTGACCAAAAATCCGGATATCCACAACCACACACGACAACGGAGACACACATGAAATCCGCCAAATGGCTGGCCGCGCTGCCGGTCGCCGCCTTCTTCAGCGGGGGCTGGCTGTCCTCCGTCGCGCCCACCTTCGTGCTCGGCATGCCCTTCCTGATGGTGTGGAACGTGCTCTGGCTGGTGCTGACCTCGCTGATCATGGTGGTCATCGACCGCGCCGAGGGCGACCTCGACGCACCGGCAACGCAGGGAGACGCGCGATGAACGCCGCGCTCGGCGTGATCGCACTGTTCGTGGTCGGCGCGCTGGCCCTCGCGGTGCTGGCGCGGCGCGGCCGCACCATGAGCCTGGAGCAATGGGCGCTCGGCGGGCGCGGGCTCGGCGCGATCATGGTGTTCCTGCTGATGGCGGGCGAATCGTTCTCCACCTTCACCTTCCTGGGCGCCAGCGGCTGGTCGTACAGCAAGGGCTCGCCGGCCTTCTACATCCTGGCCTATGGCGGGCTGGCCTACCTCATGGCCTTCTGGATGCTGCCTGCCGTGTGGCGCTACGCCAGCGCGCACAAGCTGGTGTCGTTCTCCGACTTCTTCGCCCACAAGTACGACAGCCGACCGCTCGGCGTGCTGGTGTCGGTGGTCGCGCTCGGCGGCATGGTCGCGCTGCTGACCATCCAGCTGCGCGGGCTCGGCATCATCGTCTCGGAGGCCTCGTACGGCTCCATCGCGCCGCCGGTGGCGATCTGGATCGGCACGCTGGTGATGGTCAGCTACATCCTGTTCTCGGGCATTCACGGCTCTGCCAGCATCGCCATCGTGAAGGACGTGCTCATCCTCGCGCTCGCCGTGTTTCTCGGCCTCTACCTGCCGTGGCGCTACTACGGCGGCGTGGCGCCGATGTTCACCGCCATCCACGCGGCCAACCCGGGCTTCTTCGAATTCCCGAAGGAAGGGCTGAATCTCACCTGGTACAACTCGACCATTCTGCTGACGGCGCTGGGCTACTACCTCTACCCGTTCAACCTCACCTCGGTGTACGCCGCGCGCAGCGCGAGCGCGGTGCGCCGCAACACCATCCTGATGCCGCTGTACCAGGTCGTGATCGCCTTCCTGTTCCTGGTCGGCTTCGCGGCCATCCTGCAGGTGCCGGGGCTCAAGGGCTCCGACGTCGACCTGGCCCTGTTCGGCCTCGTCAAGCACACCTTCGACCCCTGGTTCGTCGGCGTGATCGGCGGCACCGGCGTGCTCACGGCGCTGGTGCCGGGCTCGATGATCCTGCTCACGGCCTCCACCGTGATCGGCAAGAACGTCTACAAGGAAGGCTTCGCGCCGCATGCCACCGACCGCCAGGTGTCGCGCGTGGCGCGCGGCGTGCTGCCGCTGTTCGCGCTGGTGGCGGTGTACTTCGTGCTGCGCGGCGGCACCACCATCGTGGCGGTGGCGATCTTCGCCTCCAGCCTGCTCACGCAGCTGCTGCCCTCGCTGCTGTTCAGCCTCATGAAGAAGCCCTTCGGCAACAAGCACGCGGCCTTCGCGGGCATCGTCGCGGGCGGCGCGGTGCTCGGCTTCCTGATGACCACCGGCGCGAACCTCGCTACGCTGTTTCCCACGGCGCCGCTGGCCTTCAAGTCGCTCAACACCGGGCTGGTGGCGCTCGCGACCAACGCGCTGGTGTTCGTGATCGTGGCGCTGGTCACGCCGGGCCCGGCGCCACGCGCGGCCGCGGCGCAGCCCGCCTGATGCTTCATGCGACAAAGAACAAAGGAATCCCCATGCCATCGCTCCTGATCCGCAACGTTCGCCCGCTGGGTGCCGCGCCGGTCGACGTGCGGGTGCAGGAAGGCCGCATCGCCGAGCTTGGCGCCGCGCTCGCCGCGCCGGCCGGTGCCGTCGTCGAGGACGGCCGCGGCGCGCTGCTGCTGCCCGGCCTCGTCGAGGGCCACACCCACCTCGACAAGACGATGTGGGGCCTGGACTGGTACCGCAACGAGGTCGGAGCGAACCTGATCGACAAGATCGAGAACGAGCGCGCCTTCCGCCATGCCAGCGGCCACGACGCGGCCGCGCAGTCGCTGGTGCTGGCCAAGGCCTTCCTCGCGCTCGGCACCACGCGGCTGCGCACGCATGTCGACGTCGACACGCAGGCCGGCCTGCGCCACCTCGAAGGCACGCTGCGCACGCGCGAGACCCTGCGCGATCTGCAGCAGATCCAGGTCGTCGCCTTCCCGCAGTCGGGCCTGCTCGCGCGGCCCGGCACGGCCGAGCTGCTCGACCGTTCGCTGGCCGCGGGCGCCGACGTGCTCGGCGGGCTCGACCCCTGCGCCATCGACGGCGATCCCGTGAAGTCGCTCGACGTGCTGTTCGACATCGCCCACCGGCACCAGCGCGCTATCGACATCCACCTGCACGAGCCCGGCGCCATGGGCGCCTTCTCGCTCGACCTGATCCTGCAGCGCACCGAGGCGCTGGGCATGCAGGGCCGGGTGGCGATCAGCCATGGCTTCTGCCTCGGCGACGTGAGCGAGCGCGAACGCGATGCCCTGCTCGCGCGCATGGCGAAGCTCGGCGTGGTGCTGATCACCAGCGCGCCGCCCTCGCGCAACGTGCCGCCGCTGCTGGCCTGCCGCCAGGCCGGCGTGACCGTGCTCGGCGGCAACGACGGCATCCGCGACACCTGGTCGCCCTATGGCCGGCCCGACATGCTCGAGCGCGCGATGATCATCGGCCTGCGCTACAACCTGCGCCGCGACGACGAGATCGAGATCGCGCTCGACACCGTCACGCATTCGGGTGCGCGCGGCTGCGGCTTCGAGGCCTATGGCCTGGGTGTCGGCGACCGCGCCGACCTGGTGCTGGTCGACGCGCAGACCGTGGCGCATGCCGTGGTGGAGCGCCCCGTGCGCCGGCTCGTGGTGGCCGGCGGCCGCATCGTCGCGCGCGACGGCGTGCTGCAGGACGACGTGGCCGCCTTGTGAAGCCCGAGGTCCGCCGCGATGCAGGCACCGCCTTCGCGGCCGTGATCGTGCTGGTGGCGCTGAACCTGCGCGCCTTCCTCACCTCGAGCAGCCCGCTGCTCGGCGCCATTCGCCTCGACACCGGCATCGGCTTCCATGCCGTGGCGCTGCTCACGGTGCTGCCGATGTTCGCGATGGGCGCCACCTCGCTGTGCGGCGCGGCCGTGGGGCAGCGCATCGGCGCGCGCGCCGGTGTCGCGCTGGGCCTCGCGGCCATCGCGCTGGCCTGCGCGAGCCGCTACGGAGCGAACGGCGCGGCGCCGCTGCTCGCCAGCGCGGCGCTCGCGGGCGCGGGTGTCGGGCTGGTGCAGGCGCTGATGCCGGGCGTGGTCAAGCAGGCCTATCCGGCGCGCATCGGCGTGATGACCGGGCTCTATTCGGGCCGCGATCATGGGCGGCGGCGGCTTCGGTGCGATCGCCAGCCCCTGGGTCGCGCAGGCGCTCGGCGGCGCGCATCCCGACTGGCATGCGGGCCTCGCGATCTGGGCGCTGCCCGCGGTCTTCGCGCTGCCGTACTGGCTCAACATGCGGCGCATGGAATTCACGGCCGATGCGCCGCGCCGCGGCCTTTCGTGGCTGCGCTGCTTCGCGAGCCCGCGTGCGTGGCTGCTGGCGATCTGCTTCGGCCTCATCAACGGCGGCTACACCAGCCTCGTGGCCTGGCTGCCGCACTTCTATGCCCAGCAGGGCTGGAGCGCGCAGGAGGGCGGCTCGGTGCTCGCGCTGATGACGCTGGCGCAGGTGGTGGGCGCGCTCGCCATGCCCGCCATCGCGCGCAGCCGCGGGCGCGACCTGCGGCCCTGGCTCGCGCTCACGCTGGCCGCGCAGCTCGCGGGCTTCTGCGCGCTCGCGCTGCATGCGCCCGTGCCGGCCCCGGCCATCGCGCTCGTGCTGGGCTTCGGCCTCGGCGGCGCGTTCTCGCTGTGCATGGTGCTCGCGCTCGACCACCTGGCCGATCCCGCGCAGGCCGGCGCGCTCGCGGGCTTCATGCAGGGCCTGGGCTTCATGATCGCGGCGCTCGCGCCCTTCGTCACCGGCTGGGTGCGCGAGCACACCGGCGGCTTCGCGCTCGCCTGGGCCTACCTCGGCGCCGTGGTGCTCGTGCTGCTGCCGCTGCTGCTGCGCTTCGATCCGCGCCGCTACGGCGCGGCCACCGCGGAGCTGTTCGCGCCGCGCGCCGTGCCATCCTCCTCCCTCGCGCCCGAGGGCGCAGCCACTCGAAAGGTCTGAACACCATGTACCAGGAACGCTTCATGCAACGCGCGCTCGCGCTGTCCGCGCAGGCGCTGCACGAACCCGGCACCGAGCCCTTCGGCGCCGTGGTCGTGAAGGACGGCGCCATCGTCGGCGAGGGCTTCAACCACTCGGTCGCGCACCACGACCCCACCTCGCACGGCGAGGTCGAGGCCATCCGCGACGCCTGCCGCAAGCTCGGCAGCGTCGACCTCTCGGGCTGCGAGCTCTACACCTCGTGCGAGCCCTGTGCCATGTGCGTGGCGGCGATGCACATCGCTGGCATCGCGCAGCTCTACTACGCGGCCTCGCTCGCGCAGTCGGGCGAGGCCTTCGAGGGCGTGACCGTGGCCGCGCGCCATCCGATCGACGTGGAGGCGCTGCGCATCGAGTCGGGCGCGACGCTCGCGCAGCGCAGCCTGCCGGCCGAGCAGAGGATGGACGGCGAGGCGGTGCGGATCCTGGCCGAGTGGGCGGCCACGCGGCGCGCGGCTTAGGCCGAAGCCGTCGGCACGAACGGCGAGGGCAGCGGTTCGGTGGGAAGGTCCGGGATGTCCGGAACGGCGGGTATCTCGGGATACTGCCCCAGCGGATGGACATCGAAGTAGGCGTCGAAGAGGATGGTGTTCGGCGCCAGATTCGCCACCGCGGTCTGCGCGACGAGCGCGTTGCCCGGCCGTTTGGCGATGCCTTCGGTGCTTTCCGGCGCCGAGAGCTGGAAGATCTCGCAGGCACCCAGGTAGTGGCCGTCGTTTCGCACGATGTACTGCACCGAAGGCAGGTACTTGTGACTGTCGGGATCGGCCGTCATGCCGGCGGCGAGCAGGAAGTCGATGATGTAGTTGGTGTCCTCGATCTGCGACATCCGCAGGTATTGCTTCTCGGTGTACGACGCCATGTAGTCGAGGCACACGTCCACGCCGAAGGGCACGCCGCCTAGCGGGTCGTTGTCGAAGCCCTTGTACTGCTTGCCGTCCGCGTAGTAGGCGGCGGTGGTGGTCGACTCCATCAGCACCAGGATGTCGAGGTGGCCCAGCCGCACCTTCCAGTAGGCCCGGCCGTCCTTCAGGAGTTGCGTGCCCCCGTCCGTGTCGAAGTCGATCCATGACACATTGCGCTTGGGCCACATCGCGATCGGCCGGCTGCCGTCGGGGTTGGCCTTGCTGAAGTTGTCGATCACCAGCACGTAGTTGAGCGCTTCGTAGGGCGGGAGGTCCTCGTCTTTCACCGGACCGCCTTGCGGGGCCGGCGCCGCGGGAGGCTCGACCAGTTGCTTCATCAGAACCTGCGAAGTGCCGGGCAGCAGCGCCAGCTTGCCGTACTGGTCCTGCGGGAACAAGGCGATCAGCGCGCGCACGTGCTTCTGAACCTCGATCACGCAGGTGGCCGAGAACGCCTTGATCTCCTCCTCGTTCCTCACCGCATCCCAGTTCACATTCCAGAAAAACTCGGGCACCACAAAGAAGCAGAGGTCGGTGGGCGCGCTCTTCTTTGGGAGGCCCTGTGCCAGCGCATCGCGCAGCAGGTCGAACTTGGCCTGCAGCGCGCGCCGCGTGTAGGTCTCGATGGCTTCGTCCTTCAGTCGCTGGTCGGGGAGTGGCGATGTGGAGGGCGTCTGCAGGTTGAGAACGCGCACGTTCTTCACCGCTTTTTCGACCGGCCTCGGCGGTGGCGGATCGACGGGCGGCGTCGGCACCACCGCGGGCGAGGGTGGTGGTGCCACGGCCACCGGCGCCGGCGTCGGCGAAAAGCCGCCGCTGCTGCTGCCTCCGCCGCCGCATGCGGCCAGCAGCGCGCTGGTGCCGAGGGGAAGGGCCAGGCCGGCCTTCAGGAGGGAACGGCGGCGCGTTCCCCGTACATGCGTTTGATCCGAATCGGCTTCGCTTTCGTGGGTCATGTGAAAAAGCTCCCTGATGTTGATGTGTGCAGAAACTGCAATCAGGTTGCGCAAAATCCGTGCCCGCGAACGACGCACCATCGCGCCGCATTCGCATGGGAATTCAAGCCAGTCGGTACTTTCCGGCCGCTGCGCTCGGACCCCGAAGTGCGAAGCTCCAACGCAACAAGGTGGCGATTGATTCCTCGACGAGTATCACTTCGGGAGGGATGCATTGCACAGGCGTGGATCGAGCCGGTGGGCTTCGCGCGCCGTTCCAGGCAACACGCCATCCATGCCGCCGTCGTGCGCGCGCTCGGTCCGGGAAGGGGGCGAGGCTGTAGGGCAGCCCGCCCAGCGATGCGCGGTCGCCGCCGACAGGCCGCGCATGCCGAAAGCATCACCATCGGCTTATCGACAACCTTTGGAGGATCCGTCCCATGATCAACAAGACCCTGCTCGCACTCGCCACTTCGCTGACCCTGCTGGCCGCCGGCACCGCCAACGCGCAGATCGGCAAGGCCGCCTCCGAGGCGACCGATGCGGCCCAGCACAAGATCGACGAGAAGCAGGCCGACAGCAAGGCCAAGAAGAGCGGTCCGGTCGGCAAGGCCGTGAACAACGTGAAGTCGGGCTATCACAAGAATCGCTCGAAGGCCTCGGCCGACAAGGCCAAGCAGTCGCTGAAGAACGCGGGTTGATCGCCGGACAGGTCAGCCGGAACACAACCGTTCGGGCTGAGCCTGTCGACGCCTCGCGCGGCGCTTCGACAAGCTCAGCGTGAACGGTTGTTTTTTCAAGCGCGCCCGGCTCAGACCTGACGCACCTGCCCCGCAGCTTCCTTCGCCTGTGCCGCCTCCCGCGCGCGCACGACCGTCGTCGTCTCGCCCGCATACCCCCAGTCGTCGGTGTCGATCTCGTCGATCACGATATGGGTCAGGTGCGGGTCCTTGCCGAGCACGCGCTGCAGCGTGTCGGTGATCTCCGCGATCACGGTGGCCTTCTGTGCGCGCGTGACGCCGTCGCGCGTGATGCGTACGTTGACGTAGGGCATGGCGTTCTCCTTCAACCGATGTAGTTGCCCGCGCTGCCCGCGCCATCGACCGGCAGCACCGCGCCGCTCGTGAAGCCCGCGTTCACCAGGTAGAGCACCGCATCGGCGATCTCGTCGACCGTGCCCAGGCGGCCGGTCGGCTGCAGGGTCTTGAGGAAGCCGTGCGTCTCGGGCGCATGCATCGGGCTGTCGATGATCCCGGGCGCCACGGCGTTCACGCGCACGCCATGCGGCGCGAGCTCGAGCGCCAGTGCGCGCGTGGCCGCGTTCAACCCACCCTTGAGCAGTACCGCCATGAAGGCCGGCACGTTGCTGCGCGGCTGCAGCGCCACCGAGGCCGTGATGTTGACGATCGCGCCCGCGCCGCGGCCGATCATGTGGCGCGCCGCGGCCTGCGAGGCGTAGATCGTGCCCTTCACGTTGGTGGCGATCTGCTGTTCGACCTCCTCGGGCGTGAAGTCCACGAAGGGCTTGGCCAGGAAGATGCCCGCGTTGTTGACCAGCGCGTCGACGCCGCCGAAGCGCGTGACCGCATGCTCGACCAGCGCGGCGGCGATGCGCGGATCGGCGATGTCGCCGGCCACGCCGGCGAAGCGGTCGCCGGCGCCGAACTGGCGCGCGGCCTCGATCAGCCGCGCGTCGCTGCGCGCATTGCCGACCACGTTCCAGCCTTCGGCCAGCAGGCGGCGCGCGATCGCGAAACCGATGCCGCTGCTGGCGCCGGTGACGACGGCGGTGCGGTTCTTGCCGCCTTGGGAATCAGGGGTGCTCATGGTGAATGTCCTTCCGGTGTTTGCGCCCCACGAGATGCGGTGGCGTCGTGGAAGGAAGTGTGGAGTCGCTCGATCGAAGAGAGAATGGCCGTGATTCGGCAATCACTCTTCCGCCGCTCGAGCGAATCAGCCGCTGCGACGCTTTGCGCGCCTGGCCTCGGCCTTGGGCTCGCAGGCCTTGCACCAGTCCGCGAAACCCGCGCGCAGCTTGGGCAGCGCGAAGTCGACGAAGGCCCGCACCTTCGGCACCGACAGCCGCCCGTGCGGCACCACCAGGTGCACCGGCAGCGGCGGCGGCTCGTCCTGCGCGAGGATGATGCGCAGCCGGCCGTCGGCCACCTCGTCGGCCACGTGGTACGAGAAGGAGCGCAGCACGCCGCGCCCTTCGGCCGCCGAGGCCACCGCCGCGCGCAGGCTGTTGACCACGAAGCGCGGCGCGAACTGCACCGTGCGCGGCATCGTGCCGGGACCGCTGGCGCCATCCGCGGGCGGGAAGCTCCACGAGTCGATGCCGAAGTGCGTCATCGCCACCACCTGGTGCTCGGCGAGGTCGGCCGGCACCGCGATGCGCGGATGCTTCGCGAGATAGCGCGGCGAGGCCGTCGTGACGCGGCGCACCTCGCCCACCGGTAGCGCCACCAGCGTCGAGTCGGCCAGGTGCGCGATGCGCAGCGCCACGTCGATGCCCTCGTCGATCAGGTTGGCCGGGCGGTCCAGCAGGTGCAGCCGCACCGACACCGTGGGGTGCGCGTTCATGAAGGCATCGAGGATCGGCCGCAGCAGCGCCTCGCCCACCGCGACCGCGGCCGTCACCGTGAGCCGGCCGCGCGGCGCCGAGCGTTCGCCGGCCGCCGCGATGTCCGCTTCCTCGAGGTCGGTGAGGATGCGCCGGCAGGCCACCGCATAGCGCTCGCCCGCATCGCTGAGCCGGATCGAGCGCGTCGTGCGGTGCAGCAGCTCGGCGCCCACGTGAGCCTCGAGGAAGGCGATCGCGCGGCTCACGGCGGCCGGCGACTTTCCGAGCTTGCGGCCGGCACCGGCGAGGCTGCCTTCGGCCAGCGCCGCCACGAACACCTTCATGGCGTCGATGCGGTCCATGATTCTTCCTCTTCGCGAAATACTGAATGCCCGAGGATAGGGATTCATTCGCGCACCGGCAATCCGTAGCATCGAATCCATCGATTCGCCGGAGCACATCATGGCCACCCCTCGCAGTGCAGCCGCGCGCACTGCCACCGCATCGCAACCGCGCACCGCCTCCAACTGGCCCGCCATCCTCGCGGGCTTCTGCGCCACGCTCGTGGGCCTGGGCCTCGCGCGCTTCGCCTACACGCCGCTGCTGCCGGCCATCATCGACGCCCACTGGTTCGACGCCTCGGCCGCCACCTACCTAGGTGCCGCCAACCTCGTGGGCTACCTCGCGGGCGCGCTGCTCGGCGGCCCGATGTCGGCGCGCTGGCCGGTGCGCGGCGTGCTGCGCGCGATGATGCTCGCCACCGTCGCCTCGCTCGCGGCCTGCGCCTGGCCGCTCGACTTCGCCTGGTTCTTCGGCTGGCGCATCGTCTCGGGCATCTCGGGCGGCGCGCTCATGGTGCTGGCCGCGCCCACCGTGCTCGCGCACATCCCGCCGCGCCAGCGCGGCATCGCGAGCGGCCTGGTGTTCGCGGGCATCGGCCTGGGCATCGCGGCCTCGGGCACGCTGGTGCCGCTGCTGCTGCGCCAGGGGCTGGGCGCGACCTGGCTCGGCCTCGCGCTGCTGGCCCTGCTGCTCACCGCGCTCGCATGGAACGGCTGGCCCGCCGCCGCACCGGCACCCGCGGCCGCCCCGCACGCCGCCGCCGCGCGCAAGCCGGCCACCGGCGCGCTGCGCGCGCTCACGCTCTCCTATTCGCTCAATGCCGTGGGCCTCGTGCCGCACATGATCTTTCTGGTCGACTTCGTCGCGCGCGGCCTCGGGCAAGGCCTCGCGGTCGGCGCGCAGTACTGGGTGGTGTTCGGCCTCGGCGCGCTCGTGGGGCCGGTGCTCGGCGGCTGGCTCGCCGACCGCGTCGGTTTCGCCACCGCGTTGCGCATCGCCTTCGTGCTGCAGGCCGCGGCGCTCGCCTTGCCCGCGTTCGGCCTCATCGGCCATGGCGGGCTGATCGTCTCGAGCGCCGTGGTCGGCGCCTTCACGCCGGGCATCGTGCCGCTGGTGCTGGGCCGCGTGCAGGAGCTGCTCGCGCATCACCCCGCGATGCAGAAGCCCGCGTGGAGTCGCGCCACCACCGGCTTCGCGGTGCTGCAGGCCAGCGGTGCCTACGGAATGTCGTGGCTGCTCGCGCACGCGGGCGGCGGCTACGCGCTGCTGTTTGCCGTGGGTGGCGTGGCGATCGTGCTGGCGCTCGTCACCGACATCGTCGCGCGGAGGCTGCACCCCGCCGCCTGAGCTGGATTCCCGCGGCGCATCGCTCTTACACTGGGGCGATGAAGCGAGCCCTGGAAGTCGAGCGCACCCTTCAGCCCGTGGTCGAGCTGAAGGAGCAGGGCGCCGCCTACGGCTACTCGGTGCGCGCGCCGCGCTCCAAGGGCGTGATCCCGCCGAGCTCCTACCGCGACAGCGGTTTTCGCCACGCTGCCCGACTGCCTGCGCGACGTGGCCAAGGCGCTGGGCGGCGACTTCAAGCGCATCTACATCCGGCTCGAAGGACATTGCGTGGGCGAGCGCGACATCGTCGAGCTGCGCGATGCGCCCGATGCGGTGGCCGAGGCCTTGAAGGCGGCTTGCCTCGAGGCCGATGCGGCGGTGAAGCCCGTGGGCGATGCCGCGCCGAAGGACTGAGGAACCGGCACGGCCGGTGCGCGTTATTCAGCCCGCAGCCGCGTCGCGCGCCACCGCGACGCACTTGATCTCCACCAGCAGCCCCGCGTGCGCGAGCGAGTGCACGCCTATGCAGGTCCAGGCGCACTGGCCGCGCGGAAAGGTGCGGTCCTTCACCGCGCGGAACACCGGCATGTGCGTGGCCATGTCGACGTGGTAGGTGGTCATCTCGACCACGTCCTCGAAGCCGCAGCCGGCTTCGGCCAGCACCGTGCGCAGGTTGTCCCAGGCCGCGACGAACTGAGCCTCGGGGTCGGCGATGACCTCGAGCTCGGGCGTGCGGCCGACCTGGCCCGCGCAGTAGACCGTGGCGCCGACCTTGACGGCGGGCGCGTAGCCCGCGCGTTCGGCGAGGCGTTGCATCGAGGCGGGGATGATGAGTTGTCGTTCCGTCATGGAGGGGCGTGGGGGAAAGGGTCGAAGCGGCAAGGGGGGCGTGGGCCGATCTCTCGTCGCTGTATCTATCTGGGTCGCAGCGTGACCGTCAATTTCGGCAATGTCTTCTCGTTGCCATCCAGCGGCAGCTTGTCGATGCGCTGAAGCGCGCCCAGGGCGATGTCGTCCCAGGCGCGGATGCCGCTGCTCCTGGCCAACTGCACCGCGGTGACGGAGCCGTCGGCGGCAAGGGTCAGTTCGAACTCGGCCGCGGGGTTGCCGGGAATGGCGCGCACGTCCACATCGGCCAGCCGGGCCGCGATGGTTGCGCGCAGCCGGCTGGCGAAGTCTTGCCGGTCGCGCTGCCGCTCGCCGTGCGAGTTCCTGGGGGTTGCTATCGCGTTGATCCGCCACGGCGACACGAACACCAGCGCCTGGGCAGGAACCCGGCCGTCGAGCTCGGGGTAGGGCTGCAGCAATCGCAGCGCCACCGCGGCCGCGCGATCCCAGTCCTGGCTGCCGCTGGAAGCGAACATGGACACATCGAGCGCGGTGCCCTGCGGGAGAGCGTGACGGTGAAGTCGGCCGAGCGGGTGGGCATCGTGCTCCCCGGCGGAAAACTGGATCAGGGACACAGCATGGCGGCTGTCTGCGTGCCCCATGGCGCTGCCGCCGGCATGGGTGGGCACGGGGCGGGTGCCGGCGGGCCAACGTGGGGCCCTGGGGGCGCCGCGCAACCGGCGAGCAGGCCGGCGGCCAACAGCAGGGCCGACGCCATTGCGCCGCGCTGGCGGCTGGGGACTCCCTCAGGGTGCATGGTGTTGTAGTGGTTCTGGCCCGGGGCGCATGGGGCGCCGGCGCGTGCCGGATTCTGCCCAAGCCAGGTGGCGGGGCGCGCGGCGCCTTGGTCCGGCGACGGAATTTACTGTGAGCGTTCGCCCCCACGGATACACAGGCATACGCAACCGCGTTCGCAAGGGCCATGCCCCGAAAACAATCACTTCCGTCAGCAGCAACAACCCTCTCCTCCAGCCACTGACGACTGTCCGTCTCCTTCTTCTTCAACCTTCCAGAAAGTCCATCATGAAGTCTTCCGTCCTCCTCTCCGTCGCCGTCCTCGCTTCCGTGTTCTGCTCGGCGCCAGCGCCGAGCAATACCAGGGCGTGCTCGGCAGTTCCAGTCGACCGCGAGCCGCGCAGAGGTGCGTGCCCAGGCCGTGGTCGCCGCCCACAGCGAAGACCCGTACAGCGAAGCCGCCCAGGCCGGCGTGCCGCCGGTGTTCCAGAGCCAGGTCGCCCGTTCGGACGCCCGCTCGCAGGCCGTGGCCGCCGCGCGCGCCGGCAACCTCTATGGCGACGTGAGCGGCGATGGCGTGGCCCGCGTCGTGGCCGGCAACGTCGACCGCCAGGCCGTGCGAGCCGAAGCGCGTGCGACGGCCGCGCGTGGCGTCAGCGAAGGTTCTTGATGCGGCAGCATGCCGCGCCTCGGGCGCAGCAGCTCCAGCGTGCGGGCCGGCCTTCATGGTGCGGCCCGCCGCGCTTTCTCTTTCTTCTTGTTCCCTCAATCCCACGCCGGCGACAGCCCGGCCGGATCCGTCAGCCGCTCGCCACGGTCGAGCGCCGCGATCTGCGCCATCTCCGCGTCGCTGAGCCGAAGCTGCCGCGCCTTCAGATTGCCCTCGAGGTTCGCGCGCTTGGTCGACGACGGAATCACCGCATAGCCCAGCTGCATCGCCCAGGCCAGCACCACCTGCGCCGTGGTCGCGCCATGCGCCTTGGCAATCGCCTCGATCGCGGGGTCGTTGATGACCTTGCCGTAGGCCAGCGTCATGTACGAGGTGATGTGGATGCCCTGGCTCTGCGCGAACTCCGCCACCTTTCGGTTCTGCAGATAGGGGTGCAGCTCGACCTGGTTGGTGGCGATCTGCGCCGCGCCCACGGCCGCGATGGCTTCCTTCATCAGCGCGATGTTGAAGTTCGACACGCCGATGCGCCTGGTGAGCCCCTGCGCCTTGGCTTCGGCCAGCGCGCCCATGAACTCGGCCACCGGCACCGCGTTGCCGGGCGAGGGCCAGTGGATCAGCGTCAGGTCGACGTGATCGGTGCGCAGCTTCGCGAGGCTCTCCTTGAGGCTGGGCACCAGCTTGTCCTTGGCGTAGTTGTCGGTCCAGATCTTGGTGGTGACGCAACAGCTCGCCGCGCGCCACGCCGCTTTCGGCGATGGCCTGGCCCACCTCGGCTTCGTTGCCGTAGATCTGGGCCGTGTCGATGGTGCGGTAGCCAGCTCGAGGCCGGTCTTCACCGAGTCGATGACCACCTGGCCCTTGAGGCGGAAGGTGCCGAGGCCGAAGGCGGGGATGGGGGAGGGGGTGTTGTCGTTGCTCATGGTGGGGTCCTTGGTTGAGAAGTACGGGGGTCGAATCGATCGACCGAGGAATGAATGGATGGATGAAGGCGAAAGAAGGGAGAACACGCCGCGCCCTCGTCGCGCGGCGCAGGCGCGCGACGCGCCTCAGTGTCCGACCGGCACCGGCCCCGAGGCACGCACCGGGATGCCGCTGCGGCGGTCGAGCACGCCGCTCCACTGCGTGAGCGCCAGCGACACCAGCACCACCAGCGCGCCGATCCAGGGCGTGTGCATCAGGCCGAGGTGCGTGACGATCAGGCCGCCGGCCCAGGCCGCGCCGGCAATGCCGAGGTTGAAGGCCGCGATGTTCAGGCCCGAGGCCACGTCGACCGCCTGCGGCGTGAAGCGTTCGGCTTGCTTCACCACGTAGACCTGCAGGCCCGGCACGTTGCCGAAGGCCACCGCGCCCCACAGCAGCACGGCCACCACGGCAAACCACTTGTGCGGCGCCGCGAAGTTGAACAGCAGCAGCACCGCGGCCAGCAGCGCGAAGATGATCTTCAGCGCCGGGATCGGGCCCAGCCGGTCGGCCAGCTTGCCGCCCCAGATGTTGCCCACCGCCACCGACACGCCGTAGACCAGCATCACCCAGCCCACCGCGCCCGCGCTGAAGCCGGCCACGTCGGTGAGGATCGGCGCGAGAAAGGTGAAGGGAATGAACGAGCCGCCGTAGCCGATGGCCGTCTTGGCATACACGAGCAGCAGGCGCGGCTCGGCCAGCACCTTGGCCTGCTGCGCCAGCGAGGCCGGCGCCGTGTGGCGGATGTCGCTGGGCACGAAGATCCAGCTGCCCACGAAGGCGATCACGCCGAGCGCCGACACCGCGAGGAAGGTTTCACGCCAGCCGAAGTGCTGCCCGATGAAGGTGCCCAGCGGCACGCCCGTGACCAGCGCCACCGTGAGGCCCGTGAACATGATCGCGATCGCGCTGGCCGCCTTTTCCTTGGGCACCAGGCCGGTGGCGATGGTCGAGCCGATCGAGAAGAACACCCCGTGCGCCAGCCCCGTGAGGATGCGCGCGGCCACCAGCGTTTCGTAGCTGGGCGCCTTCCAGGCCAGCAGGTTGCCGACCGTGAACAGCGCCATCAGGCCCAGCAGCAGCGCCTTGCGCGGCAGCTTGCCCGTGAGCGCGGTGAGCACCGGCGCGCCGATGGCCACGCCCAGTGCATAGAGGCTGACCAGCAGGCCGGCGGAGGGAAGGCCGATGCCTAGATCGGCGGCGACCGTGGGGATGAGGCCAACGATGACGAACTCTGTCGTTCCGATGGCGAAGGCGCTGAGGGTTAGCGCTAGTAGGGCGATGGGCATGGGGCACTCCTTCTTGGATGGAGGAGTGTCTCTTGGGCATCCTTGCAGAAAAAGATGAATATTTGGATAAGATATTTGCTTTTAAGGCAAGAGTAGGATTGGGTCCATGTTGTTCTGGGCCAGAGTCCATTGAGAGATAGGGGAGCTTCGCGTTGATTGTTGACGTCCATTCGTCGGTGTTGCTGGACAATCTATAGAGGTGATGAACTCCTGCTGATATCCTGTTGCTGATATGTCTACCCATGCCTCAAAAAACATAAGTCGCTTAAAGCCTCCTCGGCCAGCGCGCATCGAATATCTAAAGGTTCAAAATTTTCGAGCTCTTCGAGAAATTGAGCTTAAGGACCTTATCCTTTAACCGTCCTTCTAGGTCCAAATGGAAGTGGCAAATCGACGGTGTTCGACGTTTTTGCGTTTTTGGCAGAATGTTTTGAGCTTGGACTTCGTCGTGCATGGGATAAAAGAGGTCGTGCTAAAGAGCTTAAAACTCGCGGTGGGGACGGGCCTGTCACTATTGAAATTAAATACAAAGAGCCTGGCTATCCGCTTATTACCTATCATTTGGCAGTGGATGAGGTAAATGGAAATCCTGTTGTTGTTGAGGAATGGCTGCAGTGGCGCCGCAAACAGCATGGAAAACCCTTTCGATTCCTCGACTACCGCTTAGGTCAAGGTAGGGCTGTGAGCGGGGAATTGCCTGATGAGCAAGACAGGCGGATTGAGACTCCACTTAAGTCGTCTGATTTATTGGCAGTCAATGCGCTTGGACAGTTTGCCGAACACCCTCGCGTGGCCGCTTTGCGAGATTTCATAACGGGCTGGCATGTATCCTATCTTTCTGCGGACAGCGCTCGCGGGCAACCTGAAGCCGGCCCGCAGGATCGCCTAACAAAAACGGGTGAAAATTTAGCCAACGTTATTCAGTATCTTGCTGAGCAGCATGCGGACAAGCTGGAATATATTTTCGATGTACTTAGAAGTCGAGTGCCTAGAATTGAGCGTGTACTAGCTGAGACCATGCCTGATGGCCGGCTTCTTTTGCAAATCAAGGACGCGCCTTTTAGTCATCCTGTTCTAGCTCGTTTTGCTTCCGATGGGACGCTTAAGATGTTGGCCTATTTGGTTCTTTTGCATGATCCGGATCCCCTCCGTTTATTGGTATTGAAGAGCCGGAAAATTTTCTTCATCCTAGACTATTGCCAGAATTAGCTGAGGAGTGCCGTAAAGCAGCAGCATCGACCCAGCTTGTAGTGACCACGCATTCGCCCGTTTTTTCTTAATGCGCTGAGGGCTCAAGAGGTAAGGGTCCTGTGGCGTGATCAGCAAGGTTATACGCAGATAGCGCGTGCAGCAGATCTTCCTGGGATCAACGATTTTGTCGCTCAGGGTGCATTATTGGGACACCTTTGGATGGAGGGGCAATTAGGGGTTGGGGATCCCCTCGTCAATCAAGGTGCTCCTACAAGGCCACTGATCGCCGGTCGATAAAAATGCCGGTGAGCCATCTTATTTTTTTGGCAGAAGAGCCGTCGATGGAGGCTTTTTTGCAAACCTTAATGCCTCGAATTTTGCCGAAAAGCATTACGTTTGAGGTGCATCCTTTTCAAGGAAAAAATGATCTGCTGGGGAAAATTGGTGCGCGACTGAAAGCGTATGCAAATTGGCTGCCGCCTGAATGGCGATTATTGGTAATGGTTGATCGCGACGATGACGATTGTAAAGAACTAAAAAATACTCTCGAAGAGATTTCTTTGGAGGCTGGGCTGATTTCTCGAAGTCAAGGTAAAAATCAACCTTGGCAAGTAGCCAATCGAATCGTAATCGAGGAGTTGGAGGCGTGGTATTTTGGTGACTGGGAGGCTATTCGAAGTAGCTTTCCACGTGTGCCTGCAACTATAGCTCAACGGCAGGGATTTCGAGATCCAGATCTAATTTCTGGCGGGACATGGGAGGCATTTGAGAAGAGTCATGCAAAACCACGGTTATTACAGGGCTGGATTGGCTAAAATAGAGGCGGCACGAAAATTTGGTGCGTACACTATTCCTGCGAGAAGTCGTTCTAAGAGTTTTTCGGCATTCTTCTCTGTCATCGAGGAGGTGCTAGCTGATGCGCAATGCTCTTGATCACTGATCATCGTCATTTTGGTGTAGTTGAGGATTAGCGATAACTGGCTTGGTTTTCGATGCCGTCTGTATTTCGGTTTGCTCTGATGCGCAGGGCCGGGCAGTGCATCAAGCCGCCATCGGCTCCGGCAACACGGAAGTCAACGCGAAGTCGATCAACCGCAGCCAGGTTTCCTCCAGCCCCCATGATGTTGTGGTGGTCGGAGTTCGCCACGGTCTTCACGCTCACGGGCGTGGGCCAGGCGTCGATGAGCTTCTGCGAGCGCTCGTGCAGCACGACGTCGTCGCGCTCGGCCAGCAGCACCTGGGTCTTGGCGGCGACCTCCTTGCTGTGCTCGATCGAGTTGAAGCGATGGCGCAGCAGCAGCGACAGCGGCACGAGCGGAAAGCGCTTCTTCGCGACTTCGAGCATGGAGTCGTAGGGCGTCACGAGCTGCAGGCTCTCGAAGGGCTGGCGCGCCGACAGCTGGATGGCGACGCCGGTGCCGAGGCTGCGGCCGACGACGTGCAGGCGCGCCTGCGGGAAGGCACGGCGCAGGTGGCGCGCGAACTGCTCGGCGTCGGCCACGGAGGCGACCTCCGACGGGCTGCCCTGCGAATCGGCCACGCCGCGGTAGTTGATGGCGGCCATGCCGAAGCCCTCGGGCAGCCAGTGCAGGGCCTGGGCGGTCACGCGCACGTCCTCGCCGCGGCCGGCCAGGTAGATGATGAGATCCTGCACGGCGGCCTCGCCCTGCGGGTGGTAGACGTAGCCGCGCACCATGCCGCCGGGCACGGGTGCGAGTAGGTGGAGAAGTCTTCCGACAGATGCACCACGGGCCGCTTGCGGGCATTGAAGAGGATGTGGCCCTGGCGCGTGGCCAGCAGGGTCCAGTAGGCGGCGAGGCTGCCGATGACGGCGGCCGAGGTCGACAGGGCGAAGCGGGCGATTCTTGCGTTGGTGTTGTATGAGGGCAAAGGGGCTCCCGAGAAAAAGGCCGGCATGTGTGATGCGGGCGGGAAGGCGATAGTTTCGCCGCGTTGGGAAGACAGCGCGTAGTGGTGTGTATGACGGTGTTCGCCGATGTACGGCGAGGTTGGCTGCGCGATGTGGAACGCGGCGCCGCGCGATGCCGGTTTTTGTCGGCTTGCGCTGACGCGGCGGGCCAAGGCGCTGCAGATAATCCGGCCCCATGACGACCCTTGCCCTCGACTGCTTCTACAGCCTTTCCTCGCCCTGGGCCTACCTCGGTGGCCCGCAGTTGCAGGACATCGTGCGCCGCCACCACGTGCGGCTGGCGCTCAAGCCCTACGACTTCCAGGCGGTGGTGCCGCAGACCGGCGGCATTCCGCTGAAGACGCGGCCCGAGCCGCGCCGCACGTACCACGCGCTCGAGCTGGCGCGCTGGCGCGACTACCTCGGCATGCCGCTGAACCTGGAGCCGGCGCACTACCCGAAGGGCGCGCCGAGCGACCCCAACTGGAACAAGTATCCGGGCTGGATGGTGATCGCGGCGCAGCTGCAGGGGCTCGATGCGCTGCCGCTCTCGCATGCGCTGCTGCGCGCGCGCTGTGGGCCGAGGAGCGCAACACGGCCGAGGCGGCGGTGCGCATCGCCGTGGCCGACGAGAACGGCTACGACGGCGCGACCCTGCAGGCGATGGAGCAGTCGGCCGAGGTGCTGGCCGTGTACCGCGCCAACAGCGCGGAGGCAGTGGAGCTCGGGGTGTTCGGGGCGCCGACCTTCATCCTCGGCGACGAGCGCTTCTGGGGGCAGGACCGGCTGGGCTTTCTCGACCGGGCGCTCGACAAGCTGCGCGCGGTGGGGTGATCGGGCCGTGAGGTGGGCTTCGACAAGCTCAGCCTGAACGGTTGAGGGTGTTGGGCGGGGCTTCGACAAGCTCAGCCTGAACGGTTTTCTCAGCCCGAACGGCTTTTTCAATCCAAGCGGTTCTCGTTCGAACACCCCCCACCCGTTCAGGCTGAGCTTGTCGAAGCCCTGCCCGATCTCAACGCCCCTCACTGCACCCACATCGAGCGCGGCAGCAGCGCCGGCACCAGCGCCCGGTTGAGCCGCTCGCGCCACCAGCGCAGCGCCTGGCCCTTCGCGCCGGTCTTCCACGCGAGCCAGAAGGCCTCGGGCGGGCGCGGCTCCTCGGTGGGCAGTTCGACCAGGGTGCCGCGCGCGAGCTCGAGCGCGATGCAGGCGCGCGGCAGGTAGCCGTGGCCCAGGCCCTCGAGCTGGCAGGCGATCTTCGCGACCATCGAAGGCACGGTGATGCGCGGCTGCCCGGCCAGCAGGCCGACGGTGCGGTCCGATAGCGTGCGCGCGCTGTCGCCCACCACGATGGCGTTGTGCTCGAGCAGGTCGCCGCGCTGCAGCGGGCGGCCGATGCGCGTGAGCGGATGGGTGGGCGCGACGCAGAAGGCGAACTCGAGGCTGCCGACCTGCGTGGCCTGGTAGCCGCCGCCGGCCGGGCCCTCGCCGGCGGCGATGACGATGTCGGCGCGGCCCTCGCGCAGCGCCTCCCAGGTGCCGGTGAGGGCCTCGCAGCCGATGCGCAGCCGGGTGCCGCAGCGCAGGTCCTCGAAGGCGCGCACGTCGCCGATCAGCGCCTGGGTGGGAATCAGCGAGTCGTGCACCAGCCGCAGCTCGGACTCGAAGCCGGTGGCGATCTGGCGCATGCGCGATTCGAGGTCGCTCGCGGCGCTCAGCAGCCAGCGGCCTTCCTTGAGCATTTCCTCGCCCGCGGCGGTGAGGGTGACGCGCGGGCCGTTGCGCTCGAACAGCAGCATGCCGAGCTGCTCCTCGAGCTTGCCCACGGCGTACGAGATGGTCGAGGGCACCTTGTTCAGGCGCGTGGCGGCGGCCGCGAAGGAGCCGTGGCGCGCGATGGCGTCGACGACCTCGATGGCTTCCAGGCTGAGCTTGAGCACGGGGCGTATTCCTGTCGATGAGTACGAAGGTTGAACGATCGAAATCGATGATCGAAAACTTCGATCATAGAGGCTGAAAAGTTTCGCCGATGACCGGGTTTCGGCCCGCGATGATTGATCCATGCCTAGGGGATGAGCCCCGACGGCGATTGTGAATCACATCGATCAAAAACGTCATCGAAAGGTCATCAACCATGTTGGAACTTCGCGCCGCCACCGACCGTGGAACCGCCAATTTCGGCTGGCTCCAGTCGCGCCACACCTTCTCCTTCGGCCACTACCACGACGCGCAGCAGCAGGGCTTCTCCGACCTGCTGGTGATCAACGACGACCGCGTGACGCCGGGCCGCGGCTTCGGCACCCATCCGCACCGCGACATGGAGATCTTTTCGTACGTGCTCGAAGGCGCGCTCGAACACAAGGACTCGATGGGCACGGGCTCGGTGATCCATCCGGGCGACGTGCAGATGATGAGCGCCGGCACGGGCGTGCGGCACAGCGAGTTCAACGCCTCGGCCGTGGACCCGGTGCATTTCCTGCAGATCTGGATCGTGCCCGGTGCGCGCGGCGTGGCGCCGCGCTACCAGCAGGTGCACTTCGACGCCGAGCAAAAGCGCGGCCGGCTGCGGCTGATCATTTCGCCCGACGGCGACCAGGGCTCGCTCGCGGTGCACCAGGACGCCCGCGTCTACGCCGGCCTGTTCGACGGCGCCGAGACCGCCTCGCTGCAACTGGCCGCCGACCGCTATGCCTATGTGCACGTGGCCCGCGGCAGCGTGGACGTGAACGGCCAGCGCATGGCCGAGGGCGACGGTGCCCGCATCCGCCTCGCGCAGCAACTGAGCTTCGCCAACGGCGACGACGCCGAGGTGCTGGTGTTCGACCTGCGGCCGAACGAGCTGCCGGCGCTCTGATTTCCTTTCTCTCCCTCTTTCTTTTCCCAACCTCGTTTTTTCAGGAGTCTTCCCATGTCCATCAAAGCCACCCCCACCGCCGGCGCCACCCTGCTGACCCCCACCGACCACATGCTGGTGATGATCGACTTCCAGTCGCAGATGGCCTTCGCCACGCACTCGATCGACGCGGTGAACCTGCGCAACAACGCCGCGCTGGTGGCGCAGGCGGCGGCAGGCTTCGGCGTGTCGACCATCCTCACGACGGTGGCAGAGAAGAGCTTCTCGGGCCCGATGTTCGACGAGATCACGGCCGCCTTCCCCGGGCAGAAGATGCTGGACCGCACCTCGATGAACACCTGGGAGGACGCGGCCGTGATCGAGCGCGTGAATGAGATCGGCAAGCCGCGCATCGTGCTCGCGGGCCTGTGGACCAGCGTGTGCATCGTGGGCCCGGCGCTGTCGGCGCTGGACCAGGGCTTCGAGGTCTATGTGATCGCCGATGCCTGCGGCGACGTGTCGGCCGAGGCGCACGAGCGCGCGATGCAGCGCATGGTGCAGGCCGGCGCGCGGCCGATGACCTCGCTGCAGTACCTGCTCGAGCTGCAGCGCGACTGGGCGCGCGGCGACACCTACGAGCTCACGACCGGCATCGCGAAGAAGGTGGGCGGCGCCTACGGCATCGGCATCAACTACGCCAAGAGCATGTTCGGCGCCCACGAAGGCTGAGTCCCGGCAACGAACGCAACAACGAACAGAGAGCGCCGGCCATGAAGCCCTATGTCGTCTCCCTTGCGCTGGGCCTGCTGGTCGGCGTGATCTACGCGCTGTTCCAGGTGCGCTCGCCGGCGCCGCCGGTGATCGCGCTGGTCGGCCTGCTCGGCATCCTGCTCGGGGAGCAACTGCCGCCGCTGGTGCGGCAGGTGTTCGAGCGCCCCGCGGCCACCTCGTGGCTGCATCACCAGGTCAAGCCGCACGTGTTCGGCGAACTGCCGAAGTGCGTGCAGCCCGAAGCGACGAAGACCGCCGCCGCCCACTCGTCCGACAGGAACGACGCATGAGCACCCCCGACCCGCAACGCCGCCAGCTCCTGGGCGCCCTCGGCGCCTTCGCCGCCACCTCCCTCGCATCCACCCCGACCATGGCCAACAACCAGACCCCCGACCTCATCCTGCGCAACGGCCGCTTCACCACGCTGGACCGCGCCAACCCCACGGCCGACGCCGTGGCCATCAAGGACGGCCGCTACACCCGCGTGGGCCGCGCCGAAGACGTGCTGCCGCTGGCCGGCCCGAACACCCGCGTGATCGACCTGCAAGGCCAGCGCGTGCTGCCGGGGCTGATCGACAACCACCTGCACATCATCCGCGGCGGCCTCAACTACAACATGGAGCTGCGCTGGGACGGCGTGAGGAGCCTGGCCGACGCGATGGGCATGCTCAAGCGCCAGGTGGCGATCACGCCGGCGCCGCAATGGGTGCGCGTGGTGGGCGGCTTCACCGAGCACCAGTTCGTGGAGAAGCGGCTGCCGACCATCGCCGAACTCAACGCCGTGGCGCCCGACACGCCGGTGTTCATCCTGCACCTGTACGACCGCGCGCTGCTCAACGGCGCCGCGCTGCGCGCCGTGGGCTACACCAGGGACACGCCGGCGCCGCACGGCGGCGAGATCGTGCGCGATGCCGCCGGCAACCCGACCGGCCTGCTGCTGGCCAAGCCCAATGCCGCGATCCTCTACGCCACGCTGGCCAAGGGCCCGAAGCTGCCCTTCGACTACCAGCTCAATTCGACGCGCCACTTCATGCGCGAGCTCAATCGCCTGGGCGTGACCGGCGCGCTCGACGCGGGCGGCGGCTTCCAGAACTATCCCGACGACTACGCGGTGATCCGGAAGCTGGCCGACGACGGGCAGCTCACGATCCGCCTGGCCTACAACCTGTTCACGCAGAAGGCCAAGGAGGAGAAGGCCGACTTCCTGAACTGGACCAAGACCTCCCGATACAAGCAGGGCGACGACTACTTCCGCCACAACGGCGCGGGCGAGATGCTGGTGTTCTCGGCCGCCGACTTCGAGGACTTCCGCGAGCCGCGGCCCGAGATGGGCCCCGAGATGGAGGGCGAGCTCGAGGAGGTGGTGCGCATCCTGGCGCAGAACCGCTGGCCCTGGCGCATGCACGCGACCTACGACGAGACCATCAGCCGCTCGCTCGACGTGTTCGAGAAGGTCAACAAGGACACGCCGCTGGCCGGCCTGAACTGGTTCTTCGACCATGCCGAGACGATCTCCGAGGAATCGATGGACCGCATCGCGGCGCTCGGCGGTGGCGTGGCGGTGCAGCACCGCATGGCCTACCAGGGCGAGTACTTCGTCGAGCGCTACGGCGCGGGCGCGGCCGAGGCCACGCCGCCGGTCAAGAAGATGCTGGAGCGCGGCCTCAAGGTCTCGGCCGGCACCGACGCGACGCGCGTGGCTTCCTACAACCCGTGGGTGTCGCTGTGTTGGCTGGTCACGGGCAAGACGGTGGGTGGCATGCAGCTCTATCCGCAGCGCAACTGCCTCGACCGCGAGGGCGCGCTGCGCATGTGGACCGAGAACGTCACCTGGTTCTCGAACGAGGAGGGCAAGAAGGGCCGCATCCAGGCCGGCCAGCTCGCCGACCTGGTGGTGCCCGACCGCGACTACTTCGGCTGCGCCGAATCGGAGATCGCCGACATCACGGCGCTGCTGACGATGGTGGGCGGCAAGGTGGTCTATGGCGCGGGCCGCTTCGCGTCGCTCGACGAGGGCGCGCCGCCGCCCGCGATGCCCGACTGGTCGCCGGCGCGCACCTTCGGCGGTTATGCCGGTTGGGCCGACACGAAGGGCGTGCACGGTGCCGAAGGCGCGCCGATGCAGAAGGTCATGCGCAACGCGGCTGCATCCTGCGGCTGCGCCAACGACTGCAACGTGCATGGCCACAGCCACGCGACGGCCTGGAGCAGCAAGCTGCCGATCGCCTACCTCAAGAGCTTCTGGGGCGCGCTGGGCTGCGCCTGCTGGGGCGGTGTGATGGCGATGCGCTGGACCACCTCTTCGGCCGTGCGCTGGATCGCCTTGCTGCTGTTGTGCGCGGCCTACCTGCAGGGCGGGCTCAACAAGGCGATGGACTTCGACGCGGCGATCGCCGAGATGAACCACTTCGGCCTGTCGCCGGCCGGCCCGCTGGCCGCGGCGGTGATCGTGCTCGAGCTCGGCGCTGCGGCGCTGATCCTCGCGGGCTTCTGGCGCTGGCTCGGCGCGCTCGCGCTGGCGGGCTTCACGCTGATGGCGACCTTCGTCGCGCTGCGTTTCTGGGAGATGCCGCTGGGGCATGAGCGCTTCATGGCCGCCAACTCCTTCTTCGAACACCTGGGACTGGTCGGCGGCTTCGTGCTCGTGGCCTGGCTCGACCTCAAGGAACGCCGCGATGACTGAAGCCCTCAAGACCGCCAAGCCCGGCGCCTTCGCCCCGCTGCGCCAGCCGGTGTTCGCGGTGCTGTGGGCCGCCACGGTGCTCGGCAACATCGGCAGCTTCATGCGCGACGTGGCGAGCTCGTGGCTGGTGACCGACCTCTCGGCCAGCCCGACCGCGGTGGCGCTGATCCAGACCGCGGCCACCTTGCCGGTGTTCCTGCTGGCGATCCCGGCCGGCGTGCTGTCGGACATCCTCGACCGGCGCCGCTTCCTGATCTTCGTGCAGCTGGTGCTGGCGGCGGTCAGCGGCAGCCTGCTGGTGCTCTCGCACACCGGCGCGCTGACGGTCGAGTACCTGATCGCGCTGACCTTCGTGGGCGGCATCGGCGCGGCGCTGATGGGACCGACCTGGCAATCGATCGTGCCCGAGCTGGTGCCGCGTTCGGACCTCAAGGGCGCGGTGGCGCTGAACTCGCTGGGCATCAACATCGCGCGCTCGATCGGCCCGGCCGCGGGCGGGCTGATCCTCGCGAGCTTCGGCGCGGCCGTCACCTACGGCGTGGACGTGCTGAGCTACGTGTTCGTGATCGCGGCGCTCTTGTGGTGGAAGCGGCCGGCGGCCGTCGACAGCGGGCTGTCGGAGAACTTCCTCGGTGCCTTCCGCGCCGGCCTGCGCTACACGCGCTCCAGCAAGGAACTGCACGTGGTGCTGCTGCGCGCGGCGGTGTTCTTCCTGTTCGCGAGTTCGGTGTGGGCGCTGCTGCCGCTGGTGGCGCGCCAGATGCTCGGCGGCAGCGCCGGCTTCTACGGCGTGCTGCTGGGCGCGGTGGGCGCTGGCGCCATCGGCGGCGCGCTGCTGATGCCGCGGATGCGCGAGCGGCTCGATGCCGACGGCATGCTGCTGCTGGCCTCGGTGCTGACGGCGGCGGTGATGGGCGCGCTGGTGCTGGCGCCGCCCCAGTGGCTGGCCGTGGCACTGCTGCTGGTGCTGGGCCTGGGCTGGATCGTGGCGCTGACCACGCTCAACGGCGTGGCGCAGTCGATCCTGCCGAACTGGGTGCGCGGACGCGGCCTGGCGGTCTACCTCACGGTGTTCAACGGCGCGATGGCCGCGGGCAGCCTGGGCTGGGGCCTGGTGGCGCAGCAGATCGGCGTGCCGTTCACGCTGGTGGCGGGCGCGGTGGGGCTGGTGGTGGCGGGGTTGATCTTCCACCGCGTGAAGCTGCCCGCGGGCGAAGCCGACCTGCAGGCCTCGAACCACTGGCCCGAACCGCTGGTGGCCGAGCCCGTGGCGCACGACCGCGGGCCCGTGATGATCCAGGTCGAGTACCGCATCCGCAAGGACGACCGGCCCGCCTTCATGGCCGCGATGAAGCGCCTGTCGCTCGAACGCCGCCGCGATGGCGCCTATGCCTGGGGCCTGCACGAGCACACGGCCGACCCGGAACGGATCATGGAATGGTTCCTCGTCGAGTCGTGGGCCGAGCACCTGCGCCAGCACCACCGCGTGTCGCAGGCCGATGCGGACCTGCAGGGCGAGGCACTGCGCTTCCATGCGGGGCCGGGCAAGCCGGAGGTGCATCACTTCCTGTCGCTCTGAGCCTTCCTTCTTTCCCCTTCCGTTTCTTTCAACCCCTCACCAAGGAAAAACCATGACCACACTGACCCTTCGCGACGGCACCGAGCTCTACTACAAGGACTGGGGCAGCGGCCAGCCGATCCTGTTCAGCCACGGCTGGCCCCTGAGCGCCGACATGTGGGACAGCCAGATGCAGTTCTTCGCCGAACGCGGCTACCGCGCCATCGCCTTCGACCGCCGCGGCTTCGGCCGCTCGAGCCAGCCCTGGACCGGCTTCGACTACGACACCTTCGCCGACGACATCGCCGAACTGATCGAGAAGCTCGACCTGAAGAACGTGGTGCTCGCGGGCTTCTCGATGGGCGGCGGCGACGTCACGCGCTACATCGCGCGCCACGGCTCGGCGCGGGTGGCGAAGCTGGCGCTGATCAGCGCGGTGACGCCGCTGTTCATGAAGACGGCCGACCACCCGGTGGGCCCCGACAAGTCCGTGTTCGACGGCATCCGCGCCGGCCTCGCGGCCGACCGGGCGCAGTTCCTCGACGACTTCAGCACCATCTTCTACGGCACCAACCGGCCGGGCGCGGCGGTGTCGCAGGGCGTGTTCAAGCAGACGCTGCAGATCGCGCTGCAGGCCTCGCTGAAGGCGACGATCGATTGCGTGACCGCGTTCTCCGAGACCGACTTCCGCCCCGACATGGCGAAGATCGACGTGCCCACGCTGGTGATCCATGGCGACGACGACCAGGTCGTGCCCTTCGAGGCCACGGGCAAGCTGGCGCACGAGCTGATCGCGGGCAGCCGGCTCGAGGTGTACGCGGGTGCGCCGCATGCGACCTGCACCACGCACCGCGACCGCGTGAACGCGGACCTGCTGGGCTTCGTGCAGGGCTGAGCGGGGGGCGAGCGGGCGCGGCGGCGGCGCCCGGCCGCTTTTCCTTTGGGCCCGCTGGCGCCAGGGCCGGTGCCGCTGGCGATAATCCGTCGATGCGAATCCGCTTTACCAAGATGCAGGGGGCCGGCAACGATTTCGTCGTGCTCGACGAAACGCGCGGCACGCTGGGCCTCACGGCCGCGCAGTACCGCTTCCTGGCCGACCGCCACTTCGGCGTCGGCGCCGACCAGATCCTCACGGTGCGGCCCGCGCGCGCCGCGGGCACCGACTTCCAGTACGTGATCCACAACGCCGACGGCGGCGAGGTCGAGCAGTGCGGCAATGGCGCGCGCTGCTTCATGCGCTTCGTGCGCGAGCACGGCCTGACCGACAAGGACTCGGTGCGCGTCGAAACGCTCGCCGGCGTGATCGAGCCGCGCATGGGCGACGACGGCCGTGTGACGGTCGACATGGGCGCGCCGATCTTCGAACCCGAGCGCGTGCCCTTCGACACGGCCGGGCTCGATCCGCAGCCCGAGGGCGGCTGGCACACCTGGCACCTGGCGCTGGGCACGCAGGCCGGCAGCGCTATCGTTTCGGTAGCGGTGCTGTCGATGGGCAATCCGCACGCGGTGCAGATCGTCGACGACGTCGAGACCGCGCCCGTGGCCGAGCAGGGTCCGCAGGTCGAGCACCATCCGCGCTTTCCGCAGCGCGTGAACGCCGGTTTCATGCAGGTCGTGAGCCGCACGCAGGTGAAGCTGCGTGTGTTCGAGCGCGGCGCGGGCGAAACCCTGGCCTGCGGCACCGGCGCCTGCGCGGCGGTGGTGGCGGGCATCCGCCTCGGACTGCTGGACCGCCGGGTCGACGTGCAGACGCACGGCGGCATGCTCACCATCGAATGGCAGGGCGAGGGCCGGCCGGTGCTGATGACGGGCCCGGCCACCACGGTGTTCGAGGGCGACATCGAGGTGCCGGAGCTGCCATGACCCTTCCCACGAACCACCAAGACGCGAACGCCATGAACCCGATCACCGAAGACGACATCGCGAACTACCTGGCGAACACGCCCGACTTCTTCGAGCGCCATGCCCAGCTGCTGGCGCAGGTGCAGCTCACCAGCCCGCACGGCAACCGCGCCGTGAGCCTGCAGGAGCGCCAGGCCGAGATGCTGCGCGAGAAGATCAAGGCGCTCGAGCACCGGGTGATGGACATGGTGCGCCACGGCACCGAGAACGTGGTGATCGCCGACCGGCTGCAGCGCTGGACCGCGGGCCTCCTGACCACGCGCGACCCGCGCAGCCTGCCCTACCGCATCGCGGTCGACCTGCAGTCGCTGTTCCTGGTGCCGCAGACGGCCATCAAGGTGTGGGACTGCGGCACCGAATACCTCAACGAGGCCTATGCGCAGTGGGTCAGCGACGACGTGAAGGCGCTCGCGACCTCGCTGACCGCGCCGTACTGCGGCCTCAACGCGGGCTTCGAGGCGGCCAACTGGCTGCCCGAGCCGAAATGCCGCGGCCTCGATCTCGCTGATCCCGCTGCGCGCCGAGCCCAACGGCCCGGCCTTCGGCCTGCTGGTGCTGGCCTCGCCCGACGCGCAGCGCTTCAACGCCGAGATGGGCACCGACTTCCTCGAGCGCATCGCCGAACTGGCCTCGGGCGCGCTGTCGCGGCTGCGGCCTTGATCCGTCCCGTCGCGGCGCTGGGGCGCCTGTGGCGCCGGGTGCCGCGCGTGCTGCGGGTCGCGGCCTGGGCGGTGTTCGGCTTCGGCGTGGTCGTCTATGCGGCAGCCTGGACGGTGGTGTGGCAGGGCGCGCGCGAGGCGCTCGCCAACCCGCCGCAGCGCGCGGCCGATGCCGCGCTGGTGCTCGGCAACCGCGCCTACCTGCGCGGCAAGCCCAATCCCTGCCTGACCGGGCGCGTCGACGAGGGCGTGGCCCTGGCGCGCGCCGGGCTGGCGCGCGAGCTGCTGTTCTCGGGCGGCGTCGACAGCGAGGACGGCCGCATCGAGGCCGAGGTGATGGAGCAGCATGCGCGCGCCGTGGGCCACGGCGGGCCGATGCGGCAGGAGCGGGTGTCGAGCTCGACGCGGCTGAACCTTGCACTCTCGACGCCGATGCTGCAGGCGGCCGGCGTGCGCAGCGTGATCGTGGTGTCGGAGCCCTACCACCTGTGGCGCGTGAAGCGGCTGGCGCGCAATAGCGGCTTCGATCGCGCCTTCGACGTGCAGTACGCGGCCGCGCCCTCGAGCTGCTGGCGACGCTGGGGCATGGTCTTCAAGGGCGCATTGCGCGAGCCGCTCGCGGTCGTGAACAATGCCGCGCATGGCTACCTCTTCTAGCGCGGCCGGGGCCGAGGCCCCGCCCGCCGACTCGGGCTGGATCGAGAAATACCTGGAGTACGTGCGCGTGGAGCGCCGGCTGTCGGCGCGCACGCTCGAGCTCTACAGCTACCACCTGAAGGAACTGGCGGCGAACGCGGCCGAGGCGAAGCTGCCGCTGGACCGCGTGCAGACCGCGCACGTGCGCCGCTGGATGGCGCAGCTGCATGGCTCGGGCCGCGAGCCGCGCGGCATCGCGCTGGTGCTGTCGTGCTGGCGCAGCTTCTACCGCTGGCTCGGGCACGAGAAGCTGATCGGCTTCAACCCGGTGCAGGACGTGCACGCCCCCAAGGCCGACCGCCCGCTGCCCAAGGCCCTGGGCGTGGACGACGCGGTGCGGCTGGCCGAGCTGCACGACGCCGAGGCCGACCCCTGGACCGAGACCCGCGACCGCGCGATCGTCGAGGTGCTCTACGGTTGCGGCCTGCGCGTGAGCGAGCTCACGGGGCTCGACGCGCGCGCGAGCCAGACCGCGCGCGGCTGGATCGACATGGACGCCCACGAGGCCAGCGTGCTCGGCAAGGGCAGCAAGCGGCGCATGGTGCCGGTGGGCTCGAAGGCCATCGAGGCGCTGACGGCCTGGCTCGCGGTGCGCGGCGACTGCGCGGCGCTCACGGCCGCCGCCCTGCGCGAACCGGCCGAGGCGGCGGCGCTCTTCATCAGCGCCAAGGGCGTGCGGATGTCGTCGCAGGCGGTCTGGAAGCTGCTGCGCGGGCGCAGCCTCAAGGCCGGCCTCGCGACGCCGGTGCATCCGCACATGCTGCGCCATTCCTTCGCGAGCCACCTGCTGCAGTCGAGCAGCGACCTGCGCGCGGTGCAGGACCTGCTGGGGCACGCGAACATCGCGACCACGCAGGTCTACACGCGGCTCGATTTCCAGCACCTGGCGCGCGCCTACGATGCGGCGCATCCGCGCGCGCGGGCTCGCGACGACGATGGCGGCAGTGGCAGCAGCCGTGGCGTCAAGAAAACTCCCGACAAGAAAACATGAAATCCCTCCGACTCAAGCCCGGCAAGGAGCGCTCGCTGCAGCGCCGCCATCCCTGGGTGTTCGAATCCGCCATCGCGCGCGGCGGCGCCGATGCCGGCGAGACCGTGCGCATCGAATCGCACGACGGTGCCTTCCTCGCCTGGGCGGCGTTCAGCCCCGATTCCAAAATCCGCGCGCGCGCCTGGAGCTTCGTCGAGACGCAGCGCATCGACGCGGCCTTCCTCGCGTCGGTGGTGGCGCGCGCGGTCGCGGCACGCGGCCTGTTCGAGCTCCAGAGCGACGGCGTGCGGCTGGTGCATGGCGAGGCCGACGGCCTGCCGGGCCTGATCGTGGACCGCTACGGCGACACGCTGGTGGCGCAGTTCCTGTCGGCCGGCGTGGAGCGCTGGAAAGCCGTGCTGGCCGATGCGCTGCTTAAGGCGACCGGCCTTTCGAAGCTCTACGAGCGCTCGGACGCCAGCGGCCGCGAGCGCGAGGGGCTCAAGCCCGTGACGGGCTGGCTGCGCGGACAGGACGAGGCGACCGAGATCGTGATCCGCGAGCACGACTGGAAGCTGTCGCTGGACATCGCCACCGGCCACAAGACCGGCTTCTACCTCGACCAGCGCGACAGCCGCCGGCGCTTCGCCGAGATGGCGCGGCACCGGCGTTTCCGACGCGTGCTCAACTGCTTCTGCTACACGGGCGGCTTCACGGTGGCGGCGCTCGCGGGCCTGAAGGCGGCGGACGCGGTGAAGGGCGCCTCGCTGGTGTCGGTCGATTCCTCGCTGCCGGCGCTCGAGCGCGCGCGCGGCCACCTGGCGCTCAACGGCTTCGACGCGGCGGCCGACGGCTTCGAGGCCGAGTTCCTCGACGCCAACGTCAACACCGTGCTGCGCGAGTTCCTCGACCAGGGGCGCAGCTTCGACGCCATCGTGCTCGATCCGCCGAAGTTCGCGCCCACGGTGGCGCATGCCGAGCGCGCCGCGCGCGCCTACAAGGACATCAACCGGCTCGCGCTCAAGCTGCTCGAGCCGGGCGGGGTGCTCTTGACCTTCTCGTGCTCGGGCGGCGTGGGCGCCGACCTGTTCCACAAGATCGTGGCCTCGGCCGGGCTCGATGCCGGCGTGGACGGCTACATCGCCGAGCGCCTGGGCGCGGCGCCCGACCATCCGATGACCATCGAATTCCCCGAGGGCGAGTACCTCAAGGGGCTGGCGGTGGTGCGAAAACCCGCTTGACCGTGCCGGCCGAAGGGGGCTTGGCCCCCGCGGCAACGCAACTCAGTGGCACTGGCTACACTGCCCGCCAGTTTCCCGCTTTCCGATCCATTCCATCCGTTTTCCGCTTCCGGAGCACCCCATGGCCCTGATTCCCGCCACCATCCTCACCGGCTTCCTCGGCTCGGGCAAGACGACCTTGCTCAAGCGCATCCTGACCGAGGCCCACGGCCAGAAGATCGCGGTCATCGAGAACGAGTTCGGCGAGGAGAACATCGACAGCGACATTCTCGTGACCGAATCGAAGGAGCAGATCGTGCAGATGAGCAACGGCTGCGTCTGCTGCACCATCCGCGAAGACCTGCGCGAGGCGCTGCAGCTGCTGGCCGCCAAGAAGCGCCAGGGCCTGCTGGAGTTCGACCGCGTGGTGATCGAGACCACGGGCCTGGCCGATCCCGGCCCGGTGGCGCAGACCTTCTTCATGGACGACGAGATCGCCGAGAGCTACCTGCTCGACTCGATCCTGACCCTGGTCGACGCCAAGCACGCGCCGCAGCAGCTCAACGACCGCCAGGAGGCGCGCCGCCAAGTGGGCTTCGCCGACCAGATCTTCATCAGCAAGAGCGAGCTGGTGTCGGCCGAGGAGACCGAGGCGCTGATCCATCGCCTCAAGCACATGAACCCGCGCGCGCCGCAGCAGAAGGCGCACTTCGGCGACGTGCCGCTCAAGGACATCTTCGACCTGCGCGGCTTCAACCTGAACGCCAAGCTCGACATCGACCCGACTTCCTGAAGGAAGACGACCACGACCATCACGACCATGACCACGCGCATGGCGAGCATTGCGACCATCCCTCGCACAAGCACGAGGGCCATGGCCACCATCACCACACGGACGACGACGTCAAGAGCTTCGTCTACAAGGCCGACCGCGCCTTCGACCCGGCCAAGCTGGAAGACTTCCTGGGCGCGATCGTCAACATCTACGGCCCGCGCATGCTGCGCTACAAGGGCGTGCTCAACATGAAGGGCACCGAGCGCAAGGTGATCTTCCAGGGCGTGCACCAGCTGATGGGCAGCGACCTCGGTCCCGAATGGGGCAAGGACGAGCAGCGCCAGAGCCGCATGGTGTTCATCGGCATCGAGCTGCCGCGCGAGATCCTCGAGCAGGGGCTCGAGCAGTGCCTGGTATGACAAGGTATGAATAAACCTACTGCGCGCCCCGATCTCGCACCTGCGGTCCTCACCGTACAAGGTACGGCTCCGGTCCTCGGCGCGACCTCGGGGCGCTCGCTACGGTTTCTTCACACCTTGTGAGGCTTCCGAATGAAGAAAAGGCGCCGGCCGCGAGGCCTGGCGCCTTTTTATTTGGCGGGCAGCTCGACGGGCTTGCCGATCAGCTTGAGCTGGCCGCCGCTGAACTCGACCTGGCTGGTCACGTCGTCGCCAGCGCGCTTCAGGTAGCCCTGCTGCTCGAACTGTTCGATCATCAGCGCGGCCACTTCGGGCGACGGCGCCTGGCTGCCGCTGGCGGACTCGGCGATCTTCTCGATCCACTTCACCGGCAGCCGCCCGTTGGCCTTGAGCACGCCGCGCTTGAGCAGCAGCGCATTGCCGGGCAGCTGCAGGTCCTCGTCGGTCACGCCGGCCATGGCGACCGAGTAGCTGAACTCGGCGCGCTGGCCGTCGATCTCGACCAGCAGCCGGTCGAGGCCGACTTCGGGGCCGGGCTTGGCCATGGCCTTGAGATCGGGCGCGAGCTGGTCGGCCAGCGCGCGCAGCGCGGCCTGCGAGGCCTTGCCGCGGACGCAGCCGTTGGCGGCGGCCGAGCGGGTCCAGGCCTCGGCCAGCTTGCGGTAGCCGGCGACGTCGATGCGGCGCGTGCTGCTGGCCATCTCGAAGCCGTCGATGCGGGTCGCGCCGACCGAGCCCGTGCCCTTGAAGGTGGCGGTGCCGGTGTAGAGGCCGTTCTCGATGGTGGCGTCGCTGGCGGCGTCGAGGCCCTGCAGCACGATGGCGGGGAAGGGCTTGGCGAGGGCGGCGTCGGCATCGGCCTTCTTGCCGGTCACCGTGAATTCCAGCGCGTCGAGCCGGCCCGCGCTCTTGCCGGTGGCCAGCATCCAGCCGTGGCGGATGTCCAGGTCGGCCCGGGCGCCGAGCTTGCCCATCTTGAGGTTGACGCCGTTGCGCAGGTCCGCGGCCTCGAAGCCGGGCAGGGCGAGTTCGTAGTGCGCCTCGGTGCGCGCGCCGTCGACCCGCACGCGCAGCTGTGCGCCCTGCCAGGAGACGCGGGTCTTGCCCTCGTCGGCGAACTGGCCGGGCGCGAGCGTGATCTCGCTCGCGTAGCCGCCGTCGAAGCCGACCCGGGTGTGGGCGCCGAAGGGCCGGGCGTCGCCGAACACCTTCCTGGCCTCGGCCTGGCCCTTGATGTCGAGCAGCAGTTCGCTGTCGATGGTGGCCGCGGCGAGGCTGCCGCCGGCCAGCGGGCCGTGGCGGATGGTGTCGCGGAAACTCAGGCGCAGCGGCCTGGACGGGGTCGGCGCGGCGTCCTCGCCATCCTCTTCCTCCGTGTCCGCGGGCGGCGCGCCGGCCACGGCGGCGTCGGCCGGGCAACCGAGCTCCAGCGTCACGGTGCTGACCGCGCCGAGGAAGCCGCGCTCGTAGCTGCGTTCGGTCACGCGCACCAGCGCGCTCTGCTGCGGCAGCTGCGCGAAGGCGCTGTCGTAGACCGATTTCACCTTGTTGCCGGCCCACCAGGTGCTGCCGGCATAGGCCAGCGCGATCGCGGCGGCCAGGACGCCCAGGACTGTCTTCTTCTTGCTCAAGTTCGGCTTTCTTGTAGGGGTATCCAGGGCGATTCGGCCCCTGGCGCCGGCCCTCCGCCGGCGCGGCGCGATGCTACCGGAGCGCCGTGGGTCCCAAACGCATCGCCCGCGCATTCGAGTTCTCTATACAATCGCGCGCCTGTTGAAAACGCCAGGTCCCCCCGCAAGGGGGCGGCGGGGGTCGAAGACAGGAGGGCGCCGCATGTTTGCGGCGGGCTTTCGGGGGTATAACCCCGGGGTTCGCCGACCGGCGGATGCCCTCGACAACGCGGAGCCCGCACGGCCCACCAGGTCCGCAGTGGCTCCCATGGGAGGAGACACCAGTGAAAGCGCGTTCCAGTTCGTCCAAGGAGCCAGTCACCGTGAAGAAGCCCGCCGCCAAGGCCACGCCAGCATCCAGGACCGACGCCACCAAGGCGACGGCCGCGAAGCCGGCTGTACCGGCGGCCAAGAAAGCATCTTCCGCGACGGCGACCGTGGCGAAGAAGGAAGGCGCCGCAGCGAAGAGCGTCAAGACAGAGAAGACCGCAACGCCCACGGCCAAGGCCGCGAGCGCATCGGCGAAGAAAGCAGTTCATCCCGCCACCAAGCCTGCCAGCGAGCCGGCGGCAACCGTCCCGGCCAAGAGCGCGAGCAAGACAGCCAAAGCGGGTCCATCGTCCACCAAACCCGTCGGCCCGCGTGCCGTTTCACCTGTTTCCTCGATCCCCATGAAAAAAACGGCTGCCGCCTCTTCCTCCGCCCCGGCGACACCTTCGACCCCCGAGCCCGAAGTCGCCACGGCCACCGCCGCGCCCGCGCCCGCCCGTGGCGGCCGCGTGTCCCGCCTGTCGCAACTGACGGTGCCCTCGATGCCGCAATCGGTGGCATCGACCGCCGCCAAGTCCAGCTTTATCCAGTCCGCCTCGCAGGCGCTGGTTCCGCCTCCCCCCGTGAATGTGAAGAAAGATCCGAAGTTGGCCAACAACTGGAAGACCAAGTCCGTCGAAGAACTCAGCGATGCCGAAGTCATCGCGATGCCCGATTCCGAGTACATGAACGAAAAGCAGATGGCGTTCTTCCGCCTGAAGCTCGTCGAACTCAAGCGCGGCATTCTCGAGAATGCCGGCGAAACCACCGAGCACCTGCGTGAAGACACGGTGGTCGTGCCCGATCCGGCCGACCGCGCCACCATCGAGGAAGAACATGCCCTCGAACTGCGCACCCGCGACCGCGAGCGCAAGCTGCTGAAGAAGATCGAGCAGTCGATCCAGCGCATCGACGCTGGCGACTACGGCTACTGCGACGAAACCGGCGAGCCGATCGGCGTCGGCCGCCTGCTGGCCCGCCCGACCGCCACGCTGTCGCTCGAAGCGCAGCAGCGCCGCGAGCTCAAGCAGAAGATGTTCGGGGGACTGAGCGCCGGTTCTCCGGCCCGGCTCCGACCGTCGTCCATCGCTCGCGAATGCCAAAGGAAGAAACGGGCCGCCTGCTCTCCAAGGTGGCGAAGTTCGTCCGCAATCCGCTCAAGGATTGGTCGGAGCTGGACACCACCCCCTCGAATTCGAACGCCTCCGACTCCTCGCTGCCCGACCCGGCCTACAGCCGGGAAATGCTCAAGGAGATGATCGAACGGCGCCAGCGCAACGATTTCGTGCGCCGGCGCGAGTTCGACATGCTGCGCAAGCTGCGCCAGCGCGAGGCCGCCGCCCACGCCTTCGATGCGACGGCCACGCCGTCGTCGTTCAACATCAACAGCACCTCGGAGAAATCCGAGGGCCGCGCGCTCACGCTCAAGAAGATCGACGAGATCGAGGAGCAGATGTCGCAGCAGTGGTGGAAGGGGCGCGGACCGAACGGCGAGACGCTGGTCAAGTCGCCGCCCGACGCGGGCGCCGAGACGCTTGCGCCGGCCGACACCGACGCGCTGCTCGAGCCGCCCTCCCGGCCGGTGCCCGCGCCGGTGGCGCCCGCGGCCGTGGCCACGGCCTCGCCCAGCGGCACCCACATGGCGAGCCGGCTCGCGCAGGACGGCGCGCTCGAGGAGGCGGTGATCCGCTTCGCGCACGGCGATGACGTCGGCGCCGAGGCGATCCTGCTGCAGGCGCTGGCCTCCGAGGGCGCCAGCGGCACCGACGAAACCCATGCCGCCACGGCCGAGCGCGACGACGCCCGCTGGCGCGCGCTGTTCGACCTTTACCGCGCCACCGGCGACGCCGCCAAGTTCGCGGCCGCGCGCATGCGCTATGCCCAGCGCATGCGGCGCATGGGCCCCGACTGGGTGGCGCTCGATGAACTGGCGCGCAGCGTGAAGGCGGTGGCCGCCAGCGAGGAGGGCGACAGCGCGCCCGCCGAAGGCGCGGCCGACTGGGCCGCGCCGGCGAAGCTGGCGCGCGACGGCCTGGTGGCGCTCACGCGGGCACTGTCGCAGGCCGGCTCGGTCTGGACGCTCGACTGGCGCGCGCTGGGCGGGATCGGCGCCGACGCCGCGGCGCCGCTGCGCGTGCTGTTCGCGCACTGGGCCGATTCGCCGGTCAAGCTGCGCTTCATCGGCGCGGCGCAGCTGCTGGCGGTACTGGCCGAGGCCGCGCCCAACAACGAGCGCGGCATCGACGACGTCTGGTGGCAGCTGCACATGGCCGCGCTGCGGCTGATGCACCTGCCCGACGACTTCGAGCTGGTGGCGCTCAACTACTGCATCACCTACGAGGTGTCGCCGCCGTCCTGGCAGGACCCGCGCGGCGAATACAGCGCCGTGGCCGCGCCGGTGTCCACGCCGTCGCGCATGGGCTCGGTCTGGTCGCTGCTGTCGGTGGGCGAGTCCGAGAGCTTCCCCTCGGCCGGCAGCGGCTTCGCGGCGCTCGCGGGCGACCTGCGCGGCGAGTCGCCGTCGAACCTTCAGCGGCTCGATGCCGACCTGCGCGGCGGCACCGCGCCCGTGATCTCCTGCGCCGCGCTGCTGCGCATGGACCTGGCCGCGGCCGGCTCGCTGCTGGGCTGGGTGCGCGAGCGCGACGCCAAGGGCGAGCGGGTGCAGTTCGTCGATGCGCACCGGCTGATCGCGACCCTGTTCGGGCTGGTGGGCATCGCCGACCACGCGACGGTCGCGGTGCGCAAGAACTAGGCAAGAACCAGGCTTGCAAGCCGCCCGGCGCGGACTTGCATTGCCCCGTCCAGGCCCCAGATGGCTGCGATGGAACAATTTCACGGCACCACCATCGTGAGCGTGCGCCGCAAGACCCCCCAGGGCGACCAGGTCGCCATCGGCGGGGACGGGCAGGTCACACTCGGAAACATCGTCATCAAGGGCACGGCGCGCAAGGTGCGGCGGCTCTACCACGGCAAGGTGCTGGCCGGCTTCGCCGGCGCCACGGCCGACGCCTTCACCCTGTTCGAACGCTTCGAGGCCAAGCTCGAGAAGCACCAGGGCCATCTCTCGCGCGCCGCGGTCGAACTGACCAAGGACTGGCGCACCGACCGCGTGCTGCGCCGCCTCGAGGCCATGCTGGCCGTGGCCGATGCCACCACCTCGCTGATCATCACCGGCAACGGCGACGTGCTGGAGCCCGAGAACGGTGTGATCGCCATCGGTTCGGGCGGTGCCTACGCGCAGTCGGCGGCCAAGGCGCTGCTCGACAACACCGAACTCACGGCCGAGCAGATCGTGAAGAAATCGCTGGAGATAGCGGGCGAACTCTGCATTTACACGAACATGAACCACACCGTCGAGACGCTCTGAGGCCCGCCACCATGTCCATGACCCCCCAGGAAATCGTCTCCGAACTCGACAACCACATCGTCGGCCAGCCGCAGGCCAAGCGCGCCGTGGCCATCGCCCTGCGCAACCGCTGGCGCCGCCAGCAGGTCGACGACAAACTGCGCGCCGAGATCACGCCCAAGAACATCCTCATGATCGGCCCCACGGGCGTGGGCAAGACCGAGATCGCACGCCGCCTCGCGCGGCTGGCCGACGCGCCCTTCATCAAGGTCGAGGCCACCAAGTTCACCGAGGTGGGCTACGTGGGCAAGGACGTCGACTCGATCATCCGCGACCTGGCCGAGATCGCCGTCAAGCAGACCCGCGAGGCCGAGAGCGCCAAGGTGCGCGCGCGTGCCGAGGACGCGGCCGAGGAGCGCATCCTCGACGTGCTGCTGCCGCCCGCGCGGCTGGCCGACGGCACCGCGCCCGACAGCGGCAACGCCACGCGCCAGGCCTTCCGCAAGAAGCTGCGCGAGCACCAGCTCGACGACAAGGAGATCGAGATCGACCTGGTCGAGACGCGCGCGCCGCTCGAGATCATGGGCCCCGCCGGCATGGAGGAGATGGCCGAGCAGCTCAAGGGCATGTTCGGCCAGATGGGCCAGGGCAAGCGCAAGACGCGCAAGCTCAAGATCGCCGAGGCGATGCGCTTCCTGATCGACGAGGAAGCGGCCAAGCTGGTGAACGAGGACGAGATCCGCACCCAGGCGATCGCCAATGCCGAGCAGAACGGCATCGTGTTCATCGACGAGATCGACAAGGTCGCCACCCGCAGCGAGGCGCAGGGCACCGACGTCTCGCGCCAGGGCGTGCAGCGCGACCTGCTGCCGCTGGTCGAGGGCACGGCCGTGAGCACCAAGTACGGCGTGGTGCGCACCGACCACATGCTGTTCATCGCGAGCGGCGCCTTCCACCTGAGCAAGCCCAGCGACCTGATCCCCGAGCTGCAGGGGCGCTTCCCGATCCGCGTCGAGCTGCAGTCGCTGTCGGTGGCGGACTTCGAGAGCATCCTCACGCAGACCCGCGCCTCGCTCGTGAAGCAATACCAGGCGCTGCTGGCCACCGAGGGCGTCACGCTCGACTTCACGCCCGAGGGCGTGACGCGTCTCGCGAGCATCGCCTTCGAGGTCAACGAGCGCACCGAGAACATCGGCGCACGCCGGCTGTCGACGGTGATGGAGCGTCTTCTCGATGAAGTAAGCTTCGACGCGGCCCGTCTCGAGGGCCAGACGATCCGCATCGATGCCGCCTACGTGGACCAACGCCTGGCGGCACTAAGTCACGACGAAGACCTGTCGCGCTTCATCCTCTGAAGTCGCCGCCCTTGCCCCTGTTACAGGGGCAATGCTTCACGCATCACATTCACTGCGTGAGCTAAGTCCTTCTTTCTCAACGAAATTCGCCGATTCCAGAATCTTGGAATCGGCGCTAAGTCGTTGATTCCATTACAAAAAATACCCCGCACGCCTGGTTGCGCAGGAAGTGTTTCCTGCTACAGTGCAAAAAAGTGCAGTTAAGTGGGAAAAAGTGCGAGTAGTGTGCCCTTCGGGCGCTGCGGCCTTCCCACCACAGGGGTTTCTCGGTCGTGTTTCAAGGCGCGTCATCGCTCAGTCTGGATGCCAAGGGGCGGCTTTCGGTGCCGACCCCGGCATCGCGACGTCCTGAGCGCCACGGCGGGCGGCCAGCTCACGATCACGAAGCACCCCCATGGCTGCCTGATGGTGTTCCCGCGTCCGGAATGGGAGAAGTTCCGCGAGCGGATCGCCGCGCTGCCGATGTCGGCGCAGTGGTGGAAGCGGGTGTTCCTCGGCAACGCGATGGACGTCGAGATGGACGGCACCGGCCGCATCCTCGTGTCGCCCGAACTGCGCGCGGCCACGGGCATCACGCGCGACACCCTGCTGCTGGGCATGGGCAACCATTTCGAACTCTGGGACAAGGCCACCTACGAGGCCAAGGAGGCCGAGGCCACCCAGGGCGAAATGCCGGATGTGTTTCAGGACTTCGCGTTCTGAGGGGCATCGTGAATACCGCATGGACCCACACGACCGTTCTTCTGGACGAAGCGGTCGAAGCCCTTCTCGCAGGCCAGACGGCCGCGCCCGGTACCTTCGTGGACGCGACCTTCGGCCGGGCGGGCATTCGCGCGCGATCCTCGCGCGGCTGGCGCCGGAAGGCAGGTTGATTGCCTTCGACAAGGATGCGGAAGCGGTGACCGAAGCAGCGCGCATCTCGGATGCGCGTTTTTCCATCCGGCACCAGGGATTCCGTTCGCTGGGCGAGCTGCCCGGCGCGAGCGTGGCGGGTGTGCTGCTCGACCTGGGCGTGAGCTCGCCGCAGATCGACAACCCGGCGCGCGGTTTCAGTTTTCGTTTCGACGGCCCGCTCGACATGCGCATGGACACCACGCGCGGCGAGAGCGTGGCCGAGTGGCTGGCAACGGCAGAACTCCAACAAATTGCAGAGGTGATCCGTGACTATGGCGAAGAACGGTTTGCTGTTCAGATTGCAAAGGCGATTGTTGCTCGCAGACAAGAACGGGGCGCAATTTCAACCACCACCGAACTGGCCGAGCTCGTGGCTGGCACGGTCAAAACCCGCGAGCCGGGCCAGAACCCTGCAACGCGCACATTTCAGGCTCTTCGGATTTTCATCAACGCCGAGCTTGAAGAGCTGCAACAGGCGCTAGAGGCGAGCCTGTCGGTGCTGCAACCCGGCGGCCGGCTCGCGGTGATCAGTTTCCATTCGCTCGAAGACCGGATCGTGAAGCAGTTCATCGCGAAGCACTCGAAGGAGGTCTACGACCGCCGCGCGCCGTTCGCGGCGCCCAAGGCGATGCGGCTGCGCGCGCTCGAGCGCATCAAGCCCTCCGAGGCCGAGGTCAGCGGCAACCCGCGCTCGCGCAGCGCGATCCTGCGCGTGGCCGAACGAACGGAGACGCCATGAGCCGGTCCCGCGTCCACGGTCTCGCCCGTCCGATTTCCAGCCGCCGCACCCCGGGCGGCTTCGTGTCTTCTGCACCCGCCGCGCGCGGCGAACGGGGAGGCCGCTGAGATGGCACGCCTGAACCTGCTGCTGCTGCTGTCCGTGATCGCCACGGCGCTCTACCTCGTGCACACGCAATACCTGTCGCGCCAGCTCTACACCGAGCTCGACCGCACGATGCAGGAGACGCGCCGCCTCGAGCTCGACCACGACCGGCTGCAGGTCGAGAAGCGCGCGCAGGCCACGCCGCTGCGCGTGGAGAAGCTCGCGAAGGAACAGCTGCAGATGCGCACCACCTCGCCGGCCATCACGCAGTACGTGCGTCCCGACGGCAGCGTGATCCCGGCCGTGGTCGCACCGCCGCCCGCGCCGCCCGTCAACAAGCCGGCTGCCGCCGGTGCCGCAAGGGGGCAGCGATGAGCCGCCGCAGCGTGCGCTACACCACCAGCCCCCTGCTGGCGAGCAAGACGCCGGTGTGGCGCAGCAAGTTCATCGTCGGCGGCATCGCGCTGGGCTTCGTCGTGCTCGCGGGCCGCGCGGCCTACGTGCAGGTGTTCGGCAACAGCTTCTTCCAGCGCCAGGGCGAGGTGCGCTTCGCGCGCACGCTCGAGCTGCCGGCCAACCGCGGCCGCATCCTCGACCGCAACGGCCTGATCCTCGCGTCGAGCGTGGTGGCGCCCAGCATCTGGGCCATTCCAGAGGACGTGGAGCGCGACGATCCCGAGGTGCGCGCCAAGCTCAAGCAGGTTGCCAAGCTGCTCGAGATGCCGCAGAAGGACTTCGACAAGAAGCTCGAGGACGAGGACAAGACCTTCGTCTGGATCAAGCGCCAGGTCGACGAGCCGATCGCCAAGCAGATCGCCGCGATGAACCTCAAGGGCATCTACCAGCGCAAGGAATACAAGCGCCAGTACCCCGAGGGCGAGGCCGCCGCGCACGTGGTGGGCTTCACCAACGTCGAGGACAGCGGCCAGGAAGGCATCGAGCTCGCGTTCGACAAGGACCTGGCCGGCAAGGCCGGCTCGCGCCGCGTCATCAAGGACCGCCTGGGCCGCGTGGTCGAGGGCGTGGGCGAGCAGGTGCCGCCGCTCGACGGCAAGGACATCCAGCTCAGCGTCGACAGCAAGGTGCAGTTCTTCGCCTACCAGAAGCTGCGCGACGCCGTGACCGCGCGCCGTGCCAAGGCCGGCAGCGTGGTGGTGCTCGACGCCGTCACCGGCGAGGTGCTGGCGCTGGCCAACTACCCGAGCTACGTGCCCGACAAGCGCCAGAACCTCACGGGCGAGCAGCTGCGCAACCGCGCGATGACCGACACCTTCGAGCCCGGCTCGACCATGAAGCCGATCACCGTGGCGATGGCGCTGGAGGCCGGCCGGGTCAAGCCCTCGTCGCTGATCGAGACCTCGCCCGGGCGCTACCAGCTCGGCGGCTTCACCATCAGCGACACCCACAACTACGGCACGCTGACGGTCGAGGGCGTGATCCAGAAGTCGAGCAACGTCGGCGCGCTCAAGATCGCGCAGAAGATGACCCCGCACGAGATGTGGGACACCTACACCGCGCTCGGCTATGGCCAGAAGCCGCAGATCCAGTTCCCCGGCGCGGTCACCGGACGGCTGCGGCCCTGGAAGACCTGGAAGCCGGTGGAGCAGGCCACCATGGCCTACGGCTACGGCCTGTCGGCCTCGCTGTTTCAAATGGCACATTCGTACACCGCGTTCGCGCACGATGGCGCGATCATTCCGGCGACGATCCTCAAGAACACCGAGCCGCCGGCCGGCGTGCGCGTCTTCTCGCCGTCGAACGCGCTCGCGGTGCGCAAGATGCTGCAGATGGCCGCGGGCCCGGGCGGCACCGGCACGCGCGCGCAGACGGTCGGCTACTCGGTCGGCGGCAAGTCGGGCACGGCCCACAAGCAGGTCGGCAAGGGCTACGCGAGCAACAAGTACCGCGCCTGGTTCACCGGCATGGCGCCGATCGAGAAGCCGCGCATCATCGTCGCGGTGATGATCGACGAGCCCAGCGACGGCCAGTACTTCGGCGGCCTGGCCGCGGCGCCCGTGTTCAGCGAGGTCGTGCAGCAGACGCTGCGCATGATGAACGTGCCGCCCGACCTGGCGGTCAAGCCCCTGGTGATGACCCAGGGCGTGGACGAGAGCTTCTGAGCATGCTGACCTTCACTTCCCCCCCCACTGGCCGCGGCCTGGCTCAAGGAGCGGGTGCCGCAGGGCGCGCTGCATGCCGACAGCCGCGCAGTCGGCGCGGGCGACGTGTTCGTCGCCTGGCCCGGTGCCGCGACCGACGGCCGCAAGCACGTGGCGGCGGCGCTGGCTCGGGGCGCGGCGGCTTGCCTGGTCGAGCACGAGGGCGTCGAGGCCTTCGGCTTCGATCTGGGCGAATACAGCGAGCGCATCGTCAGCTACCCCGGCCTCAAGGCCGCCACCGGCCCGATCGCCGCGGCCTTCTACGACCATCCCTCGGCCCGGCTCGACCTGCTGGCCGTGACCGGCACCAACGGCAAGACTTCCACCGCCTGGTGGCTGGCCGAGGCGCTGTCGACCCTGCGGCCGGCCGGCGGCGTGCGCCCGATGCGGCCCGACGGCACGGTGCAGCGCGACGCGCCCTCGCCGTGCGCCGTGATGGGCACGCTGGGCATCGGCGTGCCGCCCGAGCTCACCTACACCGGTCTCACCACGCCCGACCCCGTGATGATGCAGCGCGAGCTGCGCGCGCTGGTCGAGCGCGGCTTCGGCGCCTGCGCCATCGAGGCCTCGTCGATCGGCATCGCCGAGCGCCGGCTCGACGGCGCGCAGATCGCGGTGGCGGTGTTCACCAACTTCACGCAGGACCACCTCGACTACCACGGCAGCATGGATGCCTACTGGCAGGCCAAGGCCGAGCTGTTCCGCTGGCCCGGCCTGCGCGCCGCGGTGATCAACATCGACGACACCCACGGCGCCAGCCTGTGCGCCAACCTGATCGATGCCGGCGTCGGCGCGCTCGACGTCTGGACCGTGTCGGCCGAGGGCAAGCCGGCGCGCCTGGTGGCGCGCGACATCGGCTACGGCGCCCAGGGCCTGCAGTTCTCGGTCGCCGAGCACGGCACCGCGGCCGTCGAGCGCGTGACCACCGGCCTGATCGGCCAGTACAACGTGGCCAACCTGCTCGGCGTGCTCGGCACGCTGCGCGCGCTGGGCCTGACGCTCGCGCAGGCCGTGGCGGCGTGCACGAACCTGAGCAGCGTGCCGGGGCGCATGGAGCGCGTGGACGCCGAAGCCGGCGCTCCGCTCGCGGTGGTCGACTACGCCCACACGCCCGATGCCATCGACAAGGCACTGGCCGGCCTGCGCCCGCTCGCGCAGCAGCGCGGCGGCAAGCTGTGGTGCGTGTTCGGCTGCGGCGGCGACCGCGATCCGATCAAGCGTCCGATGATGGCCGCCGTGGCCGAGCGCCAGGCCGACCACGTCGTGGTGACCAGCGACAACCCGCGCAGCGAGAAGCCCGACGCGATCATCGCGCAGGTGCTGCGCGGCTTCGCGCGGCCCGAGCATGCGCGCGTGCAGGCCGACCGCGCGGCCGCCATCGCCGACACGATCGCGCAGGCCGCGCCCGAGGACGTGGTGCTGATCGCGGGCAAGGGCCACGAGGCCTGGCAGGAGATCGCGGGCCAGCGCCTGCCGTTCTCCGACCGCAGCCATGCGCACGACGCGCTCGCGAAGCGGAGGGCGGCATGAGCGAGATGAGCTCCCTCGCGCTGACGCTGGCGCAGCTGCAGCGGTGGATTTCGGGCGCGCGCCTCGTGGGCGATCCCGCGACCGTGATCGCGCGTGTGCACACCGACACCCGCACCCTGGCCGCGGGCGACCTGTTCGTCGCGCTCAAGGGCGAGAACTTCGATGCCAACGACTTCCTGCCGCAGGCCCGCGCCAGCGGTGCGGCGGCGGCGGTTGCGCACGGTGGCCTCGAGGCCGCGGGCCTGGCCGGCCTCGAGGTGCCCGACACCCTGGTGGCGCTCGGCGCCATCGGCGCACACTGGCGCGCCCAGTACTCGCTGCCGCTGATCGCCGTGACCGGCAGCAACGGCAAGACCACCGTCACCCAGATGATCGCGGCCATCCTGATGGCCTCGAAGCCCGAGCGCGCGCTCGCGACCGCCGGCAACTTCAACAACGAGATCGGCGTGCCGCTGACCCTGCTGCGCCTGCGCGCGCAGCACCAGCGCGCGGTGGTCGAGCTCGGCATGAACCACCCGGGCGAGATCGCGCGGCTGGCCGCCATCTCGCGCCCGACCATCGCGCTGGTGAACAACGCCCAGCGCGAGCACCAGGAATTCATGGTCAGCGTCGAGGCCGTGGCGGTCGAGAACGCCGCCGTGTTCGCGGTGCTGCCCGACGACGGCACGGCCGTGTTCCCGCACGGCGACGAGTTCACCACGCTGTGGAGCGACATGGCGCGCGACGGCGCCGCGCGCCGCTGCCTGAGCTTCGGCGAGCACGACGATGCCGACATCGGCCTCGAGCACGCCGAGTGGACCCAGGGCGCCTGGCAGGTGCGCGTGCGCACGCCGCTCGGCGGTTTCGCCACGCGGCTGCACATCGCGGGCCGCCACAACGTGATCAATGCGCTCGCGGCCACCGCCTGCGCGCTGGCCGCGGGCGTGTCGATCGACACCATCGCCGCCGGCCTCGATGCCTTCGAGCCGGTCAAGGGCCGCTCCAAGGCCAGCGCGCTCGCGCTGGCCGGCGGCCGCGCCATCACGCTGGTCGACGACAGCTACAACGCCAACCCCGACTCGGTGCGCGCCGCGATCGACGTGCTCGCCGCGCTGCCGGGCCCGCGCCTGCTGGTGCTGGGCGACATGGCCGAGGTCGGCGAGCGCTCGGACGAATTCCATGCCGAGGTCGGCGACTGGGCGCGCCAGCGCGGCATCGAGACCGTCTACACGCTCGGCAGCGCTTCCGAGCACAGCATCGCCGCCTTCCAGCGCGGCGATGCGGCCACGGTCGGCGGCGGACGCCATTTCGAGGACATCGACACCCTGAACGCCGCGGTGCTCGCGCGGCTGCCGCTGGTCGGCAGCGTGCTGGTCAAGGGCTCGCGCTCCATGAAGATGGAACGCGTGGTCCAGGCCATCGCCGCGCAGGGTGCGACCCCGCAGACACAACCACAACAAGAAGGAGGCCGTCCCTGATGCGGGGGCGGTGCGCAATTTCATGTTCATGAGCCTGGCCCAATGGCTGCAGACCCTCTCGCCGGAACTCGGGTTCCTGCGGGTGTTCCAGTACCTGACCTTCCGCGCGCTGATGGCGGCGCTGACCGCGCTCGTGGTCGGCCTCGTGGCCGGTCCGTACGTGATCCGGCGCCTGACCGCGCTGAAGATCGGTCAGCCGGTGCGCGGCTACGCGATGGAGACCCACCTGAGCAAGAGCGGCACGCCCACCATGGGCGGCGTGCTGGTGCTGTTCGCGATCGCCTTCGCCACCATCCTGTGGTTCGACCTCTCGAACCGCTTCGTCTGGATCGTGCTGTGGGTCACGCTGGGCTTCGGCGCGATCGGCTGGGTCGACGACTGGCGCAAGGTGGTGCACAAGGATCCCGAGGGCATGCGCTCGCGCGAGAAGTACTTCTGGCAATCGGTGGTGGGGCTGCTCGCGGCCTTCTACCTGCTGTTCAGCATCTCCGAGAGCTCGAACTGGCGCGTGCTGCAGTTGTTCTTCGCCTGGGTGCAGTCGGGCTTCGACCTCGACTTCCCGCCCAAGATCAACCTGCTGGTGCCCTTCTTCAAGGAAGTCAGCTATCCGCTGGGCGGCATCGGCTTCGTGATCCTCACCTACCTGGTGATCGTGGGCGCGAGCAACGCGGTGAACCTCACCGACGGTCTCGACGGCCTGGCGATCATGCCGGTGGTGATGGTGGGCTCGGCGCTGGGCGTGTTCGCCTACGTGACCGGCAGCGCGGTCTATTCGAAGTACCTGCTGTTCCCGAACATCCCGGGCTCGGGCGAGCTGCTGGTGTTCTGCTCGGCGATGGCCGGCGCGGGCCTGGCCTTCCTCTGGTTCAACACCCATCCGGCGCAGGTCTTCATGGGCGACGTCGGCGCGCTCGCGCTCGGCGGCGCGCTGGGCACCATCGCGGTCATCGTGCGCCAGGAGATCGTGTTCTTCATCATGGGCGGCATCTTCGTGGTCGAGGCGATCTCGGTGATGGCCCAGGTCACCTACTTCAAGTACACGAAGAAGCGCTTCGGCGAGGGCCGCCGCGTGCTCAAGATGGCGCCGCTGCACCACCACTTCGAGAAGAGCGGCTGGCGCGAGACGCAGGTCGTGGTGCGCTTCTGGATCATCACGATGCTGCTGTGCCTCGTGGGCCTGTCGACGCTGAAGCTGCGCTGAGAGACGACGCATGCGGCACCTGAAAGACCTCCCCGTCCTCATTCTCGGCCTCGGCGCGTCCGGGCTGGCGATGGCGCGCTGGTGCGCGCGCCACGGCGCGCAGGTGACGGTGGCCGATACGCGCGAGGCGCCGGCCCTGCTCGACACGCTGCGCGCCGAGTGGCCCGAGGCGGTGTTCGTCGGCGGGCCGTTCACGGCCGCGCTGATCGAGGGCGCGCCCATCCGCGCCGTCTACCGCTCGCCGGGCCTGAGCCCCGAGACCATCGCGCCGGTGGCCGATGCGGCGCGCGCGGTCGGCCTGCCGGTCGGTGGCGAGCTCGACCTGTTCGCGCGTGCGCTGGCGGATCTCGCGATCGTCGAGGCGCCGGCGGTGGTCGAGGTTGAAGAAGAAAGCGCGGCGCAAGGCGAACTGGCGCTGGAGGCGACGGTGCCGGTCGAGAGCGAGCCGGTGTCCGAGGTGGAGGCGCCTGTCGTGGCGCCCGAAGTTCAAGTGCCGGTGGCGGAAGAGGTCGTGGCCGAGGTCGAGCCAGCCGCGCCCGAGGCGCCCGCTGTGGCCGAGGCCATCGACGCCGTGACGCCCGCGAGCGAGGCATCGCCCGCCGAGCCCGAGCCTGCACTCGGCGAAGAAACCCCCGAGGCACCGCGCGCTCCGGCCGCCTTGCCCGAATCGATGCCGCGCGATCCCTCGCTGAGCGTCCCCGGTGCTGCAGCCGCCCGAACCCGAGGCGCCGGCCGCCGATGCGCCCGTGGTGCAGGAAGGCGTCGAAGCAGCGCGGGAGCAGGGCGCCGAACCCGCCGCGATCGACACGCCGGACACCGCCGAAGACACGCCACCCGAGTCCGCCGAGTCCGAAGCCGCCGCCACGCCCGCCGCCGCACCGGCCCCCAAGGCCGCATCGAACCTGCCCGCCTTCACCGTCGGCAAGCCCTACGTCCCCACGGCCGCGAAGGAAGCGGCCGACTTCGTCGCGAAGATCGCCGAGTTCGCCGCCACCAATCCTGCCTCGGCCGTGGCCGAGGAAGAACCCGCGCCGCAGCCCGAGGCCCAGCCCGAGCCGGCCCCCGCGCCCGAACCCGCCAAGGGCTACACGCCGGTCGTGCTTGCGATCACCGGCACCAACGGCAAGACCACGGTCACGGCGCTGACCGGCCAGCTCATCGAGCGCGGCGGCAAGAGCGTGGCGGTGGCCGGCAACATCGGCCCGACCCTGCTCGACACGCTGAGCGCGCACCTCGATGCCGGCACGCTGCCCGAGGCCTGGGTGATCGAGCTCTCGAGCTTCCAGCTCGACGGCGTGCAGGGCTTCGAGCCCGCGGCCGCGACGGTGCTCAACATCACGCAGGACCACCTGGACTGGCACGGCGACATGCCGGCCTATGCGCAGGCCAAGTCGCGCATCTTCGGCAAGACCGCGCTGATGGTGCTCAACCGCGACGATCCGACCGTGATGGCGATGCTCGCCACCGCGGGGCAGGAGCCGGTGAAGCCCGCCGAGGAAGTGGTGAACGCCCGCGGCGCGCGGCGTGCGCCGGCCAAGCCCAAGGCGCAGCGCGTGCAGGTGCGCCCGCACGTCACCTTCGGCGCGAACATGCCGCAGCGCCCCGGCGACTACGGCATCGAGCGCGTCAACGGCATGAGCTGGCTGGTGCGCGCGCACGAGGCCGACGAGACGCAGAAGCGCAAGCGCGGCCAGGTGGTCGAGGAAGAGATCTTCGTGCAGCGCCTGATGCCGGCCGACGCGCTGCGCATCCGCGGCCGCCACAACGCGATGAACGCACTTGCCGCGCTGGCGCTCGCGAACGCGGCCGACTGTCCGCTCGGCCCGATGCTCTACGGCCTGCGCGAGTACCGCGGCGAGCCGCACCGCGTCGAGCCGGTGGCGCTGATCGACGATGTGGAGTACTTCGACGACAGCAAGGGCACCAACGTGGGTGCCACCGTGGCGGCGCTCGGCGGCCTCGGCGAGGACCGCCGCGTGGTCGTGATCCTCGGCGGCGAGGGCAAGGGCCAGGACTTCGAGCCGCTCGCGCTGCCGGTGCGCCAGTACGCGCGCGCCGTGGTGCTGATCGGCCGCGACGCGCCGCTGATCGAGGCCGCGCTGGCTGCCACCGGCGTCACGCTGATGCATGCGGGCTCGATGCACGAGGCCGTGCAGCTGGCCGCGCGCCGCGCCCACCCCGGCGATGCCGTGCTGCTGTCACCGGCCTGTGCGAGCTTCGACATGTTCAAGAACTACCCGCACCGCGCGGCGGTGTTCCGCGAGGCCGTGCAGGCGCTCGAGGACGAGCCGCGCGACTTCGGGGAAACCGATTCGACGGAAGGACCGGCATCGTGAACTCCGCCGCCGCGGGCGCCACGCCCAACACCCGACCCGGCCGCTTCAGCGGCTGGTTCCGGCGCGCGCGCAGCGGCATCGACGCGCTGCCGGTGCATCTGCCGGTGCGCCTCGGTGGCGCCGGCTTCACGCAGACCAAGGCCACGCCGATCCGCGTGCTGGGCTTCGACCAGGCGCTCGTGTGGGTCACGGTCGCGCTGCTGACCTGGGGCCTGATCATGGTCTATTCGGCCTCGATCGCGCTGCCCGACAACCCGCGCTTCGCGCGTGCCGGCTACAACGCCTCGTACTTCCTCACGCGGCACGCGGCCTCGGTGGTGTTCGCCTTCGTCGCTGCGCTGCTGGCCTTCCAGATCCCGATGAAGACCTGGGAGCGCGCCGCGCCCTGGCTGTTCGTGGCCTCGCTGCTGCTGCTGGTGGCGGTGCTGATCCCGCACATCGGCATCAGCGTGAACGGCGCGCGGCGCTGGCTGCCGATGGGCTTCATGCGCTTCCAGCCCTCCGAGCTCGCGAAGGTCGCGATGGTGCTCTATGCCGCCAGCTACATGGTGCGCAAGATGGAGATCAAGGAGCGCTTCTTCCGCGCCGTGCTGCCGATGGGCATCGCGGTGGTGGTGGTCGGCATGCTGGTGATGGCCGAGCCCGACATGGGCGCCTTCATGGTGATCGCGGTGATCGCGATGGGCATCCTGTTCCTGGGCGGCGTGAACGCGCGCATGTTCTTCGTGATCGCCGCGCTGGTGGTGGTGGCCTTCGGCACCATCGTCGCCACCAGCCCGTGGCGGCGCGAGCGGATCTTCGCCTACCTCGATCCGTGGAGCGAGGAGCACGCGCTCGGCAAGGGCTACCAGCTCTCGCACTCGCTGATCGCCATCGGCCGCGGCGAGATCTTCGGCGTCGGCCTCGGCGGCAGCGTCGAGAAGCTGCACTGGCTGCCCGAGGCCCACACCGACTTCCTGCTGGCCGTGATCGGCGAGGAGTTCGGCCTGGTCGGCGTGCTGCTGATCATCGGCCTGTTCCTCTGGCTCACGCGCCGCGTGATGCACATCGGCCGCCAGGCCATCGCGCTCGACCGCGTGTTCTCGGGCCTCGTGGCCCAGGGCGTGGGCGTGTGGATCGGCTTCCAGGCCTTCATCAACATGGGCGTGAACCTCGGCGCGCTGCCGACCAAGGGCCTCACGCTGCCGCTGATGAGCTTCGGCGGCTCGGCGATCCTGATGAACATGGTGGCGCTGGCGATCGTGCTGCGCATCGACTACGAGAATCGAGTGTTGATGCGGGGAGGCCGCGTATGACCGGCCGCACCGCGCTCGTGATGGCCGGCGGCACCGGCGGCCACATCTTCCCCGGCCTCGCCGTGGCCGAGGCGCTGCGCGAGCGCGGCTGGCGCGTGCACTGGCTGGGCGCGCCCGGCGGCATGGAAGAGAAGCTGGTGCCGCCGCGCGGCTTCGCCTTCGAACCGGTGCAGTTCGGCGGCGTGCGCGGCAAGGGCCCGCTCACGCTGTTCCTGTTGCCGCTGCGCCTGCTGCGCGCCTTCTGGCAGAGCCTGCGCGTGGTGCGCCGCGTGAAGCCCGACGTGCTCGTGGGCCTGGGCGGCTACATCACCTTCCCGGGCGGGATGATGGGCGTGCTGCTCAACAAGCCGCTGGTGCTGCACGAGCAGAACTCGGTCGCGGGCCTCGCCAACAAGGTGCTGGCGGGCGTGGCCGACCGCGTCTTCACTGCCTTCCCCAACGTGCTCAAGAAGGCGCAGTGGATCGGCAACCCGCTGCGCGCGGCCTTCACCTCGCAGCCGGCGCCGGCCGAGCGCTTCGCGGGCCGCGGCGGTCCGCTCAAGCTGCTGGTGGTCGGCGGCAGCCTTGGCGCCAAGGCGCTCAACGCGGTGGTGCCGCAGGCGCTCGCGCGCATCGAACCGGGCACGCGCCCGCAGGTGCTGCACCAGAGCGGCGCCAAGCAGATCGACGAGCTGCGCGCCAACTACGCGGCCGCCGGCGTCGAAGGCGAGCTCACGCCCTTCATCGAGGACACGGCCCTGGCCTATGCCGAGGCCGACCTCATCGTCGCGCGCGCCGGTGCCAGCACCGTGACCGAAATCGCGGCCGTCGGCGCCGCGGCGCTGTTCGTGCCTTTTCCTTCCGCGGTCGACGACCACCAGACCACCAACGCGCGCTTCCTCGTCGATGCCGGCGGCGGCTGGCTGGTGCAACAGACCGATCTCACCCCTGAATTGCTGGCCGATTTGCTACAGAAGACACAACGAACCGAACTGATCGAACGCGCGGAACGCGCCAAGACGATGCGCAAGACCGAGGCCGTCGAGGCGATGGTGCGCGCTTGCGAGGAGCTGGCACGATGAAGCACGCGATCCACCACATCCATTTCGTCGGCGTGGGCGGCTCCGGCATGAGCGGCATCGCCGAAGTGCTGCTGAACCTCGGCTACCGCATCACCGGCTCCGACCTGTCCGACAGCGCCACCCTGCGCCGGCTCGCCGACCTGGGCATCGGCACCTTCGTGGGCCATGCGGCCGCGAACGTGGAGGGCGCCGACGCGGTCGTGACCTCGACCGCGGTGCAGGCCGACAACCCCGAGGTGCTGACCGCGCGCGAGAAGCGCATTCCGATCGTGCCGCGCGCCGTCATGCTGGCCGAGCTGATGCGCCTGAAGCAGGGCATCGCGATCGCCGGCACGCACGGCAAGACCACCACCACCAGCCTGGTGGCGAGCGTGCTCGCGGCCGCGGGGCTCGATCCCACCTTCGTGATCGGTGGCCGGCTCAACAGCGCCGGCGCCAATGCGCGCCTGGGCAGCGGCGACTACATCGTGGTCGAGGCCGACGAGTCCGATGCCTCGTTCCTGAACCTGCTGCCGGTGATGGCGGTGGTCACGAACATCGACGCCGACCACATGGAGACCTACGGCCACGACTTCGGCAAGCTGAAGAAGGCCTTCGTCGACTTCCTGCACCGCATGCCCTTCTACGGCACCGCGATCCTGTGCACCGACGATCCGGCGGTGCGCGAGATCGTGGCCGACGTGACCTGCCCGGTCACCAGCTACGGCTTCGGCGAGGACGCCCAGGTGCGCGCGGTCGATGTGCGCGCCGTCGGCGGCCAGATGCACTTCACCGCGCAGCGCCGCAACGGCGTGACCCTGCCGGACCTGCCGGTGGTGCTGAACCTGCCCGGCGAACACAACGTGCGCAACGCGCTGTCGGTGATCGCGGTGGCGGTCGAGCTCGGCATCGCCGACGAGGCGGTGCAGCGCGGGCTGGCCGGCTTCAAGGGCGTGGGCCGGCGCTTCCAGAGCTACGGCGAGGTCGCGGCCAAGGCCGGCGACGGCAGCTTCACCGTGATCGACGACTACGGCCACCACCCGGTGGAGATGGCTGCCACGCTCGCGGCCGCGCGCGGCGCCTTCCCGGGCCGGCGCCTGGTGCTGGCCTTCCAGCCGCACCGCTACACCCGCACGCGCGACTGCTTCGAGGACTTCGTCAAGGTCATCGGCACCGCCGACGCGGTGCTGCTGGGCGAGGTCTACGCGGCCGGCGAGCAGCCCATCGTGGCGGCCGACGGCCGCACGCTGGCGCGCGCGCTGCGCGTGGCCGGCAAGGTCGAGCCGGTGTTCGTCGACGACATCGCCGCGATGCCGCGGGCCATCCTCGACAACGCGCGCGCCGGCGACGTGGTGCTGTGCATGGGCGCGGGCTCCATCGGCGCGGTGCCGGGCAAGGTGGTCGAGCTCGGCGCGGCGCCGGGCGGTGGCCGCATCTTCTTCATCCACGACATCGCAGCACGCTGCGCAAAAGGGGGAGGCGTCGTGAGCCTTCAGGATCCCACACTCTTCGGCAAGGTCGCCGTGCTGTTCGGCGGCAGTTCGGCCGAGCGCGAGGTCTCGCTGATGTCGGGCACCGGCGTGCTCGAGGCACTGCGCTCGCGCGGCGTCGATGCCCATGCCTTCGACCCGTCGCAGCGCGACCTGTCCGAGCTCCGGCGCGAGGGCTTCGCGCGCTGCTTCGTGGCGCTGCATGGCCGCCACGGCGAGGACGGCACGGTGCAGGGCGCGCTCGAGATGCTCGGCATTCCCTACACCGGCTCGGGCGTGATGGCCTCGAGCGTGGCGATGGACAAGGTCATGACCAAGCGCATCTGGCAGGCCGACGGCCTGCCCACGCCCAAGTACGTGCGCCTGGCCTTCGACCAGCAGAGCCGCGAACAGGTGATGGCGGTGCCCGACGTGCTGGGCCTGCCGCTGATCGTGAAGCCGCCGCGCGAGGGTTCCTCGATCGGCGTGACCAAGGTCGAGGGCTACTCGCAGATGCAGGACGCGGTGACGCTGTCGGTCAAGTACGACGCCGACGTGCTCTGCGAGGAGTTCATCGAGGGCGAGGAAGTCACCTGCGCCGTGCTCGGCAGCGGCCTCGACGCGCATGCGCTGCCGGTGGTGCGCATCGCCGCGCCCGAGGGCGCCTACGACTACCAGAACAAGTACTTCACCGACGACGTGAAGTACCACTGCCCGAGCGGCCTGCCCGAAGCGGAGGAGCGCGAGATCCAGCGCATCGCGCTGGCGGCCTATCGCACGCTCGGCTGCCGCGGCTGGGGCCGCGCCGACGTGATGATCCGCGCCAGCGACCGCAAGCCGTTCCTGCTCGAGATGAACACCTCGCCGGGCATGACCAGCCATTCGCTGGTGCCGATGTCGGCGCGCGCGGCGGGCATCGCCTACGAGGAACTCTGCCTGCGCGTGCTGGCCACGGCCACGCTCGACGCCACGGGAGGCGCGCACTGAAGATGGCCGACAGCATCCCCACGCCCTTCGACGTCAAGCTCATGAACATCGTCGCGAACCTTGCATTCGTGGCGGTGGGCCTGATGCTGCTCGCCGCGGGCGCCTGGTGGGTGCTGCGCCAGCCCTTCTTCCCGATCGCGGGCATCAAGGTCGACGGCGAGGTGACGCACAACAACGCCGTCACCCTGCGCGCCAACGTGGCGCCGCAGCTCAAGGGCAACTTCTTCACCGTCGACCTCGCGCGCGCGCGCACCGCCTTCGAGTCGGTGCCGTGGGTGCGCAGCGCGGTGGTGCGGCGCGAGTTCCCGAACAGGCTGCGCGTGACGCTGACCGAGCAGGTGCCGGTGGCCAACTGGGGCGACGAGTCGAGCTCCAGGCTGATCAACGGCTTCGGCGATGTGTTCGAGGCCAACGTGGCGGAGGTCGACGACAAGCTGCCGCGACTCGACGGCCCGATCGAGCAGGCCGGACAGGTGCTGGGCATGTACCGCGTGCTGCAGCCGATGTTCGAGCCCTACGACCTCGGCCTCGACGCGCTCACGCTGTCGAGCCGGGGCAGCTGGCGGGCGCAGCTCGACAGCGGCGCGACGATCGAATTGGGCCGAGGCCAGAGCGAGGAGGTGGCGGCGCGACTGCAGCGCTTCCTGAAGACCGTGACTCAGGTCGCGGGGCAGTACCGCCGGACCATGGACGACGTCGAGGGCGCCGACCTGCGCCACAACGACGCCTATGCGTTGCGCTTGCGCGGCGTCACCACCGTGGTGACCGACCCCAGACGCCCAAGAAGAAATAGACGAATACCGAGGACATATCAATGCCCAAAGAATACAAGGACCTGGTCGTCGGCCTCGACATCGGCACCGCGAAGGTGATGGTGGTCGTGGCCGAGGTGCTGCAAGGCGGCGAGCTCAAGCTCGCGGGCCTGGGCATCGCGCCCAGCAATGGCTTGAAGCGCGGCGTGGTGGTGAACATCGACGCCACCGTGCAGAGCATCCAGCAGGCGCTCAAGGAAGCGGAGCTGATGGCCGACTGCAAGATCGGTCGCGTCTACACCGGCATCACCGGCAGCCACATCCGCGGCATCAACTCCAGCGGCATGGTGGCGGTGAAGGACAAGGAAGTGACGCCGGCCGACGTGGCGCGCGTGGTCGAGACCGCGCGCGCCATCAACATCTCGAGCGACCAGCGCCTCTTGCTGGTGGAGCCGCAGGAGTTCGTGATCGACGGCCAGGACGTGAAGGAGCCGATCGGCATGAGCGGCATGCGGCTGGAGGCCAAGGTGCACATCGTGACCGGCGCGCAGAGCGCGGCCGAGAACATCATCAAGTGCGTGCGCCGTTGCGGCCTCGAGGTCGACCAGCTGATGCTGAACCCGCTGGCCTCGAGCCAGGCGGTGCTGACCGAGGACGAGCGCGAGCTCGGCGTGGTGCTGGTGGACATCGGCGCCGGCACCACCGACGTCGCGATCTTCACCAACGGTGCGATCCGCCACACGGCCGTGATCCCGATCGCGGGCGACCTGATCACCAGCGACATCGCGATGGCGCTGCGCACGCCGACCAAGGACGCGGAAGACATCAAGGTCGAGAACGGCTTCGCCAAGCAGCTGCTGGCCGATCCCGACACGCAGGTCGAGGTGCCCGGCCTCGGCGACCGCGGTCCGCGCATGCTGAGCAAGCAGGCGCTGGCCGGTGTGATCGAGCCGCGCATCGAGGAGATCTTCTCGCTGGTGCAGCAGGTGGTGCGCGAGTCGGGCTACGAGGAAGTGCTGTCGTCCGGCGTGGTGCTCACCGGCGGCAGCGCCGTGATGCCCGGCATGGTCGAGCTCGGCGAGGACATCTTCCTCAAGCCCGTGCGCCGCGGCATCCCGAAGTATTCGAGCGCGCTCTCGGACATGGTCGCGCAGCCGCGCGCGGCCACCGTGATGGGCCTGCTCGAGGAGGCTCGCTTCGCACGCATGCGCGGCTTCAAGGTGGCGCAGAAGAACGGTTCGGTAAAAACCGCGTTCGGACGTTTCAAGGACTTCATCGTGGGGAACTTCTGACCATGAACCACTCCCCACTCTGGCTCGCGCGCGGCAGCCCTCCCTTGCATTTCAACGAGCGATGGCGACGAACAGGTCCACCATCGCGACGATGAATTCGTTCTCGTCGGGTACCCCCAAAAAAGATTCATTGATAGACAACGGCAACTGCAAGATTCAAGGAGTAGAAGATGACCATCGAAATGATCGAAGTTGAAGAATTCAACCAAGGCACGCAGATCAAGGTGATCGGTGTTGGCGGTGGCGGCGGCAACGCGGTCGCGCACATGATGGAACGCGGCGTGCAGGGCGTGCAGTTCGTCTGCGCGAACACCGACGCGCAGGCCCTGCAGCGCAGCAGCGCGCAGCGCAACATCCAGCTCGGCCTGAGCGGCCTGGGTGCCGGCAGCAAGCCCGAGAAGGGCCGTGAGGCCGCCGAAGCCGCCGTGGACGAGATCCGCGCGGCCATCGACGGCGCGCACATGCTGTTCATCACGGCCGGCATGGGTGGCGGCACCGGCACCGGCGCCGCGCCGGTGATCGCGCGCGTGGCCAAGGAAATGGGCATCCTCACCGTGGGCGTGGTGACCAAGCCCTTCGACTGGGAAGGCGGCCGTCGCATGACCAACGCCGAAGCCGGCCTGGCCGAGCTCGAGGCCGACGTCGACTCGCTGATCGTGGTGCTCAACGAGAAGCTGCTCGACGTGCTGGGCGAGGACATCACCCAGGAAGAAGCCTTCGCGCAGGCCAACGACGTGCTGAAGAACGCCGTGGGCGGCATCTCGGAAATCATCAACGAGTACGGCGGCGTGAACGTCGACTTCGAGGACGTGCGCACCGTGATGGGCGAGCCGGGCAAGGCGATGATGGGCACGGCCGTGTCCTCGGGTCCCGACCGCGCGCGCATCGCGGCCGAGCAGGCCGTGGCCTGCCCGCTGCTCGAAGGCATCGACCTCTCGGGCGCCAAGGGCGTGCTGGTGCTGGTGACCGCATCGAAGAATTCGCTGAAGCTCAACGAGTCGAAGCTCGCGATGAACACCATCCGCGCCTACGCTTCGCCCGATGCGCACGTGATCTACGGCGCGGCCTACGACGATGCCCTCGGCGACGAGATGCGCGTGACCGTGGTCGCCACCGGCCTGTCGCGCGCCGACGCGCGCCGCCAGGCACCGACGCTCGAGGTGATCCGCACCGGCACCGACAACATCCCGTTCAACGTGCCCTCGATGGGCACCGGCCACAGCCTGGGCGGCAGCCAGCCCAACTACGAAGGCATGGCCGTGCCCAGCGTGTGGCGCACCAACCGCACGATGGCCGCGGCCAAGGTCGACGCGCTGTCCTCGGGTGGCATGGACGACTTCGAGATCCCGGCCTTCCTGCGCCGCCAGGCCGACTGAGACCCCACCGGACCAGGGCCCGCCGCGGGTATCCCGAAAGAGATGCCGCGCGGCGCGCGCCCGACCGGACGCAGAGGGTTTGAAGAACACGCAAGAGGCGCAGGAGGAGGCCCAGATAAAGCCTTCCCGCCTGTATCAGGCGCGTTTTCTTCATCCCTTTGCGTCCATTTCGGGGCTACGCCATACGAACGATGTCTATGGGTGTAATAGCCAGGGGATTGGCGCGCCACGCGCGCCGCGCGCCTAAAATCGCAGGCGTGCTGCAACAACGAACCCTCAAGTCGATCAGCCGCGCCGTGGGCGTGGGGCTTCACAGCGGGCAGCGCGTGGAACTCACGCTGCGTCCCGCCCCGGCCGACACGGGCGATCGTGTTCCGCCGCGTCGACCTGCCCGAACCCGCCGAGATCCGCATGACCGCCGAGGCGGTCACCGACACCCGGCTGGCCTCGACCGTCTCCACCGGGGGCGCAAAGGTCCAGACCGTCGAACACCTGATGTCGGCCTGCGCCGGCCTGGGCATCGACAACCTCTACATCGACATCACGGCCGACGAGGTACCGATCCTCGACGGCTCGGCCTCGTCCTTCGTGTTCCTGCTGCAGAGCGCGGGCATCGAATTCCAGAAGGCGCCGCGGCGCTTCATCCGCGTGCTGCGCAAGGTCGAGGTGCGCGAGGGCGACGGCGCCAACGAGAAGTGGGCGAGCCTCGAGCCGTACCACGGCTACAAGCTCAGCTTCGAGATCGACTTCGACCACCGCGTCGTCAATTCCACGGGCCAGCGCGTCGAGTTCGATATCGGCAGCAGCTGCGTACAGCCGCGACATCGCGCGCGCGCGCACCTTCGGCTTCACGAAGGACGTCGAGTACATGCGCACCCGGGGCCTCGCGCTCGGCGGCGGCCTCGACAACGCCGTGGTGATGGACGACACCAAGGTGCTCAATGCCGGTGGCCTGCGCTACGACGACGAGTTCGTGAAGCACAAGATCCTCGACGCGATGGGCGACCTCTACATCGTCGGCAAGCCGCTGCTCGCGGCCTACACCGCCTTCCGCTGGGCCACGCGCTCAACAACAAGCTGCTGCGCGAACTGCTCGCGCACGACGACGCCTACGAGATCGTGACCTTCGCGGACGAGAAGCGCGCGCCGCGCGGCTTCAACGAAGTCGCGCGCGCCTGGTAGGCCAGGCCGCGGCCGCTCACGCATGCTCCTCTTTCGCTGGGCCCTGCTGTTCCTCCTGCTGATGGCCGGCGTCTCGTTCGCGTTCTATGCCGGCACCGGCCAGCCCAAGTACCGCCGCTTCGGCTGGATCGTGCTGAAGTGGACCTTGCTCGCGGCCTGCGGTTTCTTCGCGGTGCTGATCGCCGAGCGCGTGGCCTGATCCACGCCGGCGACGCCGGATGGCCGGCGCCGCGTGGATCGCGGCTCACACTCCTCCGTCCGGAGGAGATTTCATTAAGAATTCCTTTTGTAGTATCCGCCCCGAAATTTTGATCGGGGAGTGGGTGGATGACTCCATCGCAACAGGGTGGCGTCTGCGGCGTGGCCGAGGCGCAGGAAGAACAGAAAGAACAGGCAGCGGGACGGATCTTCGGGCTGGATCTTCTGCGGGCACTGGCCATCGGCGGCGTGCTCGTCAGTCATCTGCAACTGGTGTTCTGGGGCGGCCGCTCGGCGCTGGCCGGCGTCCTGGGCACCCTGGGCGTCGAGCTCTTCTTCGTGCTCAGCGGTTTCCTCATCGGCGGCCTGCTGCTCGACATCCTCGAGCAGGGCGCCGGCCCGCGCGCCCTGTGGACCTTTCTCGTGCGGCGCTGGATGCGCACCATCCCGCTGTACTACCTGTGGCTCGGCGTGCTGCTGCTGTGCGGGACCTGGGCCGGCGCCACGCGATGGCCCTGGTTCTTCATGAGCTTCACGCAGAACCTGGCCTGGCCCATGACCAGCGTGTGGTACGACGTCTCCTGGTCGCTGATGGTCGAGGAGTGGTTCTACCTGCTGTTCGCCAGCCTCCTGTTCGCGCTGGCCGGCGTCATGCGCGCCTCGCGGGCCCTCGGCATCGCCTGCGCGCTCTTCATCGTGCTGCCCTTGCTGGCGCGCTGGCTCGCCGACGACCCGCTCGTGGCCGACTGGGACGCCCAGATCCGCAAGGTCGTGCTGCTGCACCTCGACGCCATCGCCTATGGCGTGGCCATGGCCTGGCTGATGCGCAGCCGGCGCCGGGCCTGCGATGCGCTCGCGCTGCCGATGCTGGCGCTGGGGCTGGCACTGGTCGCGGCCTCGCTGCTGAGCAGCCTCGATCCGGCCTCCTACCGCAGCGCGACATGGCGCGCGGGCTTCTTCATCCTGGCCTCGACGGGCTTCGCGCTGTGCTTTCCGGCCGTCGTGCGGCTGCGGCAGCCGGGCTGGTGCCTGGATGCGGCGGTGCGCTGGACCAGCCAGCGCTCCTACGGCATGTACATCGTCCACCTGTCGGTGATGGAGTTCGCGCGCCGGCTGGTGCTCGACGGCACGCTGCAGCCGCGCGAGGGCCTGCTGCTGGCGGGCCTGGGCACCGCCGCGCTGGCGGAGCTGTCCTACCGGCTGGTGGAGGTGCCGCTGCTGGTCCGGCGTCCGCCGCAGCATGCGCGCGGCGAAGGCGGCCATCGCAACCGCCGCGGCATGCGCGTCATCGCTTCCTGAGCGCGCCGCCGCTTCAGCGCGAGCGGCCCTGCCGGTAGCGCCCGGTCGACGAGCTCGACAGCGTGGTGGCTTCGGCCAGCCGCGCCAGCGAACGTCCGACCTGCGCATGCGTGATCGCGATGCCCAGCGCGTCGGCCGCGTCGCTGCCGGGCAGGCCCGGCAGCTCGAGCAGGCGCTTCACCATCTCCTGCACCTGTGCCTTGGCCGCCTGGCCGTGGCCCGCCACCGCCTTCTTCATCTGCAGCGCGGTGTACTCGGCCACCGGCAGGTCGTTGTTGACCAGCGCGGTCACGCAGGCGCCGCGCGCCTGGCCCAGCAGCAAGGTGGACTGCGGATTGACGTTGACGAACACGATCTCGACCGCCGAGCTGTCGGGCCGGTAGCGCTCGGTGATCTCGGCGATGCCGTCGAACAGCACCTTGAGGCGCTGCGGCAGGCTGCCGCTGGTGACGCTGCGCGTGCTGATGGTGCCGCTGGCCACGTAGCGCAGCGCATGGCCGTCGACATCGACGATGCCGAAGCCGGTGGTGTTGAGGCCGGGGTCGATGCCCAGGATACGCATCGTGTGTCTAGGCTCCGAAGTACCAACGGACCGAGTGGAAGAAGATCGGCGCCGCGAAGCACAGCGCGTCGACGCGGTCGAGCAGGCCGTTGGCGCCGGTCACGCCCACGCCCTTCTGGCCCCAGTTGGGAATGCCGCGGTCGCGCTTGAGCGCCTTCATCACCAGGTGGCCCATCGAGCCCGCGATGCAGGCGATGACCGAGACCGCGAGCGCCTGGCCGAACCTGAAGGGCGTGATGAAGGAGAACAGCGCGCCCACCAGGCTGGCGACCGCGATGCCGATGCCCCAGCTGGTCCAGTTGAAGCTGCGGCTCACGTTCGGCGCGAAGGGCGCGCGCTGGCTGCGGCGCGAGATCAGGTGCTGCACCAGCACCGAGGTCTGGACCACGAACACCAGGAAGAACACGAGGAAGGCGCTCTTGCCCTCGTAGCCCGGAAAGCTCAGCAACAGCAGCGCCGGCACGTGGCTCATGCCGTAGACGCAGACCATGATGCCCCACTGCAGCTTGGCGTTGCGCTCGAGGAAGTGGCTCGGGTCGTCGGCCAGCGCGCTGGCCACCGGGATCGCGAGGAAGACGTAGACCGGGATGAACACGGTGAACAGGTCGAAGCGCGCGGTGGCCACGAGCCAGAACTGCACCGGCAGCACCACGAAGAAGGCGAGGATCAGGCTGCGGTGGTCGCCGCGCCGCGTGGGCGAGAGGGTGATGAACTCGCGCAGCGCGAAGAAGGCGATCAGCGCGAACAGCACCGTCGCCACAGTCTCGCCGAGCGCCCAGCCGATCCAGAAGATCACGGCCATGAACCAGGTGGTGCCCAGCAGCTTGCGGAAGTGCGCGAGCTCGGCCTGCCAGGTGGCGTCGTGCACCGGGTTGCGCCGCTCCCTGAAGCTCAGGAAGAAGGCCGCTGTGCTCACGATCACGAGCACGCCGAAGACGATCAGGAACAGCGCCGCGACCTGCTGCGTGGGGCTGAGGCTGCGCAGGAACTGGTTCATTTCTCTTCAAACGTCGCGCAGGGCGATCACTGCGGCACGCGCGCGGTCGAGGAAAGGGCGCCGCTCCTCGCCGGCCTCGACGCGGATCGGCGCGCCGAAGGTGACGGAGCAGAGGATCGGCACCGGCACGATCTCGCCCTTGGGCATCACGCGCTGCACGTTGTCGATCCAGGCCGGCACCAGCACCACCTCGGGGAACTGGGTGGCGAGCGCATAGAGGCCCGACTTGAATTTCTGCGGCTCGCCGGTGTGGCCGCGCGTGCCTTCGGGAAAGATGATGATCGAGTCGCCGCTGCGCAGCGCCTCGACCAGCGGCGCGAGCGGGTCGACGGCGCGGGCCTCGTCGGCACCGCGGCGGACGGGTCGGGCGCGGGCGCCTGTCGTTCCACGTACACCGCGTTGAACACCTCGGTCGTGATCCAGCGCTTGACCGGCGTGTTGGCCCAGTAGTCGCGCGCCGCGATCGGGCGCGTGATGCTGCGCAGCTCCTCGGGCAGCGCGGCCCAGATCATCACGAGGTCGGCATGGCTCTGGTGGTTGGCGAAATAGATGCGCTGCTCGGCCTTCGGCGGGCAGCCGTACCAGCGTGCCTGGGCACCGGTGAGCAATCGCACCACGCCCAACAGCAACCATCCCACGAGCTTCGCCAACATGGAGGCGATGATACGGGCCATGCGATGGCGTCTAGCTCCTCTCTCCCTGGCCGGGGCTTTGGCCCTGTTCGTGCTGCTGGCACTGCTCGCGACCGTGGGCGCGCGCTGGGGCTGGGTGCGCAGCTTCCTCGGCGACGTGCTGGCCGTGGTCTGGGTCTACCTGGTGTTCAAGGCCTTCGTCGAGGCGCGCGTGCTGCCGCTGGCGCTCGCGGCCTTCGGCGTGGGGCTGCTGGTGGAACTCGGCCAGTACCTGGCGGCCACCTGGCAACTGCACATTCCCAACCGTGCGTTGCGCATCGTGCTCGGCAGCACGGCCGACTGGTGGGACGTGCTGGCCTATGCGATCGGCTTCGCCGCGGTGCTGGCGGGCGAGGCCCTGTTCAGGGCAGCTCGGCCGACGGCATCCGCGCCACAATCGTCGACGCCCGTCCGTTGAGGTAGGGCGAGTTGGGCCGGCGCTCGTAGAACTTCGGGCTCGGCAGCATCACCGCGAGGCGCGCCGCCTCGTACGCGCTCAGGCGCGCGGCCGGCTTCTTGAAGTAGTACTGCGCGGCCGCCTCGGCGCCGAACACGCCTTCGCCCCATTCGACGCTGTTGAGGTAGATCTCGAGGATGCGCCGCTTGTCGAGCAGCGTCTCGAGCAGCACGGCGAGCACCAGTTCCTGGCCCTTGCGCAGCATGGTGCGCTCGCCCGACAGCAGCAGGTTCTTCGCGAGCTGCTGCGTGATGGTGGAGCCGCCGCGCAGCGGCGCCGGCTGCACCGACTTGCCGCGCGCGGCCGCGCGTGCCATGCGCTTGGCGGCCAGTTCCTCGGCGCGCGCATTGCGCTGGCGCGCGCGTTCGATGGCTTCCCACTCCACGCCGTCGTGATCGATGAAGCTGGCGTCCTCGCTCGCGATCACCGCGCGCTTGAGGCTGTCGTTGATCTGCCCGTAGGGCACCCACTGCTGGCGCCACGCGCCCTCGCTGCCCTTGTCGGTGGCGATCTGCCAGGCCTCGGAACGCTGGAAGGCGGTGCTCTGCGGATCGATCGCCGCCATGGCCGCGATGCGCACGACGAAGAACAGTTCGAGCGCGAGGCCGGCCAGCAGCAGGCAGGCGATCCAGCGCAGCGCGGCCTTCATCGTGCTTCAGGCCGCGGCGAGCCGCGCGCGCAGTTCGTCGAGCACCTGGGCCGAAGGCGGGCGCACGCCGCGCCAGATCTCGAAGGATTCGGCGGCCTGTTCGACCAGCATGCCGAGGCCGTCGCGCGCCACGGCGCCGTGGGCCTGCGCCCATTGCATGAAACCCGCGGCCGCGGGGCCGTACATCATGTCGACCGCCAGCGCGCCGGGACGCAGCACCCGCGCGCCAACCGGCACCGCATCGCCCGCGAGGCTGGAGGCGGTGGCGTTGACCACGACGTCGAAGTCGCCCGGCACCGCGTCGAGCGCCCAGGCCTCGAGCGAGGCGCCGTGGGCCAGCGCGAGCGCCGCATGCCGGCGCACCAGCGACACGGCCTTGTCGACCGTGCGGTTGGCCACCACCACGCGTGCCGCGCCCGCGTCGAGCAGCGGCCCGAGCACGCCGGCCGCGGCGCCGCCGGCGCCGATCAGCAGCAGCGACCTGCCGGCCAGCGGCACGCGCGCATTGCGCTCGATGTCGTTGACCAGGCCGATGCCGTCGGTGTTGTCGGCATGGATCTCGCCATCGGCCGCGAAGCGCAAGGTGTTGACCGCGCCCGCCAGCGTGGCTCGCTCGCTGGTGTGCTGCGCGATGCTGGCGGCATCGAACTTGAAGGGCACGGTGACGTTGCAGCCGAGCGCGCGGTCGCCGCGTTCGGCGGCCTCGCGGCGGAAGGCGGCGATGCCCTCGGCGAAGGCGCCGAGCGCGATCAGCCGGCGCTCGTAGGCGATCGGCTGGTGGCAGAGCTCGGCGAAGCGGGCATGGATCCACGGCGAGCGGCTGTGCTCGACCGGGTTGCCCATCACGCAGTACAGATCCATGGCGCGGGTCTCCTGGCTTCTTTTTCTTCGTCGGGCCGCGCGGCTACTGCGACGACAGCTCGATGGTCTCGTCGCGCGTGAAGCGGAAGCGCGACTGGATCACGATCTGGTCGGTCTGGCGGCGCATCGCGTCGGTGAACTTGCCGAAGCTGCCGATGCTGCGCACGATGGCCTGGGCACGGCGGTCGAGCGTGGTGTTGCCCGAGCTCTCGTCGATCGCGGTGTCGAGCAGGCTGCCGTCGTGGTTGATGGTGATCGTCATCTTGAGTTCGCCGTAGAGCTTCTTGCCGGCCGCGGTCGGGAAGTTCTCGGTGCCGCGCACCTCGATGCGCCGGCGCAGCGAATCGACGTACAGCGCATAGGCGGCCTCGCGCGTCGACGGGCTCAGGTAGCGCTTCTTGGGACGCGCGTTCTCCTCGTTCACGCGGCGCTCGATCTCGGCCAGCAGCTCGACCATCTGGCGGCGCTTCTCCTCGCGCGCGGTGGCTTCCTTGGGATCGCCGCTCACGCGCGGATCGGGCGGCGGCATGGCCGCGAGGTCGCGCTTGAGCTGGGTCAGCAGATGCATCTGCTGCTGCTGCATCAGGTCGACTTGGCGCTGCGCCTCCTCGGCGGAATCGCCGACCGCGCTGAAGGAGGAGGGTGGCAGCGGACTGGTGGCGCGGCCGCGCTCGAGGTCGCCGCCGCCGGCGAGCGAGGTCTGGGCCATCACACGGGCTTTGGGATCCGGCGCTTCGTTGGTCTTCGAGTTGACGAGGATCACTTCGAGCGGCGTTTCGGTGAACGCGCGGTTGAAGGCCTCGGGGTCGACGAAACGCACCGCCAGCAGCGCGGCATGCGCGATGACGGACACACCCAGCGCAATCTGCAGGGTGCTCAGATCCTTGAGGTTCATGCGGGCGCGTTCTCCACGGCCGCTCCCGTGTCGGGGGCGGCATCGCCATCGGCCAGGTCGACCGCGATCGCGATCGGGCCGGCGACCACCTCTTCCTCGTCCTCGGCGTCGTCCACCGCGCCGGCCGCGGGCGCATCGAGGCGCTCGAGCACGGTGCCGCTGACGTCGAGCGCGATCTCGTCGATCTCGCCGAGCTTCACGCGCAGACGCGCGCCGCGTTCCTGCTGGCCGGCCACCGGGAACACCAGCGGCAGCGCGTCGGCGCGCACCAGCGCGCCGTTGGGCAGGTCCTTGATGACGGTGGCCTCGAGCTCGGTGATGCCCTGCTGCTCGAGGTACTTCAGCGTCCAGAAGCGTTCCATGCCGCCCTGGTAGCCGTTGTAGGCCGCATAGGCCGCGTCGAAGCCCGAGAGGATCGAGAACAGGTCGGCGTCCTTGGGCTTGAACGGCGCGGCCAGCGCGGCGGTCTTGCCGTGGCGCGCGGCCGCGATGATCTGCCACTGGTTCACCAGGTCGGTGTAGCGACGCAGCGGCGAGGTGCTCCAGGCATAGCTCTTCACGCCCAGGCCCGCGTGCGGCAGCGCGCGCGTGCCCATGCGCACCTTGATGCCGGGCGCGAGACTGGCCTGGCTGCGGTAGAGCGCGGGCACGCCGAGCTCGCCGAGCCAGCCGCCCCAGCTGCTGTTGGCCAGGATCATGGCCTCGGACACGATCAGGTCGAGCGGCGCGCCGCGCTGGCGCGTCGTGATCTGCACCTGCTCGGCGCCCGTGGGTTCGGCGCCGTCGTTGCCGACGAGGCGGAAGTTGTAGTCGGGCCGGTTGAAGTTCTCGGGCTTGCCGCGCACGACCTCGCGCTGCGCCTTCAGGTGGCGCGCGAGGCGGTGCAGGAACGAGAGCTGCGGGCGGAAGCGCGTGGCCACGGCCGGCGTGTCCTCGGGCGCGACGCTCGCGTCCTCGAGCCAGGCCTGCGTCACCGCCGTGTCGAGCTGGTCATGGCGCAGGTTGGCGGCGATCGGCACGCGCTCGAGCTTCGTCTCGGTGGACTGCAGCTCGAGCGTGGCTTCGTCGAAGCGCGCATAGAGCGACACGGCCGGGCGGTCGGCGCCCTCGAGCAGGGTGTAGGTGTCGACCACCGCGTCGGGCAGCATCGTGATCTTGTAGCCCGGCATGTAGACCGTGGACATGCGCGCGCGCGCCACCTGGTCGATGGCGCTGCCGGGCGCGAGCGCGAGGCCCGGCGCGGCGATGTGGATGCCGACCGTGACCGTGCCGCTGCCCAGGCCCTGCACCGAGAGCGCGTCGTCGATCTCGGTGGTCTGCGAGTCGTCGATGGAGAAGGCCTCGACGCCCTCGGCCAGCGGCAGCTCGTCGGCGATGGCCGGTGCCGTGAGCGCGGGGAAGCCCGTGCCCTTGGGGAAGTTCTCGAACAGGAAGCGGCGCCAGTGGAACTGGTAGGGCGAGTCGATCGCGCCCGCGCGCTCGAGCAGCTCGAGCGGTGCGCGCTGCGAGGCGCGCGAGGCTTCCACCACCGCCTTGTATTCGGGCGCGTTCTTGTCGGGCTTGAACAGGATGCGGTAGAGCTGCTCGCGCACCGGCGGCGGGCACACGCCCTCGGCGAGCTGCCCGGCCCATTCCACGATCTGCGCCTGGACCGCCTTCTTCTTCTCGATCGCGGCCAGCGCCTGCTGCACGATCTCGGCCGGCGCCTTCTTGAAGCGCCCCTTGCCCGCGCGGCGGAAGTAGTGCGGCGCCTCGAACAGCGCGAACAGCGCCGCGGCCTGCTGCGCCAGCGAGGGCTTGTCGCTGAAATAGTCGGCCGCCAGGTCGGCGAAGCCGAATTCGCCCTCGGCCGCGAACTCCCAGGCCAGGTCGAGGTCCATGGCGGCCGCGAGCGAACGCGCCTCGGCGATCAATTCGGCGGGCGAGGGCTTCTCGAACCGCAGCACGATGTTGGCGCCCTTGACCTTGACGCGCTTGCCGGTCTCGAGCTCGACCTGCGCCGAGGCTTCCGCCTCCGACAGCACGCGCCCGCCGAGGTATTTGCCGGCTTCTTCAAACAATACAAACATGGGCGGATTCTCCCATGCAGGCGGGGCGGGCCTGTGGCGCGGGAGCCGCAGGCCGCGGCGCGCGTGGAAAGCGAAGCGGGAATATCGGCCGCCGCCGGGCCGCCCCAAGGCGGCCGAGCCTCCCCTTGGGGGGTGGAGTTACACGACCGAAGGGAGTGAAAAGCCGGGGGGCTTTATTGCACGGGATTGATGAAGGCCATCACGTCATCCAGATGGCTCTTCTTGAAGTCCGAAAGGGCATGGTCGCCGCCCTCGATCAGCTTGACGCGGCTGTCCGCGTAGCGCGCCGACATCTCGTGCCAGTCGAGCACCTCGTCGCCCTTGGCGATGACCGCGAACACGCGCTCGGGGCGGGTCAGCGAGCCGACCTCCATGGCGCGCAGCTCGTGGATGTACTCGGGGCGGAAATAGAAATGCTCGGCCGGGTCGTGCCAGGCGCTCTGGTCGCCGATGTAGAGCGTGAGGTCGCGCGCGGGATGCACGGCGGGGTTCAGCAGCACGGCGCGGCAGCGCGTCATGCCCGCGACGTAGGTGGCGTAGAAGCCGCCGAGCGAGGAGCCCACCACCGCCATCGACTTGCGCGGCCAGTCGGCGATGCCCTTCATCACCATGTCGATCGCATCCTTGGGCGAGGGCGGCAGTTGCGGGCACCACCAGTGCAGGTTCGGGTGCCGTTGCGCCACCCGGTCCGCGACCGCGCGTGCCTTGGTCGAGCGGGGCGAGGAACGGAAGCCGTGCAGGTACAGCAGATGGGTGGTTTGTGGTTCCATGCGGGGGGGCGACGGAAAGCGCGTCGATGGCGCGCTGCTTGCGAAGTCCAGGTAATTTTGCATGAGGTCCGTGCCCATCAGATGGCGTCGAGGCGAGAAAAACCCCGCGGTGGGGGCTTCCCGGAACCGGAGGAGGTCCTCGATGCCAGCGTGGTGCGGCGGTGGCACAACGCGAAAGTATTCATCGCGTGTTCCTCCCGTCGTGCAAAGTTCGAAGACGATTCGAGTGTGTGTGCAAGCCGCCCGATGCACATCCCATGAAAGGGTGAGGATTCGCGGACCTGCGAAAGCGTGCGCCGGCTTATGCTTCGGCCCCATGACTACCGAGGACCCCCATGACGCTACGCCCCGCCGCTGGGCGTGCTCGTGGTCGAGGACGACAGCCGCGCGCGCGCCTTCTTCGAGACCAGCGTGCAGCGCAGCCCGCAGTTGTTCTGGCTCGGCAGCGCCGGCACGGTGAGCGAGGCCCTGGGCTGGCTCGCGCCGCACCGCCACCATTCCCGACGTGCTGCTGGTCGACCTCGGCATGCCCGACGGCACCGGCCTGGACGTGATCCGCGACGCGGTCGCGCGCTTCCCGGGCTGCGAGCCGCTGGTGGTGTCGGTGTTCGGCGACGAGGAGAACGTGCTCGCGAGCATCGAGGCCGGCGCCGTCGGCTACATCCACAAGGACGCCGCGCCCGAGGACATCGCCCAGACCATCGTCGAGATGAAGGCCGGTGCCTCGCCGATCTCGCCCATGATCGCGCGCCGCGTGCTCGCCAAGTACCGCAGCCTGCAGTCGGCCAGCGTGCCGGGCACGGCCGAACCCGAGGCCGCGCCCGACGCGGGCGAGCGCGCGCTGCTGTCGGCGCGCGAGCACGAGGTGCTGACCTTGATCGCGCGCGGCTTCTCGTACGCCGAGATCGCTCGCCTCAAGGGCCTGAGCGTGCACACGGTGCAGACCCACATCAAGAACCTCTACGGCAAGCTCGCGGTGCATTCCAAGAGCGAAGCCGTGTTCGAAGCCACGCGACTGGGGCTGCTGTCGCGCTCTGGCTGAGACGGGACGTCCGTGCTCCGGATCCTGCGCGGGCGGCTGCCCGCGATGCCGATCGCGTCGTGGCTGCTGCTGCTCGTCCTGGCGCTGTGCAGTGGATGGGCCGGGGGGGCGCATGCGGCCGACGCGCCGATCGAGCTGCGCAGCGGCACCGTCACCACCGCGGTCGACGGCGTGCTGCGCAGCGAGCCGGTGGAGTTGTCGTACCACTGGGACCGGCAGCACCGCGGCCGTTCCGGCTTCGCGAGCTTCGACCTGCCTTTCAAGCTGGCGGTCGCGCCGAACACGCCCTGGGCATCTTCATCCCGCGCACCGGCAACGTGTTCGAGGTGGAGCTCAACGGCGCGCTGCTGCAGGTCTACGGCGACCTCTCGAAGGGCAACGGCGCCGACTACGCCAAGGCGCCGATCTACGTGCCGGTGCCCGGCGAGTTGCTCCGGGCCGGCGAGAACCACCTGCTGATCCGCATCCATGCCGACAGCGCGCGCCGCGCGGGGCTGTCGCGGGTGTTCATCGGTCCGGCCGACCCGGTGCGCAACGGGCTGTTCGAGCCGGCCTACGCCTGGCGCTTCACCGCCTCGGTGCTGCTGACCGCCTTCAGCCTGGTCGTCGGCGCCATCGCGCTGGCGCTGTGGCTCACGCAGGTCGACGCGACCACGGCCGGACAGCCGCGCCGCGACGGCATCTACCTGTGGGCGGCGCTGGCCGAGTGCTGCTGGGCGATCCGGGTGGCCGACGGGGTGATCACCGAGCCGCCGCTGCCGTGGGTGCCCTGGGGCGTGCTGATGGCGGCCTGCTATGCCGGCTGGGCCGCCTCGGCCATGATGTTCTGCTACCACCTGGCCGACTGGGGCCGCACGGCGCGCACGCGCTGGCTGCGCTGGCCGCTGCTGGCCGTGGTGCTGGGCACCGTGGTCTCGACCACGCTCGCGCTGCAGCGCGAGGAGCCGATCTGGCTCACCGGCTGGCTCGCGATCGAGATCGTGGTGATCGCGGTCTTCGTCGGCGCCTTCGTCGGGTCCACGGCGCGGCGGCCCAGCGCCGAGCGGCTGCTGGTGGCCGCCGCGGCCCTGCTCACGCTGGCCTTCGGCGTGCGCGACTGGCTGGTGATCCGCCTGAGCGACGCCTACGGCGAGACCACCTGGGTGCGCTACTCGTCGGTGTTCTTCGGCATCGCGCTGCTTCTGATCGTGCTGCGGCGCTTCCGCGCGGCCAGCGTGGCGGCGCGCGGCGCGGTCCGCACCCTGGCCGAGCGGGTGGCGCAGCGCGAGCGCGAGCTGGCCTCGACCTATGCCGAGCTCGAGCGGGCGGCGCGCGACCAGGCGCGCACCCACGAGCGCGAGCGCATCCTGCGCGACATGCACGACGGCGTGGGCTCGCACATCAGCTCGGCCATCCGCCAGCTGCAGTCGGGCCAGACCAGTTCCGAGGAACTGCTGCGCACGCTGCGCGACTCGATGGACCAGCTCAAGCTGTCGATCGACTCGATCCACCTGCCGCCGGGCGACGTCGGCGCGCTGCTGGCGGCGTTCCGCTACCGGCTCGAGCCGCGGCTGGCCACGGCCGAGATCGCGCTCGACTGGGCCGTGGACGAGGTGACGCCGGTGGCGCACCTCGACGCGCACGGCATGCGGCAGTTGCAGTTCCTGCTGTTCGAGGCGATCTCGAACGTGCTGCAGCACGCCCGGGCGCGGGTGCTGCGGCTGGAGGCCTGCATGGAGGGCACGGCGGTGGCGCTGCGCGTGATCGACGACGGGCGCGGCTTCGACGCCAGCCGGCCGCCGCGCTCGCTGGCCGAGCGCGCGGGCGCGATCGGGGCGCGGCTGGCGCTCGAAAGCCGACCGGGCCGCACGGTCGTTCAACTGGTCTTCGATTGAGCGGGCGCAGCGGGCGCGGATAATCCGCGCCCATGTCCGCCGTGTTCAATCAGCCCTCCCTGGCGCGCCGGGTCGCGCCCATCTTCCAGGGCTTCGACGGCTTTCTGGCCTTCGCCGTGCTGCTGCTGGCCTTCGCGGGCCTGCTGACGATGTACTCCTCGGGCTACGACCACGGCACCCGCTTCTTCGACCACGGTCGCAACATGCTGCTGGCCGGCTTCATCATGTTCGTGGTGGCGCAGGTGCCGCCGCAGCGGCTGATGCTGGCGGCCGTGCCGCTCTACGCGGCGGGGGTGGCGCTGCTGGTCGCGGTGGCGCTGTTCGGCATCACCAAGAAGGGCGCCACGCGCTGGATCAACGTGGGCATGGTGATCCAGCCCAGCGAGATCCTGAAGATCGCCATGCCGCTGATGCTGGCCTGGTGGTTCCAGCGCCGCGAGGGGCAGCTGCGGCCGCTCGACTTCGTGGTGGCGACCGTGCTGCTCGCGGTGCCGGTCGGCCTGATCATGAAGCAGCCCGACCTCGGCACCTCGCTGCTGGTGCTGGCGGCCGGCCTGGCGGTGATCTTCTTCGCCGGCCTGCCATGGAAGCTGATCGTGCCGCCGGTGCTGCTGGGCGCCGTGGCGATCACGCTGATCGTGAGCTTCGAATCGCGGCTGTGCACCGACGGCGTCGACTGGCGCGTGCTGCACGACTACCAGAAGCAGCGCGTGTGCACCTTGCTCGACCCGAGCAAGGACCCGCTGGGCAAGGGCTTCCACATCATCCAGGGGATGATCGCCATCGGCTCGGGCGGCGTCGGCGGCAAGGGCTTCATGCAGGGCACGCAGACGCACCTGGAGTTCATTCCCGAGCGCACCACCGACTTCATCTTCGCCGCCTATTCCGAGGAGTTCGGCCTGGTGGGCAACCTGGCGCTGATCTCGGCCTTCATCCTGCTGATCTTCCGCGGGCTGGCGATCGCGCTCAACGCCACCACGCTGTTCTCGCGCCTGCTGGCGGGCGCGGTCACCATGATCTTCTTCACCTACGCCTTCGTGAACATGGGCATGGTCAGCGGCATCCTGCCGGTGGTGGGGGGTGCCGCTGCCCTTCATCAGCTATGGCGGCACGGCCATGGTCACGCTGGGGCTGGGGCTGGGGATCCTGATGTCGATCGCGCGAGCTCGAAAACTGGCGCAGTCGTAGCGGGAAACACCGCCGGAACCGGCTTTGCCGGGCCGCTGGTGTTGCCCCCGGTAGGGGGTTGGAGGAGCGCACGCAGTGCGCGGAGCCTGGGGGCGAGCAATAATCCTTCATGATCTCCCGCGAACCCACCATCGAGCGCCTCGCCACGGCGCAACAACTGCTGCTCACGCCGTTCGGCCTCGACGAATCGCACCTGAGCAAGGCCCTGGCCGAGATCACCGCGCACCGCGTGGACGACGCCGACCTGTACTTCCAGTACACCCGCAGCGAGGGCTGGAGCCTCGAGGAAGGCATCGTCAAGACCGGCAGCTTCAGCATCGACCAGGGCGTCGGCGTGCGCGCGGTCAGCGGCGAGAAGACGGCCTTCGCCTATTCCGACGACATCTCCGAGGCCTCGCTGCTCGACGCGGCGCGCACCGTGCGCTCGATCTCCTCCGCGGGCCGCACCGGCCGCGTGAAGACCGTGCCGCGCAAGATCGCCTCGAGCCGCTCGCTCTATGCCGGCCTCGATCCCATCGCCACGCTCGACAGCACCGCCAAGGTGAAGCTGCTCGAGAAGGTCGAGCAGCTGGCCCGCTCGCGCGACCCGCGCGTGTCGCAGGTCATGGCCGGCCTCGCAAGCGAGTACGACGTGGTGCTGGTGGCGCGCGCCGACGGCACGCTGGCGGCCGACGTGCGGCCGCTGGTGCGGCTGTCGGTCACCGTCATCGCCGAGCAGAACGGCCGCCGCGAGGTGGGTTCGGGCGGCGGCGGCGGGCGCTTCGGCCTGGCCTACTTCGACGACGAGCAGATCGCCGAGTACGTCGACCATGCCGTCAAGTCGGCGCTGACCAACCTCGAGTCGCGCCCCGCGCCCGCGGGCGAGATGACCGTGGTGCTCGGCCCGGGCTGGCCCGGCATCCTGCTGCACGAAGCCATCGGCCACGGCCTCGAGGGCGACTTCAACCGCAAGGGCTCGAGCGCCTTCTCGGGCCGCATCGGCCAGCGCGTGGCCGCCAAGGGCGTGACCGTGCTCGACGACGGCACCATCGCCGACCGCCGCGGCTCGCTCAATGTCGACGACGAGGGCAACGCCAGCCAGCGCAACGTGCTGATCGAGGACGGCATCCTCAAGGGCTACATCCAGGACGCGCTCAATGCGCGCCTGATGAAGGTCAAGCCGACCGGCAACGGCCGCCGCGAGAGCTATGCCCACGTGCCGATGCCGCGCATGACCAACACCTACATGCTCGGCGGCGACAAGGCGCCCGAGGAGATCGTGGCGAGCATCAAGAAGGGCCTGTACGCCGTCAACTTCGGCGGCGGCCAGGTCGACATCACGAGCGGCAAGTTCGTGTTCTCGGCCAGCGAGGCCTACTGGGTCGAGAACGGCAAGATCCAGTACCCGGTCAAGGGCGCGACCATCGTGGGCAACGGCCCCGACGCGCTGACCCGCGTGAAGATGATCGGCGACGACATGGCGCTCGACTCGGGCGTGGGCACCTGCGGCAAGGAAGGCCAGAGCGTGCCGGTGGGTGTCGGCCAGCCCACCTTGCGCATCGACGGGCTCACTGTAGGCGGAACGGCTTAAGACTTTCGTCACTTGCGAAGCGTTTCCTCCCGTTGCTAAGCTGCGCCCTTTTGCGAACGACGCATTCAAGGAGCATTTCAATGGGGAACAGGATCCACTCGCCCGCCGCCCTCTGGGCCATGACCGCCCTGGTCGCGCTGGCCAGCGCCGGCTGTGCATCGCGCGGCGGCTCGGGCAGCCAGAGCGAGGCCGCACCCGCGGCGGCCGCCCCGGCGGCTCCCGCGCGCAGCGGCTCCAGGGCCGGCATGGACGCGCAGGGCAATGTCGTCGATTCGTCGAAGGTCGAGGCCGGCAGCGGCCGCACCGTCAAGGGCCTCAACGGCTACGAGGGCGAGATCACCGGCAACCCGGCGCGCAACAGCAAGTTCACTCGCCTGCAGATCGGCATGAGCGCCAAGCAGGTCACCGACCTCGCGGGCCAGCCCACCGACCAGGGCGCCTACGTGACCGGCAAGGCCTTCATCCCGTTCTATTTCGGCAGCGACCGCCATCGCTTCGAAATGACCTACAAGGGCCAGGGCCGCCTGATCTTCGCGGGCGGCGGCATGGGCGACTACTCGAGCGGCAACCTGATCTGGATCATCCACAACGCCAACGAATCGGGCTACCGCTGAGCCCGTTCCCGGGCGCCGGCCCCGTCGGCGCCAAAACAACGAACGCCCGGCCTCCAGGCCGGGTTTTGTTTTTCCGTGCTACATTCGCGCCCATGTCCGCCGCTCTCCGCGCCTATTTCTTTGCCTACTTTTGGTTCCCGGTTTCCGGCGGACGAGAGGCGAGCGCGTAAAGCAGACAGGCACCCCTCCCAAAACCGCCGGCGCAAGCAGCCCCGGCGGTTTTTTTATGCCCTGACGATATTCAATCCAACAAGGAACCCTCATGAGCACGAACACTGCCCCGGCCAGCGAGAGCTGGTATGCGAGCGTCGAAAAAACCAGCAAGACCGACGACGAACGCATCAAGGACATCAACGTGCTCCCCCCTCCCGAACATCTGATCCGCTTCTTCCCGATTCGCGGCACGCCGGTCGAAACGCTGATTACGGGCACGCGCCGCAGCATCCACAACATCATGGACGGCAAGGACGACCGGCTGCTGGTGGTGATGGGACCCTGCTCGATCCACGACCCGGCCGCCGCGCTCGACTACGCGCGCCGCCTCAAGGTCGAGCGCGAGAAGTACGCCGACACGCTGGAGATCGTGATGCGCGTGTACTTCCGAGAAGCCGCGCACCACGGTCGGCTGGAAGGGCCTGATCAACGACCCCCTACCTCGACGAGAGCTACCGCATCGACGAAGGCCTGCGCATCGCGCGCCAGCTGCTGATCGACATCAACCGCCTGGGCCTGCCGGCGGGCAGCGAGTTCCTCGACGTGATCTCGCCGCAATACATCGGCGACCTGATCGCCTGGGGCGCGATCGGCGCGCGCACCACCGAGAGCCAGGTGCACCGCGAACTGGCCTCGGGGCTGTCGGCACCGATCGGCTTCAAGAACGGCACCGACGGCAACATCCGCATCGCCACCGACGCCATCCAGGCCGCGGCCCGCGGCCACCATTTCCTCTCGGTGCACAAGAACGGCCAGGTCGCGATCGTGCAGACCAACGGCAACCGCGACTGCCACGTGATACTGCGCGGCGGAAAGGCGCCCAACTACGACGCGGCCAGCGTCGAGGCGGCCTGCAAGGACCCTCGAGGCGGCCAAGCTGCCGCCCACGCTGATGGTCGACTGCAGCCATGCCAACAGCTCGAAGCAGCACCAGAAACAGATCGACGTCGCGAAGGACATCGCCGACCAGATCGCCGGCGGTTCGCGCCGCGTGTTCGGCGTGATGGTCGAGAGCCACCTGCAGGCCGGCGCCCGAGAAGTTCACGCCCGGCAAGGACAAGATCGCGGGCCTCGAATACGGGAAGAGCATCACCGACGCCTGCCTGGGCTGGGACGACTCGACCCAGGTGCTCGAGACGCTGTCGCAGGCGGTCAAGCAGCGCCGCGGCTGATCGCTCAGATCAGCGCGGCGAGTTCGGGCCAGTGATGGCGCACCGCGGCGGCCTCGTCGCCGTCGGGCGCCATCAGCGAGAAGTCGGCGAAGTCGAAGCCCGGCCCGACCATGCAGGCGACCAGCGTGAAGTCGCCCGCCGCATGGCTTTCGATCGGCCGCGCGGCCTGCCACTGGCCCGCGGGCACCACGTGCTGCGGCCGCGTGCCGTGCACGTCGACCGGCCCGAGCCGCACATGGGCCGGCGCGGTGCGCAGCGCGGCATCGCAGGTCCACAGCGCCAGCGGCACGCCTTCGAGATGCACCCACACCTCGTCGGACAACACCCGGTGCCAGCGCGAATGCTGGCCGGCCTCGAGCAGGAAGTAGATGCTGGTGAGCGCGCTGCGGGCCGCGCGCTCGTCGGCGGGAGTCACCTGCATCGCCGAGCGGAACACCTCGCGGTACCAGCCGCCCTCGGGATGCGGCTGCAGCCCCAGCGTGTCGATGAGTTGGGTGGCGCGCTGTGTCATGGTGGGTCCTCGTTCAGGGTGTGGCCGGAAAGTGCCAGCCGGCCAGGTGCTTCAGGTCGCTGGCCTGGCCGCCGGGAATGCGCTCCGGCAGGGGCTGGGCATGCGAGGGTGCCGGCACGCCGACCGCGATCCGCGTCACGCCGGTGGTCTTGCCGAGCCCGGCGACCCAGCTCTGCCAGCGCTCGCCGTTGCGGCGGTCGCGAAAGCCGATGCCGGCGATCTGCTCGGCGGTGGGCGGCGTGGGCGAGAGCAGGTCCAGGTATTCCACGCGGCCGCGCACGATGCCGCGATGGTCGGCCTTCACTTCGTGGCAGTAGGCGGCGGTCCACAGGTCCTCGCGCAGGCGCACGGCATGCACGTCGCCCGCGGCCGGCGCGCCGGGGATCGACTTGGCGCGCGCACCGGCGGCAGGTTTGCGTCGAACCGGTTCGGCGGCCTCGGCGGGCGGTTCCTGCCTGGGGCGTTTCAGATGGCCGAACAGCCGCTCCACCAGCGTCTCGTCGAGGCCGTCGGCCGCGCGCCACCAGCCCAGCGGGGCCGGTGCCCTCGACCCTGGTGGAAGGGCGCTGATCGCGCTCGATGGCGGTGGTCCAGCGCGTGAAGCAGGCCCGGATGCTCGGGCGTCTGCATGACGCCGAGCGTGGCCAGCGCCTCGAGCACCGTCTCGCAGCGGTAGGGATTGTTCACGCGCAGCAGCTTCGCATCCTTGAGCGCGGTGCGCGCCTTGCCGTAGCGCGCATCGGCCGGCAGCGCGCGCAGCAGGTCGAGCAGGCGATGGAAGACCCAGATGTCGCGCGGTGTCGGCCGCGGCCAGCCATCGGCCGGGCCCGTGGCTTCCAGCGCCAGCAGGCCCTCGACCGGTCCGCCGGTGCCCCAGCCCGCGCCCTGCAGATGGCGGAAGTAGGCGCGCAGCGTCGGGTCCGCGCGCTCGTCGCGGTGGAAGCAGACACGGCAGCTGCCGCCGCCCATGGCCTCCATCGGATGCGCCGGCATCGCGAGGCCGAGGGCGGTGGCGGGCAGCACCGTGAGCCAGGCCAGGTCGCTCGAGCTCATTGAGGCGACGAAGGCATCGGCCGCGCGGCGCAGGTCCACGCCGGCCGCGGCCTGCCGCAGGCGGTTCACCGCCTCGTCATGCGGGATCGCGACGAAGCGGTTGGGCTCGAGGCCGGCGTCGGCCAGCGCTTGCCGCTCGGCCTCGCTGAAGGTGTCGGGGATGCGGTGGCAATGGTTGCCATCGGCGTCGACATAGCTGTTGCCGTTGTCGTAGACGCGGCGCAGCAGGCCGAGCAGCGTGTCGTCGGGTGCCGCGGCCGCCATGCGCGATCCCGCTCAGGCGATGCCGTCGCGCAGGGCCTGCAGCAGCTTGTCGTGCACGCCGCCGAAGCCGCCGTTGCTCATGCAGACGATGTGGTCGCCGGGCCGCGCCGCGGTGACCAGTTGGCCCACCAGCGTGCTGATGTCGCCTGCCACCCGGGCGCGTTCGCCCATCGGGGCCAGCGCGGCGGCCGCGTCCCAGTCGAGCCCGGCCGTGTGGCAGAACGACTGGTCGGCCGACTCGAGGCTCCAGGGCAGCTGCGCGGCCATCACGCCGAGCTTCATCGTGTTGCTGCGCGGCTCGAAGGCCGCGAGGATGCGCTCGCCCTGGTGGCCCGTGGCGTCGAGCTTCTGGCGCAGGCCGTCGAGCGTGGTGCGGATCGCGGTCGGATGGTGGGCGAAGTCGTCGTAGACCGTGATCGCACCGCCCGTGCGCTCCACCGTGCCGCGCAGTTCCATGCGCCGGCGCACGTTGCGGAAGCTGCCGAGCGCGCGCGCCGCGTCGGCCGGCGACACGCCCACGTGCTCGGCGGCAGCGATCGCGGCCAGCGCGTTCATCTGGTTGTGCAGGCCCGACAGCGCCCATTCGACGCGGCCGACCGGCTCGCCCTCGTGCAGCACGTCGAAGGCGTCGTGCGTGCCGCGCGCCTGCCACTGCGCACCCGGGCCTTCGCCGCCGAAGCGCGCGAGTTCGCTCCAGCAGCCTTGGGCCAGCACGCGCTCGAGGCTGGGCTCGGTGGCATTCACCACCAGCCGGCCGGTGGACGGCACCGTGCGCACCAGGTGATGGAACTGCCGCTCGATGACCGCGAGGTCGTCGAAGATGTCGGCGTGGTCGAACTCGAGGTTGTTGAGGATCGCCGTGCGCGGTCGGTAGTGCACGAACTTGCTGCGCTTGTCGAAGAAGGCGGTGTCGTACTCGTCGGCCTCGATCACGAAGGGCGGTCCGTCGCCGAGCCGGGCCGAGACGCCGAAATCGAGCGGCACGCCGCCGACCAGGAAGCCCGGCGCCTTGCCCGCGCGCTCGAGCACCCAGGCCAGCATCGAGGTGGTGGTGGTCTTGCCGTGCGTGCCGGCCACCGCCATCACGTGGCGGCCCAGCAGCACATGCTCGGCCAGCCACTGCGGGCCGCTGGTGTAGGGCTTGCCGGCGTCGAGGATGGCTTCCATCAGCGGAAACTTCGGCGTGCCGTCGGCCAGCCGGGCACGCGACACCACGTTGCCGACCACGAACACGTCGGGCGCCAGCGCGAGCTGGTCGGCGCCGAATCCCTCGATCAGGTCGATGCCGAGCGCGCGCAGCTGGTCGCTCATCGGCGGGTACACGCCGGCGTCGCAGCCGGTGACCCGGTGGCCTGCCTCGCGCGCCAGGGCGGCCAGACCGCCCATGAACGTGCCGCAGATGCCCAGAACATGAATATGCATGGGGGGCGATTCTCAGGGAGGCCGATCGTCCGGGCCCCGGGGCCACGGCCTTGGCCGCGGTACTGATGTTCATCGTATGGACCACGCTCTGCGGGCAAAATGGCCCGATGGACACGTCCAAGCGCGAAATCGCCGCCACCGCCGCCCGTCTCGTGGTCGAGGAGGGACTCGAATACGGCCCCGCCAAGCGCCGCGCGCTGCGCGACCTGGGGCTGTCGGCGCGCACCGCGCTGCCGAACAACGACGAGGTGGAGGCCGAGGTGCGCGACTACATCGCGCTGTTCTGCGCCGACACCCAGCCCAGGGAACTCCAGGCGCTGCGCCTGCTGGCGCTCGAATGGATGGAGCGCATGGCCGTGTTCCGGCCCCATGTGGGCGGCGCCGTCTGGCACGGCACGGCCACCCGGCTGTCAGACATTTATATTCAGTTGTTCTGCGATGATTCGAAGTCGGCCGAGATCGCGCTGATCGACCATCACGTGGATTACGAGCCGCGCATGGTGACCGGCTTCCACGGCGAGCAGGTCGAGGCCTTGAGCGTGCACGCGCCGAGCCGGGCCCTCGGCGAGGAGATCGGCGTGCATCTGCTGGTCTACGACCTCGACGACCTGCGCGGCGCGCTCAAGCCCGATGCCCAGGGCCGCACGCCGCGTGGCGATCTGGCGGCGCTGCGGCGGCTGATTGAAAGAGAAAAGGACAACGGATGACTTCTTCGACCACACGACGCGGCCTGCTGTACGGCGGCGTGGCGGTGGTGGCCGCCGCGGCCGGCCTCGGTGGTGCCTGGTGGCGCCATCGCGGCAGCGGCACGGCCGGAGAGATGCTCGGCGCCGACTTCTGGGCCCAGCGCTTCGAGCGGCCCGAGGGCGGCGAGCTCGCCATGACCAGCCTGCGCGGCAAGCCGGTGCTGCTCAACTTCTGGGCCACCTGGTGCCCGCCGTGCGTGGAAGAAATGCCGATGATCGATCGCTTCTTTCGCGATCATGGTGCCAACGGCTGGCAAGTCGTCGGCTTGGCGATCGATCAGCCGAGCGCGGTGCGCAAGTTCCTGCAGCGCACGCCGGTCACCTATCCGACCGGATTGGCTGGGTTGCAGGGCACAGAACTGGTCAAAATCTCGGCAACACCGGCGGCGGCCTGCCGTTCACGCTGGTGCTGAACGCCGACGGTTCGGTGGCGGCCCGTAAAATGGGCAAGCTCGAAGAGGCCGACCTGGAGGGTTGGCGACGTGAACTCGTTCACAGTTAGAATTAGATACACAGGTCGGCGTTAACCGCCGAAAGCCGACAATCAACGATGTTCGGCCTAGTTGTATCCTAATAACCGGAAAACCCGGCACTGGAGTCCCATGGATCTGCGCAAACTCAAGACACTGATCGATCTGGTGTCCGAATCGAATATTTCCGAGCTGGAAATCACTGAAACCGAAGGCAAGGTCCGCATCGTCAAGGGTGGCGGTGCCGCTCCCGTTCAGTACGTGCAGACCCTGGCGGCACCCGCCGCGGCGCCGGCCGCAGCCCCCGCCGGAACGGCGGCTCCCGCTGCTGCTCCCGTGGCCGAGGCCGCTCCCGCCGGCCATGCCGTGAAGTCGCCGATGGTCGGCACCTTCTTATCGCGCCGCGAGCCCGGGCGCCCCGTCCTTCGTGGAGGTCGGCAGCAAGGTCAACGAGGGCGACACGCTCTGCATCATCGAGGCGATGAAGATCCTCAACGAAATCGAGGCCGACAAGGCCGCACCGTCACCCAGATCCTCGGAGAAAACGGTCAGGCGGTCGAATACGGCCAGCCGCTGTTCATCATCGAGTGACCATGTTCAAGAAGATCCTGGTCGCCAACCGCGGCGAGATCGCTTTGCGCATCCAGCGCGCGTGCAGCGAGCTCGGCATCAAGGCCGTGATGGTCTATTCCGAGGCCGACCGCGAGGCCAAGTACGTCAAGCTGGCCGAGGAAGCCGTCTCCATCGGCCCGGCCCCCTCGTCGCTGAGCTACCTCAGACATGCCGGCCATCATCTCGGCGGCCGAAGTGACCGATGCCGAGGCGATCCACCCCGGCTACGGCTTCCTGAGCGAGAACGCCAACTTCGCCGAACGCGTCGAGCAGAGCGGCTTCCAGTTCATCGGGCCGACGCCCGAGAACATCCGCACCATGGGCGACAAGGTCTCGGCCAAGCAGTCCATGATCAAGGCCGGCGTGCCCTGCGTGCCCGGCTCCGACGGCGAGCTCTCCGACGACGCCACGGCCAACAAGCGCATCGCGCGCGCCATCGGCTATCCGGTGATCATCAAGGCCGCGGGCGGCGGCGGTGGCCGCGGCATGCGCGTGGTCCACACCGAGGCCGCGCTGATCAACGCGATCCAGATGACCAAGGCGGAGGCCGCGGCGGCCTTCAACAATCCCTCGGTCTACATGGAGAAGTTCCTCCAGAACCCGCGCCACGTCGAGATCCAGGTGCTGGCCGACAAGCACCGCAACGCGGTCTACCTCGGCGAGCGCGACTGCTCGATGCAGCGCCGTCACCAGAAGGTGATCGAGGAATCGCCCGCGCCGGGCATTCCGCGCAAGCTGATCGAGAAGATCGGCGAACGCTGCGCGGCCGCCTGCAAGAAGATCGGCTACCGCGGCGCCGGCACCTTCGAGTTCCTCTACGAGAACGGCGAGTTCTACTTCATCGAGATGAACACCCGCGTGCAGGTGGAGCATCCGGTGACCGAACTCACGACCGGCATCGACATCGTCAAGACGCAGATCATGGTGGCGGCCGGCGAGAAGCTGCCGTTCACGCAGCGCCAGATCCAGATGCACGGCCACGCGATCGAGTGCCGCATCAACGCCGAGGACGCGTGGAAGTTCACGCCGTCGCCGGGCCGCATCACGATGTGGCATCCGCCGGGCGGTCCGGGCGTGCGCGTGGATTCGCATGCGTACACCAACTACTTCGTGCCGCCGAACTACGACTCGATGATCGGCAAGATCATCGTCTTCGGCGACACCCGCGAGCAGGCCATGGCGCGCATGCGCACCGCGCTCAACGAGACCGTGATCGAAGGCATCCAGACCAACATTCCGCTGCACCGCGAGCTGATGGTCGACGCCAAGTTCATGGCCGGCGGCACCAACATCCACTACCTCGAAGAGTGGCTGGCCGCGCACAAGCGCTGAGCCGTCCCGCCCGCCATGTTCGAACTTCGCCTGCTGGCCCCCGAGGAACGCATCGAGTCCCTCGGCGATGCGCTCGATGCGCTCGACGCACTGAGCATCTCGGTCGAGGATGCCGACGCGCAGACCGACGCCGAGCAGGCGCTGTTCGGCGAGCCCGGCATGCCGCCGCCCAAGGAGGGCTGGCAGCGCTCGCGCGTGATCGCGCTGTTCGCCACCGAGGAACTGGCGCGCGACGCGGGCTCGGTGCTCGCGCTGCAGGACTTCTTCGAAGGCTGCACCTTGCTGGGCATCGCCGAGCTGCAGGACCAGGACTGGGTGCGGCTCACGCAGTCGCAGTTCGCGCCGGTCGAGATCACGCCCGAGTTCTGGATCGTGCCGAGCTGGCACGAGGCGCCGGCGCAGGCCACGCAGGTGATCCGGCTCGATCCGGGCCTGGCCTTCGGCACCGGCACCCATCCCACCACGCGCATGTGCCTGCGCTGGATCGCCACCCGCGGCGCGCTCGCGGGCCAGCGCGTGCTCGACTACGGCTGCGGCTCCGGCATCCTGGCCATCGGTGCCGCGAAGTACGGCGCGAGCGAGATCGATGCGGTCGACATCGACGACGCTGCCGTGAGCTCGACGCGCCTCAATGCCGAGGCCAACGGCGTGACGCTCAACGCGGGCCTGCCCGAGGCGGCGCAGGGCCAGTACGGCACGGTGCTCGCGAACATCCTCGCGACCCCGCTCAAGGTGCTCGCGCCGCTGCTGTGCGAGCGCGTGGCGAACGGTGGCTCGCTGGTGCTCGCCGGCATCCTCGAGCGCCAGGCCGACGAGCTGAAGGAAGCGTACGCGCCCTACGTGGCGCTCGAAGTCAGCGACAGCGAGGACGGCTGGATCCTATGACGGCACGCCGCTGAACGCGCTCGCGCCGGGGGCTCTCCCCGGCGCAAACGGCGCCGCCGGCATCGCGTCGCGCCGAGGGCCCAACCCTACAATCGCCCCCCTCATGAGCCTCGTCACGCGTTGCCCCGCCTGCGCCACCACCTTCAAGGTGGTTCGCGACCAGCTCCGGATTTCGGACGGGTGGGTGCGTTGCGGTCGCTGCAGCCATGTGTTCGATGCGACGCTCGATCTTCATGAGACGCCGGATGGGGTCGTTGGGTCGGGCAGTGGTGTCGCGTCGCCGCAGGTGCAGGTGCCATCGGCGCCCGCGGTCGTGCCGAGCGCGGCGCCCGAGGCTTCGACGCCGTCGGCACCTGTCAGTCCTTCCGTCGACAGCGGCTTCGGATTCGATGCGCCCGCCGGCGCGGCCGCACCGCCATCGCACGAGCCTGTCGGCGAACTCGACCAGTTGTCGGCACCACCTTCCTTCGCGCCGGCCCCGCCGCAGGTCGAGGAGTCCGACTTCCTCGACGACGAGGTCAACGAAGACCTGTCGCCGGCACGGTCCGAGCCGCCACCGCCTTCCGCGCAGCCGCAGTCCCCGGTGGCTCGCGACGGCGCGGACTTCGCCTTGCCCGCGCACGGCATCGTCGCCGACGAGCCCTGGTCCGACCTCGAGGTGCGCGAGCCGCAATGGCGGCCGCCGCCGAGTTCGCTGCCGCCGTTTCCCGACATCGACCTCAACCTCGCCGCGCCACCATCGCCGCCGCCCGCGCCGGTGCCGCCGCTGCCCGCGGTGTGGACGCGTCGCTCCAGCGCGAGCGCGGCGCCGTCGAATGAAAGGCCGGCGGGCTTCGCGACGCTGCGCCGTTCCGGTTCCGACGAAGACAGCGACGAGGACACCGAGCTCGAGCGCGACGACGCCGACGCACCCGAGACGGGCGACGATCGGGACCGATTGCAGATGCAGAAGGCGCTGCGCCGGGCGCGCGCCAAGTCGGCCAAGATCGCCGCCAGCGCCAAGGCGCGCGAGGAGCGCGACGACCAGGAGGCGCGCGCGCGGAGCGAGGACCCCGCGCCGCCCCCCTTCGCCACCGTGCTCGACGCGGCGGACGAGACCGAGGATCGCGCGGCGCACCGCTTCGTCGACGATGCCGAGGACGACGAGCGCGACGATCGGCCGACATCCCTCTGGCAGCGCATCGGCAAGCGCCGCGCGCTGATCGCGCTCGCGGTGCTCGCGGGCCTGCTGCTGGTCGTGCAGATCCTGCGTCACGAGCGCGACGGCATCGTCGCGCGCCAGCCCTCGCTGCGTCCCGCGCTCGCCGCGCTGTGCCAGGCGACGGGCTGCGAGCTCGCGCCGCTGCGCCGCATCGGCGACATCGTCATCGAAGGCGCCGCCTTCGCGCGCGAGAAGAGCGGCGGCAACGACTACCGCTTCAGCTTCAACCTGCGCAGCAACGCCGCGGTGCCGCTCGCGATGCCGTCGATCGAGCTGGTGCTGCTCGACACGCAGGAGCGTGCCGTGGTGCGGCGCGTGCTCTCGCCGGCGGACTATGGCGCACCAACGGTGCTCGCGGCGCGCGGCGAACGCGCGGCCTCGCTGCCGATGACGCTGACGGCGACCGAGGCCGCGGCCCTGCCGCCAATCGCGGGCTATCGCGTCGAGGCCTTCTATCCCTAGGCCCGCGGCGAGCCGCCGGTTGCGCGTCCGCGCCTTCCTTCCTTTTTCTTCACCTCAACGGATCAGCCCATGGCAGCAGTGATTTGCGGTTCCCTCGCCTTCGACACCATCATGACCTTCGAGGGCCGGTTCGCCGACCAGATCCTCCCGGACCAGTTGCACATCCTCAACGTGTCCTTCCTGGTGCCGAGCCTGCGCCGCGATTTCGGCGGCTGCGCCGGCAACATCGCCTACAGCCTCAACGCGCTCGGCGGCACGGCGCTGCCGATGGCCACGCTGGGCAGCGATGGCGCCGACTACATCGAGCGCATGCGTTCGCTGGGCATCAGCACGGAGTTCGTGCGCCAGCTCGACGACACGTTCACCGCGCAGGCGATGATCATGAACGACGCCGACAACAACCAGATCACCGCCTTCCATCCGGGCGCGATGCAGCAGGCGCACATCACGAAGATCGCGGCGCGCGAGGACATCCGTCTCGGCATCGTCGCGCCCGATGGCCGCGAGGCGATGCTGCAGCACGCCGAGCAGTTCGCGGCCGCCGGCATTCCCTTCGTGTTCGATCCGGGCCAGGGCCTGCCGATGTTCGACGGCGAGGCGCTCAAGCATTTCGTCGAGCTCGCGAGCTGGGTCGTGGTCAACGACTACGAAGGCAAGATGCTCTCGCAGCGCACGGGCTGGAGCCTGGCGGAGATCTCGCAGCGCGTGCGCGGCCTCGTGGTCACGCTCGCGGCCGAGGGCTGCGAGGTGTGGACGAACGGCGAGCGCGAGCATGTGCCGGGCGTGGTGCCGACCGCGGTGATCGAGCCCACGGGCTGCGGCGATGCATGGCGCGGCGCGCTGCTGTTCGGGCTGGAGAAGGGCTGGCCGCTCGCGCAGTGCGCGGCGCTCGGCAACCAGGTCGGCGCGCTCAAGATCGCGCAGCGCGGCCCGCAGAACTACCAGATCGATCGCCAGGCACTCGGCCTGGCTTGACGAGCGATGGCATGGCGGTGGATGCCACCGCCTTTCCGCTTCGCGTTTATCTTTGCCCAATGAAAAAGCCCGGCACCTTGCGGTGCCGGGCTTGATGCCTTTTCAGGGCTGCCGAGAAAACTCAGGGCTTGCTGGCCGTGGGAAACGGCCAGGCTGCCTGGGATTCAGCGTCGTCTGCGCAGCAGGGGCGGGCGCAGCGGCAGCGGCCTTGGCGGGTGCCTTGGCAGCCTTCTTCGCAGCAGGCTTCTTGGCAGCAGCGGCAGGCTTGGCAGCGGGCTTTTTCGCGGCTTTCTTGGCCGCAGCCTTCTTGGCAGGAGCCTTCTTGGCGGCAGCCTTCTTCGCAGGCGCCTTCTTGGCAGCGGCCTTCTTCGCCGGCGCCTTCTTCGCAGCGGCCTTCTTGGCCGGAGCTGCCTTCTTCGCCGGCGCCTTCTTGGCGACGACCTTCTTCGCGGCTACCTTCTTGGCAGCGACCTTCTTGGCCGGAGCCTTCTTGGCAGCGACCTTCTTGGCTGCCGGAGCCTTCTTGGCGGCGACCTTCTTGGCCGGAGCCTTCTTCGCTACGACCTTCTTGGCCGGAGCCTTCTTCGCTGCGGCTTTCTTAGCCGGTGCTTTCTTTGCAGTTGCCATTTCTGTTTTCTCCTTGATCAAGTTGAAAAAATCAACCTATTGAAGCACTCCGCGCATGTTGGTAGCGCTGGAGTGATTCATGGCGTTGGATTCCGTGCTCCAGCACCATGAACACCTGAGCCCTCGTCCATGCCGCGCTCTTCGGCGCAGTCGGTGGCAAGGGCAATTCTTGAATTCATTTATTGTTATCGAAATATTCAATCCCAGGAGAGCGCACCACCCGATTGGTATTCGATCACGCGGGTCTCGAAGAAATTGCGCTCTTTCTTCAGGTCAATCATCTCGCTCATCCAGGGGAACGGATTTTCCTCGTTCGGGAAGAGCGTTTCGAGGCCGATCTGCTGCGCGCGCCGATTGGCGATGTAGCGCAGATAGCCCTTGAACATGGAAGCGTTCACGCCCGAGCACGCCACGCGGCATGGTGTCTTCGGCGTACTTGTATTCGAGCTCGACGGCGCGCATGAACAGCGCCTTGATCTCGGCCTTGAACTCGGCCGTCCAGAGGCCGGGGTTTTCGAGCTTCGAGCTGGTTGATCAGGTCGATGCCGAAGTTGCAGTGCATCGATTCGTCGCGAAGGATGTACTGGTACTGCTCGGCGGCGCCGGTCATCTTGTTCTGGCGGCCCAGCGCGAGGATCTGCGTGAAGCCGACGTAGAAGAAGAGGCCTTCCATCAGGCAGGCGAACACGATCAGCGACTTGAGCAGCGTCTGGTCGGTCTCGTGCGTGCCGGTCTTGAAGTTCGGGTCGCTGATCGCGTCGATGAACGGAATCAGGAACTGGTCCTTCTCGCGGATCGACGGCACCTCGTTGTAGGCGTTGAAGATCTCGCTCGTCCAGGCCGAGCGACTCGACGATGTACTGGTAGGCGTGCGTGTGGATCGCTTCCTCGAAGGCCTGGCGCAGCAGGAACTGGCGGCATTCGGGCGCCGTGATGTGGCGGTAGGTGCCCAGCACGATGTTGTTGGCGGCCAGCGAGTCGGCGGTGACGAAGAAGCCGAGGTTGCGCTTGACGATGCGGCGCTCGTCTTCGGTCAGACCGTTCGGGTCTTTCCACAGCGCGATGTCGCGCGTCATGTTCACTTCCTGCGGCATCCAGTGGTTGGCGCAGGTGGCGAGGTACTTTTCCCACGCCCACTTGTACTTGAACGGCACCAGCTGATTGACGTCGGTCTCGCCGTTGATGATGCGCTTGTCGGCGGCCCTGACGCGGCGCGTTTCAGCCGGAGCGCTCGCGCCGCTCGATGCGGGCGCGGCCTGGCGGGCAGGCTGCTGCACGGGTTGCAGCGAAGGTTGTGCCATCGATGAAGCCGACACATCCACCGCACGGCCGGCGGCGACGCCGGTCGAGGGGTGGTGATGCAAACCTTGTTGCATGTCCTTTGGCAAGGAGGGCTTGACTTCTTCGTCCCAGGTCAACATAGAAAAATCCAATGCTCAAATTATCCGAGCAACGATGTGAGTTGCAAAGTGCCTGTTTACATCGCACTCCATTTATGTGGTTGTTATGTTGCTCGCATGCATCGCGCGATGTCGGTCAATGCCTTCAACTGGCCTCCGTCATCGCACGACATCGCATGCGCCTCACTCTTCGTAGCGCAGCGCACCGCGCTGTGTTCGCGGTGCGCTGCGTGCATCACTGGCAGGCTTCGCAGGTCGGATCGTCGACGCCGCAGAAGGCGATGTCGGTCGCGGGGATCGCGCTCATCTGTGCCTTCGCCGCGGCGGCCGCTGCCTCGAGTGCGCTCATGCCCGAGGGTGCGTCGTTGCCCGAGGACACCGCGTTGAGGCGGCCCCGACTGCACCGTCGACTTCTCGGCGTGCGTCGCGCTTCTGCGTGCGCAGGTAGTAGGTGGTCTTCAGACCGCGCAGCCATGCGAGCTTGTAGGTGTCGTCGAGCTTCTTGCCCGAGGCGCCGGCCATGTAGATGTTCAGCGACTGCGCCTGGTCGATCCACTTCTGGCGACGCGCGGCGGCTTCCACCAGCCACGTCGTCTCGACTTCGAACGCGGTGGCGTAGAGCGCCTTCACGTCCTGCGGCACGCGGTCGATGGGACGCAGCGAACCGTCGAAGTGCTTCAGGTCCATCACCATCACGTCGTCCCACAGGCCCAGGCGCTTGAGGTCGCGCACCAGGTAGTGGTTGATCACGGTGAATTCGCCCGACAGGTTCGACTTGACCGAGAGGTTGCCGAAGCAGGGTTCGATCGAGGCGTCGACGCCGATGATGTTCGAGATGGTCGCGGTCGGGGCGATGGCCACGCAGTTCGAATTGCGCATGCCGTCGGCCTTGATCTTGGCGCGCAGCGCGTCCCAGTCGAGGGTCGACGAGCGGTCGACCTCGACGTAGCCGCCGCGTGCCTTCTCGAGCAGGTCGAGCGAGTCGATCGGCAGGATGCCCTTGTCCCACAGCGAGCCCTTGTAGCTCGAGCGTTGCCGCGCTCGCGCGCCAGCTCGGTCGAGGCCCAGTAGGCGTGGTAGCAGATCGCTTCCATCGATTCGTCGGCGAACTGCACGGCTTCCTGCGAGGCGTAGGGAATACGCAGGTCGTACAGCGCGTCCTGGAAGCCCATCAGGCCCAGGCCGACCGGACGGTGGCGCAGGTTCGAGTCGCGCGCCTTCTTCACGGCGTAGTAGTTGATGTCGATCACGTTGTCGAGCATGCGCATCGCGGTCGAGATCGTCTTCTTGAGCTTCTCCTGGTCGACCTTGCCGTCCTTCAGATGCTGCAGCAGGTTGACCGAGCCGAGGTTGCAGACCGCGGTTTCGGTGTCGCTGGTGTTCAGCGTGATCTCGGTGCAGAGGTTCGACGAGTGCACCACGCCGGCGTGCTGCTGCGGCGAGCGCACGTTGCAGGCGTCCTTGAACGTGATCCAGGGATGGCCGGTCTCGAACAGCATCGTGAGCATCTTGCGCCGACAGGTCGGTGGCCTGGACGGTGCGGCTGGGCTTGATCTCGCCGCGCGCGGCCTTCTCTTCGTAGGCGACGTAGGCCTTCTCGAAGTCGGCGCCGAACAGGTCGTGCAGGTCGGGCACGTTCGAAGGCGAGAACAGCGTCCAGGAACCCTTCTCCATCACGCGGCGCATGAACAGGTCGGGGATCCAGTTGGCGGTGTTCATGTCGTGCGTGCGGCGGCGGTCGTCGCCGGTGTTCTTGCGCAGCTCCAGGAACTCCTCGATGTCGAGGTGCCAGGTTTCGAGGTACGTGCAGACGGCGCCCTTGCGCTTGCCGCCCTGGTTCACGGCCACGGCGGTGTCGTTCACCACCTTGAGGAAGGGCACCACGCCCTGCGATTCGCCGTTCGTGCCCTTGATGTGGCTGCCGAGCGCGCGCACGCGGGTCCAGTCGTTGCCCAGGCCGCCCGCGAACTTCGAGAGCAGCGCGTTTTCCTTGATCGACTCGTAGATGCCGTCGAGGTCGTCGGGCACGGTGGTCAGGTAGCAGCTCGACAGCTGCGAGCGCAGCGTGCCGCTGTTGAACAGCGTCGGCGTGCTCGACATGAAGTCGAAGGACGACAGCACTTCGTAGAACTCGATGGCGCGGGCTTCGCGGTCGATCTCGTTGAGCGCCAGGCCCATCGAGACGCGCATGAAGAAGGCCTGCGGCAGCTCGATGCGGTCTGCGCACGTGCAGGAAGTAGCGGTCGTACAGGGTCTGCAGGCCGAGGTAGTCGAACTGGTTGTCGCGTTCGGCCTTCAGCGCCGCGCCCAGGCGGGGCAGGTCGTACTGCAGCAGCTTCTCGTCGAGCAGCTCGTTCTCGACACCCTTCTTGATGAAGGCGGGGAAGTAGTCGGCGTAGGCGGTGGCGCGGTCGACGGGCATGACTTCGCGGCCGATGATCTCCTTGAAGATCGTGTGCAGCAGCAGGCGCGCGGTGGCGAAGGTGTAGTCGGGATCCTTCTCGATCAGCGTGCGGGCCGCGAGGATCGAGGCCTTGTAGACCTCGTCGAGCGGCACGCCGTCGTACAGGTTGCGCATCGTCTCGGCCACGATCGGCGCGGCCGTGATGCTGTCGCCCAGGCCCTGGCAGGCCGATTCGATCAGGCCCTTGAGTTCGCTGACGTCGAGCGCGACGCGTTCGCCGCGGTCGAGCACGTGCAGCGCGGGAGCCGCGACCTGCACATCCTGCTCGCCCTGCTTCGCGCGTTCCTGGGTGCGGCGCTCGCGGTAAAGCACATAGGCACGCGCCACTTCCTGGTGGCCGCCGCGCATCAGGCCCAGTTCGACCTGGTCCTGCACGTCCTCGATGTGGAAGGTGCCGCCGCCCGGACGCGAGCGCACCAGCGCCTTCACGACGGCCTGCGTCAGCGCGTCGACGGTCTCGCGCACGCTGGCCGAGGCCGCGCCCTGGGTGCCGTGCACGGCCAGGAAGGCCTTCATCATCGCGATCGCGATCTTGTTGGGCTCGAACGGGACCACGGCGCCGTTGCGGCGGATGATCTGGTAGTGCGCGAGGTTCTGTCCGGTGGGCGAACCGGCGGTATCGCGGGGGGACTGGGGGCGGCGTGGAGGGGATGGCACGCGCGGCGGTGGAGTATTCAGTGCTGTTTGCATTCGCTTCCTCTCGGTTGGCAATTCGTTGGATGAGCGGCGCTGCTGGGGCCGCTGCGTCGGCTCTGAGGCCGGACGGGACACACTATATCTTAGGGTGCCGGGGGTACAACCCACTAGATGTAGCGTTTTCCATCAGGCTTCAAGAGGGAGCAGAAACCTGTTTTCGCGCTGCGCGGCCATCCATGCCGCATGAACAGTGGATCATCCTCGCAACCCACGTTCCATGCGGCTTTCGAGGCGATTTGGGCCTGCAGGGCGCATGGTCGCGACGCATCGCGCTTGCGAATGGAGCGATCGCTGCACGACGAGCCCGGGGCATCGCGTGGCGCGCAGCGATTGAAAAAATTAGCGGTCCACCACCTGCGAGGGAAACACGTGTGGACTCCAGCCGAGGTGATCGCGCAGCCGATGCCAGTCGAAGCCGGCACCCCGGATCCTGCTTGCGGCCCGGCGCGATGTGCTCGTGGCCCGCGATGTGCGCGATCGGATAGTGCTGCGCGATCGCCGCGGCGAGGCTCGCGAGCGTCTGGTACTGCGCGTCCTCGAACGGCCCGCCCTCGAGGCCCTCGAGCTCGATGCCGATCGAGTCGTCGTTGCAGTTGTCCCGGCCGCGCCACGACGACACGCCCGCATGCCATGCGCGGTCGTCGCCGCTCACGAACTGCCAGAGCTCGCCGTTGCGGCGCACGTAGAAATGCGAGGACACCTCGAGGCCACGAATGCTTTGGAAGTAAGGATGCGCGTCCCAGTCGAGCCGGTTGGTGAAGAGCTGCTGCACCGCGTCGCCGCCGTACTCGCCGGGCGGCAGGCTGATCGAGTGCAGCACGACGAGGTCGATGCGCTCGCGCGCGGCCGCGGGGCGCGGTCCGAAGTTGGGCGAGGGCAGCGCCTTCGCGAAGCGGTACCAGCCGTCGCGCCAGAGCGCATCGCCGCCGGTGGCGCGCGCGCCGTCTTCAGTCGTCGACATGGCTGCTCGCGCCATCGTCGCCGTTGGGCGTGCTGATGCCCAGGCGGGCGATGCGGTAGCGGATCTGGCGCAGGCTCATGCCCAGGCGCGCGGCCGCGGCCGTGCGGTTGAAGCCGCTCTCGTGCAGCGCGCGCACGAGGATCTCGCGCTCCTGCTGGTCGAGGTAAGCCTGCAGGTCGGAGGGCAGCGGCGTGGGCACCACGGGCCGCGGCGCGGGCGGCGGCGCGGCCACGACGGGCTTCGCTTCGAACACCTCGGGGGGCGTGACGGGTGCCGCGGTCGTCGCGGCGTGCGGCGCGGCGGGTCCCGGCGCGGCCGCCATCCAGCCGCCGCCGAGCGCGCCATCCATCAGGTCGAGCTGCAGTTCGTCGCCGTCGTACAGCGCGACCGCGCGGTGCAGCAGGTTCTCGAGTTCGCGCACGTTGCCGTGCAGCGGATGCTGCGCGAGCTGCCGCAGCAGCGCATCCGACAGGCGCGGCGCGGGCAGCCCGCCGTCCTGCGCGATGCGCGCGAGCAGCGCGACGCACAGCGCGGGCAGGTCCTCGCGGCGCTCGCGCAGCGCGGGCACCGCGATCTCGATCACGTTGAGCCGGTAGAACAGGTCCTGCCGGAAACGGCCGGCCTGCACCTCGGCGTGCAGATCCTTGTGGGTCGCGCTCACGATGCGCACGTCGACCGCGTCCTCCTGCGTGGAGCCGATCGGCCGCACGCTGCGTTCCTGGATCGCGCGCAGCAGCTTGGACTGCATCGCCAGCGGCAGGTCGCCGATCTCGTCGAGGAACAGCGTGCCGCCGCGCGCGGCCTGGAAGTAGCCGTCGCGGTCCTGCGCCGAGCCGGTGTACGAGCCCTTGCGCGCGCCGAAGAATTCGGCCTCGAGCAGGTTCTCGGGAATCGCGCCGCAGTTCACCGCGACGAAGGGGCCGTCGCTGCGCTGGCTGCACGCATGGACCGCGCGCGCGACCAGCTCCTTGCCGGTGCCCGACTCGCCGCGCACCAGCACCGGTGCCATGCCGCGCGCCACCTTGGCGATGCGCGACTTCACGAGCCGCATCGGCTCCCGAATCGCCGACCAGCCGATCGAGCGCGGACGCGCCCGCGCTGCCCGCGGCGGCCAGCGCCGATGTGCCGTCGTTCGCATCGGCGGCCTTGGCCGGGCGCACGGCGGCCTGCGCGACCGGCGGCTGCTGCTGCGCCTGCACCGCGGAGGCGACGACCGCGCGGAACTGCTTCAGGTCGACCGGCTTGGTGAGGTAGTCGAAGGCGCCGGCCTTCAGCGCCTCGACCGCGTTCTCGGCCGAGCCGTAGGCGGTCATCACCACGCAGCGCTCGCTGCGCTGGTTCTCTGGATGCGCTGGATGATCTCCATGCCCTGGCCGTCGGGCAGCCGCATGTCGGTGATCACGGCGTCGAAGCGCGTGGCCTCGAGGTGCTGCCAGGCTTCGGAGACGCTGCCCGCGGCCTCGACCCGGTAGCCTTCGCGCAGCAGCGTGAGTTCGTAGAGCGTGCGAAGGTCGGGTTCGTCGTCGATGACGAGGATCTGCGCGGGACGCTGGGAGGGCGGATGGGAGCTGCTCACGCCGCTATTGTGTCAGCCGGTTTTCGCTCGCGGCGAAGCCGACGAAGAATTCGTTGCCCTCGGGCCCGTCGGCCGCCAGCGCGCGCCGCTCGTAACCGATGGCCGCGCCGTGGCGTCGGCACAGCTCGCGGCACAGGAACAGGCCGAGCCCGCTCGAGCGGCTCTCCGACGAGAAGAAGGGTTCGAACAGGTGGCGCTGCACGGCCGGCTCGAGCGGCGCGCCGTCGCTCCAGACCTGCAGGGTCGGCCGGCCCGGGCTGCCCGCGCGCTGCAGCGTGGTCACGACCTGGATCGCGCCCTCGCGCAGGCTCGCGTAGCGCGCCGCGTTGTCGAGCAGGTTCACCAGCAGGCGGCGCAGGTGCTCGACGTCGAAGCGCACCTCGGCGCCCGGCGCGTCGAGCGCCACGGTCACGCCCTTGCGCTGGGTCTGGCGCATCCATTCCTCGGTCAGCGCCTGCACCGTGGGATCGAGCACCACCTGCTCGCCGAGCGACAGCACGCGCTGCTGGCGCGCGCGTGAGACGTCGAGCACGTCGTCGACGATGCGCGCCAGGCGCTGCGCGTTGTGCTGCACCATGTGCGTGAGCTGGCGGTGCGCGGGATCGGTCAGGTCCTCGTTGAGCAGCGCGCTGGCCTGCGTGATGGCGGCCAGCGGGTTGCGGATCTCGTGCGCGACCGCGGCCGACATGCGGCCCATGGCGGCCAGCTTCTCGGTGCGGATGCGGGCCTCGAGTTCGCGCAGGTCCTGCAGGAACATCACGCACAGGCTGCCCATGCGCCGGTCGCTCGAGGGCGTGAGGCGGGTGCGCACGCGCACCTCGCGCGCCGCGCCGCGCGCCTGCGCGACCGGGATCTCCTCGGTCTGCGGCTCGCGGCGCGCATAGGTCTGGCGCGCCAGCGCGGCCAGCGCATGCCAGGCCGGCTGGGCATGCAGCGGGAAGGGCAGCCGCAACTGGCCCAGACCCTGGCCCAGGATCGCGTCGGCCGCCGGGTTGGCCGCATGCACCAGGCCCTCGGCGTCGATCACCAGCACGCCTTCGCTCAGCGTCTCGATCACCAGGTCGTTGACCTGCGCCTGCATCTGCGCGCTGCTGCGGTTGTGCTGCGACACCGCCTCCTCGCGCGCCAGTCGCCGCGCGAGCTCGTGCGCCAGCAGCGCCACCACGAACAGCCCGGTGCCCGTGAGCGCCGCCTGCACGAAGCGCGCGGGCGAGTCGCCGGGCTGCTGCACCCAGTGCCAGGCGGCATCGGCCAGCAGCAGCAGCGTGACGGTGGCGGTGGTGCCCATGCTCACCATCACCGTGCCGAGCACCGCGCTCATGAGCACCGGCAGCGCGAACAGCGGCGTGTAGTTGATGTTGCCGCCCTGCGTCACCTGCAGCGCCGCGAAGACCGCGAGGTCGACGCCGGTGCTCATCATCCAGGTGGCGCCGAAGCCGGCGCATCGGCGGCTCGAAATGCACGTAGCGCGCGCCCAGCGCGGCCGCCGCGAGGTAGCTTGCCGACAGCGCCACCGCCATCGGCTGCATGGTCTGGCCGAGCGCGAAGCTCACGCCCTGCAGCAGCACCAGCACCAGCGCGACGAAGCAGCGCGCGCCCATGAAGCCGCGCCACAGCCGCAGCAGCGCGGCGCTCTCGCGCGCGCCGGGCTCCAGCACGTCCCAGTCGGTGACCGGTTCGCCGCTGGCCCAGAGGGAGGAGCTGCTGCCCATCGCTGCGACGAAGCCGGCTCGGCGCCGTTCAGGCGCGCTCGGCGACCTGCCGGTGCGCGGCGCTGCAGAAGGGGGTGCCCGTCGGCGCCGCGCACCGCGTCGCTCGCGGGCAGGTGCAGGCCGCAATGGGCGCAGCGAACCATCGCCTGCGGCGCGCCCACCGCGGGCGGCGCGGCCGGACGCGGCGTGCGGGCGGCGCGCTCCTGCATTTCTTCGCGGCGGTTCTTGCGCCAGAGCCAGATCGCGACCCAGACCACCGCGAGGACGAGAAGGTATTTCATGAGGTGTCTTCAGGCCGGCGGACGCGCCAGCACCACTTCGAGCACGAAGCGCGAGCCCACGTAGGCCAGCAGCAGCAGCGCCGAGCCCGCGTAGAGCACGCGCCGCGCGGTGCGCCCGCGCCAGCCGAAGCGCGCGCGGCCGATCAGCAGCACCGCGAAGCTGATCCAGGCCAGCACCGAGAAGGCCGACTTGTGGTCCCATTTCCAGGCCCGGCCCGCGGCGCCGTAGAGCTGTTCGCTGAACAGCAGCCCGGCCAGCAGCGTGGCCGACAGCAGCACGAAGCCGGCCGTCACGAAGCGGAAGGTGAGGCGTTCGAGCGTCAGCAGCGGCACGCCGCCCTGCGGCTCGGTGGCCAGGCGGATCTGCTTCTCGGCGCGGGTCGTGAGCCAGGCGTGCACCACCGCGGCGGCGAACAGGCCATACGAGGCGATGCCCAGCGCCAGGTGCAGCGGCAGCCAGGGCGAGGCCGACACGTGCAGCGGCGTGCCGGGAAAGAGGATCGCGAGCAGCACCGCCGCCGCGCCGAGCCAGGCCAGCGCGCGGCGCACCTGCAGCTGCGGGTACATGCGGCTTTCGACCGCGTAGACGGTGAGCACCAGCCAGGCCGTGACCGACAGGGCGGGCGCGAAGCCGAAGCGCGGTTCGTGGCCGACCAGGCCATGGCCGAGCACCGCGGCATGCAGCAGCCAGGCCAGGCCGAGCGCCCACTGGGTGGCCTGGCGGCTCAGCCGGGCGCCTGCGGCAGCGGCAAAACCGTAGGCGGCCGCGGCGGCGATGCCCAGCGCCACGCCGAGTGGGGGAGGGGGATCGCTAAAATCATCGATCGGAGTTTAGCCGCTCACCCTTGCATTTCCGGGTGCCGCGCGCCAGCTTCCCTCCTACCCGTCTCCCGCGACTTCTCCCATCCGTCCCGCCGCAGCGGGGCAGCAAGCAAGGCATCCCCTCCATGGCCAGCGCTCTCACCGAAAAATTCTCCCGCCTCGTCAAGACGATGAGCGGCCAGGCGCGCATCACCGAAAGCAACGTGCAGGACATGCTGCGCGAAGTGCGCATGGCGCTGCTCGAAGCCGACGTGGCGCTGCCCGTGGTGCGCGACTTCGTCGCCCGCGTGAAGGAAAAGGCGCTCGGCCAGGAAGTGCTGGGTTCGCTCAAGCCGGGCCAGGCGCTGGTGGGCATCGTCAACCGCGAGCTCGCCGCCACCATGGGCGAGGGCGTCTCGGACATCAACCTCGCGGCCCAGCCGCCGGCGGTGATCCTCATGGCCGGCCTGCAGGGCGCCGGCAAGACCACCACCACCGCCAAGCTCGCCAAGCACCTGATCGAGAAGCGCAAGAAGAAGGTGCTCACGGTCTCGGGCGACATCTACCGGCCCGCCGCCATCGAGCAGCTCAAGACCGTCACGAAGCAGGCCGGCGCCGAATGGTTCCCGAGCACGCCCGACCAGAAGCCGCTGGACATCGCGCGCGCCGCGCTCGACCACGCCAAGCGCCACTTCTTCGACGTGCTGCTGGTCGACACGGCCGGCCGGCTCGCGATCGACGAGGTGCTGATGGCCGAGATCCAGCAGCTGCACGGCGCGCTGAACCCGGTCGAGACCCTGTTCGTGGTCGACGCCATGCAGGGCCAGGACGCGATCAACACGGCGCGCGCCTTCAAGGAGGCGCTGCCGCTCACCGGCATCATCCTGACCAAGACCGACGGCGACTCGCGCGGCGGCGCGGCGCTGTCGGTGCGCCAGGTCACGGGCGTGCCGATCAAGTTCGCGGGCGTGAGCGAGAAGATCGACGGCCTCGAGGTGTTCGACGCCGAGCGCCATGCGGGCCGCATCCTGGGCATGGGTGACATCGTCGCGCTGGTCGAGCAGGTCACGGCCGGCGTCGACGTGGCGGCGGCGCAGAAGCTCGCGGCCAAGGTCAAGAGCGGCGCGGGCTTCGACCTCAACGACTTCCTCGGCCAGCTGCAGCAGATGAAGCAGATGGGCGGCCTCTCGAGCCTGATGGACAAGCTGCCCACGCAGATGGCCGCCAAGGCCAGCGAGGCCGACATGACGCGCGCCGAGCGCGACATCCGCCGCAAGGAAGGGATCATCCAGAGCATGACGCCGCTGGAGCGCCGCAAGCCCGAGCTGCTCAAGGCCACGCGCAAGCGCCGCATCGCTGCCGGCGCGGGCGTGCAGGTTCAGGAAGTGAACCGCCTGCTCAACGAGTTCGAGCAGATGCAGGGAATGATGAAGAAGATGAAGGGCGGCGGCCTCATGAAGATGATGAAGAAGATGGGCGGCATGAAGGGCATGGGCGGGATGGGTGGTCCCGGCGGGCCGAAGCTGCCGTTCTGAGCCGCGTACATATATAGAGAGATGGATGAAGCCCGCCGGGGATGGCCCAGCGGGCTTCGTCGTTTTCAGGTCTGCACCTCGTAGACCGTCGCGTGCGCCTCGATCGGCGTCGGCAGCTCCCAGCGGTGCAGCATGCGCTCGATGCCCGCGTTCGACAGCGTCGTGTCGCGCTCGCGGTTGCGGCGCATCAGCTCGGCATGCGGCACCTCGAGGTACACCAGCTCGATCCGGGCGTGGTAGGCCCACAGCAGGTCCAGCGTCTTGGTGCGCATCTGCTGGCTCAGGTGGGTGGCATTCCAGACGAAGTGTTCCTGCCTGCGCAGCAGCGCCTTCGCCTGGTCGACCGCATGGTGCGCGGCGAGCCCGTCGTTCTCGCCGTGCTTCAGGCCCAGCTCGGCGCGCGCATCGTCGAAGGACACCACCGGCCAACCCTTGCGCTGCTGCGCCACCCAGTGGTTCTTGCCGCTCGCGGGCAGGCCGCACATCACCGTCACGCGCGAGCCCGGGTTCTGGAACAGCGGGTAGTCGGGGCTGGTGTCGGCGCCGCGGAAGTAGGCCAGGCGCGTGTGGGCGTCGACCATCCGTCGCGGGCCGTCCCAGCAGCCTTCCTCCTGCGCGAGCTGCTCGAACAGCGCGATGTCGGCCAGGCTGTCGGAGCGCTTCTCGTAGTGCCGTCCCAGCATGTCGCAGCGCGCGACGCAGCACAGGTCGGGCAGGCTCAGCTCCCACGACAGCCGATGCACCAGCCGCTCGGGCCGCTCGCCCTTGCGCGAGGCGAAGGCATGGAACGGCAACTGGTGCACCGCGACGATCCGGCACACGGCCTCGCGCAGCGCGAAGGGCACGCGCGCCTTCCACATCAGCACGCGCACGTCGACCGCGCCGCGGCGCGAGTGGCCGGGCTGGCCGATGCGGCCGCTGGCCTCGTCGATCACCGTGGTGTCGGGCTTGGCGATGTCGTGCAGCAGGCAGGCCATGAACAGCACGAAGCGGCCGTCGGCATCGGCGCGTCGGTAGTGCGCGTCCTGCGCCAGCGCATCGAGCACCATGCGCGTGTGGAGGCCGACGTTGCCCTCGGCGTGGTAGTACGGGTCCTGCGGCGTCTCCTCGAGGCGCAGCAGGTCCGGCAGCAGTTCGCAGCAGCGCGCCCAGTCGGCGCCAGCTCCGGGGCGCGGGCACCAGCGTGCGAAGTTCGTCGAAAGTCATCGCGGCCTCCCGGTGGTCGTGAGTTCGGCGGGGTCGCGCAGCGTGCGCAGTCCCAGGTCGTGCCAGCTGAGCGGCGGCACCGGCGCATGCAGGTCCGCGCCCGGTGCCAGCCGGTTCGGCAGCAGCGGCCGGCGGCTGTGGTGCGAGCCCGAGTCGAGGATGGTCTGGACGAAGTCCGGGCGCACCCACTTGTAGCGGCCCGTCACCTGGCCGTTCGATTCGGTCTTGAGGTACAGGCCCTCGGCCAGGTCCGAGAGGTCGGTCTGCTGCCGCGCCAGCGCGAGCGGCTGGCCCTCGTCGGCCACGGCCCGTTCGAAGGCCGAGCGCCAGTCGGTGCTGCGCGCGAGCGAGGGCCGCACGAGCGAACGCAGGGCCTTCGGCTGGCGCGGCATCGCGCCCTCGTAGAGCACGGGCACCGACAGCACGGGGCCGCTCGCGAGCAGCGCCTGCCGCGCCGGCGTCGAGAGAAAACGCTGCGCCTGGCGGTCGTAGAGGTCGAACTCCAGGAAGAAGGCCGGCAGCCGGTCGTACCAGCAGCTGTGCTTGGCGAAGCACCATTCGCCGTACATCACGTAGCGGTCCTCGAGCCGTTCGAGCAGCGCCGCCTCGTGCGTGGCGGCCCAGTGCTTGAACAGGTTGAACTGGCGCTCGCCGGCACCGCCCGCGAGGTAGTGGCCGCGCGACTGCAGCAGCAGCTCGCCGGCCGCGCCGAACGACACGGCGGCGTTCGCGCCATCGAGCTTTTCCTCGATGACCACGTGCAGTCCGTGCAGCGCTGCCAACGGCGTCTGGCCGTCGTCGCTGTCGCCGGGCTGCAGCCGCGAGCCTTCGAGGTGCGCGGTCCGCGGGTACTTCAGCAGCGGCAGCGACGAGAGGGAAGAAGAAAGGGGAAACACGTTTGTTCTCCGGATGGAAACCAGGAAGAACCGACAACGTGCGGGAGCGAAGCTGAGAGGGATCGGGAGCGACTTCGACGGCCGCTGTTTCCAGCGAAGGGCCGTGTCCGGTCAGCGGATGCGCAGCTTGGCGCCCGACATGACCAGTGAAGTGGTGTTGTCGGCGTCAGAGGGGGGTGACGGCGAATCGGGGCACTTGGCGCTCCAGGGGATCGAGAGGATCCGTGGGTTGAAAAAACGAAGGCGCGATTCTAGGCGCGCCATGAAAAAAGCCGGCCCCTCGGGGCCGGCTTCGTGCGAGGCGTGTGGCGCGCGCGCGTCAGGCAGTGGCCAGCGCCGCGGGGCGCGAGAGGCGCAGCGCATGCATCCAGGCGCGGCGCAGCACGGCCGGCGAACGCGATTCCTCGGGGATCAGCAGGAAGCCACGGTCGCGCAGCGTGGTGCCCAGCGCGATCTGGCTGGTCAGCACGGTCAGCGGGATCGCCAGCAGCAGCGGCAGGCCGACCGGCATGAGCCACATCAGGGCGCTCGGGTCGATCATCGCGACGCCGACGGCCAGCAGTGCGATCACCAGCGTCATGGGGGCCAGCTGCGAGGCAGCGACCTTCCACGGCACGGCGGCGGCTTCACGCGGGGGCGACTTCCAGTCGAGCTTGATGCCGGTGAGGGCGACCAGCACGAACAGCGAGTGGGCCAGCATGCGGACAGGGGCTTGCACGATCGCGAGGCCGCTTTCCATCACCGAGCTCTTGACCAGGCCCCACAGGCCGCCGAACTGGCGTTGCTCGCCGCGCATCAGCACGGCAACGATGCCGAGCACGCGGGGCAGGAACAGCAGGCACAGGGTCCAGATCCAGAGGCCGGCGAGTTCGGCCGGCAGCACGCTCCAGCTCGAGATCAGGCTCGAACCGCTGAGCCACAGCGCGGTGCCCAGCGTCAGGAACGCCAGCCACAGCGGCGCGGAAACGTAGGCCATGGTGCCGGTCACGAACATCGCGCGGTGCACCGAGTGGATGCCGGGCTCGGCCATCAGGCGGGCGTTCTGCAGGTTGCCCTGGCACCAGCGGCGGTCGCGCTGCAGCTCGGCCAGCAGGTCCGGCGGTTGCTGTTCGTAGCTGCCGACCAGGTCGGACACCAGCCACACGTTGTAGCCGGCACGGCGCATCAGCGCGGCTTCGACGAAGTCGTGCGACATGATGCCGCCCGACATGCCGCCGGTGCCCTTGATCGGGGCCAGCGCGCAGTGCTTCATGAAGGGTTCGACGCGGATGATCGCGTTGTGGCCCCAGTAGTGCGATTCGCCCAGTTGCCAGAACTGCATGCCCAGCGTGAACAGGCGGCCCGTCACGCGGGAAGCGAATTGTTGGGCGCGGGCATGCAGCGTCACGTGGCCGATGGCCTGGGTGGCGGTCTGGATGATGCCGGCGCTCGGGTTGGCTTCCATCAGCTTGACCATCGAGGTCAGGCAGTCGCCGCTCATCACGGAGTCGGCGTCGAGCACGACCATGTAGCGGTAGTCCTTGCCCCAGCGGCGGCAGAAGTCGGCCACGTTGCCGGCCTTGCGGTGCGTGCGGCGGGTGCGCAGGCGGTAGTAGACCTCGACCTGCGGCTGGTTCGGGCTGTCGGCCAGCGCGGCGCGCAGGTCTTCCCAGGCGGCGCGCTCGGCGGCGGCAGTCTCGGGGTTGTAGCTGTCGGACAGCACGAACACGTCGAACTGCTTGGCGTGGCCGGTGGCCGCGACCGATTCGCAGGTGGCGCGCAGGCCGGCGAACACGGTGGCCACGTCCTCGTTGCAGATCGGCATGATGATCGCGGTGCGGGCCTCGGGGTTCATCGGGTGGTTGGCCACCTGCTTGACCGAGAGCGCGTGCTTGTCGCCGCGCACCGAGACGTAGAAGCCCATGAGGGCGGTCACGAAACCGGTCACGACCCAGCCCGAGAGCAGGCCGTAGAGGCCGATCTGGCCGTATTCGAGCCAGACGTTGTCGTAGTCGGGCTGCACGCCCGCGAACAGCGTGGAAGCGACCACGGTGCTCAGCACGGTCAGCAGCATGAAGGCCAGGCGGCGCTGCGAGGCGGCGCGCTGCCACGGCTGCCTGGCTTCGGCCGGGGCGCTTTCGCGCTTGCCGCCGGCACCCAGGCGGACCAGCAGGGCGGTGCCGAGGCTGTTCCAGAAGCCGCGCCAGGGGCGGGGCGTCATCGAGCCGCGGTTGACCGGAGGCGCGGTGACGGCGTTGGGATGGCGTTCCTCACGCACCGGGCTGCGGCGCGAGAAGTCGGCATCGGCCAGGACATTGAGTTGGGAGAAGTCGTTCGGCTTCATGGTGTTTACCAACGTTGCTTGTCGAGGGAGGAGGAGGTGTCGCCAATGGCCGGAAAGCGCTTGAAGACGCAATCCGTCGCGACGCCGCCGGCGCTGGCGAGCGCGGCTGGCGAATGGCCCGCGGCACGGGGCCGCGAGGCGGAAAACTGCTTTTGACGCAGGCCGTCGCGCTGCGGACGCAGTGCGAAAGATGGGCTGTTGAATGCTGTCATGCCACTACAGGGGCAAACCCTGTGCCAGCATGGAAAAGTGCTTTGGAATCAAGCACTTGGGCCGCATCGGCCGGAATTTCAGGGGGCCGGAGGGCGAAAAGGGCCTCAAAACCCCCGTTTTTGTCGCCGATCCCGACAAGCTCACCGGCCTGCCGAAAAACACCCATATGAATCAACGACTTAGGGGCGTCGCTCGTCAGCGACACCCTCGCCACCCGGAGCGACAGCGTCGGCCTTGAAGTGGCCCGGCGTGAGCTCGTGCTTCTGCAGCAGGCGGTAGAACTCGGTGCGGTTGCGGTCGGCCAGGCGGGCCGCGTCGGCAACGTTGCCGTCGGTCAGTTTCAGCAGGCCGACCAGGTATTCGCGCTCGAAGCGCTGCTTGGCCTCGGCATAGGTTGGACCTCCACGCTCGGCACGCGCAGCGCCCGCTGCACCAGCGCCAGCGGTATCAGCGGCGAGCTCGACAGCGCGCAGACCTGCTCGACCACGTTGTAGAGCTGGCGCACGTTGCCGGGCCAGGCCGCGGTGGTCAGCGCCTTCAGGGCCTCGGGCGCGAAGCCCGACAGCCGCTTGCCGTACTTGGTCGAGAGCTTCTGCAGGAAGTGGTTGGCCAGGAGCGGGATGTCCTCGCGGCGCGCCGACAGCGGCGGCAGCGTGAGCGTCACCACGTTGAGCCGGTAATAGAGGTCCTCGCGGAACTGGCCGGCCTCCATCGCGGCGTCGAGGTCGCGGTGGGTGGCCGAGATGATGCGCACGTCGACCTCGATCGACTGGCTGGCGCCCAGCGGACGCACAGCGCGCTCCTGCAGCACGCGCAGCAGCTTGACCTGCAGCGCGGGCGGCATGTCGCCGATCTCGTCGAGCAGCAGGGTGCCGCCGTCGGCCTGCTGGAACAGGCCCTTGTGGTTGGCATGGGCGTCGGTGAAGGCGCCCTTCATGTGGCCGAACAGCTCGGACTGAGCAGCGCCTCGGGAATGGCGCCGCAGTTGACCGCCACGAAGGGCTTGTCGGCGCGCGCGCTGGCCTTGTGGATGGCGCGTGCCAGCATCTCCTTGCCGGCGCCCGAGTCGCCGCGCAGCAGCACCGAGGCGTCGGACTTGGCGACCATGCGCGCCTCGGCCAGCAGCTCGGCCATGCGGTTGCTGCGGCTCACGATGTCGACGCGCCAGCTGTCGTCGCCGGTCTTGCTCGGCACCGTGGCCGGCGCGCCCAGCGCGAGCGCCTGGGCGATCTTGTCGAGCAGTTCGCGCCCGTCGTAGGGCTTGGTCAGGTAGGTGAAGACGCCGCGCGCGGTGGCTTCCACCGCGTCGGGGATGGTGCCGTGCGCGGTCAGCAGGATCACCGGCAGCGAGGGATGGCGCTTGCGGATCTCGTCGAACAGCGCCAGGCCGTCGCGGCCCGGCAGGCGCACGTCGCTGAGCACCAGTTGCGGATGCTCGATCTCGAGCTGCGTGAGCGCCGTCTCGGCCGAGGTCACGGCCGTGACCTGGTAGCCCGCCGAGCTCAGCCGCATCGACAGCAGCCGCAGCATGTCCGGATCGTCGTCGACGACCAGCAGGCGGGCGCCCGAAGTACTCATGGCGTGGACCTGCTTCCGTTGGGTGCCGAGGCCGGAGCCGCGGGCGTGTTGGGCCGCGCAAAGCTGCGCTCGATGGCGCGCAGGGCTTCGATGCGGTCGTTGAGCTGGTCGATGCGGCGCTGGCTGTCGCGCAGCTGCTGCACCTGCTTGTCGCGGTCGTCCTCGACGCGGCGCTGCTCGATGTAGCGCGCGGCCAGCGCGCGCGCCAGCGGCTGCAGCGGCTGGGCCTCGGGCGAGGGATCGGCGATCACGCGCTGCAGCAGGCCCAGCGCGCGCGCCAGGTCGGCCGGCACGCGGGTCTGCGACAGCAGGATCGCGAGGTGCATCTGCGCCGTGGGCGCGTCGCCGGGGTCGCCCAGGCGCTGGATCTCGGCGCTCAGTTCGGCACCGCTGAGCGGGCGCATCTTGTCGGCGTAGGCCAGCACGGCGGCCACCGGGCCCTGGGTCATCAAGGTGAACAGCGAGGCCGGCTGGGTGGCCGGCGCCTTCGGCTCGGCCTCGACCGGCATCACGCGCGGCAGCACCACCGGCGGCGGCAGCGCCTCGGCTTCCGCGGGCGGCTTGGGCGGTGCGCTGCAGGCGGCCAGCAGCAGGAGCCACGGCGCGGCCAGCGCAGCCAGTGCGCGGGTGGCGGTGGAGGGGCGTACGGACGGAAAAGACATGGACGAGGAAGGACGACGCGGGGCGTTGGCGATGGCTACGGGGATGTGGGGGCGCCGGGAAGCTCAGCCCGTGCGCGGCAGCTCGATGCGGAAACGCGCGCCGGGCCCCTCGGGCAGCAGGGCGATGCGGCCCCCATGGGCTGCAATGTACTCCTGCACGATGGAAAGTCCGATGCCCGTGCCCTTGACCGCATGCTCCGGTTGGCGTTCGCCGCGGTAGAAGGGCTCGAAGATGCGGTCGCGGTCGCCCTCGGCGATGCCCGGGCCGGCGTCGTTGACGTCGATGCGCACCGCCTCGGGCGTGCCCGAGACCACGAGCGTGATGGTGCCGCCGCGCGCCGAGAAGCGGATCGCGTTCGACAGCAGGTTGGCGATCGCGGTGCCGAGCTTGGTGCGGTCGACCGTGAGCGCGATGCGTTCGCCCTCGGCGCGCACCGTCAGGCCGTGGGCCTGCCACTGCAGCCGCTGCGCCTCGATCTGCTCCTCGATCAGCGGCAGCAGGTCGGTGCGCTCGCGGCGCAGCTCGCGCGCCTCGAAGGCGGCCGCGTTGAAGCGCAGCAGCGCCTCGATCTGGCCCTGCAGCGCCACCGTGTTCTGGTTCAGGATCTGCGCCACCTCGAGCTGCGCCGGGTTCAGCGCGCCGGTCACGCCGTCCTCCAGCAGCGACACGCCCTCGCGCAGCGCCGCCAGCGGCGTCTTGAGCTCGTGCGAGACATGGCGCAGGAAGCGCGCCTTGTCGGCGTCGAGCTCGGTCAGCCTAAGCCGCAGCCATTCGAGCTGCTGCGACACGCGCCGCACGTCGGCCGGGCCGCGGATGTCGATCGGCTCGTCGAGCCGGTTCTGGCCCAGGCCGACGATGGCGTGCTCGAGCCGCTTGAAGGGCCGCGCCAGCCAGATGCCGAAGGCCAGCGCCAGCGACACCGCGAGCACGCTGGCCGCGACCACCTCGCGCATCAGCCGGCGGCGCGCGTTCTCGATGCGCTTGGACAGCGCGTCGTTCTGCATCTCGATCAGGAACTGGGCCTGCTGCGCGATGTTGGTGTTGAGCGCGTCGAGCTCGCGGAACTGCATCGCCATCGTGCTTTCGCGCTGCAGCGCGCTGTCGGCGTTGCCGCTCATCAGGCCCTCGATCACGCCGAGCTGGGTGCGCCAGGCCTCGGTGCTGGCGGGCGCCAGGCCGTTCTTCTCGAGCCGCTCGAGCACGCCATGGGCCTCGCGCGCGGCGTCGTCGAAGCGGCGCCGCAGCACCGAGTCGTTGAGCACCAGCGACTGGCGCCCGGCGCGCTCCATCGCCGCGCTGCGCTCGGCCAGCGACTGGGCCGCGCCCGACAGCCGCAGCGCGCGCGCCGCGGCGTCGCGGCTTTGCGTCATCAATGTGTCGTACTGCAGCACCGAGCGCAGCGCCACGCCCACCAGCAGCGCGGTGATCAGCAGGAAGGCGAACAGCAGGAGCTGCTGGAACGAGCCCCGTATCGATCGCTTCGCCATCAGGCGAGCGCCCCGGCGGCGGGCGCGCTCTCGCGCGTGGGCACTTCGCCGCGCAGCGTGTAGGCCAGCGAGCGCGTGATGCGGATGTCGGTCATGTGGCCCACGAGCCGCGCGTCGCCCTCGAAGTTGACGACCCGGTTGCAGGCCGTGCGGCCCATGAGTTCGCTCGCGTCGCGGCGCGAGGCGCCTTCCACCAGCACGCGCTGGGTGCTGCCCACCAGCGCCTCGCCGAAGCGCTTCACGTTGCCGTCGATCACGGCCTGCAGCTTCTGCAGCCGCGCCAGCTTGACCTCGTGCGGCGTGTCGTCGTGCAGCGCGGCGGCCGGCGTGCCGGGGCGCGGGCTGAAGATGAAGCTGAAGCTGGCATCGAACTGGCATTCGTCGATCAGCTTCATCATCTTGTCGAAGTCGGCCTCGGTCTCGCCGGGGAAGCCGACGATGAAGTCGCTCGACAGCGCGAGCTCGGGCCGGATCGCGCGCAGCTTGCGCACCGTGCTCTTGTATTCCATGGCGGTGTAGCCGCGCTTCATCGCCATCAGGATGCGGTCGCTGCCGTGCTGCACCGGCAGGTGCAGGTGGCTCACGAGCTGCGGCACCCTGGCATAGGCCTCGATCAGCCGCGGCGTGAACTCGTTCGGGTGGCTGGTGGTGTAGCGGATGCGCTCGATGCCGGGGATCTCGGCCACGTACTCGATCAGCAGCGCGAAGTCGGCGATCTCGGCCGTGTCGCCCATGCGGCCGCGGTAGGCATTGACGTTCTGGCCCAGCAGCGTGACCTCGCGCACGCCCTGGTCGGCCAGGCCGGCGATCTCGACCAGCACGTCGTCGAGCGGCCGGTTCACCTCCTCGCCGCGCGTGTAGGGCACCACGCAGTAGCTGCAGTACTTGGAGCAGCCTTCCATGATCGACACGAAGGCGGTGGCGCCTTCCACGCGCGCGGGCGGCAGGTGGTCGAACTTCTCGATCTCGGGAAAGCTGATGTCGACCTGCGGGCGGTCGAGCCGCTCGCGCTCGGCCAGCATCTCGGGCAGCCGGTGCAGGGTCTGCGGGCCGAACACGATGTCGACGTAGGGCGCGCGCGCGATGATGGCGTTGCCCTCCTGGCTGGCCACGCAGCCGCCGACGCCGATCTTCACGCCGCGCGCCTTCAGGTGCTTGACGCGGCCCAGGTCGGAGAACACTTTTTCCTGCGCCTTCTCGCGCACCGAGCAGGTGTTGAACAGGATCAGGTCGGCCTCGTCGACGTTCTGCGTCGGCTCGTAGCCCTGCGCGGCATGGAGCACGTCGGCCATCTTGTCCGAGTCGTACTCGTTCATCTGGCAGCCGAAGGTTTTGATGAAGACTTTCTTGGCGGTCATGGGGAGCTCTTCTATATGTAAGAGGCCCTCGTCTTGCGGAGGGCCGGGCGGACACGAGGCTTTCGTGGCGAAAGCGGCGGGCGTGTCCGCGAAAGGGATGCCGGTGCGGCCGACGGCCGCTGGCGAGATGCCGAGCGGCCTACTGCGTGTTGACCGTGTCGTTCTGCACGAAGGGCCAGATGTTGAGGAAGGGCTTGTTCAGCGATTCGCGGCTGGCGGTGGCTTCGTCGGGCGTGAGGATCCAGACCTCGCGCAGCATGCCCGCGGCATCGCGCGTGTAGTTGACCAGCAGGTTCTGGCCCGTGATCGCGCCGCTCATCACCAGCATGTTCTGGCCGCTGCGGATGCGCGCGCCGGGCGCGAGCCGGTCGGGGCGGCCGTCGAGCATCACGTCGTTGCCGTCGATCACGCGGAACTTGCCGCGCAGGGTGCCGACCGGGAAATTGCGCCCGCCGACCGCCGATTCGTTCTGGGTCTGCGGCCGAGGCACCGCGTCCTGCGCGCTCGCCTCGAGCGGGAAGACGCTGGAAGTGGCTGCCAGCGTTGCGCAGGCTGCTATGAAATGAAGAGCGTTCGTGGGTGTCTTGCAGCGGTTCATGGGGTTCATCCAGAGGCTGTGGAGCGGGGATTCTAGCGAGCGGGGTGCCTGTCCATCGGTGCTTATCCCGACCGTTTTTACCGGGCGCGGCGCCCCGGCCTTTACTTTTCTTTACGGCGCGGATGGACACTCGGAACCCCCCGCGATCCAATTGCCGCTGTCAGCCCAAAGTGCACAAAAACCCATGAAGAAGAACGCAGTCATCGCCCTCGTGGGCGTGTCGATCGTCGCCGCCGCGGGATGGTGGTGGAGCGGCTCGGGCGAGCGCGCCGCGGCGAAGAGCGCCAAGGGGCCGGCCGCCGCGCCCACCGCGCTGGTCACGCTCGCCACCGCCGTGCGCCAGGACGTGCCGGTCACGGTGCAGGTCAACGGCAGCGTGGTCTCGCTCAACAGCGTGGACCTGCGACCGCAGGTGACCAACACGGTCGACGTGGTGCACGTGAAGGAAGGCCAGTTCGTGAAGCAGGGGCAGCTGCTCTTCACGCTCGACGACCGCAACGACCAGGCCAACCTGGCGCGCGCCCAGGCCCAGCAGAAGCGCGACGAGGCCACGCTGGCCGACCTCGAGCGCCAGTACAAGCGCAGCCAGGAATTGCTGGCGCAGAACTTCATCTCCAAGAGCGCGACCGACGCCACGCTGTCGCAGCTCGAGGCGCAGCGCGCGGCGGTCGCGGCCGACCGCGCCGCGGTGCAGTCGGCCCAGGTGGCGCTGAGCTACACCAAGCTGCGCGCGCCGATCGCGGGCCGCATCGGCGCCGTCAACATCTACCCGGGCACGCTGGTGCAGCCCACGCTGTCGCTGGTCACGGTCACGCAGCTCGACCCGATCGCCGTGAGCTTCCCCGTGCCCGAGGCCAACCTGCAGGACCTGCTGGCCGCCGCGCGCACCCGCTCGCGCGTCGAGGCCGTGGTCACGGGTCGCAAGGACACGCTGCAGGGCACGCTCAACTTCGTCGACAACACGGTCGATCCGCAGATCGGCACCGTGCGCGCCAAGGCCGTGTTCGACAACGCCGACCAGAGGCTGTGGCCCGGCCAGTTCGTCGGCACCCGCATCACGGTGCGCACGCTCGAGGGCGTCACGGTGGTGCCGGCGGCGGCGCTGATGATGCTGCCCGAGGGCACCTCGCTCTACGTGGTCGACAAGGAACGCAACGCGAGCCGCCGCAAGGTGAAGACGCTGCACACCTTCGGCACCAGGGTCGCGGTCAGCGGCGTGGAGCCCGGCGAGCAGGTCGTGATCGAGGGCAGCCAGAACGTGCGGCCCAACGGCAAGGTGCGCATCGACGACAAGCCGCGCGGCGACACGCCCGCGACCCCGGCCGCGCCCGGCGGCACCACGGGCGTGACGCCCGGCAGCGCGGCGTCGTCCGAGGGCGTCGACATCCGCTCGACGCAGCGGGAACGCGCATGAGCCGCCGGGCCGCTCCCAAGGCGAATACCGAAGCGCGCAGCGCGAAGGTCTAGGCCATGAACATCTCCGAGCTGTGCATCCGCCGTCCCGCGATGACGGTGCTGCTGTCCGCGGCCGTCGTGGTGGTGGGCATCTTCGCCTACTTCAGCATCCCGGTCGCGGCGCTGCCCAGCTACAACACGCCCGTCATCAACGTCAATGCGCAGCTGCCGGGCGCCAGTCCCGACACCATGGCGAGTTCGGTCGCGCTGCCGCTCGAGAAGCAGTTCTCGACCATCCCGGGCCTGCAGACCATCAGCTCGGTCAACACCCAGGGCGTGACCTCGCTCACGCTCGAGTTCGTCAGCAGCCGCGACATCGACGCCGCCGCGGTCGACGTGCAGGCCGCGTTGCTGCGCGCGCAGCGCCAGCTGCCGCAGGAGCTCACGCAGCTGCCCTCGTACCGCAAGGTCAACCCGGCCGATGCGCCGGTGCTGTTCATCGCGCTGATCTCGCCGTCGATGAACCCCTCGGAGCTCAACGACTACGCCGAGAACCTGATCTCGCCCACGCTCTCGACCATCGACGGCGTGGCGCAGGTGGGCGTGTACGGCCGCAAGGCCTTCGCGGTGCGCATCAAGGCCAATGCCGACCTGCTCAACGCGCGCAACATCACGCTCGACGAGCTCGCGCGCGCGGTCAACTCGGCCAACGCCAACACGCCGGTCGGCGTGCTCGACGGCCCGCGTCAGACGCTCACCATCCAGGCCAACCAGCAGCTCACGCGCGCGGCCGACTTCGCCAAGCTGATCGTCGGCCAGCGCAACGGCGCGCCGGTGCGGCTCGACGAGGTCGCGACCATCGAGGACAGCTTCGAGTCGGTCAAGACCGCCAGCAGCTTCAACGGCCAGAGCTCGATCTCGCTGGCCGTGCAGCGCCAGCCCAATGCCAACACGGTGCAGGTGGTCGACGCGGTGCGCGCGCTGATCCCGCGCTTCAAGGCCGAGCTGCCGCAGTCGGTCGAGATCCAGATGGTCAACGACCGCTCGCTGTCGATCCGCGAGGCGGTGCACGACGTGCAGCTCACGCTGCTGGGCACCATCGCGCTGGTGGTGCTGGTGATCTTCCTGTTCCTGCACCGGCTGGTCGCCACGCTGATCCCGGCGGCCACCATCCCGATCTCGCTGATCGGCGCGGTGGCGCTGCTCTATGCCTTCGGCTACAGCCTCGACAACGTCTCGCTGCTGGGCATCACGCTGGCCGTGGGCCTGGTGGTGGACGACGCGATCGTGGTGCTCGAGAACATCATGCGCTACGTCGAGAAGGGCATGGACCCGCTGGCGGCCTCGCTGCGCGGCGCGCGCGAGGTGGGCTTCACCATCGTCTCGATCTCGATCTCGCTGGTGGCGGTGTTCATCCCGATCTTCTTCATGCCGGGCGTGATCGGCCTCTTGTTCCACGAGTTCGCGGTCGTGGTGGCGCTGGCGGTGCTGGTGTCGGCGATCGTCTCGCTGACCCTGGTGCCGATGCTCGCGAGCCGGCTGCTCAAGCAGGTGCCGCGGCCCGAGGGCGGCGCGCGCCACGACCATGAGGAGGAGCACCCCGAGCCCGGCACCGCGATCGGCCGCGCCTTCGAGCGCGGCTACCGCTGGGTGCACGGCAGCTACATGCGCACGCTCGACTGGACCCTGGCGCACCGCGGGCTGATGCTGCTGATGGCCGGCGCCACCTTCGTTGTCACGGCCTGGCTGTTCATCACGATCCCCAAGGGCTTCTTCCCCGAGGAGGACATCGGCCAGATCCAGATCACGACCGAGGCCGCCGAGGACATCTCCTTCACCGCCATGAAGGCGCTGCAGGACCGCGTGTCCGACGCGCTGATGGCCGATCCCAGCGTCGACTACGTGAGCTCCTTCGTCGGCGTGGGCGGCCCCACGGCCACGCAGAACTCGGGCCGGCTGTTCGCGGTGCTCAAGGCGCGCGGCGAGCGGCCGAAGATGCCCAAGGTGCTCGAGTCGCTGCGCCAGCGCTTTCGCGAGATTCCCGGCATCGCCGTCTACATGCAGCCGGTGCAGAACCTGCGCCTGGGCGGGCGCCAGAGCAAGGCGCGCTTCCAGTACACGCTGCAGAGCGTGAACGCCGGCGAGATGGTGCCCTGGGCCACGCGGCTCATGGAACGCATGCGCGCCGACCCCGACTCCCGCGACGTCACCAGCGACTCGCAGAACCGCGGCCTGCAGGCCACGCTGAAGATCGACCGCGACAAGGCCGGCGTGCTCGGCGTGGCCGTGGGCGACCTGCGCACCGCGCTCTACAACGCCTACGGCGACCGCCAGATCGGCAGCATCTACGCGGCCAGCAACACCTACCAGGTGATCCTCTCGGCGGCCGACAACGACCGGCAGTTCGAGGACGATGTCTCGCGCCTGTCGGTGCGCAGCACCACCGGCCGGCTGGTGCCGCTGTCGGCCTTTTCGAGCATCGAGCGCACCGTGGGCCCGACCTCGGTCAACCACCAGGGCCAGCTGCAGGCGGTGACGGTGTCGTTCAATCTCGGGCCCGACGTGCCGCTGGGCAACGCCACCGCCAAGATCGACCGCTTCAAGGAAGAGCTCAGATGCCGCAGTCGATCATCACCACCTACGGGGGCGATGCCGCGGTGTTCCAGAGCTCGCAGTCCAGCCAGGCCGTGCTGCTGGTGCTCGCGGTGCTGGTCATCTACGTGCTGCTGGGCGTGCTCTACGAGAGCTACATCCATCCGATCACCATCCTCGCGGGCCTGCCCTCGGCGGCGGTGGGTGCGTTGATCTCGCTGAAGATCTTCGGCTTCGACCTCACGCTGATCGCGACCATCGGCATCCTGCTTCTGATCGGCATCGTGAAGAAGAACGCGATCATGATGATCGACTTCGCGCTCGACGCGCAGCGCACCGAGGGCCTGCAGCCGGTGGAGGCGATCCGCGAGGCCTGCCGGCTGCGCTTCCGCCCGATCCTGATGACCACGCTGGCCGCGCTGATGGGCGCGCTGCCGCTCGCGCTGGGCCTGGGCGCCGGCGCCGAGCTGCGCCAGCCGCTGGGCGTGGCGGTGGTGGGTGGGCTGATCTTCGCAGGTGATCACGCTCTACATCACGCCCGCGATCTACCTCGCGCTCGACCGCTACAGCGGCAGCGGGCCGATGGTCGACCTGCCGAAGGAGGCGCAGGCCGAGGTCTCGCACGCCTGAGCGAGCGCGGCGGGCTCAGGCGCGCCCGCGCCCCTGCCGCGCCGACGCGGGATCGAGGAACAGCTGGCGGAAGTAGTCGCGCAGCGCCGTCATCGCGGGCGAGAACTCCACGCCCTGCTTCCAGCCCAGCCCGATGTTCATGGTCGGGATCGGGTCGCGCAGGTTGATGGTCTCGATGCGCTTGCCCTCCAGAGACGACGGGCGGTAGACCATGTCCGACAGCACCGTCACGCCGCCGCCGTTGGCGACCGTGCTGCGCACCGCCTCCACCGAGCTGGTGCGCAGCCGCACCTTGGGCTGGTGCGGCGTGCGGCCCCAGTACTTGAGCGCGGTGGCCGCGGCTTCGTCGACCGTGAGCATGATGTAGGGCTCGGCCGCCACGTCGGCCAGCGTGACCTCGGCCTTGTCGAGCAGCGGATGCTTGGCCGGCACCCACAGCCGGCGCTGCGAGCCGAAGAAGGTCTCGAGCGAGAGCTCGCGCAGCACCACGTTCGAGGTCAGCACCACGCCGAGGTCGTAGCGCCGCGTGATCAGCCCTTCCTCGATCGCCTCGCGCGCCACCTCGTGCACCTTCAGCGTGACCTGCGGATGCAGCTGCTCGAAGCGCTGCAGGTGGTGCGGCAGGAAGTAGCCCAGCACGGTGTAGCTCGCGGCGATGGTCAGCTCGCCCTGAACGGCGGCGTCCTCGTGCGGCATGCGCTGCGCCTCGTCGGCCGCGGCCAGCACCGCGTAGGCATGGCTCAGGAAGCGGCGCCCGCCCTTGGTCAGTTCCACGCCGTGCGGATGGCGCTCGAACAGCTGCTGGCCCAGCATCTCCTCGAGCTCGCGGATCGCGGTGGTCACGGCCGACTGCGAGATGTTGAGCTGCAGCGCCGCGTGCGAGATGCGGCCCGCCTCGGCCACCGCCGAGAAGTACTTGAGCTGGCGAAGGGTCAGGGACATGGCGGGGTTCGGGGAGTGGATCGGTATCGGCAACGCGGGGCAGCCGGTGCATGGGTTGGTGAAAACCCGATACCGCGCGTGCGGGTGACGCCAGCGTAGCAAGGCATGCGCCGCCGCGCAGCATCTGTTTTTCAGATACCGAGCGCGCGGAAAACAATGCTTTTCAGCCTTTGGACCGCTCACTAATCTTCGGCCCGTCCATCGAACAAAGGCTGTCACACGTGAACAAGAAGCGGATCGATCTGAACTCCGACATGGGCGAGGGCTTCGGCCCCTGGACCATCGGCGATGGCGTCGACGCGGAACTGATGCCGCTGATCAGTTCGGCCAACATCGCCACCGGCTTCCATGCCGGCGATCCGAACATCATGCGGCGCATGGTCGCGCTGGCGCGCGAGCATGGCGTGGGCATCGGCGCGCACCCGGGCTTTCGCGACCTCGTGGGCTTCGGCCGGCGCCACATCCAGGCGCCGGCCGAGGAACTGGTCAACGACATGGTCTACCAGCTCGGCGCGCTGCGCGAGTTCGCGCGGCTCGAGGGGCTGGCGCTGCAGCACATCAAGCCGCATGGCGCGCTCTACATGCACGCGGCGCGCGACGAGGCGCTGTCGCGCACGCTGGTCGAGGCACTGCAGCGCATCGAGCCCGGCCTGCGCCTGTTCTGCATGGAGTCCTCGGTCACCTGCCGCGTGGCGCGCGAGCTGGGCCAGCCCGTGGTGCGCGAGTTCTACGCCGACCGCGACTATGACCTGAGCGGCTCCATCGTCTTCACGCGCCGCGTCGGCGCGCTCGACCCCGAGGCGGTCGCGGCCAAGGTGCTGCGCGCCTGCACCGAGGGCACGGTGCGCACGGTCGAGGGCGAGGACCTGGCCATCGGCTTCGACTCGGTCTGCATCCACAGCGACACGCCCGGTGCGCTCGCGCTGGTGCAGGCCACGCGGCGCGCGCTGGCCGCGCATGGCATCGAGGTCGCGGGGCTCGCCGCGCAGGGCTGATCCCCCTCTTCCCTTCCCCGTTTTCCGTTCCGTCCCCAGGAGTGCATCCGATGTCCGCTACCCATGAAGTCCTGAGCCCGCTGCCGGGCACCTTCTACCGCCGCTCGGCGCCCGACGCGCCGCCATTCAAGTCCGAGGGCGACACGGTGGCCGTGGGCGACGTGCTGGGCCTGGTCGAGGTGATGAAGCAGTTCAGCGAAGTGACGGCCGACGCGGCCGGCCGCCTGCTGCGCTTCGCGGTCGAGAACGCCGAGCCGGTCGATCCGGGCCAGCCGCTGGCCGTGATCGAGACCGCCTGAGGAAGACGACGCGATGACCGCTGCATTCGACAAGCTGCTGATCGCCAACCGCGGGGAGATCGCGGTGCGCGTGATCCGCGCCGCGCAGGAGCTGGGCCTGAAGACCGTCGCCGTCTACAGCGACGCCGACGCCCAGAGCCTGGCCGTGCAGATGGCCGACGAGGCCGTGCGCATCGGCCCGGCCCATGCCAGCAAGAGCTACCTGAGCGCCGACGCCATCCTGCAGGCCGCGGCCCACAGCGGCGCGGGCGCCGTGCATCCGGGCTACGGCTTCCTCTCGGAGAACGCCGACTTCGCGGCGCGCGTCGAGGCCGCGGGCCTGGTGTTCGTGGGCCCGACGCCGCATGCGATCCGCACCATGGGCGACAAGGCGACCGCGCGCGCCGCCGCCATGAGGGCCGGCGTGCCCACCGTGCCCGGCAGCGCCGGCGTGGTGAGCGATGCCGGCGTGGCGGTCGAGCTCGCGCGCGGCATCGGCTACCCGATCATGATCAAGGCCTCGGCCGGCGGTGGCGGGCGCGGCATCCGCGTGGCGCACGACGAGGCCGAGCTGCGCCAGCAGTTCGCCACCGCCACCGCCGAGGCGCAGGCCGCCTTCGGCAACGGCGAGGTCTACCTCGAACGCTTCATCCGCAAGGCACGCCACATCGAGGTGCAGATCCTCGGCGACGGCCAGCGCGTGGTGCACTGCTTCGAGCGCGAATGCTCGCTGCAGCGCCGGCGCCAGAAGGTGTGGAAGAAGCGCCCTCGGCCGCCATCGATGCCGCCACGCGCGCCGCGCTGTGCGAATCGGGCGCTGCGCCTCGCGAGCGCCGTGGCCTACCGCGGCGCGGGCACGCTCGAATACCTCTACGACGACGACACGCGCGAGTTCTTCTTCATCGAGATGAACACCCGCATCCAGGTCGAGCATCCGATCACCGAGATGGTCACCGGCATCGACCTCGTGAAGGAGATGCTGCGCATCGCGCTGGGCCAGCCGCTGCGCCTGAAGCAGGAGGACATCCGGCTCGCCGGCGCCGCCATCGAGGTGCGCATCAACGCCGAGAACGCCGCGAAGAACTTCATGCCGAGCCCGGGCCTGGTGACGCGGCTCGCGGTGCCGGGCGGGCCCGGCGTGCGCTTCGACACCCTGATGTTCGGGGGTTGCAACGTGCCGGCCTACTACGACTCGCTGCTCGGCAAGCTGATCGTGCACGACAGCGACCGCGCCGCCGCGCTCGCGCGCATGCGCCGCGCGCTCGGCGAGCTGCGCGTGGAGGGCATCCACACCACCATCCCGCTGCACCGCGCGCTGTGCGAGGACGCCGAGGTCGCGGCCGCGGCCTTCCACACCGGCTTCCTCGAGCAGTGGCTCGCGGCGAACCCGCTGGCGGAGCCCGCCGCTTCCGTCCCGACTCTCGAGAAGGTGCCCGCATGACCGCCGCCATCCTCCCGGCCCAGGCCCGCTACAGCTTCGGCGGCGACGAGCACCTGTTCGTCGAGATCAGCGAAGCGATGTCGCTGCCGGCTTTCTTCAAGGGCATGGCGATCTGCAACGAGCTGCGCCGCCGCGTGCAGGCCGGCGAGATCGCGGGCGTCACCGAGATCTGCCGGCCAACGCGGCCTACCTGGTGCGCTTCGATCCCGACCTGATCGCGCCCGACGCGCTGCAGTCCGTGCTCGAAGGGATCGAGGCCGGCATCGGCGAGGCCGACCTGCGGCTTCAGACCCGCATCGTCGAGATCCCCGTGCTCTACAACGACCCGTGGACGCACGCAGACCCTGATGCGCTTCCGCGAGCGCCACCAGGACCCGGCCAGCACCGACATCGAATACGCCGCGCGCATCAACGGCCTCGATTCCGTCGAGGCCTTCATCGCCGCGCATTCGGGCGCGCCGTGGTTCGTCTCCATGGTGGGCTTCGTGGCCGGGCTGCCCTTCCTGTTCCAGATGGTCGAGCGCGAGCGCCAGCTCGAGGTGCCCAAGTACCTGAGCCCGCGCACCGACACGCCGCGGCTCACCTTGGGCCACGGCGGCTGCTTCAGCTGCATCTACTCGGTGCGCGGCGCCGGCGGCTACCAGATGTTCGGCGTCACGCCGGCGCCGATCTTCGATCCGGCCCAGCGCCTGCCGTACCTCAAGGAGCTGATGGTGTTCTTCCGCCCCGGCGACATCGTCGAGTGGAAGCCGATCGACCGCGCCCGGTACCGACCGCCAGGTGGCGCAGGTGGAGGCCGGCGACTACACCTTGCGCATCGCGCCGGTGTCGTTCTCGCTCACGGAATTCCTGGCCGATCCCGACGGCTACAACCAACAGCTGCTGAAGGTGCTCCATGGCGATTGAAGTGCTCAAGCCCGGCCTCGCGACCAGCGTGCAGGACGCGGGCCGTCCCGGCTACTACCACCTGGGCATTCCGCTGTCGGGCGCGCTCGACCAGCAGGGCCTGGTGCTGGCCAACCTGCTGGTGGGCAACGACGAGGGCGCGGCCGTGATCGAGAGCACCCTGCTCGGGCCCGAGCTGCGCTTCGACGCACCCGCCGTGGTGGCGGTGACGGGCGCGCAGGCCAAGGTCAAGCTCAACGGCGCCGAGAGGCCGCGCAACGAAGCCTTCGCGGTGCGGGCCGGCGACGTGCTCGGCTTCGACTTCATGCTGCTGGGCGCGCGCATGTGCATCGCGGTGGCCGGCGGCATCGACGTGCCGCTGGTGCTCGGCAGCCGCTCGACCTACGGCCTCGGCGCCTTCGGTGGCTTCGAGGGCCGCAAGCTGCTCGCCGGCGACCGGCTGCCCGTGGGCACGCCCTCGGCGCGCGCACGGCCCGGGCGTGGCGTGGCGGCGGATCTGCTGCCGGTGCTCGCGAAGGAGGTGACGCTGCGCGTGCTGCCCGGCATCTACTTCCACCGGCTGCAGCAGGACTCGGTACGCAGCTTCTTCGCCGACACCTGGAGCGTCGGCTCGGAGGCCGACCGCATCGGCTACCGCTACAAGAACGGCACGCCGCTGAAGTTCATCGAGCGCACGCCGCCCTTCGGCGCGGGCGCCGATCCGTCGAACATCGTCGATGCCGGCTATCCCTATGGCTCGATCCAGGTGCCGGGCGGGCGCGAGCCGATCATCCTGCACCGCGACGCGGTCTCGGGGCGGCGGCTACGCGATGGTCGGCACGGTGATCAGCGCCGACATGGACCTGATCGCCCAGATGCAGCCCAACCACAAAGCGCGCTTCGTCGCGGTCGACATGGCGCAGGCGCTGGCCGCGCGCGCCGAGCGACGACGGCGCATCGAGCGCCTGCGCGCCGCGCTCGCCGACTGAGCGCCCGGGCGGCAAGGCCGCCCACCCCCCTTCCTTTTTCTTCCCCGTTGCCACCTAGGAGTTCTTCATGAACAGCTTGCCCCTGCGCGTTTCATTGACCGCCGCCGCCTTCGCCGCCACCGTGCTGTGGCACGGCGGTGCCTCGGCCGCCGACTGGTTTCCCTACAAGGCCGAGGCCACCGAGCCCGCCTTCTCGGCCGAGGGCACGAAGAAGCCCATCGACTACGTGCCGCTGCCCAAAGCCTCGAAGAAGTGGGACCTCTGCGTGTCGTTCCCGCACATGAAGGACGCCTACTGGCTCGGCGTGGACTACGGCGTGATCGAGGAGGCCCGGCGCCAGGGCGTGAAGCTGCAGGTGGTCGACGCGGGCGGTTACACCAATCTCGGCAAGCAGGTCTCGCAGATCGAGGACTGCGTGGCGCGCGGCGCCAACGCGGTGATCATCGGCGCGATCTCGGGCGACGGCCTGAACAACGTCATCAAGGCCACGGCCGCGAAGAAGGTGCCGGTGATCGACCTGGTCAACGGCATCAATTCGCCCGACCTCTCGGCCAAGTCGCTGGTGTCCTTCCACACCATGGGCCAGTCGACCGGTGCCTACCTCGCGAAGAAGCATCCGGCCGGCTCGCCGCCGGTCAAGGTCGGCTGGTTCCCGGGCCCGGCCGGCGCGGGCTGGGTCGAGGCCGCGCACAAGGGCTTCATGGAGGCGGTCAAGGGCAGCGCGGTGGTGGTGCTCGATCCGAAGTACGGCGACACCGGCAAGGAAGCGCAGAGCAAGCTGATCGAGGACGTGCTGCAGGCCAACCCCGACCTGGCCTACGTGGCCGGCACGGCCGTCACGGCCGAGGCCGCCACCGGCATCCTGCGCTCGCGCAACCTCGACAAGAAGGTGCAGGTGCTGTCCTTCTACATGACGCCGGGCGTCTACGAGGGCATCCAGCGCGGCCGCATCGTGGCGGCGCCGGCCGACTCGATGGTGATCCAGGGCCGCATCGCGGTCGACCAGGCGGTGCGCCTGCTCGAGGGCAAGGAGGTCGCGAAGCACGTGGGCCCGAAGATCTTCGTGGTCGACAGCAGCAACATCCAGAGCGTGAAGCAGGCCGACATCCTGCCGCCGACCGGCTTCAAGCCGGTGTTCGAGGTCAAGTAAGGCCCGCGATGCCACCCCTGCTGCAGACCCGCGGGCTCGGCAAGCGCTATCCGGGCGTGCTGGCGCTCGACGGCGTGGACTTCGAGCTGCGCGCGGGCGAGGTGCACGTGCTGTTCGGCGAGAACGGCGCCGGCAAGTCGACGCTGATCTCGCTCCTGGCCGGCGCCAATGTGCCGAGCGCCGGCGAGATCCTGCTGCGCGGCGAGCCGGTGCGCTTCGCGAACGTGCACGACGCGCGGCGCCACGGCATCAGCGCGGTGTTCCAGGAGTTCTCGCTGATCCCCACGCTGTCGGTGGCGCAGAACCTGAGCCTCGGCGAGGAGCCGCGCCGCGGCGGCCTGCTCGACCGCGGCGCGCTGCGCGAACGCGCCCGCGCGATGCTGGCCGACCTGGGCTTCGCGATCGACGTCGATGCGCCGTGGCCGGCCTCACGCGCGCGCAGCAGCAGATGGTGGAGATCGCCAAGGGCCTGCGCGGCGAGGTCTCGGTGCTGATCCTCGACGAGCCCACGGCTTCGCTGACCGAGGCCGAGACGCAGCGCCTGTTCGAGCTGGTGGCGCGGCTGCAGGCGCGCGGCGTGGGCATCGTCTACATCTCGCACCGCATGCAGGAGATCGCGCGGATCGCCGACCGCATCACGGTGCTGCGCGACGGCCGCGAGGTGACGACGGTCGAGGCGCGCGAGACCGATGCCGACCGCCTGATCGAGCTGATGAGCGGGCGTGCCATCGAGCAGGTCTATCCGCGCATCGCCTTCGCGCCGGGCGAGACGGTGCTCGAGGTCGAGGGCCTGCATTCGCCCAACGGCGTGCGCTGCGCCAGCCTCACGGTGCGGCGCGGCGAGGTGGTCGGGCTGGCCGGCCTCGTGGGCTGCGGCAAGTCGGAGCTGTTTCGCGCGGTCTGCGGGCTCGACCCGGTGAGCGCGGGCCGCGTGCTGTTCAAGGGCCAGCCGCGCACCGGCGCCAGGGTGCGCCGGCTGCTCGACGAGGGCCTGTTCTACCTGCCGCCCGACCGCAAGGGCGAGGGGCTGGTGCTGGGCTTCAGCGCGCGCGCCAACATCACGCTGCCGCTGGTGCACGGTCCGCTGCGCGGCCATGGCGGCTGGCTGCGCAAGCGGCTCGGGCGCCGGCTGTCGACGGCCGCGGCCGAGCGCGTGGAGCTCGCGCCGCGCAACCTCGAGCGGCCGGTGGCGCTCTTGTCGGGCGGCAACCAGCAGAAGGTGCTGTTCGGCAAGGGCATGACGCGCGACGCCGCGCTCTACGTGTTCGACGAGCCCACGGTGGGCGTCGACATCGGCACCCGCAGCGCGCTCTACCAGGTGATTCGCAAGCTCTGCGAAGGCGGCGCGGCGGTGGTCGTGATCTCCTCCGACCTGCCCGAGGTGCTGCACCTGAGCCACCGCGTCTACGTGATGTGCCGCGGCGAGATCGCCGGCGAACTGCAGGGCGACGCCATCGGCGAGACCGCCGTGCTCAATCTCTTCTTCGGTTCCAGCGAGAACAACAAGCCATGACTTCGTCTTCCTCCGTCGCCACCGCCGTGCCTTCGGCACCGGGGCCCGCCGGCCGCGCGCTGGCCCTGCTGCGCGCCCTGTTCCTGCGCCTGGGCGTGCTGCCCTTCATGCTGGCGATCGCCTTCGTGGTGTTCGGCACCCTGTCGGACCAGTTCCTCACGGTGCAGAACCTGGTCAACCTGCTGCGCCAGTCGGTCTACCTGATCCTGGTGGCCATGGGCCAGATGCTGGCGCTGGTGACCGGCGGCTTCGACCTCTCGGTCGGCACCGTGATGGCGATCACCTCGGTGGTGGCGGCGCTGGCCATGCAGTTCTTCGGCGCCGCGCTGCCCGACGCCGCCTGGCTGGCCATTGCCCTGGGCTGCGCCTGCGGCATGCTGGCCGGGCTCGCGGTGGGGCTGGTCAACGGCATCGGCGTGGCCTTCATCGGCGTCTCGCCCTTCATCGTCACGCTGGGCGTGCAGTCGATCGGCTTCGGCCTGGCGCTCTACCTCACGGGCGGCGTGCCGGTGTCGGGCCTGCCCGCGGGCTTCAGCGAGCTGTTCGGCTTCGGCACGCTGCTGGGCGTGCCGGTGCCGATCTGGGTCACGGCGGTCTGCGTGGCGGCCATGGGCGTGGTGATGGGCCGCATGCCGACCGGCACCCACCTGCTGGCCGTGGGCGGCAATGCCAAGGCCGCGGCGCTGTCGGGCATCGACACCCGGCGCGTGCTGCTCGTGGCCTACCTGCTGTGCGCGGGCCTCGCGGCCGTCAGCGGCCTGCTGCTGACCGCGCGCGTCGAGACCGGCGAAGCCAACCTCGGCGGCACCGTGGCGCTGGAGTCGATCGCGGCCTGCGTGATCGCCGGCGTGAGCCTGCGCGGCGGCATGGGCCGGGTGCCGAACGTGGTGATGGGCGCGATCTTCATCGGCCTGGTGCAGAACGGCATGAACCTCGCGGAGCGTGGGGTCGTACCTGCAGATGGTGGTGCTGGGCGCGCTGCTGATCGTGGCGGTGGTGGCCGATCAGTTGCGCCACCGCATGGTGGCGCCCGGCTCGCACTGACGCACCGAGCTAGTTGGCGAACTCGTCGCGCGGCCCGCCCTCGGCCGCGAGGTGCGAGATGTCGCTCCAGCCCACGAGGCTGAAGCCCTCGCTGCTCCACAGCATGCGGTTGATGGCCGCGTTGCCGAGCTGCCAGGTGCGCGGCGCCTGCAGCTCCTGGCGCGTGGCGGCGCGGTAGAGCACGTCCATCACGCCGCCGTGCGCGACCAGCGCCACCAGCTCGCCCGTGTGGCGCGAGGCCAGGTCGGCGGCCACGCGCGTGATGCGCTCGCGGAACACCAGCAGGCTCTCGCCGCCCTCGGGCTCGAACTCGGGATCGCGCTCGCGCCAGCGCCTGGCCTGCTCGGGCAGCTCGGCCTCGATCTCGGCGAAGCTCATGCCCTCGAAGCGGCCGAAGGCGCGCTCGCGCAGGCCGGGTTCGGGCCGGACCTCGAGGCCGTGCGGTTTGGCGATCTCGAGCGCGGTCTGCCAGGCGCGCGAGAGGTCGCTGGCGTAGATGACGGCCAGCGGTTCGTCGGCCAGCGCCTGTCCCACGCGCTGGGCTTGCCAGACGCCGGTGGCATTGAGTCCGATGTCGAGCTGGCCCTGGATGCGCGTGTCGACGTTCCAGGCGGTTTCGCCATGGCGAACGGCGATCAGGCGGGTGAGGTCTTCCATGGTCGAAATTCTAGGAGGGCGGCATTTCGGATCGTGCCGCCGCTCCAGGCCCGAGGCGGGCCCTTACTGTTGCTTCTTCGCCGTGGGCAGCTCGATGTTGACGCGCCGCACGCCCTCGGGCGGTTTCGGGAAGCCCTGCAGCGCAGCCTGGAACATCACCGGCAGCACCGCCGCGCTCGCGGTGTAGGGGCCGTCGTTGCGCGCGCGGGTCTCGTAGACGACGCGGTTGCTGCCGAGCTCGCGCAGCACCACGCCGACCTCGCGCTCGTACCAGGGGTTGGAGGCCTGCGGAACGATCGGCGCGCCATACCAGCCGCCGCCGTACCAGCGCCGGCCGTAGCCGTAGGGGCCGTAGCCATAGCCATAGCCGAAGGGGCCGTCCCAGAGCCAGGGATCGGCCCAGGGCGACAGCGTGGTGGTCACGCGGGCGCTGATCTGCGCCGTGTAGCGCGGGTTGGCGTCGTCGCGGCGCAGGCCGACCTGCTCGAGCGCGGCGGCCGCCATGGCCTCGAGCGAGGCCTGGCGCTCGCTGTTGGCCTGCTGCGAGGGCAGGCGCTCGAAGCGGTAGGTGGCGCCGGCGGGAACGGTGTCGATGGCGGAGAAGCTCTTCACGTCGCTGTCGACCACCCAGGAGGTGGCGCAGCCGGACAGGGTTGCTACCAAAAGGAGAGCGGGAAGAGCAGAGAAGGCGCGTTTCATGAGGGTCTCCGGCCGGTGGGGCCCCAAATTCCCCTGGGTAGCCGGATCAGCCCTGGACGATGCGCAGGGCGGCGGGTGCCTGGGAGAGCGGGTCGAAGGAGGGCGTGTCGAAGGCCTTGTCGCCGTTCTCGTCGGCCACGCCCGTCGGCTTCAGACCCTTGAAGTCGTGCAGCGTTCCGTCGAGCAGGTGCGAAGGCACCACGTTCTGCATCGCGCTGAACATGTTCTCGATGCGCCCCGGGTACTTGCGCTCCCATTCGCGCAGCATCTCGCCGACCTGCTTGCGCTGCAGGTTCTCCTGGCTGCCGCACAGCGTGCACGGAATGATCGGGAATTCGCGGTGCTGGGCCCAGCGCACCAGGTCCTTCTCGGCCACGTAGGCCAGCGGCCGGATCACCACGTGGCGGCCGTCGTCGCTCACCAGCTTCGGCGGCATGCTCTTGAGCTTGGCCGCGAAGAACATGTTGAGGAAGAAGGTCTGCAGCATGTCGTCGCGATGGTGGCCCAGCGCGACCTTGGTGGCGCCCAGCTCGTCGGCCACGCGGTAGAGGATGCCGCGGCGCAGCCGGCTGCACAGGCCGCAGGTGGTCTTGCCCTCGGGGATCACGCGCTTGACGATGCTGTAGGTGTCCTGGTTCTCGATGTGGAAGGCCACGCCGAGATCGCTCAGGTACTTCGGCAGCACTTCCTCGGGGAAGCCGGGCTGCTTCTGGTCGAGGTTGACCGCGACGATGTCGAAGTGGATCGGCGCGCGGGCCTTGAGCTTGAGCAGGATGTCGAGCAGGCCGTAGCTGTCCTTGCCGCCCGACACGCAGACCATGACCTTGTCGCCTTCCTCGATCATGTTGTAGTCGACGATGGCGCGGCCCACCTCGCGGCACAGGCGTTTCTCGAGCTTGTGCGTTTCGCGCTCGATCTTCATCGAGTTGGCGGGGAGGGGCGAGGCGGAGGCGTCGGCGACGGGCGCCTCGTCGATCCAGACGGCGTTCATGGCAAAAGGGCTGCCCGGGGCAGCAAAAAGCGGGGGAAGGGGGCGATTTTGCCCCGGATCACCATTCCCCGGCTTCGATGCGGATCGCGACCTCGCAGTCCTCGAAGATCTCGAGCTTGGCGATCTTCACGCGCACGCCCAGCACGCCGGGCAGCTGCAGCAGGCGCTGCGCGAGCTTGCCGATGAGGCTTTCGAGCAGGTTCACGTGCTCGGCGGTGCATTCGTCGATGATGATCCGACGCACCTTGCGGTAGTCGAGCACGTGGAAGATGTCATCGTCCTTGGGCAGCAGCGGCTGCGGGCCGAGGTTGAGCTCGGCATCGACCTGGATCGGCTGCGGCGCGACCTTCTCCTGCTCGAGGATGCCGAGGTTGGCGTCGAAGCGCAGGCCGTGGAGGGTGAGCGTCTGGCGCCCGAGGGGGGTGGTGGGTGACATCGGGTGGGGCTCGAAAAAGGGGGCCTCGGGCGGCGGGCCTGGATTCACATGTGCGAGAAATCGCGCTCGAACTTCATCAGGTGCTGGCCGCCGTCCACCAGCAGCGTGGTGCCGGTGATCGAGCCGTTCTCGAGCGCGAAGCGCACGGTGGCGGCCACGTCGGCCGACGTGGACGAGCGCCCCAGCGGCGACAGCCTGTGCAGCTGCGCGAACTTGTCGTCGTCGTGCATGTGGCTCGGCAGCGTGAGGCCGGGCGCCACGCCCACCACGCGCACGCGCGGCGCGAGCGCCAGCGCCAGCATCGGCGTGGCGGCCTCGAGCGCGGCCTTGGACAGCGTGTAGCTGAGGAAATCGGGGTTGGTGTTCCACAGCTTCTGGTCGAGCATGTGGACCACCGCGCCGGTGAGCGTGCCTTCTGGATCGCGTTGCGCGAGGTGCGCGTGCAGCGCCTGCGCCAGCACGATCGCGGCCCCCGTGTTGCCGCGCGCATGGCGGTCCATCAGCGCGTAGCTGAAGCTGGCCGCGTCGTCGTGCTCGAACAGCGCGGCGCTGTGAACCACCGCGTCGACCCGGCCGAAGTGCGCCGCCACCTGCGGCAGCAGCGCGCGCGTGGCGGCCTCGTCGAGCAGGTCGGCGCCGAAGGCATGGGCCTCGCCCGCGAGCGCGGCGCAGTCGGCCACCGTCTGCTCGGCCTCGGCGCGCGACTGGCGGAAATGCACCGCCACGCGCCAGCCGCCCGCGGCCAGCGCCAGCGCGATCTCGCGCCCCAGCCGCTTGCCAGCGCCCGTGACGAGGACGGTGCGGCGCTCGGGTGGCGTGGCGGTGGAGGAGGGCGCGGCGCTCATGCGGAAGGTGGGGGCTGGAGGATGCGAGGAGAATCGGTGCCCGTGACGACACAGACCCACAGCAGTTTACCCATCGCCCTCGACACCCTGATCGCCCGTGCCGTCGAGCGCGCCGGCGGCTGGATCGGCTTCGACCGCTTCATGGCGCTTGCGCTCTATGCGCCGGGGCTCGGCTACTACGCCAACAGCCTCGCCAAGTTCGGCCAGATGCCCGAATCGGGCAGCGACTTCGTGACCGCGCCCGAGCTCACCCCGCTGTTCGGCCGCGCGCTGGCCGCGCAGCTGGCCGAGGCGCTCGAGAAGACCGGCACCGCCACGGTGTGGGAATTCGGCGCCGGCTCGGGCGCGCTCGCCGCCCAGTTGCTCGACGCGCTCGATGCACTGGGCCGCGGCGACGTGAACTACCGCATCGTCGACCTCTCGGGCACCCTGCGCGCGCGCCAGCAGCAGGCCTTGGCGCGCTTCGGCGACCGCGTCGAATGGCGGCTCGAACTGCCCGAGGCGATGCAGGGCGTGGTGGTCGGCAACGAGGTGCTCGACGCGATGCCGGTGCAACTGCTCGCGCGCCACGGCGGGCGCTGGTTCGAGCGCGGCGTGGTGCGCAATGCGGCCGGCGACGGCTGGGCCTGGGCCGACCGCGAGACCGAGCTGCGGCCGCCGGTCGAGGTGCCGGGCGAGCACGACTACCTGACGGAGATCCATCCGCAGGCCAAGGCCTTCGTCGCGACGCTGGCGGACCGGCTCGAGCGCGGGGCTGCCTTTTTGATCGACTACGGCTTTCCCGAGAGCGAGTACTACCACCCGCAGCGGCACATGGGGACGGTGATGTGCCATCGGGCGCATCTGGCGGATGGGGGATCCGCTGTCGGACGTGGGGTTGAAGGACATCACTGCGCACGTCGACTTCACGGGGGTGGCGTTGGCTGGGCAGGAGGCGGGGCTTGCTGTGCTGGGGTATGCGAGTCAGGCGCGGTTTTTGTTGAACTGTGGGTTGGTTTCTTTGATGGAGACGGCTTCCGTGGGGGAGAGGGCTATGGGGGCTCGGTTGGTGCATGAGCATGAGATGGGGGAGTTGTTCAAGGTGGTGGGGTTTGCTGTGGGTGATGCTTGGGAGGCTGTTGGGTTTAGTGAGGGGGATCGGAGTCATACGCTCTGATTTTTTTGAAGGCGCGCTTTTTGTTTAGGCTGTTGGCCGGGTCTCGCCCCGGCGGGCCAGTCACTTTCTTTTGCTTCGCCAAAAGAAAGTAACGGCGGTTTCAAAGACCAAGTGCAACACTTCAAATTCAGAGGAGTTGCATGGCGAATACCTATCAGCAGTTGAGTGCGGAAGAGCGTGGAGTGGTGATGGCCATGAAAGTGCAGGGCTACAGCGCTCGATCTATTGCCGCAGTGCTGGGCAGGTCGCCGAGCACCATCACTCGAGAGCTGCGCCGCAATGGTTACCAGAACGAGTCCGAGCAGTGTGTGATGGGCCGGCCGCGAGTCGCTGGAGGCTACGACGCGAGCCGAGCTGGCCAGCGAGCGCGGCGGGTGCGTCGTGCGGCCTGGCCAGTACGCAAGCTGCACCGAGATGGTGTCTTGTGGTCCGAAGTCAGGACCCTGCTGGAGCTCAAGCTTTCGCCCGAGCAGATCGCTGCCAAACTCAGGCAACGCCATCCCGGACAGCCAGAATTGCAAGCCTCTCACGAGACCATCTACACCGCCATCTATGCAATGCCCAAAGGCGACCTGCGTCGCGAACTGGTGGTATTGCTGCGCCAGGGACGAGGGGCCCGCAAACCGAGAACCCGGGGCGAGGACAGGCGCGGATCGTTGCAGGACATTGTGAGCATCCACGTGCGCCCGCCCGAAGCCAACGACCGCCTTCTGCCGGGGCATTGGGAAGGCGACCTCATCAAGGGCAAGGCAAATGCCTCGGCCGTGGGCACGCTGGTATGCCGCAGATCGTTGTTCGCCATGCTGGTCAAACTCGATGGCAGCACCGCACTGGACGCGCTCAATGGCTTCACGCTGGCCTTCTCGGCATTGCCCCCGGAAATACGCCAGACGCTGACCTACGACCAAGGCAAGGAAATGGCGCTGCACAAGAAGCTCGCCGAAAACACGGGCTTGAAGATCTACTTCTGCGACCCGCACAGTCCATGGCAGCGAGGCATCAACGAACACACCAACGGTTTGCTGCGGCAATACCTGCCCAAGGGCACCGACTTGAGCGTGTACTCCCAGCGGGAGCTCGACGGCATGGCTTGGGAACTCAACATGAGGCCTCGCAAGACACTCGGCTGGCGCAGTCCTGCCGAGGTGTTCTTCGACAACGTTTATATGGACAAAGCAGGCCTTGTCCCGACCGTTGCACTTGGTCTTTGAAACCGCCAACCAAAGAAAAGGCGACCCCGCTGTCTGTGTCCCTCCGCTTCGCTACGGGCAACCTGCGGTGCTCGGCTACGGCGGGGGTCCGCAGAACTCGCTGCACTTCGTTCCGCTCAGACAGCTGCGGCCCCTTATCCCGCCTACGCCTGCGCTCCTCGGCACAGCCAGAGGGGGGCGCTCGGGCCTTTGCTTCGCTCGGCCTGGCATACCCAACGGGCCATCGCTGCGCTCGGCGGTATTGCTCCCTCTCCCTCTGGGAGAGGGCTGGGGTGAGGGCACTGGGCGGTGGATACCGTCGCAACATTGGTGAGGCCCGGTGCCCTCACCCTAACCCTCTCCCAGAGGGAGAGGGGACAAGACAAACACAAGGCCGAGCGAAGCGAAGGCCCGAAGGGCATCTGCGGCCGAGCGAAGCAAAGGCCCGAGTCACCCCCCTCTGGCTGCGCCGAGGAGCGCAGCGTTTCGCGGATCAGGGCTCGCAGCTGTTTGAGCGAAGCGAGTTCTGCGAGACCCCGCGAAACGCGAGCACCGCAGGTTGCCCGCAGCGAAGCGGAGGGACGCAGACAGTGGGGTCGCCTTCTTTTGCTTACTTTTCTTGGCGAGACAAGAAAAGTAAGTCGCCCGCCGGGGCGAGACCCGGCCAACAGCCTAAGCAGAGAGAGAAAACCCAAAAAAGCACCAGAGCAGTCATAAGCATTCAACGAAGAGTTCGTTGCCCAACCCCCCATCCCCGCCTACATTGCGGCACATGAGCCAAGTCCTCGTCCCCGAGCGCACCCAATCCTTCGAGATCCGCCCCTTCCCCGCCCCCGTAGGCGCCGAAGTCATCGGCCTCGACATCGCGCGCCCCATCCCGGAAGAAGACTTCGCCCGCATCCACCGCGCCCACCTCGACCACCACGTCCTGGTCTTCCGCAACCAGCAGATCACCCCCCAGCAGCACATCGACTTCAGCCGCCGCTTCGGCCCGCTCGAGATCCACGTCCTGCACCAGTTCCAGCTCAAGAACCATCCCGAGATCCTCATCGTCTCCAACATCAAGGAGAACGGCGAGCCCATCGGCCTCGGCGACGCGGGCGTCTACTGGCATTCCGACATCTCCTACAAGCCCAAGCCCAGCCTCGGATCGCTGCTGCACGCACAGGAACTGCCCAGCGAAGGCGGCGACACGCTGTTCGCCGACCAGCACCTGGCCTGGGAAGCACTGCCGAGCGAACTGCAGCAGCGCATCCTGCCGCTCAAGGCCGAGCACAGCTACCTCGCCAAGTACGAGGAACTGCGCGCCAAGAACCCGTGGCGGCCCAAGCTCTCGCAGGCGCAGATCGACCAGGTCGCGCCCGCGGTGCAGCCGGTGGTGCGCACGCATCCCGAGACCGGGCGCAAGGCGCTGTTCGTCAGCGAGCACTTCACCACCCGCATCGTCGGCCTGCCGAAGGAAGAAAGCGATGAACTCCTGTCCGAGCTGTTCGCGCACAGCGTGAAGCCCGAATTCGTCTACCGCCACCAATGGGCGCCCCACGACCTCGTGTTCTGGGACAACCGCTCGCTGATGCACCTGGCGGCGGGCACGCCCGACCACCTGCGCCGCCGGCTCAACCGCACCACCATCGTGGGCGACGAGCCCCGATAGACCGAGACCGACCACCTCCGCAGACGAACCTCCCCGACGGACCGGCGAATGCCGGGTCCGCGCGGAGCGCTGCACCCCGAATTTCTTCCCTTGGAGTCCTTCCCGCCATGAACCGCTTCACCCGCAAGGCCGCATCCCTCGTCGCCGGCCTCGGCCTGCTGGCCGGCAGCCTCGCCGCGCACGCCGAAGGCCAGATCCGCATCGCCGAGCAGTTCGGCATCGTCTACCTGCTGCTCAACGTTGCGCAGGACCAGAAGCTGATCGAGAAGCACGCGAAGGCCGCGGGCGTCGATGCCAAGGTCGAATGGGTCAAGCTCTCGGGCGGCTCGGCGGTCAACGACGCGCTGCTGTCGGGCAACATCGAGATCGCGGGCGCGGGCGTCGGCCCGCTGCTCACGCTGTGGGACCGCACCAAGGGCAAGCAGAACGTGAAGGGCGTGGCCTCGCTGGGCAACTTCCCCTACTACCTGGTGAGCAACAACCCGAACGTGAAGACCATCGCCGACTTCACGGACAAGGACCGCATCGCGCTGCCCGCGGTCGGCGTGTCGGTGCAGTCGCGCGTGCTGCAGTTCGCCTCGGCCAAGCTCTGGGGCGACAAGGAATTCAACAAGCTCGACAAGATCAGCGTGGCGGTGCCGCATCCCGACGCGGCCGCGGCCATCATCAAGGGCGGCACCGAGATCACGGCCCACTTCGGCAACCCGCCGTTCCAGGAACAGGAACTCGCGGGCAACCCCGCGGCGCACATCGTGCTGAACTCCTACCAGGTGCTGGGCGGCCCCTCGTCGGCCACGGTGCTCTACGCCACCGAGAAATTCCGCAACGAGAACCCGAAGACCTACAAGGCCTTCATCGACGCGCTCGACGAGGCCGCGAAGTTCGTCAGCGCCAACCCCGAGAAGGCGGCCGACATCTACCTCAAGGTCAGCAACGCCAAGCTCGACCGCGAGCTGCTGCTGAAGATCATCAAGAACCCCGAGGTGCAGTTCAAGACCACGCCGCAGAACACCTACACGCTGGCCGACTTCATGCACCGCGTGGGCGCGATCAAGAACAAGCCGGCCTCGGTGAAGGACTACTTCTTCGACGACGCCCACAACGCCTCGGGCAACTGATGATGAGCACGGCGGCGGTGCTGGATTCGCGGGCCGATGCCCTGGTCCACCGGCAGCGGGTGGCGCCCGCGGCCGGGTCCTCGTTCCCGGAGCTGGCGCGCGACGAGTCGCGCGCGCCCGAGGCCGCGGCGCCGCTGCTGCAGGTCGACGGCGTCAGCCTCGAGTACCGCACGCCCGAGCGCGTGGTGCGCGCCACCCACCGCGTGAGTTTCGACGTGCACCAGGCCGACCGCTTCGTGCTGCTCGGCCCGTCGGGCTGCGGCAAATCGACCCTGCTGAAATCGGTCGCGGGCTTCATCTCTCCGGTCGAGGGCGAGATCCGGCTGGCCGGCGAGCGCGTGCTGCGGCCCGGGCCCGACCGCATCGTGGTCTTCCAGGAGTTCGACCAGCTGCCGCCGTGGAAGACCGTCAAGCAGAACGTCATGTTCCCGCTGCTGGCCTCGCGCACGCTGGGCCGCAAGGAGGCGGCCGAGCGCGCGCTGCACTACCTCGACAAGGTGGGCCTCGCGAAATTCGCCGACGTGCATCCGCACCAGCTTTCGGGCGGCATGAAGCAGCGCGTGGCGATCGCGCGCGCGCTCGCGATGCAGCCGCGCGTGCTGCTGATGGACGAGCCCTTCGCCGCGCTCGATGCGCTCACGCGCCGGCGCATGCAGCAGGAGCTGCTGGCGCTGTGGGACGAGGTGCGCTTCACGCTGCTGTTCGTCACCCATTCGATCGAGGAGGCGCTGGTGGTGGGCAACCGCATCGCGCTGCTGTCGCCGCACCCGGGGCGCATGCGCGCCGAGATCAACAGCCACGGCTTCACGCTCGACAGCCTCGGCGGCACCGAATTCCAGCAGACCGCGAAACGCATCCACGACATGCTGTTCGACGAAGAACACGACACCGAGGCCGGCCGATGAGCGCGATCCTTCCCCCCGTGCGCCCCGAGTACGAGCGCACGCTCGAACCCTTCACCGAGCTGCCGGTCGAGCGCCGGCTGCCGCTGGGCGCGCGCCTGGCCTCGCAGGCCTGGCTGCGCAAGGGGCTGATCCTGGTCGCGATCGCGCTGCTGTGGGAACTGGCGGCACGCTGGCAGGACAACGACCTGCTGCTGCCCACCTTCAGCGCCACCGCGCGCGCGCGCTGGTCGAGGGCCTGGCCAGCGGCGAGCTGCTCGAGAAGGTGCGCATCTCGCTCGCGGTGCTGGTGCAGGGCTACCTCGCGGGCGTGGCGCTGGCCTTCGCGCTGACCACGCTCGCGGTCTCCACGCGCATCGGCCGCGACCTGCTGGACACGCTGACCTCGATGTTCAACCCGCTGCCCGCGATCGCGCTGCTGCCGCTGGCGCTGCTGTGGTTCGGCCTGGGCCGCGGCAGCCTGGTGTTCGTGCTGATCCACTCGGTGCTGTGGCCGCTGGCGCTCAACACCTACGCGGGCTTCCAGGGCGTGCCCGAGACCCTGCGCATGGCCGGGCGCAACTACGGGCTCACGGGCCTGCGCTACGTGCTGCAGATCCTGGTGCCGGCGGCGCTGCCTTCGATCCTCTCGGGGCTCAAGATCGGCTGGGCCTTCGCCTGGCGCACGCTGATCGCGGCCGAGCTGGTGTTCGGCGCCTCCTCGGGCAAGGGCGGGCTCGGCTGGTACATCTTCCAGAACCGCAACGAGCTCTACACCGACCGCGTGTTCGCGGGCCTGGTCATGGTGGTGCTGATCGGGTTGCTGGTGGAAAGCCTGGGCTTCAAGACGCTCGAGCGCCTGACGGTGCGCAAGTGGGGCCAGCAGCGCTGACCGGCCGCGCTCAGCCGGCCTTGCCGCCCTTCTTCGCCTCCTCGCGCAGGCTGCGCAGCTCGGCGCGCAGGAACTCGCCCGATTCCTTGATCGCGCCGCCGCCGAGCTTCACGCGGTAGGCCTGGCCGGTCATCTCCGAGCGCGTGGCGCAGCGCTCGATGAAGTCCTCGGCGGTCACGATCTCCTTGCGGAAGTGCTCGTACTTGGCCTGCATGTGCTTGGCGGCATCGGCGGCGTTGTACTCGCTGCCATTGCGCAGGAAGGTCATCGAGCCCATCCTCGCCACGCGCTGGATCAGCGAGTCGATCAGCCGGTGCTCCGATTCGGATGGCGTGGCGTGGGCGAAGGCGGCGGCGGTGCCGAGCAGGGCCGCGAGCAGGGCGCGGCGCAGGGGCTGGAAGCTGGTCATGTCGTCTCCGCTTGGCAATTTCCGGGCCATGCTAGGACGCGCTGCGGCGTCGGTCAAACCCCGCGCCGATCCAAGTTCGGCCTGGACCCCGGCGCAAGGTCGGGTCTAATCCGGGGTCCGCGGCAACCCTGCCGCCTTGCCCGCAGTCCTTCGCCATGAGCATTTCCAACGCCGATCTCCCGAGCCTCGCGCAGGCACTGGCCGACGCCGCCGCCGCCCAGTCGATGCGTCATTTCCGCACCCCGCTGGACATCATCACCAAGGCCGACGAGAGCCCGGTCACGCTGGCCGACCGCGCGGCCGAGACCGCCATGCGCGAGCTGCTGGCGCAGCGTGCGCCGGCCGACGGCATCTACGGCGAGGAACACGGCGCCGAGCGCCTCGAGGCCGAGCGCGTCTGGGTGCTCGACCCGATCGACGGCACCCGCAGCTTCATCACCGGCTCGCCGCTGTGGGGCACGCTGATCGGCGTGCTGCAGGGCGGGCGCGTGGTGTTCGGCATGGTCGACATGCCGGTGCTCGAGGAACGCTGGGTCGGCCAGGCCGGCGTGGGCGCCACGCGCGACGGCCAGCCGGTGCATGCGAGCGCCTGCACGGAGGTCGCCAAGGCGCGCATCGTCACCACCTCGCCCGATATCTTCGCGCCCGCCGACTGGCAGGCCTTCGACCGGCTGAGCCGCCAGTGCGCGATGCGCCGCTTCGGCGGCGACTGCTACGGCTATGCCCAGCTCGCGGGCGGCACCATCGACCTGGTGGTCGAGACCGGCCTGCAGCCCTACGACTACCTCGGCCCGGCCGGGCTGATCGAGGCCGCGGGCGGCGTGATCACCGACTGGGAAGGCCGGCCGCTGGGGCTGAAGTCCGACGGCCGCGTGATCGCGGCGGCCACACCCGAACTTCACCGACAAGCGCTGGCCGTGCTCCAGGGCTAGACTGGTTTCATGCTTCGCTGGCTGATCGTCGTCGTCCTCGCGCTGGTGCTCATGAGCGGCCTGACCGCCTGGCTGCGCCGCTTCGGCTTCGGACGACTGCCCGGCGATTTCGAGTTCCGCGCCTTCGGCCGCGAATGGCAGCTGCCGATCGCGAGCACGGTGGTGCTCAGCATGCTGGCCGCGCTGGTGGCCCGGCTGCTGTAGCCGTTTCGCACCTGAAAGAGAAGACAACCGCAATGAGAGCCTGCGTCGACATCGGTGGCACCAAGGTGGCCGTGAGCCTTTCCGCTTCGAGCGATGCGCCGCTGATCGGCCGGCGCAGCGAACCCACCGCGAAGACCGGCGACAACGACGCGGTGGCGCAGCAGATCCTGCGCATGATCGATGCCGTCTGCGCCGAGCAGAACGTCGACCCCGCGAGCATCGAGCGCGTGGGCGTGTCCTCGACCGGCCCCTTCGAACTGCGCGACGGCAAGGTCGAACTCGCCACGCCCAACATCTGCGGCGGCATCGCCGGCCCGGCGCGCGGCCTGCCCAACGACTGGATGACGGCGGTGGTCGAGGCGCCGCTCGCGCAGCGCTACGGCTGGGTGCGGGTCGAGAACGACGCCGTGGCCGCGCTCGAGGCCGAACGCCACTGGGGCGCGCTGCAGGGCCTGGACCACTGCGCCTACGTCACCTGGAGCACCGGCGTGGGCGTGGGCCTGTGCGTGGACGGCCGCGCGCTGCGCGGCAAGAACGGCAACGCGGGCCATGCGGGCCACAGCTTCGTGGCCGACGACGGCAGCGGCGCGCTGTGCGGCTGCGGCAACATCGGCGACGTCGAGGCGCTGGTGGCCGGCAACTCCATCGACCGCCGCTTCGGCCGGCCCGCGCCCGACCTGTTCGCCGCCGCCTCGGCCGGCGAGCGGCATGCGCTCGAGGTGGTCGACGCGCTGTGCCGCGTCATGGGCCGCCTGCTCTACAACCTGGTCGCCACGCTCGACCTGCAGCGCATCAGCCTCGGCGGCAGCGTGTTCCTGCACCACAGCGACTTCCTGCTGCCGCGGCTGCAGGCGCAGATCGACGGTCGGCTGCTGCCGCTCACGCGCGGCGTCGAGCTGGTGCGCGCGGGCCTCGGCGACAAGATCGGCGACTACGCGGCGCTCGCGCTGCTCGACTGAACGCCGCCGGCACAGGGCCGGACCGCACCGGCCCCGCGCGATCAATTCGCGCCATCACCCCGCTTCTCATTCATTTCGATGATGCGCGCCCGCGCGCGGGCCAGAACACTCGAGCCGAGGGGGTTCATGGAGAACCTTCGTTGACGCAAAAAAAGGAGTGTTCCCATGACTGGTTCCAAGAGGGTGTTCTCGCGTTCGGGCATGTCGCTGGCGAGCGTCGCGGCGTTGCTGGCGCTGGCGGCATGCGGGGGGGGAGGCGGCGGTGGCGGTGGTGGCTTTCCCTTCGTCGGCGTCGCGCCGCCGCCACCCGCGCCCGCACCGCCGGCCGCGCAGAAGCTCGAGGTCAAGGTGGTCGACGGCGTGCTGCGCAATGCCAACGTCTTCCTCGACAAGAACAACAACGGCCTGCTCGACAGCGGCGAGCCCAGCGGCAGGACCGACACGGCGGGCAAGGTCACGCTCGAGATCGATGCCGCGGACGCCGGCAAGTACCCGGTCGTCGCGCTCGTGGGCACCGACGCCGTCGATGCCGAGCTCGGGCCGGTGAAGACCGCCTACGTGCTCAAGGCACCGGCCGACAAGCCGGGCCTCGTGAGCCCGCTGACCACGCTCGTGCACTACCTGGGCACCGGCGCGGGCGCCACCTCCGCCGAAGCCGAAGCCAACCTGCGCGCGCAGCTCGGCCTGGGCGGCAGCCTGTTCGACGACTACACCGCCAACGGCGACCTGCTCTCGGCCACCACGGCCGCGACGCTGGTCGCGTTCTCGCAGGCGATCTCCCGCACGCTGGCCGACAGCATCGGCGCCGCCGACATCAGCGGCGGCACCATCTCGGCGGGCGACATCTCGCTCGAGACGCAGCGCATGCTGCTCGACAAGCTGACCTCGGTGCGCAACCTCGTGAACCAGGAGTTCTCGCGCGCCAGCTGCGCGGGCGGTGTCGGCACCAAGCCGTGCCAGGACCTGATGGCGGGCCAGTCGACCTACTACGCGACCAGCCCCCAGGAGAACCAGCTGCGCCCGGCCAACATCGGCGTGGCCGTGGGCCTCACCAAGCTGGCCGCCGGACCGTCCGTGGGCGCCGGCGAGGCCATCGCGGCGACCGGCATCCTCGACTGGTTCACCATCTCCGACAGCAACAACTGGAGCCGCCGCCTGCTGGTCTCGACCGTCGCGGAGAACACGCCGGTGGACGGACTGACGCACTTTCGCGACCGGCGCGAGCGCAACGTGGCCGGCACGGTCACGCGCTGGGCCTCGGGCGGCGATCCGGCGCGGGCCGGCGACCTGCACTGGAACGGCCGCAGCTGGCTCGCTTGCGCGGACTCGAAGAACACGACCACCGTGCGCGACGCCGCCGGGCGCAACATCTCGGACTACTGCGACGGCCTGAGCGTGAGCCGCTCGCGCCGCATCGATATCGACATCTCGGGCCAGAAGCTGGCCGACGTGGTGAACCGCATCAAGTCGTACCCCTACACCAGCAACGGCCCCTATGGATCGCGCTATGCGAACTGGGGCCCGCAGGCCAGCGCGGCGGCGATCAGCGCCGACCTCGGCAGCGCCACCTTCCCGGCCGGCTCCCGGTTGCGCCTGCAAGGCAGCATGGACCTCGCCACCGCCATTGCCTACGACGTGCGCGACAACGCGAAGGTCCAGCTCTATCCGGCGGACATCGCGCAAGGCGGCGACAGCACCCGGGGCACCGTGGCCTGCGCGGCGACCCCGCTGCCAGCCACCGCGCGCATCGCGACCCTCGAGACGCTGATCCAGCGCAGCCCCGGCGTGCCCTGCGTCTTCGGTGCGGGCACCATCGACGGCGACAACGGCAGCTTCCAGAGCGGACCGAAGAACGAGTGGTGGGGTGCCACCTCGATCGAGCTGGGCACGGTCGGCGGCGCGCCGCTGGGCACCGCGGCCACCATCACCGGCTACTACACCGGCAACTACCTGATGCGCGCGAGCTTCGCGGGCGGCAGCAGCAACGCCGTGACCTTCCTGCAATGCCAGCAGCGCGTGATCAACGGCTCGCCGCGCAACTGCATCGCGGTCGGTACGGGCACCTACAGGATCGAGACCCTGGGAGATGCGCGCGTGCTGAGCTTCAGCCCGGTGGGCGACTTCGCGCAGTTCATCGACTACGAGCGCGTCTTCGTCGAGCGCGGCGGCGAGGTGTCGTCCGGCTACAAGTCGAAGGCGGTCGGCAAGCAGCAGCTGCGGCTGAACCTCGCGGCCTCGAACGCGCTGTTCGCGGCCTATGCCGCGAAGGGCGCCACGGAACTGACGCCGATCGTGCCCTGAGCGAGCCGAGGTTCAGGCCGCCCGACGCACCGCGGCGCAGCATTGCGCCGCGAGCTCGCCGAGCCGCTTCAACCCCGCATCGATGGCCGGCGAGTAGGGCCAGCCGCAGTTGATGCGCAGGTAGTGGTCGAAGCGCCCCGAGTTCGAGAACATGGCGCCGGGCGCGATCTGGATGCGCTCGGCCAGTGCCGCCTCGAACAGGGCGTTGGCGCCGATGCGCTCGGGCAGTTCCAGCCACAGCTGCAGCCCGCCGCGCGGCAGGTTGAGCCGGGTGCCGGCGGGAAAGTAGTTCGCGATCGCCTCGGCCGTCTGCTCGCGCTGGCGGCCCAGGTGCTCGCGCAGCCGGCGCAGGTGGCGGTCGTAGCTGCCCGTGCCCATGAATTCGCCGGCCGCGAGCTGGGCCAGGTCCTCGTTGTTGCGCGTCTGGGCGTACTTGAGCATCTCCACGCGCGCATGCCAGCGCCCGGCGGTGATCCAGCCCAGGCGCAGGCCGGGCGCGAGGATCTTGTGCAGCGAGGCGCAGTAGATGACGTTGCCCGTGCGGTCCCAGGACTTGAGCGCGCGCAGCGGGGTCTCGCTGTCGACCAGTTCGCTGTAGGAGTCGTCCTCGATCACCGGGATGCCGTGGCGCTCGCACAGCTGCGCGAGCCGCTGCTTGTGCGCGTCGGGCATCACGCTGCCCAGCGGGTTCTGCAGGTGCGGCACCACGGCCACGGCCTTCACGTTGTCGTAGGCCTGCAACGCGAGCTCGAGCGCCTCGATCGAGATGCCGGTCTGCGGGCTGGTCGGGATCTCGAGCGCGCGCAGGCCCAGGCTCTCGAGCACCTGCAGCAGGCCGTAGAAGGTGGGCGACTCCACGGCCACCGTGTCGCCGGGCTGCGTGACCGCGCGCAGCGCGAGGTTCAGCGCCTCGATGCAGCCGTTGGTGACCAGCACCTCGTCGGGCGGGATCGTCATGCCGATGCGCAGGCTGCGCTGGGCCAGCACGGCGCGGAACTGCGCATTGCCCTTCTGCGGCGTGGCCGAGGTCAGCAGTTCGGGCTTGTGGCGCAGCGCGCGCGTCATCGCGTTGCGCAGCGCCTCGGCCGGATAGAGCTGCGGCGCGCCGCGCGCGATCGCGAAATTGAGCGTGTCGCCGGCCGTGCGGCCGCGCACCACGAAGTCGGACACGCGCGCATGGATGCCCACGTACTGCGCCGGATCGGGCGGCAGCACGGTCAGCGGCTCCTCCATCGGCGCGATCGCGAGCCGGCGCGGCCGGCGCACGAAGTAGCCCGAGCGGTCGCGCGCCTCGACCCAGCCGTCGCTCTCCATGGCGCGACACAGTTGCAGTGCGGTCGACAGGCTGATGGTGTGCAGCCGCATCAGGCTGCGCAGGGAGGGCAGGCGGTCGCCCTGCTTGAGCGAGCCGGTGTGGATCGCGTCCACGTAGCGCGCCGCCAGTTGCCGGTAGAGCGGTAGCGAGTCCATGGCCTCGATGCTCGCGCGATCGTTCATTGGAAAACAGATGCAGTTGCGAGGGAAAACGACCATAACAGATGGCCGGCGGCCTGGGCTGTTCCGGTGCGAATCGCGTTGGCGTGTGCCTGTTTCACGGGCCGGGGAATTTCTACGATCGAAGCGCGCCCAGCCCTTCCTTCACCGACTTCCGAACCCCCGAGGTACCGCCATGATCACCACCCTCTCGCAAGCCCCCGATGCCGTCTTCCTCGAAGCCGGCGACTCCTTCCGCACGGCGGTGGACGCCGGCACCTGGCTGCAGGTGGCCGAGGGCCGCGTGCGGGTGTCGGCGCCGCCGCGCTGGATCGGCGAGGCCGTGTGGACCGCGCACACGGTGCTTGGCGAGGGCGAGACGCATGGCGTGGAGCACGGCGGCTGGATCGAGCTGACGGCGCTCGCGCCGGTGCAGTTGCGCATCCATGCGCCGATCGCCGTCGCACGGCGGTTGCCCGCGCGGGCCGAGCCGCCGGCCGAGCCGGTGTCGGCCGCCTGGGCCGTGCCGCGGCGGCCGGTGATGCGGCTGATGCAGCTGCTCACCGGCTGGTGAGCGGCCGCGTCAGCGCACGCTGGCGGCCTCGCGCAGCGTCTCGAGGAAGCTGCGCCGCCACCAGTGGATGTCCTGCGCGCGGATGCGCGAGAGCAGCGCCTGGTGCCGTTCGCGGCGTTCCTCCAGCGGCATCTGCAGCGCCTGTTGCACCGTCTCGGCGGTGCCGTGGGTGTCGTAGGGATTGACCAGCAGCGCTTCCTGCATCTGCTCGGCCGCGCCCGCGAAGCGCGACAGCACCAGCACGCCGGGGTCGGCCGGGTCCTGCGCCGCCACGTACTCCTTGGCAACCAGGTTCATGCCGTCGCGCAGCGGCGTCACCAGGCCCACGGCCGCGGCGCGGCACAGCCCCGGCACGCGCTTGCGCGCGACCATGCGGTGGATGTAGCGCACCGGCATCCAGTCGAGCTCGCCGTAGTCGCCGTTGATGGCGCCGCACAGCGACTCGAGCTCGCGCCGGATGTCGGCATAGGCATCGACCGTCTCGCGCGTGGGCGAGGCGATCTGGATCAAGGTGGCGCTGCGCCGGTTCTCGGGGTAGTGGGCCAGCAGTTCGCGGAAGGCGCGCACCCGGTTCGGGATGCCCTTGGAGTAGTCGAGCCGGTCGATGCCCAGCAGCAGCCGGCGCTGCGAGTACTCGCGCTTCATGGTCTCGTACATGTCGCGCGCTTCCTTGGCATGGGTGAGCGCCGCGAACTCGTCGACGTCGATGCCGATCGGGAACGCCGCCGCGCGCACCGTGTTGCCGTAGGCGCGGTACATCTCGCCGCCCAGGCTCTCGCCCTTGGCTTCGTTGTGCACGTAGTGCTCGAAGTGCTGCACGTCCTGCTGGGCCTGGAAGCCGATCAGGTCGTAGGCGAACAGCGAGCGCATCAGCCACTCGTGCTGCGGGATCGCCGCCAGGATGATCTGCGGCGGCAGCGGGATGTGCAGGAAGAAGCCGATGCGCTGCCTGCAGCCCATGGCGCGCAGCTCGGCCGCCAGCGGGATCAGGTGGTAGTCGTGCACCCAGATGACGTCGTCCTCCTTCAGCAGCGGCATCAGCTTGCGCGCGAACAGCTGGTTCACGCGCCGGTAGCCGCCGATGAAGTTGGCGTCGAAATGGGCCAGGTCGAGCCGGTCGTGGAACACCGGCCACAGCACGTCGTTGCTGTAGCCGAGGTAGTAGCTGTCGTGGTCCTCGCGGCTCAGGTCGATGGTGGCCAGCGTGACCTTGCCGGCCTGCTGGCGCCGCAGCTCGCCTTCGCCGGTCGGCCCGTCCTCGACGATCTGGCCGCTCCAGCCGAACCACATGCCGCCCGACTGCTGCAGGCTCTCGCCGAGCGCCACGGCCAGGCCGCCGGCGGCGGGCTTGCGCGGGTCGGCCACGCGGTTGGAGATGACGACGAGGCGGCTCATGCGCGTACCTCGCGCATGCCGCGGCCGCCGCCGGGCCGCCCCAAGGCGGGCCGCGCCTCCCCCTCGGGGGGTGGAGTTACACGAGCGGAGCGAGTGAAAAGCCGGGGGGCTGTCATATGGCTGAATCCCAGGGAGCGGACAAGCGCATCGCCGCGTTGATGATGCCGACCATGGAATAGGTCTGCGGAAAGTTGCCCCACATCTCGCCCGTGACCGGATGCGTGTCCTCGGACAGCAGGCCGAGCGGATTGCGCGCGGCCAGCATGGTCTCGAAGATCTGGCGCGCCTCGGCCTCGCGGCCGATCTTCGCGAGCGCGTCGATGCGCCAGAAGGTGCAGATGTTGAACGCGGTCTCGGGCTTGCCGAAGTCGTCGGCTGCCTCGTAGCGACGCATGTAGGGGCCGTCGCACAGCGTCTTCTCCATCGCGTCGACGGTGGAGACGAAGCGCGGATCGCGCGCGTCGATCAGGCCCACCTCGGCCATCAGCAGGATGCTGGCGTCGAGCTCGCCGCCGCCGAAGCTCTCGGCGAAGGCCTGGCGCTCCTCGCTCCACGACTTCGAGAGGATCTCCTCGCGCATGCGCGAGGCATGGCCGTGCCAGTAGGCGGCGCGCTCGGCGAAGTCGATGCGGGTGTCCACGGGCTTGCCGGCCGACGCGGCCTCGGCGTGCGCGTTCTTCTCGAGCGCGCGCGCGATCTTCGCGAGCCGGTCGCAGGCGGCCCAGCTCATGAGCGCCGAGCTGGTGTGCACGCGCGCACGCGTGCGCAGCTCCCACATGCCGGCGTCGGGCGTGCCGTAGACCGCGATCGCGCGCTCGCCCACGGCCTCGAGGTGCGGGAACTCCGCCTCGCCCGCGCGCTGCAGCAGCCGGTGGTCGTGGAAGGCCTGCGCGGCGCCCAGCACGATGTTGCCGTAGACGTCGTGCTGGAAATGCTCCTGCGCCTGGTTGCCCACGCGCACCGGGCCCATGCCGCGGTAGCCGGGCAGGGTCTCGACGAAGGACTCGGGCAGCTCGCGTTCGAGCCCGATGCCGTACAGCGGCTGGATGTGCTCGCCATGCGAGCCGATCACCACGTTGCCGAGCCAGCGCAGGTAGTCCTCCATGGTGCCGACCTCGCTCAGCGAGTTGAGCGCGCGCACCACGAAGAAGGCATCGCGCAGCCAGCAGTAGCGGTAGTCCCAGTTGCGCTGGCTGTCGGGCGCCTCGGGGATGCTGGTGGTCATCGCGGCGACGATGGCGCCGGTGTCCTCGTACAGCGACATCTTCAGCGTGATGGCCGCGCGGATCACCGCGTCCTGGTACTCGAAGGGGATCGCGAGCCGCTTCGACCAGACGCGCCAGTAGGCGATGGTCTCCTGCTCGAAGCGCCGCGCGGTGTCGGCGATGCCGTCGAGCAGGGTCTCGTCGACGCCGAACATGAAGTTGTATTCGCGCGAGACCACGAAGGGCTGGCGCGAGAGGATGTGCGAGATCGAGGCGTCGGTGTTGAGCCGCAGCGTCACGTCGGGGCCGACGTAGCGGATGTGGTTGCTGCCGCGCGTGACCTCCACGGGCTCCTGCGTGCCCCACTGGAAGCGCGGGTCGAGCGCCACGCGCATGCGCGGCGCGCCGGCGATCGGGCGCACGCGGCGCACCAGCATCAGCGGGCGGAAGTAGCGCGCGCGGCTGTAGAAGCGCGGTGCGAAGTCGGTGATCTCGATGCCCTGGCCCGCGCTGTCGAACAGCTGGGTGCGCAGAACGGCGGTGTTCGGCTCGTACCACTGCTTGGCATGCGCGAAATCCTCGATCTCGAAGCCCCAGGCGGCCGCGCCCTCGCCCGGATGCAGCAGGGCGTTGAACACCGGGTCGCCGTCGAAGCGCGGCAGGCAGCACCACACCACGCGCGCGCGCCCGTCGATCAGCGCGCTGAAGGCGCAGTTGCCGATCACGCCGAGGTTGAGCGAACAGTCGGCCGGGCGCGAAAATTCGCGCGGCTTGGGCGCGGTGGCCGTGCCTTCGTCGACCGGCGCCTCGTCGTCGGGGCCGGCCGCGCCGGCCACCGACTCGCCGCCGCGGTCCTCGGGGGCCTTGGTCAGTTGCCGCGCCTGCGGGTCCTCGTGCCGGCTGGTGGGTGCCGCGTCGGCGGCCGTCGATGGTCGTTGTTCTTCCTGCTGGGTGTCGCTCATCCGGGATTCCTTGGCGAAGCTTCTTCGGGTGCGGGCCGCGGCGCGTTCGCGAGCCGGTCGCGCGCCTGCACCAGCCATTCGTAGACGGCGCGCGGCGACTCGAGCCGGTGCAGCGCGAGGCTCGGTCCCGAGCCGACCTTGATGCCGATGCCGCCGCGCGGCTGCACCACGGCGAAGCCGCTCTCGTCGGTGGTGTCGTCGCCCGCGAACACCGGCACGCGGCCCGCGAACGGCGGCTCGTGCATGAAGGCGTCGATGGCGATGCCCTTGTTCACGCCGGCGGGCTTGACCTCGAACACGAACTTGCCGTGCAGCAGCTCGAGCTGCGGCTGGTCGGCGATGGCGCGCGACATGGCGTCGCCGCACACCGCCTCGAGCTGCGGCGCGAGCCGGTAGTGCAGCGCGATGGCCGCGTGCTTGCGCTCGACCAGCAGGCCTTCGTGCACGCGCGCGAGTTCGTTGGCGATCTCGAGCACGGGCACCAGGTCGGGCGGATGCTGCTCCTGCATCGCGCCCTTGGCATCGCGGCGCTGCACGCCGTGCTCGCCGGCGGCCGGCAGGCGCAGCGGCGCGAGGAAGCGGTCGAGCACGTCGATCTGGCGGCCCGACACCACGGCGAGGGCGCCGCCGAGCTGGTCCTTGAGATCGCCGAGCAGCGCGACCAGGGCAGGGGGAACTTCGATCGCCTCGGGCGTGGCCGCGAGGCCCACCAGGGTGCCGTCGAAATCGAGGAAGAGGGCCGCGTCCGGGCCCAGGGGAGGAGGCAGCGGATCGCTGCCGTGGATGGGATTGGACATCGTGAAAGACCTTAGCACGGCCCCCGCGCGTGCCGTGTCGGCCAAAACCGGACGTGCCCGGGGGCCGGGGCCGCGACCCGCGAGGCGGCTCAGCGTGCCGTGGCGGGCGCGAGATCGGCCAGCGCGCGCAGCAGCGCCGCGGCCTCCACCGGCTTGAACAGCACCGGCACGCCCGAAGCGCGCACGCGCTGCAGCCGCTCGGGCGCGGTCTCGCCGGTCACCAGCAGCAGCGGCGCTTCGAGCGCGAAACGCGCGCGCAGGCGCTGGCCGACGTCGAGGCCGTTGTCGCCGTTGGCGAGCCGGTAGTCGCACAGCAGCGCGCGAAAGGGCGCCGGGCCCGAGGCCAGCAGCGCGGCCGCCTCGGCCTCGCCGGCCACCGCCTGCAGGTCGATGCCGTGGGCCCGCAGCAGCGCGGTCATCGCCGCGCGGATCTCGGCGTCGTCGTCGATCAGCAGGATGCGGCCGGGCACCGGCGCTGGCGCGGCGGTCAGCGCCTCGGCGCGCACGGCCCACGGCCCGGCGGCGACGGGCGCGTCGCAGCGCGGCAGCACGAGCCGAAAGCGCGTGCCGCGTCCCACGCGCGAGCGCAGCTGCACCGGATGGCCGAGCAGCCGCGAGAGCCGGCGCACGATGGCCAGGCCGATGCCCAGGCCGTGCGAGCGCTCGCGCCCGGGGTTGTCGACCTGATAGAACTCCTCGAACACGCGCTCGAGCTGGGCCGGCGCGATGCCGATGCCCGAGTCGACCACCTCGATCCACACCGTATCGCCCTGTCCGTGGCCGCCGGGCCGCACACGCGCGCGCACCGCCACGCCGCCGCGCGCCGTGTACTTGAGCGCGTTGTCGAGCAGGTTCGACAGCATGCGGTGCAGCAGCCGCGGATCGCTGCGCACCCACAGGCCGCTCGCGCGCAGCCGCAGCTGCAGCTGGCGCTGCTCGGCCTGCGCCGAGAACATGGGGTTGAGCGCGCGGAGCAGGGCATCGAGCGAGACCGGCTCGAGCACCGGTTCGACCACGCCGGCGTCGAGGCGCGAGACGTCGAGCATGGTGTCGAGCGAGCTGCCGAGCGCGTTCACCGCGCGCATCAGGCGCTGCGCGTTGCGGCTTTGGGGATGCTCGTTCTCGAGCGCGGCGCCGAACAGCGCGATGGCATGCAGCGGCTGGCGCAGGTCGTGGCTGGCGGTGGCCAGGAAGCGGGTCTTCTCGATGCTCGCACGCTCGGCCGCGGCGATCTGCTCGCCCAGCCGCTCGGCCAGCGCCTCGTTCTCGAAGCGCAGCACCAGCGAGTCGGTGAGCAGCCGGTGCTGCTGCTGGCCGACGCGCAGCGTGAACAGCAGGTAGGCCAGGCTGAAGATCGACAGGAACAGGTGCATGCCGTCGCCCTGCCAGGCCAGCGCACCGATCAGGCTCAGCATCATCGGCAGCGTGTAGCCGTGGAGCGCGGGCTTGAGCGGCCACAGCAGCTGCATGGCGCGCGCGCAGCTGCCGATGATGACCACCGTCAGCACCGAGGTCGCGGGCAGGTCGCCGCGCGAGATGAACAGCCAGGGCGCGGTGGCGGTCGCCAGGCTCACCAGCGTGACGGTGCGCGCATGCCGGCGCGCCCACAGCGGGGTCTGATCGAGCGGCAGGCCGGCGTGCCAGCGCGGCATCAGGTACAGCGCGAGGCCGAGCAGCAGGTGGGCCGCCATCCAGGCCAGGATCCAGCCGCGCGGCGAGGCGATGTACATCGCGGCCCCGAGCGCGGCGCCGAGGCTGAAGTGCACCACGATCGAGGCGTCGTAGGCGCCGTAGACCGAGGCCAGGTGCTCGCGCAGCACGCGCAGCGCCAGGTCCGGCGGCAGCGCGGCGGCGACCCGCGGCGCGGCCTGCGTGGCCGGCGCGGCGGCCGGGTCCGGCGAGGAGGTGGGAGGCGGGGCGGCGATCACCCGACCCATGCTAGCCATGGCGTCCGGCCCGGGAAGTGCCCTAAGTCATGCAACCTCCGCCATAGGCATGAAGACATGCCGCGGCGTGCGTGGTATGGCGCGCCGGCCGGTTGGCTGGAGGCTCAGCCGGCCGCGGCCTTCACCGCGTCGATGCGCGCGCGGTGGATCGCCTCGCCGATCTTCGGGCCGGTGGCGCCGGCCTGCTGCGCCTGGCGCGCGACCGCGTCGGTGGCCACGGCCGCGGCCACGGCCAGCACCGCGAGCAGGCGCTCGCGCTGTGGATAGTCGCGCTGCGCGAAGCCGAGCCGGCCGCGCGCGTCGCATTCGCAGGCCAAGAGCGCCTCGGCGAAGCGCGCGGGCTTGCGGAAGGCATCGCAGCGCTCGAGCAGCCGCACCAGCGCGGCGGCATCGAGCTCGCCGCTGCGGTGGATGTTGCCGTGTTCGCGCGCCACCACCTCGGCCAGCTCGCGGAGGTCGACCGGCACGCGCCAGCGCTCGCACACCGCCTGCAGCAGCTCGGCGCTGCGCTTCTCGTGGCCGATGTGGCGCGGCAGGATCTCCGGCTCTGTGGTGCCCTTGCCGAGGTCGTGCATCAGGCAGGCGAAGCGCACGCCCAGCGACGCCGACAGGCGTGCGCTGGTGTCGAGCACCATCATCAAATGCACGCCGGTGTCGATCTCGGGATGGTGCTGCGCGGGCTGCGGCACGCCCCAGAGCCGGTCGACCTCGGGCAGCAGCACCGCGAGCGCGCCGCAGGCGCGCAGCACCTCGAACATGCGCGAGGGCCGGGTCTCCATCAGCCCGCGCGAGAGCTCCTGCCACACGCGCTCGGGCACCAGCGCGTCGACCTCGCCGGCCGCGACCATCTCGCGCATCAACTCCAGGGTGTCGGGCGCGACCTCGAAGTCGTCGAAGCGCGCGGCGAAGCGCGCCACGCGCAGGATGCGCACCGGGTCCTCGCGGAAGGCGTCGGTGACGTGGCGCAGCCGCTTCTCGCGCAGGTCGCGCTGGCCGTGGAAGGGGTCGACGAGGTCGGCGGGGGCGGGGTCGAAGCTGCCGTCGGCGGCCACGCGTTCGGCCGGCAGCGCGATCGCGTTGATGGTCAGGTCGCGCCGCGCGAGGTCCTGCTCGAGGCTCACGTCGGGCGCCGCATGGATCACGAAGCCGCGGTAGCCGGGCGCGCTCTTGCGCTCGGTGCGCGCGAGCGCGTATTCCTCGCGCGTCGATGGATGCAGGAATACCGGGAAATCGCGCCCCACCGGCAGGAAGCCCTGTGCCACCATGGCCTCGGGCGTGGCGCCGACCACGAGCCAATCGTGGTCCGACACCGGGCGTCCGAGCAGGCGGTCGCGCACCGCGCCGCCGACGAGATAGGTTTTCATGCGCTCAGTGTAGGGATACCCCGCAGGGCCTAAAAAGAACGGTCGTTCGATAATTGCCCAGCAAATCGAACGATCGTTCGCTCGTTCGAGATGCTCGAACGCCTCACCGGCCGCAGACCGGGACCGCGTTTGGAGGGGGAATTTCAACCAAAGGAGTATTCACATCATGAAAAAGACCATGTTGGCGTTGGCAGCCCTCGGGGCACTGACGTCCGGCAGCGCCTTTGCACAGAAGGCCGGCGACTGGGTCGTCGGCGCGGGCTGGTTCCATCTGTCGCCGCAGGACAAGAGCAAGCCGCTGACGCTGACGGCGCCGGTGCAGAGCGTGCTCGTCGGTTCGGGCGCGAGCGTGAGCGATTCCGACACGCTGGGCCTGAGCGCCATGTACTTCGTCGACGACCACTGGGCCGTGGAAGGCGTGCTGGGCATCCCGCCGAAGTTCAAGCTCAACGGCACCGGCACGCTGGCGCGCGTGGGCCAGCTCGGAGAAGCGCGGCAGTGGAGCCCGACCATCCTCGGCAAGTACTACTTCAACGAGGCCAACTCGGCTTTCCGCCCCTTCGTGGGCCTGGGCGCCACCTACGTCTGGTACAGCGACATCAACCTGACCTCGAACCTGCAGGAAGCGCTCGGCAGCCAGCTGCACCAGCGGCCGCTGTCGACGGCGACCACCGCCAAGCTCGACAGCTCCTTCGCGCCCGTGCTCAACGCCGGCCTGGCCTACCAGTTCGACAAGCACTGGGGCATTTCCTTCTCGGTCTCCTACATCCCGCTGAAGACCAAGGCCAAGCTCACGACGACCTCGATCTCGGGCCTGCCGATCGCGACCAGCGAAGCGCGCCTGAAGCTCAATCCGATCGTGACCTACGTGTCGGCGACCTACCGCTTCTGACCGGCGCGACGCGGCCTGGCCGGCTCGCGCCGATCGCGAACCACGATCAGCGCGAGGTCCGGTAGGGCTCGTCGAAGGCCACGAAATCCTGCTCCGCGAGCGCCTGCTCGATCCACGCGGCGACGCCCGGCAGGGCCGCCACCCGATCGATGTAGGCCTGCGCCGCGGGCGGCACCGGCAGCCCGTAGCTGCGGATGCGCATGCACACCGGCGCATAGAAGGCATCGGCGATGCCGAACTCGCCGAACAGCATCGGGCCGCCATGGGTGTCGAGCAGCTCGCTCCACATGGCCGCGATGCGTTCCAGGTCCTCGACCACGCCCGGCTGTTCCTTCAGCACGCGTGCGCCGACCTCGGGCAGCGAGGCCTCGATGTTCATCGGGAAGTGGTTGCGCAGGTTGCCGAAGCCCGAGTGCATCTCGGCGCTGACGCTGCGCGCGCGGGCACGCGCGGCCTTGTCGCGCGGCCACAGCGCCTTGTCGGGGAACTGCTCGGCCAGGTACTCGGCGATGGCGAGCGAAATCCCAGACCGTGATGTCGCCGTCGATCAGCACCGGCACGCGTGCCGTGGGGTTGACCGCGCCGACCACGGCCTTGAAGTTGGAGCCGGCCTCGAAGGCGTCGAAGCGCACCATCACTTCCTCGAAGGGAATGCCGGCCTGCTTGAGCAGCACCCAGGGACGCATGGACCACGACGAGTAGTTCTTGTTGCCGATGTAGAGCTTGAGCATGGATTTCCTCCGGTGGGTTTCGTGGCAAAGCCTTCGATGCTAGGGCGCCGGCGCCGCGCGATTGATACCGTTTGCGGCGCGCATTGATGACGGGCGTGGCCCGCGCGCCGGCGGCTATCGCCGGTCGCTGTCGTCGGTGCGCAGTTCGGGCTCGCTGCTCGAGGCGATGACGCGCGGCGCGGCGCGGCCTGTTGCCTCCTCGCCCTTCGACGGCCCGATCGCGCGCTCGATCAGGCTCACGAGCCGCGGCACGAATTGCAGCACCACCAGCGCCAGCAGCGCGCTGATCACCGCCGTCGCCTCGCGGCCCAGGCCGCAGGCCATGCCGATCGCGGCCGTCATCCACAGCCCCGCGGCGGTGGTGAGGCCCTGCACGTGGTGCTCGTCCTTGCCCTGCTTGAGGATGGTGCCCGCGCAGAGGAAGCCCACGCCGGCCACCAGGCCCTGGATCACGCGGCTCATGTCGGCCGGCACGATGCCGGTCTGCTGCGGCACCAGCACGAACATGGCCGAGCCGATGGCCACCAGCATGTGGGTGCGCACGCCGGCGGCCTTGCCCTGCTGCTCGCGCTCGAAGCCGAGCACGAAGCCCAAGAGCGACGCGAGCAGCAGCCGCACCAGGATGCGCGTGAGCTGGGCGAGGTCGCCCACGTCCGAGAACTCGGCGGCGATGGTGTCGAGGACCTCGTCGCTCCAGCTCATCTCAGGGCAGGTCCTTGTTGGGCTCGGGCATCGCGGCGTCGCGCGGGCCGACCCGGCCCAGGCGTTCCTTCAGCGACTGCGGCCGGCCGGTGATGATCGCGGCGTAGTTGGTGGTGTTGGCCAGCACCTTCTTCACGTAGTCGCGGGTTTCGTTGAACGGCACGTTCTCGGCCCAGATCGCGGCATCGAGCACCGGGCCGTTGCGCCAGCTGCGCGGGCGGCCCGGGCCGGCGTTGTAGGCCGCGGCGGCCAGCGCCATCGAGTCGTCGAAGTCGTCGAGCGCGAGCTTCAGGTAGTTGGTGCCGATGGTGATGTTGGTCTCGCGGTCGTTGATCTGGCCCGGCGTGAAGTCGGTCATGCCGATCTTGCGCGCGGTCCAGCGCGCGGTGGCGGGCATCACCTGCATCAGGCCCGAGGCGCCGACGCCCGAGCGCGCGTCCATGATGAAGCGGCTCTCCTGGCGGATCAGGCCGTAGACGTAGGCCGGGTCGAGGCCGATGTCCTGGCTCTTGCGCAGCACGGTGTCGTGGAAGGGCATCGGGAAGCGCTGCTCGACGTCGATCACGCCCTTGGTGCGCTCGCTGGTGTTGATGCAGCGGTCCCAGACCTCGCGCTGGCAGGCGAAGTCGGCCGCGGCCAGCAGCGCGCGGTCGTCCATGCCGCCGCGGTCGTGCAGGTTGGTGGCGTAGTTCCATTCGCGCGTGCCCTCGGGGCGCAGGCCGATCGCGATGGCGTAGAGGCCGCGGTTGAGCGAGGGGTTCATGCGCGCGGCATTGCGTTCCTCGGGCGTGAGCGGCGCGGGCCGGGTGGCGGCCATCACGCGCTGGCCCAGCTCCTCGAGCGCCAGCATCTCGTAGAAGCCGCGCGTACCCGCGATGCCCTGGTAGAGCTCGCGCGCCTGGCCGCGGCGCTCGTCGCCGCCGGCATTGACCAGCGCGCGCGCCTTCCAGTAGGTCCAGGTCGGGTCCTGCTGGCTGGCCTCGCTCATGGCGTTGATGGCGGGCGCCACGTCCTTCCACTGGCCGGCGCGCAGCGCGGCGCGCACGCGCCAGCCGAGCATGTCGTCCGACAGGTCGGCGTTCTTGGTGACGTTGCCGAAGTAGCTCACGGCCTGCGGCCAGAGCTTGATCGCCGACTGGCGGCCGATGGTGCCCCAGATCCAGTTGCGCTCCTCGACCGAGAGCATCGCGCTCCACTTGGCGTCGAGCTGCGAGGCGGCCTGCTCGGGATCGGCCATCGCGATCTTGATCAGTGCCAGCGTCACCAGCTCGCGGCGCGACTTGGCGGCCACCGGCCCGCGCGTGACGAGGAATTTGGCCGCGCTCGCGTTGACCTCCTCGAACAGCGGCAGCGCATCGGGCGAGGCCAGCGTGACGGCGCCGCGCGCGGCCTGCGGCCGGTTGGCCTCGATGGCCAGGCGCGCCTTCTTCCAGGCGTCGTTGGGCGACAGCAGGCGCGCGGCGATCATGCGGTCGGCGGCCGTGAGGCAACCGTCGTCGTTGTCGCGCTGGGCGAACCAGTTGCGCCGGATCTCGTCGGCCTGGGCCTGGGTGGCGCTGCCGCTGCGCAGCGCGTCGACCAGGATCGCGTAGCAGCGCACCTGGGCGTCGTCGCCCATGCGGAAGCCCGCGATGGCGGCCGAGAAGTTGTCCCAGTCGCGGCGCTGGCCCGTGAGCAGCAGCCAGTCGTTGCGCAGCCGGTCTTCCTGGTAGGTGCCGGGGTAGCGCGCGAAGAAGTCCTGCACCTCGTTCGCGCCGGCTTCCTGCAGCCGGGCCTTGAGTTCCCAGTAGGCGGCCCAGGGTTCGAGCACATGGCCGCGGGCCTGCGGCAGCAGCGCCGCCAGCCGGGCCTTGTCGCCGCGCTGGAAGGCCTGCTTCATCTGCAGCAGCACCTCGTCGTTGGTGTTGCCTTGGGCCGATGCGGACGCGGGCGCGAGGAGGGTCAGCGCGCAGGCCGCCAGGGCCGAAAGAACCAGTGCCGGCGCGACACTGCGCGGGCGGCGGCACATGGATGCCAAAATGCTTGGAAACTGCATCGGGAGATTATGGACAAGTCAAAGGATGCCGCCACGTCGGCGACGGCGAGTTTTCTCAAGGATCAGCTGCGCAAGGCATTGATCGAACAACGTCTGGGCATGCCGGACCGGCTGACACGCGCGGACCTGCTGCAGCGCGTGATGCGCATCTGGCTGGTCGGCCGGCCCGACACCGTGATCGGCGCCTACTGGCCGATCAAGGGCGAGTTCGATCCGCTGCCCGCGCTGCATCGTTGGAAGGAGGACGGCGAGCTGATCGACGAGCCGCAGCGCCGCCGCATCGGCCTGCCCGTGATCGACAAGGTCCACAAGACCCTGACCTTCCACGCCTGGTATCCGGGCTGCCAGATGGAAGAGGACGCCTACGGCATCCCCAAGCCCAAGGACACCGAACTGATCGTGCCGACCCTGCTGTTCGTGCCCTGCGTGGGCTACAGCGCGGGCGGCTACCGGCTCGGCTACGGCGGCGGCTTCTACGACCGCACGCTGGCCGCCCTCGAGCCGCGGCCCTTCACGGTCGGCCTGGGCTTCGCGAACGGCTTCCTCGAGGACTTCGAGCCCGAGGCGCACGACCTGCCGCTCGACGCGATCCTCAACGACAACGGGGTGGTCTGGCCGATCGGCTGAGCGGCTGCTCCCTGCAAGGCACGAAATCGCGGATGCGTTCGAAGGCGGGAGCGGACTTCCGGACGCAGAGGACGCGAAGGATTCGCGAAGAACGCAAAAGGAATGCAGGAAAAATTTTGAATTTCTCTTTCGCGCCTTTTGCGAATCCTTTGCGTCCTCTGCGTCCGGTTGCCCGTGTTTCTTGTCAGTCCATGTTGTCGACGGTGTCCGGGTCCGGCACCTCGCCGATGGTCTCTCGCGTGGTGCCGGCCTGCGCCAGCAGCCAGTCCCAGAAGGCCTTGATCTCGGGCCGCAGCGCGCTGCGCGGGCCGGCGATCAGCCAGTAGGACATCGGCGAATCCATGCGGTGCTGCGGCAGCACCTCGATCAGGTCGCCGTTGGCCAGGCTCTCGGCGATCAACGAACTGCGCGCCAGCACCACGCCCTGGCCGGTGAGCGCGGCCTGCACCATCTGGTAGGCGTAGTTGAAATAGAGCCAGCGCTTGGGCTGGGCGCGTTCCAGGCCGTGCAGCTCGAACCAGCGCCGCCAGGTCAGCCACTCGAGGTGGGTGCGGTGGGCGTCGCCGGCCTCGATCAGCGTGAAGCGCGCGATGTCCTCGGGTTTCTTGATGGGCGGGCTGCTCTTGATGAGCCAGGGGCTCGCCACCGGCGTGAGGTTTTCGCCGAACAACCGCACGGCCTGCGGGGGCATGGCCTCGCGCGGGCCGTAGCGCAGCGCGATGTCGACGTCGGCCACCTCGAGGTCGACCGCGAGGTCGCTGGCGTCGATCCGGATGTCGATCTCGGGGTTGTCGCGCTGGAAGGCCTCCAGGCGCGGGATCAGCCACATCGAGGCGAACGAGGCGAAGGTGGTCAGCGACACGCTCTTGCGCCCGGCGCTCTGGCGGATCTGGCGCACCGCCGTGTCGACGCGCGGCAGCGCCTGCTGCACCGCCAAAAGCAGCTGGGCGCCCGCGCTGGTCAGCTCGACCGCGCGCGTGTGGCGCAGGAACAGCGGCACGCCCACTTCCTCCTCGAGCGACTGGATCTGGCGGCTCACGGCCGACTGGGTCAGGGCCATTTCCTCGGCCGCGGCGCGGAAGTTCAGGTGCCGCGCGACCGCCTCGAAGGCGCGCAGGTGGCCGGCGGAGATCGGGCGGGAGCGCAGGTGGGTTTGCGAATGCTGCATGGATCGGGGGCCGGCGCCTGCCTCGGGATTGATGCGAAACCGGAATCAGTAGGCTACCTCCTTTTCATTGGACTGCCAACGGCCGGGAAACGATCATTCATTCCCGAACCGCGCCATTGCTGCCTCCTTTCGCAAGCACCCATTGATTCGCGATTCGGCAACACCTAGGAGCCCATCATGTCCACTGCCGTCTGCACCACCTCTACGCTGTCCACCCTGTCGCTGCCCAACCGCAACACCGCCGCCGCGATTCCGCCGGCCGTGCGCCGCGGTGCCTGGCAAATCGCGCCCGGCGAGGCGATGAGCCTGAAGGCGCGTGGCGAGAGCGTGCTGCGCGTACGCCAGGGCCGGGTCTGGATCACGCCCGATGCCACGCTCGAGAGCCCGAGCGAGGACCTGGTGCTCGCCCCCGGTGAATCGCTCACCGTGGCGGCCGGCCAGCGCATCGTGATGGAAGCCTGGGACGGCTACGGCGCCACGTACACGTGGGACGCCGCTTGATCCCGCGGGTTTCCTGATCGATCCTGGGCCACCGGGCGGCGGCGAAGGCCGCGCCCGTCATACCAAGGGGCCGGACGGCGCGTCGAGCGCGGTCCGGCCCCTGTTCTTTTTGGGGAGGCCTTGTCAGCCGTTGATGTCGAAACTTCGGCGCAGCGCCAGGAAATGCTTGAGCGCGACCTCGCCGTCGAGCGCGTGCACGCCGGCCATCAGGTCGGGCCCCTCGCTCTCGGCCAGCCCGAGCCGGAAGCCGCTGTAGCGGCGCGCGGCCAGTTCGCCCTGCCAGGCCACGCGCACGTCGAAGTGGCGCGCATCGCGCGCGATGCGGTCCATCAGCGTTTGCAGGGCGCCGGGCGGTCCCTCGATGTGCTGGCAGAAGCGCTGGCCGTCGAAGACCAGCAGCCCGGTGATGCCGAGTTCGCCGTTGCGCACGCGGGCGCGCGCGACGATGCTGGCCACCGTGTCGGGCGGCAGGTCCGGCGCAAGCTCGCTGCAGTAGAGGATCTCGGAGAGCGCCGGGGCGGGCGCGGGAGCTTGCGTCTGTTCGTCGGGAATCATGGGCCGGGATGGGGGAAGCGAGCGCAGTGTAGGCAGCCGTCCGACATCACGAAATGTAAAAAGACATACCGGCACCACCCCCCTCGATGCCTATAGTCGGTGGTGCTCGACCAGTACCCCACACCCGCCGCCCCGGAGAACGGGCCCCATCCCTGCAGCCGTTGCGCGCTGCGTCAGCTGCCGGCCTTCCTGCCGGTGTCCGCCGACCAGTTGCGCACCATCGAATCGTTCCGCGTCGGCGCGCGCCGCGTCGAGGCCGGCGGCTCGATCGTCGAGGAACACCGGCGCAGCCCGCAGCTGTTCACGCTCTATTCGGGCTGGGCCTTCCGCTACAAGACCCTGAGCGACGGCCGACGGCAGATCCTCAACGTGCTGCTGCCCGGCGACTTCGTCGGGCTGCAGGACGAGTTCGCCGACGGCCAGACCCACGGCGTCGAGGCCCTGACCGAGGTCTCGCTGTGCGTGTTCGCGCGCGACCGACTCTGGGAGCTGTTCCATGCGGAGCCCAAGCTCGGCTACGACATCACCTGGCTGGCCGCGCGCGAGGAAAAGATGATCGACGACAACCTCGTGACCACCGGCCGGCGCAGCGCCGTCGAGCGCGTGGCGATGCTGCTGATGCACCTGTACCGCCGCGCCGAGCGCGTGGGCATGGTGCGCGACGGCTGGGTCGAGTTCCCGCTGAACCAGCAGCACATCGCCGATGCGCTCGGGCTGTCGCTGGTCCACACCAACAAGACCTTGCGGCGGCTGTCGCAGATGGGGCTCTACAAGCTCGACGACCGCTGGCTGCGCATCCTCGAGCCGCGCGCGCTCGAGGCGCTGGGCGACTACTTCGAGCGGCCGCTGCGGCCCACGCCGCTGATCTGAGGCCGGGGCCGGCTCAGCCGGCCGCGCCCGCGAGCTGCCGCAGATCCTCGCGGTAGGCCTGCAGCCGCTTCACCGCCTGCGCGCGCTGCGCCGCGCTGGTGCCGTTGTGCAGCGCGGCCAGGTTGCGGCAGCCTTCCTGCAGCAGCGCCTGCTGCTGCTCGCGCCAGGGCCCCGGGGGCGGATCGGCGATGCGCTGCAGGTAGCCGTGCAGCGCGGCGCGCGCCTCGGTGGGCGGCGTGCGGTTGGCGACGAAGCCGCGCAGCAGCACCAGCGCCTCCTGCTGGCGCTTGCGGCGCTCCACGTCCTGCAGCTTCGGGTCGAACACCGACTGCGCCACCTGCTGGCGCAGCAGCTCGCGCTGCTCGGGCGAAAGCCGGCCGTAGAAATCCTCGAAGCGGTCGAGGAACTGGTCGTAGCGCTTCTCCTGCACCCGGGCCGGCGAGCGGTCGAGCCAGTCCTTGCGGTAGTCGGCGTTGTTCTTCGCGTACTTGCGCTCGAGCTGCTGCAGCTGGGCGTCGCTCAGGCTCAGCAGCAGCTCGGTGCCCGCGGGTTCGGCGCGCTCGCTGACCGCCAGCAGCCGGTCGCGGATGCGGTCGGTCATGGCGCAGGCCTGGGCCGGCGTGATCTCGCCGGGCGCCAGCGCCTCGGCCTCCTGCAGCAGCGCCGCGATCTTCGGCAGCTCGTTGCGCCGGTGCCAGTCGAGCAGCTGGGCCAGCTCGTCGCGCACCTTGGGCGTCTGCGAACCGTCGAAATCGAGGTAGCCGTCGAGCCACCAGTAGCTGAGCTCGGGCAGGTTGTTGTAGGCCAGCCGGATCGCGCTGCAAGCCCCGAGGACGGCCAGCAGCGCCATCACGCCGATAATCCGCGCCAGCTTGAACCAACGCATCCGGGTAGAAAAAGGCATGAATCAGATTCCGAAGCAGGGCAACCAGGGACCGGTCGACGTCGTGATCATGGCGGCCGGCAAGGGCACGCGCATGAAGAGCAGGCTGCCCAAAGTGTTGCATCGTTTGGCCGGCCGCGCACTGTTGTCGCATGTGACCGGCACCGCCGCGCGCATCGGCGCCCGGCATGTGGTGATCGTCACCGGCCACGGCGCCGAGCAGGTCGAGGCCGCAATGGCCGCCTCGCCCGAGGCCGCCTCGCTGCGCTTCGCGCGCCAGGAGCCGCAACTGGGCACCGGCCACGCGGTGCAGCAGGCCACGCCGCTCTTGCCCGACGACGGCACGGTGGTGATCCTCTCGGGCGACGTGCCGCTGATCGCCGAGGACACCTTGCGCACCCTGATCGCCGCCAGCGGCGGCGAGCGGCTGGCGCTGCTGACCATCGAGCTGGACGATCCCACCGGCTACGGCCGCATCATCCGCAACGCCGCGGGCGGCGAGGTGACCGCCATCGTCGAGCACAAGGACGCCAGCGAGGCGCAGCGCGCGGTGCGCGAGATCAACAGCGGCGTGATGGCCGCGCCCGCGAAGCTGCTCAAGGGCTGGCTCGAGCGGCTGGACAACCGCAACGCCCAGGCCGAGTACTACCTGACCGACATCGTCAAGCATGCCGCGGCCGACGGCGTGCCGGTGGTGGCCCACATCACGACCGATGGCCTGCAGGTGGCCGGCATCAACAGCCCGGTGCAGCTGGCCGAACTCGAGCGCGCCTTCCAGCGCCGCCAGGCCGAGGCCCTGATGACCCAGGGCGTGCGGCTGGCCGACCCGGCGCGCTTCGACCTGCGCGGCACGCTCGAATGCGGCGGCGACGTCGAGATCGACGTCAACTGCGTGTTCGAGGGCCAGGTCTCGCTCGGCGAGGGCGTGCGCATCGGCGCGAACTGCGTGATCGCCAATGCCCGCATCGAGGCCGGCGCCGTGATCCATCCCTTCACCCACATCGACGGCGAGAAGGCCGGCGTGACGGTCGGCGAGCGCGCGCTGATCGGCCCCTTCGCGCGGCTGCGCCCCGGCGCCCAGCTCGGCACCGAGGTGCACATCGGCAACTTCGTCGAGGTCAAGAACTCCACCCTGGCCGCCGGTGCCAAGGCCAACCACCTGGCCTACCTGGGCGACGCCACCGTGGGCGCGCGCGTCAACTACGGCGCGGGCAGCATCACGGCCAACTACGACGGCGCCAACAAGCACCGCACCGTGCTCGAGGACGACGTGCACATCGGCAGCAACTGCGTGCTGGTGGCGCCGGTCACCATCGGCGCGGGCGGCACCGTGGGCGGCGGCTCCACCGTCACCAAGACCACGCCGGCCGGCGCGCTGACCGTGGCGCGCGGCAAGCAGATCAGCCTGCCGAACTGGCAGCGGCCACAGAAGAAGCCGAAGGCCTGACGCGCCTCAGCCCGCGGGCGCCAGCGGTGTCAGCGGCACCCGCGGCTCGAACTTCGCGCGCTTGAGGCTGAAGAAGGCCTTGACGTTGCGCACGTTGGCGTCGGCGGTGAACAGCCGCTGCACCAGCGCGCCGTAGCCGGGCATGTCGCGCGCGGCCACCACCAGCACGAAATCCGGTCCCGGCGACACGCGCCAGCACTGCTGCACCGCGTCGTCCGCGATCACGCGCGCCTCGAAAGCGTCGAGCGACTCGGCGTCCTGCCGGTCGAGCGAGATCTCCACCACCGCCTGCAGCCCGTGGCCCAGCACCGCGGCCAGCCGGTCGGGCGACAGCAGCGCCACCTGGCGCTCGATCAATCCCTCCTGCCACAGCCGCTGCACCCGCCGCAGGCAGGTCGGCGGAGAGATGCCCACGCCCGCGGCCAGCTTCTGGTTGGTGGCCGAGGCGTCGCGCTGCAGGGCGTCGAGCAGCTTCAGGTCGATGGCGTCGAGTGCAATGGATTCCATGATTCGTGAAATTATGGAATAAAAATTCATCCATCTGAATAGGTGAAAGAAAAGTCCAAATTCATGGAAATTTAGACGGCAAATTTCTTTTAACCCTGCCTACCATTCGCAGCAATTCTTTTTCGTTCTCCCTCATTCCTTTCCAAAGGCAAGACAACCATGTGCGGCATCGTCGGCGCGGCTTCCCATCGAAACATCGTCCCGGTCCTGGTCCAGGGCCTGCAGCGGCTCGAGTACCGCGGCTATGACTCCTGCGGCGTGGCCGTGCACGCGGGCGGCCTGACGCGCGCGCGCACCACCTCGCGCGTGGCCGACCTCCAGACCCAGGTGGCCGAGGACAGGCTCGAGGGCCTGACCGGCATCGCCCACACCCGCTGGGCCACGCACGGCGCGCCCGCGGTGCACAACGCGCATCCGCACTTCAGCCACGGCCCGGGCGCCGGCGCGCAGGAAGCGCGGCCCGGCCGCATCGCGCTGGTGCACAACGGCATCATCGAGAACCACGAGCCGCTGCGTGCCAGCCTCGAAGCCAAGGGCTACGTGTTCGAGAGCCAGACCGACACCGAGGTCATCGCCCACCTGGTCGACAGCCTCTACGACGGCGACCTGTTCGAAGCCGTGAAGGGCGCCGTGCGCCAGCTCACGGGCGCCTATGCCATCGCCGTGATCTGCCGCGACGAGCCGCAGCGGGTGATCGGCGCGCGCGCCGGTTCGCCGCTGATCCTGGGCGCGGGCAAGGACGGCGCCGAGAACTTCCTGGCCAGCGACGCGATGGCGCTGGCCGGCGTCACCGACCAGATCGTGTACCTCGAGGAAGGCGACGTGGTCGACCTGCAGCCCGGCAAGTACTGGATCGTCGACCGCGCCCACAAGCCGGTGCAGCGCCCGGTGCGCACCGTGCAGGCCCACAGCGGCGCGGCCGAGCTCGGCCCCTACCGCCACTACATGCAGAAGGAGATCTTCGAGCAGCCGCGCGCCATCGGCGACACGCTCGAGGGCGTGGAAGGCATCGTGCCCGAGCTGTTCGACGGCATCGGCCAGGACGGCAAGCAGAGCGGCGCCAGCGCGCACCGCGTGTTCAAGGAGATCGACCGCATCCTGATCCTGGCCTGCGGTACCAGCTACTACAGCGGCTGCACCGCCAAGTACTGGCTCGAGGGCATCGCCAAGATCTCGACCCAGGTCGAGATCGCGAGCGAGTACCGCTACCGCGACTCGGTGCCCGACCCGCGCACCCTGGTCGTCACCATCAGCCAGTCGGGCGAGACCGCCGACACCCTGGCCGCGCTCAAGCATGCGCGCTCGCTCGGCATGGAGCAGACCCTGACCATCTGCAACGTCGCCACCAGCGCCATGGTGCGCGAGTGCAAGCTGGCCTACATCACGCGCGCCGGCGTCGAGATCGGCGTGGCCTCGACCAAGGCCTTCACCACCCAGCTCGCGGGCCTGTTCCTGCTCACGCTGGCGATCGCGCAGTCCAAGGGCCTGCTGAGCGCGGAAGACGAGGCGCGCTACCTCAAGGAGATGCGCCACCTGCCGGTCGCGCTGCAGTCGGTGCTCGCGCTCGAGCCGCAGATCATCAACTGGGCCGAGGACTTCGCGCGCAAGGACAACGCGCTGTTCCTGGGCCGCGGCCTGCACTACCCGATCGCGCTCGAGGGCGCGCTCAAGCTCAAGGAGATCACCTACATCCACGCCGAGGCCTATGCCGCCGGCGAGCTCAAGCACGGCCCGCTCGCGCTGGTGACCAGCGAGATGCCGGTGGTCGCCGTGGCGCCCAACGACGCCCTGCTCGAGAAGCTCAAGAGCAACCTGCAGGAAGTGCGCGCGCGCGGCGGCGTGCTCTACGTGCTGGCCGACGGCGACTCGAAGATCAAGAGCAGCGAAGGCCTGCACGTGATCCACATGCCCGAGCACTACGGCGCGCTGTCGCCGCTGCTGCACGTGGTGCCGCTGCAGCTGCTGGCCTATCACACGGCCTGCGCGCGCGGCACGGACGTGGACAAGCCGCGCAACCTGGCGAAGAGCGTGACGGTGGAGTGAGGGGGAGGGGGCGTTCCGGCCCGCCTGGCATGAACGGTCGATGAGCGGGCGACAGCGCAAGGACGCGCCATCGCCAGGCTGAATCCGAAGCCGTTTCCACTGCGTAGATGGCGTTGGTCGAAGACCAACTCCTGCGGTGCGGGCTGCCTGGCCGTGGGGCAGGTTCAACCCCCCACCAGAGAGCGCCATGGCTTTGAGCACCCCCAAGGATCTTCCGGCAAGTCGCCGGTCGAAGGGCTTCACGCAGAGGGATCACCGCCGGCTCGTCGAGGCGGGAGCGAAACCCGGTCAGGTCGTTCCTGTCGGGCTCTGGCACAGGGACGGGCATTTCGGCAGCGAGGCCGAGGCGCAGGGTGCCTTCAAGCTCGCCTACCAGCAGGCGGTCGACGGCCTGGGTGCATCGACGGCCGGCTGGATGGGCATCTCGCAGGGTGAGCTCGATGCATGGCTGCGGCATGGCACCCTGCCTGCCGTTCGCGGGCAGCCACCCGAAGGCCCTGTGCCTGCCGACCAGGCCGGGCCCGGCGCGCCAGCGGGGGCGTCGAAAGCCTAGCAGGCCCGCGCGCGCAGCCATCGGCAGCCTGCGCCGTCGGCGCTTCGCCGGGGAAAACTGGCGTGTCGGCCGACAGGCGAGTCCCGCGGTGCGGCCCAGTCTGGCCCATGATCACCTTCGACTCCCTGACGCCGATGCTGCTGGCAGAGCAGCCATTCGATCTGAGTGTCCCGGGATGGTGGTACGAGACCCGGTTCGACGGCTACCGGCTGCTCGTGGAGATCGACGGCCAGGTCCGTCTGCGCACCCGCCATGGGATCGATGCGACGAAGTGGTTTCCGGAGATCGTTGCCGGCCTGGGCGGGCTGCGGGGCAGGCATTACATCCTCGACGGGGAAGTCTGCGTGCTGGATGCGCAGGGCAACAGCGACTTCGGCCGGCTGCAGGGCCGGGCCGAGCAGCGGCGACTCTACGCAGGCGCGGATCCCGTCGTCTTCTGCGCTTTCGATCTGTTGGTGGACCGAAACGTGGACATCACCGAGCAACCGCTGGCGAAGCGCAAGGCCGCGCTCGCGGCGCTGCTCAGGAAGTCGCCTTCCAGCGTCCTGTACGTCGGGCACCGTACGCCCGCCCAGGTGAAGCGCGGTTTCGAAAAGGCGGTGCATCCCCTGAAGCTCGAAAGCCTCGTTGCCAAGAGAAAGGCCAGTCCCTATCAGCAAGGGGTGCGCTCTTCGGACTGGGTGAAGATCGGCTGAAGCCGGGTTCGCAGGCGCGCGGGCGCCTCCCGTCGCGAGACGACACAATCGACCCGCATGGCTTCCCAAGCGCTGCCCGACCTCCTCGCCCCCGGCCTCGCCATCGTCTTCTGCGGCATCAACCCGGGCCAGCGCGCGGCCGCCTCGGGCCTGCACTTCGAAGGCCGGGGCAATCGCTTCTGGCGCGTGCTGCACCTGGCCGGCTTCACGCCGAAGCTGATGCAACCCGCCGAGGCGCCGCTGCTGCTGCAACGCGGCTACGGCCTGACCACGGCCGTCGACCGGCCGACGGCGCGCGCGAGCCAGTTGGCGGCGCATGAATTCGCGGCCGCCACCAAGGCCTTCACCCGCAAGATCGCCGCCTGCGGCCCGCGCCGCCTCGCGTTCCTCGGCAAGGCCGCCTATGCGGGCATGACGGGGCGCCCGCAGATCGAATGGGGCCGTCAGCCCGAGCCCTTCGCCGGCATCGAGACCTGGATCCTGCCCGATCCCAGCGGACTCAATCGCGCGTTCTCGCTCGACGACCTCGTGGCCGCCTACAAGACTCTGCGCGAGGCTGCATCGCCGGCTTGACCGGTATTCCATCATGTTGGAAAATAAATCCAGCATGAAAGAAGAAGCTCCCGCCCCCCTCAACGACCGCATCGCCCGCCGCGTGCGCGAACTGCGCGCCGCGCGCGGCCTCTCGCTCGAGGCGCTGGCGGCGCAGAGCGGGGTCAGCCGCTCGATGATCTCGCTGATCGAGCGCGGCGAGAGCAGTCCCACGGCGGTGGTGCTCGAGAAGCTCGCGGCCGGCCTTGGCACCATGCTGGCCGCGCTGTTCGACGAGCCGCGCCCGCGTGCCGATCCGGTGGCGCGCCGCGCCGATCAGCCGCAATGGCGCGATCCCTCGTCGGGCTATCTGCGGCGCAACGTGTCGCCCGGCGGCATCGCCTCGCCGCTGCAGATCGTCGAGGTGCTGTTCCCGCCCAAGGCGCGCGTGGCCTACGAATCGGGTGCGCGCGAAGCGCAGGTGCACCAGCAGGTCTGGATGCTCGAGGGAACCATCGAGATCACGATGGGCGACGAGCGCCACCGGCTCGAGGCCGGCGACTGCCTCGCGATGGTGCTCGACCGGCCCGTCGCCTACTTCAATCCCACGCGCGAGACCGCCCGCTACGCGGTCGCGATCGTGAGTCCGCATCCCGATGTCTGGAAGTGAGAACGAACGCCATGAACCCCACGAGCCTCCACCCGGTGCGCCGCCTGCGGGCGGTGGACGCGGCGCAACTGCAATCGCTGGCCGAGCTGCTGATCGACTGCGTCGACGGCGATGCCTCGGTGAGCTTCATGCATCCGCTGTCGCTCGAGCAGGCGCTGGCCTTCTGGCGCAAGGTGGCCGACGGCGTGGCGCGCGGGGAACGCGCGCTGATGGTGGCGGAGGACGCGCAGGGCATCGTCGGCACGGTGCAGCTCGTGCTCGACCAGCCCGACAACCAGCCGCACCGCGCCGACCTCGCGAAGATGCTGGTGCACCGGCGCGCTCGGCGCCAGGGGCTCGGCGCGCTGCTGATGCAGGCGGCCGAGCAGGCCGCGCGCGACAGCGGCAAGACGCTGCTGGTGCTCGACACCTCGAGCCCCGAGGCCGAGCGGCTCTACGAACGCTCGGGCTGGCGGCGCAGCGGCACCATCCCCGGCTATGCGCTGCTGCCGCGCGGCGGCTTCTGCGACACCACCTACTTCTATCGCACGCTCGCGCCCTGAGGCCGACATGCCGCAGACTGGCGCGATGACCGAATTCGATCGACTGCTGGCCGAGGCCGCGCACAAGCCGCTGGTCGGCTGGGACCTGTCCTGCGATGGCCGCATCGCGACCACCGCCGTGCCCTGGGATTTCGAACGGGCGGTGGTCCACCGCGCGCGCCAGTCGCCCGACCTGCTCGACATGGGCACGGGCGGCGGCGAGTGGCTCAGCCGGCTGCCGCTGCGGCCCGCGCGCACCGTCGCCACCGAGGGCTGGGCGCCCAATGTCGCGGTGGCGCGCGAGCGGCTCGCGCCGCTGGGCATCGAGGTGGTGGCGGTGGAGGGCGCGCTCGACAACGGCGCGCAGCACGATGGCGATGCGCACGACGACGCACCGCTGCCCTTCGCCGACGGCGAGTTCCACCTGGTGGTCAACCGTCACGAGTCCTTCGTGCCGGCCGAGGTGGCGCGCGTGCTCGCGCGCGGCGGCCACTTCCTCACGCAGCAGGTGGCCTCGGACTTCAATGCCGACCACTACCGGCTCGCGGGCCTGGCACCGGCCGAGCCGCCGCCCGAGTGGCGACTCGACATCGCGCGGCGCCAGCTCGAGCGCGCGGGCTTCGAGATCCTGCGCGCCGAGGCGGGCGCCGAGTTGCTGCGCTTCGCCGACGTGGGCGCCTTCGCCTGGTACCTGAAGAACGTGCCCTATGTCTGCCCCGACTTCACGATCGAGGGCACGCGCGATGCGCTCGCGCAGTTGCATCGCCGGCAGCAGGCGGGCGATGCGATCGAGGTGCGGCAGACCTTGTTCTGGCTCGAGGCGCTGCGCTGAAGGCGTTCAGCGCGCCCCGAACTTCGCGTTCTCGAACAGGTCCTTGAACTCGCGCGGCTGCGAGCGCCAGTACTGCACCGGCGCCTTCACCCGCGCGCCGAGTTCGGCGGCCGCGTGCCAGGGCCAGCGCGGGTCGTAGAGGATCGCGCGTGCCAGCGAGATGGCATCGGCCTTGCCCTCGGCGAGGATGGCCTCGGCCTGCCGCGCTTCGGTGATCAGGCCGACCGCGATCACCGGGATGCCGACCTCGGCCTTCACGCGTTCGGCGAACGGCACCTGGTAGCCCGCGCCCAGCGCGATCGCCTGCTTCGGCGACACGCCGCCGCTCGAGACATGGATGGCCGCGCAGCCGCGCGCCTCGAGTGCTTTGGCGAAGGCGACGGTGCCTTCGAGGTCCCAGCCGCCTTCCACCCAGTCGACCGCCGACACGCGCACCCACACGGGCCGCTCGGCCGGGAAGACGGCGCGCACCGCGTCGAACACCTCGAGCGGAAAGCGCAGCCGGTTCTCGAGGCTGCCGCCGTAGGCGTCGTCGCGGTGGTTGGCCAGCGGCGACAGGAACTGGTGCAGCAGGTAGCCATGCGCGGCATGGATCTCGATGCCCTCGATGCCGAGCCGCGCGGCGCGGCGGGCGGCAGCCACGAAGGCCTCGCGCACGCGCGCCAGGCCCTCGGCGTCGAGCGCGAGCGGCGTGTCCTCGCCGGGTGCGTGCGGCACGGCCGAGGGCGCGGAGGCCTTCCAGCCGCCGGGCTCGCCGGGGCGGATCTGCGCGCCGCCTTCCCAGGGCGCGCGGCTCGAAGCCTTGCGTCCCGCGTGGCCGAGCTGCATCGCGATGGGCATCGACGAATGGGCGCGCACGGCGGTGAGCACGCGCGCCAGGCCTTCCTCGTTGGCGTCCGAATAGAGGCCGAGGTCGCCCGGCGTGATGCGACCCTCGGCCTCGACCGCGGTGGCCTCGAGGATCAGCAGCCCCGCGCCCGACAGCGCGAGATGGCCGAGATGGATCAGGTGCCAGTCGCCCGGCGTGCCCTCGCTCGCCGAGTACTGGCACATCGGCGCGATCAGGATGCGGTTGTCGAGCGAAAGCGGGCCGAGCCGCATCGGCTCGAAGAGGCGGGGGATGTCGCTGCTCACGGTGTCGTGGCTCCAGGGGTGCGGTAGGTGCAGGGATTCTGCGGGGGCGGCGCGATCCTTGCCGCGGGCAGGGCGTTGGCCTTGCGGTTCAGGACGGTATGGATCAGGAGCGCCGCCACCACCATCGCCATGCCCAGCAGCTCGTTCGCCGTGGGCAGGGTGCCGAGCGCCGCGCTCATCAGCAGCGCCGACACCGGCACGAAGTTGAGGAAGGCGGTGCCGGTGACCGCGCCGAGCGTGCGCACCCCGAAGTTGAAGGCCAGCACCGAGGCGGCCGAGGGCACCACGCCGACGAACAGCAGCGCCTGCCACGAGAGCCGCAGCCCTTCGAGGCTGGGTGCCGCCGACCAGCCGAGCAGCGCGGTGCCGACCGCGGCCGCCAGCAGCACCGGCCACGCGGCCAGCACCGTGAGCGCGCTGTACTCGAGTGCGTCGAGCTCGGGAAAGCGCGCCGCACCGCGCGTGTACCAGACCCAGCCCAAGGTGCCGACGAAGGCGATGGCATCGCCGAACAGCGTGGCGTTGCCCGCGCCGCCGTGGCCGCCGTGACCACCGATGAGACCCGAGACGATCGCCACGCCCGTGAGCGCCAGCGCGGTGGCGAGCAGCGCGGCGCGCGTGGGGCGCACGCCGTCGAGCAGCCAGCGCACGAGCTGCGTGGTCATCGGCGTGGTGGCGATGATCACCGCGCCGTGCGAGGGCACCGAGTGCGCGAGGCCGATCAGCAGCAGCACGCTGAAGAGGCCGAAGCCGGCCGCGCCGCGCAGCGCCAGCGCGCCCGCATGGCGGCGCAGCCTGTGCCAGGGCGCGGCGCCGCGCGGCAGCACCAGCAGCGCGAACAGCAGCGCCGACAGGCTGTAGCGGATCAGCGTGAACCACACGGGTTCGACGTGGTGGAGCACGCCCTTGCTGACGAGGAACAGGGAGCCCCAGCCGGAGGTGGCGAAGAGCAATGCGGCGATGCCGTACAGGCGTTGGGATCGGGACATGGCGGGCTTTCGGACGATGAAGGAATCGATTCCGAGGATCGGGGCGGGGCCGCGCGAATGCCATTCGCTTCTTTGGAGCGGGCCCTCCGAAAAAACGAAGGGACCGCGCGTCGCCGCGCGCTCACAATCGGCCGCCATGGAGCTCTACCAGCTGAAGACCTTCGTCGCCATCGCCCGCGAGGGCAGCCTCACGCGCGCCGCCGAGCGCGTGTTCACCAGCGCGCCCGCGGTGAGCGCGCAGCTCAAGGCGCTCGAGGACGAGCTCGGCGTGCGCCTGTTCGAGCGCACGCCGCGCGGCATGACGCCCACGCCCGCGGGCCTGAGCCTGCTCGAGGAGGCCGAGCGCACGCTGGCCTCGGCGCTGCGCATGCGTTCGGCCGCCGAGCAGCTGCGCGGCGCCGCGCAGGGCGTGGTGCGCTTCGGCACCGTGGTCGATCCGGTCTCGCTGCGGCTCGGCGACGTGCTCGTGAAGCTGGCCGAGCGCCATCCGCAGGTCACGCTGCAACTGCGCCAGGGGCTGTCGTACGAGACCGCCTCGGCGGTGGAGCGCGGCGAGCTCGACTGCGCCTACACGCTGAGCGACGTGGCTTCGCGCGAAGGCCTGGCGCTGCACCGGCTGGCCCCGGTCGACCTGGTGGTCGTGCTGCCGCTGCCGATGGCGGACGCCCATCCGGGCCTGTCGCTCGAGGCGCTGACCGAGCAGCCCTGGGGTCGGCACGCCGCCCACCTGCGTGCTGCGCGCGCACCTCGACCGCCTGTTCGCCGGCGCCGGCCGCGAGTACCGCCAGGGCCGCACCGCCGACAGCGAGAGCGCGGTGCGCAGCATGGTCGCGAGCGGCATGGGCGCGGGGCTGATGCGGCTCGACCAGGCCGAGCAGGGCGAGCGCAACGGCGAGCTCGCGATCTGGCCCGGCTGGCGCGCCCACACCTGGCTGTGCTGGATCGAACCGGCCGCGCTCGCGCGGGCGCCGGCGGTCGAGGTGGTGCGGCAGGCGGTGTTCGAGGCCTGGGGCGTCTGAGAAAACGGGTGCTCGCCCCCCTCCGTTCGGGCTGAGCTCGTCGAAGCCGTGCGCAAGGCTTCGACCAGCTCAGCCCGAACGGTTCGTGATGCGGCCCGCATCAATCGTCGAGGCACTGTCGCCTGTACCTGTCAGCCTCCGGTCAGCGCGAAACGCCGGCGCGCGGGTACGATGCGCGCGGCCTGCCGCTGGCGGGGTCTTCCTCCTTTCTTGCATGCCCGACCCGACCCTCTCTCTCGCCGAACTCCTGAACCGCGCCAGGCAGGCACTGGCCGGTCCCGAGGGCGTGCTGCCCGCGCTGCCACCGGCCACGCCGGTCACCGGCAGCGTGGTGTTCCTCGCGATCGGCGAAGGCGGCAGCCGCGCCCGCGTGGTCTCGGGCCGCGGCGCCGATGCCGCGCAGGCCTGGGAGGAAGCGGCCGAGGCGCTGGCCGATGCCGCGCAGCGCGGCGAACGGCCGCCGCAGCGGCTGCGCGCGGAACTGGTCGAGCACGTGCTGCCGATGCACTGGGGCGAGTTCAAGGAACTGCTCGCGAAGACGCGGCGCAACTACTTCCAGCAGGGCGTGTCCTTCGACAGCCGCTTCGAGTTCGCGCTGCTCGCGCCCGAGGCCAACGGCAGCGCGGTCTTCTACGACGGCAGCGTGGACCACTGCCAGCCCAATCCCGGCAACCTGCGGCTGCACACCCGGCGCCGCTTCGGCAAGGAGCTCGACTTTCCCGACGACGACGCCGCGCCCGTGTGGTGCTTCACCACGCGCGCCGTCTACGTCGATGCCGAGGGCGCCTGGCCGATCGTTCCCGAGGGCCAGGAGGCGCAGCTGCGCCGCCTCGACGACTGGGGCGCCGCGCCGGTGCGCCGCATGGTCGAGGACGCGAGCCGCTACCTGGCCGCGCAGGTCAAGCCCACGGGCGAGTTCCACTACGGCTGGTTCCCCTGCTTCGACCGCGCCATCCCGACCTACAACACGCTGCGCCACGCGAGTTCGACCTATGCGCTGCTCGAGGCCTGGGAGCTCACGCGCGACACGGCGCAGAAGGAGGCCATCGACCGCTCGCTGGCCTTTCTCGCGGGCTCGCTGATCCGGCCCGCGGTGCTGCCCGACGGCGGCAGCGCGGCCTTCCTGGTCGACGTGGCGCACGAGGTCAAGCTCGGCGGCAACGCGGTCTGCCTGCTGGCCTTCGTCAAGTACACCGAACTGACCGGCGACCGCCGCTTCCTGCCGCTGCTCGAGCAGCTCGCGCTCGGCATCCGCCACATGCAGGACCCCGAGACCGGCCGCTTCGTGCACGTGCTGCACCGGCCCAGCCTCGCGGTGAAGGACGCCTTCCGCGTCATCTATTACGACGGCGAGGCCGCGTTCGGGCTGATGCGGCTCTACGGCCTCACGCGCGATCCGCGCTGGCTCGCGATGGTCGAGAAGGCCTTCGACCACTTCATCGCCGCCGAGCACTGGCGCGCGCACGACCACTGGCTCAGCTACTGCGTCAACGAGCTCACGCGCCACCGGCCCGCGCTGCGCTACTACGAGTTCGGGCTGCGCAACGTGGCCGACTACCTCGACTTCGTGCTCGAGCGCATCACCACCTTTCCGACCCTGCTCGAGCTCATGATGGCCGCGCGCGAGATGGTGCTGCGCATCGAGGCCGATCCCGAGCTGCGCCACCTGCTCGAGGGCCTGGACCGCGACAAGTTCGAGCGCGCGCTCGAGCACCGCGCGCGCTACCTCGCGAACGGCCACTTCTGGCCCGAGCTCGCGATGTTCTTCCGCCATCCCGACCGCATCGCGGGCTCGTTCTTCATCAAGCACCACAGCTTCCGCGTGCGCATCGACGACGTGGAGCACTACCTGTCGGGCTATGTCGCCTACCACCGGTTGCTGAAGGCGCGCGAGGGCGGCGAGACCGCCGCGCCGTCCGCGCCGCAGGCCGAGGCGCAGGCGCCGGCCGAGGCGCCCGCGACGCGCACCGGCACCGTCGCCTTCGGCGGCGACGTGAACCTCGGCCGCCGCCTGCACTACCGACGCCTCGAGCTCGGCGGCGCGCGCCGCATGCTCAGCGGCATCCCCGCGCTGCGCGAGGCCGACCTGCGCATCGTCAACCTCGAGTGCGTGGTCGCCACCACCGGCGAGCAGGGCGTGGACAAGGGCGAGGCAGGCTCCTACTACTTCCGCGCGCGGCCCGAGATGCTCGACGTGCTGACCACCGCGCGCATCGGCATCGTCGCCACCGCCAACAACCACAGCGGCGACTACGGCCCGGGCGCGCTGATGGAACAGCAGTGGCACCTGCAGGCCGCGGGCATCGCCTGGGCCGGCACCGGCCGCGACCTCGAGGCCGCGCTGCGCCCGGCCTTCGCGCTGGCCGGCGGCGTGCGCGTCGCGCTGTTCTCGCTCGACGCCACCCAGCCCCAGTTCGCGGCCGGCACCGACAAGCCCGGCGCCGCCTACCTGCCGCTCGACGAGCCCGCGGCCTGGACCGCGCTGCTCGCGCCGCGCATCGAGAAGGCGCGCGAGTCGGCCGACGTGGTGCTGGTGGCGGTGCACTGGGGCGACAACCTCGAGACCGAACCCTCCGAGGCCGAGGTCGCGGTTGGCCATGCGATCGTCGATGCCGGCGCCGATGCGGTGCTCGGCACCTCGGCGCACGTGCTGCAGGGCGTCGAGGTCTACCGCGGCCGGCCGATCGTGCACGACGCGGGCGACCTGCTGTTCGAGGCGGTGCGCAGCGACTTCGTCGACGCGGGCGTGTTCACGCTCGCGCTGAGCCCGCGCGGCGTCGAGCAGCTGAGCTTCACGCCGATCGGCGTGGGCTTCGGCCGCTCGCGCCAGTACGCGAACGAGCGCGCGCGCGGCGCGGCCGCGCGCTTCGCGCGCCAGTGCGAGGCGCTGGGCACCCGCATGGCGGTGCTGCCCGAGGGCCGCTGCACGCTGGCGCTGGCGCCACCCGAGCGCGCCTCGCGCCTGGCCGCCGATGCGCCGGCGCTGCCCGAGCCGGCGTTCGCGCGCGTCGCGCCGCTGCTCGCGCCGCGGCCCGAATGGCTGGTCGACGTGCTGCCGCCCGATACGCGCCACTTCGCACCCATCCGCTTCGGCCCGCTCGAGCTGCTGGGCATCCGCTGCGCGCCGACGCAGATCTCGGGCCGCCGCATGCTGTGGATCGAGTCGTTCTGGCGCGCGGTCGAACCCGTGACCGACGACCTGCGCGTGCAGTTCCGCGCCATGCCGATGCGCAGCACGCAGATGCCGCCCTGGGGCGAGAGCATGGACCACGATCCCTGCGACTGGATGTGGCCCACCAGCCGCTGGCAGCCCGGGCGCATCCACCGCGACCGCTACGGACTGCGGCCGCCCGCGAGCAGCCTGCTGCGCAGCGACGTGCTGCAGATCGAGGTGCGGGTGGTCGGCAGCGCCCGGCCCGCGCGCCTGGGCGAGGAGACCGAGGAGACCGTGCCCGCGCCCGAATGGCCGGCGCAGCGCCTGCCCGTGTGGTGCGGGCTGCGCGCCTCGCAGGTGGCGCTGCCGCTGCCCCGAGCGGCCCGCGCCCGTGCTGTTCGCGCTGCGCCCCGGCGCCTCGGCCACGCCGGAGCCGGTGTGGACCGCCGAGGCGCTGCAGCGCATCACGCGCGGCGAATGGCTGGTCGAGCCGCCGCCCGGCTGGCTCGCGCGCTCGGTGGTGCGCGGGCCGAAGCACATGGCGCTGCTGCCGGCGCCGGCGCTGTTCATCGCCTCCGACTACCAGACCCTGGCCGCGCACGAGCGCTACAGCCGGCCGCGCAGCACGGTCAACTGGGACCGCCACCTGCTGCTGCCCGGCCTGCAGGACCAGCTCGCGGGCGCGATCGTGCAGCACCCGGTCGAGGGCCTCGCGAGCGACTTCCCGCTGCTGCGCGTCGAGGACCCGATCCGCGCCATGCTGCGGCTGGGCGCCGCCGCGCGTGAGCGCTACCGCGGCCTGCTGGTCGGCGTGACCGGCACCGTGGGCAAGTCCTCCACCATCTCGATCCTGCGCGACCTGCTGCCCGCGCAGGCGCGCGTGCACACCACCATCGACAACTACAACTCGCGCGTCGGCGTGCCGGCGATGCTGGCCAGCCTCGGGCCCGACGTCGACGTCTGCATCCTCGAGATGGCGCAGAGCTCGCTGTGGATGGACCGCGGCCCGATCTCGCTGATGGCGCGCCCGCACGTGGCGATCGTCACCGAGATCGGCCTGTCGCAGACCCGGCAGGCCGTGAGCGTGGAGCAGACGGCCGAGTACAAGTCGCGCATTTTCCTCGGCCTGGAGCCCGGCGGCGTGGCCATCGTGCCCGACCACATCCCCTGCCTGCTGCAGACGGTGCAGGCCGCCGCGCGCACCGCGGGCGCGGTCTGGGTGGTGGGCCGCGGACCGCAGGCCGACGTGCGCGTGCTCGGCACCGAGCCCGAGGGCCATGGCTGCCGCGTGCGCATCGCGTTGCGCGGGCGCACCCATTCCTACCTGTTCCCGGTCGCGAGCGAGGGGCTGGTGCGCAACTCCACGCTCTCGTTCGCGGCGCTGGTCGCGATGGGCTTCGACCCCGAGGCCGCCTGCGCGCGCATGCCCGGCGTGCGGCTGCCGGCCTCGGTGATGCACGTGCAGGCGCTGCGCACCGAAGGCGGCGTGCAGGCCACGCTGGTCGACGACAGCTGGAACGCCGAGGTGATGTCGATGCGCAATGCGATGGCTTTCGTGCGCGACTACGGCCGTGCGGGCGTTGGCGGCAATGGCGCCGCGCCGGTCGCGCGCCGCATCGCCATGCTGGGCCGCATCGTCAACCTCGACCATGCGGCCGAGGCGATGCACCGCAGCCTCGCGGCGCCGCTGCTGGACTCGGGCATCGAGCACGTCGTGACGCACGGCCAGGAGATGCGCTGGCTGCGCGAGGAGATGCCGACCTCGATGCTGGGCCCGCACTTCGAGAACGCGGCCGACGCCGCCGGCTACCTCGGCGCCTTCCTGCGCGACGGCGACCTGCTGCTGGTGAAGGGCGACCGCGACCGCTCGGACTTCGGCGAGATTCCCGAACTGCTGCGCAAGCTATGAACCTGCGCTCGACCTCCGTGCTGCTGTGCGCGCTCGCCGTGGCGCTGGTGCAGGCGGCCTGCGCGCAGCGCGCCGAGATCCGTCCGCCCGCGATCCGCGTCATCGGCGACGAGGTGCTGCACTGGAACCAACCCGCGGTGCGCGAGAACTGCCCCGAGGACCGCTTCGGCTTCCTCTGGGTGCAGCCGGTCGAGGGGCCGGCCTGCATCCGCTATTTCGCGAGCAGCGACATCGAGGGCGCGCGCGTCGCCATCGTGCAGTTCTCGGGCGACCGCGACGCCGTGATGGACCAGCCGCCCACGCGCATCTCGGGCAACACCGAGGCGCTGCGCACCACCGACGCGCAGCGCAACCGCGACCGCGCCGGCGTGCCCTGGATCTTCGTCGCGCGGCCCGGCACCTACGGTTCCTCGGGCAACCACCGCCAGCGGCGCCAGCCGGTGGAGTTCCATGCGCTCGATGCCGCACTCGACGCGCTGATGCAGCGCCACCGCATCCAGCGCCTGGTCATCCTCGGCCACAGCGGCGGCGCCACCGCGGGCGCGGCGCTGCTCACCATGGGCCGCACGCGCGTGGCCTGCGCGGTGCTGACCTCGGGCGCCTATGGCCTGCTCGAGCGCGCGCGCCTGCTCGGGCGTTCGCGCGACGGCCGCACCGACACCACCGGCAGCACGCGCTTCTACGACCCGCTCGACCATGTCGACGGCGTGGTGCCCGATCCGGCGCGCCGCATCGTGCTGATCGGCAATCGCGAGGACGAGAACACGCCCTTCGCGCTGCAGGAGCGCTTCGCCGAGGCGCTGCAGCGCGCCGGCCATCGCGTCGAGATCCGCACCGCGGCCGCCGAGCCGCCCGACTTCCACGACCTCAAGGACCGCGCGGGGCCGAATGCCGCCGCGGCCTGCGCGCGCGAAGCCATGTACCCGGGGCCGCGCGGTACCGAGCGCTGAGGGCCGGGCCCGTTCCATCCACACCCGACGTCATTCCATGAGCGAACCGAGGATCTCCCAGCGCAGCTACGGCCGCATGCCCGACGGCCGGCCCGTCATCGAGTACACGCTCGACAATGGCCTCGGCCTGCGGCTGCAGGCGATCAACCTCGGCGGCATCGTCACCGCGCTGCTGGTGCCCGACCGCCAGGGCCGCGCCGCCAACGTGGTGCTGGGCCTGCCCGACCTCGCGGCCTACCTCGGGCCGCATCCGCACCTGGGCACCATCGTCGGCCGCTTCGCCAACCGCATCGCCGCCGGGCGCTTCGAGCTCGACGGCCAGGCGCACCAGCTCGCGCTCAACGACGGGCCGAACGCGCTGCACGGCGGTCCGCAGGGCTTCGGCAAGCGCTTCTGGAGCATCTACGCGCTGCCGAACGAGCCCGGGCGCATCGGCATCGAGCTGCGCCATGTCAGCGCGCATGGCGACGAGGGCTATCCGGGCGAGCTGCGGCTCGCGGTGCGCTACGAACTGAGCACCGCGGCCAACACCTGGCGCATCGTCTACCGCGCCGAAACCGACCGGCCGACGGTGCTGAACCTGAGCCACCACGACTACTTCAACCTCGCGGGAGAAGGCAGCGTGATGGGGCACCGGCTCACGCTGCCGGCCAGCCGCTACTGCCCGGTCGATGCCACGCTGATCCCGACCGGGCTGGCCGAGGTGGCGGGCACGCCCTTCGACTTCCGGCAGCCGATGGCCATCGGCGAGCGCATCCGCGACGGCCATGCGCAGATGCTGATCGCACGCGGCTACGACCACAACTGGGTGCTCGACCGCGCGCAGGAACGCGACGGCCTCGCGCTGGCCGCGCGGCTGGCGCACGAGGCCTCGGGCCGCACGATGGAAGTGCACACCACCGAGCCCGGAGTGCAGTTCTATTCGGGCAACTTCCTCGACGGCAGCCTGCTGGGCAGCGGCGGCGCGGCGATCCGCCAGGGCGACGGCCTGTGCCTGGAGACGCAGCACTTTCCCGATTCGCCGAACCGGCCGGAATTCCCCTCCACGGTGCTGCGGCCCGGCGAGGTGTTCCGCGGCGTGACCGAGCACCGCTTCGGCATCGCCTGACGAAGCCCGGCGCCGGGCTCACAAGGTGTGAAGAAACCGTAGCGAGCGCCCCGAGGTCGCGCCGAGGACCGCAGCCGTACTCTGTACGGTGAGGACCGCAGGTGCGAGATCGGGGCGCGCAGCAGGTTTATTCATACCTTGTCAGGCCGTCGACAGCCGGTCGTCGGGCAGCGTGCCGAAGTCCGTCTGCGCGAAATCCTCGGGCACGTGCACGGCCTGCGCATCGCGCCGCAGCAGGCCGCGCTGCTCCATGGCGCGCATGGTCTTGTTGACCACCTCGCGCGACAGCCCCGAGTACGAGGCGATCATCGACTGCGAGATGCGCTTGTCGAAGCCGCCCGCATGCACCGGCGCCAGCTGCGTGAGCTGGTGCAGCACGTGGCCCACCAGCGCACCCGACGACAGCGTGGAGACGCGCCGCAGCCGTCCGCGCAGCAGGGCCTGCCGCTTCGCCACCAGGCCCAGCAGGCGCAGCGCGATCTCGGGCCGGCGCTCGCACAGCTCGCGCAGCGCGGCCACCGACACCAGGTGCACCGACGCGGGCAGCGCGGCGACCAGCGCCTGCGTCGAGCGGTAGCGATCCTGCTGCAGCCCGAGGTCGAAGAAGAAGTCGTCGGCGCGGATGAACTCGCTCGTGAAGTCGGCGGCCGGCGTGCGGCCGCGCGCCACCACGCGCAGCAGCCCGGTCGCCACGCAGTAGACGCGGTCGGTCTCTTCGTGGGCCTCGAGCACGGTCTCGTTGCGCCGGAAGTAGCGCAGCTCGCTGTGCCGGGTCAGCCATTCCCGTTCCGTCATCGGAAGGCCGGCCGTGAGGGGATGCAGGTACATGGGCGCGATGATTGGCGAGTGCGACGGCGGCGTCTTCTCATTGCGCGCAGGCGGCCGGCGGCGAAATGCTCAGGAGGGGCCGGCCAGCGCCCGCGCGTCGCCCGGCGTCATCGCATAGGCGGCGCGGAAGGCGCGGTAGAAGGTCGCGAGGCTGTCGAAGCCGCTGCGGTAGGCGATGTCGGTGACCGAGCGCTCCGGCGCCACGGCCAGCTGCCGCGAGGCATCGGCGAGCCGCAGCGCGGTGAGCGTGCGCGCGAAGCTGTGGCCGGTGGGCTCGAACAGCACGTGCACCTGGCGCAGCGAGATGCCCAGTTCGCGCGCGACGTTCGAGGGCGAGAGCTCGGGCCGGCGCAGGTCGCGCTGCAGGATCTCGCGCGCCGCGTGCAGCAGGCCCGAGCGCAGCGCGGCGCGGCTCTCGGGCAGGCCCGGCGCCAGGCGGCCACGCGCCAGCAGCGTCAGCCGCACGGCATTCACCACCTCGGCCCCGGCGTTCGCGAGTTCGCCCGGCCTCGTCGTGAGCGCGCGGAACAGCGCCAGCAGCGGCCGCGCGAAGGCGGCCGTGCGCGCCAGCGGCGCCGCGAACAGGTCGTCGGCGCGCGCGCCGAGCAGCATGCCGGGCACCAGCGGTATGCGCAGCGAGCGGAAGTCGAAGCCGTCGCCGCGCATCGGCGTGGCATCGAAGGGCAGGTCGGCATGGTGGACCACGAGGTCGCCCTCGCGCACCGGCCGGCCTTCGTCGCGGCCGCTGCTGACCCAGCCGGGACCGCGCACCTGCAGGCCGATGCACAGGCTCTGGCCCGCGACGCGCGCGATGTCGGCGCGCGTGCGGCTCACGCGGTAGGAGGAGGCGCGCAGCTCGGAGACGCTGGCGGCGATGCCGGCATCGCCGACCGGCGTGGAGAGGAAATGCCCTTCGAAGGCCGTGCGCCGCTCGCGCGGCACCTCGATGGTGACGCCGAACAGATGCTTGCCGCGCACCTCGCACCAATGGTCGAAGCGGTCCTGCGGGCGGAGGTCGTCGGTCGTGAAGTGCAGCATGGCCGTCGGAGCGATGCGGCGGATTGTCCGGCGGCTTCGCGTCGCCGGCGTGGCGATTTCCGGTGCCCCCGGAGCGCGCGGGGTCGGGTCAGCCTGCGTACAGGCCCGCCGGTGCACCGGGGCCGTCGATGCGCACCGCGAACAGGCCGCCGGCCAGCGGTTCGGCGGCGAGCTGCGCTTCGGAGCGGCCGTTGCGCGCGGTCGAGATGTAGAGCGTGCGCAGGTCGGGCCCGCCGAAGGCGCAGTCGGTGACGTTGCCCGCGGGCAGCGCGATGCGCGCGAGTTCCCGCGCGCTCACCGGGTCGTGGCAGCTCACGCAGGCGCCGTCCCAGTGCGCGATCCACAGCCGGCCGGCCGCGTCGGTGGTCATGCCGTCGGGCAGGCCGTCGGTCGCGGGGAAGCGGTGCCAGAGGCGACGGTTCGCCACCGTGCCGGCGTCCATGTCGAAGTCGTAGGCGTAGAGGTGGTTGAGCACCGTGTTGTTGAAGTACAGGGTGCGTCCGTCGGCCGACCAGGTCGGCCCGTTCGTGACCTCGAAGCCGTCGTCGTGCCGGCTGCAGCGGCCGTCGCCGTCGAAGCGGTAGAGCGCGCCGGTGGGCGCCCGGCAGTCGAAGTCCATGCTGCCGCCCCAGAAGCGGCCGCGCGCATCGCACTTGCCGTCGTTGAAGCGGTTGCCCGCGCGCTCGGGCTCGGGCTGGTGCAGGTAGGCGGGCGCGGCGGTCTCGCTCTCGGGTGCCGTCGCGGGATCGAAGAAGGCGAAGCCGCGGCGCAGCGTGATCACCAGGCCCGGGGCGGCGGCGCGCTCGGCGATCGCGGTGATCTCCTCGGCGAAGCGCCAGGTCCGGCGCTCGCCGCTCGCGGGGTCGAAGCGGAACAGCCGCGGCGTGAGGATGTCGATCCAGTAGAGCGCCTGCTCGCGCGGCGACCACAGCGTGCCTTCGCCGAGGTTGGCGCCGGCATCCCAGATGCATTCGGGCGTGCCGAGGATCGTCGGCGCGGGGAGGGGGCTTGTCTCTGCGGCGGTCATGGCGCGTGCCTTCTTTCTTGTGTGCCTCGTGGCGGGTCTTCTTGACGCCGCGGATCGTATCAAGGCATATTGATAACGGAAATTAAAAATATGTGCATGCATTGATATGCAATTTGCAATGCATCAAGACCACCCCGTCCGGAGACCTCCTTGACCGCTTCCTCCTCCCTCGCCATCCACCCCAGCCTCTCGGGCCGCACCGTGTTCGTCACGGGCGGCGGCAGCGGCATCGGCGCGGCCATCGTGTCGGCCTTCGCCGCGCAGGGGGCCCGGGTGGCCTTCGTCGACATCGCCGAAGCCGCCAGCGCCGAGCTCGCGCAGCGCATCGCGCAGGCCGGCCACACGGCGCCCTGGTGGCGCGCCTGCGACGTGCGCGACATCGGCGCGCTGCAGGCCGCCATCGCCGACGCGGCCACCGAGCTCGGCGACTTCGCGGTGCTGGTCAACAACGTCGCGAGCGACGACCGCCACACGCTCGAGTCGGTCACGCCCGACTACTACGACAACCGCATGGCGATCAACGAGCGCCCCGCGCTGTTCGCGATCCAGTCGGTGGTGCCGGGCATGAAGCGCCTGGGCGCGGGCTCGATCGTCAATCTCGGCTCCACCGGCTGGCAGACCAAGGGCTCGGGCTATCCCTGCTACGCGATCGCCAAGTCCTCGGTCAACGGCCTCACGCGCGGCCTCGCGGTGGAGCTGGGCCGCGACCGCATCCGCATCAACACCGTCTCGCCCGGCTGGGTGATGACCGAGCGCCAGGTCGCGCTGTGGCTCGACGCCGAGGGCGAGCAGGCCCTCAAGCGCAACCAGTGCCTGCCCGACAAGCTCATGCCCGAGGACATCGCGCGCATGGTGCTGTTCCTGGCCTCGGACGATGCGCGGATGTGCACGGCGCAGGAGTTCACCGTGGATGCTGGGTGGACCTGAGAGACAGCCGAACAGCCGGACGCAGAGGACGCGAAGGTTTCGCGAAGGGCGCGAAAGGAATACCAAATTTTTTGAGGTCTCTTTTGCGTACTTCGCGAAACCTTCGCGTTCTTCGCGTCCGGCTGCCCGCTCCCGAATTCAGTCGATCTCCAGCTTGCGCCCGTAGACGCTCAGGCTCGCCGTCTTCAGCGCCTTCATCATCACCTTGGCCGCCGGCGACAGCAGCCGGTCGGTGCGCGTGATGATGCCGAAGGCGTCCATGTGGCAGGGCATGTCCAGCGGCAGCAGCGACACGATGCCGTGCGATGCGTAGTAGCGCGCCACGTCGGTCGCCAGCACCGCCACCATGTCGCTCTGCTGCAGCATGCGCGTGATGAACAGCAGCGCCGAGCTCTCGATGGTGTTGATCGGCGGCTGCAGTCCCTCCTCCTGGAACATCAGCTCGAAGCGGTGCCGCAGCACGCTGCCGGCCGGCGGCACGATCCAGCCCTCGCCGACCACGTCGCGCAGCGTGAGGCCGCTCACGCCCAGCAGCGGATGGCCAGGGCGCACCAGCGCGCACACCGGCTCCTCGGTCAGCGCCTCGTAGCGCAGCTGCGACTTGTCGTGCTCGGCGAACAGCCGCGCCACCAGGATGTCGAGCTTGCCCTGCTCGAGCCGCTCGATCAGCACCGGGCTGGTCTCGATCTCGAGCGAGACCCGCAGCTGGGGCTGCTCGCGCTTGACCATCGCCACCGCGGGCGGCAGCAGCGTGAGGCCGGGCGCGGTGATCGCGCCCACGTTCACCTGGCCGAAGCGGCCGGCCTTGAGCGCGGTGAGCTCGTCGTGCGCCTGGTTCAGGCTCGCGAGGGCGACCCGCGCGTGGCGGATCATGGTCTCGCCGTACCAGGTGGGCCGCATGCCGCGCGGCAGCCGTTCGAACAGCGGCACCTCGAGCACGTCCTCCAGGTCCTTGAGCAGCTTGGAGGCCGCCGGCTGCGTCATGTTGAGCACCTGCGCGGCGCGGTGGATGTTGCCTTCCTCGGCCAGCGCCACCAAAAGCAGCAGCTGGCGCGTCTTGAGCCGCGCGCGGATAAACCAATGGGTGTAGTTCGTCATGAAGGTTGAGAACCTCGGTTCGCCGGGTTTTCCAGAATGTCTCGATCGATATTCATTTTGTCGAAAAAATGATTGGATCGATATCCGTTTCATTCCTAGACTGCCGCCCACCCCTACAACAACAGAGACAAGGTCGGCGCCACGGTGTTCCACGGCGAGATCCATCAGAACGTGCGGCAGTACATCAACGGCCGCTGGGAAACCAGCGCGACCACCGGTGTGAGCACCAATCCCTCCGACACCAGCGAAGTGGTGGCCGAGTACGCACGGGCCGACCGCCGCCAGACCGACGCGGCGATCCGCGCCGCCTCCGACGCCTTCCCCCACTGGAGCCACAGCACGCCGCAGCGCCGCGCCGACGTGCTCGACCGCATCGGCGCCGAGCTGCTGGCGCGCAAGGACGAGCTGGGCCTGCTGCTGGCGCGCGAGGAGGGCAAGGTGCTGCCCGAGGCCGTGGCCGAAGTGGCGCGCGCGGGCCAGGTGTTCAAGTTCTTCGCGGGCGAGGCCTTCCGCGGCGGCGCGGGCGCCGGCGGTGGCGAGAGCCTCGCCTCGGCGCGCGCGGGCGTGCAGGTCGACGTCACGCGCGAGCCGCTCGGCGTGGTCGGCCTGATCGCGCCGTGGAACGCGCCCTTCGCGGTGCCGGCCTGGAAGATCGCGCCCGCGCTCGCGCACGGCAACAGCGTGGTGTTCAAGCCGGCCGAGCGGGTGCCGGCCTGCGGCTGGGCGCTGGCCGAGATCATCAGCCGCGCCGCGCTGCCCGCGGGCGTGTTCAACCTCGTGATGGGCAGCGGCCGCGAGGTCGGCCAGGCGCTGGTCGACAGCCCGCACGTCGACGCGCTGAGCTTCACCGGCTCGGCCGCCGTCGGCGAGCGCGTGCTGCGCGGCGCCACCGCGCGCCGGGCCCGGGTGCAGCTCGAGATGGGCGGCAAGAACGCGCTGGTGGTGCTGGCCGATGCCGATCTCGAGCGCGCGGTCGACTGCGCGGTGCAGGGCGCCTACTTCTCGGCCGGCCAGCGCTGCACCGCCTCGAGCCGGCTGATCGTCGAGGCCGCGGTGCACGACGCCTTCGTGGCGCGGCTGCGCGAGCGGCTCAAGGCGCTGCGCGTGGGCCATGCGCTCGAGCGCGGCGTGGAGATCGGCCCGGTGGCCGACGCCGAGCGGCTCGCGGGCCACCTCGCCTGGGTCGAGATCGCGCGTGCCGAGGGCGCCGAACATGTGTGGGGCGGCGAAGCGCTCGAGCGCGCCACCACCGGCCACTACATGAGCCCGGCGCTGTTCCTGGCCGAGCCCGGCCACCGCATCGCGCGCGAGGAGATCTTCGGCCCGCTCGCCTGCGTGCTGCGCGCCACCGACTACGAGCATGCGCTCGCACTGTGCAACGACACGCCCTTCGGCCTGTGCGCCGGCATCTGCACCAACTCGCTGAAGCACGCGATGCATTTCAGGCGCCATGCCGAGGTAGGCATGACCATGGTCAACCTGCCGACCGCGGGCGTGGACTTCCACGTGCCCTTCGGCGGCCGCAAGGGCTCGGGCTACGGCCCGCGCGAGCAGGGACGCCATGCCGCCGAGTTCTACACGCAGGTCAAGACCGGCTACATGCTGGCCTGACCCGCACCCAGGTCCCCCGGTTTCCGACAAGCAGCCCCCATCCACAACAGGAGACGACCCATGACCATGAACCGCCGCACCCTCAACGCCGCGCTCGCCGCCGCCGCCCTCGGCGGTCTGCTGCCGGCTTCCGTCCTCGCGCAGAAGAAGCTCGTGCTGGGCTTCGCGCAGGTCGGCGCCGAAAGCGAATGGCGCACCGCCAACACCGAGTCGATCAAGGCCTCGGCCAAGGAGGCCGGCATCGAACTCAAGTTCTCCGACGCGCAGCAGAAGCAGGAGAACCAGATCAAGGCGATCCGCTCGTACATCGCGCAGAAGGTCGACGTGATCGCCTTCTCGCCCGTGGTCGAGTCGGGCTGGGACACGGTGCTGCGCGAGGCGAAGGCCGCGAAGATCCCGGTGGTGCTGACCGACCGCTCCGTCAACAGCAAGGACGACACGCTCTACGTGACCTTCATGGGCTCGGACTTCGTTGAGGAGGGCCGCAAGGCCGGCCGCTGGCTGGTCGAGAAGATGAAGGACCAGAAGGGCGAGGTCAACATCGTCGAGCTGCAGGGCACGGTGGGCTCGGCGCCCGCCATCGACCGCAAGAAGGGCTTCGAGGAAATCATCAAGGCCGACCCGAAGTTCAAGATCGTGCGCTCGCAGACCGGCGACTTCACGCGCGCCAAGGGCAAGGAGGTGATGGAAGCCTTCCTCAAGGCCGAGGGCAAGAAGATCAACGTGCTCTACGCGCACAACGACGACATGGCGATCGGCGCCATCCAGGCCATCGAGGAGGCCGGACTCAAGCCCGCGAAGGACATCGTGATCATCTCCATCGACGGCGTGAAGGGCGCCTTCGAGGCCATGATCGCCGGCAAGCTCAACGTCTCGGTCGAATGCAGCCCGCTGCTGGGCCCGCAGCTGATGCAGGCGGTGAAGGACATCAAGGCCGGCAAGACGCTGCCCAAGCGCATCGTGACCGAGGAGGGCATCTTCCCGATGGAAGTGGCCGCCAGGAATTCCCGAGCCGCAAGTACTGAGGACGGCCCATGAAGCGCAGCAACTTCCTCAAGGCCGCCGTCGCGGGCCTCGCGCTCGCCGCCGCCGGCATCGCGCCGCTGGCCCGGGCGCAGGACAAGGGCCTGATCGCGATCTCGATGCCCACCAAGTCCTCGGCACGCTGGATCGCCGACGGCGCCAACATGGTCAAGTACTTCAAGGAGAAGGGGTACAAGACCGACCTGCAGTACGCCGACGACGACATTCCGAACCAGCTCGCGCAGGTCGAGAACATGGTGACGAAGGGCTCGAAGGTGCTGGTGATCGCGGCCATCGACGGCACCACGCTGTCCGACGTGCTGCAGAAGGCTGCCGACAAGGGCGTGAAGGTGATCGCCTACGACCGGCTCATCAAGGGCTCGAAGAACGTCGACTACTACGCCACCTTCGACAACTTCCAGGTCGGCGTGCTGCAGGCGCAGTCGATCGAGAAGGCGCTCGACCTCAAGGCCGGCAAGGGGCCGTTCAACATCGAGCTGTTCGGCGGCTCGCCCGACGACAACAACGCCTTCTTCTTCTACAACGGCGCGATGTCGGTGCTCGAGCCCTACATCAAGAGCGGCAAGCTGGTGGTGCGCAGCAAGCAGATGGGGATGGACAAGGTCGGCACCCTGCGCTGGGACGGCGCGGTGGCACAGGCGCGCATGGACAACCTGCTGTCGGCCTTCTATACCAAGGAGCGCGTCGACGCGGTGCTCTCGCCCTACGACGGCCTGTCGATCGGCATCCTGTCCTCGCTCAAGGGCGTGGGCTACGGCTCGGGCTCGCAGCCGATGCCGGTGGTGTCGGGGCAGGACGCCGAGATCCCCTCGGTGAAATCGATCCTGCGCAAGGAACAGAGCTCGACCGTGTTCAAGGACACGCGCGAGCTCGCCAAGGTCACGGTGGCGATGGTCGACGCCATGCTCTCGGGCAAGACGCCCGAGGTCAACGACACCAAGACCTACAACAACGGCGTCAAGGTCGTGCCTTCGTACCTGCTCAAGCCGGTCAGCGTCGACGGCAGCAACTGGAAGCAGGTGCTGGTCGACAGCGGCTACTACAAGGAAAGCCAGGTCAAGTGAACGAGCGCGACGCCCTCGGCGGCGGCACGATCCTCGAGATGCGCGGGATCACCAAGACCTTCCCGGGCGTGAAGGCGCTGAGCAACGTCAACCTCGCGGTGCGCGCGGGCGAGATCCATGCGGTGGTGGGCGAGAACGGCGCCGGCAAGTCCACGCTGATGAAGGTGCTCAGCGGCGTCTACCCCGCGACTCGTACGACGGCGAGATCCTGTTCGAGGGCGAGCCGCGCCGCTTCCGGGGCATCGCCGACAGCGAGAAGCTCGGCATCATCATCATCCACCAGGAGCTCGGCGCTGGTGCCGCTGCTGTCGATCGCCGAGAACATCTTCCTCGGCAACGAGATCGCGCGCGGCGGCGTGGTCGACTGGTTCGCGGCCTATGCGAGGACGCGCGAGCTGCTCGCCAAGGTCGGCCTGAAGGAAGCGCCGACCACGCTGGTGACCGACCTCGGCGTGGGCAAGCAGCAGCTGGTGGAGATCGCCAAGGCGCTCGCGAAGGAGGTGCGCCTGCTGATCCTCGACGAGCCCACCGCGAGCCTCAACGAGACCGACAGCGACGCGCTGCTGCGGCTGCTGCTCGAGCTCAAGCGCCAGGGCATCGCCTCGATCCTGATCTCGCACAAGCTCAACGAGATCGCCAAGGTGGCCGATGCGATCACGGTGCTGCGCGACGGCGCCACGGTCGAGACCATGGACTGCCGCGCCCAGCCGATTAGCGAGGACCGCATCGTGCGCGGCATGGTGGGGCGCGACATGGCGCACCGCTATCCGCCGCGCGAGCCGAAGATCGGCGAGACGGTGTTCGAGCTGCGTGACTGGCGTGTGCACCATGCGCAGCATGCCGACCGCGAGCAGATCCACGGCGTGAGCCTGCGCGTGCGCCAGGGCGAGATCGTCGGCATCGCGGGCCTGATGGGCGCGGGCCGCACCGAGCTCGCGATGAGCGTGTTCGGCCGCTCCTATGGCCAGCGCATCAGCGGCGAGGTGCTGATGCACGGCAAGGCGGTCGACGTGAGCACGGTGCGCAAGGCCATCGACCACGGCATCGCCTACGTGACCGAGGACCGCAAGGGCCTGGGCCTGGTGCTCGAGGAGGAGATCCGCAAGAACGTGAGCCTCGCGAACCTCGACGCGGTGGCCGACGGCCTGGTGATCGATCCGGGCCGCGAGTTCCAGGTGGCGAACGAGTACCGCAAGGCGCTCAACATCCGCTGCGCGGGCATCGAGCAGCCCGTGGTCAACCTCTCGGGCGGCAACCAGCAGAAGGTGGTGCTGAGCAAGTGGCTCTTCACGCAGCCCGAGCTCTTGATCCTCGACGAGCCCACGCGCGGCATCGACGTGGGCGCCAAGTACGAGATCTACACCATCATCGACCGGCTCGCGCGCGAGGGCAAAGGCATTCTCATGATCTCTTCCGAACTGCCGGAGCTGCTCGGCATGTGCGACCGCATTTACGTGATGAACGAGGGGCGCTTCGTCGCCGAATTCACGGCCGCCGAGGCCACGCAGGAACGCATCATGCACGCCATCGTGCGCGCGGGGAGCACGGTCCATGTCGCAGCCTGAAGCGCAGGCGGTGACCGCCGCCGTGGCCGCCGAGCCCGGGGGCCTGCACGCGGGCTTCCTCAAGAACAACCTGCGCGAATACGGCATGCTGATCTCGCTGGTCGCGATCATGGTGCTGTTCCAGGTGCTGACCGACGGCACCCTGCTGCGGCCGCTGAACCTCACGAACCTGCTGCTGCAGAACAGCTACGTGGTGATCATGGCGCTGGGCATGCTGCTGGTGATCGTGGCCGGCCACATCGACCTGTCGGTGGGTTCGGTCTGCGGCTTCATCGGCGCGCTGGCGGCGGTGCTGATGGTGGAGTACGAATGGCATTTCGTGCCGACCGCCATCGTGAGCATCCTCGCGGGCGCGCTCATCGGCGCGGCGCAGGGCTGGTTCGTGGCCTTCCGCAAGATCCCCTCGTTCATCGTCACGCTCGCGGGCATGCTGGTGTTCAAGGGGCTCACGCTGGCGCTGCTCGCCGGCCAGTCGGTGGGGCCGTTTCCCGAGGCCTTCCAGCGCCTGAGCTCGGGCTTCATCCCCGACCCGATCGGCGGCGCGGCGCTGCGCACCACCTCGCTGGTCGTGGGCGCGCTGGCGGCCGCGGCGCTGGTGTTCTTCAAGCTGCGCGGCCGCGCCAAGCTCGCCGCGCACGGCATGGCGCAGGAGCCCTATGCCTTCTTCCTCGTGAAGAACCTGTTCTTCGCGGCCATCATCCTGTTCTTCAGCTACCTGCTGGCCACCTACAAGGGCCTGCCCAACGTGCTGATCGTGATGGCGGTGCTGATCGTGGCCTACGACTTCGTCACCAACCGCACCACCATCGGCCGGCGCATCTATGCGCTGGGCGGCAACGAGAAGGCGGCGCGGCTGTCGGGCGTGAAGACGCAGCGCCTGGCCTTCCTGACCTTCGTGAACATGGGCGCGCTGGCCGCGCTCGCGGGCCTGGTGTTCGCGGCCCGGCTCAACACCGCCACGCCCAAGGCCGGCCTGGGCTTCGAGCTCGACGTGATCGCGGCCTGCTTCATCGGCGGTGCCTCGGCCTCGGGCGGCGTGGGCAAGGTGATGGGCGCGGTGATCGGCGCCTTCATCATGGGCGTGATGAACAACGGCATGTCGATCCTCGGCATCGGCATCGATTACCAGCAGGTGATCAAGGGGCTGGTGCTGCTGGCGGCGGTGTTCATCGACGTCTACAACGAGAACAAGTAGTCCTCCATGACCGACTCGGCAACCTCCGCGCCCCTGCCCGTGCTCGCGCTGCGCGGCATCCGCAAGCAGTTCGGCGGCATCGCCGTGCTCGACGACGTGCAGCTGGAGCTGTACCCGGGCGAGGTGCATGCGCTGATGGGGCAGAACGGCGCGGGCAAGTCGACGCTGATCAAGGTGCTGACGGGCGTGCTGCCGTCGAGCGGTGGCGAGATGTTCCTCGACGGACAGGCGATCCATCCGGCCTCGCCGCTCGATGCGCAGAAGCTCGGGATCAGCACGGTCTACCAGGAAGTGAACCTGTGCCCGAACCTGTCGGTGGCCGAGAACGTGTTCGCGGGCCGCTATCCGCGCCGCGGCGCGCTGCAGGGCTTTCGCATCGACTGGCGCGCGGTGAACCGCCGCGCGGAAGAATTGCTCGCGCGCATCGGGCTCGAGATCGACGTGACGCGGCTGCTGTCGAGCTATTCGGTGGCGGTGCAGCAGATGGTGGCGATCGCGCGCGCGCTCGGGGTGTCGTCGAAGGTGCTGATCCTCGACGAGCCGACCTCGAGCCTGGACGACGACGAGGTCGAGAAGCTGTTCGAGGTGCTGCGGCGGCTGCGCGCGGAGGGCATGGCGATCGTCTTCGTGACGCACTTCCTCAACCAGATGTATGCGGTGTCCGATCGCATCACGGTGCTGCGCAACGGCCACTGGGTGGGCGAATGGGAAGGCGGCGGACCTGGGACCGCAGGCGCTGATCGCGGCGATGCTCGGGCGCGAGCTGGCGGCGCAGTCGGTACGCCCGCGGCATTGCCGGCCTTCGATGAGGCGGCCCCCGCGCTGCTGCAGATCGAGGGATTGGCACAGGCCGGCCAGCTGCAACCGACCGACCTGCGCGTGCGTGCCGGCGAAGTGGTCGGCATTGCGGGCCTGCTGGGCGCGGGCCGCACGGAACTGGCGCGGCTGCTGTTCGGGCTCGAGATGCCCGACCGCGGCGTGCTGAAGATCGAGGGCCGCACGCTGAGCTTCTCGAACCCGGCCGATGCGATCCGCGAGGGCCTGGCGCTGTGCCCCGAGGAACGCAAGACCGACGGCATCGTGGCCGAGCTGTCGGTGCGCGAGAACATCGCGCTCGCGCTGCAGGCACGCCTGGGCACGCGCAAGTTCCTCTCGCATGCCGAACAGACGGCGATGGCCGAGCGCTTCGTGGCCTCGCTGGGCATCAAAACGGCGAGTGTCGAAACCCCCATCGGCCTGCTCTCGGGCGGCAACCAGCAAAAGGCGATGATCGCGCGCTGGCTCGCGACCGAGCCACGCATCCTGATCCTCGACGAACCCACGCGCGGCATCGACGTTGCGGCCAAGCAGGAGATCATGGAAGAGATCCTGCGGCTCGCGCGTGCGGGGATGGCGGTGATCTTCATTTCTTCCGAGATGAGCGAGGTGGTGCGGGTTGCGCATCGCATCGTTGTTCTGCGTGACCGCAAGAAGGTGGGGGGAGTTGCCGGGCGGGGCTACGGAGGACGAGGTGTACGACATGATTGCTGCGGCATGAAGCGCTTGTCTTGCTTTGTTCGTTCGGGGCGGGCGCGCGCCGATGGGGTACTCCCCTCCGCGAATGTCCCCCGCCTTCGGCTCCTCCTTTATTTCGCTGCGGGGAGTACCCCATCGACGCGCGCCTGGACGCAGCCGTTGTTGAACCGCCGGCACCACCGCAGCGCCCCCCGTGCACAGGGCAGTGGGTGCTTCCGCAGCGAAATCAAGGAGGAGGCCGAAGGCCGGGGGACATTAGCGGAGGGAAGTACCCGCTGTCCTGTGCACGCGCCTCAGCCCTCAAGCAGAGAACCCCCCGATGACAACAACAAAAAGCCGAGCGCACAAAGCCATGCACCACCGCCTGACCTGGCCCCTGGTCACGCTGTTCCTCCTGCTGGCCATCAACACAGCCTTCAACCCCAGCTTCCTCCACCTCGAATGGAGAGAGGGCCATCTCTACGGCAGCCTCATCGACATCCTCAACCGCGCCGCCCCCCTGGTGCTGGTGTCGCTGGGCATGACCCTGGTCATCGCCACGCGCGGCATCGACATCTCGGTCGGTGCCGTCGTGGCCATCGCGGCGGCGCTCGCGGCCTGGATGATCGGCGGCTCAGTGGCCAGCGACGTGAGTCGCTTCCCCATGAGCCTGGCCATCGTGGCGGCCATCGGCATCGCGCTGCTGTGCGGCCTGTGGAACGGCCTGCTGGTCGCCAAGGTTGGCATGCAGCCGATCATCGCCACGCTGATCCTCATGGTGGCCGGGCGCGGCATCGCGCAGCTCATCGCCGACGGCCAGATCATCACCATCTACTACAAGCCCTTCTTCTTCCTCGGCAGCGGCTACCTGCTGGGCCTGCCGTTCTCGCTGTTCATCGTGGCCACCGTGTTCGTGCTGCTGTATCTCGCCATCACGCGCACCGCGCTGGGCCTGTTCATCCAGGCCGTGGGAATCAACCCGACGGCCGCGCGCGTGGCGGGCGTGCAGGCGCGGCGGTTGATCGTCGGGGCCTATGCCTTCTGCGGTGCCTGCGCGGGCGTGGCGGGCCTTTTGATCAGCTCCAACGTCAAGAGCGCGGACGGCAACAACGCCGGCCAGCTGATCGAACTCGACGCGATCCTCGCCGTGACCCTCGGCGGCACCGCGCTGACCGGCGGGCGCTTCAGCCTCGTGGGCAGCGTGATCGGCGCGCTGATCATCCAGACCCTGACCTATGCGATCTATTCGCTCGGCGTGCCGCCCGAGATCAACCTCGTGGTGAAGGCCGGCGTGGTGTTCGCGGTGATGCTGCTGCAGTCGCCCGAGTTCAGGGCGGAGCTCCGGGCGCTGGTGCAGCGGCCGGCGCATGACGGAGCCAAGGCATGAGCACCGTGATCGAAACCGCACCCTCAGCCCGGCCCTCTCCCGCAGGCGGGAAAGGGGGCAAGCGGCTCGATCCCAAGTACCTGCCGCTGGCCGCGACCATCTCGCTGTTCGTGCTCGTCGCCACGCTGGGCTCGGTGTTCTACGACGGCTTCTTCTCGGCCCAGGTCTTCCTCAACCTGCTGATCGACAACGCCTTCCTGATCGTCGTCGCCGTCGGCATGACCTTCGTGATCCTCTCGGGCGGCATCGATCTCTCGGTGGGCTCGGTGATCGCGCTCACCACCATGGTGTCGGCCGCGCTGGTCGAGAAGCACGGCTGGAGCCCGGCGGTGGTGATTCCGCTCGTGCTCGCCATGGGCACCGCCTTCGGCGCCTTCATGGGCCTCCTGATCGAACGCTACCGGCTGCAGCCCTTCATCGTCACGCTGGCCGGCATGTTCCTCGCGCGCGGCCTGTGCTACCTGATCAGCATCGATTCGATCAGCATCACCAACGAGTTCTACACCGAGGTCTCGCAGATCCGCATTCCGATCTGGGGCGAGGCCTCGATCTCGCTGAGCGCGGCGATCGCCTTCGGCGTGCTGCTGGCCGCGGTCTTCGTCGCCCACTGCACGCCCTTCGGCCGCGCCGTCTACGCCATCGGCGGCAGCGAGCATTCGGCCATGCTGATGGGCCTGCCGGTGCGCCGCACGCTGATCGGCGTCTACACCCTCTCGGGCTTCTGCTCGGCGCTGGCCGGCGTCATCTTCACCTTCTACATGCTCTCGGGCTACGGCCTGCACGCCGTGGGCCTCGAGCTCGACGCCATCGCGGCGGTGGTCATCGGCGGCACCCTGCTCACGGGCGGCGTGGGCTATGTGGCCGGCACGCTGTTCGGCGTGCTGATGCTCGGGATCATCCAGACCCTGATCTCCTTCGACGGCACGCTGAGCTCGTGGTGGACGCGCATCGTCGTCGGTGCGCTGCTGTTCGTGTTCTGCCTGCTGCAACGCTTCTTCACCTCGCGTGCCCCGCGCCGCTGATCGACCGCCCCATGACCCCCAAGAAATTGCGCTCCGCCGAATGGTTCGGCACGGCCGACAAGAACGGCTTCATGTACCGCAGCTGGATGAAGAACCAGGGCATCCCCGACCACGAGTTCGATGGTCGGCCGATCGTCGGCATCTGCAACACCTGGTCGGAGCTCACGCCCTGCAACGCCCACTTTCGCAAGATCGCCGAGCACGTCAAGCGCGGCATCTCGGAGGCCGGCGGCTTCCCGGTCGAGTTCCCGGTGTTCTCCAACGGCGAATCGAACCTGCGGCCCACCGCCATGCTCACGCGCAACCTCGCGAGCATGGACGTCGAGGAAGCCATCCGCGGCAACCCGGTCGATGCCGTGGTGCTGCTGACCGGCTGCGACAAGACCACGCCCGCGCTGCTGATGGGCGCCGCGAGCTGCGACATCCCGGCCATCGTGGTCACGGGCGGGCCGATGCTCAACGGCAAGCTCGACGGCCGCAACATCGGCTCGGGCACGGCCGTGTGGCAGCTGCACGAATCGCTCAAGGCCGGCGAGATCGACCTGCACCAGTTCCTCTCGGCCGAAGGCGGCATGTCGCGCTCGGCCGGCACCTGCAACACCATGGGCACGGCCTCCACCATGGCCTGCATGGCCGAGGCGCTCGGCACCTCGCTGCCGCACAACGCGGCCATTCCCGCGGTCGACGCGCGGCGCTACGTGCTGGCGCAGATGTCGGGCATGCGCGCGGTCGAGATGGCGAAGGAGGGCCTGACGCTCTCGAAGGTGCTCACGCGCGAGGCCTTCGAGAACGCCATCCGCGTCAATGCCGCCATCGGCGGCTCGACCAATGCCGTGATCCACCTGAAGGCGATCGCGGGGCGCATCGGCGTCGAACTCGAGCTCGAGGACTGGACCCGCATCGGCAGCCACACGCCGACCATCGTCGACCTGATGCCCTCGGGTCGCTTCCTGATGGAGGAGTTTATCACGCGGGCGGCCTGCCCGCGGTGCTGCGCCGGCTCGGCGAGAACGGCCTGCTGCCGCACCCGGGCGCGCTCACCGTCAACGGTCGCTCGCTGTGGGACAACGTGCGCGACGCGCCGAGCCTCGACGACGAGGTGATCCGCCCGCTCGACAAGCCGCTGATCGCCGACGGCGGCATCCGCATCCTGCGCGGCAACCTCTCGCCGCGCGGCGCCGTGCTCAAGCCCTCGGCGGCCACGCCCGAGCTGCTCAAGCACCGCGGCCGCGCCGTGGTGTTCGAGAACCTCGAGCACTACAAGGAGCGCATCGTCGACGAGTCGCTCGAGGTCGACGCCAGCTCCGTCCTCGTGCTGAAGAACTGCGGCCCCAAGGGCTATCCCGGCATGGCCGAGGTCGGCAACATGGGCCTGCCGCCCAAGCTGCTGCGCCAGGGCATCAAGGACATGGTGCGCATCTCCGACGCGCGCATGAGCGGCACCGCCTACGGCACCGTGGTGCTGCACGTCGCGCCCGAGGCGGCCGACGGCGGCCCGCTGGCGGCGGTGCGCGACGGCGACTGGATCGAGCTCGACTGCGATGCCGGCCGGCTGCACCTGGACATCGGCGACGAGGAACTCGCCGCCCGGCTGGCCGCGCTCGGGCCCTCCGACGCGCAGCCCATGAGCACGCGTGGCGGCGGCTACCAGAAGCTCTACGTGAACCACGTGCTGCAGGCCGACGAGGGCTGCGACTTCGATTTCCTGGTCGGCTGCCGCGGCGCGGCCGTGCCGCGTCATTCCCATTGAAAGCCCGAGCCATTCCATGACCCCCCGATACCGCGGCATCTTCCCGGTGGTGCCCACCACCTTCGACGAACAGGGCGCGCTCGACCTCGAGAGCCAGAAGCGCTGCGTCGACTTCATGATCGACGCCGGCTCCGACGGCCTGTGCATCCTGGCCAACTTCTCCGAGCAGTTCGTGCTGTCGGACGAGGAGCGCGAGGTGCTCACGCGCACCGTGCTCGAGCACGTGAAGGGCCGCGTGCCGGTGATCGTGACCACCACCCACTACAGCACCCGGGTGTGCGCCGAACGCAGCCGGCGCGCGCAGGACATGGGCGCCGCGATGCTGATGGTGATGCCGCCGTACCACGGCGCCACCTTCCGCGTGCCCGAGGAACAGATCTTCGCGTTCTATGCGCGGCTGTCGGACGCCGTGGGCATTCCGATCATGGTGCAGGACGCGCCGGCCAGCGGCACCGTGCTGTCGGCGCCGTTCCTCGCGCGCATGGCGCGCGAGATCGAGCACCTGGCCTATTTCAAGATCGAGACCGCGGGCGCGGCCGCCAAGCTGCGCGAGCTGATCCGCCTGGGCGGCGACGCGGTCGAGGGCCCGTGGGACGGCGAGGAGGCGATCACGCTGATGCCCGATCTCGATGCCGGCGCCACCGGCTCGATGACCGGCGGCGGCTATCCCGACGGCCTGCGCCCGATCCTGGTGGCGCACCGCGAGGGCCGGCGCGAGGAGGCCTTCGCGCGCTACCAGCAGTGGCTGCCGCTGATCAACTACGAGAACCGCCAGGCCGGCCTTTTGGCCTGCAAGGCGCTGATGAAGGAGGGCGGCGTCATCGCCTGCGAGGCGCCGCGGCATCCGCTGCCGGCGCTGCATCCCGAGACGCGCGCGGGACTGATCGAGACCGCGCGGCGGCTCGATCCGCTGGTGCTGCGCTGGGGGCGCTGAAGAACTACTGCCGCCTCAGCGAGGGTCAGCGGTAGTAGACCTCGACCGCGCCCTTGAGCTTGAGCAGCAGCGGATGGCCCTTGCGGTCCACCGTCTTGCCGGCCGGCACCTTGATCCAGCCTTCGCTGATGCAGTACTCCTCGACGTCGAGGCGTTCCTTGCCGTTGAAGCGGATGCCGATCTCGTGCTCGAAGGCCGTGGGCAGGTGGAAGGGGCTGCGTGCGTCGGTCGAGAGGCGGTCGGGCAGGGGCGGGCGTTCGGTGGCGTCGGTCATGGCGAGGATTGTCGGTCGAAGGGTCCGGCCGCGGCAGTGGGCGCGCGGCGGCGTGCAATGATAGTGGCCGACCGACCCCCGCCCCCATGAGACCCGACCTGGATTCCCTTGCGCTGTTCCTGCGCGCCGTCGAATGCGGCAGCCTCTCGAAGGCCGCCGCCGAGAGCCACATGGTGCTGTCGGCCGCGAGCCGCCGCATCGCGATGCTCGAGAGCCAGTTCGGCGTGACCCTGTTCCAGCGCAGCTCGCGCGGCGTGACCGTGACCGGCGCCGGCGAATCGCTCGCGGTGCATGCGCGGCTGATCCTGCGCGACGTCGACCGCATGCGCGCCGACCTCTCCGACTACGCGCAGGGCGCCACCGGCCGCGTGCGGCTGCAGGCCAATGCCTCGGCGATGGGGCAGTTCCTGCCCGACGACGTGGCGAGCTTCCGGCGCGGCTATCCCGAGATCCGCGTCGACGTGGAGGAGCATCGCAGCGTGTGGATCGTGCAGGCGATCCGCGAGCGCCAGGCCGACGTCGGCGTGATCACCGGCGAGACCTCGGACGCCAGCCTCAACTTCATCCCCTACCGCATGGATCGGCTGGTGGCCGTGGTGCACCGGCGGCATCCGCACCGCGGCCGCGAGGTCTCGTTCGAGCAGCTGCTCGATTTCGACTTCGTCGGCCTCGAGAGCGACTCCGCGATCGCGCGCACCATCGAGGACGCCGCCGCGCTGGCGCGCAAGGTGCTGCGGCTGCGCGTGCAGGTCAAGAGCTTCGAGGCCGTGTGCCGGATGATCGAGGCCGGCATGGGCGTGGGCATCCTGCCCGAGGGCGCGGCCGCCACCTACCGCAAGGAGATGGGGCTGCGCTTCCTGAACCTCACCGACGCCTGGGCCTCGCGCCGCATGTACATCTGCACGCGGCAGGAGACGCTGGGCTTTCCGCAGCGCCGGCTGGTGGACCACCTGCTGGCGCGCAGCGTGCCCTGAGCCACGCGACACCCCAGAACCGTTCACGCTGAGCCTGTCGAAGCGCCGCGCGAGGCTTCGCCCTTCGAGCGCCTCAGGACAGGCCAAGCTCAGCCCGAACGGGGATGAGGATGGACCGTCGAGCTCTTACTTCATCAGGTCGCTCAGGTTCACCGGCTTGATCTTGCCGCCTTCCACCGTCGCCACCAGCGGGTCGACGATGGTGCCGCCCACGCCGTCCACGCCCTTGAAGCTGCCGGCATTGATCTTCTCGGGCAGCGCCTTGAGCGCGTCGCCGAGCTTGGCGCGGATCGCCGTCGCGTCGCTGGTGGTGCCCGCGAGCTTCATCGCGGCGGCCAGCGCGTGCACCAGCGTGTAGTTGTAGGAAGACTCGGTGGTCGCGTCCTTGTCGGCGCCGTAGGCCTTGCGGTAGGCCTCGGCGAAGCTCTTCGGGCCCACGCGCTCGTCGTAGGACACCGGCAGCACGCCGATCGAGCCCTCGAGCGCGCCGAGGCCGCCCGTGACCTTGGCCATCTCGTCGAACTTGGCCTGGTCCATCACCAGGAAGCCGCCCTTGAAGCCGAGCTCGCGCGCCTGCTTGGCCACCAGCGCGGTGGGCTCCGAGGGGCCGCCGACGAACAGCACGTCGGGCTTCTCGGCCAGCACGCGGCTCACGCCGCTGTAGAAGTCGGCCGAGCGGTTGTACGACATGGGGTTGTTCGAGGCGATGGTGCCGCCGGCCTTCTCCCAGGCCGGGCCGAACAGCTGGCTCCAGTTCTTCGCGTACTCGTGGTCGCCCGGCAGCATGCCGACGCGCTTGCCGAACTTCTTCATCTCGTAGCGCGTGAAGGGCTCGATGTAGGAGTTGAAGGTCGGCGGGATGCGGATCGTGAGCTTGTTGCCGGTCTCGGTGATCTTCGGCGTGCTCGAGTACGCCATCACGATGAACTTCTCCTGCTCGTTGAAGGCCTGCAGCGCGTAGATGCCGCCCGAGTGCGGCACGAACACCGCCGGCGACTGGTGCTGCTGCACCAGCCGGCGCGCGTTGATGGCGGCATCGGCCGGCGAGTACTTGTCGTCGAGCGCGACCAGCTCGAACTTGTACTTCTTGCCGCCGACCTCGAGGCCCGCGGCATTCACTTCCTTGATCGCCATCTCCATGCCGTTGACCACGTTCTTGCCGTAGAGCGCGGCACCGCCGCTCAGCGGGCCGGTGAAGCCGATCTTCACCGTGTCCTGCGCGAAGGCGGCACCGGCACCGAAGGCGGCGGCCAGCGCGGCGGCCACGGGCAGCGCGGCAAAACGGCGGCGGGTGCGAAGGGGCGTGGTGGATGTCATGGCGTTGTCTCCTGTAGTTAGGGGGCGAGAAAAAAAGCGGGCGGCCGGCGCGCGGCTCAGGCGCCGATGTAGGCGGCGCGCACCGCCTCGTTGTGCAGCAGCGACTCGCGGTCGCCCTCGAGCGCGATGCGGCCGCGCTCGATGACGTAGGCGCGGTGCGCGATGGCCAGCGCCGAGTAGGCGTTCTGCTCGGCCAGCAGCACCGTGGTGCCCTGCTGGTTGATGCGCTGGATCACCTCGAACACCTGCTTCACGATCAGCGGCGCCAGGCCCAGCGAGGGCTCGTCGAGCAGCAGCACCCTGGGCCGCCCGAGCATCGCGCGGCCGATCGCCACCATCTGCTGCTGGCCGCCCGACAGCGACCCCGCGGGATCGTTCTGCTTGGCCGCGAGGATCGGGAACAGCGAGAACACCTCGTCGAGCGAGCGCTGGATGCCGGCCTTGTCGCCGCGGTGCACGTAGGCGCCCAGCGTGAGGTTCTTGCGCACCGTCATCATCGGGAACAGCTTGCGGCCCTCGGGGCAGTGCACCAGGCCCGAGGCCACGATCTGCGCGGGGCGCTGGCCCGTGATGTCGCCGTCGCCCAGGCGGATGCGGCCCGCGCTCGGGCGGCGGATGCCGCTGGCGGCCATGAAGATCGAGGTCTTGCCCGCGCCGTTGGCGCCCAGCAGCACCACCAGCTCGCCCGGGTCGGCATGCAGGCTCACGCCGCTGAGCGCGCGAAAGCTCCCGTAGTGGAGGTCGACGCCCTCAAACCGCAGCATGGTCGGTCCCCAGGTAGGCCTCGATCACCTGCGGATCGCGGCGGATCTCGGCGGGCGTTCCCTCGGCGATCTTGGCGCCGTTGTTGAGCACGACGATCTTGTCGGCCAGCTGCATGATCATGTCCATCTTGTGCTCGATCAGGCACACGGTCTTGCCGTGCGCCACCAGCTTGCGGATCAGCGCCGCCAGGCCCACGGTCTCCTCGGGGTTCACGCCGCCCGCGGGTTCGTCGAGCAGGAGCAGCTGCGGGTCGGTCGCCAGCGCGAGCGCGAAGGCCACGCGCTTGCGCTCCTCCTGCGTGATGTCGGCCGCGATGCGGTTGGCGATGTGCGAGAGGCCCACGAAATCCAGCGCCTCCTGCGCCTTGTCGCGGCACAGCTTCTCTTCCTCGCGCAGGCGACGGCTGCCGATCAGCACGTCCCACAGGCCCGAGTGGGTGCGCAGCCGGTGGCCCACGATCAGGTTGTCGAGCACGGTGGCGTTGTCGAACAGGTGCGTGGTCTGGAAGGTGCGTGCGATGCCCAGCCGCGCCACGTGGTCGGGGCGCATGCCGGTGACCTCGCGGCCCTCGAAGGCGATGCGGCCCGCGCTCGGCTTGTGCGTGCCCGCCACCAGGTTGAAGAAGGTGGTCTTGCCGGCGCCGTTGGGGCCGATGATGGCGCTGATCTGGCCGCGCTCGAAGCGCGTGCTCACGCTGTCGACCGCGGTCAGGCCGAAGAACTGCTTGGTGAGGCCCTCGATCTCAAGCATGGCGCTGCACCTCCTGCACGGTGGCGCCGGAGGCCGCGGCCCGCCGCGCATCGGCGCGGCGCGCGCGGCGCTTGAGCCAGGTGCCGACGATGCCGTCGGGCAGGAAGATGATCAGCGCGATCAGCACCGGGCCGAACACCACCATGCGGTAGTCCTGCAGGAACTGCAGGCTCTGCGTGAGGCCGGTGACGAGGAAGGTGCCGACCAGCGGGCCGAGCAGGGTGCCGATGCCGCCCACCAGCACGAACATCACGAGGTCGAAGGTCACGGCCTCGCTCGCGAGGTCGGGGCCGAGGAAGCGCACCTGGCCCGCGTAGAGCGCGCCGGCGAAGCCGGCGTAGATCACCGACAGCACGAACGACAGCGTCTTGGTGCGCATCAGGTCGGTGCCCAGCGCCTCGGCCAGCTCGTCGCTGTTGCGCACCGCCATGAAGCTGCGGCCCAGCAGCGAGCGCACGATGCGCGCCATGACCCAGATGCCCAGCGCGAGGAAGGCCAGCACCAGGTAGTACTGCGACAGTGGCGTGCCGAACTGCAGCGGCCCGATGCCCGTGGGCGAGGGGATGCCCATGATGCCCACCGGACCGTGCGTGAGGCTCTCCCACTTCTCGATCAAGAGGAACATGATGTAGCTCACGCACAGCGTGAAGATCGAGAAGTAGTGGCCCTTCAGCCGCAGCGACAGGATGCCGATGAAGAAGCCCAGCACGCCCGTGACCACGCCCGCGAGCGCGAAGGCGATCCAGAACGGCACCTGGTGGTCGACCGTGAGGATGCCCACCGTGTAGGCGCCCACCGCCATGAAGGCGCCATGCGCGAGGTTGAACTGGCCGTGTAGCCGGTGATCAGGTTCAGGCCCAGCGCGGCGATGGCCATGATGAAGGCCTGCGTCGCCACCGAGATCAGGTAGTTGTTGGGCGCGAACAGCGGAAAGGCCAGCGCGATCAGCGCGAGCACGGCCCAGCCGGCCTTGCCTTGCAGCAGCGATCCCATCAGCGCGCTCCCTTCGGCGTGAACAGGCCCTGCGGGCGCAGCGAAAGGATCACCACCAGCAGCACGAAGGCGATGATGTCCTTGTAGTCGGTCGAGAAGTAGAAGCCGCCGAAGCTCTCGGCCATGCCGATGATCAGGCCCCCGACGATGGCGCCCGGGAAGCTGCCCATGCCGCCGAGGATGATGATCACGAAGGCCTTGGTGATCACCAGGTTGCCCATGCTCGGGTAGACCAGGTTGATCGGCGCGTAGAGCACCGCCGCCACCGCCGCAAGCGCGCCCGAGATCGCGAACACCAAGAGCGTGACGCGCGTGGCGTCGATGCCCACCAGCGCCGCGCGCCGTCGCGGTTCTGCGCCATCGCGATGATGGTCGAGCCCAGCACCGTGTGGTTGAGGAACAGGTGCAGCAGCACCATCAGCCCGAAGGCGCCCGCGATGATCAGGAGGCGCTGCAGCGGCGCCGTGAGCCCGAACACCTCGACGATCTGGCCGTAGGGCGTGGGCATGCGGTGGAAGTCGGCGCCGAAGATGGCCTGCGCGCCGGCCTCGATGAACAGCAGGATGCCGATGGCGGCGATCATGTCGTGCAGCTCGGGCGCGTTGCGCAGCGGATGGAACACCAGCCGCTCGGCCAGCATCGCGATCACCGCGACCACCACCGCCGCGCCGGCCATCGCGAGCCAGTAGTTGAGGCCCAGCCGCGCCATCAGGTAGTAGCCCGCGAAGGCCCCGGCCATGTAGAAGGCGCCGTGCGCGAAGTTCGGCACGTGCAGGATGCCGTAGACCAGCGTGAGGCCCAGGGCCACCAGGCTGTAGACACCGCCCACGGTCAGGCCGTTGAGCAGTTGCTGAAAGAACAGTTCCACGTCGATCCTCGCAGTTGCCGTCAAGGCATTCACCCGCGCACCGGCTCTGAAGGTCGGTATCGCCGGGGTCCAGCGGGGATCGTGGAAGCGCGGTGTGGCCGCGTCGACTGAGGTTTGCCCGAACTTGCCTTGTCGCTTCAGCGACTTCGAAAAACGGGTATGGGTTTGCGCGGGGCCCGGCGGTCATGCGGGCGTCGCGCGGATCTGCGCAGGAAACGCCCGCGCGGGGGCGTTTCCTGGGCGGGTGCTCAGCGCTTGAGCGCCTCGACCAGGTCCAGCACCATGCGGTCGCCGCCGAAGGTGTCGACGCCGCGCGTGAGCAGCGCGTCGACCGCCTGGGCGATGCCGTGCGCGGACGCGGACTGCTCGGCCATGTCGTTGTAGTAGCCCAGGTCCTTCTTCGCGTTGGCCATCGAGAACTTGAGCGAATCGGTGCTGCCGGTCAGGAGCTTGGGCTTGACGCGCTCGAGCGCGACGCCGTTGCCGCCGCCCTTGGCGAGCACGTCGACGAAGACATCGGGCTTGACGCCCGCGCGCTCGGCGCAGGCCGCGGCCTCGCACAGCAGCGCCACGGTGCCCAGCGAGACGAAGTTGTGCAGCAGCTTCATCGCATGGCCGGCGCCGATGCCGCCCACGTGCGTGACGTTCTCGGCGAAGGCGCGCAGCAGCGGCAGGCAGGAGGCCAGCACCTCGGCGTCGCCGCCCACCAGCAGGTTGAGCCGGCCCTCGGCCGCTTCCTTCGCGGTGCGGGTCATCGGGGCGTCGAGGAAATGGCCGCCCCTGGTCTCGACGGCGCGTGCCACGCGCGAGGTGGATTCGGGCACGGCGGTCGAGCAGTCGACCACCACGGTGCCGGGACGCAGCGCGGAGAGCGCGCCCTTCTCGCCGAGCATCACGGCCTCGACCTGCGGCGTGCCGGTCACGCAGAGGATCAGCACGTCGACCTCGGCCGCGAGCTTCGCCACGTCGGGCGTCGAGCTCGCGCCGGCCGCGAGCAGGGCGTCGATCGGCTGGTTGCCCGGATGCTCGAGCACCGTGAGCGCATGGCCGTGGCCCACGATGTTCTGCGCGATGCCGCTGCCCATCAGGCCCACGCCCACGAGGCCCACGCGGCGCTTGGGAGCGGCCGCCTTCTCTTGTTCGTTCAATGCCATGGTTTGGTTCCGCCTTGCTTATCCGTGCTTGATCGCGATGGTCTTGAGGGTGGTGAAGCCGAGCAGGGCCTCGAAGCCCTTCTCGCGGCCGAAGCCCGAGGACTTCACGCCGCCGAAGGGCAGTTCCACGCCGCCGGCCGCGCCGTAATTGTTGATGAAGACCTGGCCGCAGTGCATCTTGTGCGCCATGCGCAACTGGCGGGCGCCGTCGCGCGTCCAGATGCCGGCCACCAGGCCGAAGTCGGTGCCGTTGGCCAGGCGCACGGCCTCGGCCTCGTCGGCGAAGGGCGTGAGCGCCAGCACCGGGCCGAAGATCTCGCGCTGCGCGATGTCGCTGTCGCCGGGCACGTCGCGGAACAGCACGGCCTCCTGGTAGAAGCCCTGGGCCGATGCACTGGGCGCCACGCTGCCGCGCGCGGCCACCTTCAGGCCCTGGGCCTCGGCGGTGGCGACCATGTCGCGCACCTGGCGGAACTGCTTCTCGTTGATCAGCGGGCCCATGTCGAGGTCGTCGGCCGGCGGGCCGGCGCGCACGGCCGAGAAGCGCTTCGCGAGCCGCTGCACCACCTCCTCGTAGATCGACTGCTCGACCAGCACCCGGCTGCCCGCCGAGCAGGTCTGGCCGGCGTTCTGGATGATGGCGTTGACCAGCACCGGCTCGGCCGCGTCGAGGTCGGCGTCGGCGAACACGATCTGCGGCGACTTGCCGCCCAGTTCCAGCGTCACGGGGCAGTGGCGCTCGGCGGCCGCCAGGCCCACGCTGCGGCCGGTGACGGTGGAGCCGGTGAAGGAGATGTGGTCGATGCCCGGGTGCGCGCACAGCGCCGCGCCGGCTTCCTTGCCGTAGCCCGTGACCACGTTGAGCGTGCCGGCCGGAAAGCCGACCTCGGCCGCCAGCTCGGCCAGGCGCAGCAGCGAGAGGCTCGCGTCCTCGGCCGGCTTGACCACGCAGGCGTTGCCCGCGGCCAGCGCGGCGCCCACGCTGCGGCCCGCGATCTGCATCGGGTAGTTCCAGGGAATGATGTGGCCGGTCACGCCGTGCGGCACGCGCACGGTGAGCACGGTGTAGCCGCGTTCGTAGGGCAGGGTGTCGCCATGCAGCTTGTCGCAGGCGCCGGCGTAGTACTCCATGTAGCGCGCGAGCGCGGTGGCGTCGTTGCGCGCCACGCGCAGCGCCTTGCCGGTGTCGCGCGCCTCGAGCTGGGCCAGTTCCTCGTGGTGGGCGATCACGGCCGCGCCGAGCTTGGCCATCAGCCGGCCGCGCTCGAGCGCGCTCAGCGCGCCCCAGGGGCCGTCGAAGTTGTCGCCGACCGCGCGGCGCGCGGCCTTCACGGCGGCATCGATGTCGCCCGCGGTGCCGCGCGCGAGCTGGCCGAAGCGCTCGCCGTCGCTGGGGTCGATCACGTCGATGGTGGCGTTGCCTTCCGAGGGCACGCGACGGCCGTCGATGAAGTGGGTGGGGTTCATGGGGGTGTCTCCTTGCGGGCGGCGCCGGCGGGGCGGCGCGGGAAAAACGGGGGCGGTGCGCGAGAGGCTCGCGCGCCGCCCAGTGTCGGACAAGCGCTTCAGCCGAGTTCGGGCCAGGGCTTCTGCGGCTCGCGGATCTGCTCGAAGGCGCGGCTGAACTGCAGCACGCCGAGGTCGTCGAAGCGCCGGCCGATGATCTGCAGCCCGATCGGCAGGCCCTCGGCGGAGTAGCCGCAGTTGATCGAGGCTGCCGGCTGCTCCGACATGTTGTAGGGCACGGTGAAGCCGATGTGCTCGAGCGAGCGCAGCGGGTCGTTGGTGGGCGAGGCATGTTCCGCGGGCGCGGGCATGTTGGGCGACACCGGCGAGATCACGAAGTCGAAGCCGACCGTGGCCGCCACCGCCGCGGCGCGCGTGGCGATGAACTGGCTGTAGGCCTCGTAGATGTGCTCGCCCGAGAACCCGGCCGCGCTCTCGGCCCAGGTCAGGATGTAGGGCAGCATCTTCGCGCGCTGCTCGGCGCTCATCGTGCGCAGGTCGCTCAGCGAGCGCATGCGCCAGAAGTGGTCCATGCCCTGCAGCATCTTCGGCGTCATGAAGGGCTGCATCGGCTCGACGTGCGCGCCGGCGTCCTCGATGCGCTTCGCGGCGCGGCGCACCGCCTCGGCGATCTGCGGATCGAGCGGCAGGCCGCAGCCCGCGTCCATCAGCAGGCCCACGCGCTTGCCCTTGATGAAATCGGGCTCGACCGCGAACGCGGCCCAGTCGATCGCGCCGGGCGGCAGCTCGGAGTAGTCGCGCGCATCGGGCTGGGCCATCGAGGCCATCATCAGCGCCGAGTCCTCCACGGTGCGCGTCATCGGGCCGGCGCAGCGGCCCATGTAGGGCGTGCTCAGCGGGATGCGGCCGAAGCTGGGCTTGAGCGAATAGATGCCGCACCAGCTCGCGGGCAGGCGCAGCGAGCCGCCGATGTCGGTGCCCACGTGCAGCGGGCCGTAGCCGGCCGCGGCGGCCGAGCCGGCGCCGGCGCTCGAGCCGCCCGGCGTGCGCGACAGGTCCCAGGGATTGCGCGACAGATGGTGGAAGGTCGACAGGCCCGAGGACAGCATGCCCACGTCGGGCATGGTGGTCTTGGCCACGAGCACCGTGCCGTCCTCCTTGAGGCGCGCGGCGGGCGGCGAGTCCTGCGCCATCGGCACCAGCGGATAGGCGGCGGTGCCCAGCGGCATCGGGTCGCCCGCGGTCGCGAGGTTGTCCTTGATGGTCACGGGCACGCCGTCGAGCGCGCCGCGCTGCGTGCCGGCGAGCCAGCGCGCCTCGGAGGCGCGCGCCTGCTCGAGCGCGAGCTCGGGGCGGAACAGCCAGGTGGCGCAGAGCCTGGGCTCGAGCGCCTCGATGCGCGCATTGACCGAACGCGCCACCTCGACGGGCGAGAGTTCGCGGCGCGCGTAGGCGGCGCCGAGCTCGGCCGCGCCGAGGTCGTACAGGTTCTTCGTCGTCGTCATCGCATCAGCTCCACGAGATGGCCGCGAGGTCGTTCACCACGATCGGCATGCTGGGCCACAGGCCCTTGACTTCCTTGCGCGCGATGGTCGGGAACACGGCCTGGTAGAGGAAGCCGTTGACCGCGTCGGTCGCGAGCATCTTCTGCGCGTCGCCCAGGAGGTCGGCGCGGCGCTTCTTGTTCTCCTCGTTCTGGATCGCGACGTAGAGGTCGCGGAACTTCTTCGAGTCGTAGCCCCAGTAGTAGTCGGTCTCCGTGTACTTCACGAGGTCGAAGGGCTCGACGTGCGCGACCATCGTGAGGTCGAAGTCGTGCGCGCCGCCGAAGGTGCCGCTGAGCCACTGGGCCCATTCCACGTTCTGGATCTTCACGTTGATGCCGATCTGCGCGAGCTGCGCGGCGATCACTTCGCCGCCCTGGCGCGCATACGACGGCGGCGGCAGCTGCAGGCGCAGCTCGAGCGGCGTCTTCACGCCGGCCTCGGCCAGCAGCTTCTTCGCCTTCTCGACGTCGAAGGGATTCATCGCGGTGGTGTCGACGAAGCCCGGCGCGCCCAGCGCGTAGTGGCTGCCGATGGGCTTGCCGAAGCCGTCGGCCGCGCCCTGCACGATCGCGTTGCGGTCGATCGCCGCCAGGATCGCGCGGCGCACGCGCACGTCGTCGAGCGGCTTCTTGCGGTTGTTGATGGTGAGGATCACCTTGCCGCGCGTGCCGACCTCGATCACCTGGAAGCGGTTGTTGCCCTTGAACTGGCTCACCGAGCGCGTGCCCGCGCGCGGGAAGATGTCGATGTCGCCCGACAGCAGCGCGGCGGTCTGGGCCGCGGTGTCCGACATGAAGCGGAACACGAAGCGCTCGATCTTGGCCTGCGCGGGATCGCGATAAGTGGTGGACTTGACCAGCGTGCACGAGGCGCCGCGCTGCCAGCCGCCGAGCTTGTAGGGGCCGGTGCCCACGGGCTGCGTGGCGTTGGTGTCGGCGCTCTTGGGCTCGACCAGGCAGGCGGTGGACTGGCCCAGCATGAAGGGCAGGTCGGGATTGGGCAGCGTGCTGTTCACGCCCACCGTGTGCTCGTCGAGCACCACGGTGCCGATCTCGCTGAAGAAGCGCTTGTCCTTGTTGGTGCTCTTGGCGTTGCCCGCGCGGTCGAAGGAGAACTTCACGACCGCCGCGTTGAAGGGCTCGCCGTTCTGGAACTTGACGCCGCGCTTGAGCTTGAAGACGAAGGTCTTCATGTCGGGCGAGGAGGTCCAGCTCTCGGCCAGCATCGGCGTGACCGAGCCGTCGGCGTTGACCTTGGTCAGCGTTTCGAAGATGTTGTACTGCGTGATCTCGGCGATGGCCGAGGCCGCGCCCGTGGTCGGGTCCAGGCCCGGCGGTTCGAGCGGCATGCCGATGGTCAGCGTGTTCTTGCCGGCCTGCGCGCGCGCCTGCGGCAGGAAGACGCCCCGGGATGGCCGCGGCCATGGCGGACGTCATGAGGGTGCGACGCTTCAACATACTTCGATAGCTCCTGGAAAAGACAACAGAAAAAAATCAGTGGGCCGGCGCCTGCAGCACCGCGCCGAGCAGCGTTCGCGTGTACGGATGCTGCGCGTTGGCGAACAGCGCCTGCGGCGTTCCGCGCTCGACGATCTGCCCCTTGAAGACCACGCACACTTCGTCGCACAGGTGGTTGACGACGGCGAGGTCATGGCTGATGAGCAGGTAGCTGATGCCGAACTGCTGCTGCAGGTCCTGCATGAGGTTGAGCACCTGGGCCTGCACGGAGACGTCCAGGGCGCTCACCGGCTCGTCGGCGACGATGAGCTTGGGGCGGGTGATCAGCGCCCGCGCGATCGCGATGCGCTGGCGCTGGCCGCCCGAGAACTCGTGCGGGTACTTGTCGAGGTCGGTGGGACGCAGGCCCACGGCCGCCAGGGATTCGGCGGCGCGCTCGCGCTGCTCCTTCTTCGAGACCTGGGCCAGTGCTTCCAGAGGTTCGGCCACGATGCGCGCGACGGTCTGGCGCGGGTCGAGGGAGCCGTAGGGGTCCTGGAAGACCATCTGGAAGTCGCGCCGGGCGGTGCGAAGTTCGTCTTTGCTCAAGGAGTGCAACTCATGCCCTTCGAGCTTCACGCTGCCCGAGGTGGGCTTGTCCAGGGCCATCACGAGGCGTGCGATGGTCGACTTGCCCGAACCGGACTCGCCCACGATCCCCACACTGCGCCCGGCCTGCACCTCGAAGCTCACGCCGTTGAGCGCCTTGACGGTAGGCGGCGGGCCCAGCAGCTTCTCGCGCGGCAGGGCGTAGTGGCGGACCAGGTCGGTGACTTGCAGCAGCGGTGTGTTGTTGGTGGTGGTCGTGCTCATGCCACGGCCTCCGCTTCGATCTCTGCAATCTCTCCAAGCCGGATGCATCGCACCGCATGGTCGTCAGGCAGCATCACCGCCGGCGGCCGCGTCGACTGGCACGCATCGACCGTGTAGCTGCAGCGCCCCGCGAACGGACAACCCGCGGGCAGGTCCACGAGCTCGGGCACGCTGCCCCGGATGGTCGCCAGCCGCTGGCCTTTGGGCGCCCCGATCACCGGCCGCGCCGCGAACAGCCCCTTGGTGTACGGATGCGCGCGGTTCGCGAAGAGCGCCCGCGTGGGCCCGCTCTCCACCACGCTGCCGCCATACATCACCAGCATGCGCTGCACGCTGTTGGCGATCACGCCCAGGTCGTGCGAGATCAGGATCAGCGCCATGCCCATCTCGGCCACCAGGTTCTGGATCAGGTCGAGCACCTGCTTCTGGATGGTCACGTCCAGGGCCGTGGTGGGTTCGTCGGCGATCAAGAGGTCGGGCCCGCAGGCCAGCGCCATGGCGATGCCGATGCGCTGCCTCTGGCCGCCCGAGAACTGGTGCGGATAGGCATCCAGGCGCGAGGCCGCGTCGGGGATGCCCACGCGCTGCAGCAGGTTCAGCGCCTCGGCGCGGGCCTGCTTGGCGGTGAGCCCACGGTGCAGCCGCAGCGGCTCGCCGACCTGGCGCGCGATGGTGTGGACCGGGTTCAGGGCCGTCATCGGCTCCTGGAAGATCATGCCGATGCGGTTGCCGCGGATCTGGCACATGGCCGACTCGGGCTGCCCGATGAGCTCCTGGCCGTCCAGGCGGATGCTGCCGGTGACCTTGGCGGTGGCGGGCAGCAGGCCCATGAGGGACATGACCGTGATGGACTTGCCGCAGCCCGACTCGCCCACGATGCCGAGGGTCTGGCCGCGCTCGAGCGAGAAGGAGACGCCGCGCACGGCCTGGGCGGGGCCGCGCTGGGTCTGCAGGCCGATGTGGAGGTTGTCGACTTCGAGGAGGGGCATGTCAGAAGGCGGGAGCGGGCAGCCGGACGCAGAGGACGCGAAGGATTCGCGAAGGACGCGAAAGAACAGCCTGAAAGGGGTGGGGTGCGCGCGTGCGCAAGCCCTGCCCCGTGGCGAGAAGGCGTGAGCGAAGGTGGCGCGGCGTTCGCCCGGCAACAGCCCACTTCATTTGGTATTCCTTTCGCGTCCTTCGCGTAACCTTCGCGTCCTCTGCGTCCGGCTGTCCGAATTCAGTCATCACCCACCCCATTCACCGAGCCCGCGCCAGGCGCGGATCGAGCAGATCGCGCAGGCCGTCGCCCAGCAGGTTCAGGCCCAGCACCGCCAGCGCGATGGCCATGCCCGGGAAGACGGCCAGCAGCGGCTGCTGGAACATCAGGGTCTGCGCCTCGCTGAGCATGCGGCCCCAGGAGGGCTGGGGCGGCTGCGTGCCCAGGCCGAGATAGGACAGGGCGGCCTCGGCCAGGATCGCGATGGCGAAGCGGATGGTGATCTGCACGATCAGCACCGCCGAGATGTTGGGCAGCACGTGCTGCATGGTGATGGCGAACGATCCCTTGCCGCAGGCACGCGCCGCTGCCACGTACTCGCGCGACCAGATGGCGTTGGCCGATGCGCGCGTGATGCGCGCGAAGGTGGGGATGTTGTAGATGCCGATGGCGATGATGGCGTTGACGATGCCCGCGCCGAAGACGGCCGTCATCATGATCGCCGAGAGGATGGCGGGGAAGGCCAGCGAGAAGTCGGAGAAACGCATGATCGCTTCTTCGACCCAGCCCCGGCGCGCCGCGGCCAGCAGGCCCAGGGCGGTGCCCACGACCAAGCCGATGCCGACCGCGATGACGCCCACCAGGATGGACGCACGGGCGCCCACCAGCAGCAGCGAGGCCACGTCGCGCCCGAAGGCGTCGGTACCGAGCCAGTGGCTGGCCGAGGGCGCCTGCATCTTGTTGGCCATGTCCATGGCGTAGGGCGAGTAGGGCGTCCAGAGGTAGGAGACCAGGGCCGCGAGCAGCAGCAGGGCGGCGAGCACGCCGCCGATGACGAAGCTGCGGTGATGGCGCGCGCGCTGCCAGAAGCCGGGCAGCTTGAGGGCGGCGCCGCTCGGAGGAATGGATGCAATGGCGCTCATATGTCGCTCGCCTTGATGCGCGGGTCGATGACGGCATAGAGCACGTCGACCACGAAGTTGACGATGACGACCATGGCTGCGAGCAGCATGACGCAGTTGCGCACGACGATGAGGTCGCGGTTGCTGATGGCCTGGAAGATCAGGCGGCCCAGGCCCGGCAGGTAGAACACGTTCTCCACCACGATGGTGCCGGCCAGCAGTTCGGAGAACTGCATGCCCATGACGGTGATGACGGGGATCAGGGCGTTGCGCAGCACGTCGGTCCACAGCACGGCGCGCTGGGTCACGCCCTTGGCGCGCGCGGTGCGCACGAAGTCCTCGCGCATGACCTCCAGCACGGCCGAGCGGGTGATGCGCGCGAGGATGGCCGCCTGCACGACGGCCAGGGACAGGGCGGGCAGCAGCAGGGACTTCAAGCCGGCGAAGACACCTTCGCCCCAGCCGTCGAAGCCGCCGGCGGAGAACCACTGCAGCTGCACGGAGAAGACGAGGATCAGCAGGATGGCGAACCAGAAGTTGGGGATGGCGATGCCGACCTGGGTGAGGCCCATCAGGCCGACGTCGCCGAGCTTGTTGTGGCGAGCGGCGGCGGTGACGCCCACGAGCAGGGCGAGCACGGTGGTGAAGGCCATGGCCAGCAGGGCCAGGGGGACGGTGAGGGCGAGGCGCTCGAGGATGAGGTCGAGCACGGGGGAGCTGTAGGCGTAGGAGTCGCCGAGGTCGCCGGTGAGCAGGCCCGCGATCCAGTGCCAGTAGCGGGTCCAGGCGGGTTGGTCGAGGCCGAGCTTGGTGGCCAGGGCTGCGACGGCTTCGGGGGCGGCATCCGGGCCCATGAGCATCTGCGCGGCGTTGCCGGGCAGGATCTCCAGGACGAGGAAGACGATGATGGAGGCGCCGATCAGCGTGCCGATCAGCGTGGCAAGGCGCTTGATTAGGAAGAGGCTCATCTCTGGGTGTTCATCGCTTTGCGTGGTGGTTTTTGTCCGGGGCGCGTGCACAGGACAGCGGGTACTTCCCTCCGCGAATGTCCCCCGGCCTTCGGCCTCCTCCTTTATTTCGCTGCGGGAAGCACCCACTGCCCTGTGCACGGGAGGCGCTGCGGTGGTGCGGGCGGTTCAACAACGGCTGCGTCCAGGCGCGCGTCGATGGGGTACTCCCCGCAGCGAAATAAAGGAGGAGCCGAAGGCGGGGGACATTCGCGGAGGGGAGTACCCCGTCGGCGCGCGCCCGCCCCGACCCACGCACCTCATCCAAGGCGCGACGAACCGTACGGCAGGCGCGAGAACTCATGCCGAGATGCACTCGGCGATCGCACGCCCCACGTCGACGGTGTTGGCGGTGCCACCCATGTCGCGGGTGCGCGGACCTTCGCTGAGCACGGTCTCGATGGCCGAGAGCACGGCGGCCGAGGCTTCGGCGTAGACCGGGTTGTCGCCGCCGAGGTGGTCGAGCATCAGCGCGGCCGACCAGATCTGGCCGATGGGGTTGGCGATGCCCTTGCCCGCGATGTCGGGGGCCGAGCCGTGCACGGGTTCGAACAGCGAGGGGAACTTGCGCTCGGGGTTGAGGTTGCCCGAAGGCGCGATGCCGATGGTGCCGGTGCAGGCCGGGCCCAGGTCCGACAGGATGTCGCCGAACAGGTTGGAGGCCACCACCACGTCGAACCAGTCCGGGTGCTGCACGAAGTGCGCGCACAGGATGTCGATGTGGTACTTGCTCGTCGCCACGTCGGGGTAGCGCTTCGCGATCTCGGCCAGGCGCTCGTCCCAGTAGGGCATCGTGATCGAGATCCCGTTCGACTTGGTCGCGGCCACCAGGTTCTTGCGCTTGCGGCGGCTCGCCAGCTGGAACGCGTAGTCGATGATCCGGTCCACGCCCGTGCGCGTGAACACCGCTTCCTGGATCGCCATCTCGCGCGGCGTGCCCTCGAACAGGCGACCGCCGACCGAGGTGTATTCGCCCTCGGTGTTCTCACGCACCACCAGGAAGTCGATGTCGCCGGGCTGGCGGTGCGCCAGCGGGCCGGGCACGCCGGGCATCAGGCGCACCGGGGCGCAGGTTCACGTACTGGTCGAACTCGCGGCGGATCTTGATCAGGAGGCCCCACACCGCGATGTGGTCGGGCACCTTGTCGGGCGCGCCCACCGCGCCGAAGTAGATCGCGTCGTGGCCGTGGATCTTGTCGTCCCAGTCGGCCGGCATCATCAGGCCGGTGCGCACGTAGTGGTCCGAGCCCCAGTCGAAGTGGTCGAACGAGAAATCGATGCCGAAGCGGCGGCCCACGGCGTCCAGCACGCGAAGGCCCTCGGGCATCACCTCGACGCCGATGCCGTCGCCGGGAATGACGGCGATCCTGTGTTTTGCTTGCATTTGATCCAGTACCCGGTTGATGAGGGACGGCGCGGGGCGCCCGTCGTGCGGGGCGTGCGCCTGCCGCGTCGAAGTCTAGGACTGGATCGGCGGGCCGGGATCGGGAATGGCACGTACGCCGGCTTGCCAATATTGGAAGGGTCGGCGGCGGGTGTTTCCAGGGAAGCCGGCAGTGGGGCGGGTGCGTTGCAGCGCTTGGCCTTCCAAAAATTAGAAGGCTGGAGGCCGAATCGGCGACCCTGAGACACGGTCGCGACACGCGCGCGTGCCAGCGCCACGCGAGCGCGCTCCCGCCGCGCGCCCGCGCAAAGGCAGGCGCGTCGCGTGGCGCAGGTTCAGGAAACGGAAGGGATGCGGATCAGCCGGCTGCGACGGTGCAGCGGGTCGCGTCGAACGCGAGGGGAACGGGGAGAAGAGAGAGGAGAGGCGGGAAGCGGGAAGCGGGAAGCGGGAGGGAGGAAAGCGGAAAACGAAAAGGCGCGGAACCGTCGAATCTCAGTTGCTGGTGCTGCTCTTGTCGAGCTCGCTGACTTGCAGCGACAGATCGAACAGCTTGGACTTGCTGGCGTAGTAGCGATCGAGGCGCCATTCCTTGAGGATGTCCATCGCCAGCTGGAAGCTCTTGTAGTCGAGGCTGTAGAGCGTGACGAGTTCGAAGCTGCGTTCGGATTCGAGGGCCAGCACGAGCTGGGCGAGGATCTTGGCCGATTCGTTGGCCGGGTCCGTTTCGATGAATCGGCGAGCGACCTTGATGGCATTCATGGGTGAAAAGTTTCTCGGTAAGGCAGGAGCCGAGAACTATAGCTAGCAGCCCCCAGGGCTTTTATGACAATTCTGTGACATTGCGGGGCATCGATTCGCAGCCTTGCAAGCTCTCGCCAAGAGGGAAAACACTCGGATTTCGGGGCCTGCAGGCTATTCGGCGCATGAAAAAGGCGCCCCGCGGGACGCCTTGCTGCCGGACGCCGATGGCGATCAGCGAATCGGCTGCGGTGCCGGGTAGGGCATCGGCGCGGCCGGATAGGCGGCCGGCGGCACCATCACGGGCTCGGGCGCGCGCATCACCGGGGCGGGCGGGGCCACCGGGTACGGTGCGGGCGCCGGCATAACGACCGTGGTGACCGACTCGCGGATCACGCCCCCGCCCATCACGCTGCCGTCGACCGCGGCGCGGGTGTTGCCCTCGCCGCCGAGCACGCGGGCCTCGCAGTCGGCGCGGTCGCCCGGCGGTTGCAAGGCGCAGCGTTGCAGCGCATTGCGGCGGTAGTCGGGTGCGGCGGTGAGGCCGCCGCGTGCCGCTTCCTGGCGCGCCGCGCCGGCTTCGCGGATGCAGGCCGCACGGTCCTGCTGGTTGTGGCCGCAGACGGCCAGTTCGCGTTCGTAGGTGGCGTCGCCGCGGCGCGATTGCGCGCTGGCGCTGCCGGCGCTGGCCAGGGCGCCGAGTGCCACGAGGGCGGCGACGGCGCCGCGGGTGAGGAGAAGACGCTGGTTCATGGTGGGCTCCTTGAGATCAGCCGATGAAGAGGACGGGGGATCAGCGCGCCGGTGCCGGCTGCGCGGGCAGCGGCGTCACGGTCTCGCGGATCACGCCGCCGCCCATCACGCTGCCTTCGGTGGTGGTGCGACCGGCGCCGGCGCTGCCGCGGATGCGTGCTTCGCAGTCGGCGCGATCGGCGGCCGGCTGTTCGCGGCAGCGCGCGAGCGCATTGGCGTCGTAGCCGCCGGGGCCGGCGTTCGTGAGGCCGTTGCGGCCGGCTTCCTGCCGTGCCGCGCCGGCTTCGCGCAGGCAGGCCGCGCGGTCCTGCTGCACGCCGTCGCAGGTGGCGCGTTCCTTCTGCATGCGGGCCTCGGAGCCGGGCGCCTGGGCCTGCGCGCCGAGCGCGACCAGGCCGGCCGCGAGCGCGAGGATGCGAAGGGAACGCAGCGGCCGCGTCGCGCGGCGGGTCGGGATCGTTCCCGCGTGGATCGTTGGGGTCATCGTGCCTCCTGGAAAGGACGCGACTTCCTCGAGAGCGAGGCAGTGCGCGACTGGAGGCCCAGTGTCCGGCCGCGCGGCGCGCGCGGCCTGTGGGACGGCACAGATTGCGGACCCGGCGGGACGCGCCCTCGCGTGTGGGACGAATCCCGCAGGCCGCAGGCCGCGGGACCCGGCCCGCGCGCTCAGCCCTCGGCGATGCGCTTGGCGAGGTGAGCGAGCGCTTCCTCGACCTGATCGACCAGGATCAGCGAGAGGTCGCCGGGCTGCAGCCGGGCCAGCGCGGCGTCGATGGCGATGAACTCGCCGCGGATCTCGTCGATCTGGCGCGTGCGGGTCGCGCCCTGCAGGCCCTGGCGCAGCAGGCCCATCACCTCGCCGTCGGCGCGGCCGCGCTGGGCCGCGTCCTGATAGAGGATCACGTCGTCGAAGGCCTGGCCCAGGATCGCGGTCTGGTCGCGGATGTCGGAATCGCGCCGGTCGCCCGCGCCGCTGATGACCACCGAGCGCTTCTTCGCGGGCATGGTGTCCACGGCCGAGACCAGCGCGCGCATGGCGTCGGTGTTGTGGCCGTAGTCGGCGATCACCGTGGCACCGCGGTAGTCCATCACGTTGAAGCGGCCGGGCACGCCGGCGGCGTCGTTGAGGAAGCTCGCGAGGCCGCTGCGGATGGTGTCCCAGTCCAGGCCCACGGCCCAGGCCGCGGCCACGGCGGCCATCACGTTGTCGACCTGGAAGCCGATGCTGCCGCCGCGCGTGATCGGCACGTCGCGCAGCGAGATGCGTTCGCGCCACGAGCCTTCGGCCGCCACCACCGTGTCTTGGTCGACGTAGACGGTGCGCTTGCCCTGCGCGCGGTGCGTGGCCATCACCGGATGCTGGCGGTCGGCCGCAAAGAAGATCACCTCGCCCGGGCAGTTGGTGGCCATCGCGGCGACGTTGGGGGTCGGCCGCGTTGAGCACGGCATAGCCGCCGGGCGCCACGTTGCGCACCACCACGCGCTTGAGCACCGCGAGGTCCTCGACGGTGGTGATGTAGTTCAGGCCCAGGTGGTCGCCGCTGCCGATGTTGGTGACCACGGCCACCGAGCAGCGGTCGAAGCCCAGGCCCTCGCGCAGCACGCCGCCGCGCGCGACCTCGAACACGGCCGCGTCCACGTCGGGATGCAGCAGCACGTTGCGCGCGCTCTTCGGGCCGCTGCAGTCGCCGCTGTCGGTCTGGCGGCCGTCGACGTACACGCCGTCGGTGTTGGTCATGCCGGTGCGCAGGCCGCTGGAGGCGACGATGTGGTTGATCAGCCGCGTGGTGGTGGTCTTGCCGTTGGTGCCGGTGACCGCGATCACCGGGATGCGGCCGTCGTCGCCATGGGCGAACAGCGCGTCGACCACCGCCTCGCCGACCGCGCGGCCGCGGCCGAACGAGGGCGAGATGTGCATGCGCAGGCCGGGCGCGGCATTGACCTCGACGATGCCGCCGTGCTGTTCTTCCAGCGGGCGCAGCACGCTCTCGCAGACCACGTCGACGCCGCAGATGTGCAGGCCGACCATCTGCGCCGCGTCGACCGCGCGCGCCGCCACCTCGGGATGCACGGTGTCGGTCACGTCGGTGGCGGTGCCGCCGGTCGAGAGGTTGGCGTTGTTGCGCAGCACCACGCGCTGGCCCAGCGCGGGCACGCTGTCGGGCGTGAGGCCCTGGGCTTCGAGCCGGCCGACGGCGATGTCGTCGAGGCGGATCTTGGTCAGCGAGGTGGCATGGCCCTCGCCGCGGCGCGGATCGAGGTTGACCGTGTCGACCAGCTGGCGCACGGTGGCGCTGCCGTCGCCGATCACGTGCGGCGGATCGCGCCGCGAGGCGGCCACCAGGCGGTCGCCCACCACCAGCAGGCGGAAGTCGAAGCCCGGCAGGAATTTCTCGACCATCACCTCGCCGTGGGCATCGGCGGCCGCGTAGGCCGCATCGAGCTGTTCGCGCGTGGTGATGTTGACGGTCACGCCCTTGCCCTGGTTGCCGTCCTGCGGCTTCACCACCACCGGCAGGCCGATCTCCTGCGCGGCCGCCCAGGCGTCGTCCATGTCGGACACCGGGCGGCCCAGCGGCACCGGCACGCCGGCGGCGTTGAGCAGCTGCTTGGTGAGCTCCTTGTCCTGCGCGATCGACTCGGCCACGCCGCTGGTGCTGTCGACCTCGGCGGCCTGGATGCGGCGCTGCTTCGAGCCCCAGCCGAACTGCACCAGGCTGCCGCTGGTGAGGCGGCGGTAGGGGATGCCGCGCGCGACGGCGGCGTCGACGATGGAGCCGGTGCTCGGGCCCAGGCGTTCCGACTCGTCGAGGTCGCGCAGCTCGGTGATGGCGGCGGTGGCGTCGAAGGCGGTGCCGTTCTGCGCCGCGGCGATCAGCGCCTCGGCCAGCTCGAGCGCGCGGCGGCCGACGGCCTCCTCGGTGTATTGCACGACCACCTGGTAGACGCCTTCTTCCAGCGTCGGCGAGGTGTGGCCGAAGTTGACCGCGCAGCCGGCCTGGGCCTGCAGCGCCACGGCCGCGTTCTCCAGCACGTGGGCCAGCGCCAGCGGCTGGCCCAGCACCATCGGGTGCAGCTCGCCGATGGTTGGGAAGGCCGCGCGCAGGCGGTCCTCGAAGCCGGCCAGCCGGCCGATGGCGTTCTCGTCGCCGTCGCAGGCAACGACCGCCTCGATGGCGGTGTGGCGGCTCCAGAGGTTGGGGCCGCGAAGGGCGCGGGTGCGGGTGACTTTCATGGGGCGGCGCGGTTCTTCAGGGGTATCGGCGGGTGCCCCCGCGCCGAGGCGGGGGGACCGGATGGATCAGGCGAGCTGGATCAGGCAAGCTGGAGCTGGGGCAAGGGCTGGCTCTGCGAGAGCTGCAACGAGGCCAGTGCCGCCTGCAGGTCGGCCTCGAAGGCTTCGATGCCCGCGCCGATGAGGTTGAGCGGAATGCCCAGCGCCCAGGCCGCGGCCACGGCGGCCAGCAGGCTCTCGAGGCTGACGCCGGCATGGGTGGCGCGCCACACGGTGAGGCGGCCCAGGCCCGGCAGGAACGATTCGCTGGTGCCGTTGGCCAGCACCACGCGGTCCTGGCGGATCAGCACCGCCTTGCCGCCGGCGGCCTGGTGGGCCGTCAGCGACGCGGCCTGCGCGTCCACGCTGTAGAGGATCACGGCGCCGTCGCACAGCGGCGCCAGGCCGGCCACGCGCTCGTCGTCGGCGTTGAGCACCGCGGTGCCCTCGGGCAGCACCACGTCGACCTGGGTGCGCAGCACCTTGACCATGTGGTCGCTCTCGCGGATGTCGAAGTCGCCCAGCTGCTCGAAGCCGCCGAGGTCGGTCACGATGCCGACCTCGCAGCGGTCGTAGGGCAGGCCGTCCTGCAGGATGGTGCGCGCGCCGTTCTCGATCACCACGGCCTGCACCTGGCGGTTCATCAGCAGGCGGTGGCCGGCTTCCCAGTTGGCGCTGTCGCGCGCGTCGACGCGGCGGCGCTCGAGGAACAGGCCGTCGCGGCAGGCCAGGCCGGTGTGGCGGCCGCCGAGGCCGACCAGCCACGCCACCAGGCGGGCGATCACCGCGTTGTCGCGCGAACCGGCCACGCCCACCACGGGGATGCGGCCTTGCGAGTCGTCGGGGAACAGGTGGTCGCAGATCGCGCGGCCCACCGGGCGCGGCGAGCCGACGGCCGGCTTCAGGTGCATCAGCAGGCCGGGGCCGGCATTCACTTCGACGATGGCGCCGCCCTGCGGGCCGAGCGGCTTCGAGATGTCCTCGCAGACCAGGTCGATGCCGGCGATGTCCAGGCCGACCACGCGCGCGGCCAGCTCGACCATGTGCGCGACCTCGGGATGGACGCTGTCGGTGCAGTCGATCGCGACGTTGCCGTTGCGCTGGATCAGCACGCGGCGGCCGGCCTCGGGCACCGACTCGGGCGCCAGGCCCTGGCGGCGCAGGTCCGACAGGATCGCGCCGTCGCGCGCGCCGAGGAACGACAGCGGGAAGTCCTCGGTGTCGCCGCGGCGCGGGTCGCTGTTGATCTGCAGGTCGATGAGTTCGCTGCAGTTCGACTTGCCGTCGCCCGTGACCCAGACGGTCTCGCCGCGCGCGGCCGCCACCATGCGGCCGCCGACCACCAGCACGCGGTGCTCCTCGCCGCGGATGTAGCGCTCGACCAGCACTTCGCTGCCGTGGCGCTCGGCCACCGAGAAGGCGGCCTCGATGTCCTCGCGCTTCGTCAGGTCGAGGATCACGCCGCGGCCGTGGTTGCCGTCGGAGGGCTTGACCACCACCGGCACGCCCATCTCCTCGGCCACTTCCCAGGCCTCGGCCGGGCTGGCGACGGCCTGGCCGCCGGGCACCGGGATGCCGCAGCCCGCGAGCAGCGACTTGGTCAGCACCTTGTCGCTGGCGATCGATTCGCCGATGGCGCTGGTGTAGTCGGTCTCGGCGGTCCAGATGCGCTGCTGGTTGGCGCCGTAGCCCATCTGGACCAGGTTGCCGCTGTTCAGGCGCATGTAGGGGATGTCGCGGTCGATCGCGGCATTCACGATCGCCTCGGTGCTCGGGCCGAGGTAGCAGTCGTCGACCTTCGACTTGATCGCCTCGATCGCGGCCTGCACGTCGGCCGGGCCGATGGGATCGTCGTTGATCGCGGCCATCATGATGCGGTGGCCCTCGGCCAGCGCCACCCGCGCCACCTGCTCGTCACGCGAGCGGAACACCATGCGGTAGGTGCCCGAGACCGAGGTCTCGCGGGTCTGGCCGAAACCGGTGGCCATGCCGGCCAGGTTCAAGAGCTCGATCACCACGTGCTCGAGCACGTGGCCCGACCAGGTGCCTTCGCGCAGCCGCTGGATGAAGCCGCCGCGCTCGCCGACGCCGCAGTGGTGCTCGATCAGCGCCGGCAGCAGGGTCGTCAGCCGGTCGCCGAAGCCTTCGATCTTGTTGGAGGGGAATTCCTCGAGCCGGCCGAGGTCCAGCCAGACTTCGAGCACCGGGCGGTAGGTCCAGATGCTCGGGCCGCGCAAATAGTTGATGCGCAGCAGGCGAATGTCGTCGAAACGGGTCATGCAAACGTTCGATGTGCTTTGGCCGAGCACCGCGGCGCCTTCAAGCGCGCCCATGGCGATCGGTCAGAATCGGCGCCCCGCGAAGGGCGTCATGGCGCGGTCCCAACGGGCCGCGACGGGCAAGAGTCAAAGAAACACAATGCAACATCACGATCCAGTCGGCACCCAGGAGGGCGAAAACGAAGCGGTTTCAGAGGCTCTGAAAAGCCGGCTCGCAGTCGCGGAAAACGTTCTGGCAACACTGTCGGTTGACCTCGATGAAGAACTTCGTTTCGGTTTTGGGCTGGTGGCGCTCACCGACCGCCGGCTGCTGGCGCTGGAGCCCGGTGGCAAAGGCGTGTGGCGTGAGTGGTCGCTCGCCGACCCGGCGCTCGAACTGCAGCTGAGCGACCAGTCCGGGGTCGGCCTGCTCGACCTCGTGGACGGGCGTGGCCGGCTGGTGCGCTGGCGCTACACGCTGGCCCAGCAGGTCGCCGCGCTGCGTCTGTTGCGGCTGTTCGGCCAGCGTGCCAACGCGGCGGGTGTCGCGCGCGCGACACCCGAGGCCGATGGCGACGAGGTCGACACCGAGCTCCAGACCCCGCCCTCGACCTGGGTGCTGCTGCGGCTGGGCCGCTTCGCGCGGCCCTACCGCAAGCAGCTGATCGCCGGCTTCTTCCTCACCGTGCTGTCCACGGCCGCCACCCTGGTGCCTCCGTACCTCACGATCCCGCTGATGGACGACATCCTGATCCCGTTCCAGAACGGGCAGAAGATCGATCCGATGCGCGTCGGCCTTTACCTGAGCGGGCTGCTCGGCGCGGCGCTGGTCGGCTGGGGCCTGGGCTGGGCGCGCACCTACCTGCTGGCGCTGGTGTCCGAGCGCATCGGCGCCGACCTGCGCACCACCACCTACGAGCACCTGCTGACCCTGCCGCTCGACTACTTCGGCGGCAAGCGCACCGGGGACCTGATGGCGCGCATCGGCTCCGAAACCGACCGCATCAACGTCTTCCTGTCGCTGCATGCGCTCGATTTCGCCAACGACGTGCTGATGATCGTCATGACGGCGGCGATCCTGATCTCGATCAATCCGCTGCTGGCCGTGGTCACGCTGGTGCCGCTGCCCTTCATCGCCTGGATGATCCACGTGGTGCGCGACCGGCTGCGCACCGGCTTCGAGAAGATCGACCGCGTCTGGTCCGAGGTCACCAACGTGCTGGCTGACACCATCCCCGGCATCCGCGTGGTCAAGGCCTTCGCGCAGGAGCGCCGCGAGGCCGAGCGTTTCCGCGCCGCCAACGCCTACAACCTGCAGGTCAACGACAAGCTCAACCGCACCTGGTCGGTGTTCACGCCCACGGTGTCGCTGCTGACCGAGATCGGCCTGCTGGTGGTCTGGGCCTTCGGCATCTGGCAGGTGGCGCGCGGCAGCATCACGGTGGGCGTGCTGACCGCCTTCATCGCCTACATCGGCCGCTTCTACACGCGCATGGACTCGATGAGCCGCATCGTCTCGGTGACGCAGAAGGCCGCGGCCGGCGCCAAGCGCATCTTCGACATCCTCGACCACGTGAGCAACGTGCCCGAGCCGGTCAACCCGGTGAAGGTGGAGCGCGTGCAGGGCGCCATCGAGATGAAGGCGCTGGGCTTTCGCTACGGCTCGCGCGCCGTCATCCACGACCTCGACCTGCGCATCGAGCCCGGCGAGATGATCGGCCTGGTGGGCCACAGCGGCTCGGGCAAGAGCACGCTGGTCAACCTGATCTGCCGCTTCTACGACGCCACCGAGGGCGCGATCGAGGTCGACGGCACCGACATCCGCCGCTTCGCCGTGGCCGACTACCGGCGCCACGTCGGGCTGGTGCTGCAGGAGCCCTTCCTGTTCTTCGGCACCATCGCGCAGAACATCGCCTACGGCAAGCCCGACGCCACGCGCGAGGAGATCGTGGCCGCGGCGCGCGCCGCCCATGCGCACGACTTCATCCTGCGGCTGCCGCATGGCTACGACTCGCTGGTGGGCGAGCGCGGCCAGGGCCTGTCGGGCGGCGAGCGCCAGCGCATCAGCATCGCGCGCGCGCTCTTGATCGACCCGCGCATCCTGATCCTCGACGAGGCCACCTCGGCGGTCGACACCGAGACCGAGAAGGAGATCCAGAAGGCGCTCGACAACCTCGTGCAGGGCCGCACCACGATCGCGATCGCGCACCGGCTCTCGACCCTGCGCAAGGCCGACCGCCTGGTGGTGATGGACCGCGGCGAGATCGTCGAGGTCGGCCCGCACGACGCGCTGATGGACAAGCAGGGCGCCTACTGGCGCCTCTACCAGGCGCAGCTGCGCCAGGGCGACGACGACGCCAGCGAAGGCGCGGCCAACGAGCGCGTGGGCGCGCAGGGCATCCCGGTGAGCCATGCGGCGCATCCGGCGGGAGAGGCATGATGGAAACCACGACGACCACCACCCCCGCCGACTTCGCGCTCGAGCGCGATGCCTTCGGCCGGTTGGTGCTGACCGATGCGCAGGGCCAGCGCCACGTGGGCATCTCGGCGGTGCGGGCCTTTCCGCTCAGCGCGCCGGACGAGGGCGTCTCGCTGGTCGGCGGCGAGGGCCGCGAGCTGGTGTGGATCGACCGCGTCGATCAACTGCCGCCCGCGGCGCGCGTGCTGCTCGAGGAAGAACTCGCGGTGCGCGACTTCGCGCCCACGCTGCTCAAGCTGCATGCCGTGTCGAGCTTCGGCGTGCCCAGCACCTGGACCGTGAGCACCGACCGCGGCGACACCCGCTTCGTGCTCAAGGCCGAGGAGGACATCCGCCGGCTCGAGCACGGCGCGCTGCTGATCGCGAGCGCGCACGGGGTGCAGTTCCGCATCGCCGACGTGAAGGCGCTCGACCGGGCGTCGCGCAAGCTGCTCGAGCGCTTTCTCTAGGTCAGCGAGAGCCCATCCAGCGCAGCGCCGCCCCGCCCGCGGTCGCGGCCACGCCGCTCGCGAAGGTGCCCCAGGCCATGTCGAGCAGCGACAGGCCCAGCGGCCAGCCCTTCATGATCGAGAGGTTGGTGAGGTCGTAGGTGGCATAGGCGAACAGGCCGAGCAGGGCGCCGAGCAGCGCGGTGCGCGCGAGGCTCGCGGCCTCGGCGCCGGGCAGCACCGCGAAGAACACCAGCCCCACCGGGTACAGCAGGTAGAACAGCGCCGCGAAGCCCAGCTTCGGCTCGGAGGCCATCAGGTGGCCCAGCCCCTGCTGGTAGAGGCTCTTGGCGATCACGCCGAGCCAGAGCGAATCGATCAGCGCCATCACGAGGAAGGTGGCGGCCCAGGCGGCGAGGTGTTTGGTGGTCATGGTGGCGGTGCGGATGGGTGGGTGGGGTGTCGCGGCCATCGTAGCGAGGCCCGCGCGCCGCCGGTAGCGGCTGCGGCGCGGGCTGCGAAAATCGCGCGTTCGGACTACACGGTCCGCCGTTCCCGCGCACCGACGCGCCCTGCCATCCATTGCCCGAGCCCACCATGCCCCTGCACACCACCGCCCTCGTCCTGTTCTCCGGCGGGCAGGACTCCACCACCTGCCTGGCCGACGCTCTCTCCAAATACCAGCGCGTCGAGACCCTGGGCTTCGACTACGGCCAGCGCCACCGCGTCGAGCTCGACGTGCGCGCCGGCATCCTGGCCTCGCTGCGCGCGCGCTTTCCCGACTGGGCGCCGCGCCTGGGCCAGGACCACGTGCTCACGCTCGCGGCGCTGGCGCAGCTCGGCGGTTCCTCGCTGACCGAGGAGGTCGCGTTCGAGATGCAGGCCGACGGCCTGCCCAACACCTTCGTGCCGGGACGCAACCTGCTGTTCCTCACGCTGGCCGGCGCGCTGGCCTACCGGCGCGGGCTGCAGGTGATCGTCACCGGCGTCTGCGAGACCGACTTCTCGGGCTACCCCGACTGCCGCGACGACACCATGAAGGCGATGCAGCTCGCGCTGTCGCTGGGGCTGGAGCGCCGGCTGGTGATCGACACGCCGCTGATGTGGATCGACAAGGCCGAGACCTGGCAGCTCGCGCACCGCCTCGGCGGCCAGCCGCTGGTGGACCTGATCGTGGAGGAGACCCACACCTGCTACCTGGGCGACCGCACGCACCGGCAGGCCTGGGGCTATGGGTGCGGGGAGTGCCCGGCGTGCGAGCTGCGCGCCAAGGGCTGGGCGCGCTATGCCGAGCCGGCCGTGCCCGGCACCACCTCCACGCGATAGCGCGCGGGCGCGCCCTCGGCCTCGGGCACCAGCGTCCAGCGCTGGGTGTGGAACTCGCCGACCGCGGCGCGGTGCGCGATCGAGACCATCGCGCCGCCTTTCTCGCGCACCATCCCGGCCAGCCGCTGGTAGAGCGTGCGCTCGGCCGGCGCGTCGAGCGCGCTGCTGATCTCGTCGGCGAAGATCCAGCGCGGCTTCTTGAGCAGCACGCGCGCGATCGCGAGCCGCTGCTGCTCGCCGCCCGAGAGCTTCTGGCCCCAGGCGTCGCTGTCGTCGAGGCGCGCCACGAGGTCGGGCAGCAGCGCATCGGCCAGGGCCTGGCGCAACTGGTCGTCGCTGAAATCCGTCGACGGGTTGGGATAGGTCAGCGCATCGCGCAGCTTGCCGTCGGGCACGTAGGGACGCTGGGGCATGAAGGCCACGTCCTCGGGCACCTCGAGCCGGCCCTTGGAGAACGGCCAGATGCCCGCGAAGGCGCGGAACAGCGTGGACTTGCCACTGCCCGAGGGGCCCTGCACCAGCACGCTGTCGCCGGGCTGCACCGACAGGGCGGCGCCGCTGAGCAGCGGCGTGCCGTTGGGCAGCGCGACCGACAGGTCCTGCGTGCTCAGCGCCGCGGCCGGCGCGCGCTCCAGCGTTTCCGGGCGCGCGGCGTGCGCGGTCATGCCCTCGTCGAAGCTCGAGAGACGGTCCGCGGTGGCGCGCCAGACGGCCAGGCTGTCGTAGTTGTCGACGAACCAGCTCAGCGACTCCTGCACCTTGCCGAAGGCCGAGCCGATCTGCATCAGGTGGCCGAGCTGGAAGGCGCCGCCGAAGTACTGCTGCCCCGCGACGAGGAACGGGAAGATCACGGCCGCCTGGCCGAAGAAGGAGGTGAAGGTGACGAGGTTCTTCTGCTGCTTGATCAGCAGCAGGTAGTTGCGCAGCACGTTGCCGAAGCGCGTGTCGAGCTGGGCGCGCTCGACCTTCTCGCCGTGGTCCAGCGCCACCGCTTCGCTGTATTCGCGCACGCGCATCAGGTGGTGCCGGAAGTCGGCCTCGTAGCGCTGCTGGCGGAAGTTGATCCCGATCAGCGGGCGGCCGATGAAGTGGGTGATCGCGGTGCCCACGATGGAATAGGCGAGCGCGATCCAGACCATCGCGCCCACCACCTGGTAGGTGGTGCCGCTGAAGGTGAACGAGAAGTTGCCCGACAGGCCCCAGAGCAGGCCGATGAAGCTCATCAGCGTCACGACCGCGTTCAGCAGGCCCATCGACAGCGACATGGTGGCGCTGGTGAACATCTGCACGTCTTCCTGGATCCGCTGGTCGGGGTTGTCGGGCGCCTGGCCTTCCTTGCCCGCGTAGCGCGCGAGCTCGAGGTGGTAGAAGGTCCGGTCGGCCATCCAGCGCGACATGTATTCGCGCGTCATCCAGGTGCGCCAGCGCAGCTGCAGCAGCTGCGTCACGTAGAACTTGAGCACCTGCACCGCGATGTTGAAGAAGGCGATCCAGCCGAACACGCCGACCTCGCGCCAGAAGCTCGCCGCATCCTTGTTCTGCAGCGCATCGTAGAAGCGCCCATACCACTGGTTGCCGAGCACCGCCACGTACACGTAGCCCAGGTTGAGCGCGACGATGGTCGCGAACATGAGCCGCGCCTTCCATTTCTCGTCGGACCGGAAGTAGGGCGCCGCGAGCTTGAAGACGCGGCGCAGCACCTGCAGGAAGGTCTGGGCGCGTTCGTTGACGGTGGGGGACATGCTGGCTTTCCTCGCTGGCGCGGGCGCGCCGGTCATCGTGAGGAGGCCATGGTAGACAAATGTTTCTTAAACCGGGCTGAAACATGCCGGCACGGCATGCGACCCGCGTCCCGCGCCCTTTAGTACGTGTCCAGCATCGCCCGCGCCGCGGTCGCCAGGAAGTGCGAGAGCGGCGGCGTCCTCAGGCCCTCGACCTTCGCCTCCTCGTCCCACAGCCGCAGCCGGATCGCATCGCCCGACCACGGGTGGTCGGCGAAGCGCCGCGCGGCCGCGTCGTTCATCGGGCCGCCCTGCAGCTGCAGGCTGCGCACCGAATCGGGCGACAGTCGCGAGAAGTAGTCGGGCCGGGTCGCGCAGAGGTAGCGCTTGGCATCCACGTGCAGCCGGATCGGCTCGCGCACCTCGAGGCCGAAGGCGCCGCGCAGCAGCGGCAGCGCGATGTACTGGTGGCGGTCGTCGATGCCGAGCTCGGTCGGCGAGCGCTCGAGGGTCTGGTGCTCGGCGATCAGCAGGTGGCCCAGGTCGTGCAGCAGCGCGGCCGTGACCAGCGCATCGCCGGCCTCGGCCTGTTCGGCCAGCCAGGCGCATTGCAGCGCGTGCTCGGCCTGCGACACCGGCTCGCCCGCATAGGCCACGCCGCCGCGTTCGGCAAAAAGGCGGGCGATCTCGGCGAGGTCGAGTGTCATTGTTCTGAAACGGAGCGCATGCGACAGCACACCGAAGTTCGCGTATCTCGATGACAAGGCCATGACTGCCCGCGCGAGCCCGGTCGCGGGAAGGGTTTTGGCATGCCCCAACGCATGCGTTTGACAAATGCCTGTCACATGCCGCTGCGAGCATCGCCGCGTCCACGGCAGGCCCACGCCACCGTGTTGCGTTTTCGTTTTTTCTCCCGTTTCTCGCTCCAATCTTTCCCGAGGGATCTCACATGCTGCGTCGTTGTCTTCGCTGGGCCGCCGTGCCCGCCCTGCTTTCGCTGGCCTTCGCCGCCACCGCCCAGGGCCGCACCGAGCTGCTGGTCTACACCGCGCTCGAAGCCGACCAGGTGCAGGCCTACAAGGCCGCGTTCGAGAAGGAGAACCCGAGCATCGAGCTGAAGTTCGTGCGCGACTCCACCGGCATCGTCACCGCCAAGCTGCTGGCCGAGAAGGCCAACCCGCAGGCCGACGTGGTGTGGGGCCTGGCCGCCACCTCGCTGATGCTGCTCGACAAGGAAGGCATGCTGCAGCCCTACGCGCCCAAGGGCCTCGACGCGGTGAAGCCCACCATGCGCGATCCGGCCAACCCGCCCAAGTGGGTCGGCATGGACGTGTGGTCCTCGGCCATCTGCTTCAACACCGCCGAAGCGACGAAGAAGAACCTGCCCAAGCCCACGAGCTGGGCCGACCTGACGAACCCGGTCTACAAGGGCCAGATCACGATGCCCAACCCGGCCGCTTCGGGCACCGGCTACCTGATGGTCTCGGGCTGGATCCAGATGATGGGCGAGCACAAGGCCTGGAAGTACATGGATGCGCTGCACCAGAACATCGGCATCTACAGCCAGTCGGGCAGCAAGCCCTGCCGCCAGGCCGGCGCCGGCGAGTTCGCGCTCGGCATGTCCTTCGAGTACCGCGCCAACAAGACCAAGCGCGACGGCGCGCCGATCGACATCGTGCTGCCGAAGGAAGGCCTGGGCTGGGACATGGAAGCCACCGGCATCATCAAGACCAGCAAGAAGCAGGACGCCGCCAAGGCACTGGCCGACTGGGCCGTGACGAAGCAGGCCAACGAGCTCTATGCGAAGAACTTCGCGGTGCTCGCGCTGCCGGGGATCCAGGAAAAGCTGGAATTCGTGCCGGGCGACGTGGAGAAGCTGCTGGCCAAGAACGACTTCACCTGGGCCGCCGCGAACCGCGACCGCATCCTGGCCGAGTGGTCCAAGCGCTACGAATCGAAGTCGGAAAAGAAGCCGATGTGATCTGAATACGGGCAGCCGGACGCAGAGGACGCGAAGGTTTCGCGAAGGACGCAAAAAATGCAGGAGAAATCCTTTCATGGATTCCTTTCGCGTTCTTTGCGAAATCTTCGCGCCCTTCGCGTACGGAAGTCCGATCCCGTATTTGCTTCAGCTTGACCATTGACATGACCAGCTTCCTGTCCCTCCGCGGCATCGAAAAATCCTTCGGCGCGACGCGCGTGCTCGACGGCATCGATCTCACCATCGAACCCGGCGAGTTCGTCTGCCTGCTCGGCCCCTCGGGCTGCGGCAAGACGACCTTGCTGCGCATCGTCTGCGGCATCGAGCGCGCGGACCGCGGGCAGATCCTGCTAGGCGGCCAGGACATCGCGGGCCTGCCGCCGGCGGCGCGCGGCTTCGGCGTGGTGTTCCAGTCGTATGCGCTGTTCCCCAACCTGACGGCGGCGCAGAACATCGCCTACGGCCTGCATCCCACGGGTGCGCTGGCGCGCGAGATGGCCAAGCGTTCGCGCGAGATGCTCGACCTGGTGGGCCTGGCGGCGCATGCCGACAAGTACCCGGTGCAACTCTCGGGCGGCCAGCAGCAGCGCGTGGCACTGGCCCGCGCGCTCGCGCCCAATCCGCGGCTGCTGCTGCTCGACGAGCCGCTGTCGGCGCTCGATGCGCAGGTGCGCGCGAGCCTGCGCACCGAGATCCGCGCGCTGCAGAAGCGCCTGGGCATCGTCACCATCATGGTCACGCACGACCAGGAAGAGGCACTCTCGATGGCCGACCGCGTGGTGCTGATGCACGACGGTCGCATCGAACAGGCTGGCACGCCCGACGAGCTCTACCGCCAGCCGCGCACGCGTTTCGTCGCGGGCTTCGTCGGCCGCATGAACATGCTGCCGGCCACGGTGCTGGCCGACGGCAAGGTGCGCGTGCGCGACGCCGAACTGTTCTGCGCCCCCGGCAACCTCAGCGTGGGCTCGCAGGCCACCGTGGGCATCCGTCCCGAACACGTGGTGGTGAAGCGCTTCGGTGCCGAACTCGGCGCCAACAGCTTCGCGGCCCGTCTGCTCGACACCGAGTTCTTCGGCAACCGCACCGCCGCGCGCCTGGCCTGCGAGCCGCTGGGCATCGAGATCGAGGCCGAGCTGCCGGCCGATGCGCAAGGCAACGGCGGCGAGCCGCTGGTGCCGAGCAGCATGGTGCATATCCAGTTGCCCTTGCATGCGTTGTCGGTGCTGGCGCACTGAATGACGTGTTGTCTGGCGATGCAAGGTTCGGGGCGGACTCACGCCGACGGGGTACTCCCCTCCGCGAATGTCCCCCGGCCTGCGGCCTCCTCCTTTATTTCGCTGCGGGGAGTACCCCATCGACGTGAGTCTGGAGCAGGTCGGTTGAACCGGCTGGCACCACCGCAGCGCCCACGTGCACAGGGCAGTGGGTGCTTCCCGCAGCGAAATAAAGGAGGAGCCGAAGGCGGGGGACATTCGCGGAGGGAAGTACCCGCTGTCCTGTGCACGCGCCCCGGACAATCAAAATGAGCAGCACCCAAGAAGCCATTGCAGCAATCCCCGTAGCGCAGATACGCGCCAACGCCATAGACCGCGAACGCTGGCTCACCGGCGCCGCCGTACTGCTCGTCGTCGCACTGCTGCTGGGCATCGTCGCCTTCCCCGTCAGCGCCCTCGTAGGCCAGAGCTTCTTCGACCGCGAAGGCGGCTTCGTGGGCCTCGCCAATTTCGCGCGCTACCTCGACAACCCCGCCCTGGTCCAGTCCGCCTTCAACAGCCTCTGGCTGGCCGCGATCAGCGCCGTGATCTGCACCGCCATCGCCTATGTCTATGCCTACGGCCTCACGCTCTCGTGCATGCCGGCCAAGGGCGTGCTGCGCGCCGTCGCGTTGATACCGCTGCTCGCGCCCTCGTTGCTGCCCGCCATCAGCCTGGTCTACCTGTTCGGCAACCAGGGCCTGTTCAAGGGCCTGCTCGGTGGCGCGTCCATCTACGGTCCGCTGGGCATCGTGCTGGGCTCGGTGTTCTGGACCCTGCCGCATGCGCTGCTGATCCTCACCACCGCGATGGCGACCTCCGACGGTCGCCTCTACGAGGCCGCGCAGACCCTCGGTGCCTCGCGCTGGCGCATGTTCCGCACCGTCACCTTGCCGTCCACGCGCTACGGGCTGATCGTGGCCGCGATGGTGGTGTTCGTGCTGGTGATCACCGACTTCGGCGTGCCCAAGGTGGTGGGCGGCCAGACCGGCGTGCTCGCGACCGACATCTACAAGCAGGTGGTCGGACAGCAGAACTTCCAGATGGGCGCGGTGGTGGGCTTCGTGCTGCTGATCCCGGCCGTGCTGTCCTTCCTGGTCGAACGCCATGTGCGGCGCAAGCAGGCCGCCGCGCTGTCGGCGCGTGCCACGCCCTACCAGCCCGAGCCCGTGCGTACGCGCGACCGCGCGCTGCTCGTGTTCTGCGCGCTCACGGCCTGCGCCATCCTCTTGATGATCGGCATGGCCGTGTTCGCCTCGCTCGCCACCTACTGGCCCTACCAGCTCGCGCCCTCGTTCAAGAACTACGACTTCAGCAACATGGACGGCGGCGGCTGGGGCAGCTACTTCAACTCGCTGCGGCTCGCGGTCTGCGCCGCCGTGGCGGGCGCGCTCCTCACCTTCGTCTCGGCCTACCTGGTCGAGAAGCCGCGCCACTTCGGCCTGTTGCGCGAGCTGCTGAACCTGCTGGCCAACCTGCCGCTCGCCGTGCCGGGCCTGGTACTCGGCGTGGGCTACATCTTCTTCTTCATCTCGCCCTCGAACCCGCTGCGCGCCATCTACGGCAGCATGACCATCCTCGTGGTCTGCACCGTGGCCCACTTCTTCTCGGTCGCGCATCTCACCTCGTTGACCGCGTTGCGCCAGCTCGACCGCGAGTACGAGCTGGTTTCCGAATCGATGGGCATCCCGTTCTGGCGCACCCTGTGGCGCGTGCACCTGCCGGTCGCGCTGCCCACGGTGCTCAACGTCGGCGGCTACTTCTTCGTCAATGCGATGACCACCGTCTCGGCCGTCGTGTTCCTCTATTCGCCGCAGACCACGCTGGCCGCCATCGCCGTGCTCAACATGGACGATGCCGGCGACGTGGCGCCCGCCGCGGCCATGGCCTCGCTGATCATGCTCACGGCCGCCGCCGGCCGCGGCCTGTTCGCGCTGGCCGGCCGCTGGGCGCTCGTGCGCACCCAAGCCTGGAGACACCGTTGACCGCCGCTCCCAACTCCTCCTCGTTCGACGTCATCGTCGTCGGCGCCGGCATCGTCGGCCTCGCGCATGCCTACGCCGCCGCCAAGCGCGGCCTGCGGGTCTGCGTGGTCGAACGCGACGCCGCCTGCATCGGCGCCTCGATCCGCAACTTCGGCTTCATCACCGTGACCGGCCAGGCGCCGGGCGACAGCTGGCGCCGCGCTATGCATTCGCGCGACGTGTGGCAGGAGATCGCGCCGCAGGCCGACATCGACATCGTGCACCGCCACCTGTGGCTCGCGGCCTACCGGCCCGAGGCGCATGCGGTGCTCGAGGCCTTCATGCGCACGCCCATGGGCGAGGCCTGCCAACTCATCGATGCCGCCGAGGCCCAGGCCAAGGCGCCCGCGCTGCACCTGGCCGAGGCGCGCTCGGTGCTGTTCAGCCCGCACGAGCTGCGCGTGGAATCGCGCACCGCGATCGCCCGGCTCGCCACCTGGCTGGCGCGCGCGCATGGCGTGACCTTCCGCTTCGGCGAGGCCGTGCTCGAGGTGCAGACGCCGCGCGTGCGCACCTCGCGCGGCGAGCTGCATGCCGAGCGCGTGGTGGTCTGCACCAACAGCGAACTGCACGGCCTGTTCGCCGATCGCATCGCGGCCCACGACCTCACCCTGTGCCGGCTGCAGATGCTGCGCGTGCAGCCCGAGGCCGGCTTCCGGCTGCCGGGCGCGGTGATGATGGACCTGAGCCTGGTGCGCTACGAGGGCTACAGCACGCTGCCCGAGGCGGCCGCGCTGCGCGAGCGCCTGCAGCAGGAAGAAGCGGCTTCGCTCGCGCACGGCATCCACCTGATCGTGGTGCAGAGCGCCGACGGCTCGCTGGTGGTCGGCGATTCGCACCACTACGCCGCCGCGCCCGAGCCCTTCGCGCTGGAGGAGGTCGACCGCCTGATCCTGCGCCACCTGCGCAGCACGCTCGACCTCGAGAGCGCGCAGATCGTCGAGCGCTGGAACGGCGTCTATCCCTCCTCGAAGACCACGCCCTGCGTGATCGACGCGCCCGACGACGCGACCCGCGTGGTGCTGGTCACCAGCGGCACCGGCGCCAGCACCGGCTTCGGCATCGCGCACGACGTGTTCGCCGGCTGGTGACATCCCATTCTCCTGAACCAAACTTCGCCATGTCCGATCTGCATTCCTCGAAACTCCAGGCCGTCGTCTTCGACTGGGCCGGCACCATCCTCGACTTCGGCTCCTGCGCGCCCATGGGCGCGTTCGTGAAGCTGTTCGAGCAGTTCGGCATCGAGATCACCATCGCCGAGGCGCGCGGCCCGATGGGCATGGCCAAGTGGGACCACATCAAGGCGCTGGGCTCGCAGCCGCGCATCGCCGCGCAGTGGGAGGCGAAGCATGGCCATGCCTTCAATGATGCCGACGTCGACCGGCTCTACGAGGTGTTCACGCCGATGAATGCCGCGAGCGCGCGCGACCATGCCGACTTCATCCCGGGCGCGCTCGACGCCGTGGCCGCGGCGCGTGCGCGCGGCCTGAAGATCGGTTCGACCACCGGCTACAACCGCCCGATCATGGAAGTGGTCGCGGCCATCGCCGCGCAGGGCGGCTACGTGCCCGACAACATCGTGTGCGCGGGCGACCTGGCGGCCGGCCGGCCTTCGCCGCTGATGATGTACCGCTGCTTCGCCGACCTCGGCGTGTGGCCGGCCCATACCGTGGTGAAGGTCGACGACACCGGCGTGGGCCTCGAGGAAGGCCTGAACGCCGGCACCTGGGCCGTGGGCCTCGCGGTCAGCGGCAACGTGATGGGGCTGACCCTGGCCGAATGGCAGGCGCTCGGCGCCGACGAGCAGCAGGCGCGCCGCGAGCAGGCCACCGAGCAGCTGAAGGCGGCCGGCGCGCACTACGTGATCGACAGCGTGGCCGAGCTCATGCCGGTGTTCGACGACATCGAGCGCCGCCTCGCCGCCGGCGAGCGTCCCGCGGTTCGCTGACTCTCTCTCTTTCTCCCTCCCCCGCTGGGGGAGGGCCGGGGTGGGGGCACGCAGCCTCCGCACGATGCGCCGCCTGCCCCCATCCCCACCTTCCCCCAGAGGGGGAAGGAGCAAGACGACATCCCAATCGGCGCAGCGTCCGACTTGACCGCACCCCGAGCGGTCCTAGCATGCCTCGCATGCGAAACCTCTTCCTCGCACTCTGCTGCTGCCTCGGCCTGATGGCCGCCGGCTGCGACGACAAGCCCAGGCCGGGCGGTCCGATGCCCAAGGCCTCGGCCGCGCAGCCGCTGGTCGCGCCGTCGGTGGGCTGACAAGCCCCGGGCATTGCCGCGCCGCCCGGGCGCGGTGCGCTCGTGCGCCATCGCGTCTTGCCTTGTATGCTCGACCTCGCCGTCTTCCCGACGGCCGCATGCAGGACAAGAAAGAGAACGATGACGGAGACGCTCGCCGCACGCCACCCCTCCCACCAGCCCGATTCGCGCTACGCCATGGTGCGGCTCGGCCTCACGCTGCTGATCATGACGGTCGGCAGCAGCGGCATGTACGTGGTGTCGGTGATGCTGCCCTCGGTGCAGGCCGAGTTCGGCATCGACCGCGCGCAGGCCTCGCTGCCCTACACGCTGCTGATGCTGGGCTTCGGCATCGGCGGCGTGCTCATGGGCAAGCTGGCCGACCGCTTCGGCATCATGTGGCCGCTGCTCGGCGGCGCCGTCTGCCTCGGGCTCGGCTACGTCGCCTCGGGCCTCGCGGGCGGCATCGTCTCCTTCACCATCGCCCAGACCCTGCTGGTCGGCCTGCTCGGCAGCTCGGTGGCCTTCGCGCCGCTGGTGGCCGACACGTCGCTGTGGTTCGTCAAGCGGCGCGGCATCGCGGTGGCGATCTGCGCCAGCGGCAACTACGTGGCCGGCGCGGTGTGGCCGCCGATCGTGCAGCACTTCATCGAGACCGTGGGCTGGCGCCAGACCTACATCGGCATGGGCCTGTTCTGCAGCGTCACGATGGTGGCGCTGGCCTTCTGCTTCCGCGCGCGTCCGCCGGCGGCCGTCGCCGCACCGCCCGTGGCCGGCCCCGGCGGCGCCGCGGTGCGCAACCTCGCGCGGCCCTTCGGCTTCAGCACCGGCGCAGCGCAGGGCCTGCTGTGCGTGGCGGGCGTGGCCTGCTGCGTGGCGATGGCGATGCCGCAGGTGCACATCGTGGCCTACTGCAGCGACCTCGGCTTCGGCGCCGCGCGCGGCGCGCAGATGCTCTCGCTGATGCTGGCCTTCGGCGTGGTGAGCCGGCTGGTGTCGGGCGCCATCTGCGACCGCATCGGCGGGCTGCGCACGCTGCTGCTCGGCGGCGCGCTGCAGTGCGTGGCGCTGCTGCTGTTCCTGCCCTTCGACGGGCTGGTGCCGCTGTACGTGGTGTCGGCGCTGTTCGGCCTGTTCCAGGGCGGCATCGTGCCCTCGTACGCGATCATCGTGCGCGAGCACTTCCCGGCCTCCGAGGCGGGCGCGCGCGTGGGCACGGTGCTGATGTTCACGCTGTTCGGCATGGCGCTCGGCGGCTGGATGTCGGGCAAGGTGTTCGACCTCACGGGCAGCTACCACGCGGCCTTCCTCAACGGCATCGGCTGGAACCTGGTCAACGTCTCGATCGCGGCCTTCCTGCTCTACCGCGTCATGGGGCGCGGGCGCCGCGTCGCGCCGGCCTGAGCCACCGGCCGGGCGGCTGGAGGCGGCAGAGTATATTCAAGCCACAATCCCACCGAGCCGACCCCCGATGCCCGCCTCCAAGCCCACCGCCCGCCGCCCCGACGTTCGCCCGCGCGCGCGCCGTGCCGCCCATGCGGAACCGGCGCTGAAGGACGAGGCGCCGGGCGCGCGCGCCGACACGCTGACCGACCAGGTCTACCAGCGGCTGCGCCAGTCGCTGATGACCGGCGCGCTGCTGCCCGAGCAGGTGCTGACCGTGCGCGGCGTGGCCGAGAGCCAGGGCGTGAGCCTGACGCCGGTGCGCGAGGCGGTGCAGCGGCTGGTGGTGGAGCACGGGCTCGAGGTGGTCAACGGCCGCACCATCCGCGTGCCGCGCCTCGACGTCGAGACCTACCGCGAGATCCTCAAGATCCGCATGGAGCTCGAATGCCTGGCCGCCAAGGAGGCCGCGCCGCGCATCTCGAACGACGAGATCGAGCGCCTCGACGGCGTGGTGCAGGCGCACCTGTCGGCCATCCAGGCCGGCGACGCGCATCGCACCCTGCTCGAGAACACCGAATTTCATCTCTCGATATATCGAGCCTCGGGCCAGGCCATCCTGATCCGCATCATCGAGAGCCTGTGGCTGCGCGTCGGCCCCACGCTGAACCTGCTGTTCCCGCAGTACTGCGGCAGCCTCACAGGGCACGAGACGCATCTGACGGCCATGGACGCCCTGCGCCGGCGCGATGGCGACGCGCTCGGACAGGCGATGCGCGACGACCTCACGCACGGCTCGCGCTACCTGATCCGGCTGCTCAAGCCCTGAAAAAGCGGGCGGCGCGGGTTTTTGCGTAGACAGAATATATTCTGATCGCCTAAAGTGCGGCCCAAGGCCTCGTTGCCGGGGCTCCAGTTCCTTCGTCTGTTCGAAGAAAGGCCGTCGCATGAAGCTGAATCTCTCCCGCCGCGAGTTCCACCTGGCCAGCGCCCACATGCTGCTGGCCTCTTCCGCCGGCTCGCTGCTGCTCGGGGCCTCGGGCCCGGCCGCCGCGCAGTCGCGCTCGGTCAAGCTCGGCACCTTCGGCGCCATCGATGCGCAGAACTACATCCGCGCGAAGAACATGGCGGCCAAGACCTTCGGCGCCGGCACCAGCGCCGACTTCGTGACCGTGCGCGCGGGCTCCGAGGTGATCGCTGCCATGGCCGGCGGCAGCCTCGACATGTGCAACATCGGCTCCAGCCCGATGATGGTCGGCTACGCCAACGGGCTGAAGGCCTCGATGGTCTACGTCTACAAGAACATCGTCGACAGCGAATGCCTGGTGGTGCAGGGCAACTCGGGCATCACCACGGTGGCGGGGCTCAAGGGCAAGAAGATCGGCCTGCCGTTCAACACCTCGGTGCACTTCGCGGCGGTGGCGGCGCTCAAGACCGCGGGCATCGGGCTGGCGGACGTGCAGCTCATCAACATGCGCGCCGACCAGATCGCCTCGGCCTGGCAGCGCCGCGAGATCGATGCCAGCTACATCTGGGTGCCGGTGCTGCCGCGCCTGACCGACGACGGCGGCAAGATCATCTTCAAGACCGGCGACCTCAACAAGAACAACCTGCTGATCTTCGACGGCCTGCTGGTGCGCGACGAGTTCAAGCAGAAGTCGCCCGACCTGGTGCTGGCCTTCCTCAAGGACTACGAGCAGATCGCGCGCACCTTCAAGCAGGAGCCGAAGGAAGTGGTCGAGACCATGACGAAGTTCCTCAACGTCGACGAGGCCGCGGTGATGCGCTCGCTCAACACCTTCTACCCGGTGCCCGCGCGCGAGCAGCTGCAGAGCCACTGGATGGGCAAGCCCGGCGAGAAGGACACGGGCGTGCTCAAGACCCTGCAGACGCAGGCGCAGTTCCTGCTGGAGTCGGCGCAGATCTCGGCCATGCCGAAGGACCTGAGCGGGCTCGTCGATTCGAGCTTCGTCGCCAAGATGGCCGCCTGAGGCCATGGGACTGCCACCGCAGCAGGCGGGCACGCCCAAGGTCCGTTTCGAGGAAGTCTCCAAGCGCTTCGGCGACGGCCCCGACGCGGTACAAGCGCTGGAGCCGATCACGCTCGACATCGCCGAGGGCGCCTTCACCTGCCTGCTCGGCCCCTCGGGCTGCGGCAAGAGCACGTTGCTGAACATCCTCGCGGGCTTCGAGCAGCCCACGGCCGGCCGCGTGCTGATGGACGGCCAGCCGGTGCGCGGCCCCGATCCGCGCCGTGGCGTGGTGTTCCAGCAGGGCGCGCTGTTCACCTGGATGCGCGTGATCGACAACGTGGCCTTCGGGCCGCTGGCCACGGGCAAGTCGTCCGCCGAGGCCATGCGCATCGCCTCGCAGTACCTCGAGATGGTCGGCCTCACGAGCTTTGCGAAGCGCTATCCCTACGAGCTCTCGGGCGGCATGCAGCAGCGCGTGGGCATCGCGCGCGCGCTCGCCAATTCGCCCGAGATCCTGCTGATGGACGAGCCCTTCGCCGCGCTCGACGCGCAGACGCGCGAGCTGCTGCAGGAGGAGATCAAGCGCATCTGGCACGAGACGCGCAAGACCGTGCTGTGGATCACCCACAGCATCGACGAGGCGCTGTTCCTCGCCACCGAGATCGTCGTGATGTCGGCGCGGCCCGGACGCATCAAGGCGAAGTTCCACCCGGGCTTCGCGCAGAGCGACGACCCGGCCGTGGTCGCGAGCGCCGAGTTCGCGCGCATGAAGGCCGAGATCTTCGGCCTGCTGCGCGAGGAGGCGCTGGCCGCGCAGCACCAGGAGGCCCAGCGATGAGCGCCGCATCCAATCGGCCGAACGGCGCGCGCGGCCGCGCGCGCTGGATCAACCTCGGCTCCTTCGCCGCGCTGTTCGTGCTGTGGCTGCTGATCACCGTGCCGATCGTGGGCGACCAGCCGCTGGTCGCGCCGCTGTTCCTGCCTTCGCCGATGTCGGTGTGGAACACCTTTTTGCAGCTCATGCAGAACGGCTACCAGGGCAAGACGCTCGCGCACCACCTGGGCATCAGCCTGTTCCGCTTCGGCGTGGCCTTCGGGCTCACGGTGCTGGTGGCGGTGCCGCTGGGGCTGTGGATGGGCATGAACGAGACCGTGAAGGCGCTGCTCGATCCGCCGATCGAGATCACGCGGCCGATGCCCAAGCTCGCGCTGCTGCCGCTGCTCATCATCTGGTTCGGCATCGGCGAGGTCTCGAAGATCGTGATCATCGTGCTCGCGCTGTTCCCGATCCTCTCGATCAGCGCCATGCAGGCGGTGCGCGCGGTGGGCCGGCGCAAGGTGCAGGCCGCGATGGCGCTCGGCGCCTCGCGCACCATGATCTTCCGGCGCGTGATCTTCCCGGCCAGCCTGCCGGGCATCTTCACCGGCGTCCGCGTCAGCATCGGCCTGGGCGTGACCATGCTGGTGGGCGCCGAGATGATCGCCACCAACGCGGGCATCGCCTACATGGCGATGTCGGCCTCCGACTTCCTGCTCACCAACGTCGTGATCGTCGGCGCGCTGATCATGGCGATCCTCGGCTACCTGCTCGACCTGCTGGCGCGGGCGCTCGAAAACAAGGTCGTCCACTGGGGCGGCAAGGAAGGATGAAGCGACCATGGCACTGACACTCCCCGAGCAAGGCGCGTCCTGGCCCGAGCTGCAGCGGCGGCTCGAGGAGGCCGGCCGCGGCGACGCCGACTGGCGCAACGGCCGCGTGCCGATGTTCATCCACTACGCGGGCGAGGACGTGCTCGAGGTGGCCAAACAGGCCTACCTGATGTACTTCTCCGAGAACGGCCTGGGCCCGCGCGCCTTCGCGAGCCTCGCGACCTTCGAGCGCGAGGTGGTGGAGATGGGCCTCGCGCTGCTGCATGGCGGTGCCGAGTCGCGCGGTGCCATGACCACCGGCGGCACCGAGAGCATCTTCCTCGCGGTCAAGTGCGCGCGCGACCGCGCGCTGGCGCGCCGCCCCGGCATGGCCAAGCCCGAGATCCTGATGCCGCAGAGCGCGCATCCGGCCTTCGACAAGGCCGCGCACTTCCTCGGCCTGGTGCCGGTGCGCACGCCGCTGGCGGCCGACTTCCGCGCCGACCCGGCGGCGATGCGCGCCGCCTTCACGCCCGACACCGCGATGGTGGTGGGCTCGGCGCCGGCCTTTCCGCATGGCGTGGTCGACCCCATTCCCGAGATCGCGGCGCTGGCGCGCGAGCAGGGCTGCTGGATGCATGTCGATGCCTGCGTGGGCGGCTACTTCGCGCCGTTCGCGCGCGAGCTCGGCGCCGACATCCCCGATTTCGATTTCGCGGTCGAGGGCGTGACCTCGATCTCGGCCGACCTGCACAAGTACGGCTACACCGCCAAGGGCGCCTCGACCCTGTTCTTCGCCGATCCCGAGGTCTTCGCGCTGATGGGCTACTACTTCGACGACTGGCCGCGCGGCCAGTACTTCACCCACACGCTGGTGGGCACGCGCGCGGGCGGCGCCATCGCCGCGGCCTGGGCGGTGATGAACTACCTGGGCCATGCGGGCTATCTGCGCGTGACCGAGCGCGTGCTCGCGACGCGGCGCGCGATGCAGCAGGGCCTCGATGCGCTGGGCCTGCCCACGCTGGGCCGGCCCGAGCTGTCGATCTTCGCCTTCGGCTCGCCCGCGCGCGACATGGGCGCCATCGGCCGCGGCCTCGGCGCGCGCGGCTGGACCGTGGGCTACGTGAAGAACCCCGACGGCATCCACCACATGCTGAACCTCACGCACGAGCCGGTGGTGGGGCAGTACCTGGGCGACGTGGCGGCGGTGCTGGAGGATCCGGCGACCTTGGCGGATGGCGGTGCTGGCGGGGTGGTGGCGCAGTATTGAACGCGGGAGCGGACAGCCGTACGCAGAGGACGCGAAGGTTTCGCGAAGAGCGCGAAAGAGTCAAAAGAAACTTCTTGATGTTTTCTTTCGCGTCCTTCGCGCAACCTTCGCGCCCTCTGCGTCCGGAAACCCGCTTTCAGCAGCCATCTCAGGCTGTGTGCGGATGGCGCGCGCGCTCGTACAGCGTGCGCGCGAGTTCGCGGTGCCGCGCGAGCAGCGGCGGCAGTTCGAGATCGACGAAGCGGCCCTCGCGGATGCGCACCTGCCCATCGATGATGCTGAGCGCGGCCGAGGCCGGCGTGCAGAACACCAGCGCCGCCACCGGGTCGTGCCATGCGCCCGCGTGCGACACGCCGCGCAGGTCGAAGCCCACCACGTCGGCCGACATGCCCGGCGCGAGCGCACCGATGTCGTCGCGGCCCAGCACGCGCGCGCCGCCCAGGGTCGCGATCTCGAGCGCCTCGCGCGCCGTCATCGCGGCCGGGCCATGGCCCACGCGCTGCAGCAGCATGGCCTGGCGCGCCTCGCCGAGCAGGTGGGCGCCGTCGTTCGAGGCGCTGCCGTCCACGCCCAGGCCCACCGGCACGCCGGCGCGGCGCATGGCGCCGATGGGCGCGATGCCCGAGGCCAGCCGCATGTTCGAGCACGGGCAATGGGCCACGCCGGTGCCGGTGCGGCCAAACAGGGCGATGCCCGCGGGGTCGAGCTTCACGCAGTGCGCATGCCAGACGTCGCGGCCGACCCAGCCCAGGTCCTCGGCGTACTCGGCCGGCGTCATGCCGAACTTCTCGCGCGAGTAGGCGACGTCGTTGTCGTTCTCGGCCAGGTGCGTGTGCAGCGACACGCCGCGCTCGCGCGCGAGCAGCGCCGAGTCGCGCATGAGCTCGCGCGAGACCGAGAACGGCGAGCAGGGCGCGAGCACGATGCGCCGCATCGAGTGGCGCGAGGCGTCGTGCCAGCGGTCGATCAGCCGCTCGCTGTCGCGCAGGATCGCGGCCTCGCTCTCCACCACCTCGTCGGGCGGCAGGCCGCCGGCGCTGCGGCCCACGCTCATGCTGCCGCGCGCGGCATGGAAGCGCATGCCCATCGCGGTGGCGGCTTCGATCGAATCGTCGAGCCGCGCGCCGTTGGGGAACAGGTAGAGATGGTCGCTGGTGGTGGTGCAGCCCGAGAGCATCAGCTCGGCCATCGCGGTCTGGGTCGACACGCGGATCATCTCGGGCGTGAGCCGCGCCCACAGCAGGTAGAGGTTGGTGAGCCAGCCGAACAGCTCGGCGTCCTGCGCCTCGGGCACCGCGCGCGTGAGGCTCTGGTACATGTGGTGGTGCGTGTTCACCAGGCCCGGCATCAGCACGTGGCCGTGCAGGTCGATGGCCTCGGCGGCGCCGCTGCGCAGCGCCTCGAGGTAGACCGGCGGCAGCTCGGCCGTGGCACCGACCCAGGCGATGGCCGGCCCGTCGATCACCAGCGCGCCATCGGCGATCTCGCGCCGCTCGGCGTCCATGGTGACGAGCACGTCGGCGTGGCGCAGCACGCGCAGCGGCCGGGGCGAGGAAGCGGTGGAGGAAGTCATGTCATTCGGTTCCGTGCGAGGTGCGTGCCGCCAGTGTGAAGGAACGCTCCCTCGACTGCACGCCGTTGTAGAAGAGATTGAGCAGCACCGCGGCGACCGTGCCCAGCACGATGCCGCTGTGCGTCAGCGGATGGGTCCAGGCCGGGAAGTGCTGGAAGAAGTTCGGCGACAGCGTGGGGATCAGGCCGAGGCCGACCGAGATCGCGATCACGTAGAGCGCATGGCGCTCGCGCGCGTAGTCGATGCTGCCGAGGATGCGGATGCCGGTCGCGGCGACCATGCCGAACATCACGATGCCCGCGCCGCCGAGCACGAAGGAGGGCACCGAGGCCACCACGTGCGCGACCTTGGGGAACAGCGCGAGCGCGATCAGCAGCACGCCGCCGCCGGCCGCCACGTAGCGCGAGCGCACGCCCGTGACCGTGACCAGCCCCACGTTCTGCGAGAACGAGGTGTAGGGGAAGGTGTTGAACACGCCGCCGATCACCGTGCCCAGGCCGTCGGCGCGCAGGCCGCGCGACAGCGCGTCGGTGTCGACCTTGCGGCCCGTGATCTCGCCGAGCGCGAGGAACATGCCGGTCGATTCGACCAGGGTGATCAGCATCACGATGCACATCGAGGCGATGGCCGTGAGCTCGAAGCGCGGAAGGCCGAAGTGGAAGGGCGTGGTCAGGGCCATCCAGCTCGCTTCCTCGAGGCCGTCGAACTGCATGCGGCCGAGCGCCAGCGACAGCCCCACGCCGAAGACGATGCCCAGCAGCACCGCGATGTTGGCGACGAGGCCCTTGCCGAAGCGCGTGATCCCGATGATCGCCGCCAGCACGGCCGCGGCGATGGCGAGGTTCACCGGCTCGCCGTAGGCCGGGTTGGCCACCGCATGCGCCACGCCCTCGATGCTGCGCGTCGAGGTGGGCTGCCCGCCCGCGGCCCAGTGGATCGCCACCACCATCAGCGAGACGCCGATCAGCGTGATGACCGTGCCCGTCACCAGCGGCGGGAACACGCCGAGCACGCGTCCCATCAGCGGCGCGAGCACGATGCCGAACAGCCCCGCCACGATGGTGGCGCCGTAGATCGCGGGCAGGCCCAGCGAGGGATCGATGCCGATGGCGATCATCGGGCCCACGGCCGCGAAGGTCACGCCCATCATCACGGGCATGCGGATGCCGAAGCGCCAGAACCCTAGCGCCTGCACCAGCGTGGCGATGCCCGCGGCGAGCAAATCGGCATTGATGAGGAAGGCGATGTCGGCCTTCGAGAGGCCGAGCGCGCCGCCCACGATCAGCGGCACCGCCACCGTGCCCGCGTACATCACGAGCACGTGCTGCAGGCTCAGCGCGCCGCAGCGCACCAGGGGAAGCTTCTGGTCGACCCCTTCGCCGTCTCCTGCGGGGGTCTTTTTCTTTCGTTCGAAAGCATGGGACTGTTCCTTCCGGCCGATGACCGGCGCGGCAGTCTAGGAGCCATGCCTTCGAACGCGCAAAGTCAATAAATGGCGCGCCCCGTGCACAAAAAGTGGACGGCCCCCGGCGCCGTGTTCAGGGCGCGAGCAGCTCGTCGAGGCAGGCCGTCACATGGTTCGCGAACAGCTCGGCCGCGGGGCTCGGTGCCTGCGCGGCGCGGGTCTCGAGCGTGAGCGTCTGGGCCGGCAGGGTCGCGTCGCGCAGCGGCACGAAGACCAGCGAGCCGTCGTGCATCTCCTCGGCCACGTCGAGCCGATTGAGCAGCGTGATGCCCTCGCCCTCGCGCACCAGGCGGCGCATCAGCGCGGTGGAGGTGGTCTCGATCACGGGCGAGGCGCGCAGGCCCGAGCGTTCGAAGGCGGCGTCGATGATCGGCCGGATCGACAGCGAGGGCGCGGGCAGCAGCAGCGGATGGCCCACGCATTCGGCCAGCACGGTGCTCGCATGGGCAGTGAGCGCATGCCCGGGCGGCACCACCGCGCCGATCGGCCATTCGCTCGCGAACAGCGTGCGAAAGCCCGCCGTGGCCGGCACGTCGTAGGCCAGCGCGAGGTCGGCATCGCCTTCGCGCACGCCGTGCAGCACGGCCGCGATCGGCAGGCCCAGCAGCTTGAGCTGGATGCCGGGATGCGCCGCGCGAAAGCGCCGCACCACGCCCGGCAGGAAGGCGTCGGCGAGGCCGGCGGTGGTGGCCAGCGTGACCTCGCCCTGGCGCAGCCCGCGCATGGCCTCGATGCGCTGGCGCACGCCGTCGAACTCGCGCAGCGTGCCGCGCGCATGCGCGAGCACCAGCTCGCCCACCGGCGTGAGCTTGAGCGTGTTGTGGATGCGCTCGAACAGCGGCGCGCCCAGTTCCTCCTCGAGGTTGAGGATCTGCCGGTTGATCGCCGTCGGCACCACGTGCAGCTGCGCGGCCGCCTTGCGGATCGAACCCGCGCGAACCACCTCGACGAAGTACCGGACCACCTTGGCGTGCATGACATCTCCCGCGCCACCGTGGGCGCGGGGGGGATCATGCATGCGGGGTCAGAGGTCGGGCAAGCCCAGCGCGGGATCGCTGACCGAATGCTTGCCGGTCTCGACGCGGCCGGCGAAGCGGCGGTAGTAGGCCGGATCGGCATCGCAGGTGACGGCGAAGTCGTACCACTGGCCGCTGGCCGCGAGCTCCCAATGCTGCTCGCCCTTGGCGCCGCCCTGCACCGTGGCGGTCCACGGGCCGTCGTCGCGGTAGGCCTTGGCGCGCACGCTGAACTTCGCCGCGGCCTGGCCGCCGTTCATCATCTCGAGGTAGACGTTGCCGTTGGCGATGTCGTAGCACACGCGCACTTCGGGCACGGCCGCGCCGCCGGCGCGCAATGCGTTGAGGTCGCCCTGGAAATGGCGGTGGTAGCCGTTGGGGCCGAGCACCCAGAGGTCGTAGCGGCCGGCGTTGTCGGCGGTCGCGTTCCAGCGGTCGTCGAGCGACTTGCCGGCTTCGACCATGTAGCGGCGCGGCAGGCGGTCGAGGTTGAGCCGGTCGTAGACATGGAACACGGCGGCCGCGCTGCCGGTGTTGGCGAACAGCAGTTGCAGCGTGCCGCCGGCCGCGTCGGCGCGGGCGCTGGTGTGCAGCTCGTAGGGCAGCGCGCGCGAGGGCCGCGTGCCCGTGGCCTGGCGCGGCAGCAGGCCGTTGGCCGGCGGCGTGACCTGCGGCAGCGCCTGCTGCGCGGCGCGCAGCTGGTCGGCCTCGGCCTTGGTGCGGCGGCCCGCGAGCGTGGGCAGCGCCTCGCCGTTGGGATTGGCGAAGTTGAAGGCGCTCGTGAGGTCGCCGTTGACCGCGCGGCGGAACGGGCCGATGTTGCTTTCCTTCACGCCGAAGCGGGCCTCGACGAAGCGCAGCACCGAGGTGTGGTCGAAGGTCTGCGAGTTGACCCAGCCGCCGCGGCTCCAGGGCGAGATCACGTACATCGGCACGCGCATGCCGGGGCCGTAGACGTTGCCGTCGGGTGTGGGCTGCGCCTGCGTCATGCCCGGCGGCTTGGGATGGTTGAAGTACTCGAAGCTCAGGTCCGCGTCGGACATCGTGGTCTTGCCCGCGAAGGCCTTCACCGAGGGATCCGCCGATGCGATGGGCGAGGGTGCCGAGGCCGAGGGCACGTGGTCGAAGTAGCCGTCGTTCTCGTCGAAGTTCACGAACAGCACGGTCTTGCTCCAGACCTCGGGCACGGCGGTGAGCGCCTCCAGCACCTGCTGGATGTACCACGCGCCCTGCACCGGGCTCGAGGGGCCGGGGTGCTCGGAGTAGACGTCGGGCGGGATCACCCACGACACCGCCGGCAGCCGGCCGGCCTTCACGTCGGCGCGGAAGGCATCCATGATCGCCCCCGCGTCGAAGGCCGCCTGGTCGGCCACCGGCAGCGTGTTGGCCGTGCCCTTGTAGAGCGGGTTGCCGGCGTCGTCGCCGGGCGCGTAGGCGGGCGATGCACCCTGCGGCAGCGAGGTGCTGACCGGCTTGGCCGAGGCCTCGTTGGCCTTGCGGAAGTTCTTGAAGCCCAGCAGCGGATTGCAGCCGTAGTTGTTCGGGATGTTCTGGTAGACCATCCAGCTCACGCCCGCGTCCTGCAGCCGCTCGGCATAGGTCTTCCATTCGTAGCCCTCGGTCGAGGGACCGGTCGAGCTCCAGGCATTGACGTTGTTGACGTAGGCCACGTTGCCGCCCGTGGGGCCGTTGGTGCCGGTCCAGTGGAACGAGCGGTTGGCGTGCGTGCCGGTGTGCATCGCGCAGTGGTAGTCGTCGCAGATCGTGAAGGCGTTGGCCAGCGCGAACTGGAACGGCAGCTCGGCCTCGGCGAGGTAGCCCATCGACTGCACGTAGGGCGCGGTGCTGCTGACCTTCTTGTAGCGCGGCCACTGGTAGAGGCGGCCGCCGTCCCAGGCGTTGTGCGAGTCGACCCAGGTGTGCGGCGTGCTGCTCACGCGCTGCGCGTTGCCTTTGCTGCCGTCGAGGTGGTAGGGCAGCACCACCTTGCCGTTCTCGTCGAGCTGCTGCCACACGTTGAGGCCGTTGGGCAGCGGGATCGGGAAGCGGTCGCCGAAGCCGCGCACGCCCTGCAGCGTGCCGAGTAGTGGTCGAACGAACGGTTCTCCTGCATCAGGATCACGATGTGCTCGACGTCCTGGATGGTGCCGGTCTTGTTGTTGGCGGGGATCGCGAGCGCGCGGCGGATGGCCGGCGGGAAGGCCGAGAGCGCGAGCGCGGCGGCGCCGGTGGTGGCGGTGCCGGTGAGGAATTTGCGGCGTGAGGTCATGGTGTTGTTGTGCTGGTTTTTTCTCGTGAAGGTCGTTGTATCAAGGCGCGCAGCGCATCACGGGCTGCGTGGTGGCGGGCGGGTTCTGCGTGCCGCCGTCGCCGCCGCCGGGGGTGCCCGTGCCCGGCAATCCGCCGAAGCCGCCGCCGCTGCCGCCACCGCAGGCGGCGAGGGTGCAGGCCAGGATCAGCGCCGGCAGCAGCCGTGCGCGCGAGAAGAAGAGATGCATGAGGAATCCTCGCAGGTGTGTTTTCTTTTGAAGAGGCGACGAGGAGCGCGCCGCCCCTGCCACGGTAGGAAGCGGCAATGACAGTCGAGTGAAGAACGAGGCCGAGGTGTAAGCGCGCGTTGCGCCTGCGCGCGCGATGAATACCAAAGCCGGACAGGCCGCGCGCGAAGGGCTCGCGCGTACCGTGTCCGGCCTGTTGGGAAGGCTTCGAAAGCCTTCAGCGATGCATGCGCTTCAGAGGTCGGCCATGCCCATCGCGGGATCGCTGACCGTGTGCTTGCCGGTCTCCACGCGGCCCGCGAAGCGGCGCGCGAAGGTCGGATCGGCATCGCAGCTCACGACGAAGTCGTACCAGGCGCCGCTCGACGCAAGATCCCAATGCAGCTCGGCCTTGGCGCCGGGCTGCACGGTCGCGGTCCACGGGCCGTCGCCGCGGTAGGCCTTGGCGCGCACCGTGAACTTCGCGGCCTTCTTGCCGCCGTTGAGCAGCTCGAGGTAGACGTTGCCGTTGGCGATGTCGTAGCACACGCGGACTTCGGGGGCGGGCGCGTCGCTCGCGCGCAGGCTGCCGAGATCGCCCTTGAAGTGGCGGTGGTAGCCGTTCGGACCGAGCACCCACAGGTCGTAGAAGCCGCTGTTGTCGCGTCCCGCCATCCAGGTGTCGTCGAGCGTCTTGCCGGCCTCGACCATGTAGCGGCGCGGCAGGCGCGCGAGGTTGAGCTTGTCGTAGACGTGGAACACCGCGGCCGCCTTGCCGGTGTTCGCGAACAGCAGCTGCACCGTGCCGTCGAGCGGTGCCGTGCGCGCGCTGGTGTGCAGCTCGTAGGGCAGGGCGCGCGAGGGCCGCGTGCCGGTGGTCTGGCGCGGCAGTTGCGGGTCGAGCGGCAGCGGCACCTGCGACAGCGCCTCCTGGTTGCGCCGGATCTGGTCGACCTCGGCGCGGGTGGCGCGGCCGGTCAGCGTGGGCAGCGCTTCGCCGTTGGGGTTGGCGAAGTTGAAGGCGCTCGTGAGGTCGCCGCACACCGCGCGCCGGAAGGCGCTGATGTTGGGTTCCTGCACGCCGAAGCGGGTTTCGAGGAAGCGCAGCACCGAGGTGTGGTCGAAGGCCTGCGAGCTGACCCAGCCGCCGCGGCTCCATGGCGAGATCACGTACAGCGGCACGCGCGGGCCCGGGCCGTAGACGCGGCCGTCGGCCTTGGGCTGGCCGCCGCTGCCCAGCGGCGCGGCGTGCGTGAAGTACTCGGGACCCATCGCCGAGTCCGACAGCGTGGTCTTGCCCGCATAGCTGCCGTCGCCGTTGGGCGAAGGCGCCGAGGGCGAGGGCAGGTGGTCGAAGTAGCCGTCGTTCTCGTCGAAGTTGATCAGCAGCACGGTCTTGCTCCACACCTCGGGCACGGCGGTGAGCGCGTCCAGCACCTCCTGCAGGAACCAGGCGCCCTGGATCGGGCTCGAGGGACCGGGATGCTCGCAGTAGATCGACGGTGCGTTCATCCAGCAGACCTGCGGCAGCTTGCCCTCGCGGATGTCGCGCTTGAACGCGTCGAGGTAGTCCTCGGGCTTCGTGCCGGGCAGCGTGTTGGCCACGCCCTTGTAGAGCGGGCTCTTCGCATCGTCGGTGGCGCGGTCGTAGGCCTTGTAGGGCAGCGCCTGGCCGGTGTCGGCATAGGGCTTGTTGGGCTCGCCGCCGCTGGAGACCGGATAGCCCGAGTCGATGTTGGCCTTGCGGAACTGGCGGAACGCGCCAAGCATGTTGTCGCCCCATTCGTCGGGCATGTTCTGGTAGCTGATCCAGCGCACGCCCGCGTCTTCCAGGCGCTCCGCGTAGGTCTTCCAGGTGTAGCCCACGTTCAGCGAGCCGGGCTTGCCGTCGATCCAGTCCCATTCGTTGCGCACGAAGGCGGTGTTGGTCGCGGTCGGACCGTTGGTGCCGGTCAGGTGGAAGGAGCGGTTGGCGTCGGTGCCGGTGTGCATCGCGCAGTGGTAGGCATCGCAGATCGTGAAGGCGTTGGCCAGCGCGAACTGGAACGGGATCTCCGTTTCCTTGTGATAGCCCATGGCCTTGCTGGTCTTGTAGCGCGCCCACTGGTACATGCGCCCGCCGTCCCAGGCGTTCTGGCTGTCGGCCCAGTCGTGCGGCGTGCCGCCGTCGCGCTGCGCATTGCCCTTCGAGCTGTCGAGGTGGTAGGGCAGGATGGCCTTGCCGCTGGCATCGCTCTGCTGCCAGACATTCATGCCCCTGGGCAGCGGAATCGTGAAGCGGTCGCCGAAGCCGCGCACGCCCGCGAGCGTGCCGAAGTAGTGGTCGAACGAACGGTTCTCCTGCATCAGGATGACGACGTGCTCGACGTCCTGGATGGTGCCGGTCTTGTTGTTGGCGGGAATGGCGAGGGCGCGGCGGATGCTCGGCGGAAAGGCCGAGAGCGCGAGCGCGGCGGCGCCGGTGGTGGCGCTGCCGGTGAGGAACTTGCGGCGTGCGTTGTCGGTCATGGTGCGTGCCTCCTTCACAGATCGCCCAGGCCCATGGCCGGATCGCTGACCGAATGCTTGCCGGTCTCCACGCGGCCCGCGAAGCGGCGCTGCCAGTTCGCATCGGCATCGCAGCTCACGACGAAGTCGTACCAGGCGCCGCTCGACGCGAGATCCCAGTGCAGCTCGGCCTTGGCGCCGCCCGCGACGCTCGCGCTCCACGGACCGTCGTCGCGGTAGGCCTTGGCGCGCACCGTGAACTTCGCGGGGGCCTGTCCGGCGTTGAGCATCTCGAGGTAGACGTTGCCGTTGGCGATGTCGTAGCACACGCGCACCTCGGGCACGGCGGTGCCACCGGCGCGCAGCCGGCTCAGGTCGCCCTTGAAGTGGCGGTGATAGCCGTTCGGCCCAAGCACCCAGAGGTCGTAGAAGCCGCTGTCGTCGCTGACCGCGTTCCAGGCGTCGTCGAGCGTCTTGCCCGGCTCCACCATGAAGCGGCGCGGCAGGCGGTCGAGGTGCAGCCGGTCGTAGACGTGGAACACGGCGGCGGCCTTGCCGGTGTTGGCGAAGATCAGCCGCACGCTGCCGCCGGTGGCATCGGCGCGCGCGCTGGTGTGCAGCTCGTAGGGCAGCGCGCGCGAGGGCCGCGTGCCGGTGGCCTGGCGCGGCAGCTGCGGGTCGAGCGGCAGCGGCACCTGGGCCAGCTTCTCCTGGTCGCTGCGCAGCTGGTCGGCCGCGCCGCGCGTGGTGCGACCCGCGAGCGTGGGCAGCGTCTCGTTGTTCGGGTTCGCGAAGTTGAAGGCGCTCGTGAGGTCGCCGCACACCGCGCGCCGGAAGGCGCTGATGTTGGTCTCCTTCACGCCGAAGCGCGCCTCGATGAAGCGCAGCACCGAGGTGTGGTCGAAGGCCTGCGAGTTGACCCAGCCGCCGCGGCTCCACGGCGACACCACGTACATCGGCACGCGCACGCCGGGGCCGTAGACGCGGCCGTCGGGCGCGGGCTGGCCGGTGGTGCCCGGCGGCTTCGGATGGTTGAAGTACTCGGGCTTGAGCGCATCGAGCGGCAGCGTGGTCTTGCCCGCGGGCGTGCCGTCGGGGTTGATCGAGGGCGCGGCGGGCGAGGGGTAGTGGTCGAAGTAGCCGTCGTTCTCGTCGAAGTTGATGAGCAGCACGGTCTTGCTCCACACCTCGGGCACGGCGGTCAGCGCATCGAGCGTCTCCTGGATGTACCAGCCGCCCTGCACCGGGCTCGACGGTCCGGGATGCTCGGAGTAGGTGGCCGGCGCGACGATCCACGACACCTGCGGCAGCTTGCCGTTCTTGATGTCCTGGCGGAACTGCTCGAGGAAGCCGCCGTCGCCCATGGTGTTGGCGATGCCCTTGTAGAGCGGGTTGCGCGCGTCGTCGCTCGCCGGATCGTAGACCGGCGAGGGGCCGTCGTTGCTGACCGGTTTGCCCGAGGCCTCGTTGGCCAGGCGGTACTGCTTGAAGCCTGCCAGGGGGTTGTCGCCGAAGTTTTCCGGCATGTTCTGGTAGACGATCCAGCTGACCTTGGCCTCCTGCAGGCGCTCGGGATAGGTCTTCCACTCGTAGCCCTTGGCCGAGCCGTCGATGGAGTCCCACTCGTTGTTGACCGTGGCCACGCCCGCGCCGGTCGGGCCGTTGGTGCCGGTCCAGTGGAACATGCGGTTCGAGTTGGTGCCGGTGTGCATGCTGCAGTGGTACTCGTCGCACAGCGTGAAGGCGTTGGCGAGCGCGAACTGGTAGGGCACCTCGGCTTCCTTGAAGTAGCCCATCGCCGCGTTGGTCTTGTAGCGCGCCCACTGGTAGGTGCGCCCACCGTCCCAGGCGTTCTGGCCGTCGCTCCACGAGTGCGGCGTGCCGCTCACGCGCTGGGCGTTGCCCTTGGTGCTGTCGAGGTGATAGGGCAGGATGGCCTTGCCGCTGGCATCGCTCTGCTGCCAGACGTTCATGCCCTTGGGCAGCGGAATCGTGAAGCGGTCGCCGAAGCCGCGCACGCCCATCAGCGTGCCGAAGTAATGGTCGAACGAGCGGTTCTCCTGCATCAGGATGACGATGTGCTCGACGTCCTGGATGGTGCCGGTCTTGTTGTTGGCGGGAATGGCGAGGGCGCGGCGGATGCTCGGCGGAAAGGCCGAGAGCGCGAGCGCGGCGGCACCGGTGGTGGCGGTGCCGGTGAGGAATTTGCGGCGTGCGTTGTCTGTCATCGCGGGGTCGTCCTTGGCGTTCTTCCGGTTCTGGAAAGCGCGAACGCTCACGGTGCGCAGCGCTTCACGGGCTCGGTGGCGGCCGGCGGATTCGGGGTGCCGCCGCCAGGGTTGCCCGCGCCGGGCAGTCCGCCGAGGAAGCCGCCGCCGCCATCGCCGCCGCCGCAGGCGGACAGCAGGCAGGCCAGCAGCAGGGCGGGCGCGAAGCGAAGCAGGTGAAGGGGACGTGGGACTTGCATGGTGATCCTCTCTCTCGGGGTCGTTGTGTGTCGGGGGAACGGGATGCGATGAGGCTCAGGGTTCGAGCGTGGACAGCGGCTGGCCCGACTTGAAGATGCTCGCGAGCTCGTCGGCCGTGAGCGCGCGGTTCCAGATCGCGAACTCGTTGAAGTCGAGCGGGCCGCGCGGCGAGCTGGTCCAGCGCTTGTAGTACTGGCCGGTGCCGTCCTCGTTGAGGCTCAGGCCGTTCTTCAAACCGCCGAGCTGGGCCACGATGTCGGCGGTCATGTCGGCGCTGCCGGTCTGCAGCGCGCGCGCCGCGTCGAACAGGAAGCCGGTCATCTTGAGGTTGGCCTTGTCGATCACGACCGCCACGTAGGCCCACTGGCCGGCGCTCAGGCGATAGCCGTTGCTGTCGGCGCGGCCGCCGCCCTTGCCGACGTTGAAGCGCAACTCGCAGCCATCGAACAAGCCGATCGCGAGGCCGGCGTTGCTGCCGCTGTCGTAGTTCTTGTTGGCGATCACCGAGGCGCCGTCGCCCGCGCCGACGCTGCAGGTCGCGTCGGTGCGCAGCCAGAAGCCGATGGTGTAGGCCGTGACCGAGGGCGCGGTCGCGACGTCGGCGGTCTGCAGCAGGCGATAGCCGGCGGTGCCGTCGGCGGTCTTCAGGCTGCTGTCCACGCGCAGGGCCTTGGCCTTGTACGGGGCCTTGAAGCCGTCGTCCGTCAGGCTGCCGCCATCGGCGCCGGCGGCCCAGGGCGCGAGCGTGGAGGCGCTCCTGCGGTCGGTGGGCGGCAGCGCGTCGAGCGGGTAGTAGTTGACCAGGCCGTTGCGCAGTGTGGGCGCGAGCGTGGCGGGCTTCACGTAGGTCACGCGCGCCGGCAGCGCGAGGCTCGCATCCCCCGCGACCACGGTGTAGTCGAAGGCCAGGATGCCGTCGCTGGCCGCCTCCACGGGATCGTTGTAGGCGGTGGCGCCGGCCGCGAGCGTGGCGACCAGCTTGCCGTCGCGCAGCACCTTCTCCGGCACGTTCGCGTTGCCCGCGAGCGTCCACGAGAGATCGACGCTGGCCTTGTCGGCGCCGGTCTTCGCCAGCAGGCCGCGCAATGCGGTGGCGGCCTGCAGCGGCTGGCCGTTGAAGCGATAGGCCTCGGCCGCGGGCAGCGCGCCGAGGTGGCGCAGCACGGTGGGTGCGATGTCGGTCGCGGCGGCCAGCTTCGTCAGCGCGGCGACGTCGGTGGGCGCGGCTTCGCCGGTGGCGGGCAGCGCGGCCAGCGTCTTGTTGCTCGCGACGAAGACCGTCTTGGTCTGCGCGCTCTGCGTGCCGGTCGCATTGCCGAAGGCATCGAGGCCGTTGGGCGTGGTGAGCACCACGAGCCAGTCCTCCTTCGCATCGTTGGCGCTGCGCCGCGCGATGCGCGCGAGCAGCTGGCCGACCGCGGCGGCGGTGTCGGACACGGCGCGCTGGTAGGCCTCGCCGCGCAGGCCGGAGGGCGCCGCTGCGGCGGGCGCGCCGTACTGCGCCACCAGCAGGTCGTAGCCCTGGTCGATGAGCTGCGCGGTGCGCTCGGTCACGCAGGCGTCCGCGCCCGCGCAGTCGACGGCGGCATCGAGCGTGCCGCTCTCGTTCGCGAGCAGCGAGCGGTAGTTGGCGCCGGCCGTCACCGAGCCTGTGAGGTAGCCGGCGTCCTTCTTCTGCTTCGCGAGCGCGAACACCGAGGGCGCGAGCTTGGCGTCGATGCGCTGGTCTGCCGTGTCCCATTGCACCGAGTGGCGCTGCGCCCAGGTGCCCGTCACGAGCGTGGCCCAGCCGGGGCTCGCGGTGGTGCGCTGCTCGGTGAGCGCGCCATTGGCGCCGCCGGTCCAGGCCGGCGCGAGCTTCAGGCCCTGCAGCGCGGGCACCTTGTTCTGCGCCATCGCATCGCGCAGCGCGGCATGGGTGAGGCCGTCGACCTGGACCACCAGGGCCTTGGGGCCGCTCTTGCCCTGGTTGGTGGTGGGCGTGTTGCCGCCGCCGCTGCCACCGTCGGCGGGTGGGGCGGCCGGTGGGAAGACCACGCCGCCGCTGCTGCCACCGCCGCCACATGCGGCGAGCGCCATGGCCGCGGTCAGCGGCAGCATCCAGCGGGTTGCGGCGCGTGTTCGGAATGCGGGAAGTGCGTGAAGTTTCGGACGCATCGTGTAGTCCTGGAAGGAGATGGGACGGAGTGCCGGTGACAGTCGGCCCGAGGCAAAAAAAAGTGCCCGGAGGGCACGTGTGCGGACGCCGCGAAGATTAGGGAGAACCCGTGACGCAGCAGTGAATCGCGCATGACAAAGCGAAGGCATGCGCGTGACAGCGCACCGCCAGTTACTGCGAAAGAATGAAGTTGGAGGTGGCCGAAGCGCTCGGCCTGACGCCGCGCGTCGAAGCGGCGCCCGTGCCTATCGCGCGCGTTTCGCGGGCTTGGCCGCGGCCTTGGGTGCGCGTTGCTTCGAAGGCGCCGTCACGGCCTTCTTTCCGGCCGTCTTCTCGGCCTCGACAGCGGGCATCGAAACCTCGTTGCTGATCCCGCTCGACACATGCCCCGACGGCACATGCCGTGCCGCCGCATCCACATGCCCGGTCTGGTCGTCGAAGAAGAAGTCGGGCTCGAACTCGCGCAGGAACTCGCCCTTGGGCAGGCCGCCGAGGAACATGGCCTCGTCGACGCGGATGTTCCAGTTCATCAGCGTGCGGATGGCGCGCTCGTGCGCGGGCGCGCTGCGCGCCGTGACGAGCGCGGTGCGGATGCGCATCTGCGCATTGCCCGCCATCTGCAGCCGGTGCAGCGCGGCCAGCAGCGGCTTGAACGGGCCGCCGGGCAGCGGCAGGTCGACCTTGCTCGCCTCGTGCGCCTGGAAGGCATCGAGGCCCTGGGCCTGGAACACGCGCTCGGCCTCGTCGCTGAACAGCACGGCGTCGCCGTCGAAGGCGATGCGCACCTCGTTGGGCCAGGCATCGCCGGCCTTCACCGACTCGACCAGCACGCGCGCGGCCGGAAAGCCGGCACCCAGCGCCTCGCGCACGTCCTGCGCATTGACCGAGAGGAACAGGTGCGCGCGCAGTGCGCGCAAATAGCCGAAGGGCGGGCGGCCCTGGGTGAACACGCCGCGCTGCAGCTTGATGTCGGCCGCGGCGCTGGAGCGGAAGATGCGCATGCCCGAGACCGGGTCGTTGCGCGAGAGGATCACGACCTCGACGCGCTGCACGCCGTCGTCGTTGAAGCGCAGCAGCTTGCGGATCAGCGAATAGGCGATGCCGGGCGCGGCCGGCACGTCGAGCCGCTCGAGCTGCAGCTTCATGTAGCCCGCGTCGTCGCCCGCTTCGAAGATCTTGTTCTCTTCTTCGAGGTTGAACAGGGCGCGCGAGGAGATCGCGACCACGAGCTTGTCTTCGAGGGTGACGGGCATGGCGTGCGGTTGTGCGGTCAGGAGTCGTCGCGGCCATCGTCGGCCGCATCGAACGAGAAGTAGAGCGTATCCGACCAGTGGCCCAGGCCGAGCTCGCGGATCGGCGTCTCGACCACCTGCTGCGCGGGCGGCAGCAGGCGCTGCCAGAAACTTTTCGGGCGCGGCGCGAGCGTGGCGAGCGTGCGTTCGATCTCGGCGTCGAGCTCGCCCAGGCCCAGGCGCAGCTTCTCGACCTCGTCGGCCACGGGCGCGTCGCCCATGCCCAGCACCTCGGCCGGCTCGAGCACGAACCATTCGTCGGGCCGCGTGCGTTCGGCCAGGAAGCGCAGCGCGTCCTCGCGCAGCGGCGAGATTGCGGGGTGCTCGATGCGCGCGAGGAAGGCGGCCAGGCGCGCGCTGCCCGGGCCGCAGCGCCCGGCCAGCGCGAGCGGCCGGGGATCGTTCCACATCGCCGAGTGGCAGGGCCGGGTCTCGCACGACACCAGCAGGCGGAACACCAGCGGCACGTCGTAGCCGTATTCGGAGATGCCGCGCAGCGCGGGCGTGCCGGCCTGCGCATCGGGCAGGGCGGTGCTGGCATAGAGGTAGCTTCGATTGGCCATCGGTGTGTTCCTTGCCCGCGGCCGAACCGCGGGCGCTACTTCACGAACTGGTTGAGCTGGATGATCGGCAGCATCACGGCCAGCACGATCAGCATCACCACGCCACCCATCGCCACGATCAGCAGCGGCTCGAGGATGGTCGCCAGGTGCATGGCGCGGCGCTGCACTTCGGCGCCGAGCTGGTTGGAGGCGCGCTGCAGCATCAGCGGCAGCGTGCCGGTCTGCTCGCCGAGCCGCGCGAACATCGACACCAGCCCCGGGAAGCGCTTCTTCTGCGCCAGCGCCGAGGCCAGCGGCGCGCCCTCGCGCACCAGCACCAGCGCGTCGAGCGCGTCGGCGCGCATGGCGCGGTTGCTCAGGGTCTCGGCGGCGGCCTGCAGCGCGCGCAGGATCGGCACGCCGGCGGTGGCCAGCATGGCGAGCGTGCTCGCGAAGCGCGCCGCGTTGTAGCCGCGCGCGAGCTTGCCCACCAGCGGCAGCTTGAGCCAGGCGGCATCGAACTTGAGGCGAAAGGCTTCCTGCGCCAGCGCCAGCCGCGCGCCGATGGCGGCCAGCAGCACGGCGCCGAGCATCCACCAGCCGTAGTTGCGCACCGCGGCGCTCAGGCCGAGCATCACGGTGGTGAGGAAGGGCAGCGAGCGCTTGGTGCCCGCGAACACCTGGGCCACCTGCGGCACCACGTAGCTCACGAGGAAGATCACGATCACGATCGCCACCAGGGTGACGATGGCCGGGTAGAGCGCGGCGCCGACCAGCTTCTGCTGCAGCGCCTGGCGTTCCTCGAGGTCGTCGGCCAGGCGGTCGAGCACCAGGCCGAGGTTGCCGCTCTGCTCGCCGGCGCCGATCACGGCGGTGTAGATCGGCGAGAACTCGCGCGAGTGCGCCGACAGCGCGCGCGCGCGAACGGCGAGCCCGCGTTGACCTCGGCGCGCAGCGAGGCCACGAGGTTGCGTTGCTGTTCGGATTCGGCCTCGTCGGTGAGCGCGGTGAGGGCGCGCTCGAGCGGCAGGCCCGAGGACACCAGGCCCGCGAGCTGGCGCGTCCAGACCGCGAGGCCGGTGGAATTGAAGACCCGCTTGCCGCCGCCGAGCCAGCGCGAGAGGCCGCTGCGCTGGCCGGTGCCGTTGACGTGGTCGCTGCCGACCGGCTTGACCGACAGCGGGATCAGCGCCTGGGCGCGCAGCATGCTGCGCGCGCTGCGCGCGGTGTCGGCCTCCAGCACGCCTTCGCGCGACTGGCCGGCGGCATCGATGGCTTCGAAGGAATAGGCGGGCATGGCGGAACTCGCGCGCTAGTCGCGCGTGACGCGCAGGAGCTCGGCGCGCGAGGTGATGCCGGCCTGCACCAGCCGTTCGCCGTCCTCGCGCATCAGGCGCAGGCCGCCGCGCGCGCCGGCCTTGAGCAGCTCGCTCTCGGCGGCCTTGCTGTGGATCAGGCCCTGGATGGTCTCGTCGGCCACCAGCAGCTCGAAGATGCCGGTGCGGCCCTGGTAGCCGGTCTGGCCGCAGGCCTCGCAGCCGGCGCCGCCGCAGCTGGTGCAGACCTTGCGCACCAGCCGCTGCGCGAGCACGCCCAGCAGCGAGGAGCTCAGCAGGAAGGGCTCGACGCCCATGTCGGTGAGACGCGTGACGGCGCTGACCGAGTCGTTGGTGTGCAGCGTGGCCAGCACCAGGTGGCCGGTGAGCGAGGCCTGGATCGCGATCTGCGCGGTCTCGAAGTCGCGGATTTCGCCGATCATGATCACGTCCGGGTCCTGCCGCAGGATGGCGCGCAGGGCCTTGGCGAAGGTGAGCTCGATCTTGGCGTTGATCTGGGTCTGGCCCACGCCCGGCAGCTCGTACTCGATCGGGTCTTCCACCGTCATGATGTTGCTGCGGCTCGCATCGAGCCGGGCCAGCGCGGCATACAGCGTGGTGGTCTTGCCAGAGCCGGTGGGGCCGGTCACGAGGATGATGCCGTGCGGCTGCGTGATCAGCTTCTCGAAGCGTTCCAGCGTGTCGCCCAGCATGCCCACCGATTCGAGCGTGAGCTTCGACTCGCTCTTGTCGAGCAGCCGCAGCACGGCGCGTTCGCCGTGCGCGCTCGGCAGGGTCGACACCCGCACGTCTACCGCGCGCGTGCCGATGCGCAGCGAGATGCGCCCGTCCTGCGGCAGCCGCTTCTCGGAGATGTCGAGGTCGGCCATGATCTTCAGGCGCGAGATCAGCGCGGCATGCAGCGCGCGGTTGGGCTGCACCACCTCGCGCAGCGTGCCGTCGATGCGAAAGCGCACCGACGACGTGCGCTCGTAGGGCTCGATGTGGATGTCGCTGGCGCCGTCGCGCGCGGCCTGCGTGAGCAGCGCGTTGAGCATGCGGATGATGGGCGCGTCGCCCGCGCTCTCCAGCAGGTCCTCGACCGCCGGCAGCTCCTGCATCATGCGCGAGAGGTCGGCGTCGCTCTGCACTTCGCTGACCACCGCGGCGGCGCTCGATTCGCCCTGCGCGTAGGCGGCGCTGATGCGCTGCGCGAGCGGGCCGTCGGCCAGCACCTCGAAGGCCTGCACGCCGTACTTGCGCGTGACCTCGCCGACGGCGCTGCGCGCGGGGTGGCTCGACATCCACAGCGTGTAGCGGCCGTCGTCGGCTTCCTCGAGCAGCAGTTGCTGGCTGCGGGCGAAGGCGTAGGGCAGGGGATAGCGCATGGGCGGGTCGGCGGGGCGTGTCGGTGCGTTGCGGGAGGGCCGGAGGGTCAGGGCATTTCGCGCTGGGTGGCCGGGTCGGCGGTGGGGGGCAGGGCGCCGCGCAGCGGGCTGGCCGGCAGCTTGCGGTTGTCGGGCGCGGGGATCGGCGGCGGGATCAGCTGCGTGCCTTCCTCGCGCAGGCTGCCCGAGGGAGCGCGCGGCGCGCGCGTCAGCGGCGTGTCGGGCAGGATCGGCGCGGCATCGACCTTGTTGAGCATCGGGTTGCCGGTGTCGGGCTGGGCCTGGACCTGAAGGGCGCGGATCTGGTCGTAGCGATCGAAGGCGAAGGCCTCGGTGGAGGCGGCGTCGCGCATCACGACCGGGCGCAGGAACATCATCAGGTTGTTCTTCTCGCGCGAGCGGGTCTCGTTCTTGAACAGGTTGCCCACGACCGGGATGTCGCCGGCCAGCGGCACCTTCTCGATCTTGTTGCCGTAGTTGTCGGACAAGAGGCCACCCAGCATGACGAGGCCGCCGTCTTCCACCAGCACGCTCGATTCGAGCGAGCGCTTGTTGGTGGTGGGGCCGTTCGGGTCGGTCTGGCTGCCGGGCAGCACGGTCGAGATCTCCTGGAAGATGCTCATCTTCACCGTGCCGTTCTCGTTGATGGTCGGGCGCACGCGCAGCGTGAGGCCGACGTCCTTGCGTTCGACGGTGGTGAAGGGGTTGAGGCCGCCCGTGGTGGGGTTCGAGTAGGAGCCGGTCGGGAAGGGCACGTTCTGGCCGATCACGATCTTGGCTTCCTCGTTGTCCAGCGTCAGCAGGTTCGGCGTGGACAGCACGTTGGTGTCGTTGTCGCTGGCGAAGAAGTTGGCGATGGCGCCCAGCACGTAGTGGCCGCCGATCTTGCCGCCGATGCCGATGTTGAAGCCCTGCGGCAGCGAGATGCCCTGCGGGTTGCGCGTGGCGATCGCCGTCGTGAGCGCCAGCAGGTTGGTGCCGGTCAGGCTCGAGTTGGTGCCGAGCACCGCGTTGTTGCCGAGCGCGCTCTGCCATTGCACGCCGAACTGCGCGGCCTTGGTCGCATTCACTTCGACCACCAGCGCTTCGATCATGACCTGGGCACGGCGGCCGTCGAGCTTGTCGATCACGGCGCGCATCTGGCGGTACTGCGGCTCGGGCGCGGTGATGATCAGCGAGTTGGTCGACGGATCGGCCTGGATCTGGCCACCGGTGGAAGGCTGGTTGGCGTTGTTCAGCGGCGCGCTCGCCTGCGGGGAACTGCCGCCCTGCGAGTTGCTGTTGCCGAAGTTGACCGGCATCGCGGCCGACAGGTTGGGTTGCGACTGCGCCGCGGCCGCGCCGGCACCACCACCGGCGGCGCCGGGCTGGCCCTGGTTGTTGGTCTGCGCCGCCGCCATCGCCGCGCGCAGCGTGGCCGCGAGGCGCACCGCGTCGGCGTTCTTGAGGTAGACCACGTAGATGTTGCCGGCCGCGCCATTGCTGCTCTCGAGCGCGGGGCGATCGAGCTTGTCGACCAGCGTGCGCACCAGCGCCGCGCGCGCCGGATTGGCCGCGCGCAGGATCAGCGCGTTGCTGCGCGGATCGGCCATCAGCGTGGTGCGGAACGAGGCGTCGGTGCCGCCGCCGGCCGCGGCCGCGCCGGGCTGGCCGGTGGCGCCGCCGCCATCGACCAGGCGCTGGATCAGCGGCACCATGTCGGTGGCGATCGAGTGCTTGAGCGGGATCACGTCGATGTCGGAGGCGTTGGGCACGTCGAGCGCCGCGATGATGCGCGCGAGGCGGCGCATGTTCTCGGCGTAGTCGGTGATCACGAGCGAGTTGTTACCCGGGTTCACGTTGATGGTGTTGTTCGGCGGGATCAGCGGCCGCAGCACCGGCAGCAGGTTGTTCGGCGACTCGTAGTTGAGGCGGAAGATCTGCGTGATGATCTGGTTGCCCGCCACCGCGGCGGTGCCGCCCGTGGTGGTGGTGACGGTGCTGGTCTGCAGCTTCGCGTCGGCCTCGGGCACGATCTTGTAGAGGCCGTCGGCCTCGACCACCGCGAAGCCCTGCAGCCGCAGTGCCGAGGCGAACTGGTTGAAGGCGGCCGAGGGCGGGATCGCGCGGTCGGTCACGAGATTCATCGTGCCCTTCACGCGCGGGTCGACCACCACGTCGCGCCCCGTGACCACCGCCATGGTGCGCGCCACGGCCTCGATGTCGGCGTTGGCGAAGTTCAGCGTGATCGGCTCGCCGCGGCGTGGCGCCTCGCCCTGCGCGAAGGCCGGCATCAGCGCGAGCGGCGCGGCCTGCAGGAAGGTGGCGGCGATCAGCAGCCGGACCGCATGCGCGACCAGGCCACGGGAGGCGCGGGGGAAGGAGGACAGGGGCGTCGTCATGGTCAGGTCAACCCAGGGTGATGATCGAGCGCGCGTTGTCGCGCCGCCCGATGATGTTCAACAAGTTGGAGAGAGCGTCTTCGCTGCCCGGCGCCGCACTGGCCTCGCCGTTGAAGCGGAATGCGGTGCCGTTCCAGCTGCCGCTGCCGTTGAGCACGAGGCTGCCCTGGCGCGTGCTCAGCAGCAGCGAGGGGGCGGTTGCCGCCCTCGAGCGCGAGGCGGTAGCTGCCCATCGGTCGCAGGGTCGAGAGGCTGGAGGAAACGTCGGTGGCATCGAGCGTGGCCTGGCCCGCGATGCGCAGCACCGGGCCGTCGGTGCGCAGCGAGAAGGCGCGCGTCGAGAGGTCGAGCGTGCCTTCGAGCTTGAGCGTGTTCCACGGCGCGCCGAGGCCGCTGAGCATGGTGGCGGGCCAGCGCGAGCGGCCGTCGCTCCAGTCGATCTGCACGCCGCCGGCGCGCGGGCCGGCGCGCAGTTCGAGCGGCTGGGCGGCGCAGCAGGGCAGGTCGAGCGAGGCCGACACGCCGCCCCAGCTCGGCCGCAGGCGCCAGTTGAGCGTGCCGGGCAGCGAGACGGCTTCGCCGCCGCCCGCGCCGCTCGCGAACACCACGGCCGCGGCGCCGTTCCAGACCGTGCCGCGCGGATTGACCAGCAGCAGGCGGCCCTCGCTCCAGCTCGAGAGACCGGCCGCGAGCCAGCGCGCGGGCGCGAACAGCACCAGCGCGACCAGCGCGCCGACGACGATGCCGAGCACGGCCCAGCGCCAGCCGCGGCGCGGCTTGGGAGAAGACAGCGGGGCGCGCGTCACCATGGCCGGGCGCACCGGTGGAGGGGGCGGCTCATCGCGCGGCCGGCAGCGTCATGACGAGGGTGCCCTCCCAGCGGATCTGCGGTGTCTCGGGGGCCTTGTCGCGCGCGGCGGCCTGCGCCGCGCCGGTGGGCGGAGTCGGCGCAGAGGCGACGGCGCGCGTGAGGTGCGCCTCGCGCGGCACCGCATGGGCATTGCCGCGCGCCTGCGCGAGCCACTGCGCGAGCGCATCGGCGGCGGTGGGGCGCAGCGTGACGGTGGCGACGTCGCCGGAGCCGCCACCGCCGGTCATCAGCTGGCCGCTGGCGCCGATGCCCTGGCGCACCGAGGTTTCGAGGGCGCGCAACGCGTCGTCGCGCGCCAGCCGCGGTTGCGACTGCAGCGCCTTGGCGCGGTTCTGCAGGGTCGCCATCTGCTGCAGCTGCGCGTCGAGCTTCGCGTGCTCGGCCGGCGCGGCCCAGAGGGTGCGCAGCGCGGGCGCGAGCGCGATCCACCACAGCAGGGCCAGCGCCACCAGCGAGACGGCGGCGATCACCATGCGGCGCTCGCGCATCGCGAGGACGGCCCAGCGGGCCTTGAGTTCTTCGGTGAATTTCATCGGGTGGCCTCGGCCTGTACCAGCAGCAGATCGCCTTCGGTGCGCACGCCGTAGCCGCGCGGCGCCATCGCGGACGTGAGCTGCGAGACCTCGGAAGGCTGCAGCCCGAGGCCGCGCAGCCGCAACTGGCCGGCCACGTAGTCGATGGCGCTCGGCACGCGGCCCGGCGGCAGGTTGCCGGCGAGCGCGCCGAGCATGGGTTCGAAGTCGCCGCTGGCCACGTCGCCCACGGCGAGCTGCAGCGCGGCAACTTCGCGCTGCATCTGCACCGGCGCGTCGACCACCAGCTTGACGCTGGGGAAGGTCTGCGTGAGCACGCCCTTGACGGCTTCGCGCTTGGCCTCGAGCGCGCTGCGCTCCTTCCAGGCCCAGGCGTTGAGGCCGACGAGCTGCACCAGCACCAGCACCACCGCGCCCCAGCGCGCGGCGCGCCGATTCGGGCGCGTAGCGCAGGGTCTGCAGCACCGATGCGAATTTCTTGCCGGCGCGCGCGCGGCCGGTGACCGCGAGGTCGAACTGCGCGAGCTCCCAGCGCGAGCGCGCGGCCTGCAGCCAGCGCTGCGGCGCCTGCACGATCGGCACGCGCTGCTCGAGCAGCCGCTCGGCCGCCGCGGCCACGGCCGGTTCGGCCGAGATCACGGCGGTGTCGGCCGGCAGGCTGGCCGAGAGCGCGAGGCCGGCGCCCGCGAGCGGCAGCGAGACCACGCCGTCGGCGTCGCAGACCGTGAGCTGCGGCGCGTCGGGCTCGCCGGTGATCAGCAGCTGCGGCGGGCCGTCGGCCGGCTGCGGCGCGAACTCGGGAACGATGCGGGTGACGCGCCGGCCGCTGGCCTCGAGCGCCTGCACCACCGAGCGCAGCCAGATGCGGTTGCAGGCCGCGACCCACACGGGCTCGCCGGCACGCGCCTCGGGCTCGAGCGCGAAGTGCAGCGCCTCGGGGTCGTCGAGCAGGTGTTCCTCGAGCAGGCCGTCGAGCACGGCGCGCAGCTTGGAGGCGCTGCCCATGCTGCCCTTGGGCAGGGTGACGCGGTGCCACGAGAGCGCGGTCGAGGGCACGGCCAGCGTGACCTCGCTGCCCGAGGGCAGCAGCGCGAGCAGCGCGCGGCCATGGTCGCGCAGCACGATGCCGTCGTCGCCGGCCTGGGCCCAGTCGTACTCGCCCGCGGCGTCGGCCGGAGGCTGGGGAGCGATGAGCAGCAGCGGGGTCATGGGGGTGTGGGGAAAAGCCGGTGATTGTAGGTGGGCGTCTTACAAAGGCGCACTACGTTTTTCATAGCGTACCTGACAGATATGACGGGCGTTGGAAGGCTTTTATGCTCGTAAAAATGTAACGGGCCTCAGGGTTTGACCGAGGTGTAGGTGGCGCCGGTGCCACGGGTACGCCAAAGGGTCTTGACGGTGACGCCGTCGCGCTGCAGCAGCGAGCGCTCGTCGACCCAGGTGCGGTCGATGCGCAGGCGGCCGTAGACCTCGAAGAATTGCGTGCCGACGCTGTGCTGCTCGGCGTTGAACAGGATGCCGTCGGGCAGGCCGGCGTTGGCGGCCGCGATGTCCTTGAAATACGAGCGCGTGCGGCGCTCCACGAGCTGGCGGGCGTCGGCGATGGTCAGCCGCGGCAGGCTGGCGGCGAGGACTTCGGCGCTGGCGGTGTTGACGTTGATCGGCGTGCGGATCGGCAGCACGGTGACATAGGGTTCGAGCGCGGCCGCGGTCGAGGGCGAGAGGCCGAGCCACACGAGCTGGGACACCTCCTGCGGCATCAGCGGCGCGCTGGCGCCGTCGTCGGCCGGCGCGCCGGCCGAGGCATCGGTGGTGGTGGCCAGCGTGCGCGCCAGCGAGGCGGTCATCGCATTGAGCTCCGCGCCCGGCAGGTTCAGCAGCCCGAACAGCTTGGTGAAGGCCGCGAGCGCCGCCGGCACCGGCTTGCCGGCATTCACCAGCGTCAGCACGTTGAGCTTGGACTGCGCATCGACGATGCGGCCCGACAGGAAGGCATCGGGCAGGCCCTCGAGCTGGTCGCTCGAGACGTTCTTGTCGGCCGCCAGGAAGCTGGTGAGCCGCGCTTCCTCGAGCGGCACGGCCCAGGGCTCGGCCAGGTGGTCGGGGCCGCCGGCGCGGCCGTCCTCGCGCAGGATCAGGCGCGACCAGTCGAGCGCGCCGACCAGCACCCAGGCCGCCTGCACGCGCGCGCGCTCGGCCGATTCGATCTCGGACGCGCGCCACTGCTGCCACAGCGCGGCGGCGGCGAAGGTGGCGACCAGGGTCACGGTGAGCATCGCGGCCAGCAGCGCGGCGCCGGCCTGCCGGTGGCGTTGGCGGTGGCGTGGCGTCATGAGCGTTGCGATCCCACGGTGGGCCGCACCCAGTCGCGCGTGAGCGTGCCCGAGAGGCCGTCGCCCGGCGGCAGGGTGAGCACCAGCCGCACGCCGTCGGGCATGCTGACGATCGAGCCGATCGGGGCCTGCGGATTGGCCGGCGTGGCCTGCAGCTCGCCCGCGGGCACCCAGACGTCGTTGCGGAAGTAATAAAGCTGCCAGTTCTGCACCGGGATCAGCACCGTGTCGCTGAAGCCGTTGGGGCCGCCGTAGCTGCCCTGCGCTGCACCGTTCTCCTGCGCCCACGAGGCGGCCTGGGTCCAGGCCTGCTGCCAGGCGCCGCGCGTGCTGAAGGGCGGCGACTGCCAGCGGCGCCAGCGCACGCCGTCGGGGCCGGCGCGCAGCGTCCAGGCCACCACCAGCACGCTCGGGTTGGCGGCGTCGCCGCCACTGCGCGTGAGGCGCAGCACGCGGCCGTCCCAGTCGATCGGGCGAGTCTGCGCGAGCGCGACCACCGCGTCGAGGTCGGCGCTCCATTGCGCCAGCGTGGTCTGCAGCGTGAGCACCGCGTCGGCGCGCAGCTGGTTCTGCGTGGTGGCGCGCGACATGCCGTCGAGCCCGCGCCAGCTGACCAGCGCGAGCAGCGCCATCACGGCGAGCGCGACCAGCAGCTCGATCAGCGTGAAGCCGCGCGCGGGCCGGGCGCGGGAGGGCGTGCGGTCCATCAGTAGCGCCCCACCACCGTCGAGACGCGCAGGATCGGCGCGTCGACCGCGTCGCGCACCTGCACGTCGACGCGGTTGAAGTTGGGGTTCAGCGTGGCGGAGACGGTGGTCGTCACGTTGAAGCTCGCGCCGGCCTGGGCGCAGATGGAGCCCGAGATGCCCACGCCCGGCATCTGGCGCGCGAGCCGGGCCTTGGCCAGCTCGTTCTCGGCGCACAGGTCGGCCAGCAGCAGGTCGGACTGGCGCTGCGCGTTGCGCGTGAGCGCCATCGTCGCCTCGGAACCGGCGGCCAGCGCCAGCGCGACGATGCCGAGCGCGATCAGCACCTCGATCAGCGTGAAGCCGCGACGGCGCCGCGCGGCGGCCGCGGCGCGGGGGGCGCGCTGCCTCATGGATTGCTGACCGAGAAGGGACGCAGGCCGTCGGTCGCGATGCGCAGGGTGCGCGCGGGCGGGCCGTCGGAGGACAGCAGCACCTGCTGGGGCGCGATGATCGGATCGGGGCCGAGCAGCAGGGCCGCGACCGGAATGCCGTTGGCGAAGAAGGCCTGTGCGGTCATGCCCTGCGAGGCCCAGCCGTTGGGCAAGGTACCGGGCGGCAGGCCGTCGAACACGAAGCTGCCGCCTTCGACCAGGCGCCAACGCACCGCGATGCCGCTGGCGCGCGACTGGGCGCGGGCCGATTCGAGCAGCGCGGCGAGGCGGTCGGCTTCGCGGTCGAGGCGGGCCTGGCCGCTGTCGCGCATCGCGAAGCTCACGCCGGCCGTGGCGATCGCGATGATCGCGATCACCACGATCAGTTCGATCAGCGTGAAGCCCGCGGCCCGGCGACCGGCGCGGCGTCTATTGCCAGCTGCCGATGTCGGCATTCTTGCCCTCGCCGCCGGCCTGTCCATCGGCGCCGAGCGAGAGCACGTCGATTTCGCCCTTGATGCCCGGGTTCATGTACTGGTAGGGATGACCCCAGGGGTCGTTCGGGAGCTTCTCGACGTAGGGCTTCCAGTTCGGCGCCGCCGGGCCGGTGGTCGGGCGCACCAGCAGCGCCTGCAGGCCTTGCTCGCCCGTGGGGTAGCGCTGGTTGTCGAGGCGGTAGAGCTTGAGGGCCTGCATCAGGTTGTTGATGTCGGTCTTGGCGGCTGTCACACGGGCGTCATCGGCCCGCTCGATCACGTTCGGCACGATCAGCGCGGCCAGCACGCCGATGATGACGAGCACCACCATCAGCTCGATCAGCGTGAAGCCGCGCTGGGCGGAACGGGTGGCGGCGCGAAGGAGTTTGGTCATGGATTTCGGTGACATGGTTCGGAAAGCGCGCTGCATGATAATCCGCGCCCATGACAAGTCCCTATACCGCCGCGCGCTGGCATGCGCCCCTCGCAACCACGGGCCTGTGGGCGCTCGCGGCCGGTGCGGCCGTGTTCTGGGGCCTGCGGCTGGCATCGCCGGTGCAGACCGTCGCCGCGGCCGCTGCCGCCGGACGGCCCGCCGCGGCGGCCGACACCGATGCGGTGGCGCGGATCTTCGGCGTGCTGCCGGCCTCGAGCAATGCGCCAGTGGCGCCCGAGGCGGCCAGCCGCTTTCGCGCTCGCGGGCGTGGTGGCCGATCCCTCGAGCCAGGGCGCGGCGCTGATCGCGATCGACGGCAAGCCGCCGCGGCCCTTCCGCGTGGGTTCGCGCGTCGGCGACGGCTACGTGCTGCAGTCGGTCGGCCTGCGCTCGGCGACCCTGGGCGCGCGGATGGATGCGCCGGCCGCGTTCACCCTGCAGCTGCCGGTGAAGGCGCCCATCAACGTGAGCGTGCCGCCGCCGATCGGCATGGCGCCCGCGATGCAGGCGCCGGTGAACGTGGGCGGCCTGCCCGCGACCATGCCCGCGATGGCGCCGGCCGCCAGCGCGTTGCAGCCGGATGGCGGGGCGCCGATGCCGCAGCCCGGGCAGGGCGGGGCGACCGCGCAGTAGCCTTCGCGACGTCGCGCGTTCGGCAGGAAGAAAAAAACCGGCATCGCGCCGGTTTTCTTTTTGGGGGGAGGCGCTGCCGTCGGCGCCTTCGGGCCTTCGGATCAGGCCTGGAGGAACAGGCGGTACGCGGGGTTCGCGGTTTCTTCCACGTAGGGATAGCCCAGCGTCTCGAGGAAGGCATCGAAGGCCTCGCCGTCGCCGGCCGGCACCTGCAGCCCGACCAGGATGCGGCCGTAATCCGCACCCTGGTTGCGATAGTGGAACAGGCTGATGTTCCAGTTCGGCCGCATCAGGCTCAGGAACTTGAGCAGCGCACCGGGGCGCTCGGGGAAGATGAAGCGCAGCAGGCGCTCGTCGTGCGCGAGGCCGGTGCGGCCGCCGACCAGGTGGCGCAGGTGCTCCTTGGCGAGCTCGTCGTGCGTGAGGTCGAGGGCGTCGAAGCCGTGCTCGCCGAAGGCCTTGGCGATGACCGCCGACTCGCCGCGCGTCGAGGTCGTGAGGCCGACGAAGACGTGGGCCTGGGCCGCGTCGCTGATGCGGTAGTTGAACTCGGTCACGTTGCGCAAGCCACCGCCCGGCGAAGCCGCGTTCGTGTCGGCGTCGCCGATCGGCATCTGGCCGACCAGCTCGCACAGCCGGCGGAAGCTGCCGCGCTCCTCGGGGATCGTGACCGCGAACAGCGCTTCGCGCTCCTCGCCGACTTCCGCGCGTTCGGCCACGAAGCGCAGGCGGTCGAAGTTCATGTTCGCGCCGCTGAGGATCGCCGCGTAGGTCTCGCCATGGCGGCCATGCTGCGCGGCGTACTGCTTGATCGCCGCCACCGCCAGCGCGCCCGAGGGCTCGACGATGCTGCGCGTGTCGACGAACACGTCCTTGATCGCGGCGCAGACCGCGTCGGTGTCGACCGAGACGTAGTCGTCGACGAGGTCGCTCGCGACGCGGAAGGTTTCCTCGCCCACCAGCTTGACCGCGGTGCCGTCGGCGAACAGGCCCACGTCGGTGAGCGTCACGCGCTGGCGCGCGGCGACCGATCGCATCATCGCGTCGGAGTCGTTCATCTGCACGCCGATCACCTTGATCTCGGGACGCACTGCCTTGATGTAGTTGGCCACGCCCGAGATCAGGCCACCGCCGCCGATCGCGACGAAGACCGCGTCGAGCCGGCCCTGGTGCTGCCGCAGGATCTCCATCGCGATCGTGCCCTGGCCCGCGATCACCTCGGGGTCGTCGAAGGGATGGACAAAGGTCAGGTTCTGTTCGGCCTGCAGCTCGAGCGCGCGCGTGTAGGCATCGGAATAGCTGTCGCCATGCAGCACGACCTCGCCGCCGAAGCCGCGCACCGCATCGATCTTGAGCTTGGGCGTGGTCACCGGCATCACCACCACCGCGCGCGCGCCGAGTTTGCGCGCGCCGAGCGCCACGCCTTGCGCGTGGTTGCCGGCCGATGCGCAGATCACGCCGTTCGCGAGTTGCTCGGCGCTCAGGTGCGCCATCTTGTTGTAGGCCCCGCGCAATTTGAAGCTGAAGACCGGCTGTTGATCCTCGCGCTTGAGCAGCACGGTGTTGCCGATTCGCTCGCTCAGCGCGCGCGCTTTTTCGAGCGCCGATTCGACCGCCACGTCGTACACGCGGGCGTTGAGAATTTTTCGGAGATAGTCAGCAGGTGTCAGTGCCGACGGAGGTGCATGGCGCACGATTGTTCCTGGGGAGAATTTTGTTAACAACGAATGATAAGAGGCATCGGGATTGCATACGGGAGACGACATGGACACAAATGTCATAACTCTCTTTCCCAACGCGCCTGCCGCGAATGATTCCGGTTTTTTTGGACGCACCTATCCCGCAGTCCCACCGGCCGCCGAAAAGTTCAAAGACGGACAGAATCTGTTATCAATTTCTGTCAGTGATCTTTCGGAAAAGTTCATGCGCGCCGAGGCGGCGCGCGTTCAACGCGGGGAGATCGGACGTCCCACCTGGCAGGTGATGGGCAACAGATTGCGTGCGCATGTCCTTCCATTGCTCGGGGACTTGCCCGCGCAGGCCTTCACCACGCGCGATGCACAACGGCTCATCGATCGGCTCGGCGACGAGGGCTTCACGAGCACGACGATCGCGCAGTACCTCGTGCTGCTGCGCAAGGTCGTGATGCATGGCGTGCACATCGGCGTGTTGCGCGAGGCGCCGGTGTTCCCAAAGGTGAAGGTGCGCAGCCGGCCGCGCGGCAGCTTCAGCGTGGCCGAGTACCGCGCGCTGATCGCCGCGGCGCGCAGGCTGCGCGGACGATCGCATCCGTGCTCGATGCACTCGCGCCAGGCGACCGCTTCTGGATCGCGCGCGAACTGCTGGTGATGCCCGAGGAGATGCCGTGGCTGATCCGCTGGATGGTCAACACCTTCGTGCGGCCGAGCGACATCAAGCTCATGAAGCACAAGCACATCGAGGTGGTGCGCGCGAAGCATGTCTACCTGCGCATGAACCTGCCCGAGACGAAGCGGCACAGTCAGCCGATCGTGAGCCTGCAGCCCGCGGTGCGCGTCTACGAACGGCTGGTTGCCCATCGTGCGCGGCACGGCTTCGATGGCGCGGACGACTACATCTTCCTGCCGCAGCTCAAGAACCGCGAGCACGCGCTCGCGGTGCTCAACTTCCTCTTTCACTGGGTGCTCGAGGTCGAGGGCATCGAGAAGGGGCCGCTGGGACAGGACCGCACGCTTTACTGCCTGCGCCATACCGCCATCACGTTGCGTTTGCTCTACGGGCAGGGCATCGACATGCTGACCTTGGCGCGCAATGCGCGTACGAGCGTCAACATGGTCGAGCGCTTCTATGCGTCGGTGCTCAATGGGGAGATGAATGTGGGGCTGCTGCAAAGCAGGCGTGGGCGGACAGTCTGAGCAAACGCGGAGAGCCCGTTTGGCGACGGGCACTGGTGTAGCGCCGCCGACCTCGAACGCCTGAGGGCGCCGCTGCGGATGCTGCAAAGGTGGATTCGGAGAGAGCGCCGAGAGAGCGCTCGGCACAGACGACCAAAAAGCCGCCCGGCGTGAACCGGGCGGCTTTGGATCGGAAGGATTCGATCTGGCGAGAGCCAGCATCGGAATCGGCTTCTTTCAGGCTTGCTTAGAACGCGTGGCGGATGCCGATGTCGTAGCCGGTGGCCGTGCGCGGAGCCCAGCCGAGGTTCTTGGCGGCATCCAGGTAGCCCGGGGAGCCGCCCGTGGTTGCGCCCATCACGCCGGGGTTGTTCTGGCCGTCCTTGATGCGGATGCGAGCCACCGTGGCATACAGCGCCGTGCGCTTCGACAGGTTGTGCACATAGCCGATGGCGAGCTTGTTCGCCGAGGCATCGCGATTGCCGCCGAGGAGCGCGTCTTCGACGCTGAGCGGTGCGCCGTTCTTGAACTTCACGGTCGAGTACGAAGCGCGGATCAGGCCCGGGCCGACCGGCACCGTCACGCCCAGCAGGTAGCCGTTGTACTTGTCGCTCTGCGAGGTGGTGGCGAAGTAGGGGACCGATTGCAGCGTGAGGGGGTTCACGAAGCTCGAGCTCGCGCCCGTTTCGTTCTTGTCCTTCACGCGGGACACCTCGCCGAAGAGCTTGACCGGACCGAAGTCGTACGAAGCGCCGAGGTTGAAGGTGCTGATCTTGCGATCCTGCGAACCGGTGATGAGCGAGAACTTGTCGAAGGTCACGCTGTCGGCCGCGGTGCTTTGACCGTAGGCGGCTGCCACATCGATCGGACCGTTGGCGTAGCCGAAGCGGCCGCCGATGTATCGACCCTTGGTCGACGGGCTTTCGGGCAGGCCGCTCGACTTCGTGTTCTCGTGCAGCGCGTACTGGATCTGGCCGTAGAAGCCGCCCAGGTTCGGAGGCAGGAAGTACCCGATGCTGTTGCTGGCGCGGTAGTAGTTGTCGGTCTTGCTCACCGGAGAACCGGGGCCGACGGCCGTCGACAGGTTGCTGTTGATCGTGGCGAAGAGGTTGGTGCCGACGCCATTGGTGCCGAACGGATCGAACACGGTGTCGTTCCAGAACGTGGGGGTGTAGTCGCGGCCGAGGCGGACTTCACCGAAGCCACCCGACAGGCTCACGGTCGAACGGCGGCTGAAGTCGGCGATACCCTTGGCGCCATCGTCGTTGCTGATGGGAGCCTCGAGCCAGAAGCTGGCGGCCAGGCCGCCGCCGAGGTCCTCGGTGCCGCGAAAGCCGATGCGGCTGGTGTTGTAGCCCGAGTTCGTCAGCGCGGTCTGGCTCTGCTTCACCCCAATCGGGGCCACCAGGAAGGGATTGGCGAGCGCGCTGTAGTAGGTGCTCTTCGTCGAATAGTTGCTGACTGCGGCATCGACCACACCGAACAGCGTCACGGAAGACTGGGCCGAGGCAACACCGGCAACAGCCAGGGCAGCCAGAGCAGCTGCCCTTTGGGCTAGCTGGCTAGAGTGGCCGGCTTCGGCTGGCTAGAGTTGGCGAGGCGCCCAAGAAAAAGCCCCGAGCCTTGCAGCTCGGGGCTAAATCCACCAATTGGAAGGGTGGAGGAGACAACTTGCACGCACCGGGGTGCGCAATGAAATAAAGTATATCGGTTGTTTGTTGCGATGCAACAAGCGAGTGACGCTTTTCCCACACAGATAACGATGCTGGGCGTGATTTTTGCCAGACATCCGGAACCGGAGTTCAGAAAAAGATGGAATGCACTGTAAGTTGGACCGGCAATGCGGGTGCGCGCTCGTCCATGGGATTCGTGGCCGAGACGGGCAGTGGCCACGTCCTGATGATGGACGGGGCGCCCGACGCGGCAAAGCCCGAGAACGGCGGCCAGAACCTGGCGGCGCGCCCCATGGAGACGGTGCTGGCCGGCACCGGCGGCTGCACGGCCTATGACGTGGTGCTGATCCTCAAGCGCGGCCGCCACCAGGTCGAGCGCTGCAGCGTCAAGCTGACCAGCGAGCGGGCCGAGAAGGATCCCAAGGTGTTCACCAAGATCCACATGCACTTCACGGTGGCCGGCAAGGGAATTCCGGCCTCGGCGGTGGAGCGAGCGATCGCTCTCAGCCACGAGACCTACTGCTCCGCCAGCATCATGCTGGCCAAGACCGCCGAGATCACGACCAGCTTCGACCTGATCGAAAGCTGATCCTTCCCGGGGTCAGATCCGGTGCGCCAGGGTCGTCATGACCCGCGAGGCGACCCGCATCAGGGCCTTGGCGGGCGGCGGCAGCTCCGCGGCGCCCGCCGCCACGGCATTTTCGGCATGCCGGGCCTCGTCGGCCTTCATCTGTTCGACCACGGCGCGCGAGGCGCTGTCCGCCAGGGGCAGCCGATTCAGGTGACTGTCCAGATGCGCCTCGACCTGGCGTTCGGTTTCGGCCACGAAGCCCAGGCTCAGCGGGTCGCCGAGCCGTCCGGCGACCAGTCCGAGGCCGAATGCGCCCGCGTACCAGAGCGGATTGAGCATCGAGGGACGGGCGCCGAGCGCGTCCAGCCGCTCGCGCGTCCAGGCCAGGTGGTCCGTTTCCTCGTGCGCCGCCTCGAGCAGCTGCGCGCGCAGCACGGAATCGCGTGCCACGGCCGCCTGCGCCGTGTAGAGCGCCTGCGCACAGACTTCCCCGACGTGGTTGACGCGCATCAGCGCGCCGGCTTCGCGCCGTTCCGTATCGCTCAGTTCGCCCGGCGGCCGGGACGGGACCGGGGTGGCGCGGGTGGCATGCGGCCGGGCGAACAGCGTCCGGAGCGCGGAATCGGCGGCGGTCAGCAGGGGGTCGAGCGAAGTCGTCATGGAAGGATTGGAACGCAACTTGCCAAAGCACCGATCCCGGCAAGTTTTTTCGCATCGTGAGATCAAAAGGCCCTAAGTCCTTTGTTGCATCACTGCAACGAAACGCGGCAGGGGTAGGAGATTTCGGCCGAATTGTTTTGCCCTGCCGCATCGGCTCTGGTGCAATAGCGACAACTTCCCAAAAGGAGGTTGGCCCGGGGTCCGGTGGGAGCACAGAAGTGCCAGTCACGGTGAGCCCTTCGCACCGGAGCCCTATGTTTAACCTTGGAGAAACTTGCAATGAAAAAATCTCTAGTTGCTCTGGCTGCCCTGGCTGTTGCCGGTGTTGCCTCGGCTCAATCGTCCGTGACGCTGTTCGGCGTGGTTGACGCTGCAGTCAGCGGCTATTCGACCAAGAGCAATCTGATCGTCGCCAACCCGTTCGCGATCCCCCCGTTCGGCGTTCCCGGCTCGCTGAAGCGCAGCCAGACCGCTCTGTCGAACTCGGGCTACAACTCCAGCCGCATCGGCTTCCGTGGTACGGAAGACCTCGGTGGTGGCCTGGCAGCCAGCTTCTGGCTCGAAGCCCCGATCACGAACGACGACGGCAAGGGTGGTATCTCCAACTTCGCTCGCCGCTCGACCGTGAGCCTGTCGGGTGGTTTCGGTGAAATTCGTCTGGGTCGTGACTACACCGCCACGTTCTGGAACGACACCGTGTTCGACCCCTTCGGCACCAACGGCGTCGGCTCCAGCGCGATCTTCCGCACCAGCGTGAACCTGGCTTCGGCCCACGGCGGTCAGCCGGCTGGCGTGGCGGCTTCGGACAGCTATGTTCGTACCAGCAACGCCATCGCTTACTTCCTGCCCCCGAACCTCGGCGGTTTCTACGGCCAGTTCCAGTACGCTCTGCATGAGAACGTCAAGTCGGACGAAGTCCTGAACAGCCCGAGCAAGCGCGGTCGTTACGTCGGCGGCCGCTTCGGCTACGCCAACGGCCCCCTGGACGTCGCTGTCGCCTACGGCATCGACACCAAGGACGGCGCTCCCCTGCCGGGCAACGCTGCTGGCTTCTCGAAGGACGAGCTGAAGACCTTCAACCTGGGCGCTTCGTACGACTTCGGTCCGGTCAAGCTGTTCGGTGAACTGTCGCAAGTCAAGGACTCGTACGACCGTAACCAATCGGTCACGCTGCTCGGCCTGCCGTTCATCTACACCCAAGGTCTGTCGGACAAGTACAACGGCGCCCTCATCGGTGCTACGGTCCCCGTCGGTCCTGGCCTGATCCGCGCTTCGTACTCGCAAGTCAAGTTCAAGCCTGACAGCGCTCTGGTTCCGTTCAACTTCTACAACGACGGCAGCGCTCGCGCCAGCCAGTTCGCTGTTGGCTACGTGCACAACCTGTCGAAGCGTACGGCTCTGTACGCTACGCTGTCGCGCATCAGCATCAAGAACGGCCAGAACAACAGCATCCTCGGTCTGACGACCGGTGGTTCGCCTGGCTTCGGCACGATCGCTGGCCAAACGTACGCTCCGAAGAGCGCTACCGGCTACGACTTCGGTATCCGTCACGCTTTCTAATTTGACGCTGGCGCAAGCCAGCTTCAAATCGAAAGATCAAGAAGCCGCTCGACGCAAGTCGAGCGGCTTTTTTTCATGGGCATTCGATCGGCATCGGGCCCTGTCGAGTCAGCCTCGCGCCGCTCTCGAAAAGCACACGCGCACCAAGCGCGTGCACCCCGGGGAACCCCCGTGCGGGCACGCAGTTTGCACTGCTAGCATGCCTGCTCTTTTTCAGAACTGAATGATTGCCTTCGTACTGCGCCGCCTGATCCAGGCCGTGATCGTGATGGTCGCGGTCGCGTTCATCGCCTTCCTTCTCTTCCAGTACGTGGGCGACCCGGTCGTGTTCCTGCTGGGCCAGGACGCCCGGCCTGAGCAGATCCGCGAAATGCGCTCCGCGCTGGGGCTCGACCGTCCCTTCTTCGTGCAGTTCTGGCATTTCCTGGTGAATGCGGCGCAGGGCGAATTCGGCCTGAGCCTGCGCCAGGGCGCCAAGGTCTCGCGCCTGATCGGCGAGCGCTTCCCGGCCACGCTCGAACTGGCCCTGGTCGCCGCGCTGCTCGCGCTGCTGGTCGGCATCCCGATGGGCGTGTACACCGCGCTGCGCCGCGGCACCTTCATGAGCCAGGTCTTCATGACCGTCTCGCTGCTCGGCGTGTCGCTGCCCACCTTCCTGATCGGCATCCTGCTGATCCTGGTCTTCGCCGTCACGCTCGGCTGGTTCCCGAGCTTCGGCCGCGGCGACACCGTGCAGATCGGCTGGTGGTCCACCGGCCTGCTCAAGTCCGATGGCTGGATGCACATCGTGCTTCCCGCGATCACGCTCGCGATCTTCCAGCTCACGCTGATCATGCGGCTGGTGCGTGCCGAGATGCTCGAGGTGCTGCGCACCGACTACATCAAGTTCGCGCGCGCTCGCGGCCTCTCGAACCGCGCCATCCACTTCGGCCATGCGCTCAAGAACACGCTGGTGCCCGTGATGACCATCACCGGCCTGCAGCTCGGCGGCCTCATCGCCTTCGCGATCATTACCGAGTCGGTGTTCCAGTGGCCGGGCATGGGCCTGCTGTTCATCCAGGCCGTGACCTTCGCCGACATTCCCGTGATGGCCGCCTACCTGTGCCTGATCGCGCTGATCTTCGTCACCATCAACCTCATCGTGGACCTGCTGTATTTCGTGGTCGATCCACGGCTGCGCATCGGCAAGGCGGGAGGACACTGACATGAGCGCCACCCCCACCGCGGCCACCCCGCGCCTGCAGGCCAACGGCCGCGCCTTCGCCCACATCGCGGCTTCTACCCCGAGATCGAGGCCTTCCGGCGCGACCTGCACGCGCATCCCGAACTGGGCTTCGAGGAGGTCTACACCTCGGGCCGCGTGCGCGAGGCGCTGCGTGCCTGCGGCGTCGACGAGATCCACGACGGCATCGGCAAGACCGGCGTGGTCGGCGTGATCCGCGGCCGTTCCACCGCCAGCGGCCGCATGATCGGCCTGCGCGCCGACATGGACGCGCTGCCGATGCGCGAGGACAACGACTTCGGCTGGCGCTCGTGCACCGAGGGCCTGATGCACGGCTGCGGCCACGACGGCCACACGGCCATGCTCGTGGGCGCGGCGCGCTACCTCGCCGAAACGCGCAACTTCGACGGCACCGCGGTGCTGATCTTCCAGCCCGGCGAAGAGGGCTACGCCGGCGCGCGCGTGATGATCGAGGACGGCCTGTTCGACCGCTTCCCGGTGCAGTCGGTCTATGCCATGCACAACTGGCCCGCGATGCCGGCCGGCACGGTCGGCATCAACCGCGGCGCGATGATGGCCGCGGCCGACCGCATCACGATCGAGATCAAGGGCAAGGGCGGCCATGGCGCGCACGCCTACCTCACGGTCGACCCCGTGGCCATCGCGGCGCACCTGATCACCGCGGTGCAGACCATCGTCTCGCGCAACGTGCGGCCCATCGACGCGGCCGTGATCAGCATCTGCGCGATGCAGGCCGGCGATCTCGGTGCCTTCAGCGTGGTGCCGGGCGAGGCCACGCTCGTGGGCACCGTGCGCACCTTCAGCGCGCGCGTGCAGGCGCAGGTCGAGCAGCGGCTCGGCGAGCTCTGCAAGTCCGTGGCCGCGGGCTTCGGCGCCACCGCCACGCTGAAGTACGAACGCATCTACCCGGCCACCATCAACACCGCGCCCGAGGCCATGTTCGCGGCCGACGTGGCCGAGTCGCTGGTCGGTGCCTCCAACGTCGATCGCAGCCTCGAACCCAGCATGGGCGCCGAAGACTTCTCGTTCATGCTGCAGAAGAAGGCCGGCGCCTACCTGCGCCTGGGCCAGGACGCGCGCCGCGGCGCCTTCCTGCACAACAGCCGCTACGACTTCAATGACGAGATCCTGCCGCTCGGCGCCGCGCTGCACGCGGGGCTGATCGAGCGGGGCATGCCGCTTGCCGCGACCCGCGGCGAGCAGCCGGAGAGAGCTGCCGCCACCGCGGCGCCTTGATTGTTTTGATCCCAACCCGAGGAGTGTTCCCCATGAGTCTCAGAAGAAATGTGGCCGCGGCCGCCGTCGTGTGCGCCCTGGGCGCCGTCAGCATGGTCGCCGGCGCGCAGACCATCCGCATCGCCAACCAGGGCGACGCGCTGTCGCTCGATCCGCACTCGCTCAACGAATCGCTGCAGCTCAGCGTGACGGCGAACGTCTACGAAACCCTCGTGGGCCGCAACAAGGACCTGAGCCTCGCGCCGCTGTTGGCCACCAGCTGGAAGCAGACCTCGCCCGACGTCTGGCGCTTCGAGCTGCGCAAGGGCGTGGTGTTCCATGACGGCACGCCGTTCACCGCCGACGACGTGGTGTTCAGCTTCGCGCGCGCGCAGGGCGACGGTTCCGACATGAAGGCCACGCTCAGCGAGATCAAGGCCGTGCGCAAGGTCGGCGATCTCGCCGTCGAGATCGAGACCAACGGCCCGTTCCCGATCCTGCCGACGTGATCTCGCTGACGATGATCATGAGCAAGAAATGGTGCGAGGAGAACCAGGCCACCAAGCCGGTCGACCGCCGCAAGGGCATCGAGAACACGGCCTCGTTCAAGGCCAACGGCACCGGCCCGTTCCGCGTGCGCGAGCGCCAGCCGAACGTGCGTACCGTGTTCACGCGCAACGGCACCTACTGGGGCAAGATCGACGGCAACGCGCAGGAGATCGTCTTCACGCCGATCGCCAACCCCGCCACCCGCGTGGCCGCGCTGGTCTCGGGCGAGGTCGACGTGATGGAGCCGGTGCCCGTGCAGGACATCGCGCGCATCAACGCCGCGCCCAACGCACGCGTCATCACCGGCCCCGAACTGCGCACCATCTTCCTGGGCATGGACCAGAAGCGTGACGAGCTGCAGTACTCGAACATCAAGGGCAAGAACCCGTTCAAGGACAAGCGCGTTCGCCAGGCCTTCTACCAGGCCATCGACATCGCCGGCATCCAGCGCACCGTGATGCGCGGCGCCTCGCGGCCCACCGGCCTGCTGGTCGGCCCCGGCATCAACGGCTGGACCGCCGAGCAGGACAAGCGCCTGCCCTTCGACGTCGAGGCCGCCAAGAAGCTGCTGACCGAGGCCGGCTATCCGAACGGCTTCGAGGTCTCGCTCAACTGCCCGAACGACCGCTACGTCAACGACGGCCAGATCTGCCAGAGCGTGGCCGCCAACCTCGCGAAGATCGGCGTCAAGATCAACCTCGTGGCCGAGACCAAGGGCACCTACTTCCCGAAGATCCTGCGCCGCGACACCAGCTTCTACATGCTGGGCTGGACCCCGACCACCTACGACTCGCACAACGCGCTGAGCTCGCTGACCTCCTGCCCCGACGACAAGGGCACGGGCCAGTTCAACCTGGGCGCCTACTGCAATCCGAAGCTCGACGAGATCACGAAGAAGATCCAGTCCGAGAGCGACAAGACCAAGCGCAACGAGCTGATCAAGGAAGCCTTCAAGATCCATGCGGACGACGTCGGCACGCTGCCACTGCATCAGCAGTCGCTGGCCTGGGGCGTGAGCAAGAAGGTCGAGCTGGTGCAGCTGGCCGACAACTTCATGTATTTCAAGTGGATGAGCGTCAAGCCCTGACGCGGCCCTTGGCTGCTCCTGCGGCCTGACCCCATGGGCCCGCTTCTTGCGGGCCCATTCCTTTTGCTTCCACGATGAAAAAAACCATTGCTCGCTGGTTCGACAGCGACGTCGGCTACAGCTTCCGCACCTCGCCGGTGGCGATCGTCGCGGCGCTGATCGCGCTGACCTGCCTGTTCTGCGCGGTGTTCGCCGGCTGGGTGTCGCCGCACAACCCCTTCGATCTCGCGTCGCTCGAACTCGGCGACGCGCGCCTGCCGCCGGCCTGGACCACCGACGGTTCGGCCAAGTACCTGCTGGGCACCGACGACCAGGGCCGCGACATCCTCTCGGCCGTGATCTACGGCGCGCGCATCTCGCTGATCGTCGGCGTGGTGTCGGTGGTGCTGTCGGTCCTCGTCGGCGTCGTGCTGGGCCTCTTGGCCGGCTTCTTCGGCGGCTGGCTCGACACCTTCCTCATGCGGCTGTGCGACGTGATGCTGTCGTTCCCGCCGATCCTGGTCGCGCTGCTGATCGCCGGCGTGGGCCGCGCGCTGTTCCCGCATGCCAACGATTCGCTGGCCTTCGGCGTGCTCATCATCTCCATCTCGCTGACCGGCTGGGTGCAGTACGCGCGCACCGTGCGCGGCTCCACGCTGGTGGAGCGCAGCAAGGAGTACGTGCAGGCCGCGCGCGTCACCGGCGTCGCGCCGATCCGCATCATGCTGCGCCACGTGCTGCCCAACGTGCTCGGGCCGGTGATGGTGCTGGCCACGATCCAGGTCGCGACCGCGATCATCACCGAGGCCACGTTGTCCTTCCTCGGCGTCGGCGTGCCGCCGACCTCGCCCTCGCTGGGCACGCTCATCAGCATCGGCAACCAGTACCTGTTCTCGGGCGAATGGTGGATCACCGTGTTCCCCGGCGCGATGCTGGTGCTGATCGCGCTCAGCGTGAACCTGCTGGGCGACTGGCTGCGCGATGCGCTCAACCCGCGGCTGCGCTGAAGAAGCGGGAGACACGCCATGACACTGCTACAGGTCAAGAACCTCGTCGTCGAATTCCCGAACCGTCGCGGCACCCTGCGCGCGCTCGACGACATCTCCTTCGACATCGCGCCGGGCGAGATCCTCGGCGTGGTCGGCGAATCGGGCGCGGGCAAGTCGCTCACGGGTGCCTCGATCATCGGCCTGCTCGAGCCGCCGGGCCGCGTGGCCGGCGGCCAGATCCTGCTCGAGGGCCAGCGCATCGACAACCTCGGCTTCGACGCCATGCGGCCGATCCGCGGCCGCAAGATCGGCGCGATCTTCCAGGACCCGCTGACCTCGCTGAACCCGCTCTACACGGTGGGCCGGCAGCTCATCGAGACCATCCGCACCCACCTGCCCGTGACCGAGTCGGAAGCGCGCAAGCGCGCCATCGGCCTGCTGCAGGACACCGGCATTCCCGCCGCCGAGCAACGCATCGACCACTTCCCGCACCAGTTCTCGGGCGGCATGCGCCAGCGCGTGGTGATCGCGCTCGCGCTCGCGGCCGAGCCCAAGCTGATCGTGGCCGACGAACCGACCACCGCGCTCGACGTGTCGATCCAGGCGCAGATCATCCAGTTGCTCAAGCGCATCTGCAAGGACCGCGGCGCGGCCGTGATGCTGATCACGCACGACATGGGCGTGATCGCCGAGACCTGCGACCGCGTGGCCGTGATGTATGCGGGCCGCATCGCCGAGATCGGCCCGGTGCACGAGGTGATCCACCAGGCGGCGCATCCCTACACCGCGGGCCTGATGGCCTCGATCCCCGACATGGCGAGCGACCGCGAGCGGCTGAACCAGATCGACGGCGCGATGCCGCGGCTCAATGCGATCCCCAAGGGCTGCGCCTACAACCCGCGCTGCCCGCGCACCTTCGCGCGCTGCCTCGAGGAGCGGCCCGAGCTGATGCACGCGGGCGCCACGCGTGCCGCCTGCTGGCTGCACGACGCGACCGATCCGCACACCGGCCAGGCCGAGATCGCGGCGAAGCATCACGACGCGCTCGCGGCCGGCGAACGCGCCACGCCCGAGGCGGCCGAACCGATCGTGGAGGTGACGCGATGAGCGCCGTGATCGAACCCGGCAAGGCCGGCGGCGGCGAGCCGCTCGTGGTCGCCCACGACCTCGCGCGCACCTTCGACGTCTCGCCACCCTGGCTCAACCGCGTGCTCGAGCGCAAGCCGCGCGTGCTGCTGCATGCGGTCGACGGCGTGAGCTTCTCGATCGAGCGCGGCAAGACGCTCGCGCTGGTCGGCGAATCGGGCTGCGGCAAGAGCACGGTCGCGCGGCTGCTCGTGGGCTTGTACGCGCCCACGCGCGGCGGACTGCAGTTCGACGGCCAGGACGCGCACGCGGCCTTCAAGACCGCCGAGGGCCGCAAGCTGCGCCGGCGCATCCAGATGATCTTCCAGGACCCCTACGCGAGCCTCAACCCGCGCTGGATCGTCGAGGACATCATCGGCGAGCCGCTGCGCGAGCACGGCATCCTCAGCGACAAGGCCCAGCTGCGCGAGCGCGTGGGCCAGCTGCTGCAGTCGGTGGGCCTGTCGCCGCTGGACATGAGCAAGTACCCGCACCAGTTCTCGGGCGGCCAGCGCCAGCGCATCTCGATCGCGCGCGCGCTGGCCACGCAGCCCGAGTTCCTGGTCTGCGACGAGCCCACCTCGGCGCTCGACGTGAGCGTGCAGGCGCAGGTGCTCAACATCATGAAGGACCTGCAGCGCGAGCAGGGCCTGACCTACCTGTTCATCTCGCACAACCTCGCGGTGGTGCGCCCACGTGGCCGACCAGGTGGGCGTGATGTACCTGGGGCGGCTGGTGGAGGTGGCGGACAAGCAGAAGCTGTTCGCGACGCCGCAGCATCCGTACACGCGCATGCTGCTCGACGCGATCCCGCAGATGAAGCACACGGGGCGCGCGCGCACGCCGGTGCAGGGCGAGGTGCCGAACCCGCTCAATCCGCCCGCGGGCTGCGCCTTCCATCCGCGCTGCCCGCACGCGAATGCGCGCTGCTCGGCCGAGCGGCCGAAGCTCCAGAGCATCCGCGGCGTGCAGGTGGCCTGCCATGCGGCGGAGGAGGGGCGGATCTGAGGATCGCGTCCGGCGCGCAAAGATGTGCGCAAAGGCACAGCGCGGCGCGCCGCATCGCGGCACAGTGGCGCGGCCCTTTCCGCACCGCGCCATGCCCCTTCCGATGACCCCTCTTCCTTCCGACGCCGGCGCGCTGAGCGCGCTCGGCCGCCGTGGCTTCCTCATGGGCTCGGCGCTCGGCGCGACCGCCGTGCTGGGCGCGCTGGCCTCGGTCTCGCAGGCGGCGTCGGCCGCCGGCGACGCGCCCGCGCGGCGCATGCCGGTGATCTTCATCGGCCACGGCTCGCCGATGAATGCGCTGGCCGACAACGCGTTCACGCGCCGGCTCGCCGCCTGGGGCCGTGAACTGCCGCGGCCCACGGCCATCCTCAGCGTTTCGGCGCACTGGCTCAGCAGCGGCGCGACCGGCGTCGGCGTGCAGGCCCGGCCCCGCACCATCCACGATTTCGGCGGCTTTCCGCAGGCGCTGCACGACATCGACTATCCGGCGCCCGGCCATCCCGCGCTCGCGCGCGACGCGGCCGCGGCGGTGAAGCAGTCGCCCGTGGTCGCCACCGAGCAATCGGGGCCTGGACCACGGCACCTGGACCGTGCTCAGGCATCTCTATCCGAAGGCCGATGTGCCGGTGTTCCAGCTCAGCATCGACTACGACAAGCCCGCGGCCTTCCACTACGCGGTGGGCCGCGATCTCGCCCGCGCTGCGCGACAAGGGCGTGCTGGTGATGGGCAGCGGCAACGTGGTGCACAACCTGCGCGCCACCGACCGCGGCACGCCCGACGGCCCGGCGGCGAGCCGGCCCTGGGCCCAGTCCTTCGACGATGCGGTGAAGGCCGCGCTGGCCGGGCGCGACGACCGCGCGCTGATCGGCTACGAGCGGCTCGCGGGCGCGTCGACCGCGGTGGCCACGCCCGATCATTACTTCCCGTTTCTCTACGCGCTCGGCGCCGCGGGCGCGGGCGAGCGCGCGAAGACGGTCTACGAAGGCTTCCAGTCGGGCACGCTCGGCATGCGCTGCGTGCAGTTCGGCTGAGCTACTGCTCCTCGCCCCACGAGAAGCCGTCGCGCGCGATCATCGCGCTCGACGCGCTCGGGCCCCAGGTGCCAGCCGCGTAGGGGCGCGGCCCGCCGTCGTTGGCCCAGCTGTCGATCAGCGGCTCGACCCAGCGCCATGCCTCCTCCTGCTCGTCGCTGCGCACGAACAGGTTGAGCCGGCCGTCGATCACATCGAGCAGCAGCCGCTCGTAGGCGCCCACGCGCTCGGAACCGAAACGCTTGTCGAAGTCGAGGTCGAGCTGCACCGGCGCGAGCTGCGCCGCGCTGTCCTGGCGGCCGTTGCTGCGGCGGTTGTCCTGCGCCTGCGCGAGCATGTGCAGCTCGAGCCCGTCCTTGGGCTGCAGGTTGATCACGAACTTGTTCGCGCTGCCGGCCGGCGCGCGGAAGATCGCGTGCGGCGTGGGGCGGAAGTTGACCTCGATGCGCGCGTCGCGCGAGGCCAGCCGCTTGCCGGTGCGGATGTAGAAGGGCACGCCGGCCCAGCGCCAGTTGGCGATCTCGGTGCGCAGCGCGACGAAGGTCTCGGTGCGGCTCTCGCGGTCGACGCCCGGTTCGTCGCGATAGCCCTGCACGCGCTCGCCGTAGGCCGTGCCGGCCGTGTACTGGCCGCGCACCGTGTGCAGGCCCAGCGTCTCGGGCGTCCAGGGCTTGAGGGCGCGCAGCACCTTGAGCTTCTCGTCGCGGATCGCGTCGGCACGCGAGTTGATCGGCGGCTCCATGCCGATGGCGCACAGCAGCTGCAGCGCATGGTTCTGCACCATGTCGCGCAGCGCGCCGGTCTGGTCGTAGAAGGCGCCGCGCTTCTCCACGCCGAGGTCTTCCGCGATCGTGATCTGGATGTTGGCGATGTGCTCGCGGCGCCAGATGGGCTCGAACAGCGCATTGCCGAAGCGCATCGCGAACAGGTTCTGCACCGAGGGCTTGCCGAGGTAGTGGTCGATGCGGAAGACCTGCTTCTCCTCGAGCACCTTGCCCACCGCGGCGTTGATCGCGCGGTTGGAGGCCAGGTCGTGTCCCAGCGGCTTCTCGAGCACGATGCGGGTGCGCGCGCCGTTGAGGCCGGCGGCCGCGATCTGCTCGACCACCTGCGTGAACAGGCCCGGCGCGGTGGCGACATACATCACGACCGTTTCGGCATCGCGCTGCTTGAGCAGCTCGGACAGGCGCGCATAGTCGTCGGGCTTCGACAGGTCCATGCGCAGGTAGTGCAGCATCGAGGCGAACTTCTGGAACTCCTCGGGCGAGGGCCGCTTGGCGCCCTCGACGGCATTGAAGCGCGACTGGATCAGCTCGCGGTACTGGTCGTCCGACAGGTTGTCCCGCGCCACGCCGACGATGCGCCCGTCCTTCGGAAGACTCCCGTGCCGGAAGGCCTGGAACAGAGCGGGCATCAGCTTGCGCCATGCGAGATCGCCGGTGCCGCCGAACAGAACGAGATCGAAGCTCATGGGGAACACTTTCCTTGGGTCTGAGGGGCGATAGCAGGCAATGCGCCGGTCCGCCTAATCGCGATGGTACTTGTACCGATTCCACGCACTTGTACTAAAGCTACGCTGCACCCACGGCCGGGAGGCCTTTTTTTATTGGACAAAGCGGAGAACTCCATGAAGAAGCTTTTTGTTGCGGCGGCGCTGCTGGGTGGATCGGCCATGGCATCGGCCCAGGGCACGGTCAACGTGATCTGCTCGGTGCAGGCCGAGTGGTGCAGCGTGATCTCGACCGTGTACGCGCGCACCACGGGCACGCGCATCAACATGGCGCTCAAGGGCTCGGGCGAAGCGCTGGCCCAGCTCATCGCCGAGAAGGACAACCCCAAGACCGACGTCTGGTTCGGCGGCACCGGCGACCCGCACCTGCAGGCGGCCGAGCAGGGCCTGACGCTCGAGTACAAGTCGCCCTCGCTGCCGCAGCTGCATCCCTGGGCGCAGCAGCAGGCGAAGCAGTCGGGCTACAAGACCGTGGGCATCTACTCGGGCCCGCCTGGGCTTCGGCTACAACCCCGAACTGCTGGCCAAGAAGAAGCTGCCCGTGCCCAAGACCTGGGCCGACCTGCTCAAGCCCGAGTACAAGGGCGACATCCAGGTGGCCAACCCCGCCTCAAGCGGCACGGCCTACACCATGATCGCGACGCTGGTGCAGCTCATGGGCGAGGACAAGGCCTTCGAGTACCTCAAGGCGCTGCACCGGAACGTCGGCCAGTACACGCGCTCGGGCACCGGCCCGATCAAGGCCGTGGCGCGCGGCGAGACCGCGGTGTCGATCAGCTTCGTGCACGACGGCCCGGGCGAGAAGATGCAGGGCTTCCCGGTCGAGACCATCACGCCGAGCGACGGCACCGGCGCCGAGATCGGCTCGATGAGCATCATCAAGGGCGCGCGCAATCTCGAGGCCGCGAAGAAGTTCTACGAATGGGCGCTCACGCCCGCCGCGCAGGAGCTCGGCGCCGCCAACAAGCAGTTCCAGCTGCCGAGCAACGCCGCCGCGAAGCTCGACCCGCGCATTCCCGACTTCAAGAAGATCAAGTTCATCGACTACGACTACGCCAAGTACGGCGCCAGCGCCGAGCGCCGCCGCCTGATCGCGCGCTGGGAGAAGGACGTCAACTCGCTGCCGCGCTAAGTGGAAGCGCATTCCATCGGGGCCTCGCCCCGTGCGGCGGCCCCGCGCAATCCGGCGTCGGAGGCCGCGGCGCGGCGCACCCAGCGCTGGATCCGCGCCTGGGTGCTGCTGGGCTTCGCGGCCTACCTGCTGCTGCCCTGGTATGCGATCCAGGACGCGACCTGGTACGAGGTCATTCCGCAGGTCTTCGGCGGTGCCGAGGGCGCCAATGGCCTGATGCAGGCCGCCTTGCAGGGGCGCGTCTGGCTGTTCGTCGGGCTGGCGGGCCTCGCCGTCTGCGCCGTCGGCGCGTGGTTGCCGCCGGGCCGCGCGCAGGGCCGCTGGCTTTTGGCCGGCGGCGCGGGCGGTGCCCTCGGGCTCGCGCTCGCGGGCTTCGCGATCGGCGCGCGTGGCTGGGCTTTCGCGGCGCTCGAGGCGCGCTTCGGCGAGCTCGGCATCAACCAGTTCGGCATCGGCGCCGGCGGTTTCGTGGCGCTGTGCGCGCTGGTGCTGCTCGCGGCTTTCGGCATCGCGCGGCTCGGCCGCTTCAAGGGCGACCTGTTCGTGGCCGCCTCGGTGCTGGGCTGCGGCGTGCTGATGGCGCTGTTCATCGCCTACCCCGTGAGCCGCGCGCTGTCGGGCGCCTTCCTCGACGAGGACGGCCGCGTATCGATGGCCGCCTTCCTCGCGCGCGTCTTCACCGAACGCATCTGGGGCCTGGGCTGCCTCGCGGGCGGCGTGCGCTGCGGCGTGGCCTGGAACACGCTGGTGCTGGCGCTGCTCACGGCCGCGGGCACCACCTTCCTGGGCACGCTGATGGCGCTGATGGCCGAGCGCGGCAGCCGGCGCGGGCAGGGCGCGCTGCGGGTGCTGGCGCTGCTGCCGATCATCACGCCGCCGTTCGTGGTGGGCCTCGGGCTGATCCTGCTGTTCGGCCGCGCGGGCATCGTCAACCAGGTGCTCGAGAGCGTGTTCGGCATCGAACCCACGCGCTGGTTCTACGGCATGCCCGGCGTGCTGGTGGCGCAGCTGTTCGCCTTCACGCCGATCGCCTTCATGATCATGCGCGGCGTGGTGCAGGGCATCGCGCCCAGCCTCGAGGAAGCCGCGCAGATGCTGCGCGCCGACCGGCGCCGCGCCTTCTTCACCATCACGCTGCCGCTGCTCAAGCCCGGGCTTGCCAATGCCTTCCTGGTGGGCTTCATCGAGAGCATTGCCGACTTCGGCAATCCGGTGGTGGTCGGCGGCCAGTTCTCGGTGCTGTCCACCGACATCTTCTTCGCCATCGTCGGCGCGCAGTACGACCAGGGCCGCGCGGCCTCGCTGGCCTGGGTGCTCACCCTGTTCGCGCTCGGCGTGTTCGCGCTGCAGCGTGGCCTGCTCGGCAAGCAGAACTACACCACCGTCAGCGGCAAGGGCGACGCCGGCATCCCGATGGCGTTGCCCGACGGCGTGCGCCGCACCATCCACTGCATCGCGCTGCCGTGGATCGCCTTCACCGCCGTGGTCTACCTGTTCGCCTTCGCGGGCGGCTTCGTGCAGACCTGGGGGCGCGACTACAGCTTCACGCTGCAGCATTTCAAGACCGCGTTCGCGCTCGAATGGGGGCAGTTCGGGCTGGTTTGGGCCGGCACCGCGTGGAACTCGCTGCTGACCACGCTCAAGCTGGCCGGCATCTCGGCGCCGATCACCGCGGCGCTGGGCCTTTTGATCGCCTGGCTGCTGGCGCGCAACGAGTTCAAGGGGCAGGGCGCGTTCGAGTTCGGCGCGCTGCTGGCCTTCGCGATCCCGGGTACGGTGCTCGGCGTGAGCTACATCCTGGCCTTCAACGTGCCGCCGTTCGAGCTCACGGGCACCGGGCTCATCATCGTGCTGTGCTTCATGTTCCGCAATTTGCCGGTGGGCGTGCGCGCGGGCACCGCGGCCTTCAAGCAACTCGACCGCTCGCTCGACGAGGCCTCGCTGATGCTGCGCGCCTCGACCTCGCAGACGCTGTTCAAGGTGGTGCTGCCGCTGCTCAAGCCGGCGCTGGTGGCGGCGCTGGTCTACAGCTTCGTGCGCGCGATGACGACCGTGAGCGCCGTGATCTTCCTGGTCACGGCCGAGAACGAACTCGCCACCACCTACATCATCGGCCGCGTCGGCAACGGCGACTACGGCATCGCGCTGGCCTACTGCACGGTGCTGATGATCCTGATGTCGCTTGCGATCGCGCTGGTGCAATGGGTGGTGGGCGAACGCAGGCTGGGACGGCGCGGCACGGCACCCGGGCACCAGGGGCATCACAAGATGGAGGGGCTGGCATGACGGGCATGACGAGCATGAGTACTGGGATCGAGTTTCGCGACGTCACCAAGCGCTACGGCGCCGACAGGAACGGGCCGCTCGCGGTCAAGGGCATCAGCTTCGAGGTGCCCGAGGGCACGCTGACCACCATCCTCGGCCCCTCGGGCTGCGGCAAGACCACCACCTTGCGCATGATCGCGGGGCTCGAGTCTCCGACCTCGGGCGCGATCTTCATGGGCGGGCGCGACGTCACCACGCTCGGGCCGGCCGAGCGCAACGTCAGCATGATGTTCCAGAGCTATGCGCTGTTCCCGCACATGGACGTGATCGGCAACGTGGGCTACGGCCTGCGCATGAGCGGCGTGAAGAAGGACGAGGCCATGGCGCGTGCGCGCGAGGCGCTGCGTGGCGTGGGCCTGGTGGGCTTCGACCAGCGGCTGCCGAGCGAGCTTTCGGGCGGCCAGCAGCAGCGCGTGGCGCTGGCGCGCGCGCTGGTGCTCGAGCCCGCGGTGCTGCTGTTCGACGAGCCGCTGTCGAACCTCGACGCGCGGCTGCGGCGCGAGATGCGCGAGGAGATCCGCTCGCTGCAGCAGCGTCTCAAGCTCACGGTGGCCTACGTCACCCACGACCAGAGCGAGGCGCTGGCCGTGAGCGACCAGATCATCGTGATGGACCACGGCGTGATCGCCCAGCGCGGCACGCCCGAGCAGCTCTACGGCCGGCCCGAGAGCGAGTTCGTCGCGGGCTTCATGGGCGAGGCGATGGTGTTCCCGGCCGTGGCCGGTGCCGACGGCGACGTCACGCTCGGGCCGCTGCGGCTGCGGCCGCGCCATGCGGTGGCGCCGGGCGCGGTCAAGGTCGCGGTGCGGCCCGAGGCCTGGCGCATCGGCGAGGCCTCGGCGGCCGACACCGGCCTGCCGGCCACGCTGAAGAAGGTGGCCTACCTCGGCAGCTTCTACGAGTACGGTTTCGACACGCCGCTGGGCGCGGTCTTCGTGGTCTCGACCGACCTGTCGAACCCGCTGGCCGCGGGTGCGCAGACCCGGCTCTCGCTGGGGGCGCATGGCGTCAGCGTGGTGTAGCGCGCGCATGGAACAATGGCGCCATGAACGTGGTTTTCGATCTTGGCGCCGTGCTCTTCACCTGGGAGCCCACCCGGCTGGTCCAGGCCCATCTGGCGGAGCATGCGCCCACTGAATCCGCCGCCGCGGCCCTGGGCCGCGCGCTTTTCCATCATGACGACTGGACCAGCTTCGATTGCGGCACCCGCACGCTCGAGGAATCCGTCGCGCGCATGGCGGCGCGTCTCGCGCTGCCGGCCGACCGCCTGCTGGCCATGCTCGACGGACTGGGCGAACGCCTGGCGCCGATCGATGTCACGGTGGCGCTGCTCGAGGAGCTGTTCGAGCGCCGCGAGGCCGGCGAGCCGCTGAAGCTCTACTACCTCTCGAACATGCCCGCGTCCTATGCGCGCGCGATCGTGGCGCGCCATGGCTTCATGCGGCGTTTCGACGGCGGCGTGTTCTCGGGCGACGTGAAGTTCCTGAAGCCCCATCGCGAGATTTACGAACTGCTCGCGGTGCGCCATGCGCTGGCGGCGGAGCAGACGGTGTTCATCGACGATTCGGCGCCCAACGTGGAAGCCGCGCGCGCCTTCGGCTGGCACGCGATCCACTGCACCGCGCCGGCCACGCTCGCGACCCAGCTCTCGCGCTACCTGCCGGTGCGCTCGACCTTGTCGATGTCGAAGCCCAGGCTGCCCGCGTAGTCGAGCTCGGCCTGCAGGGTCGCGTCGTCCAGGCAGGGCGCGCGCGACAGCACCCACAGGTACTCGCGGTTCGGCGTGCCGACCAGCGCCACCTGGTAGTCGCGGTCCAGCTTCAGGATCCAGTAGTCGCCCCACACCACCGGCAGCCAGGCCAGCCACGAGGGCGCGAAGCGCACCTCGAGCCGGCCCGCGCCGGGCTGGCCCGCCACCGGCACCACGCGCGCGGTGCCCAGCGATTCCTCGAAATTGCCGTCGGCGCGTTCGCAGCGGTTGAGCACTTCGATCGTGCCGTCGGGTCGCGGCGTGTACTGGGCCGTGACCGGGCCGGCGCAGGATTTCTGGAAGCGGTTCCGGCAGCCGCGCCTGTTCATGCCACAGGCCGGCGTAGCGGTGCAGGTCCACGGGTGCCACCACCTGCAGCGGCGCGCGCATCAGCGGGGCGCCGTCGGCCGGGCCGGCCAGCCGCACGCGCGAGCGGCGCGCGGCATCCAGCGCGAGCCAGGCCGCCGCGCCGCCGATCACGAAGGCCGTGGCCAGGGTGCCGATGGCGGCGCTGGTGCGGCGGTCGTCGAAGGGGGGCGAGGTCGGTGGAGGCTGCGGGAGGAAGTCTGCGCTGCATGTAGGGGGCTCCTGGGTCGGGACGGGACGGCGAATCCTACGATTCGCGAAGGAAGGACTCCGCAGCCTAGGCGCGCTCGCGGGTGCTCGCCGTCAGCCGTGGACCACAGCGCCTGTAGGGCGGCATGGGGCCGAAACCCTGCTGGCCGCATGTTGTTCGCGCCATCATGGAACCGGGTGCCAAGCCGTGCTACGGTGCGCATGAAAGCATCGGCCCGCATGCACCAGCGTGCAGGCCCTGTCGCCATCACCGCAACATAATCATTGCCATGAACCAACTCGATGCACTCCGTCAATGGACCACCGTGGTCGCCGACACCGGCGACTTCAGAGCAGCTCAGCGCCTCCAAGCCGCAGGACGCGACCACCAATCCGTCGCTGATCCTCAAGGCGGTGCAGAAGGCCGAGTACCGGCCGCTGCTCGACGAGGGCGTGAAGAAGCATGCGGGCAAGCCGCTCGACGAAGTCATCGACCGGCTGCTGGTGCGCTTCGGCACCGAGATCCTCTCGATCATCCCGGGTCGCGTCTCCACCGAGGTCGATGCGCGTCTGTCCTTCGACACCGCCGCCACCGTGGCGCGCGGCGAGCGCATCACGGCGCTCTACAAGGCCGAGGGCATCGACACCGAGAAGCGCCTGCTGATCAAGGTCGCCTCCACCTGGGAAGGCATCGAGGCCGCGCGCCAGCTCGAGAGCAAGGGCATCCGCACCAACCTCACGCTGCTGTTCTCGTTCGCGCAGGCCGTGGCCTGCGGCGCGGCCGGCGTGCAGCTGATCTCGCCCTTCGTCGGCCGCATCTACGACTGGTACAAGAAGTCGGAGGGCGCCAAGTGGGACGAGGCCGCCAATGCCGGCGCCAACGACCCCGGCGTGAAGTCGGTGCGCCAGATCTTCGAGTACTACAAGGCCAACGGCATCAAGACCGAGGTGATGGGCGCGAGCTTCCGCAACGTGGGCCAGATCAAGGCGCTCGCCGGCTGCGACCTGCTGACCATCAGCCCCGAGCTGCTGGCCGAACTGGCCGCGAGCAACGAGCCGCTCGAGCACGCGCTCGACGCCAAGGCCGCCGCCCAGGGCAAGGCCGAGAAGATCGCCTACGACGAGGCCGGCTTCCGCTTCGCGCTCAACGAGGACGCGATGGCCACCGAGAAGCTCGCCGAGGGCATCCGCGCCTTCGCGGCCGACGCGATCAAGCTCGAGAAGCTGATGCAGGAAAGCGGCCGCTGATCATGGCGACCCCGCTTCGCTGCGACCGCGCGCCGGCCTGGGCGCAGCTGCAGTCCTATTTCGAGACCGCGGGCCGCCAGTTCGACCTGCGCCATGCCTTCGTCGACGACGCCGGGCGCTTCGCGCGCTTCAGCCAGGAGGCGCCGCACCTGTTCGCCGACCTGTCGAAGAACCTGCTCGACACGCGCGTGGAGGAGCTGCTGTTCGCGCTCGCGCGCGAGTGCGGCCTCGAGGCGCACCGCGATGCGATGTTCGCGGGCGAGCACATCAACAACACCGAAGACCGCGCGGTGCTGCACACGCTGCTGCGCGCGCCGGCCGATGCCAAGGCCGGCAAGACCGCTACGCAGCTGCGCGAGGTGCACGAAACGCTCGACGCCATGCTCGCCTACGCCGAGAAGGTGCGCGGCGACCACACCATCACCGACGTGGTCAACATCGGCATCGGCGGCTCCGACCTCGGTCCGCAGATGGCGGTGCTGGCGCTCGCGGAGTTCGCGGCGCCGGGCAAGCATTTCCACTTCGTCTCGAACGTCGACGGCCACGAGCTCGACGGCGTGCTCGAGGGCCTCGCGCCCGAGCACACGCTGTTCCTGATCGCCTCGAAGACCTTCACCACGGCCGAGACGATGACCAACGCGCAGTCCGCGAAGCGCTGGTACGAGCAGTCGGGCGGCAACGACATCGCGGGCCACTTCGCTGCGCTCACCACCAACGTGGAAGCGGCCAACAAGTTCGGCATCGAGACCACGTTCGGCTTCTGGGACTGGGTGGGCGGGCGCTATTCGCTGTGGTCGGCCATCGGCCTGCCGATCGCGCTGGCCATCGGCGCCGAGGGCTTCCGTCGGCTGCTCGCGGGCGCGCATGCGATGGACGAGCACTTCCGCACCGCGCCGCTCGCGAAGAACCTGCCGATGCGCCTGGGCCTGCTCGACGTCTGGTATCGCAACTTCCACCGCTTCACGAGCCGCTGCATCGCGCCGTATCACAGCGCACTGAAGCGGCTGCCGGCCTACCTGCAGCAGCTCGAGATGGAGAGCAACGGCAAGCAGGTCGACGCGACCGGTGCCGCGCTGCCGCCGGGCCTGGGCACTTCGCCCGTGCTGTGGGCGAGCCGGGCACCAACGGCCAGCATGCCTACTTCCAGATGCTGCACCAGGGCACCGACGTGATCCCGCTGGAGTTCCTCGCGGTGCGCGATGCCTCGCACGAGCTCGAGGGCCACCACCCGAAGCTGCTGGCCAACGCGCTCGCGCAGGCACAGGCGCTGATGGTGGGCAAGCTCGACGCGGGCGGGCACAAGAACTTCCCGGGCAACCGGCCCAGCAGCTTCTTCGTGTTCGAGAAGCTCACGCCCGAGGCGCTCGGCGCCTTCATCGCGCTGTACGAACACCGCGTGTTCACCAGCGGCGCGCTGTGGGGCATCAACAGCTTCGACCAGTGGGGCGTGGAGCTCGGCAAGGTGCTCGCGCGGGACATCGAGCCGCGGCTTTCCTCGGGCGACATCACGGGGCTCGATGCCTCGACCGCGGGGCTGCTGCAGCGCCTGAGTCCGCTCGCGCAGTGAGCGCTTGGCCGTTCGAAGTACGCCATTCGTTGCCATTGCCGTTGCAGAAGGCGCCGATATGATGGCCCCGGGAAATTTCCCGGGGACCTCAAGAGGAGCCGAGCAAAATGGATTTTCAAACAGCGGTCAAGACCTGCTTTCAGAAGTACACGGATTTCAGTGGGCGCGCCTCGCGCTCCGAGTTCTGGTGGTTCATATTGGCCGAGGTGGTCGTGCTGATCGTCGCCAGCCTCATCCACCAGATCGTCTACCTGGTCGCCGCGCTGGGCTTCCTGCTGCCCGTGCTGGCCGCGGGCTCGCGCCGCCTGCACGACATCGGCAAGAGCGGCTGGTTCCAGCTGCTGATGATCATTCCGCTGATCAACCTCGTGCTGATCTATTTCTTCGTGCAGCCCAGTCAGCCCGAGGCCAACGCCTACGGCCAGCCGCCGGGTGCCTGAAGACCCCGGGACACGCAGAACAACGATTCGACAAGGCCGCGCATGCGGCCCTTTTTATGGCGGCCGACTCAGGCCTCGGCCGTCGCGGCCGCGCGCACCGGCGCACCGCTGGCCATGCGCAGGCACAGGTCGAAGGCCTGCTGCAGGCCCTCGATCTGCGCGATGCCCTTGCCCGCGATGTCGAAGGCGCTGCCGCTGGCCGAGGTGGCCACGGGCACGGGCAGGCCGCCGTGCAGGGTCACGCCCTGCTCGAAGCCCATGAGCTTCATCGCGATCTGGCCCTGGTCGTGGTACATCGAGACCACCGCGTCGACGTCGCCGCGCCGCGCGCCGATGAACACCGTGTCGGGTGAGAACGGGCCGCGCGCGTCGTAGCCCTCGGCGCGCAGTTGCTCGATGGCCGGGCCGATGATCTCGATCTCCTCCATGCCGATCGAGCCGCCGTCGCCGGCATGCGGGTTGAGCCCCGAGACCGCGATGCGCGGCTGCGCCACGCCCGACTGGCGCAGCGCCGCGGCGATGATCTTCACCGCGTCGCGCACGCCTTCGCCGGTGATGTGGCTCGCCACGTCCTTCAGCGGAATGTGCGAGGTCACGCGCGAGGTCCACAGCGCGCCCGTGAGGTTGAACTCGCAGACGAAGCCCGGCACCGCGAAGCGCGCCTGCATGTAGCGCAGCTCGTCCTCGTGCACCAGGCCGCCCAGGCGCAGCGAATGCTTGTTGAGCGGCGCGAACAGGATCGCGTCGACCTGGCCGCGGCGCACGGCCGCGGTCGCGAGCTCGAGCGCTTCGAAGGAGGCGCGGCCCGAGGCCTCGTTCGATTCGCCGAGCACCGGCTCGGCGCCCTCCATCCAGTCGCAGGCCAGCAGCGAGGGCCGGCCGTCCTCGAAGCGCAGCGTGTCGAGGCTCTCGGCCGCGAGCGGATCGAGCTTCGCGCCGGCGATGCGCTCGCCCGCGGCCAGCACCACCGGGTCGGCGATCAGCAGCACGCGCGCGGCGTCGAGGTTGCGCTGGCGCGCGAGCAGCTTGACCGCCATCTCGGGGCCGACCCCGCTGGGGTCGCCGAGCAGCACGGCGATGCGGGGCTTGGCGGAGGTCACGGTCGGAATCTTCGAAGGAGTGGACATGGCGATCGTCGGTGGAGAAAAAGGGGGGGACGGCCTCATTCGGCCTTGATGTTGGCGGCGCGCACGAGCTGGCCGTAGTGCTCGAACTCCTGCCGGTTCATGGCCGCGAAGGGCTCGCCGATCAGGCTGCCGGGCTCGCCGCCCAGGGCCTTGATGCGGGCCTGCACGTCGGGCAGCTGCAGGCTGCGCGCGAGCTCGGCGCTCAGGCGCTCGACGGCGGGGCGTGGCGTGCCGGCCGTCACGTAGAGGCCGTACCAGGTCGAGACGTCGGCGCCCTTGACGCCCTGCTCGGCCAGCGTGGGCACGTCGGGCAGCTCGGGCGAGCGCTGCGGCGCGCTCACGGCCAGCGCGCGGAACTTACCGGCCTTGATCTGGCCCATGGCCGAGGAGGTGCTGTCGAACATCATCTCGACCTCGCCCGCGATGATGTCGATGTGCGCCTGCGAGCTGCCCTTGTAGGGCACGTGCACCGACTTCATGCCGGTGGCCAGGTTGAAGGCCTCGCCGCCCACGTGCTGGGTGCTGCCGATGCCCGAGGAGGCGTACTTGAAACCGCCGGGCTTGGCCGCCATCGCGGCCAGCAGATCCTTCACCGATCTATAGGGCGAGCTGGCCGACACCACCAGCACGTTGGGCATCACGGCCACCAGGCCCAGCGGCTGCAGGTCTTTCAGCGGGTCGTACTTGAGCTTGAGGATGTGGGGCGCCACCGCCTGCGCGGTGTTGGTGGCCAGGAGCAGCGTGGCGCCGTCGGCCGGCGCGCGTGCCGTGAGCTCGCCCGCGATGGTGTTGGAGGCACCGGGCCGGTTCTCGACCACCACCGGCTGCTTGAGCGCGGGCGAGAGCTTGTCGGCCAGCACGCGCGCGAGGATGTCGGTGCCGCCGCCCGGCGAGGCGCCGACCATGATGCGCAGCGGCTTGTCGGGGTAGGCGGGCGCGGTCTGGGCGGCGGCGAGGCCGCAGGCCAGCACGAGCGTGGCGGCGAAGGCGCCGGCGCAGCGCTGCCGGAAGGCCGGGGAAAAGGGGCGCATCGGGGTTGTCTCCTGCTTGTTGGTCTTGGACGCCATTGCTTTCCATGCATGGCGAGGCTGCAGGTTAGGCCGTTCGCTCCTCGCGATCCAATCGAAATTGGCGGGGTCTCCATATACTTTTGGTGATGACCGTCCAGAAAGCTTCCCCCGATGCCTCGTTGATGCTGCAGGTGCGCCCGCGCCAATTGCTGCTGCTGGTGCGCCTCGACGCCCACCGCCACCTGGGCCGCGCGGCCGAGGCCATGAACATCAGCCAGCCCGCGGCCACCAAGCTGCTGCAGCAGCTCGAGGATTCGCTCGGAGAGAAGCTGTTCGAGCGGCTGGCGCGCGGCATGGAGCCCACGCCCTACGGCGAGATCCTGGTGCGCTACGCCCACCGCGTGGTCAGCGACTTCGGCAGCGCGCGCGAGGAGATGCTGGCGCTGCGCTCCGGCCTCAGCGGCGCGCTGCGCGTGGGCAGCGTGCCGGGCGCGGTGCCCGAGTTGCTGGCGCCGGCGCTGGTCGAATACCGTCGGCGCCATCCGCAGGTGGCGGTGTCGGTGGTGGTCGAGACCAGCGACGTGATGCAGGCCCAGCTCGAGCAGGGCGAGGTCGACCTGGTGCTGGGCCGGCTCACCGACGGGCACGACGAGTCGCGCTACGCCAGCGTGCCGCTGCTGGGCGAATCTCAGGTGGTGGTGGTGCGCGGCGGCCATCCGGCCTTCGAGCGCGAGGGACTCACGCTGGCCGACCTGGCGGCCTGGCAATGGGTGCTGCAGCCGCCGGGTTCGCCGCAGCGCGGGCGCTTCGAGGCCGCGATGCGCGAGGCCGGCGTGCAGGCGCGGCTCGACATCCTCGAGACCGCCTCGCCGATCGCCATCACGGCGCTGCTCGAGAGCTCCGACATGGCGGCCGTCATGCCCGCCTCGCAGGCCCGGCACTACGCGCGGCTGGGCCTGCTGCGGGTGGTGCCGATCGAGCTGCCGGTGCGCGTGCCGCCGATCTGCCTGGTCACGCGCGAGGACCGGGCGCTCTCGCCCGCGGCGGCCCAGTTCCGGCGGCAGCTGCTGGGCACCGGTTGAACGCTTTGGATTGCCTGCGGCACATGCTGTATTGCGTTGACTAGGGAATTCACTAGCCAATCGGTGCATGAAAGTACTGTCGTTGACATTCGAAGTACCAAAACCGCAAGCGTGTTTATCCAGAATCCGGGCACGGCGACCCGAGGGGGCGTCGCTCACCCTCTAGGAGACAACATGCAGCGTTTTCTGAAAGCGGGCCTCGTCCTCGCACTCGCCGGCACCGGGCTCGTCGCCCAGGCCGCCACCGAACTCGTGATCGCGACCGTCAACAACGGCCACATGATCGAGATGCAGAAGCTCACGCCCTTCTTCGAGAAGGCCAATCCCGACATCAAGCTCAAGTGGGTCACGCTGGAAGAGGGCACGCTGCGCCAGCGCGTGACCACCGACATCGCCACCAAGGGCGGCCAGTTCGACGTGATGACCATCGGCCTGTACGAAGCGCCGATCTGGTCGAAGAAGGGCTGGCTGCAGCCCATCGCCACCGACGCCGCCTACGACGCCGACGACCTGCTGCCCGCGATCCGCGACGGCCTGTCGTACCAGGGCAAGCTCTACGCCGCGCCCTTCTACGGCGAGAGCTCGATGCTCATGTACCGCAAGGACCTGGCCGACAAGGTCGGCTTCCAGATGCCCGAGCAGCCGACCTGGGCCCAGGTGAAGGAACTGGCCGGCAAGATCCACGACCCCAAGGCCGGCGTCTACGGCATGTGCCTGCGCGGCAAGCCGGGCTGGGGCGACAACATGGCCTTCCTGACCACGCTGGTCAACACCAACGGCGGCCAGTGGTTCGACATGCAGTGGAAGCCGCAGATCGACACCAAGCCCTGGAAGGACGCGATCGGCTTCTACGTCGACCTGATGAAGGCCTACGGCCCGCCAGGCGCCTCGGCCAACAGCTTCAACGAAAACCTCGCGCTCTTCAATGAAGGCAAGTGCGGCATGTGGGTCGACGCGACCATCGCAGCCTCGTTCATCAGCGATCCCAAGCAATCGAAGGTGGCCGACAAGGTGGCGTTCGCGCAGGCACCGGTGGCCGTCACGCCCAAGGGCGCCAACTGGCTGTGGACCTGGAACCTGGCGATCCCCGCCAGCTCGACCAAGGCCGCCGCCGCCCAGACCTTCGTGAAGTGGGCCACCTCCAAGGACTACATCAACCTGGTCGCCAAGGAGCAGGGCTGGGGCGCGGTGCCCACCGGCACGCGCAAGTCGACCTACGCGAACGCCGAGTTCCAGAAGGTCGCGAAGTTCGCCGCCGCGGAGAAGAAGGCCATCGACAGCGCCAACCTCAGCGACAGCACGCTGCCGAAGTCGCCCTACGTCGGCGTGCAGTACGCGGCCATTCCCGAGTTCCAGGCCATCGGCGTGGCAGTGGGCCAGCAGATGAGCGCGGCGCTCGCGGGCAAGGTCACGGTCGACCAGGCGCTGAAGACCTCGCAGACCACGGCCGAGCGTGAGATGAAGAAGGCCGGCTACTACAAGTAAGCCCTGCTGCGTCTTCCCTCTCCCCGTGGGGAGAGGGCAGGGTGAGGGGGTGCTCGCCGCGGGCGCCGCATGCCCTCACCCCCACCCTCTCCCGCAAGCGGGAGAGGGGGCCACAGCCAGAGAGGAACACACAATGAAAAGACTCCTGCCCCGCGCACTCATGGCGCCGGCCGTGCTCACGCTCTTCCTCTGGATGATCGTGCCGCTCGCGATGACGTTGTACTTCTCGTTCGTGAACTACAACCTCATGCAGCCCGGCGACCATCCCTTCGCGGGCCTCGCCAACTTCGAGTACTTCGTCACCGACCCGGACTTCTGGCCCGCGACCTGGAACACGCTGCTCTTGATCGGCAGCGTGATCGGCATCACCGTGGTGCTCGGCGTGCTGCTCGCGCTGCTGGTCAACGAGCCCTTCCCGGGCCGCGGCATCGTGCGCGTGCTCTTGATCTCGCCCTTCTTCGTCATGCCCGCGGTCAACGCGCTGCTGTGGAAGCACATGATGATGAACCCGATCTACGGCATCCTGGCCGACGTGTGGCGCATGTTCGGCGCCCAGCCGATCGACTGGCTCACCGACGTGCCGCTGCTGTCGGTGATCATCATGGTGGCCTGGCAATGGCTGCCGTTTGCCTGCCTGATCTTCATCACCTCGCTGCAGTCGCTCGACCGCGAGCAGATGGAGGCCGCGCGCATGGACGGCGCGAGCGCGTTCCAGCGCTTCTTCTACCTCACCGTGCCGCACCTCGCGCGCCCGATGGCGGTGGTGATCATGATCGAGATGATCTTCCTGCTCAGCGTGTTCGCCGAGATCGCCATCACCACCAACGGCGGCCCGGGCAACGAGAGCACGAACATGACCTACATGATCTTCAAGCAGTCGCTCATGAACTTCGACGTGGGCGTGGCCTCGGCCGGCGCGCTGTTCGCGGTGGTGCTGGCCAACATCGTGGCCGTGTTCCTGATCCGCATCATCGGCAAGAACCTGGATTAGTCATGTTGCACACCCCCAGTCTTCGCGCACTTCGTGTCGCTTCGCCAACCCCCTTGCAGGGGGCAACACCAACGGCCCGGCAAAGCCGGTTCCGTGGTGTTCCTGGAATGGGCCGTGTCTTGCCCACCGCACGATGGAGTAGCTGAACCATGCAACAACAAGCTCCCAGCAATTTCCTGCCGCAACTGCTGCGCACCGTCGGTGCCTGGGCCGTCGCGCTGCTGCTGTTCTTCCCGCTCGGCTGGCTGTTCCTCACGGCCTTCAAGACCGAGCTGCAGGCGATCCACGTGCCGCCGCTGTTCATCTTCGAGCCCACGCTCGACAACTTCGGCGAGGTGCAGCGGCGCAGCGACTACCTGCTGTACGCGCGCAACTCGCTGATCACCAGCCTGGGCTCGACCATCCTCGGCCTGTTGATCGCGGCGCCGGCCGCGTACTCGATGGCCTTCTTCCGCACGAAGAAGACGCGCGACATCCTGATGTGGATGCTCTCGACCAAGATGATGCCGGCCGTGGGCGCGCTGGTGCCGATCTACGTGCTCGCGCAGACCGCGGGCCTGCTGGATTCGCTGAGCGCGCTGACCATCGTGTTCACGCTGTCGAACCTGCCGATCATGGTGTGGATGCTCTACAGCGCCTACAAGGACATCCCGAACGAGATCCTCGAGGCCGCGCGCATGGACGGCGCGAGCCTGTGGACCGAGTTCCGCCATGTCGTGCTGCCGCTGTCGGTCGGCGGCCTGGCTTCCACCGGCCTGCTGTGCCTGGTGCTGAGCTGGAACGAGGCCTTCTGGGCACTCAACCTCACCTCCGCCAAGGCCGGCACGCTGGCCACGCTGATCGCTTCCTACTCCAGCCCCGAGGGCCTGTTCTGGGCCAAGTTGTCGGCGGCCTCGCTGATGGCCATCGCGCCCATCGTGGTGTTCGGCTGGTTCAGCCAGAAGCAGCTCGTCCAGGGCCTGACCTTCGGCGCCGTCAAGTAAAGAAAGGGAGACACCCCATGGCCTACCTCCAACTGAAGAACATCAAGAAGAGCTTCGGCGAAGTCGACATCATCAAGGGCGTCGACCTCGAGATCCAGAAGGGCGAGTTCATCGTCTTCGTCGGTCCCTCGGGCTGCGGCAAGTCGACCCTGCTGCGATTGATCGCGGGGCTCGAACCGATCAGCAGCGGCAACCTGCTGCTCGACGGCAAGGACATCACCTGGGCCCCCTCGGGCAAGCGCGACCTCGCGATGGTGTTCCAGAGCTACGCGCTCTATCCGCACATGAGCGTGTACGACAACATGTCCTTCGCGCTCAAGCTCGCCGGCACGAACAAGTCCGAGATCAAGACCAAGGTCGAGCATGCGGCGAAGACGCTGAACCTCACGCAGTACCTCGACCGACTGCCCAAGGATCTCTCGGGCGGCCAGCGCCAGCGCGTGGCCATCGGCCGCGCCATCGTGCGCGCGCCCAAGGTGTTCCTGTTCGACGAGCCGCTGTCGAACCTCGACGCGGCGCTGCGCGGCAACACGCGGGTGGAGATCCACAAGCTGCACCGCGCACTCGGCGCGACCACCATCTATGTCACGCACGACCAGGTCGAGGCCATGACCCTGGCCGACCGCGTGGTGGTGCTCAAGGACGGACTGATCGAGCAGGTCGGCACGCCGCTCGAGCTCTACGACCGCCCGGCCAACCAGTTCGTCGCGCAGTTCATCGGCATGCCCTCGATGAACATGGTGGCGGCCAGCGCCATCCCGAGCTTCTCGGCGGCCACCGGCGGCCGGCTGCCGAGCGACGGCTTCCTCGGCGTGCGGCCCGAGGGCCTGCGCGTGCATCCGAAGGCCGGTGCGCCGGTGTCGGACGTGCAGGGCCGCGTCGAGCTGATCGAGGCGCTGGGCGCCGACACGCTGATCCACGTCGACGTGGGCGGCGTGCCGCTGGTGGCGCGCCAGAACGACCGCACGCCGCTGCAGGCCGGCGACGACGTGGCGGTCGAGCTCGATCCCTCGGTGCTGCACCTGTTCACGCGCGACGGGCGCGCGGTCGCGGCCTGAATCCCTTCCCTCGTTTCACTCTTCCTCTTCCGGGACATTCTTCGTGACTCTCGCAGCAGCACCCCTTCCACCCGCTCCCTCGGAGTTCACGGTGCTCCACCTCGGCCTCGGGTCCTTCCACCGGGCGCACCAGGCGGTCTACCTGCAGCGGCTGATCGACGCGGGCGACACGCGCTGGTCGATCTCGGGCGCCGACATCCGGCCCGACATGGCCGAGGTCGTCGAGGCGCTGCGTGCGCAGGGCGGCAGCTACACGCTCGAGACCGTGTCGCCCGCGGGCGAATACCGCTACGAGCAGATCGAGGCCATCCGCGAGGTGCTGCCCTACGAGCCCTCGCTCGCCGGCCCGATCGCGCGCGGCGCCGCGCCGTCCACGCGCATCGTCTCCTTCACCGTCACCGAGGCCGGCTACTACCTCGACACCAAGGGCCGGCTCGACCTGTCCTTCGCCGACCTCGCCACCGACATCGCGCGTGCCGCGAAGGGCGAGGCGGGCGGCGAGGGCGTGACCATCTACGGCGCCGTCTGCGCGATCCTGCGCGCGCGCAAGGCCGCCGACGCGGGCCCGCTCACGCTGCTGAACTGCGACAACCTGCGCCACAACGGCGAGCGCTTTCGCGCCGGCCTGCTCGAGTTCATCGAGCGCGCGGGCGATGCCGAGCTGCTGGCCTGGACGCAGGCCAACACGCGCTGCCCCAATGCCATGGTCGACCGCATCACGCCGCGCCCGCCGCCCCGAGCTGCGCGCGCGCGTCAAGGCCGCCACCGGCCGCGACGACGCGGCCGCGATCACCGGCGAGAGCTTCATTCAGTGGGTCATCGAGGACGACTTCGCGGCCGGCCGCCCCGACTGGGCGCGCGTGGGCGTCGAACTGGTGGACTCGGTGCAGCCCTACGAGGAGGCCAAGATCCGCATCCTCAATGCCACCCACAGCTGCATCGCCTGGGCCGGCACGCTGGTGGGGCTCGGCTTCATCCACGAGGGCACGCACGACGCCGCCATCCGAAAGATGGCCTTCGACTACGTGAGCGACGACGTCATTCCCTGCCTGACCCCGAGCCCGATCGACCTCGCGGCCTACCGCGACGTGGTGCTCGATCGCTTCGGCAATCCCGCCATCCGCGACACCAACCAGCGCGTGGCCGCGGACGGCTTCTCGAAGATCCCGGGCTTCATCGCACCCACCGTGCGCGAGCGGCTGGCCGCGGGCCAGCCCATCGACAGCGTGGCGATGCTGCCCGCGCTGTTCCTGGCCTTCCTGCGGCGCTGGCATCGCGGTGCCTTGCCCTATGCCTACCAGGACCAGGGCATGGACGAAGCCGTGGCGCATGCCATCTGCGACGCGGCCGACCCGGTCGCGGCGCTGTGCGCGGACGCGGGCCTGTGGGGGCCGATCGCGGGCGATGCGCGGCTGGTCGATGCGGTGCGCCGCGCGAGCGGGCGTGTCGCGGACTTCGTGAGCGCGAAGGCATGAGCACGCGGCTGCAGGATCGCCATGTGCTGCTGACCGGCGCCGGCGGCGGCATCGGCCTGGCGGTCGCCGAGGCCTGCATCGCCGAGGGCGCGCGCTGCAGCGTGGTTGACCGCGCTGCAGCCCCTTCCGAGGCGGTGCGCGCACTGCAGCAGCGCCATCCCGATCGCCTGGCCTACATCGCGGCCGACGTGACCGACATGCAGGCCATCGCGCGCCTGCTGGTCGAGGCGCAGGTGGCCTTCGGGCCGATCCACGTGCTGTTCAACAACGCCGCCGTGTTCGATCTCGCGCCGCTGCTCGACAGCGACGAGGCCTCGTTCGACCGCCTGTTCGCCGTCAACGTGAAGGGCATGTTCTTCGTCATGCAGGCCGTGCTGCGCCACATGGTCGAGGCCGGCACCCGCGGCGCCTCGGTCATCAACATGGCCTCGCAGGCGGGGCGGCGCGGCGAGGCGCTGGTGTCGCACTACTGCGCGACCAAGGCGGCCGTGATCAGCTACACCCAGAGCGCGGCGCTCGCGATGGCGCCGCATGGCATCCGCGTCAACGGCATCGCGCCCGGCGTGGTCGACACGCCGATGTGGGACCAGGTCGACAGCCTGTTCGCCAGGGCCGAGGGGCTGGCCCTCGGCGAGAAGAAGCGGCGCGTGGGGCTCGAGGTGCCGCTGGGCCGCATGGGCCTGCCGGGCGACATCGCGGGTGCGGCCGTGTTCCTGGCCAGCGACGAGGCGCGCTACATCACGGCGCAGACGCTCAACGTCGATGGCGGCAACGTCATGAGCTGAGATGGCGATGCACGCCGCATTGAAGTCAGGAAAGTATCGGAACGCTTCCGTCGTGCGCGGTGAAGCGCGGGCCGCCCGGTGAGAAGATAGCCGTCCTCTGTTTCGAACCCTTCATGCACGACGACTTCCATCTCTACCTCGACAGCGCCGACCTCGCGCAGCTGCGGGCCTGCCTGCCGCATCCGGTCGTCCATGGCGTGACGACCAACCCGACCTTGCTCCAGCGCGCCGGTGTCGGCCGTGCCGAAGTGCCGGGCCTGCTGCAGCGCTGCATCGAACTGGGCGCGCGCCAGGTGCAGGCGCAGGTGTATTCGAGCGAGGTCGACGGCATGCTCGAGGACGCGCAGGCGCTGCTGCCGAAGTTCGACGCCGGCCAGCTCGTCATCAAGATTCCCGCCACGCGCCAGGGCCTGGTGGCCGGCGCGCGGCTGATCGCGCAGGGCGTGCCCGTGACCTGGACCGCCGTCTACGCGCCCGAGCAGGCGCACTTCGCGGCGCAGCTCGGCGCGGCCTACGCGGCGCCCTACCCTCGGGCGGCTCGAGGATGCGGGCGAGGACGGCCTCGCGCTGATCGCGCGCATGCAGTCGCTGGTCGCGCAACGGCCCGCGTCGGCCACGCGGCTCTTGGTGGCGAGCATCCGCTCGCGCGAGGCCTACCTGTCGCTGCTCGCGCTGGGCGTCGGCGCCATCACGATCCCGCCGCGCCTGTTCGCCGAACTGCTCGACCATCCCGCCACCCTGGCCGCCGAACGCGGCTTCCTGGACGACGCCCGCGCCCTGAACTGACCGAAGAAAATCCTGTCCTCACCATGCGCATTGCACTCACGGGCGAAGCCCTGATCGATTTCACCGCCAGCGAGGCCGGCGCCCTGGCCTTCCTCGGCCACGAGGGCGGTTCGCCGCTCAACACGGCCGTGGCCTGCGCGCGGCTGGGCCAGCACACCGGCTTCTTCACGCAGCTCTCCACCGACCTGTTCGGCGAGCGGCTGATGGCCTTCCTCGAACGCAATGGCGTCGACACCGGCTTCATCCTGCGCAGCAGCGCGCCCTCGACCCTGGCCTTCGTCGAGCGCACGCCGCAGACCAACCGCTATGCCTTCTACACGCACGGCAGCGCCGACGCGACCTGGGCGCCCGAGCCGCTGCCGCAGCTGCCGGCCGACTGCCGCTTCCTGCACTTCGGCTCGATCTCGCTGCTGCAGGAGCCGGCCGCGACGCGCATCGCCGACCTGGTGAGCGCGAACGCGGGCCGCTGCGTGATCGTGTTCGATCCCAATGTGCGGCCCAGCCTGATCCCCGACCTCGCGGCCTACCGCCTGCGTGTCGCCAACTGGTTCGCGATGGCCGACCTGGTCAAGCTCAGCGACGAGGACGCGGCGCTGCTCGCGCCGGACCGCCCGGTCGAGGCGCTGGCCGCCGAGATCCTGGCCGCGGGCGCGCGCGCCGTCATCGTCACGCGCGGCGGCGAGGGCGCCACGCTCTGGCGCGCGGGCAAGGCGCCGCTGTCGGTGGCCGCGCCGCGTGTGCAGGTGGTCGACACCATCGGTGCCGGCGACACCTTCACGGCCGGACTGTCGGTCGCGCTGCTCGACCAGGGCGTGGAGCACCGCGACCAGCTCGCGGCGCTCGGCGACGATGGCTGGCGCGCGGTGATGCGCTTCGCCGCCACCGCCGCGGCCCTGAACTGCACCCGCGAGGGTGCCGATCCACCGGTGCTGGCGGCCGTGCAGGCGGCGCTGGCGCAGGGAGACAATCGCTAGTCGTTCTGGCAGCGGGCGCGGCCCGCCAGCGAGCATGCAGCCATGACCACCACCACCCGCAAGCGTTCGATTCCCCGCCAGCGCCAGCCCGAGCTGGAGCGCGACTTCGCGCGCTCGCCCTCGCTGGGCTACGAGGCGCCCGAGGAGACCGGCCTGGTGCGATGCCTGGCGCACGGCTTCCCGAGTCCACTGGTGCGCTGGCACTTCCACGAGGACTACGAGCTGCACCTGATCACCGAGACCTCGGGCAAGGCCTTCATCGGCGACTGGATCGGGCCGTTCCAGCCCGGCCACCTGGTGCTGTGCGGCCCGCGGCTGCCGCACAACTGGATCTCGCTCGACGTGCCCGAGGGCGGCGCCGCCGGGCGCGACCGCGTGATCCAGTTCCGCCACGAGCCGATCGAGCAGGCCGCGGCGCAGATCCCCGAGCTGCGCGAGGTCATGCAGCTGCTCGAGCGCGCGCGCCACGGCATCGAGTTCTTCGGCCTGTCGCAGCAGGCGCAGCGGCACTGGGACGACATCAAGGCCGCGCGCGGCGTGCGCCGGCTCGGGCTGTTCCTGGGCTTCCTGGCCGACCTCGCGCAGTGCACCGACTACCGGCTGCTGTCGAGCGTGCAGATGCAGGGCGCGCAGGGCGCCGACGGCGACGCGCAGGTCGACCAGATCAACGGCATCGTCAACCGCATCACCAACAACATGACCGAGCAGCTCTCGATGGCCGACCTGGCCGCCGAGCTCGGCATGAGCGAGAGCCGCTTCAGCCGCTTCTTCCGCCGCTCCACCGGCAACAGCTTCACCGACTTCGTCAACCGCGTGCGCATCAACAGCGCTTGCCACCTGCTGATGCAGACCGACCACTACGTGACCGACATCTGCTACCAGGTCGGCTTCAACAACGTGGCGAACTTCAACCGGCGCTTCCTCGAGATCAAGGGCATGACGCCCAGCGAGTTCCGCCGCCAGGCCGACACCCGCTTCGGCAACGGCATGGCCTGAACGCCGCCTTTCATCCAAACCCACCGGGAGCTTCTCTTGTATCTGGGACTCGACCTCGGCACGTCCGAGTTCAAGGCGCTGCTGCTCGCCGACGATCACCGCATCGTCGGCGTGGCGCGCGCATCGCTGACCGTGGACCGGCCGCATCCGCTGTGGTCCGAACAATCGCCCGCGCAATGGTGGCAGGCGCTCGAGCAGGTGATGGCGCAGCTGCGCGCCGACCAGCCGGCGGCGCTCGCGCAGGTGCGCGCCATCGGGCTGTCGGGCCAGATGCATGGCGCCACCTTGCTCGACGCGGCCGGCGAGGTGCTGCGCCCGGCCATCCTCTGGAACGACGGCCGCAGCGGCGCGCAGTGCGAGGCGCTGACGCGCGCGGTGCCGCGCCTGGGCGAGATCGCGGGCAACCTCGCGATGCCGGGCTTCACCGCGCCCAAGCTGCAGTGGGTGCGCGAGCACGAGCCCGAGCTCTTCGCGCGCGTGGCGCGCGTGCTGCTGCCCAAGGACTGGCTGCGCTTCATGCTCAGCGGCGAGGCGGTCGGCGAGATGTCCGATGCGGCCGGCACGCTGTGGCTCGACGTCGGCGCGCGCGACTGGTCCGACGAGCTGCTCGCGGCCACCGGCCTCACGCGTGCGCAGATGCCGCGGCTGGTGGAGGGCAGCGAGGTCTCGGCCACGCTCAAAGCCCAGCTCGCCGAACGCTGGGGCTTGGCTGCGGACGTGAAGATCGCCGGCGGCGCGGGCGACAACGCCGCCAGCGCGGTCGGCATGGGCATCGTGGAGCCGGGGCAGGGCTTCGTCTCGCTCGGCACCTCGGGCGTGATCTTCGTGGCCTCGAGCCGCTTCGAACCGAATCCCGCGCAGGCGGTGCATGCCTTCTGCCATGCGTTGCCGGGCCGCTGGCACCAGATGTCGGTGATGCTCTCGGCCGCGAGCGCCGTGAGCTGGGCCTCGCGGCACCTGGGCTTCGGCGACGAGGCCACGCTGCTGGCGGCGGCCGCGCGGCTCGACGACGCGGCGCGTGCGCGCGCGCCGATCTTCCTGCCCTACCTGTCGGGCGAACGGTCACCGCACAACAACGCGAACGCGCAGGGCGTGCTGTTCGGGCTCACGCAGGCGCATGGCGCCGACGACATCGCCTATGCGGTGGTCGAGGGCGTGAGCTTCGGCCTGCGCGACGGGCTCGACACGCTGGCGCGGCCCGCGGGCGCGCTGGCGCTGGTGGGCGGCGGTGCGCGCAGCGCCTGGTGGGCGCAGCTGCTGGCCGACATCCTCGAGGTGCCGCTGACGCTGGCCGAGGGCGGCGAGGCCGGCGGCGCACTGGGCGCCGCGCGGCTGGCCTGGCTGGCCGATGGCGGCGCGATCGCCGCGGTGTGCACCGCGCCGGCGGTGCGGCAGCGCTTCGATCCGAAGGCCGGGGCCGCGGCGGGACATCGCGCGCGGCATGCGCGCTTTCGCAAGCTCTATCCGCTACTGCGCGCGTCGTTCGAGGCCTGACCCTCCCCATGGGGGAGAGGGGCCGGCGCCTCAGTGCGCCGCGACGATCGCGATGCCCTTGATCTGCCCCGCGGCCTTGGTCGAGGCCGGCGCCGCATAGCGCTGAGGCCGCAGCCGGTGCAGCAGTTCGGCTTCGCGCGCACGCGCCAGTGCGAGGTTGCCGATCTTCACGTGGCCGTAGCCGCGGATCGTCATCGGCAGCGCGGCGATGTCGGCCAGCAGCTTCTGGTCGGCGGCCGCCATGTCCTGCGCCAGTTCGTCGAGCCGGGCCTCGAAGTGGGCGATCAGCTCGCGCTCCAGCCGCCGCTCCTGCGTACGGCCGAAGGGGTCGAAGGGCGTGTGGCGCAGCGCCTTGCCGCGCGCGAGCACGCGCATCGCCGGCAGCATCCAGGCACCGAAACGGATCTTGCGCGGTGCCTGGCCGTTCTTCGGCGGCGCGAGGAAGGGCGGCGCCATGTGGAACTCGAGCTTGATCTTCTCGCCCTCGAACTGCTCCATCAGGCTGCGCTGGAAGCTGCCGTCGGTGTACAGGCGCGCGACCTCGTACTCGTCCTTGTAGCTCATGAGCTTGAGCAGGCTGCGCGCCGCGTTGCGCGTGAAGGGCAGCGAGGCATCGCCGCCGAGCGCCGACTCGCGCTGCTGCAGTGCGCGGATGCGGGTCTCGAAGCGCCGCGCCCAGGCGGCGTTCTGGTAGCCCGAGAGATGGGCCACGCCGCGCGCGACGATGGCCTCGAGGTCGTTGCCGTCGGCCGCGTTCGCGAGGTCCATCGCCGACGCCGGCTGCAGCGTGTCGCCCAGGCGCTTGAGCCCTTCGGGATCGGCCGCGGCCATGCGACCCAGCGCGAAGGCCAGGCGGTTGGCGGCGACCGCCACGCCGTTGAGCTCGATGGCGCGCATCAGCGCCTCGAAGCCCAGCGGCACCAGGCCGAGCTGCCACGCGTAGCCCACGGCGAGGATGTTGGCGGCCAGCGTGTCGCCGATGAACTCCTCGGCCAGCGCCTGCGCGTCGAAGGTCTTCACCTGCTCCTCGCCGGCCGCGAACTGCAGCTTCTCGAGCAGCAGGTCGATGTGCAGCTCGGCGTCGGGATTGCGCAGCGACTCGGCGACCGGGATCTCGTGCAGGTTCGCGAGGATGCGCGTGCGGCCGTGGCGCACCGCCTGCAGCGCCTCGGGCGAAGCGCCGACGACGAGGTCGCAGGCTAGCACGGCATCGGCCTGCTGGGTGTCGATGCGGGCCTGGTTCAGGCGCTCGGGATGGCTCGCCATGCGCACGAAGCTCAGCACCGAGCCGCCCTTCTGCGCGAAGCCCATGAAGTCGAGCACGCTCGCGGCCTTGCCCTCGAGGTGCGCGGCCATCGCGACCAGCGCGCCCACGGTCACCACGCCGGTGCCGCCAACGCCGGTGACCAGCAGGTCGTAGGGCGCGTTGTCCCAGTCGTGGCCCGGAGGCTGCGGCAGCGCGGCGGCACGCGCCAGCACGGCATCCTTCTCGCGCTGCAGCGCGCCGGCCTTGCGGCGCAGCGAGGCGCCGGTCACGCCCACGAAGCTCGGGCAGAAGCCCTGGGCGCACGAATAGTCCTTGTTGCAGTGGGTCTGGTCGATCTGGCGCTTGCGGCCCAGCGGCGTCTCGTGCGGCACCACCGCCACGCAGTTGCTCTGCACCGTGCAGTCGCCGCAGCCCTCGCACACCGCCTGGTTGATGAACAGGCGCTTGGGCGGATCGGCGAGCTCACCCTTCTTGCGCCGGCGGCGCTTCTCGGCGGCGCAGGTCTGTTCGTAGATCAGCACGGTGACGCCCGCCACCTCGCGCAGTTCGCGCTGCACCGTGTCGAGCAGGCTGCGGTCGTGGAAGCCGGTGCCGGCCGGGAAGCGGTCCTTCTGGCCGTCGTACTTGCGGATGTCGTCGCTGACCACCACCACGCGCGCCACGCCTTCCGACTCCACCTGGCGCGCGATCGCGTCGACGGTGATGACGCCGTCCACCGGCTGGCCGCCGGTCATCGCGACCGCGTCGTTGAACAGGATCTTGTAGGTCATGGTGGCCTTGGCCGCCACCGCCTGGCGGATCGCCAGGTAGCCCGAGTGGTAGTAGGTGCCGTCGCCGAGGTTCTGGAACACGTGCGGCACGCGCGTGAACTTGGAATGCGAGATCCAGTCCACGCCCTCGCCGCCCATCTGCACCAGGCCCGCGGTGCCGCGCTCCATCCAGCTGGCCATGAAGTGGCAGCCGATGCCGGCGCGCGCGGTCGAGCCCTCGGGCACCTTGGTGCTGGTGTTGTGCGGGCAGCCGGCGCAAAAGTAGGGCAGGCGCTTCACGGCATCGCTGGCGTTGGCCAGCAGGTCGGGCGGCGTGAAGTCGCGCACGCGCTCGGTCGGGCGGCCGATGCCGTCGGCGCCGCCGACGTGGCGCTCGAGCCATTCGGCCACGCGCTCGATCAGCCGCGAGGGCCGCAGCTCGCCGAGCGCCGAGATGAAGGGGCGACCGTCGCGGTCGTGCTTGCCGACCAGCGCCGGGCGTGCGTCGGCCGGCGCGTTGTAGAACATGTCGCGCAGCTGGCTCTCGACGAAGGCGCCTTTCTCCTCGATCACCAGCACCTCGGCCAGGCCCGCGGTGAAGGCGCGCATGCGGGTCTGCTCGAGCGGGAAGCTCAGGCCCACCTTGTAGATGCGCACGCCGGCCGCGGCCAGGCGCTCGGTCGGGATCTCGAGGCGGCGCAGCACCTCCATCAGGTCGTAGTGGGCCTTGCCGCAGGTCACGATGCCGACGCGGGCCTCGGGGCTCTCGACCGCGACGCGGTCGATGCTGTTGACGCGCGCGAACGCGGCCACCGCCTCGTGCTTGTCGGCCAGCCGCGACTCGATGCGCAGCGAGGGCAGGTCGGGCCAGCGGTAGTGCAGGCCGTCGGCCGGCGCATGGTGGCCGGTGGCCTCGCGCACGCCGTCGGCATCGAGCCAGGCGGCGCTGCGCGCGAGGATCAGGTCGAGGTCGACCGTGCTCGAGCTCTCGACCACCTCCGACAGCGCCGGCATGCCGACCCAGGTGCCCGAGTAGCGCGAGAGCGCGTAGCCGTAGAGGCCGAACTCCACCAGTTCGGCCACGTTGGCCGGCTGCACCACCGGCATGCTCCAGGCCGCGAAGGCCTGGTCGGACTGGTGCGGCATCGACGAGGACACGCAGCCGTGGTCGTCGCCCGCCACCACCAGCACGCCGCCGTTGGGCGAGGCGCCGTAGGCGTTGCCGTGCTTGATGGCGTCGCCCGCGCGGTCCACGCCCGGGCCCTTGCCGTACCACATGCCGAACACGGCATCGACCTCGCGCTCGGGGTCGGACTCCACGCGCTGGGTGCCGAGCACCTGGGTGGCGGCCAGTTCCTCGTTGATGGCGGGCACGAAGCGCACGCCCTCCTGCTCGAAGCGGCTGCCGGCCTTCCAGATCGCCTGGTCGACCATGCCGAGCGGCGAGCCGCGGTAGCCGCTGACGAAGCCGCGGCTGTCGAGGCCGCGCGCGGCATCGCGCTGGCGCTGCATGCACAAGAGGCGCACCAGCGCCTGCGTGCCGGTGAGGAAGACCACGCCCGCGCTCGCCCAGAGGTTGTCGGCGAGCTGGTAGCCCGGACGGGCGAGGGTGGTCGTGGCGGCGGTTTCGGCGGCGCGGGTGGGGGCTGCGGCCGAAGATAAGTCATTCGAATTCATTGCGAGATTGTTGTTCTCGCTCAGGAGGAATATTCTCTTGAATCACTACAGGGTGACCCTGGAATCAGGAATATCCATCTCGAAAATCGCCATGAACGACGAATTCATTCCTCTCGACCATCATTCGCTGCGCATCCTCGACGAACTGCAGCGCGACGCGCGCCAGACGGTGCAGCAGATCGCCGACGCGGTGGGGCTGTCGCCCACGCCGTGCTGGCGCCGCATCAAGGACATGGAGGCCAGCGGCGTGATCCGCGGCTACACGGTGATCGTCGACCGCGAGAAGGTGGGGCTGAACCTCGCGGCCGTGACCGAGGTGAACCTCGACCGCCACAGCGAGGCCAAGGTGCGCGACTTCGAGCGCGCCGTGGCCGCGAGTCCGCAGGTGGTGCGCTGCGCCTCGGCCACCGGCCCGGCCGACTACATCCTCACGGTGCTGGTGCCCGACATCAAGCACTACGAGCAGTTCCTGCACACCACGCTGTTCGAGCAGGCCGGCGTGACGCACGTGCGCTCGGCGATCGTGCTGCGCGAGGTCAAGGCCGATGCGCCGCTGCCGATCGACATGGCGTCGACCGCGGCGGGGCCTAGGCGCAGGGCGCGCGGCTGACTGAAGCGGCGCGCCCAAAGAAAAAGGCCGGGGCGAACCCCGGCCTTCTTCGTGTCTGAACGACCCGCCCGTCGAACGCCGAAGCGCTCGCCGGGCGAGAGGCAATTACATGCCCATGCCGCCCATGCCACCCATGCCGCCCATGTCGGGCATGCCGCCGCCGGCAGGAGCGTCGTCCTTCGGAGCGTCAGCCACCATGGCTTCGGTCGTCAGCAGCAGCGAGGCCACCGAAGCGGCGTTCTGCAGCGCGGTGCGGGTCACCTTGGTCGGGTCCAGGATGCCCAGCTCGAGCATGTCGCCGTACGAGTCGTTGGCGGCATTGAAGCCGTAGTTGCCCTTGCCGGCCAGAACCGCGTTGACCACCACCGAGGCTTCGCCGCCGGCGTTGTTCACGATTTCGCGCAGGGGAGCTTCGATGGCCTTCAGGACCAGCTTCACGCCGGCGTCCTGGTCGGCGTTGTCGCCCTTCACGCGGTCGCCCACGGCTTGCTTGGCGCGCAGCAGGGCCACGCCACCACCGGCAACCACGCCTTCTTCCACTGCAGCGCGGGTGGCGTGCAGGGCGTCTTCGACGCGAGCCTTCTTTTCCTTCATTTCGACTTCGGTGGCGGCGCCGACCTTGATCACGGCAACACCGCCGGCCAGCTTGGCCACGCGCTCTTGCAGCTTTTCACGGTCGTAGTCGCTCGTGGCTTCCTCGATCTGCACGCGCACTTGCTTCACGCGGGCTTCGATGTCGGCAGCAGCGCCGGCGCCGTCGATGATGATGGTGTTTTCCTTGCCCACTTCGATGCGCTTGGCCTGGCCCAGGTCGGCCAGCGTCACCTTCTCGAGGGTCAGGCCGACTTCTTCGGCGATGACCTTGCCGCCCGTCAGGATGGCGATGTCTTCGAGCATGGCCTTGCGGCGGTCGCCGAAGCCAGGCGCCTTGACGGCCACGACCTTCAGGATGCCGCGGATCGTGTTCACGACCAGCGTCGCCAGGGCTTCGCCTTCGACTTCTTCGGCAATGATCAGCAGCGGACGACCGGCCTTGGCGACTTGTTCCAGCGTGGGGAGCAGGTCACGGATGTTGCTGATCTTCTTGTCGAACAGCAGCACGAAGGGGTTGTCGAGCAGCGCCGATTGCTTCTCGGGGTTGTTGATGAAGTAGGGCGACAGGTAGCCGCGGTCGAATTGCATGCCTTCGACGACGTCCAGTTCGCTCTCGAGCGACTTGCCGTCTTCGACGGTGATCACGCCTTCCTTGCCGACCTTGTCCATCGCGTCGGCGATGAGCTTGCCGATGGTTTCGTCGCTGTTGGCCGAGATCGAGCCGACTTGCGCGATTTCCTTCGAGGTGGTGGTGGGCTTCGAAGCCTTCTTCAGCTCTTCGACCAGGGCCGTCACGGCCTTGTCGATGCCGCGCTTCAGGTCCATCGGGTTGATGCCGGCGGCCACGTACTTGAAGCCTTCGCGCACGATGGCTTGTGCCAGCACGGTCGCGGTGGTGGTGCCGTCACCGGCGTTGTCCGAAGTCTTGGAAGCCACTTCCTTCACGAGCTGGGCGCCCATGTTCTGGAGCTTGTCCTTGAGTTCGATTTCCTTCGCGACCGACACACCGTCCTTGGTCACGGTGGGGGCGCCGAACGAACGCTCGAGCACCACGTTGCGGCCCTTGGGGCCCAGGGTGACCTTGACCGCGTTGGCCAGGATGTTCACACCCTCGACCATGCGTGCGCGGGCTTCTCCGCCGAAGACGACGTCTTTTGCTGCCATGTTGTATTACTCCGAATAGGGGATGGGTGGATTACTTCTCGACGACCGCGAACAGGTCGTCTTCCTTCATGACCAGCAGTTCGTCGCCGCCGACCTTGACGGTCTGGCCGCTGTACTTGCCGAACAGGACGCGGTCGCCGACCTTGACGGTCAGTGCGGCCAGTTCGCCCTTGTCGTTGCGCTTGCCCGGGCCCACGGCCAGGACTTCACCCTGATCGGGCTTTTCGGCGGCGGCGTCGGGGATGACGATGCCCGAGGCAGTCTTGGTTTCGCTGTCAACACGCTTGACGATCACGCGATCGGCCAAAGGACGAAGTTTCATTGCATCTCCTGGATAAGAAACTGGGTGGTGGTTTTTGTGGGCGCCCATCCCGCAGGACCGGTTGCCCGTCGACTGGAGGCGAGGCTTGTTAGCACTCAACCACAGCGAGTGCTAATCATAAGGGCAATCGCCGGGGTTTCAAGCGCCGGGGCGGGTTGCGCGGGAAGTCGGTTGCCACGATTCAATATTTCAACGATGATTGAAGTATGGAGGAAGAAGCCGTCATCCGCGCCCTCATGGCCCTCGCACAGAGCGTGCGCCTGCGTGTGTTTCGCGCGCTGGTCGTGGCCGGCCCGCAGGGCATGACGCCTGGCGCGCTGACCGAAGCGCTGGGCGTTCCGGCCACGGGCCTGTCGTTCCATCTCAAGGAGCTGGGCCGCGCGGGCCTGGTGTCGCAGGAGCGGCAGGGGCGCCACCTGATCTACCGCGCCTCGTTCGACCAGATGAACGGGCTGCTGGCCTATCTGAGCGAGAACTGCTGCCAGGGGCAGCCTTGCGCGGTCGATGCGCCAGGCGCGTCCTGCGATTGCTGACGGTCGGCGCCATCCTCATGCTCTCGGCTGGTCTCATCTTTCTCGCGACCCTGGTGCTCGTGATCTGGCAGCCGCGCGGCCTCGGCATCGGATGGAGCGCCGCATTGGGCGCGCTGGTGGCCCTGGCGCTCGGCGTGGTGCATCTGGACGACGTCGTGCGGGTCTGGCAGATCGTCTGGAACGCCACAGCCACCTTCATCGCCGTGATCGTCATCAGCCTGCTGCTCGACGAGGCCGGCTTCTTCGAATGGGCCGCGCTGCACGTCGCGCGCTGGGGTGGCGGCAGCGGCGGCCGGCTGTTCGCCTTCATCGTGCTGCTCGGCGCGGCCGTCTCGGCGCTGTTCGCCAACGATGGCGCCGCGCTGATCCTCACGCCGATCGTGATGGCCATGCTGGTGGCGCTGGGCTTCACGCCGGCCACCACCTTGGCCTTCGTGATGGCGGCGGGCTTCATCGCCGACACCGCGAGCCTGCCGCTGATCGTCTCGAACCTCGTCAACATCGTCTCGGCCGACTTCTTCGGGATCGGCTTCAACGCCTATGCGGCGGTGATGGTGCCGGTCAATCTCGCGGCAGTGGCGGCCAGCCTGCTGGCCTTGCTGCTTTATTTTCCGTCGCGACATTCCCCGCGCGCTACGACGCCAGCCGCTTGAAGCGCCCGGCCGATGCCATTCGCGACCCGGCCACCTTCCGCGCGGGCTGGGTCGTGCTGGCGCTGCTGCTCGTCGGCTTCTTCGGCCTCGAGCCGCTGGGCGTGCCGGTCAGCGCCGTCGCGGCCGTCAGCGCGCTGCTGCTGCTGGCCGTGGCCGCGCGTGGCGAGGTCATCGCCACGCGCAAGGTGCTGCGCGGCGCGCCCTGGCAGATCGTCGTGTTCTCGCTGGGCATGTACCTGGTGGTCTACGGCCTGCGCAATGCCGGCCTGACCGAGCAGATCTCGACGCTGCTCGACGTGTTCGCGCAAGGCGGTATCTGGGGCGCGGCCCTGGGCACGGGCTTCCTGGCGGCCGCGCTGTCTTCCGTCATGAACAACATGCCGATGGTGCTGATCGGCGCGCTCTCCATCGATGCCTCGGGCGCCACCGGTGTGGTGAAGGAGGCGATGGTCTACGCCAACGTCATCGGCTGCGACCTGGGCCCGAAGATCACGCCGATCGGCAGCCTCGCCACCTTGCTGTGGCTGCACGTGCTCGCGAAGAAGGGCACCACCATCGGCTGGGGCTGCTACTTCAAGGTAGGCGTCGTCATGACGGTGCCCGTGCTCGCCCTGACCCTCGCCGCGCTCGCACTGCGCCTGAGCCTCGGCTGATCTGCTTTCTCACCAGCGACATCCCTCCCTTCCATGAGCGACATCACGATCTATCACAACCCCGACTGCGGCACCTCGCGCAACGTGCTCGCGCTGATCCGCAACAGCGGCGAGGAGCCGACCGTCATCGAGTACCTCAAGCATCCGCCGAGCCGCGCAACGCTCGAGCAATTGGTCGCCGACATGGGCATCGGCGTGCGCGACCTGCTGCGCCAGAAGGGCACGCCCCACGACGAGCTCGGGCTTGCCGATGCGAAGTGGAGCGACGCGGAGCTGATCGGCTTCATGCTCGCGCACCCGACCCTCATCAACCGCCCGATCGTCGTCACGCCGTTGGGCACGCGCCTGTGCCGGCCGTCGGAGGCCGTGCTCGACCTGCTGCCGCAAGCCCAGCGCGGCGCGTTCTCGAAGGAAGACGGCGAGCCCGTCATCGATGCGAAAGGCCAGCGTGTCGTCAAGCCCTGACCTGCCGAACCTGGATGCGGAGGCCTTCCGGCTGCCGGACCCACGGCACCTGTGGCCCGTCGAGCGTTCGACGCACGCGCCGCGCATCCTGCTGCTCTATGGCTCGGTCCGCGAGCGTTCGTACAGCCGCCTGCTGACCGAAGAGGCCGAGCGGCTGCTGCGCGCGCTGGGCGCGCAGACCCGCGTCTTCGATCCGCGCGGCCTGCCGCTGCCCGACAGCGAACCCGAGGACCATCCGAAGGTGCAGGAGCTGCGTGCGCTCGCGCAGTGGTCCGAAGGCATGGTCTGGTGCTCGCCGGAACGCCATGGCGCGATGACCGGCATCATGAAGGCGCAGCTCGACTGGATCCCGCTGTCGGTCGGCTCCGTGCGGCCGACCCAGGGCAAGACGCTGGCCGTCATGGAGGTCTCGGGCGGCTCGCAGTCCTTCAATGCGGTGAACCAGCTGCGCGTGCTCGGGCGCTGGATGCGCATGATCACCATCCCGAACCAGTCCTCGGTCGCCAAGGCCTATCTCGAGTTCGACGAAGCGGGGCGCATGAAGCCCTCGCCCTATTACGAACGCGTCGTCGACGTCATGGAGGAACTGGTCAAGTTCACGCTGCTGACGCGCGATTGCGCCGGGCATCTGGTCGACCGCTACAGCGAGCGGCGCGAGAGCGCCGAGGCCTTGTCGCGGCGCGTGAACCTGCGCAGCATCTAGCGCCGTGCCTTGTCGGGCGCGGTCCAGCCCGATGGCAGGTCCGGCGCGCCCGCGATCAGCGCATCCCAGAGATGGCGCGACGCGTTCGTGTGATGGCGCGTGCGTGAACGCACGAGGCAGGCCTTGCGCTGCAGCTCGACGCAATCGATGGGCACCGCGTCGTGCACCGCCAGGCTCGATGCGGCCGCGGCGTTGAGGATCGCGACCATGCCGCTCTCGCGCGCGGCGGCCACCAGGTCTTCGAATACATCCGATTCGAGCCGCACCCGCGGCTTGAGGCCCTGCGCGGCAAAGGCCGCGTCGAGCTCGCGGCGCATCGTGTATTCGCTCGGCAGCAGCGCGAGCCCGCAGGTCGCGAGCTGCGCCAGCGTGAGCCGCCGCGCGCGCCGCTGCGGAGCGCCGACGGCGACGGCCCGCTCGACGAAGCATTGCGCGATCTCGAGGTCGGCGTGCGGGTGCGGATCGAAACTCACCGCGAACTCGAAGTCGCCGCGCAGCACGCCTTCCTCAAGCGCGTGCGCGGTGCGCCGCCGCAGCGCCACGGACAGCGCGGGCCAGCGCGCCTGCGCCGCGCGCATCACCGGCACCACCCAGCAGGCGCCGTAGGACTGCACGAGTCCCACGCGCACCAGGCCCGAGATGGTGTCGGCCCGCTCGGGCACCTCGCGCAGGGCCGACTGCAACTCGAGCAGGCCGCCTGCGATGCGGCGTTCGAGCTCGTGCCCCGACAGTGTGGGGACCGCTCGGCCGCCGGTGCGGTCGAAGAGCGGCACGCCCAGCACCTGCTCGAGCAGCGCGATCTGTTCCGACAACGCGGGCTGCGAGATCGAGCATTCGCGCGCCGCCTCGTTGAAGCTGGGCGCGCGCATCGCGGCGCTGAAGTAGCGCAGCTGCCGCAGCGAAACGAGTTCGAGGGGATCGCGTGCGCGTGCGGCGAGGCTGCTGGGGCGTGCGTTCATGGCGATCGGATTATCCGATGGGGTACGCCGAAAAATGCGATTTGCCGCGGCCGGCGCGTGCTCCGAAACTGCTTCGCCAGACAAGAGACATCCGAAAGCACCGATTCATGAAGCGACGAAATTTCCTTCAGGCCAGCGCGGCCCTGGCCGTCCCTGGCCTGGCCGGCGCATCGCACGCACAGGCCTTTCCCGCCAAGCCGATCCCGCATCGTCTGCCCGTACCCGGCTGGCGCCACCACCGACGCGATCTCGCGCCTGATGGCGCATGCGCTGCAGACCGAGAGCGGTGCCACGGTGTTGGTGGACAACCGCGGCGGCGCGGGCGGCAACATCGGCACCGAAGCCGTGGCGCGCGGCGAGGCCGACGGCCACACGCTGCTGCTTGCGGCGCTCGGCCCGATGGCGGCCAATGCCGCGCTCTATCCCAAGCTCAACTACGACCCGGCCAAGGACTTCGCGCCGCTGGCCTGGGCCGCGTCGGTGCCGCTGGTGATGGTGGCGCATCCCTCGTTCCCCGCGCCGAATCTGCGCGCGGCGCTCGAGGTGCTGCGCAAGGCGCCGGGCCGCTACTCCTACGCCTCGGCGGGCAACGGCACGCCGCAGCACCTGGCGGCCGAACTCTTCAAGCGCGAGGCGCAGGTGTCGATCCTGCACGTGCCGTACCGCGGCTCGGCGCCGGCGCTCAACGATCTCATGGGCGGCACGGTGCAACTGCTGTTCGAGGCCACGCCGGCGGTGCTGCAGCACATCGTGTCGGGCCGGCTCAAGGCGCTCGCCGTGACCAGCCCCGCGCGCATCCCCGCGCTGCCCGAGGTCCCGACGCTCAAGGAGAGCGGCGTCGATGCGCAGATCGGCGGCTGGTACGGCTTCGTCGCACCCGCGGCCACGCCGAGCGAACGGCAGGCCTGGCTGGTCGACCACATGCGCCGCGCGCTGGCGCAGAAGAACACGCGCGACAAGCTCGCGGAGCTGGGATCGATCACGGTCGACAGCTCGCCGCAGGCCTTCGCGCGGATGATGGCCAGCGAGCGCATCCGCTGGCAGCAGTTGATCCGCGAGGCCGGCATCAAGCTGGATTGAGGTCGCGCGCCATGCCCCACATCGTCGTCGAGGCGTCGCCCTCTTTGCTCGCAGCCATCGATTGGCCGCAGACCCTGCGCACGCTGCACCGCGCGCTCGCCGACAGTGGATCGGCCGCGCTCGGTGATCTGAAGTCGCGCGTGCAACCCATCGTCGCCGAGCTCTGCGGCGACGAGCCCGGCGCGCAGCAACTGATCGCCACGCTGGTGCTCACGAATCCGCGCGCGAGCGAGGTGAGTCAGCGGATGGCCGACACCGCGTTCACGGTGCTGTCCCGCGCGGTCGAGGCACTGTCGCCCGGCCAATGGGTGCAGTGCTGCGTGTTCCTGCGCGAACACCCCAAGGCGAACTACTGGAAGCAGCAGTGGAATCCGCCGTCGAACCCCCACCATTCATGAAAGGGATCCTCCAGATGAACGCCAACCCCTCCCTCGGCAGCCTCGAGCGCCGCAACATCCTGCGCGGCGGCGCGGGCACGGTGGCGGCCGCCGCGCTGTCCGGCCTCGCGGCCGGCGAAGCGCGGGCCCAGGCGCGGCCGAAGGCCGCAGCCACGTCCGGTACCGGCCGCTACTGGCCGAACGGCGCGCGGCTCGTGATCTCGGTGTCGATGCAGTTCGAGTCGGGCGCGCAGAGCGAGCACGACAACGGTTCGCCGTTTCCGCCGATGGGTGCGAAGTACCCGGACCTGCCGGCGCGTACCTGGTTCGAATACGGGGTGCGCGAAGGCATCCCACGGCTGCTCGACCTGTGGGACCGGCATGGTGTGAAGGTGACTTCGCACATGACTGGCCAGGCCGTGGAGCGCAACCCGCAGCTCGCGCGCGAGATCGTGCAGCGCGGCCACGAAGCCGCCGCGCATGGCCAGACCTGGACCCCGCACTGGGACATCTCACCCGAACAGGAGCGCGCCTCCTACCAGGCCAACATCGATGCGCTGGTCACGGCCACCGGCACCCGTCCTGCGGGCTACAACGCGTTCTGGCTGCGCGGCACGCCGCGCACGCTCGGCATCCTGCAGGAACTGGGCTTCACGTACCACATCGACGACCTCTCGGCCGACGAGCCGATGACGACGCAGGTCAACGGCAAGCCCTTCGCGGTCGTGCCCTACACGCTGCGCATGAACGACATCGCCCGCTTCGGTGCGGAGGGGCCGCTCACGGCCGCGGCCTTCGGTCAGGAGCTCAAGGACGAGTTCGACCAGCTCTATGCCGAGGCGGCCGGCCGCCGGCGGATGATGTCGATCTCCACCCACGACCGCATCGGCGGCACGCCCGCGCGCGTGAAGGCGCTGGGCGAGTTCCTGGCCTATGCGAACAAGCACCCGGGCGTGGCCTTCGAACGAAAGGACCGGATCGCGCAGTGGGCGCTGTCGATGTCGGGCGTGCCGAACCGGAGCTACTGAGCGGGTATCTCGGCTCAGGGACTGAAGAGGAGCAGCCCGAAGATCGCGAACAGTGCGAGGTGCATCCAGCCCTGGACCGCCGAGGTCTTCTGGCCGTTGAACGTGAGCATGCTCAGCGCCACGGTGGCGATGTAGAGCACCGTCTCCGCGTTCGAGATCCCCATGATCACCTGCTTGCCGGTCACGAGGCCGATGACGAGCACGGCCGGCACCGTCAGTCCACCGTGGAGACGAAGGCGCCCAGGCACAGATTGATGGCGCGCTGCATCTCGTTGTTCATCGCGGCCTTCACGGCCGTGATGGACTCGGGCGTGAACACGATGATGGCGATCAGGACGCCGCCCAGGGCGGTGGGCGCGCCCGCCGCCGCGATGCCGTAGTCGGTGACCACCGCGAGATGGTGGGCCAGCAGCACGATCGGCAGGATCAGCGCGATCAGCAGCGCCGAGCGCAGCAGGAGGAAGCGCGTGTCCGTCCGCGCGGGCTGGGGCAGCAGGCCGACGGCATGGCGGGGCGGCGGCTCGGCATCGACGGCTGGCGCGGGCTCCATGTAGAGCTTGCGGTGGCTTCGCATCTGCATGCCGAGGAAGACTGCGTAGACCACGGCCGTCACCGCCGTGATGCCGAGGGCCTGGAAGGTCGTGAACTCGCCCGCGCCGCTCAGGTACTTCGGCAGCACCAGTGCGATGCTGGCGAGCAGCACCACCATCGCCAGGTACGAAGCCGTGCCTTGCGCGTTGTAGGCCTGATGGCCGTTGCGGCTGTGGCCCGCGATCAGGCACAGGCCCATCACGAGGTTCATGATGATCATCATGACGGCGAAGATCGAGTCGCGGCCGATGGTGGGGAAGTCGCCCGGGCCCAGCAGCACCGAGGCGATCAGCACCACCTCGATCAGCACGATCGACAGCGTCAGGATCAGGGTGCCGTAGGGCTCTCCGAGCGCATGCGCGAGATGGTCGGCCTCCTTCACCACGCCGAAGGACGCGGCCAGGATCGTGACGAACAGCGCCGCGAAGGCGACACCCGCCGTGACGGGCGTCATCGAGGGGCCGAGCCATTCGGCACCGAAGACGGTGAACGCGCCGACGACGCCCCAGGCGGCGATCAGCAGCAGCCAGGTCGAGGGTGGAACGGAAGGCTTGGGGGCAGTGCCCGAAGGCGGCGGGTTGCGGGGAGTGACCATGGTTGAACTTCAGCAGAAGCGCAGGGTCGTCCCCGAACGGTGATCGCGTTTTGGAGTCGTCCCCAAAGGCGAGCGCGGCAGATGCGCTGGAGGCACTCTATCACAGGCACTGCCGGGTGAAGGAGCACCGTCCGCGGCTCAACTGCCATCAAGTTGCGTTGCCGGCCGGCAAGGGCACCAGGGTGGCCATGAGGTTGTCCATGCTCTTCTCGACGAGTTCCATGTCGAGGGTCGGCTCGCGGACCGCGCGAATCAACAGGCCCTCGACGAAGCATTCGAGCGTGAGGACGCGAATCGCGATCTCGTGCTCGCTCAGGGCCGCGCCGGACTTGGCGAGCAGATCGCCGAGCCAGGCCGTCAGCGACGTCTTGGCTTCTCCGTCCACCTTCAGGATCTGTCGCGAGATCGCTTCGTTGCGCGTGCTCTCGGCGCTCATCTCGAGGATCAGCGTGGCGCTCGGCACGTCGGGGTCGCCGGCCAGCCAGCGGCGCAGGTATTCGCAGATGCGCGTCGTCACGACCTTCGGCGGCAGTCCCAGCAGTCCCGCGCCATTGCCGGTGCTGATCTGCCGGTGCATGAGCGCGAGAACGATCTCTTCCTTGCTCGAGAAGTAGCGATAGATCAGCCCCGGGCTCATCTGCGCCGCTTCGCTGATGCGGGCGATGGTGCCCGCATGCAGCCCGTCCTGGATGAAGCATTCCGTCGCGGCCTTCAGGATCCGTTGCCGCTGCGACTCCGCCCGCAGTTCGCTCTTGGGGGACGAGCGCTTGGTAGTGCTATTCACTCGGGAATTCCTCGTGGGTGGGGTGGCATGGGAGGCTGGTGACGACGTTCATGAACGTCCTGAAAGTATAAACATTCATTCATGTTTTGAGTGATGACGGGAGCCGGCGGAAGGGCGCCGCGGCCCTCGCTGTGTGGCGCTGGTCGATCTTTCACCAAGAGGGGCGTTGTCGACAACTTGGTGGCAACAGCCCCCATGTATCGAGAACTAGTTCCGTATTTTTGCGTGAATGTTGTTGCTTTCCCCTAGGAATCCGGTGGACTGGGTTCTCTGAAAGGAGGGAGTAGGTTAACCTAAGAAAAAATGAATATTCACTCTCTTCAATGCAACAGATTCTGTCTGTTCGGCATCCGTCGAAAGGATTCAAGTGATACAGGAAACAGGGATGAAGCAAGCAGTCGGCGCACGCGATGAAGAGCCAGCGCGCAACCGCATTCTTTCGGTGGCGGCCACATGCTTCGCGCAGCGCGGCATCCGGGCCGTGTCGATGGTCTGCATCTGCGATGCGGCGGAAGCGAGTCCTGACGAGATTCGTCGGCACTTCGCGACCAAGGACGACATCGTGCTGGCCTTGCTCGAGCGCCTGCAGGGGCTGGGGCTTGGCAGCCTGACGGCGCTCACCCCCGAGACGGTGGCGGACTTCGTGTGGACCGGATGCGCTGCTGGCGCGCCACGGGTGCGGCGAACGCCGCCTTCATGCTGGAAGCGGTCGCGGAGGGGGGCGCGCCCGGGCGCGCGTGGCCGGCGCCAGCATGCAGGCCGTGGTTCAGGAACGCCAGGCGCTGGTCATGCTGTTGCAGGCCCACTTGCGGGAAGTCCACCGTTTCTTGCCCGAGGCGGAGATTCGCGGCCGGGTGTTTGCATTGCAATGTTTCGTCGAAGGCGTGGTGCTGCGCGCGGCGCGTGAGCCGGACATGGAGCTCGACGTGGTCCGCGAAAGCGTCCAGCGCTTCGTGGCCGAAGTGGTCCCGGGCTTCGAATCGGCGGCGCGGTCGTCCGGAGGGTTCGCGCCATGAGCCCGACGACCCATGCCGGATCTCGAACCCGGGATCCATCTCCTCGCTGGCCCTCGTCTTCGGCGACGACCGCAACCGCGGCGCGTTGCGCGATGCCCTCGATTCGCAGGGCTTCGCCTCGGCGGCCTTCGATTCGGTGCAGACCCTGTGGGACTCGCTGTCCTCGGGCCGCCGCTACGACGCGCTGATCGCCTGTGCCGACAAGGCGTGGAGCCCGCGACGATGGGTGAATCTGCGCAGTATGGTGAAGCTGCCGATCCTCGTGGTCGTCTCGCGCGATGCGCTGGAGCTCGCGTCCACCTTCGACGACGAATCGATCAACGGCGAACGGATCGAGTTCGCCACGGCACCGGTGGACGGCGCGGAACTGGCCATGCGCCTGCGCCTGCTGCATTCGCGCAGGAACGGCGCCAACGCGCAGCCGGTCGAGGAAGACCTGATCTGGGGGCAGCTTCCATTTCAAGCGGCAGGCGCGCGTGGTGCTGGTCGATGGCGTGGAGGTCCGCCTGCAGCCGCGCGAGTTCGAGGTGGCGCTGATCCTGTTCCAGAACCTCGGCAAGGTCATTGGCCGCGCGGAGATCGAGGCGCAGCTTTTCGACCGGCCCGCCAGTCCGGGCTCCCGCGTGCTCGACGTGCACGTGACCCGCGTGCGGAGAAAGCTTTCGCTGGGGCCCGGAGAAGGGGGTGCGCTTGTTGACGATCTATGGCGTCGGTTACCGCCTGGTGGCGCTGAATCCACCGTCGGAAATGCGCTCGGGGTGACGGTGTTCGTGTATTGCAGATGCAGGAGACAGTATGTTTTGGCAGGGTTCCATCTCTCGTGGTTTTCACGGCAGCCATGCGCGCGCGATGTCGCGCACGGCCGAAGTGCCCCAGAGCGACAAATGGAGTGTTTCGACGCACCGCATCGAGATGGACTCCGAAGAAGAGCGCTGTGCCGAGCAGCCGTTGCAGATTGCGCTGCTGGTGACGACCCAGTCCAGGCCGAGGTGCTCGCCAGGTTGCTCGTGGACCTCGGCTATTCGATTCGCACCATGGCGCTCGACGTTCATTCCGTCGAGAAGGACGACACGGGAAATGCCGGCCTGTTCGTCCTCGACCTGCACCGTTTCTCCGCCGAGAAAGCCTGCCTGCTGATCGAGCGGATACGAGCGCGAGCTGGCGTCTTGCCGCCCGTTCTGCTGTTGAGCACGGAACTTCGCGAAGACGTGATCGCTACCTTGTATGCGGCCGGCGCCGACGATGTACTGCCGAGGCCCGCGCATCGCTCCGTGTTCGCGGCGCGCATCCAGGCGCTGGCCCGGCGTGCCTATCCGCATCTCGAACTCCCCAGCGATGTGCTGCGCGTGGGTGTCTATGCCATCGACCTTCCGGCCCGCCATCTCTGCCTGTATGGCCAGCCGGTCAAGTTGTCGCGTCGAGAGTTCGATCTGGCGCTGTACCTGTTTCGCAATGTCGGAAAACTGGTCACCCGAACCATGCTCGAAAAGGCCATATGGGGTCGGGAACTCGGCATCGATTCCAAGACGCTCGATACGCACATCTATCGATTGCGCGTCAAGCTGAAACTGCAACCCGAGAACGGCGCGCAATTGGCAAGCGTCTATGCGCAGGGGTTCCGGCTGGTGCGCATCGTGACATCGAGTGGCGATCGATCGGAGTCCGAGGTGCGAGTCACACCTTAGTTGCAATATTGAACAATTGTCAAAGTTCAATTTTTGACTTGTTTTTCCTGAATAGACTTCGCTCCGCCATCTCGGCACTGGTCTCTTAATTTATTAATCTAATTTCCTAGGAAATACAAATGAATCAATTCACGATCGCAAAGATCGTCGCTGTCGCCGCGTTGGGTGTCGCCGCCCAGAGCGCTTTCGCGATCGATGGCAACGTCAACTTCAACGGGAAGATCATCGACGCGCCTTGCTCCATCGCTGGCGAGAGCCAGAACCAGAACGTGGAACTGGGCACCATCTCCAGCGCCCACATGGCCGCCGCGGACGGCACCAAGTCCACGCCGGTGCCGTTCGTGATCAAGCTGATGAACTGCGGCGAAACGGCCACCGGCGCCACGGTGACGTTCAGCGCACCGCCCCATGCCGATGACTCCGCGCTTCTGGCCGTTGGCCTGGGCGAAGTCAACGCGGCAGGCGGCGTCGGCATCGAAGTGCTCGATTCCGCCGGCACCCGGATCGCGAACAACGCGGCGTCCGCCAACTACCAGCTGGGCAAGGGCGACTTCTCGTTGCGCTTCAAGGCCGGCTACGTGACGACCAAGAAGGACAAGGTCACGAGCGGTTCGGGCAACGCCGTCGCGAACTTCACGATCGCCTACAAGTAAATCCGGCAACCCGTCCGGCCACAGTCGGATGGGGTATTTCAAACGGATACGGCCCGTCCATTCACGGGCCATTTTTTCTCCCTCTTCTTCTTTCTTCTTCTTCTTGGCGCCGGACCGGCTCGCCGCGCACATGAGGCGCGTCACGCTCCGCCTGAGCCGCGCATCGGGGAACTCCATGCTTTTCAAAAACGCGCTGCGCTCGGCAGGTGTCACGTTGATGGTGGTCGGCTTGCTGGGTGCACATATCGCGCCGGCCGATGCCGCCGTCATGCTCGGTGGTACCCGCGTCATCCTCCACGAGAAAGACCGCGAAGCATCGATCTCGATGAAGAACGAAAGCGGTTCGCCGTACGTCGTGCAAGCCTGGATCGACGCCGGCGAGGGCAAGAACAAGACACCTTTCCTGGTCACGCCGCCTCTCTCGCGGCTGGACCCCGGCGTGGAAAACATTCTGCGCGTACTGCGCACATCCAAGGATCTTCCCGCCGACCGCGAATCGGCGTTCTGGCTCAACGTGAAGGAGATTCCCGAGAAGGCGCAGGAAGACAACGTGCTGCAGATCGCGGTGCGCACGCGCATCAAGCTGTTCTATCGGCCCACGGCCCTGCGGGATAGCGATCCGGCGGCCGCCCGGAACCGGTTGAAGTGGGCCATCGTGGCGGGGCAGGACGGCAAGGGCGCCGCATTGAAGATCGTCAACCCGACGCCCTATCACGTCACCTTCACCTATCTCCATGTCAATGGAAATCAGCAGGAGATCAATCCCGACATGTTGCCGCCGATGGAGGAGCGCATCTATCCGCTGAACAGCATCACGGAGCCACAGGCTGTTTCCGTGAAGTTCACCACGATCAACGACTTCGGCGGGCAGACCCCTCAGGAAAGCGTCCGCGTTCCCGCGTCGAACGAGCCCGTGGAACTCCAGCCTCAAGCCGCGGCGACCGACAAGCGGCCATGACGTCACGGAGATGAATGTCGTGAGTGCCTCCGCCCACCCTCGAAATGTTCGAAAGCACGCGCTTTCGGCCATTGCGCTCGCGCTCGTGGCACACGCCAGCCATGCGCAGAAGCCGAAGGAAAGCATCTTCAACGAGAAATTCCTGACCATCAACGGCGACCAGGCGAACGCCGATCTTTCGATGTTCTCGTTCGGCAACCAGGTGATGCCCGGCGTCTACATGGTCGAAATCATCCGCAATGGTGCCCCGCTGAGCAAGGTGGAGGTCCGCTTCGATGCGGTGGAAGGAAAGCGCGATGCCGTGCCTTGCCTCACGGTGGACCTGCTGCGCAGCTCGGGCGTGAACGTGGAGGTTTTCTCCAGCCTGTCGACGCTGCCGCCCGAAAGCTGCGTCGACCTGAATGCCGCGGTGCCGGAGGCCACGGCCACCTACGACGCAGGCCAGCAGCGGCTGCTGCTGAGCATTCCCCAGGCGGCCCTGAAGCGTTCGGCCCGGGGCGCGGTCGAGCCGTCGAAATGGGACCATGGCATCAGTGCCGCCATGCTGGACTATCAGCTCAGCGTGTCGCGCAGCCATGGATCGAACAGCCTCTCCTATCGAGGGCCGACCTCGACCGGCGCCTTCGGCGGCGAGAAGGTCGAGCGCAACACGTTCTATGCCTCGGTGCTGGGAGGGTTCAACGTCGGCGATTGGCGTTTTCGCCACCGCTCCAACTACGACCGCGGCTTCGATGCCAAAGGGCGCTGGCAGGCCGTCCAGACGTACGCGCAGCGCGATCTTCCTTCGATCGGCGGCCAACTGCTGATCGGCGATGGCTTCACATCGGCCGAACTGTTCGACGGCTTCCAGTTCCGGGGCGTGCAGGTGGCCTCGGACACCGCCATGCTGCCGGACAGCCTGCAAGGCTATGCGCCCACCATCCGGGGCGTGGCGCAGACCAATGCGCGCGTCACGGTGAAACAGAACGGCTACATCATCTACAACACCTATGTCGCGCCCGGCCCGTTCGCGCTGGACGACCTGTACCCGACTTCATCGGGTGGTGACCTGGAAGTGACGATCACCGAGGCCGATGGCCGCGAGACGCGCTACATCCAGGCCTTCGCCGCGGTGCCCACGCTGCTGCGCGAAGGCACGTGGCGCTACAGCGCCACCGCGGGCCAGTTCCGCAGCGGTGACGAGCGCTACAGAGGCAACGCCGAGCGTCCCTATTTCGTCCAGGGCACGCTGGCGCGAGGCTTGCCGAAGGATTTTTCCGTCTATGGCGGCGCCACGCTGTCGCGCGGCTATCAGGCCGGGATGATGGGCATGGGCAAGAACATGTATGGCTTCGGCGCGGTGTCACTGGACCTCACGCATGCCCGAACCGAGGGGCAGGGCGACCAGACGCTCAGCGGCCAGTCGCTGCGGGCCCTGTATTCCAAGACGATCGATGACACGGGCACCACCTTCCGCATGGCCGGCTACCGTTATTCGACGAGCGGCTTCCGGACCTTTTCCGAATCGGTCGAGATGCGCTATGCCGCGGAGAACCTGTTGCCCTTCTTCAATCGCCGCAGCGAGGTGCGACTGGACCTGGCGCAGCCATTGGGCGATTGGGGCTCGCTCTACGCGTCGGCCCGACAGCAGAGCTACTGGGGCAGCGACCGCAAGGACAAGCTCGTGCAGGTCGGCTATTCCGGCAGTTACGGGCGGGTGGGCTACAACATCTTCTACAGCCAGGTTTCCAACTTCCGGGGACCGGCCAATCGCCAGGTCATGCTGACGCTGTCGATTCCGCTCGGATCGAACGTCAATGCAAGTTACGCCGTCTCGCGCAACAACCAGGGCCGTGTCACCCATCAGGCCGGTGTCTCCGGCAGCGCATGGGACGACTATCGCCTGACCTACGGCCTGACGGTGGACCGCTCCAACGAGGACGGATCGAATGGCAGCGCGAACCTGACCTACAAGGGACGCAGCGGCCAGGTGAACCTGAGCCGCAGCCAGGGCCAGGGCTATGGCCAGACCAACATCAGCGTGGCGGGCGGCCTGGTGGCGCATGGCGAAGGCGTGACCTTGTCGCAGCCGCTGGGCGAAACCATCGCGCTCGTGCGCGTTCCCAAGGCCTCGGGCGTGGGCATCGAGTCGCAGTCCGGCGTGAGCACCGACGCCACGGGCCATGCCGTCGTGCCCAACCTCACGCCCTACAGAAACAACCGCCTTGCATTGCTGACGCAGGACCTGGACGACAAGGTCGAAGTCAAGCATGCCGCGCGCGAGGTCGTGCCGACGCGCGGCGCCGTGGTGCTGGCGCCGTACGAGACCTCGGTCGGCTATCGGCTGATGTTGACGCTGACCAATCCGCAAGGACGGCCGCTCCCCTTCGGCGCGCGCATCGACAACGAGGCGGGCCAGGAAGTGGGGGTGGTCGGACCCGAGGGCCAGGCCTATGTGACCGGCGCGGGTGAAACGGGCACCTTGAAAGTCATCTGGGGCGACCGTGCCGGCGCGCAATGCCAGGTCAGCTATCGCGTACCCGCTCAGGACGTTGCGGCGCCCATCCACGAAATGAAGGAGATCTGCCGATGAGCGCGCTGCATCGATGCTTTCTGGTGTCGGGAATTCTGGTGGGGGCGAGCATCGCTTCGGGCAGTGCGTTCGCGGAGTGTGCATACAGCTCGAGGATGAACAAAGGCGCCCGTATATTCAATGCGCCCAGCACGATCATCGTGCCGCGGACGGCTGGCATCGGTAGTGTCATTGCGAGCAGCGACAACCTCAGTTTCGGTGGCGGCCCCTTCTGGATCTGTCAGGGCTCCTCTTCCGGCACCGGCGTCTACGCCATCCTCAGTCCCCTGATGGGAACGCAGGTCGAGGGGATGTCACCGACCACCTATTCGACCAATATCGATGGCATCGGCTACAGGGTGCGAATCACGCCGGGCAAGGTCAATCAATTGGGCAGTCGCCATGAACAACATGGCAATAACTTCTCGCCCGTCTATATCGACTGGCGAGCGGTGGTGATCGAGCTGGTCAAGACGGCGCCCGTCGTGGGAAATGGCGCGATCACGCCCGGCGCCTACGCCCGCTTTCACATGGTGGGCAACCCTGCCCAGCAGTGGTTCACCGCGGACATCAACTCGGTGCAAATCCTCGCGCCCACCTGCCAGATCACCACGGCGACGAAGAACCAGACGGTCTCGCTGGGCGAAGTGCGCATGAATCGCTTCTCGGGGGTGAGCAGCACGGCGGCGGAGAAGACGTTCAATATCGGCGTGGCTTGCGATGTGTCGGAGAAGCAGCAGGGCAATGCGGTGTCTCTGATCCTCGAGGGAGCGGCGGATCCATCGAACAAGCCCGGCGTGCTCCAGCTTTCTTCCGATGCCGACAAGGTCGCCGTCGGCGTGGGTATCCAGATACTCGACGGCAAGACCAACACGCCGGTCAAATTCGGCGAGCCCGTCGCGATCGGCAATTCCGCGGCTGGCACGATCGACATGCCGTTCAAGGCGCGCTACTACCAGACGGCCAAGGACATCATCCCCGGTCAGGCCGACGGCATGGTCACGTTGACGCTTTCCTACAAGTAAGCAGGACGGCCGGCGCACCCCCGTGAGGGCGGTGCGGTCGTGCGGCCGTCGCGCGCTGACCGAGGCGTCGCGCGCATTTCACCGTCCCGAATCAGGGCATGTCGAGCCGCGACATGTCCATGGCATCGACGGATGCACGTCGCGCGTGCTATGTCGACCGGAGCGCAGCTTCAGCCGCGTATTCTTAACGGCATCCCCACCTTCACCCTTGCGCATCAGCAGGCCAGTCGCGGCGTGATGCGGCCGCACCCCGGCGCTCGCCGCTTCGGGCGGCCCGGTCGATCGGAGGCTCAAGCCCTCTTCAAACCCCAATTGTTTATTTATTATTATCTTATTGAAAATGAATTTTTCATTGTTCAATTAGACACATCGCGTTCGTAAGAAACCTTAAAGAGATTTAATCACAATTGCATTGAATATTGAATCGAGAGTAGCGTTTATTTGTTTTTGGTAACTACCATTGCGTTGGTCCGATTGATGTCGGACTTGTAATTCACATTACTTTTACCAAGGAAACCAATGCTTAAGAACGCATTTATCAAGATCGCAGTGATCGCCGCCGTCGGCGCCATGTCGCAAGCTGCCCTGGCCCAGGATGGAAAGGTCAATTTCGTGGGTGAAGTCACCGACAGCATCTGCGGCATCGCCCCCAACAGTGTCAATCAGACGGTGGACCTGGGCAGGCCGAACAAGGGTGCTTTCCCGACGGTTGGTTCGGGCTTCGACTACAAGAACTTCGAGCTTGGTCTGCGGGACTGCCCCGCGACCGCCACCAAGGCCAAGGTGACCTTCCAGGGCACGGCAGACACGCTCAACGCGGAACTGCTGGCGATCGATCGCGTGAATGGCACTGGTGACCCGACGGCCAAGGGTGTCGCTATCGAAATCAGCGACTGGGGCAAGGTGAAGATTCCGCTGGGCCAAGCCTCGCGCGATTACATCATTGCTGAAGGCGACAACGACCTGAAGTTCTTTGCACGCTACGTTTCGACCCTGCCGGTGACGCCCGCTACTCCGAACGGCCCTGCGCTCACGCCCGGCTCGGCCACCGGCTCGGCGCAATTCACGGTTGCCTACAACTAATTGAGCATGACGGCGCGAGGTCTTCGCGATCTCGCGTCGTTCTGAGGCGCGCATCGGCGGCGCAAGGCCGCGCAGTTCTTGCGTTCGTCTCCAGTTGATCGATTTTTTCCTTTGAGGCGTCGCCATCGGCGCGTCGGAGTGCGCGTGTGCGCGCGTCATGGATGCGGTTCGCACCGAGGAATACATATGTACAGCAACAAACGAATTCGGTGGGTCTTCGGCATTCTGGTGATGCTTGGATTCCAGTGCCTGGCGAGCGCCAGCGTGATGCTTTCCGGCACGCGCGTGATCCTGCGCGAGAAGGACCGTGAAACCTCCCTGCCGATGAAGAATTACGGCACATCGCCCTACGTGATCCAGGCCTGGGTCGATGCCGGCGAGGGCAAGAACAAGACCCCGTTGATCGTCACGCCGCCGCTGTCGCGGCTCGATCCGGGCAAGGAGAACCTTCTGCGCGTGATGCGCGTCGCCGGTGACCTGCCGGCCGATCGCGAGTCCGTGTTCTGGCTCAACGTCAAGGAGATTCCCCAGCTGTCGAACCAGGACAATGTGCTGCAGGTCGCGATCCGCAACCGGCTCAAGCTGTTCTACCGGCCCGCGGGCCTGCCGGGCAGTGCATCGGAGTCGCGCACCCTGCTCAAATGGTCGGTGAGCGCGGGGCCGCAAGGCCAGGGCGCCGTGCTCAAGGTCGGCAATGCGAGCGCCTATCACATCACCCTGCTGAAACTGACGGTCAACAAGGGGCAGGGGCCGGACGGGAAGGACCAGGAAGAGCTCGATGCGGGTATGGTCCCGCCGTTCGGCGAGTTGAGCTTTCCGTTCAAGACCCTCAAGGTCCCGCAGGCCATCCAGATCAATTTCACGACCGTCAGCGACTACGGCAGCGAAACACCCGAGGAATTCGTCAAGGTGCCCGAGGGTGCCGAACCCGTGGCCTTGAAGGCCGAGCCGGCACCCATTCCCGAAGCTCCTTCCGTTTCCGCCACCCGCAGCGGCGCGCCGCGTTAAGCCGATGCGACGTACGTACCCCCCGCAGGCGCGCGCAGGCGTGCCGTTCCGCCTCAGCCTGTGCGCCGCCGTGCTCGGCGCCCTCGGTGCGCCGGTCGTCGCGCAGCAGTTCGTCGCATCGAGCTTCAACGAGGGCTTTCTCGGCGTCGGCGGTGACCAGCAGAGTGCCAACCTGTCGCTGTTCGCCTTCGGCAATCGCGTGCTGCCCGGTTCGTACACCGTCGACGTGTCGGTCAACAAGCGAAGCGCGGGCCAGGCCGTGATCCGCTTCGATGCCAAGGACGGCAAGAGCGACGCCCAGCCTTGCCTCACGCGCGGCATGCTCGACGGGTGGGGTCTCAACGTGGCGGTGTTTCCAACGCTGGCGGCGCTGGCGGACGACGCCTGCGTGGATCTGGCTGCGGCCATTCCCGATGCGTCCTCCAGCTACGACCCGACAAGCTGCGCCTCGCGGTCAGCATCCCGCAGGCGGCGATGAAGCGCTCGGCGCGCGGTGCCGTGGATTCCGACAGGTGGGACAAGGGCATCACGGCCGGGATGCTCGACTACCAGGTCAACTTCGCGCGCCATGGCGGCGACAACGCCCCCCGCGGGCCCGACCCCTTCGCGGTGCCGCGCAGCGCGTTCGACGGCAACCCGTTCGGCGAGCGCTACCGGGAGCCCCGGCGCGACAGCCTGTTCGCGGGCATTCGTGCCGGCTTCAACCACGGCGACTGGCGCTTTCGCCACTTCTCGACCTACAGCCGCGGTTCCGATGGGCGAGGCCGCTGGCAGGCGGTCAACACCTATGCGCAGCGCGACCTGGTCTCGCTCAAGTCCCAGGTGATGATCGGCGACGGCAACACCCCCGGCAACCTGTTCGACAGCGTGCCGTTCCGTGGCGTGCAGATCGCCACCGACGAGTCGATGCTGCCCGACAGCCAGCAGGGCTATGCGCCCACCATCCGCGGCATTGCGCGGACCAATGCGCGCGTCACCGTGCGGCAGAACGGCTACGCCATCTACAGCACCTTCGTGGCACCTGGTGCCTTCGTGATCGACGATCTCTATCCCACGGCGGCGAGCGGCGACCTAGAAGTGATCGTCACCGAGGCCGACGGACGCGAAACCAAGTTCATCCAGGCGTTCTCGGCCGTGCCGACGCTGTTGCGCGAAGGAACCTGGCGCTATTCGGCCACGATCGGCAAGTACCGCCGCGCGCCCGGCGACGAGTTCATCCAGTCCTCCTACGGCTGGGGGTATGGCGGCCTTGCGCCCTGGGCCTGGCCGCGGCGATCGCGGGCCGAGCCGGCCTTCGTGCAGGGCACGGTGGCGCACGGCCTGAGCAACGACTACAGCGTCTATGGCGGGCTCATCGCCTCGGGGCGTTACCAGTCGGTGATGGCCGGCGTGGGCAAGAACATGCAAGCGCTCGGCGCCATCTCCGCCGACCTCTCGGCCGCGCGCGCCGTGGTGTCGCAGCCGCTGCTGATCGATCGAACCTACAACGGCCAGTCGGTGCGCTTCCTGTACTCGAAGGCCTTCGACGCGGGGACCACCGTGCGCGTGGCCGGCTACCGCTATTCCACCAGCGGCTACCGCACCTTCCAGGAAGCCGCGGACATGCAGGGGCTCGATCCGCGGGAACGCCTCCACAACCGTCGCAACGAGCTGCGGCTGGAGCTTTCCCAGTCGCTCGGCGACTGGGGCGCGGTGACCGCGTCGGCGCGCCAGCAGAGCTACTCGGGGCACCGGCGCCAAGGACAGCCTGGTGCAGATCGGCTACTCGGGCAGCTACAAGCAGTTCGGCTACGGCATCTACTACAACCGCAGCAGCAACCTCTACAACCGGGCGCCGACCAACCAGATCATGTTCACGCTGAGCATTCCGTTGGGCGCCTCCGGCGCCAACGCCCACTACTCGGTGATGCACGAGCGCAACGGTCGCACCAGCCAGCAGGCCAGCATCTCCGGCACCGCGCTCGATGATTCGCGCCTGAGCTACAGCGTGTCGGCCAGCCATGCCGGGGACCAGGGCTCCACCGGCGGCGCCAGTGCCAGCTACATGTCGCCCGTGGGGCGTTTCGACTTCAGCCATTCGCAGGGCTCGGGCTACCGGCAGACCAGCGTCGGCATGGCCGGCGGCTTGCTGGCGCACGGCGGCGGCGTGACGCTGTCGCAACCGCTGGGCGACACGATCGCGCTGGTGCAGGTGCCCGAGGCTTCGGGCGTGGGCATCGAATCGCGGCCCGGCCTGGCCACCGACTGGGCCGGCAATGCGGTGGTCGCCAACGTCAGCCCCTATCGCGAGAACCGCCTGGCCGTGCGCACGCAGGACCTGGGCGACAACGTGGAGATCAAGAACGCGGTGACCGAGGTCGTGCCCACGCGCGGCGCGGTGGTGGTGGCGAAGTTCGACACGGCCGTGGGCTATCGGCTGATGCTGACCTTGAAGGGCCGCAAGGGCGAGCCGCTGCCCTTCGGATCCATGGTCGAGAACGAGGCGGGCCAGGAAATGGGCATCGTGGGCCCCGATGGCCAGGCCTTCGTGACCGGCGCGCCACCGAGCGGGCGCTTCACGGTGCGCTGGGGACGGCGCGACGAGGATCGCTGCACCTTTGGCTACAGCCTGCCTGAGGAGGTCGGCGCGCCGCCGATTCGCGAAGCGGCGGCGACTTGTGAATGAAGCAACGGTGAAGGGCGACTCGCTCGCCCTGCGCCGGAAATGATGAAGGATTGAATGTGAACCCCACCCAGATTCCGGATGGCCGATGCGCAGGCCGGGCACAACCGTTGCGCGCCGCTCGGCGTGCAGCCCCCCGCTTCTTCTGGCGGCGATTTTTCTTCTGATGGCGAAAGACGCCGAGGCTGCCTGCCGCCGGAATCCCGATTTCCCCATCAACAACGTGTACCTGAAGGTGGGCCAGACCATCGTGATGCGTGCGAGCGATCCGATCAACAAGGTGTATGTCGATCAAACATTTCCCATGAATATTCCGGGAAATATTCGGCCGTTTCTTTGCCAATATACGGCGCTACTGACGGGCACCATCGACAAGACAGGAATAACGGCGCTCGGAGACTCCTGGTACTCGACGAACATCCCCGGCGTCGCGATGCGGCTCTCGCGACAGGACAGAGACGGCGGGGGGAGCGGGAACTACCGAGATGTTCCTTATCCGTATTCCTTCTCCGGCAGCGATCCGAGTGGCACCAGTCCGATCGTGGGTTTTTTCGATCCCAACATGACGGTGCGCGTTCAGATCAAGAAATTCCAGCCGAGGACGGGCAGTGGTCCGATCGCCCCGGGCCTCTACTCGAGATATTTCGGGGACGACCAGGTATCCCTCATCAATATCTACGTGGAGGCCAATGGGATCACGGTCGTGACGCCGAGTTGTACCGTGGACGCCGGATCGCAGAATATCCCCGTGGTTTTCGGCAAGGTGCCCATGAGCAGCTTCAGCGGGCGGGGGACCACGGCCGAGGAGCGCAAGTTCACGATCAAGCTCGATTGCGAGGCTGGCGTGAGCGAGAACAAGATGGTGAGCCTGCGCATGGATGGCGCCCGGGATCCGGCCGGCGGCGACGGCGTGCTCAAGATCACCCCGGGCGTCGGGGTCGCCGGCGGCGTGGGCATCCGGCTCAAGAACGAACAGCGCAACGAGCTCGTCAAGTTCGGCGAGAGCATGCAGGTCGGTCCCGCAGTGAGCACCATCTACGACGTGCCTTTCTCCGCGAGCTACATCCAGACCGCCGACAAGGTGACGCCGGGCCAGGCGAACGGCATGGCGACCTTCACGCTCACCTACCAATAGCGCCCGCGCTCACAGCTGATCCGTCGGTACGAACCACGAGAACAGCAGCAGCTGAAACCGCGTCAGCATGCTCGAATCGGGCTCGCTGTCGAGCACCTCGTTGTTGACGTCCCCCGTGCCGATCCACTGCACGTTCTCGCCATCGGGCTTGAGCACGACGCGGTAGACGCCCTCGATGTCGTCGAGCTGGTAGGCATAGAGCAGGGCCTGGGTCAGGTCGAAGCTGCGCACGCGCACGCCGAACTCGGTGTTGAGCAGGGCCGAGCGCGGGTCGAGGTTCATCGAGCCCAACATCACCCATTCGCGGTCGATCAGCGCGAGCTTGGCGTGCAGCCGGCCGCGCGCCTTCTTCAGCAGGTCGCGGAACTGGCCGCTGCGCTTGAGCTGCTGGGTGCTGACCTCGTAGAGCTCGACGCCGAGCTTGAGCATGTCGACGCGGTAGCGGTTGTAGTTGATGTTGACCAGCGGCTCGTCGCTGTCGGCCAGCGAGTTGGTGATCACGCTGACCTGCACGCCGCGCCGCCGGCCTTCGCGGATGCGCGCCATGCCTTCGTCGCCCGGAATGAAATAGGGCGAGATCACGAGCACGCTCGAGCGCGCGGTGGCCGCCAGTTCGTGGAAGCGCTGCGCCACCGATTCGGTGGGGTGCCGCATCACGCCGAGCGCCTTGTTCGGGCTGTCGGCGCTGGCGTGCGCGTCGGCGCGCATCCATTGCAGGGTGGGGATGTTCAGCAGCTGCAGGCCCAGCGGCGGATCGCCGAGCACGTCGCTGTCGCCCGGCGGATCGGGCCAGGGCGCGAAGCGCAGCGAGGTGGCGGTTTCGAAGTCGGCCTTCAGCACGGCCAGCGTGCGGTGGTTGATGGCCACCGTCTCGATCGGGTAGACGACGTCGCTGTTCCAGTAGGTGTCGAAGACCGCGGCCGATTCGGCCACCACCGGGCCGGCCATCAGCAGTTCGAAGTCGATGAAGTTGGCGACCTCGCTGCGCAGGAAGTATTCGTCGGCGAGGTTGCGCCCGCCCGCGATGGCGATGGCGCCGTCGGCCACGAACAGCTTGTTGTGCATGCGGTGGTTGAGCCGCCGGAAGTCGCCGAGGAACTCCATCCAGCGCGTGGCCGAGTGGTCGCGCGCATTCACGAAGGGGTTGAACAGCCGCACCGACACATTCGACTCGGCGGCCAGGCCGAGCAGCAGCGGGTCCATGCCCGCCGTATAGAAGTCGTCGAGCAGGAGCCGCACGCGCACGCCGCGGCGCGCGGCATCGCGCAGTTCGCGCAGCAGCAGGCGGCCGGTCTTGTCGTTGCCGAGCTGGTAGGTCTGGACGTCGAGCGAACTCTGGGCCCGGCGGATCAGCTCGAGCCGCGCATCGAGCGCGAACGCGGCCTCGATCAGCGGTCGCACGCTCGACAGCCCGTCGCGCGGCGCATCGAGATGGGCGGCGGCGCGGCCGAGCAGGGTGGCATTGGAGGCCGGAATGGCGAGCACCGGCGTGTCGGCGGCCCGCGGCGGCAGGCCCGCGCAGCCCGCGAGCACGAAGGCGGCCGCCAGCGCGAACAGCCATGCCGCGGCACCGCGCAGGGCGGGGAAGCGGGAGGCGAGGGAGGTGTGCATGACGGCGGGCGCGCGAATGTTGCAGGGGCGGCAAGCGAAGCTTGACGGGACTATCCCGCGCCTGGCGCGCGCCGATGCTAGCTGTGTTGCGCCAAAACCACGAGGCGCACGATCAGGCGGCACCCCTCGAACCCACCCGGATTTGGCGGAAATGTGAATTACTCCGTTTTAGAATGAGAATGGTTCTTAATATCTATGAGGAGTGGAGTCGGAATGGCGGTCTTGTTGACGCAGCGCAATGCCTTGGCGCTGATGGGGTGTCTGGCAATTTACGCAAACCAGCAGGTGCTGGCGCAAACGGCCGCCACGACGGCACTGCCCGAAATCCGCGTCGAGGCGCCGGCCGAAACGGCGACCACGCCCGTGAACGGCTACCGCGCGAGGAATGCGGCCACCGCCACCAAGACCGACACGCCGCTGGCCGAGACGCCGCAGTCGGTGACGGTCGTGACCCGCGACCAGATCCTCGACCAGGGCGCCACCAACCTGCAGGATGCGCTCACTTACGCGGCCGGCGTGCGCTCCGATGCCTACGGTCTGGACTCGCGCTCCGACAACTTCCAGGTGCGCGGCAGCGATGCCTCGGTCTACCTCGACGGGCTGCAGCTCTTCTCCGCGGGCTGGTACACCGCGACCGCGCGGCCCGATCCCTACACGCTCGAGCGCCTCGAGGTGCTGCGCGGCCCGTCGGGCATGCTGTTCGGTGCCGGCACGGCGGGCGGCGTGATCAACATGGTCAGCAAGCGCCCGCAGACGCAGGCCGCGCGCGAAGTGGGCGTGCAGTTCGGCTCCTGGGGCCGCAAGCAGATCCAGGCCGACCTGACCGGTGCGCTGACGGCCGATGGCGACTGGTCGTACCGCCTGGTGGCGCTGCAGCGCAAGGCCGACACCCAGGTCGACTACGTGCCCGACGACCGCACGCTGGTCATGCCTTCGCTGACCTGGCGTCCGAGCGCCGCCACCTCGCTGACCCTGCAGGGGCTCTACCAGAAGGACAAGACCGGCAGCACCTCGCAGTTCCTGCCGTGGCAGGGCACGATCCTGCCGAACCCCAACGGCAAGCTGCCCGTAAGCCGCTTCATCGGCGAGCCCGGCGACGGCTACGACACCGAGCGCAAGACCTTCGGCTGGCTGTTCGAGCACCAGTTCAACGACAACTGGACGTTCCGGCAGAACTTCCGGATGTCGCGCACCTACAACGACTCGCACTACCACTACGCCGATTTCTTCAGCATCCCCGGCGGCTGGGGCATGGACCCGATCGGCCAGCGCGTGATCGGCCGCATCAATGACAAGTCGCTGACCTGGACCCGCATGACGGGCATCGACAACCATGTCGAAGGCCACTTCGACACCGGCGCCCTGCGCCACACGCTGCTGGTGGGCGCCGAGTACTCGCGCCAGCGCCAGGACAAGTACGAAGGCTCGGCCTACAGCGCCATCGACGCCTACACCCCGGTCTACGGCCTGGGCTATGTGCCGGTGACCGACCTGAGCTGGAAGCCCCGCACCACGCAGCGCAATGCCGGCGTGTACCTGCAGGACCAGATGAAGCTCGACAACTGGATCTTCGTCGCGGGCCTGCGCTACGACCGCAGCACGGCCGGGACCGAAGGCAGTGCCTCGGAGACCACCACCGCCACCTCGCGCCGGCTCGGCGTGATGTACACGCTGGCCTCGGGCTGGGCGCCCTACCTGAGCTACACCAGTCGTTCACGCCGCAGGCCGGCACCGACGTCGATGGCCGGCTGTTCAAGCCGCTGCGCGGCGAGCAGGTCGAGGCCGGCGTCAAGTACCAGCCCGCGGGTTCGCCGACCAGCTTCACGGCCTCGGTCTTCTCGCTCAAGGAAAAGAACCGCACCGTCTCCGACAGCACCAACCCGAACTACGGCCGCCAGGTCGATTCGAGCAAGAACAAGGGGCTCGAGCTCGAGCTCAAGACCACGCTCGCGCGCGACCTCGACCTGATCGCCAACTACACCTACATCGAGGTCGATCCCAAGCTCACCGACACGCCGCGCAACCAGTTCTCGGTCTGGGGCAAGTACCGCTTCGCCGTCGGCGGCATCACGGGCTTCTCGGCCGGCGCCGGCGTGCGCTACATGAGCGGCTTCCGAGACATCGAAAGCACGGGCGCGGGCCCGCGCGTGCCGTCGGTCGCGCTGCTCGACCTGATGCTGGCCTACGAGTCGGACAAGTGGCGCTATGCGCTCAACATCAACAACGTGACCGACAAGGTCTACTTCAGCACCTGCCTGGCCCGCGGCGACTGCTGGTACGGCACGCGCCGCAACGTGGTCGCCACCGCGACCTACAAGTTCTGAGGCTTTTCGAGCCGCCGCCACACCGAGCCTCGGGGACAATTCCGCCATGTCGATGAACAGCCGAAAGATCAAGACCTGGGCCTGGGTGCACAAGTGGAGCAGCCTCGTGTGCACGGTCTTCATGCTGCTGCTGTGCCTGACGGGATTGCCGCTGATCTTCCACCACGAGATCGGCCACCTGCTGGGCACCGAGGTCGAGGCGCCGAAGATGCCCGCGGGCACGCCGCGCGTGAGCCTCGACCGCGTGCTCGAGGTGGCGCGCGCGCAGCACCCCGACCGCGTGGTGCAGTTCGCCTCGCAGCCCGAGGACGACGACGGCCTGTGGTTCGTCACGCTCACGCCCACGCCCGCGCCCACCGACGACTTCAAGTCGGTCGCGGTCGATGCGCGCACCGGCGTCATCCTCGCGCAGCCGAAGTTCGACGAGGGCTTCATGTACGTGATGTTCAAGCTGCACGTCGACCTGTTCGCGGGCCTGCCGGGCAAGCTGTTCCTCGGCTTCATGGGCTTCCTGCTGCTGGTCGCGATCGTCTCGGGCGTGGTGCTGTATTCGCCGTTCATGCGCAAGCTCGACTTCGGCACCGTGCGCCGCGAGAAGCGGCCGCGCCTCAAGTGGCTCGACCTGCACAACCTGCTGGGCATCGTCACGCTGGTGTGGCTGTTCGTGGTCGGCGCCACCGGCATGATCAACACCTGGGCCGACCTGGTGATCAAGTACTGGCAGTACGACCAGCTCACCACGCTGCTGGCCCCCTACAAGAACGAGCCCGTGGTCGCCGTGAGCGAACGTGGCTCGGTGCAGCGCTCCTACGAGGTGGCGATGCAGCACGCGCCGGGCAACCGGCTGTCGTTCATCGCCTTCCCGGGCACCGCGTTCTCGAGCCCGCACCACACCACCTTCTTCCTGCAGGGCAAGGAGCCCTTCACCTCGAAGCTGCTGCAGCCGGTGCTGGTCGATGCGAAGACCGCGCAGGTCACGGCGGCGCCGAAGCTGCCCTGGTATCTCACGGCGCTGCTGGTGTCGCAGCCGCTGCACTTCGGCGACTACGGCGGCATGCCGATGCAGATCCTCTGGGCGCTGCTCGACATCGCGACCATCATCGTGCTGGGCAGCGGCCTGTACCTGTGGCTCAAGCGCGGCAACACCGTGCCCGCGGCGGCTTCCAGGGCGGCCGCCGAACGTCCGCGGCGCGAGGAGGGCGGCGCACCGCAGGCCGATCCCGCGCCCGCATTGAAGGCCTGAGCCCATGACCGCAGCAAAGCATCCGCAGCACCACGGCTTCTGGCGCCTCTGGGGCTGGCCGATCGCCCTCGGCCTGCTCACCACCTTCGGCCTGATCTCGGCGCTGTTCAGCGACGGCGGCCTGGGCGACGTGCTGGCCTGGATCACGCTCGGCATTCCGGTCGTGGTGGGCGCGTGGTACGGCTGGCGCCGTCCGCGTCCGGCCAGCGAGTAGCTCGCCTCTTCGTGCCGGTGCGCGCGTTCCGCGCGCCACGGTGAGAAACCCCGAGGCCCGGCCGCCGCGCGACACCGCAGAATCGGCGGCATGAAACCCGTTGCCGCCGCCGCCGTCGCCTGTCTCCTGCTCGATCTCTCCACGGCCTCGCGCGCGCAGTCCGGGACCGAAACACCGTCGCCGTTCGCGGGCGCTTCGTTGCGCGAGATCACCGTCTCCACGCCGCGCGGCGAGGTCGCGCCCTTCAACGTGCCGGGCTCGGTCGATCGCGTCGACGGCGAGTCCATGCGCGACGGCCGCCTCGGCGTGAACCTCTCAGAGAGCCTGGGCGCGGTGCCCGGGCTGCAGGTGCAGAACCGCCTCAACTATGCGCAGGACCTGCAGCTCTCGGTCCGCGGCTTCGGCGCGCGCTCGACCTTCGGCGTGCGCGGCGTGCGGCTCTATGTCGACGGCATTCCCGCCACCCTGCCCGACGGCCAGGGCCAGACCTCGAACATCGACATCGGCTCGCTCGACCGCGTCGAGATCCTGCGCGGGCCGTTCTCGGCGCTCTACGGCAACTCCTCGGGCGGCGTGCTGCAGGCCTTCACCGCTTCGGGCGAAGGCCGGCCGAAGCTGGCCTATTCGGCCGCCGCCGGCAGCAACGGCACCTGGCGCCAGTCGCTGCAGGCCAGCGGCTCGCAGGGCGCCGTCGACTACCTGCTCGGCGCCAGCCGCTTCCAGACCGACGGCTGGCGCGAGCACAGCGCCGCGCGGCGCGACATCGTCAACGGCAAGCTCGGCATCGCGCTCGACAACGGCGACCGGCTCACGCTGGTCGTCAACAGCGTGCGCATCGATGCGCAGGACCCGCTGGGCCTCACGGCCGACCAGTACGCGCTGGCGCCGCGGCTCGCGCCGCTGGCCGTGCAGTACGACACCCGCAAGACCGTCGAGCAGACCCAGGCCGGGCTGCTCTACGAACGCCGCCTGAGCCAGGCGCAGCAGCTGCGCCTGATGGTCTACGGCGGCGAGCGCAAGACCACGCAATACCAGTCGATCCCGCCCTCGGCGCAGCAGAACCCGCTGCATGCGGGCGGAGTGATCGACCTCACACGCCAATACGGCGGCCTCGACCTGCGCTGGACCGGCGCCTTCACGCTGGCGGACCGTCCGTTCGAACTGGTGGCGGGCCTGGGCTACGACAGCCTGCGCGAATGGCGCCGCGGCTACGAGAACTACCTCGGCAGCGGCGCGGCGCAGATCCTCGGCGTGCAGGGCCGGCTGCGGCGCTACGAGCGCAACGAGGTCTGGAACCTCGACCCCTATGCGCAGGCCACCTGGCGCTTCGCCGAGCGCTGGACGCTCGAGGCCGGCCTGCGGCGCAGCAGCGTGCACTTCGACTCGGGCGACCGCTACATCGTCGGCAGCAACCGTGACGACAGCGGCAGCGCGCGCTATGCCAAGACGCTGCCCGCGGCCTCGCTGCGCTTCCAGGCCACGCGCGACATCGCGCTCTACGGCTCCATCGGCCGCGGCTTCGAGACGCCGACGCTCAACGAGCTGTCGTACCGCGCGGGCGGCGCGAGCGGGCTCAACTTCGCGCTGCGGCCCTCGGTCAACGACAGCCTCGAGCTCGGCGCCAAGGCGCGGCTCGGCGGCGGGTTGCTGACCGCGGCGCTGTTTCGCACCCGCACGCGCGACGAGATCGTGACCGACACCAACCTCGGCGGCCGCGCCACCTTCCAGAACGCGGGCCGCACGCGGCGCAACGGCTTCGAGCTGGCCTGGCAGCACGAAACCGAGAACCACTGGCGCACGCAGCTCGCCTACACCTGGCTCGATGCCACCTACCGCGACGCCTTCTGCTCGCCCTCGCCGTGCGCGGCCGCCAACACGGTGGCCGCGGGCAACCGCATCCCGGGCATCGCGCGGCAGTCGCTGTTCGCCTCCTTGGGCTGGGTGCCGCCCGAGGGCTGGCGCGCGGGCGTGGAGATGCGCGCGCTGGGCCGCATCCAGGCCAACGACCTCAACAGCGCGAGCGCGCCCGGCTACGCGGTCGCGGCGGCCTATGCCGGCTACCTCAAGAAGTGGGAGCGCTGGGAGTTCAACGCCTTCGCGCGCGTGGACAACCTGTTCGACCGCCGCTATGCCGGCTCGGTCATCGTCAATGAAGGCAATGCGCGCTATTTCGAGCCCGCGCCGGGGCGCAACTGGACGGTGGGCATGAGCGGTTCGTACCGCTTCTGAGCCTGCGGGTCGCCATGAAAAACGGCGGGCATTGCCCGCCGTCGCGATGGAGCTCCGAAAGCTTCAGAAGGCCGCGGGCCGCCACTTCAGCAGCCGCTTCTCGAGCGAACTCAGCAGGAAGTCGGCCGCCAGCGCGACCACCGCGAGCACGATCATCGCCGCGAACACGCCGCTGGCATTGAAGGCGCCCTGCGCGGTCGAGATCAGGAGGCCGATGCCTTCCTTGGCGCCGAGGAACTCGCCGACCACCGCGCCGACCAGCGCGAAGCCGAAGCTCACGTGCAGGCTCGCGAGGATCCACGACATCGCCGAGGGAATCACCACCGCCATCGTGAGCTGGCGCGGCGAGGCGCCGAGGATCTGCGCGTTCGCGATCATGTACTTGTCGGCTTCGCGCACGCCCTGGAAGGCATTGCCGAAGACCACGAAGAACACCATCACCACCGCGAGCGCCACCTTCGAGGCCATGCCCAGGCCGAGCGCGATCACGAAGATCGAGCCGAGCACCACGCGCGGGATCGAGTTGGCGATCTGGATGTAGAGGCTGAACACGTCCGACAGCAGCTTGTTGCGCCCGAGCACGATGCCGCAGATCACGCCGGCGATGGAGCCGATCAGGAAGCCGATCACCGTCTCCTCGAGAGTCACCGCGACCTGCATCCACAGCGACCCCTGGGCCGTGCCGTCGCGCATCCATTCCACGAGCTGGTCGTAGATCATGGTGGGCATCGAATAGAAGAAGGGGTCGATCCACTTCAGGCGCGCCGCGATCTCCCAGCCGCCGAGCGCGACCACCAGCACGACCAGCCGCAGCGCGATGATCATGCGGCGCCGGCCGCGGATGGCCGCCTGCGCGATCTCGGATTCGCGCGCGAGCGCGGCGTCGCTGAGGGCCGAGGGAAGCTGCGCGGCGGCAGGCGTGGTGGCGGATGTGCTCATGGCGGTGCGGGAGGGGGTGACAGCGTTGTTCATTGGATGACGACCTCTTCGCGCAGGTCGTCCCAGATGTGTTTGGACAGTTCGATGAACTGCGCGTCGTAGCGCACCTGCGCCATCACGCGCGGGCGCGGCAGGTCGATCTCGTAGACGCGCTTGAGCGTGGCGGGCCGCGCCGACAGCACGAACACGCGGTCGGCCAGCGCGATCGCCTCCTCGAGGTCGTGCGTCACGAAGACCACGCTGCCGCCGTTGTTCGACCACAGCTGCAGCAGCTCGTCCTGCATCAGCGTGCGGGTCTGCATGTCGAGCGCGGAGAAGGGCTCGTCCATCAGCAGGATCTCGGGGTCGTTGATGAAGGTCTGGGCCAGCGCCACGCGCTTGCGCATGCCGCCCGAGAGCTGGTGCGGGTAGTGCTTGCCGAACTTGGCCAGGCCCACGCGGTGGATCCACTGCTGCGCCAGCTCCATCGCTTCCTTCTTCGGCTTGCCGCGGAAGATCGGGCCGGCCGCCACGTTGTCCTCCACGCTGCGCCAGGGGAACACCGCGTCGGCCTGGAACACGAAGCCGATGCGCGGATCGACGCCGGTCACCGGCTGACCCATCACGCGCACGTTGCCGACGGTGGGCTTGAGCAGGCCGGTGATCATGTTGAGCGTGGTCGACTTGCCGCAGCCCGTGGGCCCGACGATGGCGACGAACTCGCCGCGCGCCACCGACATGCTGAAGTTGCGCAGCGCGACCGTGGCATTGCCGTCCTGCGAGATGAAGCGCAGCGACACGTCGTCGAAGTCGATCGCGGAGGTGGCCGCGACGTGGCCGCCGCCGGAGGAGGGAGTGCCGTGGCGCATGGTCATTTCGCCGCCGCGAGGTAGGCGTTGCTGTAGGTCTTCGACAGGTCGATGTTCTTGCTCTTGACCAGCGGCTTGTAGGTGGCCAGCACCTTGAGCACGGTCTCGGGGCCGCCCGCGGGCATCTTCGCGTCGGCGGTGAACATCGGCAGCGAGGCCTTGAGCGCCTGCACGTAGAGCGCCTTGTCGTTGCCGTAGTAGTCGCGCGGCACCTTCTCGGCGATCTCCTCGGCGCTGTGCGACTGGATGTACTGCATGGTGCGCGCGAAGGCACGCGCCAGCTTGCCGGCCTCGGCCTTGTGCGACTCGGCCCAGGTGTTCTGCACGTAGAGGCTGGCGGCCGGATAGAGGCCGCCGAGCGCCTTCACCGTGTCGGCCTCGGTGCGCAGGTCGACCAGCACCTGCGCGTCGCCGCTCTTGACCATCTGCGACACCGTGGGCTCGGTCGTCATGCCGGCCTGGATGCGGTCCTGCTTCATCGCGGCGATGAAGGTGTTGCCCGCGCCCACGGGCAGCAGCGAGTAGTCCTTCGAGGCCACGCCCGCGCGGTCCGCGAGGTAGCGCGTGAGGAAGTCGGTCGACGAGCCCAGGCCGGTCACGCCCAGGGTCTTGCCGCCCTTGGCGTCGGCCATGCCCTTGAAGCCGGCCGCGTCGGCCTTGGTGCTGACCAGCTCGACCTCGCCCGGCACCTTGCAGAAGACGGCGATCGCCTGGATCTCCTTGCCCTTGCTCTGCAGGTCGATGGTGTGGTCGTAGAAGCCGACCACGCCCTGCACGGCGCCGGCGATCAGCTGGTTCTCGGCGTCGACGCCCGCGGGCTGCGACTGCAGCTCGACGTTCAGGCCCTCGTCCTTGAAGTAGCCCAGCGCCTCGGTGAGCTTGGCCGGCAGGTAGATGATCTTGTTGATGCCGCCCACCATGATGGTGATGGGCGCGTCGGCGGCCTGGGCGAAAGGCGTGGCGAAGGCGGCGCAGAGGGCGGCGGCGAGCAGGGTGCGGCGGGTGGCGGACATGGGGTCGGGTGTCTCCGGTCGAGGTTGTTCGGTCGGGCCAGTCTAGGAATCGCCATCCTTCGGCCAGCTTTCGGCGCCGCGCGCGATTCCTCATGGTTATCCCTAGGCCCGTGCGGTGGCCACCACCCTTCCTAGAATCCACGGCCACTCCCGCCGACCGCATGAAGCTGCTGCTGATCGAAGACAACCCGCAACTCGCGCACTGGCTTTCCAGCCTGCTGCGCGAACAGGACTTCGTGGTCGACCACGTCGCCAACGGCGAGGCCGCCGACCTGCAACTGGCGCAGGCCGGCTACGACGTGGTGCTGCTCGACCTCAACATCCCGGGCCTGCCGGGCAAGGCCGTGCTGCGCCGGCTGCGCGAGCGCGGCGACACGGTGCCGGTGATCATCCTCACGGCCACCGCCTCGCTCGACCAGAAGGTGCTGTGCCTGGAGATCGGCGCCGACGACTACCTGGTGAAGCCCTTCGAGATCCGCGAGCTGGTGGCGCGCATCAAGGTGCTGGTGCGCCGGCAGATGCCGGGCAAGGCCAACGACATCGCCTGCGGCGACCTGCGCTACGACCTGCGCACGCGCCAGTTCGCGCTGGCCGGCGACGAGTTGGCGCTGCCGCCGCGCGAGCGCACGCTGCTCGAGACGCTGATGCTCAAGGCCGGCAGCACGGTGTCGAAGCAGGCGCTGATCGACGCCATCTTCGGCCTCGACGACGAGCCCAGCGCCGATGCGGTGGACATCTACATCCACCGCCTGCGCAAGAAGCTCGAGGCCAGCCAGGCGACGATCATCACGCTGCGCGGCGTGGGTTATTTGCTGCGCACGCGCCAGGAAGAATGAAGAAGCGCTCCAGCCTGCGGCTGCGTCTCGCGCTGTGGCTGCTGCTGCCGCTGTCGCTGTTCGTCGCGGTCTGCGGCTGGCTCAACTGGCGCAACGCGGCGGAGGTGGCCGACTACGTGCAGGACCACGACCTGCTGTCCTCGGCCAAGGTGCTGTCCGACCGCCTGATCTGGGAGGACAACGACGTGCAGGCCAGCGTGCCGCCGTCGGCGCTGAGCCTGTTCGTCTCGCCCGAGCACGACCGCGTGTTCCTCAGCGTGACGGGCGCCAACGGCGAAGTGCTGGCCGGCTCGGCCGACTTCCCGCTGCCCGCGCGGCGCAAGCCCGAAGGCGTCGACCGCGCCCAGTGGTACGACACGGAATTCGCGGGCCTGCCGCTGCGCGCGGTCGTCACCACGCGCTCGATGTACGAGATCGGCGGCGCGCGCGACATCACCATCGCCGTCGGCAAGACCGAGCGCAGCCGCGACCACATGCTGCGCACGCTGTGGTGGCCGTCGATGGAGTACCTGCTGATCGCGCTCGCGCTGGCCATCGCGCTCGCCGTGGCGGCGCTGACGCTGGAGCTGCGGCCCATCGTGCGGCTGAGCCAGCAGCTCGCGCAGCGCGACCCGCTGCATCTGGACCTGGTGGTGGATCCCGGCGCGCTGCATTCCGAACTGCGGCCGGTGGCCGACACCATCAACCGCTTCGTCGCGCAGCTGCGCGCGCACTCGGAGGCGCAGCGGCGCTTCATCGCCGACGCGGCGCACCAGCTGCGCACGCCGCTGGCGATGCAGGCCTCGCAGATCGAGTACGCGCGCTACACGCGCCAGCACCGCGGCGAATGGGACACGCGCCGCGCCGACATGGATGCGATGTGGCTTGCGATGCAGACCAGCAACCGGCGGCTGGTCGACGTCACCAACAAGCTGCTGCTGCTCGCGCAGGCCGAGCACGGCGATGCGCACACGCGGCTCGAGCGGGTCGACCTGGCGGCGGTGGCGCTGCGCTGCGTGGAGCAGCTCGCGGCGCTGGCGGATCGGCGCCGCATCGACCTGGGATTGGAGGCGCCCGACGCGGCCTTCGTGCGGGCGCAGCCGGCGCTGCTCGATGCGCTGGTCACCAACCTGCTCGACAACGCACTGCGCTACACGCAGGAGGGCGGCCGGGTGACGCTCGGCGTGCGCGAGACCGCGGACGCGGTCGTGCTGAGCGTGGAGGACAACGGCCCCGGCATTCCCGCCGAGGCGCGCGAACGCGTGTTCGAGCGCTTCTACCGGGTGGCGCAGGACAGCGAGGGAACGGGGCTGGGGCTGGCCATCGTGCGCGAGATCGCGCGGGCCTTCGATGCCGACGTGGACCTGGCAGCCAACCCGCGCGAGGCGAGCGGGCTGCTGGTCACGGCGCGTTTTCCGCCGGCGGGGCCGGCGGAGAACGCGGGGTAGACGGGTTAGGCCTCAGAGGCCGGCGGCCGCGCGCAGGGCCGCGGCCTGCGTGGTCGCTTCCCAGGTGAACTCGGGCTCCTCGCGGCCGAAGTGGCCATAGGCGGCGGTCTTCTGGTAGATCGGGCGCAGCAGGTCGAGCATCTGGATGATGCCCTTCGGACGCAGGTCGAAGTGCTCGCGCACGAGCTCGGCGATCTTCTCGTCGGGGATCACGCCGGTGCCTTCGGTGTAGACCGTGATGTTCATCGGCTGGGCCACGCCGATGGCGTAGGCCACCTGGATCTGGCACTGGCGCGCCAGGCCGGCGGCCACGATGTTCTTGGCCACGTAGCGCGCGGCATAGGCGGCCGAGCGGTCGACCTTCGACGGGTCCTTGCCCGAGAACGCGCCGCCGCCGTGCGGGCAGGCGCCGCCGTAGGTGTCGACGATGATCTTGCGGCCGGTGAGGCCGCAGTCGCCCTGCGGGCCGCCGATGACGAAGCGGCCGGTCGGGTTGATCAGGTAGCGCGTGTTCTGCAGCCATTCCTTGGGCAGCACGGGCTTGATGATCTCCTCGATGATGGCTTCGTTGAACGAGGCCTTCATCTTGGTCGGCGACTCGCTCTGGTCGGGGCTGTGCTGGGTCGAGAGCACCACGGTGTCGATGCTGTGCGGCTTGCCGTCGACGTAGCGCATCGTCACCTGGCTCTTGGCGTCGGGACGCAGGAAGGGCAGGCGGCCGTCCTTGCGCAGCTGGGCCTGGCGTTCGACCAGGCGGTGCGCGTAGTAGATCGGCGCGGGCATCAGCTCGGGCGTTTCGTCGCAGGCGTAGCCGAACATCAGGCCCTGGTCGCCGGCGCCGGTGTTCAGGTGGTCGTCCGATGCGTGGTCGACGCCCTGGGCGATGTCGTTGGACTGCTTGTCGTAGCAGACCATGACCGCGCAGCCCTTGTAGTCGATGCCGTAGTCGGTGTTGTCGTAGCCGATGCGCTTGATGGTGTCGCGCGCGACCTGGATGTAGTCGACGTGCGCGTTGGTCGTGATCTCGCCGGCGAGCACCACGAGGCCGGTGTTGGTCAGCGTCTCGGCGGCCACGCGGCTGCGTGGGTCCTGCTCGAAGATCGCGTCCAGGATGGCGTCCGAGATCTGGTCGGCCACCTTGTCGGGGTGACCTTCGGAGACGGATTCGGAAGTGAAGAGGAAGTCGTTCGCCATTTGTTCAAAGCTCCTTGAAGTGGTTTGGCGCGTTGCCAACTCTGCGGAGCCCTGGCGAACGCTTTAGCAGATTGCCGATGAGCCATCGGCGGGCACAATCGCCATGCGGCGCCTGTGCTTGTCGCCCTGCAAGTTGTTCCGTAACTCGGCGACAATTTCGATTCTATTCGAGCCGCGCCAAACCGTGCGCGCGCGTCCTTGACCCCATTCCCGACCTGTCCATGATCGCTCTCTTCCGATTGCTCGCCCGCGTACCGATGCCCGTGATGCATTGGTTCGGCGCGGGGCTCGGATGGCTGGTCTGGGCCCTGGCGCCCGACTACCGAAGGCGCTTCCGGGCCGATGCGCAGAGCGCAGGCTTCGGTCCCGACGCCTATCGCCCGGCCATCGCCGCGGCCGGCAAGATGGCCTCCGAGCTGCCCTGGCTCTGGCTGCGTCCCCATGGCGAGACGGTGCTGCCGCGCGTGCTGCGCTGGGAGGGCGTCGAGGCCTTCGAGGCCGCGCTGCAGGCGAAGAAGGGCGTGATCCTGGTCGCGCCCCACCTGGGCAGCTGGGAGATGTGCGGCCAGGCGATCGGCGAGCGTTTCCATGAACGCTATGGCCCGATCACCGCGCTGTTCCGTCCCGCGCGCAAGAAGTGGATGGCCGAGCTCATCGCCGCCGGCTCGCGCGACCGGCCCGGCCTGCAGACCCTGCCGACCAGCATCACCGGCGTGCGCGGCCTGATGCGCACGCTGCGCAGCGGCGGCTACACCGGCATCCTGCCCGACCAGGTGCCGCCGTTGGGGCAGGGCGTGTGGGCGCCGTTTCTGGGCCGGCCCGCCTACACCATGAGCCTGCTGCCGCGGCTCGCGCAGCAGACCGGCGCGGCCTGCTTCCTCAGCGTCTGCGAACGGCTGCCGCGCGGCGCGGGCTACGTGATCCGCTTCGAGCCGATCGTGGGCACCGCGCTGACCGACCCGAAGGCCTCGCTCGAGGATGCGGCCGCGGCCATGAACGAGGCCATCGGCCGGCTGATCCGCAGCCTGCCGGGCCAGTACGTGTGGGACTACGCGCGCTACAAGGAGCCGCGCGGCGATGCGCCCGTGGTGGCCGAGGCCGGGGGGGCGGCGCGATGAGCCTGGGTTCCCGTCTGGGCATCGGCTTCATGCGCGCGATCGCGCCGCTGCCGCTGCCGCTGGTGCGCGGCTTCGGTGCCTTCCTGGGCCGCGTGCTGCACACGATCGCGCTGCCGCGCCGGCGCGTGGTCGACACCAACCTCGCGGTCTGCTTCCCCGAGAAGTCCGAGGCCGAGCGGCGCGCGATCGCGAAGCAGAGCTTCGTCTACGTGGCGCAGTCGTGGCTCGACCGCAGCTGGCTCTGGCATGCGCCCGAGAAGGTGGTGGCGAGCCGGCTGAAGATCGTGGGCGCGGCGTCGGAGATCCGCGAGATCGCCGAGGGCAGCGCGCCGATGATCCTGTTCGCGCCGCACTTCTACGGCCTCGATGCCGCGGCCACCGCGCTCACGATGCACACGGCGCGGCCCTCGGCCACCATCTACACGACCCAGCGCGACCCGATGGTCGATGCCTGGATCCGCGAAGGCCGCACGCGCTTCGGCGACGTGGCGGCGCTCAACCGGGTCGACGGCATCAAGCCGGTGCTCGCGGGGCTGCGCAAGGGCGGGCTCTTGTACCTGCTGCCCGACATGGACTTCGGCCGCGACCAGACCATCTTCGTGCCCTTCTACGGCGTGCAGGCCGCCACCGTGCCCTCGCTCTCGCGCTTCGCGCGGCTGGGCAAGGCGAAGGTGGTGCCGATCGTCGCGAAGCTCACGCGCGGCGGCTACGAGATCGAGGTGCTCGAGACCTGGCGGAACTTCCCGACCGACGACGTCGAGGCCGACACCGCGCTGATGAACACGCGGCTGCAGGGCTACATCGATCCGATGCCGGCCCAGTACTACTGGGTGCACCGGCGCTTCAAGACGCGTCCCGAAGGCGACCCTCCTATTTATTGAGGAAGGCCTCGATCTCGCCCGCCACGAGCCGCGGCTGCTCGTGCACGATCCAGTGGGTGGCGCCCGGCACCTTCTTGACCACGAGATCGGGCACGTACTCGTCGAGCCCCTCGAGCAGGCCCGGCAGCAGCGCGGCATCGTCGAGCGCCCAGAACACGAAGGTGGGCACGTTCACCACCAGCCGCTCGCGCGGCAGCACCGGAATGCCGTCGATGGTCTGGCCCGGCAGCGGCGGCTTCATCGGTGTCACGCGGTAGAGGTTGCAGGCACCCGTGAGGCCGGCGCTCCAGACCTCGCGGTACTGCTGCTTCACTTCCTCGGTGAGCCAGCCGAAGCCGTCGGGGCCGGCCTTCATCAGCAGGAAGAAGGGCCACATGCGCTTGAAGTCGTCGGCCGCGAGCAGGGCCTCGGCATCGGGCCGCGCGAGGAAGTTCATGTAGGCGCTGGCCTGCTGCTGCGCCGGGCTGTTGCGCAGCTCGCGCGTGAAGGTGCCGGGATGCGGCGAGTTGATGATCACCAGCTTGCCGACCTGCTGCGGGAACGCGTTGGCATAGCCCCAGCCGAAGGCGCCGCCCCAGTCGTGCGCGACCAGCGCGGCCATGGTGCCGTCCTGGCTCTCGGTGGCCACCAGCTGCTGGATGTCCTGGATCAGCAGGTGGGCCTTGTACTCGGCCACCTCGGTGGGCGAACTCGACTTCTCGAAGCCGCGCAGGTTCGGCGCCACGCAGCGGTAGCCGCCATGCGCGGGGTCGGCGAAGTAGGCGAGCAGCTCGTCCCAGATGAACGCGGCCTCGGGAAAGCCGTGCAGGAACACCATCAGCGGGCGGCCGGGTTCGCCGGCGGCGCGGCAGCTCAGGGTGATGCCGTTGGGCAGGCTGCGTTGGAAGGTCTCGATCATGCGTCTGTCTCCTCTTTGCTATCGTTTCAATAGTGAATCAGGCAGAAGGGACGGCCGCTGCAGCCGGGTCTGCCTCAGGACTCTTCGGGCGGCTCGGGCTCGGGTTCAGGCGCGGGGTCGGCGGCCGGCTCGGCCGTGTGGACCCAGCGCGACAGCAGCTCCGCCGCCTCGCCCACGCCCTGCTTCTTCAGTGCCGAGAACAGTTTGACCTCGCCGCCGCCGGCCTGCAGTCGCACGATGGACAGCACCTTCGCGCCCTCGGAGCGGGTGAGCTTGTCGGCCTTGGTCAGCAGCACCAGGAACTTGAGGCCCTGCTCGACGCGCGGGCGGATCACCTCGAGCAGGATCTCGTCGAGCTCGGTCAGGCCGTGGCGCGGATCGCACATCAGCACCACGCCGCGCAGGTTCTCGCGCGTCATCAGGTAGTTGCCCATCACGCGCTGCCAGCGCAGCTTGGCTTCGCGCGGCACGGCCGCGTAGCCGTAGCCGGGCAGGTCGGCGAGCACCGCGTCGTCGACCTTCTGCCGGCCGATGCCGAACAGGTTGATGTGCTGCGTGCGGCCCGGCGTCTTCGAGGCGAAGGCCAGCCGCGTCTGCTGCGTGAGCGTGTTGATGGCGGTGGACTTGCCGGCGTTGGAGCGGCCGACGAAGGCGATCTCGGGCAGGTCGAAGGGCGGCAGGTGCTCGAGCTGCGGGGCGCTGGTCAGGAAGTGCGCGGTGTGCAGCCAGCCCAGCGCGGCACGTTCGCGTTCGACGGTCTCGGGGTCTTGGGCGGGGGCCGCGCGGGAAGGAAATGCGGTGCTCTTGCGCGACGGCGTGGTCATCAATGGGCTTTCGGAACGGGGCGCCATTGTAGAATCGCGGGGTTTTGCGCCAATAAATTCGAGCCCCCGATATGAAGTTGTTTGCCAATTTTCTGCTTGCGGCCCTCGTGGGGATCGCTGGTACCGCAGTCAGCACAGGTGCTTTTGCCGAGGAGACGGCAGCCGCACCGACCACACCGGTCAAGGCCAAGCCCGACCCGGCCAAGGGCGACACCATCTTCAATGCAACCCCGGCCAACAGCCAGAGCTGCGCCTCCTGCCACAACGCGGACGGCAACTCGGCGATCCCGGCCAACCCCAAGCTGGCGCAGCAGCACCCCGAATACATCCTCAAGCAGCTCGAGGACTTCAAGTCCGGCAAGCGCAAGAGCGCGATCATGAAGCCGCTGGCCTCGGCGCTGTCCGAGGAGGACATGCGCAACATCGCCTGGTTCGTCGGCTCGAAGAAGGTCAAGCCCGGCTTCTCGAAGGACAAGGACACCATCGCCCTGGGCGAGCGGATCTACCGCGGCGGCATCGCCGACCGTCAGGTCCCGGCCTGTGCCGGCTGCCACAGCCCGAACGGCGCCGGCATGCCCGCGCAGTACCCGCGCCTGGGCGGCCAGCATGCCGACTACACGGCGGCCCAGCTCACGGCCTTCCGCGGCGACGGTGCCACGGTGCGCGCCAACAACGCCGTGATGACCGGCGTGGCCGCCAAGCTCAACGACCGCGAAATCAAGGCCGTGGCCGACTACATCGCCGGTCTGCGTTGATCCCGCACGCGCGAGCGTGAACTAACCGCCGACAACAACCCCAAAAGAGGGCGGGCCGATCCAGCAGGATGGCCCGCCCTTTTGCGTTTCGCTTCTTCCGGACGCTTTTTTCCTCTCTTCCCTTCTCCAGCAATCGATGTCAGTCTCCACTCATGGCCTTCGCGTCCATCGCGGCCCGCAAGCGGTTCGCGCGGCGGTGGAACTGCTGTCGTCGATGCGCTTCGCGATCGCGCTGCTCACGATCATCTGCATCGCCTCGATCATCGGCACGGTGCTCAAGCAGCACGAGCCGATCAACAACTACATCAACCAGTTCGGGCCGTTTTGGGCCGAGGTGTTCCGCGCCGCCCGGCTCGACTCGATCTACAGCGCCTGGTGGTTCCTGCTGATCCTGCTGTTCCTGGTGATCAGCACCACGCTGTGCATTGTGCGCAACACGCCGCGCATCGTGGTCGAGCTGCGCACCTTCAAGGAAGACATCCGCACCCAGAGCCTCAAGGCCTTCGGCCAGCGCGCGCAGACGCAGCTCGGCGAAACGCCCGACGTGGCGGCCAACCGCATCGGCCAGCTGCTCGTGAGCGGCGGCTGGAAGGTCAAGCTGCAGCAGCGCGAGGCCACGGGCGACGGCAAGACGCCGGCCGGCTGGATGGTCGCCGCGCGTGCCGGCGGCGCGCACAAGCTCGGCTACATCGCGGCGCACAGCGCGATCGTGCTGGTGTGCATCGGCGGCCTGCTCGACGGCGACCTGGTGGTGCGCGCGCAGACCTGGTTCAACGGCAAGAGCGTGTTCACCGGCGGCGGCATGATCGCCGACGTGCCGCCGCAGCACCGGCTGTCGGCCGGCAACCCGACCTTCCGCGGCAACATCCTGGTGCCCGAGGGCGGGCAGGGCAGCGTGGCGATCCTCAACCAGGCCGATGGCGTGCTGCTGCAGGAGCTGCCGTTCTCGATCGAGCTCAAGAAGTTCATCGTCGACTACTACTCGACCGGCATGCCCAAGCTGTTCGCGAGCGAGGTGGTGCTGCACGACCGCGAGACCGGCGCGCAGGTGCCCGCGCGCATCGAGGTCAACCATCCGGCCAGCTACAAGGGCGTGGAGATCTACCAGTCGAGCTTCGACGACGGCGGCTCGACGGTGAAGCTCAAGGCGGTGCCGATGGCGGCCGCGGCCAAACCCTTCGAAGTCGAGGGCGTGATCGGCGGCCCGAGCAGCGAGATCACCAACGGCAAGGAGAAGCTCACGCTGGAATTCGCCGCGCTGCGCGTGATCAACGTCGAGAACTTCGCCGACGGCGGCGCCATGGGCAGCGGCGCCGACGTGCGCAAGGTCGACCTGCGCCACGACATCGAGTCGCGCCTGGGCGCGGCCAACAAGACCAACAAGCCCAAGGTGCTGCGCAACATCGGCCCGAGCATCGGCTACAAGCTGCGCGACGCGGCCGGCCAGGCGCGCGAATACCAGAACTACATGGTGCCGGTCGACACCGGCGACGGCCAGCCGGTGTTCCTGCTGGGCATGCGCGAGAAGCCCGAGGAGCCGTTCCGCTACCTGCGCGTGCCGGCCGACGAGCAGGGCTCGATGGACGGTTTCGTGCGCATGCGCGCCACGCTCGAGGACCCGGCGATGCGCGCGCGCGCCATCGAGCGCTACATCGCGAAGGCCAGCGATCCGCAGCGCCCCGAGATGGCCGACCAGCTGCGGGTGTCGGCCACGCGCGCGCTGGCGCTGTTCGCGGGCAGCGAGCCCGCGCGCGCCGATGCCGCTGCCTCCGCGGGCGGCTGGCAGGCGATCGCCGAGTTCATGGAGAGCAACGTGCCCGAGGCCGAGCGCGAGCGCGCGGGCGCGGTGCTGGTGCGCATCCTCAACGACGTGCTGTACGAGGTGCTGAACCTCAGCCGCGAAGGCGCGGGCCTCGCGGCGCTGCCGGGCGACGAGAAGTCGCAGGCCTTCCTCACGCAGGCGGTGATCGCGCTGAGCGACGCCCACTTCTACCCGGCCCCGGTCGCGATGATGATGACCGACTTCACCCAGGTGCAGGCCAGCGTGTTCCAGGTGGCGCGCGCCCCTGGCAAGAACGTCGTCTATCTGGGCTGTCTGTTGCTGATCGTCGGGATTTTTGCCATGCTGTACGTGCGCGAGCGCCGGCTCTGGGTGTGGCTGACACCCGCCGGCGCCCCGGGAGACAACACCACCGAAACCGCCGCGACGATGGCGTTCTCGGTCAATCGCAAGACCATCGACAGCGATCGGGAGTTCGAGCACCTGAAGCACAAGCTGCTCGCCCTGAAGAAAGAAGAGCCCGCCTCACCATGAACACCACCACCCTCACGCTCAACGAAAGCTGGCTCTCGCGGCGCAACCTGTTCGACTGGGTGTTCGCGGCGCTGGTGCTCGCGGGCGGCCTGTTCGCCTTCGCGCGCCATGCGGGCTCGATGGATTCCTACGAGAAGCCGATCCTGGTGGGCGCTCTGATCTGCGTGATCGCCATGGGCTGGTTCTGGCGCCCGCTGCGGGTGCTGGCGATCGTGGTGGCGGCGGCCTCGCTGCTGGCCATCGCGTCCTACCAGGGCGACCTGGCGCGTGCCGACACCGTGTTCTGGCTCAAGTACTTCCTCTCGAGCCAGTCGGCCATCCTCTGGATGAGCGTGCTGTTCTTCATGAGCACGCTGTTCTACTGGCTTGGCTTCTTCGGCGGCAAGCAGGGCGACGCGCTCGAGGCGATCGGTTCGCGGCTGGCCTGGGCCGCCATCACCATGGCGCTGATCGGCACCATGGTGCGCTGGTACGAAAGCCATCAGCTCGGCCCCGACATCGGCCACATCCCGGTGAGCAACCTCTACGAGGTGTTCGTGCTGTTCTGCTGGCTCACGGCCGCGTTCTATCTCTACTACGAAGAGCACTACCGCACGCGCGCGCTCGGCGCCTTCGTGATGCTGGTGGTGAGCGCGGCGGTCGGCTTCCTGCTCTGGTACACGCTGGTGCGCCAGGCGCACGAGATCCAGCCGCTGGTGCCCGCGCTGCAGAGCTGGTGGATGAAGCTGCACGTGCCCGCCAACTTCATCGGCTACGGCACCTTCTCGCTCGCGGCCATGGTGGCCTTCGCCTACCTGGTGAAGGAACAGGCGGGCGAGACCCGCTGGTACAAGCTCACGCCGATCTGGCTGCTGGGCATGGCGCTGTGCTTCGTGCCGGTGGCGTTCCGCCAGCGCGTGCAGGAAGCCGGTGGGAGCTACTGGGTGGCCTATGCGGCGATCTCGGCGCTGATCGCGGCCGGCATCCTGCTGGGGCGCAAGCGCATCGCGGCACGCCTGCCGGCCAACGAGGTGCTCGACGACGTCATGTACAAGTCGATCGCGGTCGGCTTCGCCTTCTTCACCATCGCCACCGTGCTGGGCGCGCTGTGGGCCGCCGATGCCTGGGGCGGCTACTGGAGCTGGGACCCGAAGGAGACCTGGGCGCTGATCGTCTGGCTCAACTACGCGGCCTGGCTGCACATGCGCCTGGTCAAGGGCCTGCGCGGCACCGTGGCGGCCTGGTGGGCGCTCGCGGGGCTGGCGGTCACCACCTTCGCCTTCCTCGGCGTCAACATGTTCCTGAGCGGCCTGCACAGCTACGGCACCTTGTAGGCGCGCGCCGGCGGCCTTTCGCGAAGAATTGAAACCGCGCGCCCCGCGTGCGCGTAACCGAATCGGGGGGAGCCACGAACTACCTTCCGAACACAACGATTCCAGCGAAAGGCCCGTCATGTCCTTCCCTTCCCGTCCGTCGCGCCGCAACAGCGGCTTCATCCACCCGCTGTCCAGCGAGATCACGCCACGCGCCCTCTACGAAGGCCGGCGCGACCTGCTCAAGCTGATGGCGGGCGGCGCGGCCGGCGCCGCGCTGGCTTCCTTCGCGGGCCGCGAGGCGCTGGCCCAGACGGCGCGGCCGAACAAGCTGGAAGCGCTGCCGGGCGCGAAGTCCGCGGTGCCCGGTGCGCAGACGATGGAAAAGCTCACCGACTACAAGGACGCGACGAGCTACAACAACTACTACGAGTTCGGCACCGACAAGGGCGACCCGGTCAAGAACGCCGGCACGCTCAAGACCCGGCCCTGGACCGTCGAGGTCGAGGGGCTGGTGAAGAAGCCCGGCAAGTACTCGATCGAGGACCTGCTGAAGCTCAGCGCGCAGGAAGAGCGCATCTACCGGCTGCGCTGCGTCGAGGGCTGGTCGATGGTGATTCCGTGGGTCGGCTATTCGCTGGCCGAGCTGATCAAGAAGGTCGAGCCGCAGGGCAACGCCAAGTTCGTCGAGTTCGTGACCCTGGCCGATCCCAAGACCATGCCCTTCGTCGGCTCGCGCGTGCTCGACTGGCCCTACACCGAGGGCCTGCGCATGGACGAGGCAATGCATCCGCTCACGCTGCTGGCCTTCGGCATGTATGGCGAGGTGCTGCCGAACCAGAACGGCGCGCCGGTACGGCTCGTGGTGCCATGGAAGTACGGCTTCAAGTCGGCCAAGTCGATCGTGAAGATCCGCTTCGTCGAGAAGGAGCCGAGCACGGCCTGGAACAAGGCCGCGGCGCAGGAGTACGGCTTCTATTCGAACGTGAACCCGAACGTCGACCATCCGCGCTGGAGCCAGGCGACCGAGCGCCGCATCGGCGACGGCGGCGGCCTGTTCGCCAAGCGCAACAAGACCCTTCTGTTCAACGGCTACGAAGCGCAGGTCGGCCAGCTCTATGCGGGCATGGACCTGAAGAAGAACTACTGAGGCGGGCGCGCACCCCTGCAACCCGCGGGGGCGCGACCCGAACGCCATGAACAAGCTGCTGCTGCACCCCGCCGCCAAGCCCGTCGTCTTCCTGCTGTGCCTGCTTCCCTTCGCGTGGCTGGCCTACGGTGTGGTGGTCGACCAGCTGGGCCCCAATCCCCAGGAGTACCTGATCCGCGCGACCGGCGACTGGACCTTGCGCTTCCTGTGCATCGTGCTGGCGGTCACGCCGCTGCGCGTGACGACGAAGTGGAACGGCCTGGCGCGCTTTCGGCGCATGCTGGGCCTGTACGCCTACTTCTACGTGGTGCTGCACCTGCTGTGCTACGCGTGGTTCGACATGGGGCTCGACTGGGGCGAGATCGCCAAGGACATCGCGAAGCGGCCGTTCATCCTGGTGGGCTTCTCGGCCTTCGTGCTGCTGACCCCGCTGGCACTGACCTCGTTCAACCGCGCGATCAAGGCCATGGGCGCGAAGCGCTGGCAGCTGCTGCACAAGCTGGTCTACCTGATCGCGGGGCTGGGCCTGCTGCACTTCTTCTGGATGCGCGCGGGCAAGAACAACTTCGCCGAGGTGTTCGTCTACGCGGCGATCATCGGACTGCTGCTGGCGTGGCGGCTCTGGCGCTGGATGGGCGCCCGCAAGGCGGGCGTGCCGGCGGCGCGGGCCGGCGCGCGGGCACGGCCGTCGAACTAGCCGCGGTTCCCGCTCAGCCCCTGGCGGCCTGCAGCTCGGCCTGCAGCTGGTCTTCCAGCGTCTCGCGCCGGCGGATCAGCGTGGCGGCCGTGCCACTCACGAGCACCTCGGCCGCGCGCGCGCGGGTGTTGTAGTTGCTCGCCATGCTCATGCAATAGGCACCGGCCGAGAGCACGCCCAGCAGGTCGCCGGCCACCACGTTGAGTTCGCGGTCGCGGCCGATCCAGTCGCCGCTCTCGCAGACCGGGCCCACCACGTCGTAGGTGGTGCCGGCGCCGGCGCGCTCGCGCAGCGGCACGATGCGATGGAAGGCCTGGTACATCGCGGGCCGCGGCAGGTCGTTCATGGCCGCGTCGACGATGCAGAAATTCTTGTCCTCGCCGGGCTTGGTGTAGAGCACCTCGGTCAGGCACACGCCGGCATTGCCGACCAGCGAGCGGCCCGGCTCGATCACCAGCTTGCGCTGGCCGAAGCCGCGCGCGTCGAGTCGGTCGAGCAGCTGCCGCCACAGCGCATCGGCCTGCGGCGGCGTCTCGCCGTTGTAGTCGATGCCCAGGCCGCCGCCGAAGTCCAGGTGATGGATGGGAATGCCCGCGGCCTCGATCGCCACCACCAAGTCGAGCACGCGCTCGAAGGCGTCGAAGTAGGGCGAGGCCTCGGTGATCTGCGAGCCGATGTGGCAGTCGATGCCCACCACCTCGAGGCCCGGCAGGCTGGCCGCGTGGCGGTAGGCCTGCACGGCGCGGTCGTGCGCGATGCCGAACTTGTTGCCCTTGAGGCCGGTCGAGATGTAGGGGTGCGTCTTGGGATCGACGTTGGGATTGATGCGGATGCTGATCGGTGCGCGCGCCTTCTCGGCCAGCGCCACCTCGTTGAGCACCTCGAGCTCGGCCTCGCTCTCGACGTTGAAGCAGGCGATGCCGGCCGCGAGCGCCTGGCGCATCTCGGCGCGGGTCTTGCCGACACCCGAGAAGATGATCTTTTTTCGGATCGGCGCCGACCGCGAGCACGCGCGCGAGTTCGCCACCCGAGACGATGTCGAAGCCGCAGCCGGCCTCGGCGAACACGCGCAGCACGCCGAGCGAGGAGTTGGCCTTCATCGCGTAGCAGACCAGCGCATCGCGGCCCTGGAAGCCGCGCTGGTAGGCGGCCAGGGCGTCGAGCATCCACTGCTTCGAGTAGACGAACAGCGGCGTGCCGTGCTCGCGCGCGAGCGCATCGAGCGACACGCCTTCGACCTGGAGCGCGCCGTCGCGCTGCGCGATATGGGGATGGCCGGGCAGGGGAAGGGTGCTCATCGTGCGGCTCCGCTGCCGGCGGTGGCGGGCTTCGGCGCGGCCTGGCCAGCGCCGGAAGACGGTGTCGCATTGCCGGTGCCGCCGGGCATGCTGGGCGTCAGCAGGTCGGGCAGCGTGGCGCGTTGCGAGGCGGCCGGATCGGTCGGCAGATAGAGGGCGCCGCGCTGTCCGCAGGCGGCCAGGCCGAGGGTGGCGGCGGCGAGGCAGACCATGAGCGCAGTGCGGCCGCAGGCGCTCACTAGAATTTGGTGGACATTCAACATAACGAAATTGTAATGACGGACTCCGAATACATGGACCGCGCCGAAGCCGCGCTGGCGGCAATCGAGCACAGCTGCGACCGCATCAACGACGCCACGGACGCCGACATCGACAACCAGCGCGTGGGCGGCATGATCACGATTTCGTTTCCCAACGGCAGCCAGCTGATCGTGAACCTGCAGAAGCCGCTGCAGGAGATCTGGCTCGCGGCGCGCTCGGGTGGTTACCACTACCGCTTCGACGGCCAGGCCTGGGTCGACACCAAGAGCGCGGAAGAGTTCTTCGGCAACCTGTCGCGCGAGGCGAGCCTGCAGGCGGGGCAGCCGCTGAGCTTCACCGCGGGCTGAGCAAGGCCCGCGGCTTCGCTTCAGTTGCGGAACAGGTCGAGGATGCGGCTGCGCTCCTCGGGCGGCGCGGGCGGGCTCACCGGCGCGCCGCTCAGCGCTTCGGCCGGTGCCGCCGGCGTCGTGTCGACACCCAGGCTGGCCACGCCGCGGCCTGGCGCGTAGTCGTCGTAGTACCACTCGCCGCCCACGTTCACCACGCCTGAAGGCGGGCTGGTCGAGAGGTCGGTGACCGGCGCGCCCTTGATGGCGGTTTCCATGAAGTTGATCCAGATCGGCAGGCTCAGGCCGCCACCGGTCTCGCGGTCGCCGAGGTTGCGCGGCGTGTCGTAGCCGATCCACGAGATCGCGGTCATGGTCGGCTGGAAGCCTGCGAACCACGCATCGAGCGAATCGTTGGTGGTGCCGGTCTTGCCGTAGAGGTCGGGCCGCTTGAGCATCGCCTGGGCCTTGGCCGCGGTGCCGGCGCGCGCCACCGATTGCAGCAGGCTGTCCATGATGAAGGCGTTGCGCTGCGGAATGGCGCGCAGCGCGTCATTGAGCAGCGGCGGTTGCTTGTCGACCAGCAGCTTGTCCTTGTGGTCGGTGATGCGCGTCACGAGGTAGGGATTGACGCGGTAGCCGCCGTTGGCGAACACCGAGTAGCCCACCGCCATCTGCATCGGCGTGACCGAGCCCGCGCCGAGCGCCATCGGCAGGTAGGCCGGATGCTTCTCGCGCTCGAAGCCGAAGTTGGTGATCCAGTCCTGCGCGTAGCGCGTGCCGATCGACTGCAGGATGCGGATCGAGACCAGGTTCTTCGACTTCATCAGCGCGGTGCGCATCGACATCGGGCCGTCGTAGCCGCCACCGTAGTTCTTGGGCTCCCAGGGCTGGCCGCCGGTGGTGCCGGCGTCGAAGAACAGCGGGCCGTCGTTGATCACGGTGGCGGGCGTGAAGCCCTTCTCGAGCGCGGCCGAGTAGATGAAGGGCTTGAAGCTCGAGCCCGGCTGGCGCCAGGCCTGCGTGACGTGGTTGAACTTGTTCTTGCCGAAGTCGAAGCCGCCGACCAGCGCCTTGATCGCGCCGTCGCGCGGGTCCATGGCGACGAAGGCGCCCTCGACCTCGGGCAGCTGGGTGATCTCCCAGGTGTTCTTGGGCGTCTTGACCACCCGGATCACCGCGCCGCGACGGATCTTGATGTTGGGCGGTGCCTTGTCCGAAAGGCCCGATTGCGCGGGCTTGAGGCCTTCGCCCGTGATCTGCACCGCGTCGCCGTTGCCGCGCACCGCGTCGATCTGCTTGGCCGTGGCCTTGAGCACCACGGCGGCCATCACGTCGCCGTTGTCGGGATGGTCGCTGAGCGCGTCGTCGACGGCTTCGTCGAGATCCTTGGCATCGTTCGGCAACTCGACGAACTTCTCGGGGCCGCGATAGATCTGGCGGCGCTCGTAATCCATGATGCCCTTGCGCAGTGCCTTGTAGGCGGCGGCCTGGTCGGCCGCCACGAGCGAGGTGTAGACCTTAAGGCCGCGCGTGTAGGTGCTGTCGCCGTACTGCGCATACATGAGCTGGCGCACCGTTTCGGCCACGTATTCGGCGTGCAGCCGGTTCGGGTCGGCGGCGTCGCGCAGGTGCAGCTCCTCCTTCTTGGCGGCCGCGGCCTGCTCGGCGGTGATGAAGCCGGCTTCCTGCATGCGGTCGATCACGTAGAACTGCCGGCCGCGCGCGCGCTGCGGGTTGTTCACCGGGTTGTTCGCGCCGGGCGCCTTGGGCAGGCCGGCCAGCATCGCGGCCTGGGCGATGGTGAGCTCGGACAGCGGCTTGCCGAAGTAGGCCTCTGAGGCGGCGGAGAAGCCGTAGGCGCGGTTGCCGAGGTAGATCTGGTTCAGGTAGATCTCGAAGATCTGGTCCTTGCTCAGCAGGTGCTCGAGCTTGAAGGTCAGCAGCACCTCGTAGATCTTGCGCGTCAGCGTCTTCTCGGAACTCAGGTAGACGTTGCGCGCCACCTGCATGGTGATGGTGGAGGCGCCCTGGCTCTTCACGCGGTTCATGTTCGCGAGACCGGCGCGGATCATGCCCTTGTAGTCGACGCCGCCGTGGTCGTAGAAGCGGGCGTCCTCGGCCGCCAGCACGGCGTCCTTCACCACCTTGGGAATGGCCGAGATCGGCGTCAGGTTGCGGCGCTCCTCGCCGAACTCGCCGATCAGGATGCCCTCGGCCGAGAACACGCGCAGCGGCAGCTTGGGCCGGTAGTCGGAGAGCTCGGAGATGTCGGCAGGTTCGGATAGGCGACCGCCAGCGCCACCGCGACCACGCAGATCACCGACAGCACGCCGGCCGCGGCGATGCCCAGGCCCCAGAACACGAAGCGCAGCAGCCATTTGAGCCAGGCGGGCCGGGTGGAGGCGGGTGGGGTCTTGGCTGGGCGCTTGGAGTTTGGCGTTGGCCGTGTGTTTTCTTGCATGGAGGGCCCGAGAGTCACCGCGCATTATAAAAAGCCACCCCTTGGGCGGGCCCCGATGTTTGCTCGGCGCCCCGGTCCTAAATCGAAAGTTACAAAACGAGGCTTTAGCGTCAGCTTTTGGCAACGATCGACCCTGCCGTCCCGATCCGCCCCTTGGATGGCGTCGGGCGTGCTGCTAGCATGCAACCGAATTCAAATTTTTCCATTGGTTACAAATGCAGGGGAAGAGGGACAGAACTTGGCTGCTCTTGGAACATTGTTTCGTCGTCAGAACGCCCCCCTGCTCGGGCTGGATGTCAGCTCGTCCAGCGTCAAGCTGGTCGAACTCGGCCGTGAAGCCAGCGGCAAGCTGATCCTGGAACGCTGCGCCATCGAGCCCCTCGAGCGCGGCTGGATCACCGATGGCAACGTCGAGAAGTTCGACGAGGTCGCCGAGGCCGTGCGCCGCGTGGTGCGCAAGAGCGGCACCCGCACGCGCAACGTCGCGCTGGCGCTGCCGCCCTCGGCGGTGATCACCAAGAAGATCATTCTTCCGGGCGGGATGAGCGAGCAGGAGCTCGAAATCCAAGTCGAATCGGAAGCCAATCAATACATTCCTTTCTCGCTGGACGAAGTGAGTCTCGATTTCTGCGTGACCGGGCCGAGCCTGAGCTCGGCGGGCGACGTCGAGGTGCTGATCGCCGCGTCGCGCAAGGAGAAGGTGCAGGACCGCGAAGGCCTGGCCGAGGCGGCGGGCCTCAAGGCCATGATCCTGGACGTCGAGTCCTATGCCTCGCGCCTCGCCACCGCGCGCCTGATCGAACAACTGCCGGGCAAGGGCCAGGACGCCATCGTCGCCCTGTTCGAGGTCGGCGCGTTCACCACCAGCATGCAGGTGCTGCGCAACCAGGAAGTGCTGTACGACCGCGACCAGGCCTTCGGCGGCGCCCAGCTCACCCAGATGATCGTGCGCCAGTACGGCTTCTCGGCCGAGGAGGCCGAGGCCAAGAAGCGCAGCGGCGACCTGCCCGACGACTACGGCTCGGGCGTCCTCAAGCCCTTCGTCGAGAGCATCGCCCAGGAAATCGCGCGCGCGCTGCAGTTCTTCTTCACCAGCACGCCGCACAACCGTGTCGACTACGTGATGCTGGCCGGCGGATCGGCCTCGCTGCCGGGCCTGAGCAATGCGGTGACGCGGCAGACCTCCTTCGCCTGCTCGCTCGTCAATCCCTTCGACGGCATGGAGCTCGGCTCGAACATCCGCGAGAAGAAGGTCCGGCGCGAAGCGCCTTCCTACCTGACCTCCTGCGGTCTGGCCATGCGGAGGTTCCTGCAGTGATCCTGATCAATCTGCTTCCGCACCGCGAGGCCGCGCGCAAGCGCCGGCGCGAAGCCTTCTATGGCGCGCTGGCCGGTGCCGCTTTGCTCGGCGGCCTGATCGCGTGTCTGGGCTATCTCTGGTTCGAGGCCCAGATCTCGGCCCAGCAATCGAAGAACCGCTTCCTGCAGGGCGAGATCAAGAAGCTCGAGGTCGAGATCAAGGAGATCTCGACCTTGCAGGAGGAGATCGCGGCGCTGCGCGCGCGCCAGCAGGCCGTCGAGGACCTGCAGGGTGACCGCAACCTGCCGGTGCATCTGCTCAACGAACTGGTGCGGCAACTGCCCGACGGCGTCTACCTGTCGAACATGAAGCAGGACAACCAGACCGTCACGCTGCAGGGCATGGCGCAGTCGAACGAGCGCGTGTCCGAGCTGCTGCGCAATCTCGGCAACAACAGTCCCTGGCTGGTGAAGCCGGAGCTGGTCGAGATCACTTCCGCCACCGTGAGCCTGAGCGCGAACCAGCGCGACCAGCGGCGGGTGGCGAACTTCACCATGCGCATCGGCCTCAAGCGGCCGACCGACGCGCAGAAGGCCGCGGCCGACAAGGCGCTGGCCACCGCGGCGCAGTCCAAGGGCTAGGCGATCATGGCAAGCAAACGCTCTTCCCCCCCATCGATCTCGGTGCCGCGCTGCGCCGCTTCGGCGATCAGTTCCGCGGGCTGAACACCAACGACCCCGCGAGCTGGCCGTCCGTGCCGCGCTACGCGTTGTGCCTGGGCCTGACCGTCGTCGTGGTGGTGGCGCTGTGGTTCGTGTGGCTCACGAATTCGAACGACGAGCTCGAATCGGAGCGCGGCAAGGAGGTCACGCTCAAGGCCGACTATCAGAAGAAGGTGGCGCAGGCCGCGAACCTCGACCTGCTGAAGAAGCAACGCGAGCAGGTGCAGCAGTACGTCACGCTGCTCGAAAAGCAACTGCCGAGCAAGGCCGAGATGGATGCCTTGCTGTCGGATATCAACCAGGCTGGCCTCGGGCGCAGCCTGCAGTTCGAGCTGTTCCGCCCAGGGCAGGTCGTCGTCAAGGACTACTACGCCGAGTTGCCGATTGCTGTGCGCGTGACCGGTCGCTACCACGACATGGGCGCTTTTGCGGCCGATGTCGCCAGCCTGTCGCGGATCGTCACGTTGAACAACCTGAGCGTGGCGCCGCAGAAGGACAAGGACGGTGCGTTGACCATGGATGCGACGGCGCGCACCTACCGCTATCTCGATGAAGAAGAGCGGGCCACCCAGAAACGCGCTGCGGCGTCCAAAGGCGCGAAGAAATGAAAGCGGCCTTCAAGTTCTTGTGGCTCGCAATGGCCGCGTTGGGATTGAGTGCTTGCGGGAACTCCGATCAGGAAGATCTTCAGCGCTGGATGGTGGAGCAGCGCGCACAGGTCAAGCCCAGCATCTCGCCCATCACGGAACCGAAAAGGTTCACACCACAGGCCTATACGGAAGCCTCGTCGTTCGAGCCTTTCAACATGCTGAAGCTCACGCAGGCGCTGCGGCGCGAATCGAACCAACAGGGCAGTTCCGATCTGATTGCTCCCGAATTGGCGCGTCGCAAGGAGGCCCTCGAGGCCTTCCCGCTCGATTCGATGGCAATGGTCGGCACGATGAACCGCAACGGGCAGCCCGTGGCCCTGTTGAAGGTCGACAAGCTGCTCTACAAGGTGCGCGTTGGCGAGTACCTGGGCCTCAACTACGGCCGCATCACGCGGATCAACGAAAGCGAAGTCGCCCTGCGAGAAATCGTGCAGGACGCGGCCGGCGAATGGATCGAACGCGCAGCATCGCTGCAGTTGCAAGAGAGTGCGAAATGAACCTAGAAAAATCGAAGATGGCGGAGCGGCTGCGAAACGTCGCCCTCGGACTGCTGGCATGTGGTGCTTTTGCCATGGCCCAGGCGCAGAACGCCATCGAGGCGGTGACCAGTTCGACGCAGTCGGGTGCGGAGGTGATCCGTATCGACCTGGCACAGCCCCTGGCCACGGCCCCCAATGGTTTTGCGGTCCAGGCGCCCGCGCGCATCGCGCTCGATTTCCCGGGTGTCACGAATGCCATCGGGCGTTCCGCGATCGAGATCAATCAGGGCAATCTGCGTTCGGTCAACGTGGTGCAGGCGGGTGAACGCAGCCGTGTGGTGCTCAATCTCAAACAGGCCACCGCGTACAAGACCGAGATCCAGGGCAAGTCGCTGCTGGTGACGCTCGAGCCCGTGGCCGGCGTCGCGCTCGCGGCGTCCGCCTCCGCGGCCTTCGCCGAGAATCGCAACCGCGACATGCTTCCGTTGCGTGATGTCGATTTCCGTCTCGGCCCCGACAACACGGGTCGCGTCATCATCGATCTGGCCAACAATCAAGTGGGTGTCGATCTGCGGCAGCAAGGCAAGACCCTGGTGGCGGAGTTCACCAAATCCACCTTGCCCGAGGGCCTGCGCCGTCGCCTCGACGTCGCCGATTTCAACACGCCGGTGCAATCGATCACGGCTCAGCAGGCCGGTGATCGCGTCCGCATGACGATCGAGGCCAAGGGCGACTGGGAGCACAGTGCCTACCAGAGCGACAACCAGTTCGTGGTGGAAGTCCGCGCACGCAAGGTCGACCCGACCAAGCTGACCCAGGGCGTGGGCTACACGGGTGAGAAGCTGTCGCTGAATTTCCAGAACATCGAGATTCGCTCGCTGCTGCAGGTAATCGCCGACTTCACGAACTTCAACATCGTGACCTCCGATTCGGTGACCGGTGCGTTGACCTTGCGGCTGAAAGACGTGCCTTGGGATCAGGCACTCGACATCATCATGCAAGCCAAGAATCTCGGCATGCGCAAGAACGGCAGCGTGCTGTGGATCGCGCCGAAGGACGAGATCAATGCCAAGGAGAAGCTCGAGTTCGAGGCCAAGGCGGCGATCGAGAACCTCGAGCCGCTGCGGACGCAGTCGTTTCAGTTGAACTACACCAAGGCCATCACGATCGCCCAGGGGCTGACGGGGACGGGAACCTCGGCAGGTGGAGGCGGGGGGGGCTCGGCCACACGCATTTTGAGTCCGCGCGGCAGCGTGATTGCGGAGGCACGTACCAACCAACTGTTTGTTTCGGACATACCCTCTCGCCTCGCTCAAGTGTCGGAACTGATTCAGAAGCTGGACGTGCCGGTGCGGCAGGTGTTGATCGAGGCCCGTATCGTTGAAGCGACCGACACATTCGGCAAGTCGCTGGGCGCACGCCTGGGGGGAGGTATTGCGGGCGAGCGCGTGGCTTCCGCCAACGGCAATCGGGCCTTCGGGAACTTTGGCGCGATGCCGGTCGTAACTCAAGGGACCAATGGCAGCGGGAGTACGGGTACCACCACCTGGACCAACTCGAACTTCGTCAACATGCCTGCCTCGGATCCGACCGGCAACGGTGTCGCCGCAGGCACCTTCGCCATCTCGCTCTTCAACTCCAGCTTCTCCCGCATGCTGAACCTCGAGATCTCGGCACTCGAAGCCGACGGCAAGGGCAAGCTGGTATCCAGCCCCCGCGTCATCACGGCCGACCAGACCAAGGCGCTGATCGAGCAGGGCGAGGAAATCCCCTACCAGCAAGCGACTTCGAGCGGCGCTACCTCGATCTCGTTCCGCAAGGCCGTGCTCAAGCTCGAAGTCACGCCGCAGATCACGCCCGAGGGCAACATCATCCTCACGCTCGACGTCAGCAAGGATGCGCGCGGCATCAACACCACCGCGGGCCCGGCCATCAACACCAAGCACGTCCAGACCGAAGTGCTGGTCGAGAACGGCGGCACGGTCGTCATCGGTGGTATCTTCGAGCTCAACGAATCCAATGACGAGTCGCGCGTGCCGGTGCTGGGTGAAGTGCCCTATGTGGGGGGCGCTGTTCCCGCACACGGACTCGCATTGCGAACAAGACCGAAATGCTCGTCTTTATCACCCCGAAGATGATTACCGACCGCAACGCCGCGCGCTGACGCGCGGGCGTAGCAGCCACGGCGTGGCCGTCGCACTCGTCGGATTGCCCGGCGCCGGAAAGTCCGCGGTGGGCCGGCGGCTGGGTCTTCGGCTCAACCTTCCCTTCGTCGACACCGATCACGAGATCGAGCAGCGCATCGGCTGCTCGATCCGCGACTACTTCGAGCGCGAGGGCGAAGCCGCCTTCCGCGATCTCGAACAGCAAGTGATCGCCGAGCTGGCGGCCGGCGCGAACGGCGTGCTGGCCACCGGGGGCGGCGCGGTGCTGCGCGAGGCCAACCGGCTGCAACTGCGCGGCCACTTCCACGTGATCTACCTGCGGTCCTCGCCCGAGGACCTGTTCCGGCGCCTGCGCCACGACGTCAAGCGGCCGCTGCTGCAGGTGGCCGATCCGCTGGGTCGGCTGCGCGAGCTGCACGATGCGCGCGATCCCTTCTATCGCGAGACCGCCCACGACGTCGTCGACACGGGGCGTCCCACGGTCGCGACGCTCGTGAACATCATCGTGATGCAGCTCGAGCTGGCCGGCATCGTGCCGCCCGGCGCGCATCCCGAGGGGCCCGAGCCGACCTCGTCCTCGGACTGAGTTCGCGCGGCCCGAAGCACATCGACCCTCGCGCGCCGAGGCGCTTGCGGCCAGCGCTCCGGCCCCTGGGCGCCGCACCGCCTAAACTCCCGCCATGCCATCGCCCGCCGCTTCCGTTTCCCCGCCCACCCTCGAACGCGTCGACATCCCGCTCGGCGACCGCAGCTATCCCATCCTCATCGGCGCCGGACTGTTCGACGATCCCCAGACCTACGGCATCGTGCCGCAGGCGGCCAGCGCGCTGATCGTCAGCAACACCACGGTCGCGCCGCTCTACGCCCAGGGTCTGCGCCAGGCGCTGGCCGGCCGGTTCCGGCAGGTGCATCTGCTCGAGCTGCCCGATGGCGAGGTCTACAAGAACCTCGAGACCCTGAACCTGATCTTCGACGCGCTGCTGGGCCACGGCAGCGACCGCAAGACCGTGCTGTTCGCCCTCGGCGGCGGCGTGGTCGGCGACATGACCGGTTTCGCGGCCGCCAGCTACATGCGCGGCGTGCCCTTCGTCCAGGTGCCGACCACCTTGCTGGCGCAGGTCGATTCCTCGGTCGGCGGCAAGACGGCCATCAACCATCCGCTGGGCAAGAACATGATCGGCGCGTTCTACCAGCCGCAGTTGGTGGTCTGCGACCTCGGCACCCTGCAGACCCTGCCGCCGCGCGAACTCAGTGCCGGCCTGGCCGAGGTCATCAAGTACGGGCCGATCCACGACATGGCCTTCCTCGACTGGATCGAAGCCAACATCGACGCCCTGGTGGCGCGCGATCCCGCCGCGCTCGCGCATGCGGTCAAGCGCAGCTGCGAGATCAAGGCGCTGGTGGTCGGCCAGGACGAGCGCGAGACCGGCCTGCGCGCGATCCTCGATTTCGGCCACACCTTCGGCCATGCGATCGAATCGGGCCTGGGCTATGGCGAGTGGCTGCATGGCGAGGCCGTGGGCTGCGGCATGGTGATGGCGGCGCGGCTGTCGCAGCGCCTCGGCGGCGTGGATGCGGCCTTCGTCGAGCGCCTGACCCGCCTGATCCAGCGCGCCGGCCTGCCCACCGTCGGCCCCGACCTCGGCGCGGAGCGCTACCTCGAACTGATGCGCGTCGACAAGAAATCCGAGGGCGGCGAGATCCGCTTCGTGGTGATCGACAAGCCCGGCTCCGCGATCATGCGCGGCGCGCCCGATGCGCTGGTGCGCGAGGTGCTCGCGCAGTCCTGCGCGGCGGCCTGAGCCCCATTCCGATGGCCGGCATCGCCACCGCGGATCCATGAGCCTCGCGCCCTACGCCTCCCACCCCGCGCGTTCGCGCGGCCGTCGCCATCCCGAGCCGCCCGCGCCCACGCGCGATGCCTTCCAGCGCGACCGCGACCGCATCGTGCATTCGACGGCATTCCGGCGGCTGGTCTACAAGACGCAGGTGTTCCTCAACCACGAGGGCGACCTGTTCCGCACGCGGCTCACCCATTCGCTCGAGGTGGCGCAGCTCGGCCGTTCGATCGCGCGCGCGCTGCGGCTCAACGAGGACCTGGTCGAGGCGGTCGCGCTGGCCCATGACCTGGGCCACACGCCCTTCGGCCATGCGGGGCAGGACGCGCTCAATGCCTGCATGGCCGAGCACGGCGGGTTCGAGCACAACCTGCAGAGCCTGCGCGTGGTCGATGCGCTCGAGCACCGCTATCCGCAGTACGACGGCCTCAACCTCAGCTTCGAGACGCGCGAGGGCATCCTCAAGCACTGTTCGCGCGCCAATGCCGAGAAGCTCGAGGCGGCCGAGCCCGGCGGCGTGGCGCGCCGCTTCATCGACCGTACCCAGCCCGGCCTCGAGGCGCAGCTGTGCAACCTGGCCGATGCGATCGCCTACAACGCCCACGACATCGACGACGGCGTGCGTTCCGGCCTGATCGCCGTCGAGCAGTTGGCCGAGGTCGAGCTGTTCGAGCGCTACCGGCGCGAGGCGCTGGCCGAATACCCGGCGCTCAGCGGCCGCCGCGTGCTCTACGAGACCATCCGCCGCATGCTCAGCGCCCAGGTCTACGACGTGATCGACGCCACCCGCGCGACGCTCGAAGCGCTCGCGCCCGGCGATGCCGACGCGGTGCGCCGTGCGCCGCCGGTGGTCGCGTTCAGCGAGGGCATGCGCGCGCAGTCGGAGACGCTGCAGCGCTTCCTGTTCCGCAACCTCTATCGCCATCCGCAGGTGGTGCAGACCACCGACCAGGCGCGCGAGGTGGTGCGCGAACTGTTCGACGCCTACCTCGAGCGCGGCGCCGAGATGCCCGAGTCCTTCGCCGAGCGCGCGGATCGCCCGCGCGCCGTGGCCGACTACATCGCGGGCATGACCGACCGCTTCGCGATGCGCGAGCACGAGAGGCTGACCGGCCGGCGCGGGATCGCGCGCGCCGACGGGCCGACGGCATGACATCGCCCGGCGCGCGCCCGCGCATTCCCGCGGCCGCCTTCGCGGTCGTGGTCGCTGGCGTCAGCGCCGCGCTGCACCTGGGCAAGCTGCCGCCCGCGGTGCCGGCGCTGCAGGCTTCGCTGGGCATCGGCCTGGTCGAGGCCGGCTTCCTGCTCTCGCTGGTGCAGGTCGCGAGCATGACGCTGGGCCTGCTCGCGGGCCTGGCGGCCGACACCATCGGCCTGCGCCGCAGCATGCTGGGCGGACTGGCGGTGCTGGCCCTGGCCAGCCTCGCGGGCGGCGCGGTCGGCAGCCATCTGCCCCCCGAGCAGGCCGTGCCCTGGCTGCTGGTGCTGCGCGCCGTCGAGGGCATCGGCTTCCTGCTGGCGGTGATGCCGGGCCCGGGCCTGATCCGCGCCCTCACGCCCGCAGGCGCCGACAAGGCCGCGCTGGGGCTCTGGGGCGCCTATATGCCGTTCGGCGTGGCGCTGGCCCTCTTGCTCGGCCCGGTGCTGATCGGCTGGAACGGCTGGCCCGGCTGGTGGTGGGCGCTGTCGCTGGTGTCGGCGCTGGCGGCCGCCTGGCTGTTCGTCGCGGTGCCGGCCGACCGGCAGCGCGCGCCGAGCGCCGCCGCCGTGCCAGAGAGCGGCTGGTCGCGCCTGCGCACCACCGTCGGTGCGCGCGGGCCCTGGCTCACGGCGCTGAGCTTCGCCGTCTATTCGGCGCAGTGGATGGCGGTGATCGGCTTCCTGCCCGCGATCTATGCCGGCGCGGGCGTGCCGGCCGGTTGGAACGCGGTGCTCACGGCGCTGGCCGCGGCGATGAACATCGTCGGCAACATCATGGGCGGGCGCTGGCTGCAGCGCGGCATCGCGCCCGAACGGCTGCTGCAGTGGGGCTTCCTGATCATGGCGCTGGGCGGCATCGCGGCCTTCGCGGAACTGCGCGGGCCGGGCGCCGATGCCGTCGGGCTGCCCGCTTCGCTGCGCTTCGTGGCCGTCTGCGCCTTCTCGCTCGCGGGCGGCATGGTGCCGGCCACGTTGTTCCTGCTCGGCGTGCGCTTCGCGCCCGGGCCGGCCACCGTGTCGACCACCGTCGGGCTGATGCAGCAGGCCTCGTCGCTGGGCCAGTTCCTGGCGCCGCCGACGGTTGCCTGGGTGGCGCACCGTGTCGGCGGATGGCACTGGACCTGGGTCGCGACGCTGGCCTGCTCGCTGACCGGCATCGCGATCGCGCGCCGGCTCGGCCGTGCGCGGCTGGCGCTGGAGGCGGCGACGCCATGAGCGGCAATGCTCCCGTCACGGCCGAGCAGGCCGTCGCCGACACGCGCCGCTGGCTCGAGCGCGCGGTGATCGGCCTCAACCTGTGCCCGTTCGCGAAGGCCGTGCACGTCAAGGGCCAGATCCACTGCGCCACCTACCTGCCCGCCGAGCATGACGACCTGCTCGACGCATTGCTCGCCGAAGCGCGGCAGCTCGTCGCGCTCGATGCCGCCGAGCGCGACACCACCTTGCTGATCGCGCCGAACGCGCTCGCGGACTTCCTCGACTTCAACGACTTCACCGCGCGCGCCGAGCGCCGGCTCGCCAAGGCCGGTTTCGACGGCGTGCTGCAGCTCGCGAGCTTCCATCCGCAATTCCAGTTCGGCGGCACCGAGCCCGACGACATCGGCAACGCGACCGACCGCGCGCCCTATCCCACGCTGCACCTGCTGCGCGAAGAGAGCGTGGACCGCGCGGTCGAGGCCTTTCCCGACGCCGAGGAAATCTTCGGCCGCAACATCGACACCCTCGAGGCCCTCGGGCCCGAAGGCTGGGCCGCGCTCGACGTCGGCCCCGGGAGCACCCCCCACATGAATACCCACGCACCGAAGAAGACCCGCGACGACCATTCCGCCAAGGGCGGCAAGACCGCCAAGGTGGCGAAGGCCGATGCCGAACTCGCCGAGGCCCTGCGCCCGGGCCAGTCGGTCGAGCTGCTCAAGGAGCTGCACATCCTCACGCGCGAGGGCCGGCTCAACCAGGACTCGCGCCGCAAGCTCAAGCAGGTCTATCACCTGTTCCAGTTCATCGAGCAGCTGCTGCGCGAGCTGCCCGAGGGCGGCGCCAACGCCACGCTGGCCGACCATGGCGCGGGCAAGTCGTACCTGGGCTTCATCGTCTATGACCTGTTCTTCCGCGCGGGGCAGGGCGGTCACGTCTACGGCATCGAGACGCGCGCCGAGCTGGTCCAGAAGTCGCGCGAACTTGCGCAGCGGCTGGGCTTCGACCGCATGTCCTTTCTGAATCTGACGGTGGCCGAGTCCGCCACCGCGGGTGAGCTGCCATCGCAGATCGACGTGGTGACCGCGCTGCATGCCTGCGACACCGCCACCGACGACGCGATCGCCTTCGGCCTCGCGAAGAAGGCGCGCTGCATGGTGCTGGTGCCCTGCTGCCAGGCGGAAGTGGCGGCCTGCCTGCGCGAGACCAAGGCGCTGGCGCTGTCGCGCACGCCGCTGGCCGAGCTCTGGCGCCATCCGCTGCACACCCGCGAGATCGGCAGCCAGCTCACCAACGTGCTGCGCTGCCTGTACCTCGAGGCCAACGGCTACAGCGTCACCGTGACCGAGCTCGTGGGCTGGGAACACAGCATGAAGAACGAACTGATCCTCGCGCGCCATACCGGCCAGCGCAAGGCGAGCGCGGCCGCTCGGCTGCGCGAATTGCTGGCGCAGTTCGGGCTCGATGCGTTGGGTGACACCCGCTTTCGGCTCGACTGAGCCGCGCGCCGCGCCGGGTCAGCGCGAAGCCAGCAGCGCCGGCAGCGCGTCGCGCGTGGGCCAGGCCAGCGTCTTCCACGGGCTGCGCTCGTCTTCCAGCAGCCGTTCGGTCACCGATGCCAGCACCTTGCGGCCCATGAAGTTGCTGCCCGCGGCGTCGCGTTCGCCTTCAAGGAAGCTTCGGCCGTAGCCCTGCCAGCCGTCGAAGCGCTCGATCGCCAGCGCCACCGCCGGCTCGAGCGCATCCAGCGCCTCGCGCGCTTGCAGGTAGCCGACCGCCGCCGAGCCGGTCGCGAGGTGCGCGAAGCGGGCGATCCACACGGCCAGTTCGCCATCCGTGCTGCGGGCCAACGCCTCGGCCGCATCGTGGGTGTCGGCGATGGCTTCGCGTGCCTGGGCTTCGTCGCCCGCGTCGAAGTCGCGCGCCAGCAGCTTCTTCCATGGCGCTACTTCCTCGTCGGGGATCGGCACGCACAGCAGGTGCACCGCGCTGCGGTTCGCTTCCTTGGCGGCCTTGAGGTCGGGGGCGAAGGTCTCGCGGTAGATCGCGGCCAGCGCCACGGCCATGTTCTCGTAGCGCGACGAGGCCGCGAGACGGGCCTCGAGCGCCGCGCCGTCCTGCTGCGCCTTGGCCTCGCGCTCGGCGGTTTCCTGCGCCAGCTCGGCGCGTCCCTCCGCCATGCCTTCCTTGACCGTATCGAGCATTTCCTTGAAGAACTTGAACATCGAATGGCTCCTCCCCCGCCAGGATGGAATGGTTCGGCGGGCGGCTTAGGATACAGGCCCCGCGCGTCAACCCTTCCTGGCCCATGGCCCGCCTTCCCCGTCTCACCCTTGCCGGCCTGCCGCACCACGCGATCCAGCGCGGCAACAACCGCCAGCCAATCTTCGTGGACCGCGCCGACCACGAGAAGCTGCTCGCCCTGCTGGCCGACAGCGCCACGCGCTTCGGCGTCGCGGTGCATGCCTACGTGTTGATGGACAACCACTTCCACCTGCTGGCCACGCCCAAAACCGCCACGGGGCTGCCGCAGCTGATGCAGTCGGTCGGGCGCAGCTACGTGCGCTACTTCAACGACCGCCATGGCCGCAGCGGCACGCTGTGGGAAGGCCGCTACAGGTCGACCCTGATCCAGACCGAGCGCTACCTGCTGACCTGCATGGCCTACATCGACCTCAACCCGGTGCGCGCGGGGCTGGTGATCGATCCGCGCGACTTCGCGTGGTCCAGCCATGCGCACTACGCGGGGCTGCGGCACGACCGGCTGCTTACGCCCCATCCGCTGTACTGGGAGCTCGGCAACACTCCGTTCGCGCGCGAGGCCGCGTATGTCGAACTGGTGCGCGCGGGCGTCCGGTCCGCCGACCAGTTAGCGCTGACCGAGGCCACGCTGCGTGGCTGGGCGGCCGGCGACGCCGATTTTCTGGAAGCGTTGCAGAAGAACACCGAGCGCCGGGTGCTGCCGGCCAAGGCCGGGCGGCCGCCTTCGGGCATCAAAAGCTGAGCCGAAGCGGGTGAAAACCGCCGTCCGGTGGTCGTTTTCCGCTATCCAAATTGATGTGTCCCCAATTAAATTCTGACAAGAAAGCTCAAGATTTAATTGGAATCTGACCCCCATTAAAGTGTTTGGCATTCTTTGTGCATCGCAATATGCTCCCAATCCCTGCGAAAACTGAAGGAGTGCGCCATGACGACGGCTGCCGAGATTCAACATCTCCAACAACACGGTCTGTATTCCGGTGCCGACGAGCACGATGCCTGCGGCGTCGGCTTCGTGGCCCACATCAAGGGCGAGAAGAGCCACGCCATCGTGCTGCAGGGCTTGAAGATTCTCGAGAACCTCGACCATCGCGGCGCCGTGGGTGCCGACAAGCTGATGGGCGACGGCGCCGGCATCCTGATCCAGCTGCCCGACCACCTGTACCGCGACGAGATGGCCAAGCAGGGCGTCACGCTGCCCCCGCCGGGCGAGTACGGCGTCGGCATGATCTTCCTGCCGAAGGAACACGCCTCGCGCCAGGCCTGCGAGCAGGAAATGGAACGCGCGATCAAGGCCGAAGGCCAGGTGCTGCTGGGCTGGCGCGACGTGCCGGTCAACCGCGACATGCCGATGTCGCCCACCGTGCGCGAAAAGGAACCGTTGCTTCGCCAGGTCTTCATCGGCCGCGGCAACGACGTGATCGTGCAGGACGCGCTGGAACGCAAGCTCTACGTGATCCGCAAGACCGCGAGCGCCAACATCCAGCGCCTGAAGCTCAAGCACAGCAAGGAATACTACGTTCCGAGCATGTCGAGCCGCACCGTGGTCTACAAGGGCCTGCTGCTCGCCGACCAGGTCGGTACCTACTACCTCGACCTGCAGGACAAGCGCTGCGTCTCGGCCCTGGGCCTGGTGCACCAGCGCTTCTCGACCAACACCTTCCCCGAGTGGCCGCTGGCCCACCCGTACCGCTACGTCGCGCACAACGGCGAAATCAACACCGTCAAGGGCAACTACAACTGGATGAAGGCACGCGAGGGCGTGATGTCGTCTCCCGTGCTCGGCGCCGACCTGCAGAAGCTCTACCCGATCAGCTTCGCGGGCCAGTCCGACACCGCCACTTTCGACAACTGCCTCGAGCTGCTGACGATGGCCGGCTACCCGATCAGCCAGGCCGTGATGATGATGATTCCCGAGCCCTGGGAACAGCACAGCACCATCGATCCGCGCCGCCGCGCGTTCTATGAATACCACGCCGCCATGCTCGAGCCCTGGGACGGCCCGGCCTCGATCGTGTTCACCGACGGCCGCCAGATCGGCGCCACGCTCGACCGCAACGGCCTGCGTCCCTCGCGCTACTGCGTGACCGACGACGACCTGGTCATCATGGCCTCCGAGTCGGGCGTGCTGCCCGTGCCCGAGCAGAAGATCGTGCGCAAGTGGCGCCTGCAGCCCGGCAAGATGTTCCTGATCGACCTCGAGCAGGGCCGCATGATCGACGACGAGGAGGTCAAGGCCACCCTCGCGAACAGCAAGCCCTACAAGCAGTGGATCGAGAACCTGCGCATCAAGCTCGACAGCGTGCAGGCCGAGCCGGTGGCCGCGCCGATCTCGCAGGTCGCGCTGCTCGACCGCCAGCAGGCCTTCGGCTACACCCAGGAAGACATCAAGTTCCTGATGAGCCCGATGGCGCAGGCCGGCGAGGAGGGCATCGGCTCGATGGGCAACGACAGCCCGCTGGCCGTGCTCTCGAGCAAGAACAAGCCGCTGTACAACTACTTCAAGCAGCTGTTCGCCCAGGTCACGAACCCGCCGATCGACCCGATCCGCGAAGCCATCGTGATGTCGCTGGTGTCCTTCATCGGCCCCAAGCCCAACCTGCTCGACATCAACCAGGTCAACCCGCCGATGCGGCTCGAGGTGAGCCAGCCGATCCTCGACTTCGCCGACATGGCGAAGCTGCGCGACATCGGCAAATACACGCAGGGCAAGTTCAAGAGCTACGTGCTCGACATCACCTACCCGCTCGCCTGGGGCGACGAAGGCGTCGAAGCCAAGCTGGCCTCGCTGTGCGCCGAAGCCGTCGATGCCATCAAGGGCGGCCACAACATCCTGATCGTGAGCGACCGCGGCGTCGGCCCGACGCAGGTCGCGATTCCCGCCGTGCTGGCGCTGTCGGCCGTGCACCAGTACCTGGTGCGCGAGGGCCTGCGCACCACGGCCGGCCTGGTGGTCGAGACCGGGTCGGCGCGCGAGGTGCACCACTTCGCCGTGCTCGCGGGCTACGGCGCCGAGGCGGTCCATCCCTACCTCGCGATGGACACCCTGGCCGGCATGCATGCCGACCTGCCGGGCGCGCTGAGCGCCGACAAGGCGATCTACAACTACGTGAAGGCGATCGGCAAGGGTCTGTCGAAGATCATGTCGAAGATGGGTGTCAGCACCTACATGAGCTACTGCGGCGCCCAGCTGTTCGAGGCCATCGGCCTGAACAGCGAGACCGTCAGCAAGTACTTCACCGGCACCGCCAGCCGCGTGGAAGGCATCGGCGTGTTCGAGATCGCCGAGGAAGCCATCCGCATGCACAAGGCCGCCTTCGGCGACGACCCGGTGCTCGCCAGCATGCTCGACGCCGGCGGCGAATACGCCTGGCGCACGCGCGGCGAAGAGCACATGTGGACGCCCGACGCGATTGCCAAGCTGCAGCACAGCACGCGCGCCAACAACTGGAACACGTACAAGGAATACGCCCAGCTCATCAACGACCAGAACCGCCGCCACCTCACGCTGCGCGGCCTGTTCGAGTTCAGGATCGATCCGGCGAAAGCAATTCCCGTGGACGAAGTCGAATCGGCGGCCGACATCGTCAAGCGCTTCGCCACCGGCGCGATGTCGCTGGGCTCGATCAGCACCGAGGCGCACTCGGTGCTGGCCGTGGCCATGAACCGCATCGGCGGCAAGAGCAACACCGGTGAAGGCGGCGAAGACCCCGCGCGCTACCGCAACGAACTCAAGGGCATCCCGATCAAGCAGGGCGACACGCTGCGCAGCGTGATCGGCGCCGAGAACGTCGAGGTCGACCTGCCGTTGAAGGACGGCGACTCGCTGCGCTCGCGCATCAAGCAGGTGGCCTCGGGCCGCTTCGGCGTCACGGCCGAGTACCTGCATTCGGCCGACCAGATCCAGATCAAGATGGCCCAGGGCGCGAAGCCGGGCGAGGGCGGCCAGCTGCCGGGCGGCAAGGTCACCGAGTACATCGGCAAGCAGCGCTATGCGGTGCCGGGCGTGGGCCTGATCTCGCCGCCGCCGCACCACGACATCTACTCGATCGAGGACCTGGCCCAGCTGATCCACGACCTGAAGAACACCGCGCCGCACGCCAGCATCAGCGTGAAGCTGGTCAGCGAAATCGGCGTCGGCACCATCGCCGCGGGCGTGGCCAAGTGCAAGAGCGACCACGTCGTGATTGCCGGCCATGACGGCGGCACGGGCGCCTCGCCCTGGTCGTCGATCAAGCATGCGGGCAGCCCGTGGGAAATCGGCCTGGCCGAGACGCAGCAGACGCTGGTGCTCAACCGCCTGCGCAGCCGCATCCGCGTGCAGGCCGACGGCCAGATGAAGACCGGCCGCGACGTCGCCATCGGCGCGCTGCTGGGCGCCGACGAGTTCGGCTTCGCCACCGCGCCGCTGGTGGTCGAGGGCTGCATCATGATGCGCAAGTGCCACCTCAACACCTGTCCGGTGGGCGTGGCCACGCAGGACCCGGTGCTGCGCAAGAAGTTCTCGGGCAAGCCCGAGCACGTCGTCAACTACTTCTTCTTCGTCGCGGAAGAGGTGCGCCAGATCATGGCCCAGCTCGGCATCCGCAAGTTCGACGACATGATCGGCCGCGCCGACCTGCTCGACATGCGCAAGGGCATCGAGCACTGGAAGGCCTCGGGCCTCGACTTCAGCCGCCTGTTCGCGCTGCCGAACGTGCCGGCCGACGTCTCGCGCTTCCATGTCGAGAACCAGGACCACGGCCTCGACAAGGCGCTCGACGTCCGGCTGATCGAGAAGTCGCGTCCCGCGATCGACAAGGGCGAGAAGGTGCAGTTCATCGAGGTGGCGCGCAACGTCAACCGCTCGGTGGGCGCGATGCTCTCGGGCGCGCTGACCAAGGTGCATCCGCAGGGCCTGCCCGACGACTCGATCCGCATCCAGCTCGAGGGCACGGGCGGCCAGTCGTTCGGCGCCTTCCTGGCACGCGGCATCACGCTGTACCTGATCGGCGACGCCAACGACTACACCGGCAAGGGCCTGTCGGGCGGCCGCGTGGTGGTGCGCCCCAGCCTCGACTTCCGCGGCGAGGCCGCGCGCAACACCATCGTCGGCAACACCGCGCTGTACGGCGCGACCACCGGCGAGGCCTACCTGTGCGGCGTGGCCGGCGAGCGCTTCGCGGTGCGCCTGTCGGGCGCCACGGCGGTCATCGAAGGCACGGGCGACCACGGCTGCGAATACATGACCGGCGGCACGGTGGCCGTGCTCGGCAAGACCGGGCGCAACTTCGCGGCCGGCATGAGCGGCGGCGTGGCCTTCGTCTACGACGAGGACGGCCAGTTCGCCTCGCGCTGCAACATGGCGATGGTCTCGCTCGACAAGGTGCTGACCTCGGCCGAGCAGACCGCCAGCGTGCATCGCAAGATCTGGCACGGCGGCGAGACCGACGAGGCCCAGCTGAAGAAGCTGCTCGAGGACCACCACCGCTGGACCGGCAGCAAGCGCGCGCGCGAGCTGCTCGACACCTGGGCCGTGTCGCGCACCAAGTTCGTCAAGGTCTTCCCCAACGAGTACAAGCGCGCCCTCGGCGAGCTGCACGACCGCAAGGTCGAGCTCACCAGCACCGGCAACAACGCGCACGTCGGCCTCGAGCCGCACGCGATCGCCGCCGCGCCCAAGACGGCGCCGGCCGCCGCCTGAAGGCGCGGGTGAACGAAGACACAACGAAGGAACAGCACGATGGGAAAGATCACCGGTTTTCTGGAGCATGAGCGCATCGAGGAGGGCTATCGCCCGGTCGAGGAACGGCTCAAGCACTACAAGGAATTCGTCGTCGGCCTGAACACCGACCAGGCGAAGGTGCAGGGCGCGCGCTGCATGGACTGCGGCACGCCGTTCTGCAACAGCGGCTGCCCGGTCAACAACATCATTCCGGACTTCAACGACCTCGTGTACCGCAACGATTGGCAGAACGCCTTCGCGGTGCTCGACTCGACCAACAACTTCCCGGAATTCACCGGCCGCATCTGCCCCGCGCCCTGCGAGGCGGCCTGCGTGCTCAACGTGAACGACGACGCGGTCGGCATCAAGTCGCTCGAGCACGCGATCATCGACCGCGCGTGGGACGAAGGCTGGGTCGCGCCGCGCGTGGCCAAGCACAAGACCGGCAAGAAGGTCGCGGTGGTGGGCGCGGGCCCGGCCGGCATGGCCGCCGCGCAGCAGCTCGCGCGCGCCGGCCACGACGTGACGCTGTTCGAGAAGAACGACCGCATCGGCGGCCTGCTGCGCTACGGCATCCCCGACTTCAAGATGGAGAAGTCGCACATCGACCGCCGCGTCGAGCAGATGAAGGCCGAGGGCGTGGTGTTCCGCACCGGCGTGGTCGTCGGCGCCGCCAAGGATCCGCTGGGCAAGGGCTCCAAGGTCACCAACCTGGCCAAGGAAACCGTCACGCCCGAGCAACTGCAGAAGGACTTCGACGCCGTGCTGCTGACCGGCGGCGCCGAGCAGTCGCGCGACCTGCCGGTGCCCGGCCGCGACCTCGACGGCATCCATTTCGCGATGGAGTTCCTGCCGCAGCAGAACCGCGTCAACGCGGGCGACAAGGTCAAGGGCCAGCTGCGCGCCGACGGCAAGCACGTGATCGTGATCGGCGGCGGCGACACCGGCTCCGACTGCGTGGGCACGAGCAACCGCCATGGCGCCGTGAGCGTCACGCAGTTCGAGCTGATGCCGCAGCCGCCCGAGGAAGAGAACCGTCCGCTGACCTGGCCCTACTGGCCGATCAAGCTGCGCACCAGCTCCAGCCACGACGAGGGCTGCGAGCGCGAGTTCGCGATCTCGACCAAGGAATTCATCGGCGAGAAGGGCAAGATCACCGGCCTGAAGACCGTTCGCGTCGAATGGAAGGACGGCAGGATGCAGGAAGTGGCCGGCAGCGAGCAGGTGCTCAAGGCCGACCTCGTGCTGCTCGCGATGGGCTTCGTGAGCCCCGTGGCGACCGTGCTCGATGCCTTCGGCGTCGAGAAGGATGCGCGCGGCAACGCGAAGGCCAGCGTCGACTTCATCGGCGGCTATGCCACCAACGTGCCGAAGGTCTTTGCCGCCGGCGACATCCGCCGCGGCCAGTCGCTGGTGGTGTGGGCGATCCGCGAAGGCCGCCAGGCCGCGCGCTCGGTCGACGAGTTCCTGATGGGTTTCAGCGACCTGCCGCGATAGGCCCAGGTGCCGCGCCCGCCCTCCCTCGGGCGGGCGGATGTCTCCTCCAAACGGAGCAGGCTGCCACGGCGGAAATTTGTTTCAATTCGGCGGGGCTTCTCGCGGCTCCTTTATCATCCGCGGAAACCGCATGCCGGGATGCCTCCTCAGGGCGCCCGGCTTTTTTATCGAGATGGACCCAGCCGCACAGCCACAGCCCTTCGTAGAGTTTCGCGACGTTCGCTTCGGCTATGGCGAGCGCGCGATCCTCGACGGCGTCTCGTTCTCGCTGCCGCGCGGCAAGGTCACGGCGCTCATGGGCGCGTCGGGCGGGGGCAAGACCACCGTGCTGCGCCTCATCGGCGGCCAGCAGCGCGCCCAGCGCGGCGAGGTGCTGTTCGACGGCCACGACGTCGGTCGCATGGACGCCGCCACGCTCTATGCCGCGCGGCGTCGCATGGGCATGCTGTTCCAGTTCGGCGCGCTGTTCACCGACATGAGCGTGCTCGACAACGTGGCCTTTCCGCTGCGCGAGCACACCGAGCTGCCCGAGGCGCTGGTGCGCGACATCGTGCTGATGAAGCTCGACGCCGTCGGCCTGCGCGGCGCGCGCGACCTGATGCCCAGCGAAGTCTCGGGCGGCATGGCGCGGCGCATCGCGCTGGCGCGCGCGATCGCGCTCGATCCCGACTTCGTGATGTACGACGAACCCTTCGCCGGCCTCGACCCGATCTCGCTCGGCACCGCGGCGCGGCTGATCCGCCAGCTCAACGACACGCTGGGGCTCACCAGCATCATCGTGTCGCACGACGTGGAGGAAACCTTCCGCATCGCCGACCAGGTGATCGTGCTCGCCAACGGCGGCATCGCCGCGCAGGGCACGCCCGACGAGGTGCGCAACAGCAGCGATCCGCTGGTGCACCAGTTCGTGCATGCGCTGCCCGACGGTCCGGTGCGCTTTCATTACCCGGGCGTCGGCATCGAGGAAGACTTCGGCCCCGCGCACGGAGGCCATCCATGAGCTGGTGGAACCCGCGCGATGTCGGCTTCGCCGTGCGCAGCAAGCTGTCCGACCTCGGCTATGGCGCCAAGCTGTTTCTGCGGCTGGCCTTCCAGGGCTCGCGCAGCCTGCGCCGCTTCGCGCTGGTGCGCGACCAGATCCATTTCCTCGGCAACTACTCGCTCGCGATCATCGCGGTGTCGGGGCTGTTCGTGGGCTTCGTGCTCGGGCTGCAGATGTACTACGCGCTGCAGCGCTATGGCTCTTCCGAAGCGCTCGGGCTGCTGGTCACGCTGAGCCTGGTGCGCGAGCTCGGGCCGGTGGTGGCGGCGCTGCTGTTCGCGGGCCGCGCCGGCACTTCGCTCACGGCCGAGATCGGCCTCATGAAGGCCGGCGAACAGCTCAGCGCCATGGAGATGATGGCGGTCGACCCGGTGCAGCGCATCCTCGCGCCGCGCTTCTGGGCCGGTGTGATCACGATGCCGCTGCTGGCGGCCGTGTTCAGCGCGGTCGGCATCCTCGGCGGCTACGTGGTGGGCGTGCTGATGCTCGGCGTCGATCCCGGCGCGTTCTGGGGCCAGATGCAGGCCGGCGTCGATGTCTGGCGCGACGTCGGCAACGGCGTCATCAAGAGCATCGTGTTCGGCTTCACCGTGACCTTCATCGCGCTGCTGCAGGGCTACGAGGCGCAGCCCACGCCCGAGGGCGTGTCGCGCGCCACCACGCGCACGGTGGTGGCGGCTTCGCTGTCGGTGCTGGGGCTGGATTTCCTGCTCACGGCCATGATGTTCAGTATCTGAAGGGGCTCGCCCCCGATCGTTCTAGATAGAGAGTGCAACCATGCAACGTTCCAACAACGACATCTGGGTCGGCCTGTTCGTGCTGCTCGGGGCGGCCGGGCTGCTGTTCCTCGCGCTGCAGTCGGCCAATCTGCTGAGCCTGAACTTCCAGAAGACCTACACCGTCACCGCGCGCTTCGACAACATCGGCGGCTTGAAGCCGCAGACGGCCGTCAAAAGCGCCGGCGTCGTGATCGGCCGCGTGCAATCGATCTCGTTCAACGACAAGACATTTCAGGCCGACGTGACGCTGGCATTGCAAAACCGTTACAGTTTTCCCAAGGACAGCTCGCTGAAGATCCTCACCAGTGGCCTGCTCGGCGAGCAGTACATCGGGATCGAGGCGGGCGTCGAGGAGAAGAACCTGCAGGCCGGCGACACGATCACCGCCACCCAATCGGCGGTGGTGCTCGAGAACCTGATCAGCCAGTTCCTCTACAGCAAGGCCGCCGAGGGAAGCTCCACACCGGCCAACAGCAACAAGAAATGAAAAACCGTCACCCCCTATCGAATGCTATGAATAACATAGCGACTTACGCCCGATGGATGGGCGTTTCCGCGCTCCTGTCGGTGCTCGCCGCGTGCGCCACCGGCCCCCAGGCCAACCCGCTCGATCCGCTCGAGCCCTTCAACCGCGGCGTGACCCGCTTCAACGACGTCGTCGACGAGAACGTGCTCGTGCCGGTGGCCACCACCTACACCCGCGTGCTGCCCTCGCTGGTGCGCACCGGCGTCAGCAACTTCTTCAACAACGTCGGCGACGTCTGGAACTTCGCGAACAACGTCGCGCAGGGCAAGGTGCAGAACAGCGCCCAGACCTTCATGCGCCTGAACGTCAACACGATCTTCGGCCTCGGCGGCCTGCTCGACATCGCGACCGAGGCGGGCATCGACCGCCACGACGAGGACTTCGGCCAGACCCTGGGCTATTGGGGCGTGGGCTCGGGCCCGTACCTCGTGCTGCCGCTGCTCGGCCCCTCGACCGTGCGCGATGCCGCGGCGCTGCCGGTGGACCGCTGGGGCGACCCGATCTCGCACATGAACGACGTGGCGTGGCGCAATTCGCTCAACGTGCTGAACCTGGTCGACACCCGCGCCAAGTACCTGCGCGCCGGCCGCCTGCTCGACGACGCGGCGCTCGACAAGTACACCTTCACGCGCGACGCCTACCTGCAGCACCGCCGCAGCGACATCTACGACGGCAATCCGCCCGACGAGCGCGAGGACATCGACACCAAGGACGGCAAGGGCGCCGACGGCAAGTAAGCGCCGGCCCGCCGTGCCCGGCGCACGGCAACCCAGGCAACCCAGGCAACCGGCCGTGGCATTCGCTTGCATCCGGTTGCAGGCTTCATCCGACGTTCAGGAACCCGGTAGGCCGGTAGCCTGTCGAAACCGTTCCAGACTTGGCGCGGCTGCTCTCTTTTTCGAAGAGCCGCGCGGCAGATCCAACCAGAGGGACTCACGATCATGACAAAAACTCAGACCTTGATTCAACGACGCAGCCTCGGCCGCCTGGTGCTGGCCGGCGCGCTGCTGATCGGCGCCGGCGTCGCCTTCATGCGCCCCGCGCAGGCCGCGGACGAAGCGCCCGACGCGCTGGTCAAGCGGCTGTCGACCGACGTGCTCGAGACCATCAAGGCCGACACCTCGATCAAGGCCGGCGACGTCAACAAGATCATGCTGCTGGTCGACAGCAAGATCATGCCGAACGTCAATTTCCAGCGCATGACCGCCTCGGCCGTCGGCCCGGCCTGGCGCCAGGCCACCCCCGAGCAGCAGAAGCGCCTGCAGGAAGAGTTCAAGACCCTGCTGGTGCGCACCTATGCCGGTGCACTCGACCAGGTGAGCGACCAGACCGTCACCGTGCGTCCCTACCGCGGTTCGCCCGACGACAAGGAAGTGCTGGTGCGCACCGAGGTCCGCGGCCGCGGCGACCCGGTCCAGCTCGACTACCGCCTCGAGAAGACGCCCGGCCAGGGCGGCGGCTGGAAGGTCTACAACCTCAACGTGCTCGGCGTGTGGCTGGTCGATACCTACCGCACCCAGTTCTCGCAGGAGATCAACGCCCGCGGCATCGACGGCCTGATCACCGCGCTGGCAGCCCGCAACAAGGGCGGCGCCAAGGGCTGAGCCCGCCCAGGCGCGCCGAAGAGGAGCCGAGGCCATGCTGGTCCTGCCCACGAAGCTCACGCACGACGAGGCGCCCGCCTGCATGCGCATGCTGCAGAAGGGCCTCGCCGGCCAGGCCGACGCCTCCGCCACCGTGGTCGATGCCAGCGCGCTGGTGCAGTTCGACTCGTCGGCGCTGGCGGTGCTGCTCGAATGCCGCCGCGAGGCCAGCGCTCTGGGGCGCGGCTTCGCGGTGAAGGGCCTGTCGCCGCGGCTGCGCGAGCTGGCGGCGCTCTACGGGATCGCCGGCCTGCTGCCGGCCGCGCCCTGATCCCTTCTTCCTCTCGCTCTCGCCCTTGCGAGTTCAGGAGGCCGGAACGGCCTCCATCAGCAGCTTCAGTGCATCGTTGAGCGCCCGGCCGTAGACCGGCGCGCCCTTCGAATGCCCGATGCGCACGATCACCAGGTCGTGCGAGGGCACGATCAGCACCACCTGCCGTCCGCTCCCAGCATGTAGTAGGCCGAGGTCGGCACCGGGAACGCCGTGACGCCGTTGATCGACCCGTTGAGCCAGAAGAAGCCGCCGTAGATCGGCCGCTTGTCGGCCGCCCAGCCCGGCGCCACGGTGCGCACGAAATTCACGAAGCCCTCGGGCAGCAGGCGCTCGCCGTTCCAGACCCCGTCCTGCAGGTACAGGTCGGCCAGCCGCGCCCAGTCGCGGCCCGACATGAAGTCGTAGCCCTGGGCCAGGAAATTGCCGTAGGGATCGGTCTCCAGCACCATCGAGCGGATGCCGATCTTGTCGAACAGCGCGCGCTGCGGGAACGACAGGTACTCCTCGCCGCGCTTCTCGACCGCCAGGCGCACCAGGTAGCTGGCCAGCACGGGGTCGGTGTTGCGGTAGCGGCCCACGAGGTTGGGCTGCCATTGCTGCGGCCGCGTGGCGGCGTAGTTGAAGGCGTTGATGCGCCCCGTGTAGAAGTAGATGTGGTCGGGGTAGGTGCCGTTGGGGTCGAAGTCCGGATCGTCGGGCGCCTTGATGCGCAACCCGCTCGACATGTGCAGCAGGTCCGAGATGCGGATCTTCTGGCGCGGATCGCTTTCGCCCTGCCATTCGGGGATCGGCGCCGGCTGGTCGAGGGTGTAGACGCCCTGCTTGATCAGCAGGCCCATCATCGTGGCCACCACGCTCTTGCCCATCGACCACGATTCCAGCGGCGTCGTCGGGCCGATGCCCTGCATGTAGCGCTCGCCGATGATCCGGCCCTTGTGCGTGACCACGAAGGCCGAGGTGTAGGCCTCGGGGATGGCGAAGGCGGCATCCACGGCCTGCGCCACCTTGGCCATGTTCACGCCGGCCGGCGGCGCGGTGCTCGGCAGCAGGTCGCCCATCGGCCAGGGCTGGGTGGCCGCATCGGGCAGCGTGCTCTTGACCTCGATCGGCGTGAAGAACACGTCGTCGCGCCCGGGCGGCAGCGTCACGCAGCCTTGCGAGCCGAACTGGCGCGCGGTCAGGGTCGGGCCGCCGGGGATGGCGATGCGCACTTCGCGCTTCGTGCGGTCGATGACCGGCTTGCCGACCTTCCTGCGTTCCGAATACGGCCCGACGAAGTAGCCGATGGTCTCGGCGGCGACGTCCGGGTCGAGCCCGGTGATGAAGACCGCCGAGCACATCGCCTTGGCATAGCCCGAGGTGTTGTGTTCGAGCACGTTGGCGGGCGGCGGCACGTAGGGGGTGTTGAGCTCGAGGGAGCGGGCGCGCGCGATCAGCGCCTCGCGCGACGGCAGTTCGGCCGTGCTGGGCGGCGGCGTGCCACCGACGATGGGCAAGCCGCCCCCTCCGCCACCTCCACCGCCACCGCCGCAGGCGGACAGCAGGCTCGCAAGAATCAGGGCCCCGGCGGCCAGCCAGGGCCGGGCAGGGCGGTGCAACGGTCGCAATCGCATCACGAAGGCTCCTCGCGACGGCCGGCGTGGGCGGTGCCCCGCTCGGCGTCGGGCGCGATTCTGATCCGAACCGGGCCCGCGGTCCTTCAGGGTCCGCCGGGCTTGCATTCCCGCACGAACTGCGCTGGAGGACCCGCGCCCTTAAAATCCCGGCCTCCCATGCCCGCGATCTCATTCCAATCGGTCTCCAAGACCTATCCTCCCTCACGACAGCAGCGGGCCCAGGGCAAGAACGGGCTGCGGGCGGTCGACGAGGTCAGCTTCGACATCGAGCCCGGCGAGTTCTTCGGCCTGCTCGGTCCCAATGGGGCCGGCAAGACCACGCTGATCAGCATGCTCGCGGGCCTGTCGCGACCCACCGCCGGGTCGATCAAGGTGCATGGCTTCGACGTGCAGCGCGATTACGCGCAGGCGCGCCGCCAGCTCGGCATCGTGCCGCAGGAGCTGGTGTTCGACCCCCTTCTTCAACGTGCGCGAGTCGCTGCGCATCCAGTCGGGCTACTTCGGCATCACCAACAACGAGGCCTGGATCGACGAGCTGCTGCAGAGCCTGGGCCTGGCCGACAAGGCCACGGCCAACATGCGCCAGCTCTCGGGCGGCATGAAGCGCCGGGTGCTGGTGGCGCAGGCGCTGGTGCACAAGCCGCCGGTGATCGTGCTAGACGCAGCCCACCGCGGGCGTCGACGTCGAGCTGCGCCAGACGCTGTGGCAGTTCGTCGCGCGGCTCAACAAGCAGGGCAGCACGGTGCTGCTGACCACCCATTACCTCGAGGAAGCCGAGGCGCTGTGCAGCCGCATCGCGATGCTCAAGCTCGGCCGCGTGATCGCGCTGGACCGCACCAGCGAGTTGCTGAAGTCGGCCGCGAGCAACGTGCTGCGCTTCAAGACCGATGGGATGCTGCCCTGGGAAATCGCCCAGCACGCGCGCATCACGGGCCGCATCGTGCAACTGCCGGCGCAGAACGCGCACGAGGTCGAACAACTGCTGGCCGCCATCCGGCAGGCCGGCGTGGCGGTGGAAGACGTGGAAATGCGCAAGGCCGACCTGGAAGACGTGTTCATCGACCTGATGGCGGGCGAGCAGACGCCGCTGGAGGTTGCACGATGATGGCTGTCACCGGCTGGCGCGCGCTGCTCTACAAGGAAACGCTGCGCTTCTGGAAGGTCGGCTTCCAGACCGTCGGCGCGCCGGTGCTCACCGCGCTGCTGTACCTGATGGTGTTCGGCCATGTGCTCGAGGACCACGTGAAGGTCTACGGCACCGTTGGCTACACCGCCTTCCTGATCCCCGGGCTGGTGATGATGAGCGTGCTGCAGAACGCCTTCGCCAACAGCTCGTCCTCGATCATCCAGAGCAAGATCATGGGCAACCTCGTGTTCGTGCTGCTCACGCCGCTGTCGCACTGGGGCTGGTTCCTGGCCTACGTGGGCTCGTCGGTGATCCGCGGGCTGGCGGTGGGGCTCGGCGTGTTCCTGGTCACGATCTTCTTCGCGGTGCCCGACTTCGCGGCGCCCGTGTGGATCCTGGTGTTCGCGCTGCTCGGCTCGGCCATGCTCGGCACCTTGGGCCTGATCGCCGGGCTCTGGGCCGAGAAGTTCGACCAGATGGCCGTGTTCCAGAATTTCCTGATCATGCCCATGACCTTCCTGTCGGGCGTGTTCTATTCGATCGGCTCGCTGCCGCCGTTCTGGCAGTCGGTGAGCCACCTGAACCCCTTCTTCTACATGATCGACGGCTTCCGCTACGGCTTCTTCGGCGTCAGCGACGCCTCGCCGTGGCTGAGCTTCGGGATCGTCGGCAGCGCCTGGCTCGTGGTCAGCGCGATCGCGGTCCACCTGCTGAAGATCGGCTACAAAATCCGAGGCTGAACGGCCCACCCCACACTCCATGACCGCAGACCAACTCAAGGCCATCATCCAGTCCCACCTGCCGTGCGAGCACATCGCGCTCGAGGGGGACGGCCGACATTGGTACGCCACCATCGTCTCGGCCGAATTCGAGGGCAAGCGTTCGATCCAGCGCCATCAGCGGGTCTACGCCACCCTCGGTGCGAAAATGCACACCGATGAGGTGCATGCGCTCTCGATGAAGACCTATACGCCGTCCGAATGGGCGGCGGCTGAAAAATAACTCTCCGGGCCTGCGGGCCCTTTGCGAGCCACTCGCTGGACCTTCGATGGACAAACTCCTGATTCGCGGCGGGCGCCAGCTCCGCGGCGAAGTACTCATTTCCGGCGCCAAGAACGCCGCGCTGCCCGAACTGTGCGCGGCCCTGCTGACCGACCAGCCCGTGGTGCTGCACAACGTGCCGCGCCTGCAGGACGTGTCGACCATGCTCAAGCTCGTGCGCAACATGGGCGTGTCGGCCGAGCGCGACGACAACGGTACCGTGCGCCTGAACGCCGGCGACCTGACCCGCCCCGAGGCCCCGTACGAACTCGTGAAGACCATGCGCGCCTCGGTGCTGGCGCTGGGCCCGCTGCTGGCGCGCTTCGGCCAGGCCAAGGTGTCGCTGCCGGGCGGCTGCGCCATCGGCTCGCGGCCGGTCGACCAGCACATCAAGGGCCTGCAGGCCATGGGCGCCGAGATCGTGGTCGAGCACGGCTACATGGTCGCGCGCCTGCCGGCGGGCCGCACGCGCCTGAAGGGCGCGCGCATCCTGACCGACATGGTGACCGTCACCGGCACCGAGAACTTCCTGATGGCGGCCGCGCTGGCCGAGGGCGAGACGCTGCTCGAGAACGCCGCGCAGGAGCCCGAGATCGTCGACCTGGCCGAGATGCTGATCCGCATGGGCGCGAAGATCGAGGGCCACGGCACCAGCCACATCCGCATCCAGGGCGTGGAGAAGCTGCACGGCTGCGAGCACGCCGTGGTGGCCGACCGCATCGAGGCCGGCACCTTCCTGTGCGCCGTGGCGGCCGCGGGCGGCGAGGCCTTGCTGCGCCATGCGCGCGGCGACCATCTCGACGCGGTGATCGACAAGCTGCGCGACGCCGGCTGCGAGGTCGGCTGCGAGCAGGACGGCATCCGCATCGCCTCGAAGGGCGCGGAACAGCTCAAGGCCCAGAACTTCAGCACCACCGAATACCCGGGCTTCCCGACCGACATGCAGGCGCAGTTCATGGCGCTCAACGTGATCGCGCACGGCGCCTCGATGGTCACCGAGACCATCTTCGAGAACCGTTTCATGCACGTGAACGAGATGGTGCGCCTGGGCGCGCGCATCCACGTCGAGGGCAAGGTGGCGATGGTCGAGGGCGTGCCGCAGTTGTCGGGCGCCACCGTGATGGCGACCGACCTGCGCGCCTCGGCCAGCCTGGTCATCGCCGGCCTGGTGGCCGAGGGCGAGACCCTGGTCGACCGCATCTACCACCTGGACCGCGGCTACGACCGCATGGAAGCCAAGCTGCGCGGCCTCGGGGCCGACATCGAACGCGTGACCGGAGCCACCGCATGATCACCCTGGCGCTTTCCAAAGGCCGCATCTTCGAAGAGACCATGCCGCTGCTGGCCGCGGCCGGCATCGAGGTCACGGAAGACCCCGAGAAGTCGCGCAAGCTGATCCTCGGCACCACCCGCCCCGACGTGCGCGTGGTGCTGGTGCGCGCCTCCGACGTGCCGACCTACGTGCAGTACGGCGGCGCCGACCTCGGCGTGACCGGCCTCGACGTGCTGCTCGAGCACGGCAACCAGGGCCTGTACCAGCCGCTCGACCTGCGCATCGCCGCCTGCCGCCTCAGCGTGGCCGTGCGCGCCGACTACGACTACGCCTCGGCCGTGCGCCAGGGTTCGCGCCTCAAGGTCGCGACCAAGTACGTGGGCCTGGCGCGCGACTTCTTCGCCAGCAAGGGCGTGCACGTCGACCTGATCAAGCTCTACGGCAGCATGGAGCTCGCGCCGCTGACCGGCCTGGCCGACGCCATCGTCGACCTGGTCTCGACCGGCAACACACTCAAGGCCAACCAGCTGGTCGAGGTCGAGCGCATCATGGACATCAGCGCGCGCCTGGTCGTCAACCAGGCCGCGCTCAAGCTCAAGCGCGAACCCATCCGCCGCATCATCGACGCCTTCGCGTCGGCCATTCCCTCCGCCTGATCCCTCGAACCGCACTTCGCCAAATGACCCTGCAAGCAGCCCCCGCCCGACTGTCCACGACTTCAGCCAGCTTCGATGCTGAATTCAAGGCGCGGCTGCATTGGTCCGCGGATGCCGATGCCGCGATCGAGAAGACGGTGGCCGACATTCTGGCCGACGTGCAGGCGCGCGGCGACGCGGCGGTGCTCGAGTACACGCGCCGCTTTCGACGGCCTGGGTGCCGCTTCGGTGTCCGAACTCGAACTGACCCAGGCCGACTTCAAGCAGGCCTTCGACTCGCTGCCCGCCGTGCAGCGCGAGGCGCTGCAGGCCGCGGCCGACCGCGTGCGCAGCTACCACGAGGCGCAGAAGAAGGCCTCGGGCGAGAGCTGGAGCTACCGCGACGCCGACGGCACGCTGCTGGGCCAGAAGGTCACGCCGCTCGACCGCGTCGGCATCTACGTGCCCGGCGGCAAGGCGGCCTATCCGTCGAGCCTGCTGATGAACGCGATTCCGGCCCACGTGGCTGGGGTGAGCGAGATCATCATGGTCGTGCCGACCCCGGTGAAGGGCAGCGTGGCCACCGGCGGCGCCGGCGGCGAATCGTCCGGCAAGGGCGAGCGCAACGTGCTGGTGCTGGCCGCCGCCTACGTGGCCGGCGTCACGCGCGCCTTCACCATCGGCGGCGCGCAGGCCGTGGCCGCGCTGGCCTATGGCACGGCGACCATTCCCGCGGTCGACAAGATCACCGGTCCCGGCAATGCCTACGTGGCCGCCGCCAAGCGCCGCGTGTTCGGCACCGTGGGCATCGACATGATCGCGGGCCCGAGCGAGATCCTGGTGCTGGCCGACGGCAGCACGCCGCCCGACTGGGTGGCGATGGACCTGTTCAGCCAGGCCGAGCACGACGAGCTCGCGCAGAGCATCCTGCTGTGCCCCGACGCCGCCTACATCGACCGCGTGCAGGCCGAGATCGACCGCCTGCTGCCGACCATGCCACGCGCGGCGATCATCGCCGCCTCGCTCAACGGCCGCGGCGCGCTGATCCACACGAAGAGCATGGAAGAGGCCTGCGAGATCAGCAACCGCATCGCGCCCGAGCACCTGGAAGTCAGCAGCAGCGAGCCGCAGCGCTGGGAGCCGCTCTTGCGCCACGCCGGCGCGATCTTCCTCGGCGCCTTCACCAGCGAGAGCCTCGGCGACTACTGCGCCGGCCCGAACCACGTGCTGCCCACCAGCGGCACTGCGCGCTTCTCGAGCCCGCTGGGCGTGTACGACTTCCAGAAGCGCTCGAGCCTGATCGAGGTCAGCGAGGCCGGGGCCCAGGTGCTCGGGCCGATCGCCGTCACGCTGGCCGAGGGCGAGGGCCTGCAGGGCCACGCCGAGGCCGCGCGCATGCGGCTGCGCAAGGTTTGAGGGCCGCGGCCGCGGGCCCGGTTCCGATGGCATTTCCGTCCACAACCCGCTCGGGAGGAGCAAGCCTGATGATGAATCAACGTCTGCGTCGTTCGCGCCTGTTCAAGTTCGCCTTCGGCCTGCTGGCCGGTGCCGTGCTGCTCGTGGCCTGCACCCCGATGCCGCGCACCCAGAGCCAGGCCGAGGCGGTGCCGAGCACGGCCGCCGCCGTTGCCGCGCCCGCCGCGCCGGCGCCGCGCCTGGGCACGCAGTGGGGCGAGGGCCGCGAATCGAACACGCGCAGCGTGCAGGTCCAGCGCTACACGCCCGAGCAGCCCGACGAGGTCGCCTCCATCGGCTACAACGACGCCGCCAGCGTGCGCCGCGGCGTCGGTGCCAACCCCGAGCGCCGGCTCAACCTGCAGCTGGCGCAGGGCGACGTCGAATGGTCGGTGATCGACGAATCGGGCCGCGCCATCCCGCTGCAGCGCGCGCGCCGCGGCACGGGCGGCGACGAGAGCTTTCGCCTCGCGGGCGCCGAGGGCGCGCGCTACACGCTGCGCTTTCGCAACCTCAGCGACCGCAGCTACGAGGTGATCGCCACGGTCGACGGCCTCGACGTGCTCAACGGCAAGCCCGGCAGCCTGCGCAACGGCGGCTACGTGCTGCGTCCGCTGCAGGTGCTCGACATCGAGGGCTTCCGCAAGAGCCAGTCCGAGGTCGCGGCCTTCCGCTTCGCCACGCCGGGCCGCGCCTATGCCGCCAACACCGAGGCCGGCGACACGCGCAACATCGGCATCCTCGGCGCCGCGCTGTTCGAGATCGCGCAGCCCGACGCCCCGCGCCGTCCGCGCCGCGGCCCCGATGCCGCGCAGCCCAATGCCTTCCCGGCCGACGGCGCGACCGGCTACGCGCCGCCGCCGCGCTACGCGAAGTGAGGCCCGCCATGCAGCGCACGCGTCTCCTGCTGCTGCCGCTCGTGCTGGCCGCGGCCAGCCTGGGCGCGCAGGCCATGAGCATCCGCGAGTTCCACACCCTCGAGGTGAAGGAGAAGAAGCAGGGCAAGGCCTACGCCAGCTACTACCTCGTGGGCGTGCTCGAGGGCCTGCGCGAGGCCGGCGACGCCGCTCGGCGCGCGGGCCAGAAGCCGCTGTTCTGCGTCGACGGCCGCCGGCTCGAGCCTTCGATGGCGCGCTCGCTGTTCGAGGCCGAGCTCAAGCGCAACGCCGAGCTCTACGAGGCCGACATGCCGGTGCAGCTGGTGCTGTCGACCGCGCTGCAGAACAGCTTCCGCTGCGCTTCCTGATTTTTTCCATCGACCGTTTTCCCCCCGAGCCCCCGATGTCCGACACCACCGCCCCCGTTCCCGCGCTCCAGCGCATCCGCGCCGACGTGCGCGCCATGCATGCCTATGCCGTGCAGGACGCGCGCGGCCTGGTCAAGCTCGATGCGATGGAGAACCCCTTCGGCCTGCCGCCCGCGCTGCAGGCCGAGCTCGGCGCGCGGCTCGGCGCGCTGGCGCTCAACCGCTACCCGGGCGAGCGCGGCGCCGACCTGCAGCGCGCGCTGGCCGCGCAGGCGCGCCTGCCCGAGGGCTTCTCGCTGGTGCTGGGCAACGGCTCGGACGAGCTGATCTCGCTGCTCGCGATCGCCTGCGACCTGCCGGGCGCCAGCGTGCTGGCACCGTTGCCGGGCTTCGTCATGTACGCCATGAGCGCCCAGCTCCAGGGCCTGCGCTTCGTGGGCGTGCCGCTCACGGCCGACTTCGAGCTCGACGAGGCCGCCATGCTCGCCGCCATCGCGCGCGAGCAGCCGGCCATCGTCTACCTGGCCTATCCGAACAACCCGACCGCCAACCTCTGGGACGACGCGGTGGTCGAGAAGATCGTCGAGGCCCAGGGCGCGCAGGGCGGCCTGGTGGTGATCGACGAGGCCTACCAGCCCTTCGCCGCGCGCAGCTACATCGACCGGCTCGCGAAGCACCGCCACGTGCTGCTGATGCGCACCCTCAGCAAGTTCGGCCTGGCCGGCATCCGGCTGGGCTTCCTGATGGGCCCGGCCGCGCTGATCGCCGAGATCGACAAGGTGCGCCCGCCCTACAACGTCAGCGTGCTGAACTGCGAGTGCGCGCTGTTCGCGCTCGAGCATGCCGAGGTGTTCGAGGCCCAGGCCAGGCAGATCCGCGAGGAGCGCGAGCGGCTGATGATGGGGCTCGGCCGGCTGCCGGGCGTCAAGGTCTGGCCCAGCGACGCCAACATGATCCTGCTGCGCGTGCCCGACGCCGCCCGCGCCTTCGACGGCATGAAGGCGCGCGGGGTGCTGGTGAAGAACGTTTCTAAAATGCACGAACTGCTCGCGAACTGCCTGCGCCTGACCGTCGGAACGGCCGACGAGAATGCCAGGATGCTCGCGGCGCTCGAAGCCTCACTATGACCACCCCCCGGCCGCCCCCGTGGCCACCCCCGACGCCCTCGCCGCGCGCACCGCCACGGTCGCGCGCAACACCGCCGAGACGAAGATCACCGTCAGCGTCAACCTCGACGGCACCGGCCGCGCCAAGCTGGCCACCGGCATCGGCTTCTTCGATCACATGCTCGACCAGATCGCCCGCCACGGGCTGATCGACCTCGAGATCGACTGCCAGGGCGACCTGCACATCGACGGCCACCACACGGTGGAAGACGTGGGCATCACGCTGGGCCAGGCCGTGGCCAAGGCCGTGGGCGACAAGAAGGGTATCCGCCGCTACGGCCATGCCTACGTGCCGCTCGACGAGGCGCTCAGCCGCGTGGTCATCGACTTCTCGGGCCGGCCCGGCCTCGAGATGCACGTGCCCTTCACCAGCGGGATGATCGGCGCCTTCGACAGCCAGCTCACCTACGAGTTCTTCCAGGGTTTCGTGAACCACGCCTTCGTCACGCTGCACATCGACAACCTCAAGGGCGTCAACGCGCACCACCAGTGCGAGACCGTGTTCAAGGCCTTCGCCCGCGCGCTGCGCGCCGCGCTCGAACTCGATCCGCGTTCGGCCGGTGTCATTCCCTCGACCAAGGGCTCGCTCTGATCCTGCAAGCGGAACAGCGTGCCATCGCACGCTCCGCCTGTCATTGAAGCTATGAAAACTGTAGCAAACAACGCCAACACCGTCGCCGTGGTGGACTACGGCATGGGCAATCTGCACTCCGTCGCGCAGGCGGTGCGCCATGCCGCCGACCAGGTCGGCGTGGAGGTATTCGTGACTTCCGACCCCGAGGTGGTGCGCAAGGCCGCGCGCGTGGTGCTGCCGGGGCAGGGCGCCATGCCCGACTGCATGCGCGAGCTGCGCGACTCGGGGCTGCTCGAATCGGTGCTCGAGGCGGCGGCGACGAAGCCGCTGTTCGGCGTCTGCGTGGGCATGCAGATGCTGCTGTCGCGCAGCGACGAGGGGCCGACCGACGGGCTCGGCCTGATCCCGGGCGAGGTGGTCCGCTTCGAGCTCGAGGGGCAGCTGCAGCCCGACGGCAGCCGCTTCAAGGTGCCGCAGATGGGCTGGAACCAGGTGCGCCAGGCGCAGCCGCACGCGGTCTGGGCCGGGGTGCCGGACGGCAGCTACTTCTATTTCGTGCACAGCTTCTATGCGCGGCCGGTCGATGCGCGGCACAGCGTGGGCGAAGCCGAATACGGGGCATGCTTTACCGCCGCCATCGCACGCGATAACATTTTTGCCACCCAGTTCCACCCGGAGAAGAGTGCGGACCACGGGTTGCAGCTCTACCGAAACTTCCTCCACTGGAATCCCTGAACACTTCGTTCCCCTGACCGGGCGCCGCCGGCCGGCGCCCTTTCGTTGCACTCTCGCGTCACTTTCATGCTCCTCATCCCAGCGATCGACCTCAAAGACGGCCATTGCGTACGCCTGAAGCAAGGCGACATGGACCAGTCCACCATCTTCAGCGAAGACCCGGCCGCCATGGCGCGCAAATGGGTCGAGGCCGGTGCCCGGCGCCTGCACCTGGTCGACCTGAACGGGGCCTTCGCGGGCAAGCCGCAGAACCACGCGGCGATCAAGGCGATCCTGAAGGAGGTCGGCGACGACATCCCGGTGCAGCTCGGCGGCGGCATCCGCGACCTCGACACCATCGAGCGCTACATCGACGACGGCTTGCGCTACGTGATCATCGGCACCGCCGCGGTCAAGAACCCGGGCTTCCTCAAGGACGCGTGCAGCGCCTTCGGCGGCCACATCATCGTCGGCCTCGACGCCAAGGACGGCAAGGTCGCCACCGACGGCTGGAGCAAGCTCACGGGCCACGAGGTGGCCGACCTGGGCAAGAAGTTCGAGGACTACGGCGTCGAATCGATCATCTACACCGACATCGGCCGCGACGGCATGCTGTCGGGCATCAACATCGAAGCCACCGTCAAGCTCGCGCGCGCGCTGTCCATTCCGGTCATCGCCTCGGGCGGCCTGTCGAACATGGCCGACATCGACCAGCTCTGCGCGGTCGAATTCGAAGGCGTCGAAGGCGTGATCTGCGGCCGCGCCATCTATTCGGGCGACCTCGACTTCGCTCAGGCGCAGGCGCGCGCCGACGAACTGGCCGGCGCCTGAGGGGGCTCTGCGGCGCGTGCTGTCCGCGCTCGCCATCGCCAACTACCGCTCGCTGCGCCAGCTCACGGTGCCGCTCGCGCGGCTCACCGTGGTCACCGGGCCCAACGGCAGCGGCAAGTCGAGCGTCTACCGCGCCATGCGCCTCTTGGCCGAGATCGCCAACGGCGGCGCGATCCGTTCGCTGGTGCGCGAGGGCGGCCTGTCTTCCACGCTGTGGGCCGGGCCCGAGCGCTTCTCGGCCGCCATGCTGCGCGGCGAGATGCCGGTGCAGGGCACCACGCGCAGCGAACCGGTCGCGCTGAAGCTGGGCTTCGCAGGCGCCAGCACCGAGGACTTCGGCTACGCGATCGACATCGGCCTGCCGCCGCCGATTCCCTCGACCGCCTTCTCGCGCGATCCCGAGATCAAGCACGAGGCCATCTGGGCCGGCCCGCTGCTGCGGCCGTCCACGCAGCTGGTCGACCGCAAGGGCGCTTCGCTGCGGTTGCGCGACGGGCGCGGCTGGCAGCCCGTGGGCCGGCCGATTCCGCCCTTCGCGAGCATGATGACCGAGCACGCCGATCCGCGCGACGCGCCCGAGATGCTCACCCTGCGCGAGCAGATGCGCTCCTGGCGCTTCTACGACCACTTCCGCTCGGATGCCGAGGCGCCGGCGCGCCAGCCGCAGCTCGGCACCCGCACGCCGGTGCTGGCCAACGACGGCGCCGACCTCGCCGCCGCGCTGCAGACCATCCGCGAGATCGGCGACGGCGAGGCGCTCGATCGCGCCGTGGACGACGCCTTCCCGGGCGCGCGCATCGAGATCGATGCCGCGGGCGACCGCTTCCAGACCCTGATGCACCAGCACGGCCTGCTGCGCGCGCTGACCGCCGCCGAGCTGTCCGACGGCACCCTGCGCTACCTGCTGTGGATCGCGGCGCTGCTCACGCCGCGCCTGCCCGCGTTGCTGGTGCTCAACGAGCCCGAGACCAGCCTGCATCCCGACCTGCTGCCCGCGCTCGGCCGGCTGATCGCGCATGCCGCGCGCGAGTCGCAGGTGATCGTGGTGTCGCACGCCTCGCGGCTGATCGCCGCGCTCGAGGAGGCGGCCGCTGACGGCGTCGAGCTGCAGTCAGTGGTGCTCGAGAAGCGCCTGGGCGAGACCCGCATCGCGAACCTCGACATGAGCGAGATCCCGCGCTGGGAGTGGCCGGCGCGCTGAAGCCGGCCCCGGCTACTCGGCCTTCACCGACATCGTCTTGATGATCGTCTCGAGCTGCGCGCTCATCGGCAGGTCGAGGCTGGCGCCCGTGGGCAGCTTGCGCAGGAACCAGCGCTTGTACTGGCGCTCGATCTCGCCGTCCTCGGCCAGCACCTGGAAGCTGTCGTTGATCACCTTCGCGAGCTGCGGGTCGCCCTTGCGGTACATGATCCCGTAGGGGTCGTAGGAGAGGAAGTCGCCGACCACGCGGTAGTCGGCCTTGGCGTTCTCCTGCGCGATCAGGCCGTAGAGCAGCACGTCGTCGGTCGCGAAGGCATCGGCCTGGCCGCTCTTCACGAGAGCGAAGGACTCGGCATGGTCGCGCGCCACCTGCAGCTGGATGCCGAGCTTGAATTTCTCGGACAGCTCGCGCAGCGTCTTCTCGTTGGTGGTGCCCGCCGTCACCGCCACCTTGCGGCTCGCGAGGTCGCGGAACGAGGCGATCGGCGTGCCCTTCTTCACCAGCACCTTGGTGCCCGAGACGAAGATCGTCGGCGAGAAGCTCACGCGCTTCTGGCGCTCGAGGTTGCTGGTGGTCGAGCCGCATTCGAGGTCGACCTTGCCGCTGGCGACCGCGTCGAAGCGCGAGTCGGAGGTGACCGGCTCCCCACTGGATCGCGAGCGTGCGGTCGATCGCGTTGCCGATCGCCGTGACCAGCTCGCGGCACAGCTCGATCGAGTAGCCGACCGGTTCCTTGCGCGTGTTGAGGAAGGAGAAGGGCACCGAGGATTCGCGGTAGCCGATGGTGATGGCGCCGCTGGCGCGCGCCTTGGCGAGCGTGCCGGTGAGCAGTTCCTGCGCCTGCGCCGCGCCGGCCGCGAGCAGCAGGGCCACGCAGGCGAAGCCGGTTCGCCATCCGGCCGTGCCGAGGATCGTCGTCATGCCGCGTATCGCCTCAGCCATGCGCCGGATGCGCGATCGTCGCGGCCGCTTCTTCGTCGAGCTTGGCCGCGTTGAGTTCGGCCTCGCTCTCCGGCAGCAATTCGCCTTCCCACTTCGCGACCACCGCGGTGGCGATCGAATTGCCCACCGCGTTGGTGGCCGAGCGGCCCATGTCGAGGAATGTGTCCACGCCCAGGATCAGCAGCAGGCCGGCCTCGGGAATGTCGAAGTGGTTGAGCGTGGCGGCGATCACCACCAGCGAGGCGCGCGGCACGCCGGCCATGCCCTTGGAGGTGAGCATCAGGATCAGCAGCATCGTGACCTGCGTGCTGATCGGCATGTGGATGTTGTAGGCCTGCGCGATGAACAGCACGGCGAAGGTGCAGTACATCATCGAGCCGTCGAGGTTGAACGAGTAGCCCATCGGCATCACGAAGCTCGAGATCTTGCGCTTGACGCCGAAGCGGTCGAGCGCCTGCAGGATCTTCGGGTACGCGGCCTCGGAGCTGGCGGTGGCGAACGAGAGCAGGAAGGCTTCCTTGATCAGCACCAGCAGCTTGAGCACGCGCGGGCCGAGGAAGGTGAAACCCGCGAGGATCAGCACGCCCCACAGCACGAACAGCCCGAGGTAGAAGTCGCGCATGAACACCGCGAACTTGATCAGGATGCCCAGCCCGTTGACCGCCACCGTGGCGGCCATGGCGGCCAGCACCGCGAGCGGCGCGAGCTTCATCACGTAGCCCGTGATCTTCAGCATCGCGTGCGAGAGCTCCTCGGTAGCGGCGACCAGCGTCTTGGCCTTGTCGCCGAGCGAGGCCAGCGCCACGCCGAAGAACATCGAGAACACCACGATCTGCAGGATCTCATTGTTGGCCATGGCCTCGATGAAGGACTTCGGCACCGTGTGGCTCACGAAGTCCTTGAAGGTGAACTTGGAGGTCGCGAGGTTGGCCGAGGCGCCGATGTCGGGCAGCGGCAGGCCCAGGTTGGCGCCGGGCTCCAGCAGGTTGGCCATCACCAGGCCGATCACCAGCGAGATCAGCGAAGCCGTGAGGAACCAGCCGATGGCCTTGCCGAACACCCGGCCGACCGACTTGGCGTCGCCCATGTGCGCGATACCCACCACCAGCGTGGAGAAAACCAGCGGTCCGATCAGCATCTTGATCAGGCGCAGGAACACGTCCGAGACGATCGAGACATAGCCCGCGATCTCCTTGGCGGTTCCCTTGTCCGGGAAGCTCGCGAAGATCATGTAGCCGAGGATGATGCCGAGCACCATGGCAATCAGGATCCATGCCGCCATCGGCAACTTCTTCTTCATTCGATTCCCCTTGTCCTTGGTTGTGTGAGCGTTTTTTAGGCAGGCACAGGGTATCCAAGAAGGCCCCCGGCTTGCAATCGGGGCCTGACCATGCAGTCTTTAGGCCCCATGGCGCGCTGCCTACAATTCTTCACATGCACATCAGCTCGATCGAGTTCCGCGGCCAGCCCGCGCTGCGCGCCACCGGTGCCGACGGCAGCACCCTCACCGTGGCCCTGCACGGGGCGCATCTGCTCTCGTGGACCACGGCCGACGGCAGGGAAAGGCTCTACCTGAGCCCGCGCGCCGTGTTCGACGGCAAGACCGCGATCCGTGGCGGCGTGCCCATCTGCTGCCCGCAGTTCAACCAGCGCGGCATGCTCCCCGAACATGGTTTCATGCGCAATCTGCCTTGGGAAAACCAGGGCGTGGATGCCGGTTCGGGCGCGCTGACCCTGCGGCTGCGCGACGACGACGCCACCCGGGCCCTGTGGCCGCATGCCTTCGAGGCGCGGGTCGCGTTCACGCTCGAGGCCGGGCAACTGCGCACCGCGCTGAGGCTGCGCAACCTCGGCGGAGGACCCTTCGGTTTCACGGCCGCGCTGCACACCTACCTGGCGGTGGACGACATCGCCGAGGTGCGGCTCGAGGGCCTGCAAGGCGCCAACCGCTGGGATGCGGTGCGCGACGACCGCCATGTGGAAACCGCGCCGGCCCTGCGCTTCGAATCCGAGTTCGACAGCGTCTATGCCGCGCCCGCCCAGCCGCTGCGGCTGGTGCAGCCCGGCGGCACGCTCGAGATTTCCCAGGGCGCCACCTGCACCGAAACCGTGGTCTGGAACCCGGGCGCCGTGCTCGGTGCGAAACTCGCCGACATGCCCGAGGACGGCTTTCGCCACATGCTCTGCGTCGAGGCCGCGCGCATCGATGAGCCCGTGCAGCTCGCGCCCGGCGCCGAGTGGCAGGGCTGGCAGCAGTTGCGCGTCCTCTGATCCCAGCTTCTTCCCGATACCCCAGATACCTCAGTTACCCCACCATGCTCGCCAAACGCATCATTCCCTGCCTCGACGTCACCGGCGGCCGCGTCGTCAAGGGCGTCAACTTCCTCGAACTGCGCGACGCGGGCGACCCGGTCGAGATCGCCGCGCGCTACAACGCGCAGGGCGCCGACGAGCTGACCTTCCTCGACATCACCGCTACCAGCGACGGCCGCGACCTGATCCTGCCGATCATCGAGTCGGTCGCCTCGCAGGTCTTCATCCCGCTGACCGTGGGCGGCGGCGTGCGCACCGTCGAGGACGTGCGCCGGCTGCTCAATGCCGGCGCCGACAAGACCAGTTTCAACTCGGCCGCCATCGCCAATCCGCAGGTGATCAGCGACGCCTCGGCCAAGTACGGCGCCCAATGCATCGTGGTCGCCATCGACGCCAAGCGCCGCACGCCCGAGGAAGCGGCCAGCCGCGGCCCGGGCTGGGACGTCTACAGCCACGGCGGGCGCAGAACACCGGCCTCGACGCCGTCGAATGGGCCACCGAGATGGCGCGCCGCGGCGCTGGTGAGATCCTGCTGACGAGCATGGACCGCGACGGCACCAAGAGCGGCTTCGACCTGGCACTGACCCGCGCGGTCAGCGACGCCGTCAACGTGCCGGTCATCGCCTCCGGCGGCGTGGGCAACCTCGACGACCTGGCCGACGGCATCCAGAAGGGCGGGGCGGACGCCGTGCTGGCGGCGAGCATCTTCCACTACGGGGAGCACACGGTCGGTGAGGCCAAGGCGCGGATGGCCGAGCGCGGCATCCCGGTGCGGCAAGTGTGAACATTGCTGCGCCAATTTGTAACATCACCGTGTGAGCTGTGTCGCTGGCTTTATACAAAGGGCAACTATGATCCGAAGTTGCTCAAACGGCTGCAGCGAGTCTTAAAGACTGTGAACAGGGAGGGCTGGGGGCTTCAGTCCCGAGCGATGCCGACAGCCGCCAGAAGACAGAGAAGCTAACTCCACTGGGGATTTTTGTGAAATGTGATACGACTGTGCTGGCGCGCGCCGCCGCACTTATTGCCGCGATGGTGCTTCAGGGCTGCGCGGTAGTGCCAGGTATGGGTAACGTGACGGCGTACGACGGTGGGGGCGAGTTGCCTGAGCAATTCCAGTATTTGCCCAATGATGCGCCAGAGGGGCGAATTACCCCAATATCCGTCGCTCTAGTTCGTACGCTTGCTGAAGCGGTCCCCAGAGGGGTATCTCCACAGGTACAGAAGCTCTTCGGTAAGCCTGACCGGTACACGATCGGGCCCGGGGATGTGGTGGGTGTAATCGTGTATGACCATCCCGAACTGTTGCCGAACGCTGGCGCGGTTATCTCGCAGAGCATCGATCCTACGGGTGTGCAGGTAGCTGCGGGATTTATCGTAAATGCTGAGGGCGAGATTGCTTTTCCGTATGTCGGTCGTGTGCGGGTTGCCGGCCTGAATGAAGCAGAGGCGTCTGACTTAATTGCGAAGCTCATCACCTCCCAGATACGCGATCCTCAGGTCACGGTACGAATTCAATCATTTAGAAGTCGGCGGGTATACGTAGAAGGTGAAGTTCGCGCTCCCGGGTCGCAAATTGTGACGGACGTTCCTATGACATTGAATGAGGCAATAGATCGTGCCGGAGGAATCACCGCGGAAGGCAATCGCTCTGCAATTACTCTCGTGCGTGGAGGGCAGTCCACTGCGATCGACCTTAATCAGCTCCGTGAAGCCGGGTATGACGGCAATGACATACCGTTGAGGAGCGGCGATACGGTTCGGATACCGAATCGGGAAGACGCAAAGGTCATAGTGCTTGGAGAAGTGTTGCAGCCCACGGCGTTGTTAATGCGGAGCGATGGACGTTTGAGTCTGAGTGAGGCGCTGGGTGAAGTCGGTGGCCCAATTGCGGCAACGTCTAACCCTGGGCAGATTTATGTGATTCGGCAAGGCGAAACAGGCCTGCCCGCGATCTTTCACCTAAATGCCAGAAATCCTGCTCTTATGGCTATAGCCAGCCAGTTTCGGTTGCAGCCAAAGGACGTGGTTTACGTCGATCCTGCACCGCTCGTAAAGTGGAACCGCGTAATAAGCTTGATTCTTCCAACCTCCCAAATAGTAAACACTTCCAGCCAAATCTACGTAAGGCACCGTTAGATCTGACCGGTGATCGTGCCGAGGAAGTTAAGCTCCCAAAGCTCGCATAAAATCTTATCAATTAACTGAACAAAGTACCATGAGTATTCTTGAAGCGCCGATTGCCATTATTGGCCTTGGCTACGTGGGCTTGCCGCTCGCCGTTGAGTTTGGGAAAAAAGAAATGTGGTTGGCTTTGATATTAACGAAGCGCGCATCGAAGAATTAAAATCAGGACAGGACCACACTCTCGAAGTAACTTCTGAAGAGCTTCGTGAGGCTGAGCATCTTCGCTTCAGCGCTGAACCAGCGGACCTTGCTAAGTGCAAAATTTTTATTGTGACGGTTCCGACGCCCGTAGACCAAGCCAACCGACCTGACTTAACGCCTCTCATTAAAGCTAGTGAAACTGTCGGCCGACTATTGTCCTCGATTCAATAGTTGTGTATGAATCTACGGTCTACCCTGGTGCAACGGAAGAGGTATGCGTACCTGTTTTAGAAAGATTCAGCGGAAAGAAGTTTAATCAAGATTTTTTCTGCGGCTATAGTCCTGAGCGTATCAATCCCGGAGATAAAAGAACATCGACTTCCAAACATCAAGAAAGTGACCAGTGGCAGTACACCAGCTACGGCAGATCTGGTCGATAGCTTATATCGAGAAATAATCGTCGCCGGCACGCACAAAGCAAGCAGCATAAAGGTAGCAGAGGCGGCGAAGGTAATCGAAAACACTGCAGCGCGATATAAATATCGCCCTTATGAATGAACTTAGTCTTATTTTTCACAGACTGGGTATTGATACGCTAGAGGTGCTCAAGGCGGCTGGTACTAAATGGAATTTTTTGCCATTTCGTCCTGGCCTTGTTGGAGGTCATTGCATCGGGGTGGATCCTTATTACCTCACGCACAAAGCTCAGGAAGTTGGCTACCATCCCGAGGTGATTCTGGCAGGGCGTCGTGTTAACGATAATATGGCTAGCCACGTAGCAGATCAAACCGTCAAACTGATGCTCCGTAAAGGACTCCCAGTTCTTGGTAGCAAGATACTGGTGTTGGGACTGACGTTTAAAGAGAACTGCCCAGATCTTCGAAATACAAAGGTTGTTGATATAGTCGCCGGGCTAAAATCCTATAACGCCAATGTGGATATTTTTGACCCTTGGATAGATGTGACAGAGGCTTCACGCGAATACGGGTTGGAATGCTCGCGGCAGCTCCCCGAGTCGGGGAACTACGCCGCGATAATTCTTGCCGTGGGGCATAAAGAATTTATTGAAATGGGCGGCACGGGGACAAGAGAACTGGGTCAACCCGGGGCGGTACTATTTGATGTGAAAGGGGTTTTCCCCGCTGAAATTTCTGACGGCCGGCTTTGAGGGATCTTTTGTATGCATTCGGATGCCAATTTTCCATTCTACGGGAAAATTAAAAATAGCCTTCATTCTGACTCTCGGACGTGGTTGATAACGGGTGTTGCGGGGTTTATCGGGAGTAACCTCCTTGAGGAATTACTGAAATTAAATCAGGCTGTTGTCGGACTGGATAACTTTTCGACCGGATTTCGAGAAAATCTCGAAGAGGTTAAGCGTAAGGTATCGATTGAACAATGGTCTAGGTTTAAGTTCATCCAGGGAGACATATGCGACTTGGACGCGTGCCATAAGGCCTGCCGCGGAGTGCGCTATGTCCTTCATCAGGCGGCGCTCGGTAGTGTGCCGCGCAGCATTGCAGACCCCATTGCTACCAATAACGCGAATATCTCCGGCTTTCTCAATATGCTCATCGCTGCGCGCGACGCTAAGGTCGAGGCCTTTGTTTACGCCGCTAGTAGTAGCACATATGGCGACCATCCAGGCCTTCCAAAAGTCGAATCGATTATTGGAAATCCGCTAAGCCCATATGCAGTTACAAAGTATGTAAATGAACTCTACGCGAGTATTTTCGATCGATGCTATTCTTTTCAAAGTATCGGTTTGCGCTATTTCAACGTATTTGGACCGCGACAAAATCCGTCGGGAGCTTATGCGGCAGTGATATCCAAATGGGTGGCCGCAATGGTTGGTCAGCGCGAAATCAAAATCAATGGGGATGGAACGACAAGTCGTGATTTTTGTTTCATAGCAAATGCGGTGCAGGCAAATATACTTGCGGCTACCAATCAAAAATCTGAGTCGAAAAATCAAGTTTATAACGTTGCATATGGAGCGCGCACAAGTCTCACTCAATTATTCGAGATGATTAAGTCGAATTTATTCGAAAATGGTATAAGTTATGAAAAGGATGCCGTATACGGAGAATTCCGAGCAGGTGATGTTATGCATTCACTTGCGGATATTGAAAAAATAAAAAAATATCTCCACTACGAGCCTTCGCATGATATCGCCGCGGGACTTAAAGCAGCGATTCCTTGGTATGTGACGCGGCATTAACGCAGTACAATTTCGGCGGGAATTTTGCTTAAAAAATTTCGAGCAAACAAGGATTTTGGTCAGCTACTAAAAAATATTGTGGCCTTAGGGATCTTGAGAGGGCTCGATCTGGTCATTCCGCTACTAGTTTTACCATATTTGATTAGGGTTGTCGGAATAGATAATTTTGGATTGCTTGCCTTTTCACTGTCAACATCTGCTTATTTTGGCGCGGTGATGCAATTTGGTTTCAGCATAACGGCCGCGCGGGATGTTGCGAGGGCCAAAGCTAACCAGGCTGAAGTTGAAAAAATTTTTAGCGTAACGCTATTTGCGAGCCTGATTCTGGCACTGGCCTGTGTAATTGCCTTTTCAATTTTAGTTGCATTTGTGCCGGCATTTGGGGAGAACAGGGGCGTGTTCTTTTCCTCGATGTTCCTTATTACGATGCAATCCTTGCTGCCAGTCTGGCTGTTCCAAGGCCTCGAGAAAATGCAGTTTATAACTGCGCTGGCTTTCACATCAAAGCTCATCTACGTAGGCGCATTGTTTTTAATGGTTAAGCAGCCTCACGATTACATTTTCGTGCACTTGCTAAACGGCGCAGCTGCTGCTATTGTTTTTTTTGCGGCTATTTCCATCGCGCGATGGAGATTTTCTTTACGGATTTTTTTCCCAGGGTGGCGAGAGATTCTGACAGCATATAAACACGGCTACGATGTATTTATCGGGCAGTTGGCGCCAAATTTATATAATAACTCAGCAAATTTTCTTCTCGGAGTTTATTGGGGTAAGTCTGCGGTTGGTGTTTTTAGCGCAGCGGCAGCATTGGTAGATGCGGCTAATTCTGTGGGGCGAATTGTTTGTACCGCTTATCTGCCGCTGCTTTCCAGAGATATAAGGAAATTTAAGGCATTTAAATGGGTCATGCTTGGGTTGGGGGCCTTACTTTCGATTGCATTGTTTATTCTGTCCCCGGTTGCTTCAAGTTTTTTGGTTCCCAAAGACAGTGACCTGATTTCCAAAGAAATTCGGTGGCTGGCCCCTAGCATAATTTTTGCGTTTCTTTATCTGACGTATGGGACCAACTATCTTAATCTTGTGGGGCTAGCCAAAGTTGGCGCCAAAATTTCTGTGCGAGTGTCTTTGGTTTGTTTCTTTATTGGAATCTTTGTCATACCAAAATTTGGGGTCATGGGCGCTATTGCGTTGATACTTGTCGCGAGATTTCTTATGGCAATGAGCGTGATACTTTTCTCGGGCGCAGGTAGTAAGACAAATATTTAGCGTTATTTAAAATGACCATTGTTTATTTTGCCACACTACCGAATGGGTATTTTGGAAGCGCTGGAGCAAGTTGGAAATCACTAGATGTGGCTTCGATCTCCCGCGGCATTGAGGAGCTGGGTTTTAAGGCAAGAAGGGTAGCGGTAACCGATCTGCCGAATCTACCTTTGTCTTCGACGGATTTTGTGATCTATACCTCTTCAGATAATGAGGAAATACGAAGTTACATACGTGATGTAATGTATTTCGTGTCTCAGAAATGTCAAATCATTCCAAATTATCAGAGCTTGCTCGCCCATGAGAATAAGGGATCCAGCAGTTAATGCGCGAACAAAAAGGCTTTGGCGCGCTTAAAGGTGGGTATCATTTCGATCTCGAAGGTCTGACTAAATCAACTCCCTTTGTATTTAAAACAAGCACGGGCGCAGGAAGTACTGGCGTTGCCTTGGTTGAAAGCGAAAAGAAACTGGCTGCCTTGAAGCGTCAATATTTCCGTGTTTCCTATCGAAGGATGGCTATTAACTTCGTAAGACGTTTGCGCCTTACACGTGAGCAATACTCGATTTATGAGTATAGAAACAAAAAATTTAAGACATTCAATTGGCAGGATTTTATTTCGGGATTGGATTGTGATTATAAGATATTGGTGTTTGGGAATAGATTTTATTCCCTCCGTCGACAGGTTCGAAAAAATGACTTTAGGGCCAGTGGTAGTGGAATCTTTTCCCACGAGACGCCTCCCTTAAGCGCATTGGATTTTGCACGATCCATTTTTTTAAAGTTAGATGTGCCTTACCTGTCTCTTGACATAGCAATCTCAAGCGATTCTTGTAAGCTAATTGAGTATCAGGTGCTTAACTTTGGACCGCTTACGCTCACTGCCTCTCCGGGCCATCATTATTGGGTTGATAATAAATGGCACTATATGGAAGGGAAGGCGGATTTGGAAGAAAATTTCTCTACAGCGCTGGCATTGTTTTTGAGGGAACGCCATGCTGTTTCAAAAAATAGCCTTTGATCGAAGTGCAAACAAGGGCTCCGGGTTCGTGACGATAATTTATTTGATAAATTACCGAGTCGGTAGTTTATTGTTAAAAATGCGCCGGGATGGCGCTTTTTACGTTTGGCCGGCGTACGTTTTGGCGATAGCAATTGCAAAACTTTTGAATTTGCTTCTCGGGGTGCTCCGTACCATTCTCTTGCACGCTCGGGAGTGGCATCTGCTTCCGCCACGGCCTAAGCGGAATTTTCATATCCGGGAAAGCTGTAGTTGGAGATAACTGTTTTATTCTCCATCAGGTAACGATCGGCTCAAATTATGGCTCTACTAAAAGGCCATTTGCGGCTCCAGTTGTAGGTAATGGGGTTTTTATTGGAGCAGGCGCAAAAATAATTGGCGGCGTAGCGATTGGTGCGCGAGCGCGTATTGGTGCGAATGCGTTGGTCGTCGAAGACGTTCCTGAGGGTGCTGTATGCTTTGCTCCTAAATCACTAATAAAAGTTGATGCAGAAGGCGAGAGGACCTAATGTCAAATAACGTCATCAATGTTACCCACATAGTGGGAGGACTTGATGTTGGTGGAGCTGAGAGAGCTTTATACCGACTAATAATCTCTCATAAAAATAAGTCCGCTGTTTTCTCCCACAGGGTAATTTCTCTTACTACGAAGGGGCCTTTGGGTCTTCTGTTGGAAGAAAATGGGATCCAGGTCACAGCTCTTGGAATGAAAGGCGCGCGCGGAGGGCTTAAGACTTTTTGGAGATTGTCAAATATTTTGCGGAAAGAATCTCCTGATGTGGTTCAGTGCTGGATGTATTATTCCGATTTGTTAGGGGGTATTGCAGCTCGAACTAGTTGCAATGCGAAAGTGATTTGGGGGATCAGAAACTCAAAATTTGAGGCTGGAGGCACGCTATTTAAACGCGCCGTTAGAAAGATTTGTGCTTTTTTATCGCCCTTCGTGCCGGATAAAATAGTTTGCGTCGCCGAGTCTGCGAGAGAACTTCATATAGGGGTCGGATATCACAGCGCTAAGATGGTAGTAATTCCGAACGGTTTCGAAATTGATGAGTTTGTTCATTCTGCCTTCGATAGGCAGCGCTTCGCGCCGAATGGGGTGTCAGTAAAGAAAGAGTTTTAATTGGCTCGGTCGGTCGATATAGTGCTGCAAAGGATCAACTGGGATTTATTCAGGCAGCCGCAGAAGCTATTCGAAAAAATCCCCAAATTCTGGTTGTTTTTGTGGGACGGGAGTTGACGAAGGACAATTCCGCACTCGATCTTGCAGTTCAATCAACTGGTGTAGCAGAGCATTTCTTGATGCTAGGCGAGCGTCGAGATGTTGCTTCGTGCATGAGCGCGATAGATATATTCTGTTTGCACTCTCAAACAGAGGGTTTTCCAAACGTACTAGGTGAAGCGATGTCTGTGGGACTTCCTTGCATCACTACAGATGTGGGTGACGCTCGGTGGATTCTTGGATCGATCGGAATTGTCGTACAAGCGAGCGATCGATTGGCCATGACGGAAGCGATTCTCGAGTTGGCCGCCGAAGGACAGGACAGTTGGAATGCTCGCGGTCTAGCTGGGCGAGAAAAGATTTCCAATATGTTCACTTTAGCCAAAACGGTAGAAAAATTCGAAGAAATTTATTTGGATCGTTAAGTAATGAAGCTAAAAGATATAATTATCGAGCGCGCTCCTCGATTCGTTAAAAATCTTGGCGTAACCTTTTATAACTGGCGCCTTTATAAGGCTCGTCATGAGGGTGAATATAAAAAATGGCAGAAATATCATTCTGCAGCGAATAATCGGTCTCTTGGCCAAATTCATGCCGAAGCAGAACTCAGGCTTTCACAGTTTCTCCGCGACGCTACTACAAAATCGGTGTGGTATGCAGATAAAAAATCTTTGAAACTACAGCAGTTTCCCGTTTTGGAAAAAACGGACCTTCTTAGAAATCTGGAAAAAATTTCAACCATTGATGAATCTGACGCAATTGTTAGCCTAACGGGTGGTACAACTGGTGCTTCTATGAAGGTTTTGTATACTCACCAGGATATGCAAGAAAGATTTGCCATCTTGGACAATTTTCGGGCGGAGTATGGTTACAAGCTTGGGAAAAAGACAGCTTGGTTTAGCGGGAAGCATCTGGTCGGCAAGGCTGATGAACACGCAAAAAGATTTGCTTTTGATGATTATCTGCATGGGATCAGATTTTTTTCAACTTTTCACATGGCCGACAAAAATTTCCTCTCCTACTGGGAAAGCTTTGTTGAGTTTGCTCCGGAGTTTATAGTTGGTTTCCCTTCCAGTGTTTACGACCTCTGCCTGATGGCTGAACGGCGAAATCTTAATTTGCATGGAATAGTAAAAGTCTTTTTCCCAACAGCAGAAACTGTTCTTGCTAGTCATCGCCAAGTTATTGGGAAGGTCTTTGGCTGCAGAATTGTGGACCAATACGCTTCTTCTGAGGGAGCGCCATTTATCACTGAATGTGCGGAGGGGAGTTTACACATTAATCCTCTAACAGGAGTTTTTGAGGTGGTTGACGAAAATCTCAATCCTGCGATCGAGGGGAGAGTTGCTAGTAACTTCGTTTACCACTTCTGGTACACCATTGATTCGATACAGAATCGGGACCGCGTCCAGTCGGCACCGGAGGATTTTCGGTGTGCTTGCGGATCGCATTTTCCCGTTGCGCTTAAGATCGACGGGCGCACCTCAGATTTTGTGTTTTCTAAAGAAAACGGGAAAGTCAATTTGGGAAATTTGAGCAACTGCACGAAAGATGTGCAGGGAATAGAAGCGTTTCAGATCATTCAGGACGAGCTGAGCAGCATCACGGTTAAGGTCGTTGGAACTGATGACTTTGATTTGGACCAAGAAGGGTATTTTCTACAGCCTTGGTTCAGCGAGTGGGTGAATCCATGGAAATAAGAATTATTAAAGTTGATGAAATTCCAAGAGAAAAAAGCGGAAAGTTTAGAATTGTGAAGAACTTTTTAAAGCCGACAGATATTCGGCGCGAAATTTGATTTTGAGTCGGTCAGTCCAGAGAAGTACGTGCTGGTTATAAGGTAAAGCCGTCTCATGCCACTTGTATCAACTGCTTGGCAGCTAGTCTCATCGATCCTCGTATTTTTTGCGGGATTAGTAATCGCTATTTGGCTAGGTCGGAAGTTTAAATTAAGTGGGCTTAGGGCCGCTATTATTTATTTCTGGCACACGCTATTCTGTTTCGTTTATCTTTGGTTTGTTCTTTCCTACGGTGGCGACGCCTTAAGTTATTTTCTTAATTCCACAAAGGCTACGCCGATTTCGGTGTGGGCACGGCCGGCGTTAATTTCATCACCTCGTTTTTTGTCCCAGACCTTTGATTTGTCGCTCTTAGGGACTTTTTTACTTCACAACGTTTTTGGATCTATTGGGCTTTTGGCTTTTGCCGGGAGCTTGCGCCACGCATCGTTAGGCAAGACGAAATATATTCGTAGGCTTGTTGCCGTTATTATTTTCCTGCCATCAATCAGTTTTTGGTCCTCCGCTTTAGGAAAGGACGCTTTGGCTTTTATGGCCGCTGGTTTGGTGCTGTGGGCAGCCATAGAGTTAAAGAACAGAAAAATTTTAATGGGGATTGGGATTGCCGCTATGTTTTTGGTTCGGCCACATATAGCTGGCTTTATGGTGCTGGCTCTAATTGGCGCGTCCGTTTTTGACAGTCGATCTCCTGGGTGGCAACGTGCTACCGTCGCAATTATCGCGCTTGTAGTCTCAGCGTTTTTGATTCCATTCGCTCTGAATTATGCGGGGGTGGGGAGGACGTCGATGCTGAAGGGCTTTCGGAGTATGTTGACGAAAAGACAAAGTGTCAATGCCCAGGGGGATACTAGTGTTGACATCGCATCAATGAGTTGGCCAATGAAGCTCTTCACGTATATGTTTCGACCTGATACTGCTTGAAGCTCGTAATGTTTTTTCTCTTGCAGCGGCAATCGATAATTCGATTATATTATTTTTGTTTTTTGTTGGTTGGCGAGGTCTTTTGCGCCGCCGCTCTGGCGCAGCGACCGGGAACCGAACATTTTTGCTCCTGTATGTGGGAATGGCATGGGTCGTTCTAGCTTTTACCACGGCTAATTTGGGCATTGCGCTGCGGCAAAAATGGATGTTTGCTCCGATGCTAATTTTTATTCTTGTCGCATCTGCCTCAGACCGGTCTCGCCGTAATGTTTTCAGGGCCCCGTTGCATAATCGGCGATCTCAGCCCGCACATCGAAAATGAATTTTTTGATTTTTGCAAGCTTTCCTAATTCGATTTTGTCTTTTCGTGGTGATCTGCTCCGAGAGATTAAGTCAAAGGGCTGGAATGTTCATGTCGTGGCTCCCGGCTTGGGTGAGAGTAGTGTTTTCAGACGAGAGTTGGAGTTGAACGGTTTTTTCGTTCACAATCTGTTTATGCATCGAACTTCGCTGAATCCGATTTTTGATTTTTTCAGCTTGTGTCGTTTAATTTTTCTTGTTTTAAAAATTCGTCCGGACGTTTTTTTGCCTATACGATCAAGCCGGTAGTTTACGGACTTCTAATTGCCCGGATTTTGGGGGTTCCTAAGCGTTTTGGATTAATTACCGGCTTGGGCTATGCGTTTTCAAATGATGGTTCCCCTGGTCTTCTGCGTAAAATGCTTGGTGCTTTTGCGCGGCAGTTATACCGGTTGTCGCTAAGTGGCGCTGAAGCTGTATTTTTTCAAAACCCCGATGATCGTGAGTTGTTTCGTTTTCAAAGGATTTTGAAGAGGCAGGCGTACACCTGCGTTGTTAATGGTTCGGGGTTGATATCAAATATTTTCGTGTTGCACCGCTACCAGCTGAAGTTCGTTTTTTGATGATTGGACGATTTTTGGGAGCGAAGGGTGTCCGAGAGTATGTTGAAGCTGCGCGAATAATTCGTGCGCAAAGGCAAGGTGTTTTTTTCGACTTGGTGGGTTGGATTGACGATAACCCAGACGCAATCGCAAAAGATGAACTGAACGACTGGATTGCATGTGGAATAATCAATTACGTGGGGCGACTTGACGATGTTCGCCCTGCCATCGCGAATGCGAGTGTCTTCGTGCTTCCTTCGTACCGTGAAGGTACTCCCCGTACAGTGCTTGAAGCGATGTCCATGGGGCGCGCGGTAATAACGACCGACGCTCCTGGATGTAAAGAGACAGTCGTGTCCGGCGAAAATGGGTTTTTGATCCCTGTCGCTTCTGTAGATGATTTGGTAGGGGCGATGATCCGATTCTTGACAACCCGAGCCTTGCTGAAAAGATGGGCCGTAAAGCTCGAGATCTAGTCGTCTGGAAGTACGATGTAAGAAAGATTAATGCTCTGATGCTGCACGAGATGGGTATTACGTAAATTATGTCGTCGCTGTTGTGTCACTATTGTTCTTATACGAAATAAAACCGTGCTAATCACTAAAAGGTTTGTATCAATCAACGCCGTCGAGTCGGCCACGCAACTAAGCATTTCGATGGCCGCTTGATCATGCTTCTGGCATTGATCGAGTTTGCCGCGTCGTTGATTGTGAAAATGCGATCGCGCAGAGCGCCGCCGATCGGTGCCTAGAGGGCGTTGCTTTGATAGTTTGTGGCTGCCTGGTTCGTCTGCCGTCATGCTTTTAATAGCAGTCGAGTCGTCATTGCTGAGCGGAGATATCCCCAATTGAAACGGACCGTAATCCAGCGGTCGGCGCGGTTTTTTCTCTTTAGAAAGTTTTGAAACAGTCTGGTTGGTCGTTATGTCTGGAACGCGCTGGCTGTTAGCTATCGGCATATCTCGGCCGATCGGGAGTTTGTATATTTAGGTTGCCAGCGGACAGTTCCCTGGGCGTCTTGAAGCCTTCAACCCCTACCTGCGGGACTATCTCGCGAGCTTTTTGATCGGGAGACCGTTGGGGCGTAAAAGGGAAATGGTCCAGCACAATGCGCTCGTGCGCTTGCGTGCGGGTGACACCGAGCGGGAGATCGCGCGCTCAGGCCTTATTGGCCACGACAAGCTCGACAAACTTCGTGCGCTCGGCCAAAGTTGCGGCTGGTTGACGGCAGGCGCAGAACTGGCTGATGACGTTGCAATCGCAACCGCAATGGCTCCGTGGCGGCGTGCAGCCTCCACTATCTCTTGCGTCAAGCCACTGCGCGAAGTTGTGCAGCACTGGTCTGACGCCAGGGTGCAGGGCGTGCCATCCACGCAGCCTTGAAGCGCGGTCACTGATTCACCGGCAGGTATTCGGCAGTGGTGCGCATGCTAGGTCGTATACGTGCGACGCGTCCGCCTGGCGTCACCATGGGCCTGGTGCTCACTCCGGCCGAGGTCGCGCAGGTGGACTTAGGTGCCGGCCACGTGCTCACGCTCCCTAACGGCCAGCCACGATGCATCCCGGCGTTAGTGACGATCCTCTGCCACAGCTCCTATCAGTCCGTCGAGTTGGTCTGGAACCAAAGCCCACACACCTGGCTAGGCTGCCACCGGCGCGCCTTCGCGTGGTTCGCTCGCGTGCTCGAGCGCTTCATGTTGACAATGCCAAGAGCGCTATTGTCAACCGTTGGCGCCGACCGAAAACTGAGCCACTTTTGTAGGTAGCGCCGAAGTAAAAGTGGGCCAGGTGTTCAACCTACCCTGCTGTTTATTTGAGCAGCGGGGTTCGAGGAGTGATCACCATGGACATGATTTGCAGAATCGGACGGCTGCACGTGAGGGACAAGCTGTCGGAGCGCGAGATCTCGCGCATGACGGGGCTATCGCGCAACACAGTCTCCAAGTGGCTGTGCGCACCGCTCAACAAGACGCCGAAGTACCGGCGTGAACCGCGCCCGAACAAGCTCAGCGCTTTCGAGGCGGCACTGAGGTAGGCATTGACAGCCGATGCAAGGTAAGCGTCCGGCCATCCCGTCTTGATTCCCACCGCTCTGGCTAGGAGCATGGTGTTCACTACTCCACTTATTTCTTGGCGGACACGTGAACACTATCGAGGCGACAGCGGTAAAGGGGGAGCGCCGTCGGAGGCGCCGTCACAGCGATGAATTCAAGGCGAACCTGGTCGCCGCGTGTGCTCGACCCGGTGTATCGATCGCCTCGGTGGCGCTGGCCAATGGCATCAACGCGAACCTGCTGCGTCGCTGGATGATCGAAGGAGGCCAAGGGCTTCCCAGCCCTGAAGTGGCCGCCGAGCTATCGCGCGATCAGAGCAACGGAGCCTTCGTGGCTGTGCAGCTTGGCACCGCGCAGTCCTCGCCGAGTGCAGGACATCCGAATCGAGCTCAAGCGCGGCGCGACCACGGTGGTTGTGCACTGGCCGAGCAGTGCTTGCGCGGCGAGTGCCGCGTGGCTTCGCGAGATCCTGCGTTGATCCGAATCGAATCGATCTGGATGGCGGTCCAGCCGCTGGACATGCGCGCCGGCACCGAGGCGGCGCTGGCCCGCGTCGTGGTGGTGTTCGGCGCAGCGCGCCCACATCACGCCTACCTCTTTGCGAACCGACGCGCCAACCGCATGAAGGTCCTCGTGCACGACGGCATCGGCGTGTGGCTGGCAGCCAGGCGGCTGAACAGCGGCAAGTTTGTCTGGCCCAAGAACATCGACGGGACGCTCACGTTGAGCCGGCCGCAGTTCGATGCGTTGGTGCTGGGACTACCTTGGCAACTCGTCGGTGAGGCCGGTGTGATCACCACGTTGTAGCGCGTCCATTGCGGTATCTGCGGATGGTGCGTGGGCATGGTTGCCGGCACGATCACTGTCCGTGATCGCCGACGACATCGACACGCTGGACCCGCAAGAGCTTCGCGAGAGGCTGCGCAAGGCCGACGCGCAGTTGACGTTCCAGCAGTCGCTCATCGACAAGCTCACCCACGAGAACGCGGTCCTCAAGCGGCTGAAGTTCGCCGCCAAGAGCGAGGCGTACAACGCCGAACAGAAGAGCCTGATCGAGGAGACGCTGGACACCGATCTGGCCGCCGTCGCCGCGGAGATAGAAGCGCTGCAGGGAACAAGGCCGCGGGCTGAGAGGCAACAAGCCAAGCGCGAGAAGCTGCCGGCAAACCTGCCGCGTCGCGAGATCCACCACGAGCCGGACAACACCACATGCGGATGCGGCGAGCCGCTACAGCGCATCGGTGAGGACGTCGCCGAGAAGCTGGACTACCAGCCTGGCCTGTTCACGGTGGAGCGCCACATCCGCGGCAAGTGGGTGTGCAGGTGCTGCGAGAAGATCACCCAGGCCCCGGGTCCTGCACACGTGATCGACAAGGGTATGCCAACCACCGGCCTGCTCGCGCAGGTGCTGGTCGCCAAGTACCTGGATCACCTGCCGCTTTACCGACAGGAAGCGATCTTCGAGCGCGCGGGCCACGTCATCGCCCGCTCGACACTGGCGCAGTGGGTAGGTGAGTGCGGCACGCAGCTTCAGCCGCTCGTGGACGCGCTGGCAGCAGAACTCTTGCGACACGACGTGCTGCACGCCGATGAGACCCCAGTGGCGATGCTCAAGCCCGGAATCGGCAGGACCCATCGGGCGTACCTGTGGAGCTTTTGCACGACGCAGTTCAACCCGATCCAGGGCGTCGTGTTCGACTTCGCCGACAGCCGGGGCGGCCAGCACGTGCGTGACTTCCTCCAGCTCAGCGGCACGAACGCCAGATCTGGCTGGCAGGGCAAGCTCGTCACCGACGACTTCAGCGGCTACAAGGCCTGCTTCGAGCTCGGGGTGACCGAGGTTGGTTGCCTGGCGCACGCTCGGCGCAAGTTCCACGAGCTATGGGCCAACCATGGCAGCCCGGTCGGCGAGCAGGCGCTGAAGTTCTTCGGCGAGCTGTATGACGTCGAGCGTGAGGTGGCCGGGGCCGACAGTGCCGGCAGGCTCGAACTTCGACGACGACGATCAAGGCCGGTGGCCGATGCGTTGCATCAGTGGATGCGCCAGCAGCGGCAGAAGATCCCCGACGGATCCGCGACCGCCAAGGCAGTCGACTACAACCTCAAACGCTGGGATGCGCTCACGCGCTTCCTGGAAGACGGTGATCTGCCGATCGACAACAACTGGGTTGAGAACCGCATCCGACCCATCGCGCTGGGAAGACAAAACTGGTTGTTCGCCGGATCACTGCGCGCGGGTAAAAGAGCGGCCGCCGTGATGAGTCTGATCCACTCCGCCAAGCTCAATGGGCACGACCCATACGTCTATATCCGCGACGTCCTCACGCGGCTGCCGATCGCAGCCTGCCAGCCGCATCGAAGAGCTACTGCCGCATCACTGGCAGCACAGCTAAACCCCGAACTCGCCGTCAAGGCGGGTTGGCCGGACGCTTACGATGCAAGGCGGCCTAAGCACGAGCGACGCACGGCCCGCGCGCTGCACGCTGAGATCAAGGCCGCGGGCTACGGCGGCGGTTACTCTGCCGTCACCGACTTCGTTCGGGCTCGGCGCCAGCGCGAGGGGCAATCGGTCAACGTCAGGCCTACATTCCCTTGAACTTCGAGCTTGGCGAGGCCTTCAAGTTCGATTGGAGAGAGGAAGGCCTGGTCGTTGGCGGCATCTACTACCGGGTATGTTGCGCACCTGAAGCTGTGTGCGAGCTGCGCGTTCTGGCTGGTCGCCTACCCGAGCCAGGGTCACGAGATGCTGTTCGACGCCTACACGAGATCGTTCGCAGCATTGGGCGGCGTGGCGCGTCGTGGAATCTACGACAACATGCGCACCGCCGTGGACAGGTCCACAAGGGTAAGGGCCGCACCGTCAACGCGCGCTTCGCGGTGAGGTGCGCGCATTACCTGTACGACCCTGACTTCTGCAACGTTGCCTCGGGCTGGGAGAGGGGCGCGTGGAGAAGAACGTGCAGAACAGCCGCCGGCGCATCTGGGTCGAGGCGGCCCGGCGCCGCTTCGGCTCGTCGAATTCAACGTCTGGCTGGGCGAGCGCTGCCGAGCCCTGTGGAACGAGGTCCGGCACCCCGAGCACGGCCAGTTCCGCGCGGCCGAGATGCTTGAGCACGAGCGCCCCCACCTGATGGCCATGCCCGAGCCCTTCGACGGTTACGTGGAGAAGCCGGCGCGCGTGTCGAGCACCTGCCTGGTGTCGGTGGCGCGCAATCGCTACTCGGTGCCGTGCGAGTTGGCCAGGCAGATGGTCAGCACGCCTGTACCCGGGCAGCCTGGTGGTCGTCGCCGACGATGTGGTGGTCGCGCGCCACGAGCGGATGAGCGCTTTGGGCGGCACCCGCTACGACTGGCAGCACTACATCCCGCTGGTGCAGCGCAAGTCCGGCGCGTTGAGGAACGGGAGACCCCTTCGCCGACATGCCCGAGGCGCTGCAGCGCCTGCGCCGTGGTCTGCTGCGCCAGGTCGGCGGGGACCGCGTGATGGCCCAGGGCCGGACTGGATATTGTGATCGTGGCGGTCGAATTGGCAATGGAGAACAGCCCTCCATCCGGGCGCGTGAGCGTGGAGCACGTCGTCAACGTGCTGGCGCCGGCTGAACGCGCCAGTAATACCGCTAAGCGCTGAGACGGCGCTGCAGGTCGCCACGCCGCCGCTGGCCAACACGGCGCGCTACGACAGCCTGCGTGGTCAGGAGGGGGGCCGTGCGGTGACGTCACCGTTGAGCTCAAGGCTTTGCGCCTGCACGGCATGGCCAGTGCCTGGTGCGGCCTGCAGGAGCAAGGGCCGGCCTCGGGTCTGGAGGCCTCGCGCTGGCTGGTCGAGCATCTGCTACAGGCTGAGTCGACGGACCGGGCGATGCGTTCGGTCTGAGTACCAGATGACCTTGGTACGCTTCCCCATGCGCCGGGATATGGCGGGCTTCGACTTCGATGCCTCGCCGGTGGACCGAGAAGCTGATCCAGCAGCTCGCGACGCTGGAGTTCACCGAGGCCGCGCACAACGCCGTGCTGGTCGGCGGACCGGGCGCGGGCAAGACCCATCTGGCAACGGCCTTCGGGGTGTCGGGCATCGTGCGCCAAGGCAAGCGCGTACGGTTCTACTCAACGGTCGACCTGGTGAATGCACTGGAGCAGAAGAAGGCCCAGGGCAAGGCCGGGCGGATCGCCAGCGGTCTGTTGCGCATGGACCTGGTGATCCTGGATGGGCTGGGCCACCTGCCGTTCAGCCAGGCCGGCGGCGCGTTGCTGTTCCATCTGCTGAGCAAGCTGTACGAGCACACCAGCGTGGTGATCACCCCCAACCTGGACTTCGCCGAATGGTCGACGGGTTCGGCGACGCGAAGATGACCACCGCCTTTGCTCGACCGGCTCACGTACCACTGCCACATCGTGGAGACAGCAACGAGAGCCATCGCTTCCTGCACAGCAGCGCCACGGCAAAGAAGCGCATCAAGGCCAGGGGCAGGCCCGTAAGGGAAGCGCGAAGGCCGATCCACCAGACGTCGTCGATTGACGATAGCCGCTCGTGGCAAGGCGCTGCGGGCTACGCCCTTCGCGCCTTGCCGCGCGCATCCATCGCCACGATCAGGAGGTCAACGAACAGGGCACGAGCCACACTTATCCACAGTCGACCATCAAAGCGTCGGCCTCCACCCCTGGCTCATTATTCAGTCGGCGCGGTGGCTCTGTTCTACTTCGGCGCGGACACACCGGCCTAGTAACGCACATGGAATGCGCTCAGATCCAGCTCATCGATCGAATCTTCGACAAAGTAGAGCAAATTTCTTCAGGGCAACCATCTTGTCATGCCTCGGGCTGTGGCCTCTGCCGGTCCGGCACATAGCATTGATAGCTCATCTTCAATCTATGAATCGGGCTCGCTATCAGTCATCATGCGCGCCCGAGGTTCTGTCGCTCGAGCCCCTGCTCGCGCTCAAAAAGCTCCAAAAAGTACCTAATTCTAAAACTGCGCCGTAAAGAGTATGACAGCGGTTAGCTATTGTATTTGTACTCCGTGTATCGGTACCCTCCGTACCGGTAACCATAGCTGCCATAGTGGCGGCGGCTCAAATCCATTCCATTAAATACCACTCCGCTTGCAATTTTTCCTGCCTGCGCCAAACGTTTAGCGCTTTCATTCAATTCACCCAATTGTGTCTGATCGGCTCTGGCTACCAGCAGCACGATTCCGCAATGTGGCGCTATCGCGGTTGTATCCGACGCAACCAAAATCGGGGGGCATCGATAACTACCAAATCGTAGGCGGCTGAAATCAAATCCAGTGTGCGCGCGAATTTATCCGAAAGCAACATGTCGGCCGGATTAACAGGCAGTCTTCCCGTGGTAAGAACATCTAGGTTTGAGAGGACCTGTTGATGAATTGCTTCGTGTTGTGAAAGCTCGCCCGCAAGCAATTCCGAAAGCCCACCCTCGCGCTGCAACCCAAATGATTTGTTTATATGCCCCTTTCGCATGTCTGCGTCAATTAGCAATACCCGCTTTCCCGCATGAGCCATAATGGCTGCAAAATTGCTAGAAACAAAACTTTTTCCAATGCCGGGCGTTGCCCCCGTAACAAGGATGCGATTGTTGCTAGCTTCGAGAGTTGCAAATTGAAGGGCAACCCGAAGACTTCGGAGCGCCTCAATTGGCGGGCTTTCGGGCTGAGCGTTTGCGAGGAGTTGTATACCAGAATTTCCCGACGCAATTTGCTGGTCCAGAGGTATTTGCGCAGTCCGCAAAAGGCACTACGGAGTACACCGTAAGTCCGGTTCCCGCCTCAACTTCCTGAGGATCCCGAATTCCGCCGAAAAAAGCGTGCACGAATAATCGCAAGTGTTGCTCCGGCGAGCAGGCCGATCGCCAAAGCGAGCGCGATTACAAGTGGTTTTTGGGGCTTAACGGGTAGTTTGGGCCTTACTGCCTTGTCGAGCAGCCTTACGTTGCCTACCTTTCCCTCCTTAACCAATCTAAGCTGCAAAGCATTATTTTGCAACGATTGGTATAGGCCGCTATTAACGCGAACATCTCGTTCCAGTCTTAATGCGTCTCGTTGGAGAGTGGGCATTCGACCAATACGCTCGGCCAAGACAGAAATTTCTTTTTGAATGGCCCCAATCTGCGTGTCCAATGTCCGGACCCGAACATTGCTATCAGTAAACCGCGAAGAGAGTTCCCGTCGCTGCTGTCGAGCTTCGAGAAGTTTGGTCTGCAACTCGATCGATTCAGTCAAAACCCCCTTAGCCTCTTCATCGAAAGCAACAGTTCCGTTTTTATTGCGGAATTCAGTGTATGCGTCTTCCGATGCTTCTAATTGGCGTCTAAATTCGGGGAGTTGTTGATTTAAGAATTCGAGGGTCTTTTCGGCCTCTGCGGCTTTCCTCTCAACATTTTGCTGAACATATTGATCGCCGATCGCATTCAAAATGCGCATCAGTCTATCTCTATTGCTATCCTCTAATTTTACACTGATAACGTTAGATTGACGGCCTTGTTCGGCGAGCTGCAGGCGTTGCTGCAGTTCTTCAATGGAGCGTAAGCGTGAGGCGCGCGTGACAACGAATTGCGCGCCGGTCTTTCCATGGAGCTGTTCAATCGATACATCAAATACTCCCTCAGCATTTTCGAACTTTATTGGTTGTCCAATGCGTCCGATCAACGCCTTTTCAAAGGCAGGATGTTCTATGGAGTACGTTCCATTGTCCAAGGCGGTAACAATAAATGGCGCGCCGTCCTCAAAGGATGCGGGAACATCAAAGCGTGCAACCTTGATTCGCTCTGAGCCATTTACATAGCCTCCAATGCCCGCAAATCCAGGCGTTGAAAGGCTATTCGCCCGACGCGACATCCATTCGCCAACCACAGGTAAATAGCGTGGTTTGGCATCAACAAAAAATTGCGTTTGATCAACTGCGGCACCCACTACGAGACGCGATCTAAGTATCTGAATCTCGCCCGCTGAGGGTGTTTTAACCTCAAAAAGATTTGAAACCTCTCCAAGCACTCCCTTTGCATCGGGCGCAGCGTCTTCGACTTGAACAAGTAAATCGGATTCAGTATACTGGCGTTGCTAACAACGCATAAGCGATACCGATCAGCAGCGCAAAAATTGTAACTGCCGCAACTCTCCATTTGTGATCTAAAAGAATATCAATGTATTCTGCAATATGAATTTGATCTTCATCCCGATCTGCGTACAGAATTGAGTTGGAAGATGTTTCTGCAATCGTGACGGCCGAAGTATTCATATAATTAAATCAAATTCTTTTGATGCGATCGACCCAAGAGCTAACGCCTGCGTCTATAAGATTCAAAGCATTTTCAAAGGCTTCTTCACCTAGTCGGTACGGGTCGGGCACATCTGATTTCGAGGCTTGACCAAGACGGAATACCTTGCCGCACGTCAGTGGAAAGCGAGACTCTATATGGCGTCTTTGCTGGTCATCCATGGTAAGTATTAAATCGGCTTGCAAGCTCATCGCTTGATTTATTTGACGTGCACGGTGATTGCTGATATCAAGGCCACGACGGGCAACTAAGCCGGTGGCAATTGGATCGGCTGGATGTCCCACTAAGGCACCAATTCCTGCAGAGGAAATGGAGATGCCTGGTAAAGCCTCGGCAAAAAGTGCATGTGCCATCGGGCTGCGGCAGATATTGCCAATACAAACTACAAGGATCGAATTCACCATTACGATCGTCATCTGTGGTCGTGAGACCTCATGCTCCAAGCGGAGGCGCTACAGTTGTTGCCAATCGATGCGATAGTTACAAGAGGAGCAAAACTCCTCTACATAAAAGTGCCTACTCGATCGTCGGGGGTCGAAGCTTTAGCAAGCTCTCGATGTTAACGTCTCTTCATCTGCTCTAGCCAGCCTGTCGTAGGGTGTAGTGGGTGACGACCTTTCGGTTGGGGCGCCTGGAGGAGCTACCAAAGTCGGCGCCAACGTCATCGTGTGTCATGTCGAGCTCGGTGACAATATCGCGTATGACTTGGCTCAACGATGTGAAATGGGACGCCAACGGCCTCGTGCCGGTGATCGCCCAGGAACAAGGCACCAACGACGTGCTGATGTTCGCGTGGATCAACCGTGAGGCGCTCGAGAAGACCGCCGAACTCGGCCGCGCGGTGTATTTCAGCCGCTCGCGCGGCAAGCTCTGGTTCAAGGGCGAGGAATCGGGCCACGTGCAGACCGTGCACGAGATCCGCCTCGACTGCGACAACGACGTGGTGCTGCTCAAGGTCACCCAGCTGGGCCACGAGCCCGGCATCGCCTGCCACACCGGCCGCCACAGCTGCTTCTTCAACAAGTACGAGAACGGCCAGTGGACCGTGACCGAGCCGGTCTTGAAAGACCCGGAGTCGATCTACAAATGAGCGGCACCGTGAACACCAACGACGCCCTCGCACGCCTGGCCGCGGTCATCGAGAGAGCCGCCTGCCGGCCAATGGCGGCGACCCCGAGAAGAGCTACGTCGCTCGGCTGCTGCACAAGGGCCCAGACGCCTTCCCTCAAGAAGATCGGCGAAGAAGCCACCGAAGTGGTGATGGCGGCCAAGGACGCCGACCACGGCGGCGACCGCACGAAGGTGGTCTACGAAGTGGCCGACCTCTGGTTCCACACCATGGTGGCGCTCGGCGCACTACGGCCTGTCGCCCGCCGAGGTGGTGGCCGAGCTCGAGCGGCGCGAAGGCACCAGCGGCATCGAGGAAAAGGCGCTGCGCAAAGTGCAGGCCCGCGAAGCCGCCAGCGAGTGACCGCCTGATTGCCGAGGTATGACTCTGACGACCGAAAGGACATCGCCATGCCCAACGACATCGTGAACGTTCAGCCCGACGACTCGCTCAAGACCTGGGGCTGGGTCAGCTACATCCTGCACCTGATCGTCGCCATCGGCGCCGTGGTGCCCGGTGCCCAGGCCTCGGTGCTGCTTCTGCTGGTGGCGCTGGTGATCGACTTCGTGAAGCGCGACGACGCGGCCGGCACCTGGCAGGCCTCGCACTTCAGCTGGCGCATCCGCTCGGTGCTCTGGGCCGGGCTGCTGTACATCGTCACCTCGTGGCTCTGGCTGCTGCTCTTCGTCCCGGGCTGGATCGCCTGGAGCCTGATTTCGCTGTGGTTCCTCTACCGGATCGTGAAAGGCATGATCCGGATGAACGACGGCCGTCCCATGGAACCCAACGATGTCATCTGATCCGAACTGCATCTTCTGCAAAATCGTCGAGGGCAAGATCCCGTCGCGCAAGGTCTACGAGGACGAGGACGTCTTCGCCTTCCACGACATCGCGCCCTGGGCGCCGGTGCATTTCATGGTGGTGCCCAAGAAGCACATCGCCTCGATGGCCCAGCTGACGCCCGACGACGCGGCGTTGATGGGCAAGATCATGACCCTGGCGCCCAAGCTGGCGCTCGAGCAGGGCTGCAATCCGTACCCCGAAGGCGGCTACCGGGTGGTGGTCAACACGGGTACCGAAGGGGGGCAGGAGGTGCATCATCTCCATGTCCACGTCATGGGCGGTCCGCGCCCCTGGCTTCGCGGCTGAGCCGTTAAGTAAATTTGTCACATTCGCCGCGACTAAAATCGGCACATTCTTAGGAGTCTTCCATGGGTTCTTTTTCCATCTGGCACTGGCTGATCGTGCTGCTCGTCGTCGTCATGATCTTCGGTACCAAGAAGCTTCGGAACATGGGTTCCGACCTCGGCGGTGCCGTCAAGGGCTTCAAGGACGGCATGAAGGACGGTTCCGCGACCGACGCGCCGACCGCCACCGGCCCGGCCGCCCAGGTCACGGCCCAGTCGGCCGCCACCGACAAGCCGACGATCGACGTCGAAGCACGCCACAAGTCCTGATCCGGGCGACACGTGCTGGACCTCGGCATTGAGAAGATGGCGCTGATCGGCGTCGTGGCGCTGATCGTCATCGGACCCGAAAAGCTGCCGCGCGTGGCGCGCACCGTCGGAATGCTGCTCGGCAAGGCGCAACGCTACGTCAACGACGTCAAGGCAGAGGTCAACCGCTCGATGGAGCTCGACGAGCTCCGCAAGATGAAGACCACCGTCGAGGACGCGGCGCGCGACGTGGAGCAGAACATCCATTCGGGCGTCAGCGACCTCGAGAAGCAGTTCTCCACTCCGGCGGGCGAAACCCTCTCGGCGCTGGCCGAACCGGAACCGGTGATGCCGGTCTACAAGCATCCGCGCAAGAACTGGCGCCTCAAGCAGGGCGCCACGCCGCAGTGGTACAAGTCCCGCAACGGCGTGCGCACCAAGGCACTGTCGGGCGCGGCGCGCGTCGCGCGCTACCGGCCGCACAAGGTCAGCTAGCAGCGGCGCGGCGCGTTTTCCCCTCCACCCAGCGTTCCCACGCGCGCCGCCCGTCGGCAGCCCACGCTTTCCATCTCCTCAATGGCTGATTCCGACTCCAAGAACAAAGAAGACGAGCTCGCCGGCACCGAGCAGCCCTTCGTCGCGCACCTGATGGAGCTGCGCGACCGGCTGCTCTCTGCGTCTACGGCATGGCGATCGCCGGCATCCTGCTGGCGGTCTGGCCCGGTCCGGGCGGGTTGATCGACATCATCGCGATGCCGATCCGCGCCCACATGCCGCCCGACGCCAAGCTGATCGCCGTGGGCGTGTTCTCGCCCTTCTTCGTGCCGCTCAAGGTGCTGATGATGGCCGCCGTGCTGCTCGCGCTGCCGTGGCTCATGTACCAGGCCTGGATGTTCGTGGCGCCCGGCCTCTACACCCACGAGAAGCGCTTCGCGCTGCCGCTGATCATCTTCGGCAGCCTGCTGGCCTACGCGGGCATCGCCTTCGTGCAGCTGTTCGTGCTCGACAAGATGTTCGGCTTCATCCAGAAGTTCACGCCGGCGGCGGTGGCGGCCACGCCCGACATCTCCTCGTACGTCGAGGCCATCCTGTCGCTGTACCTCGCCTTCGGCGTCGCCTTCCAGGTGCCGATCGTCGTGATGCTGCTGGTGCGCTTCCAGATGGTGACCATCGAGAAGCTGCGCTCCTTCCGCGGCTACTTCATCGTCGTGGCCTTCATCGTGGCCGCCGTGCTGACCCCGCCCGACGTGGTGTCGCAGCTGGCGCTGGCGATCCCGATGTGCGTGCTGTACGAGGTCGGGATCCTCGGGGCCAAGTACTTCTCGCGCGTCTCGAAGTCGCCGGAGGACGAGGAAGCGGATTCGTCGTCGACCACGCCGCCCTGAGCGGCAAGGGTCTTCCGGATCCGGCAACGAAAAAGCGGCCCGTAGGCCGCTTTTTTCGTGGTGCCGCGGACCCGGGTCCGCGTCTCGTTCGTTCACTCCTGCTGGTTCGGCACCTGCCGCACCGGGCTCTTCGGCCGCAGCCCCGGCATCACGTCCAGTTCCATCTTGTCGCTGCCGCGCTGCAGCGCGAAGCGCGCGGTGCTGCCGGGCTTGAGGCCGGCCACCGCCGTCAGCAGCGCCTGCACGCTGTCGGTCTTCTTGTCGCCCACCGCGGTGATCACGTCGCCGGGGCGGATGCCGGCCTTGGCGGCCGGGCCGTTCTGCAGCACGCCGGTGATGATCACGCCCGCGTCGGCCTTCACGCCGAAGGTCTCTGCCAGCTCGGGCGAGAGGTCGCTCGGCTCGACGCCGATCCAGCCGCGGCGCACCTGGCCTTCCTTCACGATGCCCTCGAGCACGATCTTGGCCATCGACACGGGAATGGCGAAGCCGATGCCCATGCTGCCGCCCGAGCGCGAATAGATCGCGGTGTTGATGCCCAGCAGGTTGCCGTTGACGTCGATCAGCGCGCCGCCCGAGTTGCCGGGGTTGATGGCGGCGTCGGTCTGGATGAAGTTCTCGAAGTTGTTGATGCCGAGCTGGTTGCGGCCCAGCGCCGAGACGATGCCGCTGGTCACGGTCTGGCCGACGCCGAAGGGGTTGCCGATGGCCAGCACCTGGTCGCCCACCTGCAGTTCGTCGGAGCTGCCCAGCACGATCACGGGCAGCTTGTCGAGCTCGATCTTGAGCACGGCTAGGTCGGTGTCGGGATCGGTGCCGATCACCTTGCCGCGCGCGTGGCGGCTGTCGTTGAGCGTGACCTCGATCTCGTCGGCGCCCTCGACCACGTGGTTGTTGGTGAGGATGTAACCATCGGTGCTCACGATCACGCCGCTGCCCAGGCCCACCTGGGGCTGGTCGTCCTGGTCGCCGAAGAAAAAGCGGAACCAGGGGTCATTGCTGCGCGGATGGCGCTGCGCGGCCTTGCTGGTGTTGATGCTGACCACCGCCGGCGAGGCCTTCTTGGCCGCGGCGCTGAGGCTGCCGGGCGCGGGCACGCCGGGCGTGGAGCTGGCAGGCGCCTCGATGATCGACACCACGCCGCCCAGCGAGGTCGTGCGCCGGTTGATCCATTCGGGCTTGAGCGTGGCGACCACGAAATAGGCCGCCAGCAGGACGGTCACGGCTTGGGCGAAGAGCAGCCAGGTGCGTTTCATGAAAACTTGGTGAAAAGGCGCGAAAGGGCGGGGGCGCTGAGGGGGAAAGGCCGCGGAGCGCGGCGCTGCGGGAGATTGTCTCTCAACGGCAGGAGGACGAAGACCGCGCCGGCCGGTCGAGATTCCTGGAGGTCTGTTCGTCGGTGCCATCGCCATCGCGCCGATCGCCGGCTACCCATGCGGGCTGGCATGGCGCCGGCCGGCGGCGCGACAATGTCGCGATGAGCACCACCCGCCACGAACTGCTGCACGCATTCGACCTGCTGCTCGCTCCCGAGCGATTCAAGGACTACGGACCGAACGGCCTGCAGGTCGAGGGCCGCACCACGGTGCGCAAGATCGTCTCGGGCGTGACCGCGAGCCGCGCGCTGATCGAGGCCGCCATCCGCGCCGAGGCCGATGCCATCTTCGTCCACCACGGTCTGTTCTGGCGCGGCCAGGACGGCCGCGTCACCGGCTGGATGAAGCAGCGGCTGGCGCTGCTGCTGAACCGCGACGTCAACCTCTTCGCGTACCACCTGCCGCTCGACGCGCATCCCGAGCTCGGCAACAACGCGCAACTCGGCCTGCAGTTCGGCCTGCTGGCCCATCCCGGATCGGCCGGCCGCTTCGGCGAGCAGGAGCTGGGCTTTCTCGGCGGCCTCGAGGACGGCGAGACCCTGGCCAACGCGAAGGCGCTCGCCGTCCATGTCGAAAAAGTGCTCAAGCGGCCGGTGACGCTGGTCGACACGGCCCATCGCCCGATCAAGACCATCGCCTGGTGCACAGGCGGCGCGCAGGGCTACTTCGAGGCCGCCATCGCGGCGGGCGCCGATGCCTTCATCACCGGCGAGATCTCGGAGCCGCAGGCGCACTACGCGCGCGAGATGGGCGTGGCCTTCCTGGCCTGCGGACACCACGCCACCGAGCGCTACGGCGCGCCCGCCGTGGCCGAACACGTGGCCGCGCAGCTCGGGCTGCAGCACGAGTTCATCGATATCGACAACCCGGCATGAAGAGCGACGCTTCCGTGGGTAGCAAGCCCGTTGCCATCACGCTCGGCGATCCGGCGGGCATCGGGCCGGAGATCATCGGCAAGGCGTTTCGCGATGCACCCGAGGCCGCGCGCGGTGCCTTCGTGGCGGGCGACGTGGCGACGATGCGGGCGGCGCTGCGGGCCCTGTCGGCGCCTGGGCATCCGGCGTGGCCCGTGGTCGAGATTGCTTCGCCGGCCGAGGCGCCGGACGTTCCGCCGGGTTGCGTGCCCGTGCTGCAGGTGATCGCGCCGCCGGTGGGCGTGGTGCATGGCAGCATCAGCGCAGAGGCCGGGCGCGCGGCGGGCGATGCGGTGGTCTGGGCCGCCCGGGCCGCGCTGCGCGGCGAGATCGCCGCCATCGTCACCGCGCCCTTGCACAAGGAGGCGCTGTCCGCGGCGGGATTCCCGTTTCCCGGCCATACCGAACTGCTGCAGGCCGAAGCCGCGGCGCATCTGGGCCGCGACGTGGCCGAGGTGCCCGTGCGCATGATGCTGGCCAACGACGAGCTGCGCACCGTGCTCGTCAGCATCCATATGTCGATGCGCCAGGCGATCGAGGCCGTCACCTTCGACGGCGTGCTCGAGACCTTGCGCATCACCCACCATGCGCTCTCGCGCACCCTGGGCCGCGCGCCGCGTATCGGCGTAGCGGGGCTCAATCCGCATGCCGGGGAGGGCGGGCTGTTCGGGTCGGAGGAGCAGGAGATCATCGTGCCCGCCATTGCAGCGGCGCGCGCCGAAGGCATCGCCGCCGATGGGCCGCATGCGCCCGATACCGTCTTCATGCGCGCGCGGGCGAAGCAGCCCGGCGTGGCCGATAGCGGCGAGTTCGACGTCGTGGTGGCGATGTACCACGACCAGGGACTGATCCCGGTGAAGTACCTGGGCGTGGAGAAAGGCGTGAACGTCACGCTCGGGCTGCCGCTGGTGCGGACCAGCCCCGATCACGGGACGGCGTTCGATATCGCGGGCAGCGGCCGGGCGGATGCATCGAGCCTGATCGAGGCGCTGCGCATGGCGCGCGCGCTGGCCGGTATCTGAAGGATGCGTGGCCCGCGACGGGCCGCGCTGCGCGTCAGGAGCGCTTGAGGCTGTCGCGGATCTCGCGCAGCAGCACGATGTCTTCGGGCGGTGCGGCGGGGGCGGCCGGCGCGGCTTCTTCCGTGCGGCGCAGGCGGTTGATCTGCTTGACCATCATGAAGATGATGAAGGCGAGGATCACGAAGTTGACCACGATGGTGATGAAGTTGCCGTACGCCAGCACCGGCACGCCGGCCTTCTTGAGGTCCGCCAGGGTGTTGGCGACACCCGCCGGCGCCGTGCCCAGCACCACGTAGAGGTTCGAGAAGTCCAGCTTGCCGAACACCAGCCCGACGATGGGCATGATGATGTCGGCCACCAGCGAATCGACGATCTTGCCGAAGGCCGCGCCGATGATCACGCCGACCGCCAGGTCGACGACATTGCCCTTGACGGCAAACTCCTTGAATTCGCTGAGGATGGTCATGGTTGGGAGGGTGCTGGAGCACTGGGGTTGAGGGAGGCGCCAGTATGCCTCCGGTTTCTGCCCTGCCTCCGAGCTGAGGGCAGCGTGATTTCTGATGGCGCACTTTTCGCCCGCCCTTTGGTGGATGGCCCTGAGATCGGAGTCGCCTATGATTCGTGTCCCGGCTTAGCTTGGGAGCAAAGAGTTCAAGGTGTCCGGCGATGCGAGTGTTCGAGGCCACGAGTGAGTTTGTCGCTCGGTTTTTTGCGAACCTGGGTCGCCTCCAACCCATCCTCCCGTTGTCGCACAAAAATCATCGGTTAAGTCCATGATCCAGATCCTTGGCGTTCAAGTTCGATGAACGTCAGGAATGAACCGAGATGAAGTTACATAAGTGGCATGAAGCGAATATTTGACTTGATCACCAGTGCGTTCGCATTGGTGGTCTTTGCTGTCCCCCTGGGTTTGTTGATTTGGCAGGTGAGACGCAAATTGGGCAGCCCGGTCTTTTTTCGACAGACCCGGCCTGGTCAGAGTGGGCAACCGTTCGAGATGATCAAGTTTCGGACCATGACTGATGCACGGGGCGCGGATGGGCAGCTTTTGCCTGACGGGGAGAGATTGACGCCGTTCGGCCGGTTCCTTAGGTCAAGCAGTTTGGATGAACTCCCCGAGTTGTGGAATGTTCTTCGAGGCGACATGAGCCTCGTAGGACCGCGGCCGTTGCTGATGGAGTACTTGCCCCTTTATTCGACGAAGCAGGCGCGCAGACACGAGGTCCGGCCGGGCATCACCGGATGGGCCCAGGTCAACGGTCGGAATGCGCTGGGTTGGGAAGAAAAATTCGAGTTGGATGTTTGGTACGTGGATAACCAGAGCCTGTGGCTGGATCTCAGAATTCTTTGGTTGACCGTGAAAAAGGTGATCGTGCGTGAAGGGATCAGCGCAGCGGGTGAGGCAACCATGCCGCGATTCAATGGCTCGCACTCGGCGGTGAATCGCGAGCCATGACGCTTCCGATGTATGCCGTCTTCGGCGCCAGTGGATGTGGCCGGGGGATCATGCCGTTGGCACGAGCACAACTGCAGCGCGAGGGCATTGCGCTGGACCGACTCGTGTTCGTGGACGACAGCCCACAGGTCGCTTCGATCAACGGACATCGTGTGCTCCGCTACGCCGATTTTGTTCTGGAAACGGCTTCCACACGTCACGTCGTGCTTGCAATTGCCAATGGTTTGGTTCGAGAGAAGCTTGCTGGTCGATGCGCCGCGGATGGTGTGCGTCCGTGGACCGTTGCTGCAGAGAACGTAGTGGTCATGGATGATGTCGTTCTCGGGGAAGGCGCCGCGCTGAGTCCCTTCGTGACGATCACCTCGAACATCAGGATCGGCAGGCACTTTCACGCAAACCTCTACAGCTACGTCGAGCACGATTGCGTGATAGGCGACTTTGTGACTTTTGCCCCGGGTGTCAAGTGCAACGGAAACATCGCCATTGAGGATCATGTTTACGTCGGCTCGGGTGTGGTCATCAAGCAGGGCCAGCCTGGCCGCCCATTGGTAATTGGACGCGGTGCGGTGATCGGCATGGGTGCCGTCGTAACGCGAGATGTTCCCTCCGGCAGCACCGTGGTTGGAAACCCGGCGCGCCCTCTTTCTTCCAAAGGTTGAATCGTCGTGCTGAATACCCCCTTCTCCCCATGGCCGAGCTTCACTGCCGAGGAGGCCGATGCCGTTCGCGGTGTCCTGCTGTCCAACAAGGTTAACTATTGGACCGGCACCGAATGCCGTGAGTTCGAAAAGGAATTCGCGGCCTGGGCCGGCACCTCGCACGCGGTTGCCCTGTCCAATGGAACGCTGGCGCTCGACGTCGCGCTCAAGGCATTGGGCATCGGGTCTGGGGACGAAGTGATCGTTACGCCGCGCACGTTCATTGCCAGCGTCTCCTGTGTTGTCAATGCAGGCGCCACGCCGGTCTTCGCGGACGTCGATGTCGATAGCGGCAATCTTTCGGCCGAGACCATCGCTCGCGTGGTGACGCCGCGGACGCGGGCCGTGATTTGCGTGCACCTCGCGGGTTGGCCCTGCGACATGGATCCAATCATGGCGCTCGCCGACGAAAATGGTTTCAAGGTGATCGAGGATTGTGCACAGGCGCATGGCGCCCAATACAAGGGGCGCATGGTCGGCAGCATCGGCCATATCGGTGCCTGGTCGTTTTGCCAGGACAAGATCATGACCACCGGCGGCGAAGGTGGCATGGTGACAACGAACGACGAGTCGCTGTGGCGCGCGATGTGGGAGTTCAAGGACCATGGCAAAAGCTATGGAGCGGTGTACGAGCGCCAGCATCCCCCGGGGTTTCGTTGGCTCCATGAGGGCTTTGGCACCAACTGGCGGATGTTGGAAATGCAGGCCGTTATTGGCCGCATCCAGCTGCGTCGCATGGCCGACTGGACGGCTATGCGGACGCGTTATGCCGAGGCCATTTGGTCCGCCGCACGCCCTTACTCCGCGGTGCGAGTACCTGCCGTCCCTCAAGACAACGTGCACGCCCACTATAAAACCTATGTATACGTGCAGCCAGGCCGCCTGGCCTCTGGTTGGAGCAGAGACCGCATCGTTGAAAGCATTCAGGAGAGAGGCGTTCCTTGCTATCAGGGATCGTGCTCAGAGGTCTATCTTGAGTCCGCGTTCGACGCCACAGGCTGGCGCCCCGAAAAACGACTACCCGTGGCCAAGGAGCTTGGTGAAACCAGTTTGATGTTCCTGGTGCATCCGACGTTGATGACAAATGAGATTGAGAAGACTTGTGAAGCCGTCAGCGAGGTGTTGTTCGCAGCTTCGGTCTGAACGGACGACTGGTACAAGTTCTGAGGGGTGGGTGCACCGTGATAGTTCTTTTGATGTATAGAAAACGGGTCGAACAAATGCAATCCTTTAGTGAAGAGGCTAGCAACAAGGTCTTCGATCAGTGCGGATGTAGCAGCCGCGCTTAGGAGCTCTTGCTTGCGGTAGTTACAGAGGCTATAGCTTTAGGGGTAACTAAAGTTTTTGTTTCTCGCCTCCCATGAATTGGGGAGGCCTTTGGTGAGTGGTTTTTGACACTTTCATTCACAATCAAGTGCGGGTTGGTGAAGATTGCACTAGGAGAAGCTAGGCAAAATCAACATCACGACCTCGTTGCGTTCGGGTAGGAGTTACAGTGTGATCAATCGTCTGGCAGAGCATCTGCTCGCCTTGCCTCGACCTGCCAAGCGATTGTTGGCGTTGTGCGTGGATGGCTTGTTGTGCGTGCTGTGCGTCTGGTTTGCGCTCAGCCTTCGCTTCGAGCAGTGGACCTTCCCTCAAGGCCTTCAGTGGTCGGCCGCTATCATGGCAGTTGCTATCGCGCTGCCGTTGTTTACCGGTTTTGGTCTCTATCGCGCCATCTTCCGCTACGCTGGTGCCGCCGCGCTCATGGCCATCATGAAAGCGTGCGCTCTTTTCGGTTTGAGCTATGCGGTGATCTTTTCGTTGGTTGGGATCACCACAGTTCCGCGTACCGTTGGCCTCGTGGTGCCGCTGTTGCTCTTCCTCTGTATTGGTGGCTTGCGCATGCTCGCCCGATACTGGCTTGGAGGCATGTACATGAGCGCGGTAGATCGCAAATCCCTGCCTCAGGTAGTGATCTACGGGGCGGGTGGTGCGGGGCTGCAGTTGGTAGCGGCGTTGGCGCAGAGTCGCGATATGGTAGTTCGTGCCTTCATCGATGATGCCAAGCACCTTCAAGGAAGCACTCTCAACGGCATCAGGATTCAATCATCAAGCTGGTTGCGAGAGAACGCCGCGATGCTCGGAATCTCGGACGTCTTGCTGGCGATGCCTTCCACTAGCAGGGCGCGGCGGGCCGAGATCTTGCATGACTTGCTACCGCTTCATCTGCATGTGCGTACGCTGCCCGCGCTCGCTGATTTGGCCAATGGCCGTGTTCAAGTTCATGACTTGGTCGAAGTCGATATCGAGGATCTGCTGGGCCGTGATCCCGTCGCGCCAGTCGATGATCTGCTGCACAAGCACATACGACATCAAGTAGTGCTGGTGACGGGGGCGGGAGGTTCGATCGGCAGTGAGCTCTGCAGGCAGATCGTCAAGCTTTCGCCGGCGAAGCTGCTGTTGGTAGAGCTTACGGAATTTGCGCTTTACGCAATCCACCAAGAACTAGAGGCGATGAGTCCGGATGTCCAGATAATCCCTCTCTTGGCTTCGGTACGCGACCCGGCACGCCTGCGCGAAATCATGCGCACCTGGCGTCCCGACACCGTTTATCACGCGGCAGCCTACAAGCATGTGCCGCTCGTGGAGCACAACCCTGTCGAAGGCGTCCGGAACAACTCTCTGGGCACACTCCTGGCGGCGCAGGTCGCCATGGAATGTCAGGTTCGTCGGTTCGTACTAGTGAGTACCGACAAGGCAGTGCGGCCAACCAACATCATGGGAGCCAGCAAGCGCTTGGCCGAGCTTGCCTTGCAAGGGTTGGCACAGCAGCCTTCTGGCACCTGCTTCTCGATGGTGCGTTTCGGCAATGTGCTGGGCTCCAGTGGATCTGTGGTTCCGTTGTTCCGTCGGCAGATCGAGGCTGGTGGCCCGATTACCTTGACGCACGCTGACATCACGCGTTATTTCATGACGATCCCGGAGGCTGCACAACTTGTGATCCAAGCTGGCGCCATGGCGCAAGGCGGAGACGTATTCGTTCTCGACATGGGTGAGCCGGTTCGAATCATCGATCTGGCTCGGAGGCTGATAGAGCTGTCGGGGCGAACTGTTCGTGACGAAAATGCCCCTGAAGGAGACATCGAGCTTCGCATAACAGGGTTGCGACCGGGTGAAAAACTTTACGAAGAGCTTCTCATCGGGGACAACGCGATGCAGACCACACACTCTCGCGTGATGAAGGCCCACGAGCCTTGCCCGCCGGCCGAGGAGCTATGGCGGCAGTTTGCAATGTTGGGAGCCATCCTCGATCGCAATGATGTACCGGCGCTCAAGCACGCGCTGGCACAAATGCTGCCCGGATATCAGCCGCACGCGGAGGTGGTCGACTGGGTGCATTTGGAGAGGCACTCGGCAAACGCAGTGCTGTTGCGAGACGTTGATTCGGATTCGAATGCGATTGTTGGTGCGGAGGTCCTGCTGGATGGCTCTCCTCGGGTTGCCGGAGTTGCTCTTGTGGCTTGATCGAATTGCTCGACTCGCGGCCTTTTGGAGGATTGACAACAAACAACAAAGCGGCCCGTTGCTGAGCAACGGCCGCTTTGTTTCTGGTGTGAATGCCTTTGAATGCAGTGCGGAGGGGATTGGGGTTCTCGATCTGTTCGTCAGCGTGTATTAGCCAACCCTTCGCCTCAGCGAGCACCCTCGAAGTTCAGAATATTATCCCCCGCCCGTGGCGGATTGCTCTCCGGAGCCCCGATCGAGAAGGCCTTTGGGTCCCTGATCGAGGTCATGTCGTATAGCGGATTGATCCGGCCCAGCTTCGCGCCACCGTCCCGAACGAGCGGCGACCAATTGAAGGCGGCGGTGAACTTGCTCGACTTCGGCAGGAAGGCATCGAAAGGCACGGCGACGTAGATACCCTTGTCGAAGCTGCCCTCGCCGAACTCGCGTGAGGACACGTTGGTCTTGGTCGCATAGGCGCCGAGCACGACGCCGTTGTCGAAGCTCTTGCTGACGTTGAGCGTCACCCCCTTGTCACCCGCGAGGTACTGGCCTACGCTGATGGTTGCGCGAACGCCGTTCCAACCCGTGTCCCAGTACAGCGTGGCGTGTCCCGTGTTGACCTTGTAGTCGCGCAGACCGAAGTCCTGTGCGAAGTCGCGTTGCCGCACGTGGTTGATGTCGATGCCGAAGGCGACGCGGCTGCGTGAGGGGCGATAGAGCCATTCGGCCCCGACGCCCGCAAACATGGGTTCGAGCGCGCCGCCGTAGACGCTGTAGTACTGATCCTCCGCCAAGCGGCCTACATGCGTGAGCTGGAACACCGGTAGCGTGAGCCGTTTCGTTGTGGCGTACTCACGCTGGAAGGTCCGCACGCGCGGCAGATTGCTGGGGGCGGTGTAGCGGAACTTGTCGAAGTTGTCGAATATGCGCCAGTTGAGGGCGCCGTTGAACCAGGTGCTGTCGGTGAACCGGTACTCGAGGACCGCTTGAATGCCGATCTGGTAGAGCAGGAAGGCGTCCGGGCCGCCGACGATCTGCGAGGTGCTGGGCGTGATGCCGAAGGTGTAGCGTTCGCGCTTGCGTTCCCATGGCGCCATTGGCGCGGGCGTAGTCGCCACGGTGGCCGCATTGGTCGACGAGCCATCCCCTGCCTTCTGTGGCGCATTTACGGATGCGCTCGCCGCCGTGGCGGCGACGGCGGGCAAAGGCTGCATGTCTTCGCTGCTGTCCACGTTAGGTGCGTATTCGCGCTGGCCGACAGCACGCTTCTCGCTCGGCGTCATCGCCCTGTAGTGCTCGTTGACCCATTCGTTGCGATTGATCACCTGCGCATGTAGCGAGAGCCCGCGTTCACGATAATGTAGGACGAAGTACTTGATCGACGCTGGCGCATCGCGATGCAGCAGCGCGGTGATTTTCTCGACGCGCGCTTCGCGATAGACGGTCAAACTTTCGCTGATCCAGACATGCAGCTTGTCGTCTTGTGGAGCGATGCGCTGCACGGTCCATTCGGTTCGGGCCTCGATGTCCGCTGCGGTCGTCGGCCAGCCAGGTGGCGTTTTGGGTGCCTCGGGCGTGAAACGTGGCAGCGGCGCATCGAGCACTTTGGGGGACTGGAGCTTGGCCAGATTGGTCGAAAGCGAGACGCCAAGCATGACCTTGTCGCCGCGTTCGAAGCCCAGCGAAAACGACAGCCCGGGCGCGTAGCGGTACTCAAACCCGACGTTAAAAGGTGTGCGCTGGCGCTGATTGATGCCCGAAGGCTCGTGCTGATAGTCGTTGCCGTCGTATTCAAGCTTCAGGGTCAGCGGATCCCAGGGGGTACGCCATTCGACGCCGCCGAAAAGCGCGGCGGGACCGCGAAAGAAGCTGTTGAAGTTTGCTTGACCACCGGTAGTGCCTGTGCTTCCGGGGCGCGTTCTGAAGCGATTGCCGATGCCGATCAACGGATTCTTGATGTTGCCGCTGCTGCCCATGTAGCCCCAGCCGATGCCGAGGCTGAATCGAAGTCGCCGTAGCGTTTGCTGGCGACGAGGTATTCGGACGAGAACAAGCCGGTACCGCCGAAGTCGCGAAACCCGAGCGCGAGTTCCGGCACATAGGCCGACTCCTTGGCGAGCCCGGACCTTGAAATCGATACTCTTGTCCTTGTTTGATTGGCCTGTGGTGCTCGCCCCATAGGCCTGGTTGCTGATCGAGGTGTAGCGAAAGCCCGCTTCGAACCACTCCAGCGGTTGAAACATGAAGTTCAGCCGTGAGTAGGGATAGACGTTGGTGAACGACAGCCGGAAGTCCCCGAGCTCGCCCATGCGGGCTGAAGGCGTTTGAAGGAGGCCGGTTTCGCCCAGTCGTTCGTGCTGGTCCTGAAGACCTTGGGCGTGGGCACCGGATCGGGCAGCACGGAGCGCACGGGCGCGTAGTGGGCTGCGTCGACGCCTTTCCGTGTGTCGAGGGAGGTGATCAGCGGCGCGCGTTTGTCGGCGGCGGGCGCCGGCGCGACCGCATCGAGCGCCGCGGCGTCCAGGACCTGGGGCGAGGGGCCCTGGGTCGCCAGGAACTTGATCATCCCCTCCGACGCCGCGACCAGATCCGGCATCGCTCGCGGCGCGGCCCAGATCCAGGATCCAGGCGCGGGTTCGTCCGAAGGTTGCGCGTTCCAGGGTGCGACAGCGACGCGTGCGGTGCGGCCATCGGGCTGCGCCACCCAGGCCCAATCGGCGGCGGGAAGATCGCAGGCCTTGGCATAGTCCAAGGCGCTGCGGCCGGCCTCGTGCCGGACATGGCAGAGCTCGCCGTTGGAACGGACCACGGCGATCGTCTTCAGTTCAGGCGGGCCTGCCACGAATTGCTGGCCGGCCGACAGGACGGGGTCCTGTGCGGGATGGGTTTCCAGCCACCGAGGATCGACGATGCCCAGAGCCACGCGCCCGGTCACGGGCAGGCCTTGCAGCCAGGTGATCAGCGCGAGCCGATCGACCTGATCCGCACGAGGAGCGCGGCGGGCTTCGGCCTCGAGGCGGACCAGCAGGGTGTTCTTCAGGAACTGCTGCGCAAGCCGCTCCTCAGGGACGCGCCATGAGAGTCCGGGGATGCCGTCTCCGGCGGCTGCCGCAGCAGCCAGGTGCTGAAGCGTTCGCCGGCGCGCACATCGGCGTCCGAGCTCGTGGCGGGGCCGTTCGAAGGTGTCGTACCGGTTTGCTGAGCCCAGGCGCCGCATGTGACGAGCAGCGCGCACGCCGCCGCTATGTGACGGGGCCAGTGGGAATGCCGAGGGGATGGGCCTCGCGAGGTCATGTCCCAGCGCTCGCCGGGGCGCCGACTGCCGGCGGCGTGGGGGGTGTCCAGCGCTCGAAGCTCATACACAGATTGTTGGAGATGCACTGCTCGGAATAGATGACAACAGGTGTGCCTGTCTTGTTCGAGATTCCGGAATCGGGCGGCAGGAAGAGACGCGCTCGCCGGACGCGAGACGCTGCGCTCCTCATACCACTGCAGCGACTTCGGTCCGTGCCGGCAATCGCGCTGTCGCTGGGCGCCGGTATGGAGATACGGGTGATTTCGTCGTTGATGCCGAATCGATAGCCAGGCATGACGTCGCGCTCGCGTTCGTAGCGCTGCACAGGGGCGCTGCCGGCATTCGAAGCCGTGGTGGGCCATGCGGGCCAGTTGGCAATGCGAACCGCTCGCCAGTCCGTGGAAAGCCCGGTGGTGCCGATCAAGCGGCCATTCAGCAACCGAATGACTTCGCCGCCGCCGCTGTACCAGACTTCGACAGCGCCCTCAGGTCGCTGATCCAGGTAGCCAAGCACCATGTAAAGAGTGCGGCCCGAGATATCGGCCCGCAGATAGGCGAAATTGGGATTGAAAGCCTGCGAGGATGCGGAGGATTGCCCTCCATAGAGGGCGCGTGCTGTGTCCAGCATCGCGGAAGAACCGGAAGAACAACCGCCAACGCCCAAAAAAAACGTTGCCAAAAGGCAACATTTTATAAGTCGCGTGGCGATACCGACGCGGGGACTTTTCAGCGAATGCCCTCCGTCAAGGAGGGCTCGCGGCATCAGCGCGTGGTGCCAGTCGTGCCGGTGGTGCCGGTGCCGGGGATCAGGCCGAAACCGCCGCCCGAATTGCCACCGTTACCGCTCACTGCTGCGACGAACAGAGCGGCGCCTGCACCGGCTGCGATCTTCTCTTCGGTTGTGAAGCTGCCTTGCGCGTTGGTGGTGGCGGTGTTGCCGCCAGCAGGAGCGGTCTGAGCGAACGCCGACGAGGCCGCCAGGGCGGACAGAGCGACAGCTGCAAGCAGTTGGTTGGTCTTCATAAGGGGTCCTCTCAAAGATTTTTTTAGGCAATCGATTCGAGAGTAGCAGCATTGAAAGTGGGTCGCAACCCATTTGCACTCGGTTTCTTCTTTGTTACCCGACGCCGGTCGCGTCCGTGAAAAAGGTTACGCATCTGATGTTACGTAGCGACAGGCGTGACGTCGACCGTAACGAGGCCTTCGAAACGCCCGGAATCCACCGTGTTCCGGGGGCGCCTGATCAAATTGGCTTCGAAAAACTCCAATGAAATCAACCGCTTGGTCGTCTCGGACGCGGGTTGTTGGCTCCAGCGCGCCGCGCAGGCATCGATCCTGCGTTTGCGTAAACCAACGTTAACTTTTTTCAGACCCGCAACCCTGTTGCCGCACCGGGAGACCCAAGGTGGAAATTCTGTTGGAAAAGACCGACGCCAGCGTGATGGCGAGGAATTCGAAGTTCCAGAGCGTGCTGATCGTCCATGACGATCTGCAAGTGACCGAGCGTCTGCGCACCGTCGTTTCGGTGCTCGAGCCCCGAGCACGCGTGCTGGTTGCCCGCTCGTGCGCCCAGGCCCGCGAGATCCTGGCGCGCAGTTCCTGCTCACTGGCGCTGGTCGGCATGGACCTGCCCGAGGACGGCGGTGTCTCGACGATCCTGCATCTGCGCGAGGCGCACCCGCACATGGAGCGCATCGCCGTCTCGGCGCTGCCCGATACGCAGCGCGTTCGCGCCGCGGTCTCGGCCGGCGTGGCGGGCTACCTGCTCACCGATGCGCTCGACACCGAACTGGTCTTCCTGCTGCGCTGGCTCGAGCGCGGCGGTGCGGCGATGGACCCGCGCGTCGCCCGTTGCGTGCTCGAACGCATGTTCGGCACGCCGCGCCGCGCGCCCGCCAGCAGCAGCACGCGCAGGTGCCGTCGGCCGCCGCCGAAACCGAAGCGCCGAAGTCCGTGCTGTCGGTCAGCGAGCTCAAGGTGCTGAACCTGATCGCGCAGGGCTGGAGCAATCGGCAGATCGCCGAGGCCTTCTATCTCTCGATCAACACGATCGAATTCCACGCCAAGAGCATCTACCGCAAGCTCGCGGTCAAGTCGCGCACGCAAGCCGTTCGCGAAGCGATGCAGCACGGCCTGCTGAACTGAATCTCCCCTCGTGAAGCGCCCGCGGTCCCAAGCCGCGGGCGCTTTCGCGCGCGCTCGTTCCGTTCGTCGATAGCCCATCGATCACGAGCGGACGGCACCCCGCCGATGTCGGATCGGAGCGTCATTCGCGCGACCGCGCGGTCTTGCAACCGTTGAATTCGCACGTTGCGCCCCGCTACAATCGTCGGTTGACCCTGCTCCAGCGAAGAAGATAGAGGATCCCCATGAGTGACATGACCGCCGGCTCCCCCCGGATCGACACAAGCAAGCGGACCTGGTTGATCGCGTCCGGCTGTGCCGGTGCAGTGGGAGGCGTGGCCACCGCGATTCCCTTTGTCAGCACGTTCCAGCCCTCCGAAAAGGCCAAGGCCGCCGGCGCTGCCGTCGAGGTCGACATCTCCGGCCTGAAGGTCGGCGAGAAAGTCACCGTCGAGTGGCGCGGCAAGCCGGTCTGGATCCTCAAGCGCTCCCCGGAGCAGATCGCCGAGCTCCCGAAGCTCGATGCGCAGCTCGCGGACCGCAGTCCAAGCGCCATCCCGACGAATTCACGCCCAAGTACGCCCAGAACGAGCACCGCTCGATCAAGCCCGACGTTCTGGTCGTGGTCGGCATCTGCACCCACCTCGGCTGCTCGCCAGTGGACCGCCTGCAGTCCGGCCCGCAGCCCTCGCTGCCCAATGATTGGGAAGGCGGCTTCCTCTGCCCTTGCCACGGTTCCACGTTCGACCTGGCCGGCCGAGTCTTCAAGAACAAGCCCGCGCCCGACAACCTGCCTGTGCCGCCGCACATGTACCTGTCGGACACCAAGCTCCTGATCGGTGAAGACTCCAAGAAGGCCTGAGGCAGAAGAAGAACATGGCTGAATTCCACGAAATCTCCCCCAACGCCCCGGCCAGCGCCAAGCTGCTGAACTGGGTCGACAACCGCTTCCCGCTGACCAAGCTGTGGAACGATCAGTGGGGCAAGTACTACGCGCCGAAGAACTTCAACTTCTGGTACATCTTCGGCTCGCTGGCGATGCTGGTCCTCGTGATCCAGATCGTCACCGGCATCTTCCTCGTCATGCACTACAAGCCCGACGCGAACCAGGCGTTCGCATCGGTCGAGTACATCATGCGCGACGTGCCATGGGGCTGGCTGATCCGCTACATCCACTCGACCGGCGCGTCAGCGTTCTCGTGGTGGTCTATTTGCACATGTTCCGCGGGCTCATGTACGGCAGCTACCGCAAGCCGCGCGAGCTGATCTGGGTGTTCGGCTGCGCGATCTTCCTGTGCCTGATGGCCGAAGCCTTCATGGGCTACCTGCTGCCCTGGGGCCAGATGTCCTACTGGGGCGCCCAGGTGATCGTGAACCTGTTCGCCGCCATCCCGTTCATCGGTCCTGACCTGGCCCTGCTGATCCGCGGCGACTACGTGGTGAGCGACGCCACGCTCAACCGCTTCTTCAGCTTCCACGTGATCGCCGTGCCGCTGGTGCTGCTCGGCCTGGTGGTGGCCCACCTGATTGCGCTGCACGAAGTGGGTTCGAACAACCCCGACGGCATCGAGATCAAGGCCAAACGCGGTCCCGACGGCCATCCGCTCGACGGCATCCCGTCGCACCCGTACTACACGGTGCACGACATCTTCGGCGTGGTGGTGTTCCTCACGATCTTCTCGGCGGTGATCTTCTTCGCCCCCGAAGCCGGCGGCTACTTCCTGGAGTACAACAACTTCATCCCGGCCGACTCGCTGAAGACGCCGAACCACATCGCGCCGGTCTGGTACTTCACGCCCTTCTATTCGATGCTGCGTGCGACCACCGACGACATGGTCAACGTGTTCGCGCTGATCATCGGCGTGGCCGCGATCTGGAACTTCGTCAAGGGCAAGTCGGGCGTGGCGCTCAAGGTCGCGATCATCGTCGTGGCCGCCGTGGCGATCTTCCTGCTCAAGACCTTCGACGCCAAGTTCTGGGGCGTGGTCGTGATGGGCGGCTCGGTCATCATCCTGTTCTTCCTGCCGTGGCTCGACCACAGCGAAGTCAAGTCGATCCGCTACCGTCCGAGCTGGCACAAGTACGTGTACGGCGTGTTCGTCTTCTTCTTCCTGATCCTGGGCTACCTCGGCATCCAGCCGCCCGGCGTCTGGGGCAACCTCGTGATCGGCTCGTTCGCGCTCGACATCGCGCAGACCATCTCGCAGGTCGGCACGCTGTTCTATTTCGGTTTCTTCCTGCTGATGCCGTGGTGGAGCCGCAAGGGCGAGTTCAAGACCGTGCCCGACCGCGTGACCTTCGCCGCCCATTGAAAAGCGCAAGACAGCTCGAGAGACACACGATGAAGAAAAGCATTTCCGGCTGGCTCGCGGCCCTGGGCCTGGTCATCGGCCTGGCTTCTGGCCTGACCTTCTCCACGGCCGCTTCGGCCGAATCCGGCGGCCTCGCCTGGGACAAGGCCCCGAACAAGACCAACGACGTGGCAGCGCTGCAGAACGGCGCCAAGCTGTTCGTCAACTACTGCCTCAACTGCCACTCGGCCGCCTTCATGCGCTTCAACCGCCTGCAGGACATCGGCATCAGCGAGCAGCAGATCAAGGACAACCTTCTGTTCACGACCGAGAAGGTCGGCGAAACCATGAAGGCCAACATCGATGCGCGCCAGGCCAAGGAATGGTTCGGCACCACGCCGCCCGACCTGACGCTGGTGGCACGCTCGCGCGCCGGCCACGGCGGCACCGGTGCGGACTACCTCTACACCTACCTGCGCACCTACTACCGCGACGACACCAAGGCGACCGGCTGGAACAACCTCGCATTCCCGAGCGTGGCCATGCCCAATCCGCTGTGGGAGCTCCAGGGCGAGCGCCGTCCGATCCACGCCAAGGTCGAGCAGCATGGCCATGAAGCCGATGTGTTCACCGGCAAGTGGGAGCAGGTCACGCCCGGCACCATGACCCCGCTGCAGTTCGACACCGCAGTGGGCGACCTGGTGAGCTATATGGAGTGGATGGCCGAGCCGGCGCAGAACACGCGCATCCGCATCGGTGTCTGGGTGCTGTTGTTCCTGTCGATGTCGGTGATTTTCGTGTGGCGACTGAACGCCTCGTATTGGAAAGACGTCAAGTAGTTCCATCCTTGCCGACCGGAGCGTCAAGTGCGCCGGTCCCGTGGAGCGGGTTGCCAACGCAGCCCACTCTTTTTGATTTTTAGGAGTCTTTCGCCATGATGGTGCTGTATTCAGGTACGACCTGCCCCTTTTCCCACCGCTGCCGCTTCGTGCTGTTCGAGAAGGGCATGGACTTCGAGATCCGCGATGTCGATCTCTACAACAAGCCTGAAGACATCAGCGTGATGAACCCGTACGGCCAGGTCCCGATCCTGGTCGAGCGCGACCTGATCCTGTACGAGTCGAACATCATCAACGAGTACATCGACGAGCGTTTCCCGCATCCGCAGCTGATGCCCGGCGACCCGGTCGACCGCGCGCGCGTGCGCCTGTTCCTGCTCAACTTCGAGAAGGAACTGTTCGTGCACGTGTCGACGCTCGAGAACCGCACCGCCAAGGGCAACGAGAAGGCGCTCGAAAAGGCACGCTCGCACATCCGCGATCGCCTCACGCAGCTCGCGCCGGTGTTCCTCAAGAACAAGTACATGCTGGGCGACAACTTCTCCATGCTCGACGTGGCCATTGCGCCGCTGCTGTGGCGCCTCGACTACTATGGCATCGACCTCAGCAAGAACGCCGCGCCGCTCCTGAAGTACGCCGAACGCATCTTCTCGCGCCCGGCCTACATCGAAGCGCTGACCCCCTCCGAAAAGGTCATGCGCAAGTAATCCTCGCGCAGGTCCGTTTCCGCTTCGCTTCATCGCCGTCCTTCATGATCAACGCGCTCGAGTCGTCTTCCACCCGCCCGTACCTCATCCGGGCGCTGTACGAATGGTGCACCGACAACGGGTTCACGCCCTATGTCGCGGTGCAGGTCGACGACACCGTCCAGGTGCCGCGCGAGTACGTGAAGAACGGCGAGATCGTGCTGAACATCAGTTTCGACGCGACCAGCTCGCTCAAGCTCGGCAACGACTTCATCGAGTTCAAGGCCCGTTTCGCGGGCACGGCGCGCGAGATCAGCGTGCCAGTGGGCCGCGTGATCGCGATCTATGCGCGCGAGAACGGCCAGGGCATGGCCTTTCCCGCACCGCCCCCGGCGGCCGACACCGGCATGGGGCTCGATTCCCCGGCCGCCACGGGCGTGCCGGCACCGGCGAGCCCGGTGCGTTCGGCGCTGCGCGATGCCTCGCGCGGCGGCAGCGAGAGCGAGGCCAACCGGGTCGTGCACTTGGTGACGGCCGACGATGCGGGCAGCGACGTGACGGAAGTCGGCGATGGCCCCGAGGCCGACCCGACCGACGAGCCGCCGCGCCCTCCGGCCGGCGGTGGCGCGCGGCCTTCGCTCAAGCGCGTCAAATAGCCGTCGAGTGCGCGTGTGCTTGCTTTCGTGTCCTGACAGCCACCCCGCTAGAATCTGTAGCAGGTGTTTCCTTTTTGGCCGCTTTAGCTCAGTTGGTAGAGCACCCGCCTTGTAAGCGGAAGGTCGTCCGTTCGATTCGGACAAGCGGCACCAAGCCTTAGATTTGTATCAATGTTCGTTTTATGGAGTAGGTTTGCTAGAACCTCGCTGCCTTGGGATGCGCGGTGACGCTTGCCTCGCTATTAGACAGGCAGGCTGGGAGCTTTGATGTGGCAGTTTCGATCAAAGCATCGCTGCCTTGACGAAACCTGAAACGAAGCGGTCAACGCCTCTATCTATTTGAGCGCGATTTTTCGGCTCGAAATAGAGCAAGCATGCTAGCTAGCAGGATGCCAAACAATACTCCAAGTGCGAAAATAGTTAGATCAATTTCAAAAATTTGCATCTTAGTTGAGCCATTGGGTTCTCCCACCTTCGACGCTTTTGATTAGAGCCTTACGACCTGACTAATCGCTGAGCAGCGCAACGTTTCCCAATGCTTTTTGCCGTCGCAAATCTACACCAGTTTGAGGTCTTCGGGGTCACGTTACCGAATACCCTGGCGAGCTGTAGCTCCGAAGTCCTACATGCGTTGCAATAAACCGCCCAGCACAGCGCGGATCTCATTGAGCACCGGCTAGTCGCGGTTTCGAAATAGCGTGCTTTCGGTCAACGCCTGCTGCTCGCCTACTGTGCGGCAACCGGCTTGCGCAGAGAGCCGTCACCTAGAGACAGTGCCGTGCCTGTGGCCAGCTTCTTTGCTGCCGTGCTCTCGGAAAGTCGGCCGAATTCGCTGATGACAACCACTATGGTCTGCCGCCAAATTGCCTCGTCCATTTCCTCCGCGAAGCTCGTCAGACCGCGACCCAGTTCTTCAAAACTTGTTGCGAGATAGCCAGTAGCTGAGCCTTGGCTTACAAGCGTGTCTCTGGCTGCTGCCGGTTTCAAAGACACCTTGTTAAGGTGTGAAATGAAACCGGAGGTGGTTCATGGAGAGAAGAAGGACATTCAGCCGCGAGTTCAAGCTCGAGGCGGTCAAGCTGGTCACTGAGCGTGGGGTGACCGTGGCCCAGGCGGCCAAGGACCTGGACGTACACGAGAACGTGCTGCGCAAATGGGTTCGCGAGCTGCGTGAGGCACCGCAGGAGGCCTTTCCGGGCAATGGCAAGCAGACGGCCCAGGACGCGGAGATAGCCAGGCTGCGCAAGGAAGTGGCCAAGCTCAAGATGGAGCGCGACATCTTGAAAAAAGCCGCGGCCTACTTCGCGAAGGAGTCGATGTGAAGTTCGGCTTCGTGGCGAAACACCGAGGGGCATGGCCGGTCAATCTGATGTGCGAGGCGCTCGGTGTCTCGCGAGGCGGCTTCTACGCTTGGCTGGCGCGCCCCAGGAGCCGGCGCAGCCTCGATGACGAGAAGCTGGGCGCTCAGGTGCACCAGAGCTTCGTGCACAGCGACCGCACCTATGGCGCCAGGCGCGTGTGGCGCGATGTACTGGAGCAGGGCCAGCCTTGTGGCCTGCACCGCATCGAGCGGCTCATGCGCGAGCAGGCTCTTCGTGCACGTCCCAGGCGCCGGGGCTTACCCAAGGACCGGGGCGAGCGCTGTGCGATTGCCGACAACGTGCTGGACCGCCAGTTCCAGGCCGATGCACCGAACCAGAAGTGGGTGGCCGACTTCACCTACATCTGGACGGCCGAAGGCTGGCTGTACGTGGCAGCGGTGCTGGACCTTTACTCGCGTCGCATCGTGGGCTGGTCGATGCAAGAGAGCATGACCTCGCAGCTCGTGGTGGACGCGCTGATGATGGCCGTATGGCGCCGGGGCAAGCCAGTAGCACTGCTTCATCACTCGGACCAGGGCAGTCAATACACCAGTGCGCACTTCCAGCAACTGCTGCGCGAGCAAGGCATCACCTGCAGCATGAGCAGAGCCGGCGAGGTCTGGGACAACTCGGCGATGGAGAGCTTCTTCAGCTCAATGAAGACCGAGCGCACGGCCAGGCGCGTGTACCGCAGTCGGGAGCAAGCTCGGGCCGATGTGTTCGACTACATCGAGCGGTTCTACAACCCGATGCGCCGGCATTCGACGCTCGGCTACGTCAGTCCCGGTACAGTTCGAACAAGCTCAAAAAGCTTAGGTCGGTGTCAACGAAACCGGCAGCAGCCCACTCAGCCGTCGACATCAATGAAGACGAGATCGAAGTGGTCTCTCATAAGAACCGCCAAGCGGCACACAATCAACTCGAATCCCTGACTCGCCCCTTCGATCTTATTCGCCTGCATTGCACGCTGGATTTGGTCGCGAACCTCGAAACCTCAGTTGCAGACCGGGCCAGCGGGTTATCGCAATACATCGAGGCGATGAGTCGACTCCTCTGCGCGTCTAGGCCTGTGCGTGCGCCACGGGTCAAAGGCCTATTGACCGCGTTCGCATCGCCACGCATAGAAATGGACAATTCGTTGGTAAGGGCAATCAACGAGATGCCGGTGATCGGCCCAGCCTCAAGGACACTCGATAATCGGCTAAGGAAGCCCGAGCGTCGTCTGTGGTTGCCGCAGATGCCGATCAAGTTCGATCGCATCCTGCGTTTCAAAATGGCTGCGCGTGAGATTGTCGGTCCCAGCGTAGACGGCAAAGGATGCTTGTTTCTGCTGAAAGAGTGGCATCAGACTTCGTGCCATTGCAGGATGCAACCTCCACTCGGCATCCAGCTGAGGCGCGCCGTAGGAGTTGTTTGGCGTAATCGCGATACTGGGTCGCGATTCGTAGTAAAAGTCGTTCGATATGGGATCAAGAAACTGGTGCAATAATAAGCGCCCCGTAAAAAGACGATCAACAGTTTCACGCTTTTAGCAGATGGTGCAGCGAACAGCGACCCCGTAAGACCCGAAAAGTGTATGGCCGATTTTTCAATTAGTTTTGGCGCCTCATAAATCCAACTCTCTAAGATTTTTCCAAACAAGTGAATTTGAGGTATTAACGATACATTAATTCGGGCGACGCAAATAAAAGTGTGTTCCATTCTTCAGGAGTCCTAGCCGCAGCGAGAGCCGCTCGTGTGTTGGAATTTAGGTTGCTTTGGAGCATGCGGCCAATTGATGAATTCGCAAAAATAGGAGATGGAAGCGGGGCTGGTGAATTTTTGTCGTTCGTTCGAAATAGGGCGATGCCGTTTGTGCCGATATCCCGAGCAATTTCAAAGCGCGTGTTCATTTGACCCGCACTTGACCAAGCGGAGGCATTGAGGGGGTAACCGTCGGGAGTTTCGCGTCCATATAACGGTTGGCCCATTCGATTCAACCAACTTACTATTGGAGCGACATTTGAAACTACACGATTGTCATAAGCTAGTCGCACGCAGGCAATCACATAATGTATGGGATCTCTAAATTTTTGACCTAATGAAGTAGAAAACTCTGGCGACTCGAACATTGTTTGAAGCGTGGCGGCAATGTCCCCATTACTAAGCGAAAAGGTCGATGCCATTCGATCGACGAGCTCTCGCGGAGGGTCATCAGTAACGAAGTGAATCGCTAGCTTTCGAGAAATAAAGCGTGCGGTAGCAGGCGAACTCGCAAGGCGATCGAGGGCTTCGTCTGTTTCGGCCAGTCCCCTGGACTCAATAGGTTGGCCCAGCAAAGTCTTTGGTCCGTAATCGTGCCGCACTGGGTCAAATTCGAAAAGTCCACGACGTACGTACTCGGATTGACTGGCCGGTTTCGGTTTTGGGGCCGGCGAGTCTAACGGTCGAATATTTACGCCCAAACCCGTTAGTACGCGAGCTAATTCCTGTACATCCTTCTGGGAGTAGCCGCTGCCTACACCCAATGTATGCAGTTCCATTAACTCTCTCGCGAAGTTTTCGTTAATGTGATTCGAGAAATTGCTGTTATTATTAAGATATAAGAGCATTGCCGGGTGGTGGACCACCGCGCCTAGGAGATCGCGAAATTTTCCTAATGCATGCGGGCGGATGGCGGAGTTTTCGTAGTCGCCAACCATCGCGCGAACAATTCCTCGGCGAATGTTTACGCTGAAGTGATTTATCCAGAACCACGTCATCTGTTCTTGGAGTTGATTTTCAGAATAAAGAGTGCGGAGGAGAAATCTTTTTTGAGTCTCGTTGGTTATTTGATTGAAGCGCTGCTGATATTCTTGACGCGCAATTTTTTTTTGCTCTCCGTCATCAAGTTTTGCGATAAATTGCCGTTGCTCAATTACTGAGATTACTAACTGATCGAATGGCGTTTGAGATATCGTCATGGCGTCGATCTGCGCTTGCGCCGCCAAAGGTAATGATTGTGAAGAAGGGTGTAGTTGCTGCTTTAGCCAATTTCCGAGACCCTCTTGTTTTAGTTGAGCTTGGCTCGTCGCGTTCGCGCCCCAGGAAAGCCGATCAAGTAGTCGAAGTTGTGTCTGGACATCACGTGGGAAATGATCAAATGCCTTTGCTTCAGAGGCACGGGGCAGTGCGGGCGGCGCGAAAACTATGAGCCATATCAGGGCTAGCAATACCGGAGCGCGGGCAAAAGAGCAAGGTCTGGGCATGAGCTTCTTCCTCGAGGTGAAAGCCTATTGGATCGCAAGCTATTGGAGCACAGCTTTGGAGGAAATTATGATAAGGTTCATTTCAAAGGGAAATATGCTCGGGAGTGAGCCTTGAAAATTGCATAAAATGTAAAAAAGTTTCAGGTGACGCAAATTATTGACAATTGATTGTTTATGGAAAATTTCAGGGGGTTGGCTAAATAGGCGTGGATAGTGGCAGCGTTGCTCGGCTGGTTGTTGAGGACTGATTGCTTACTATTCAATTTTCGGCTCTTTATGTTTTCGCCGCGCGGCATGCCTAGCTTTTGATTGGTTTACAATAGATTCTCGGTGTAGTTGAGTCTTTCCGCAGTTTAGGCACTGATACGCCTTCAGCCACGGCATGAATAGTTTCATCCAAAGACTTCGCTTCACTCGCGTAAGATGATTGACGGTGCAACGGCACGCTCTGAAAGCAGACATTGGCTAACTCTTAGGTGGTAACTGCTCTGCTATTTTGATCTTTTTGCGTGACATAAGTCACGGTTGTTGTCGTTGAGCGACTTCCCTGCAGTTAAGGACGAAAAGTCAGCCATCTGTCAGTGGACACCTGTTTGAGATTGCAGGTTCGAGTTGGGATGAACTCGCTCCTTGAATGACAAGCATGCTGTACCGGGCTGGCCGAAGCTGAACTAGGTCGTTGGCTTACTTTTCGGTCGTTGCCCCACAGCGCCAGCTGGAATTCCAGTTTTTTTCAGCCCTATATCACCTCCCCGAGAACAGTGAAGAAATCGTTGCATCGGTTGTTTGATTTGCTAGTCTGAACAGTCTTGGCAAGCTCCTTGCGGGCTTCGAACGTCTGTCTGCGTCCTGAGCGGGACGGCTTTCCTAAACTTCGGCTGCGAATCTGCGGCATTCGCCACTCCATGATGGGCATGCCGCGATCCCCTCTACTTTTCTTCTCCGAGCAGGTGGGGGGACCCAGGTCCGAGCGCCGCACTTGGCTGCCCAGAGTGAGTTTGCGCTACTTATTCACCAACACAAAGGGAACCAGCCAATCCGGCTCACCCCCAGGCCTATGCGGGCGGCACCCGTGGCGCAACCCCGATCGACAGCTGACGTCAAATTAATCCTCGGTGGCCTTGGCTCAGAAGGTCAGGATGGCCTATACCATTTGCCACCCCCGTGTAGTACATGAGCAGCACACAGGTTGAATTCAGGCCCTGTAGGCCCTTAATGAGCAAAAGGTCCTCTTCCGCAGCGAAACCAGTGCAGCGCTCTCGGTGGTTAACAGCCGATACCAGGTCATTAGGCGTCGGAATTGCTCAAGCGATACCGAGACCTTACCCACCTCTCAGGCGATGAGACTAAGACAGTCAGTGCCCTGAATGCGGGGCGCAATTCTGGGCTCTGGCTCGTATAGGCGAGCGCAGCGTGCTCCAGGGCTCGCATACGGTCGAAGGCAACCTGTTGCTGGCCACCATTCAGCGATGGCTCCCTGGCCACCACCGTCACGCCGACGACGGTGCGGATGGTCTGCCACAGCACGCTCACGATGGCGATCGAAGGCGCGAGCGGCAACGCCATTCGCGTACTCCACAGCACCACCTTCGATACTGAAGCCATCAAGCGCCAGTTGGGCATGGCGATATCGCACTGGGACGGTTTCATGTACCGCATGAAGGCGCTGTCCGAGTGCAACGTCAAGCCCGAGGAGGCGCTGGAGTACTTCTGGCAGGTGCCGAGAGGGAGGACCTTGTCGCCGGAACCTCGCCTTGAGCCCGCCGTCATCCCTCCCGAGCGGGCTGCCAAACGGCTGCAAGCGAGCTGCGAGGGTCAGGGCCGCGGCGCTAAACTTACCGCTGCCAAGGGCACGGCTTGGGGCCTGCTAAACGCCGTGACCGATTACGTCGAGCATGAACGCCGTGCGCGCAGCCGGGAGTACCGTCTCGGCAGTGCTTGGTGCGGGCAGTGTGCAGGCTCAAACAGCGAGCACTGGGCCTTGCCCTTGAACTGACCTCGTGAGGCGGGCCCCGGCTCTACCGCATCTTCGCTGCCCACCCCTCTCATCCCTCCCATCACCGAAGCCCCGTTCCTCCGCCAGGAGGACGGGGCTTTTGGCTATGGGTGGCTCATCCGAACGAAAAACCTGAAGAAAGGCAAATCATGATGCTGACCCGTGCAGAACGGCTGCGATCCCCGGCCCTCGCCACGACACAGCGCGCTGCGCTGCATTTGAATCGCACGCCAAGGGCACCTGGTGCGACAGTTCTCACTGATCGGAATCTGCACCTTCCACAAACGCCCGACGTCGGTATCGAACACCGCGACGCCGCCGCTGCCTTGGGGCGTGATCCCTTCAAGTCCCAGGTTCGCCTGTGGATGGAGAAGACAGGCCGCCAGGACATGCTGCACCCAACGCAGCTGCAAGACGACAGCCTCACGTATTGGAGCTGCTTGCTCGAGCCTTTGGTGGCCGCGCACTACATCAACCGAACCGGGCGCGCGGTCCGGCGCGTCGATGGCGCGGTGCGGCACCGGGAGCATCCTTGGATGCTCGCGACCGTGACCCGTGAGGTGGTGGCCGACCCCGACGTTCAGCTTCTCGAATGCCTGTGCGTTGGCATGAACGCCGCCCCCTTTCGGGCGCAGGGAGTCCCGGGGTACATGAGGCTTCGGGCTCTGCATCTGCTGGCGGTGACCGGTTCGCGCGCAGTCGACGTGGTGGCCTTGTTGTGCGGACAGGACCTGCAGGTCTACCGCATCGAGCGCGACGACGGCGAGATTGAGCGGCTTATCCAGCAGGAGCAGGCATTCTGGCGCGGCGTCGAGCTCGACCAGGCGCCCCCCGCTCCGGATGAGGATTTCCCGGTGCAGTGATGCGTCGTAGAAAAGCCTGCTCGCTCAGCGAGCGCGCCAGAACGTCCACCACCGGCGCCTGACTCGCCGCGCCTCCAGAGGGCGTAGATCCAGGGTGTCGTAGTCCGTAAAGGGGCGCCGGCACGTCGGCGCAGCTCCGTCTCCAGTTCGTGGGCAATGCCACGGGCGTGAAGGTCTCCCTCGAGTGCCTTCTTGCGCCACGCCATGGCCATCGTGTTCAACGCCTCGTCGGGCAGTTCCTGCTCCATTGTCATGGGGCGATTGTGCCGCCTCGCCTGGATTTTCTGGACGAGTGTCTTGCTGTCGCCACAACGGCATGCCGCAGAGATGTGGGCAGAGATGGCGCCCGCAGCGCAGCCCGGTCAGGTGGCCAACTTCTTTCCCGCAGCCCCATTCATTTCAACGCGTCATTCACAAAACAGAGCCACTCGCAATGAAAAATAATCTGACCAACCGTGCCGGTGCAGCTGAAGCATTCCGCTGCACTTGCGCCCCGAGCCTTCATCGCTACATCGCCCGCACGCTGCGCGTCAGCGCGCGTCATCTCCCCTGGGAGATCGTGCAGCGAATTCATGCCTTGTCCGATTCGCAAGTGAGCGATGGCGCTCTTTCAATCCCCGCAGGCCTGCCGATCCTGGAGCTCGAGGACTACAACTGGCGCCTGGATGTCACGCCCCAAAGCGTTGCGGCGACCAAGACGCCTGAATGGCATGCGCTGCATCGGCTTCTGACGCTCGCGCAAAGCCACCGATGCGAAGGCCTGGAACTCGCTGGCGACAACCTCGTCTTGCCCGCAGTCTTGGCGTTTGATGTTTTCTCGTGGCCGTGATCCGGGCAACGCCGACGTCATCGACGGTTTCCTCCACTCCCTCTCCCAATCATGCCTCTCATCCAGCCCGCTCCATGCGGGCTTTTTTTACGTCTGTTCAATGCACCGCCTCATCCATTTGCTTCTCTTCTTTTTCGTCGAGCCCTTCGAAGCCGTCGATCTTCCAAGGGCCGGGCTGCGCCTGCTTCGCCGGAGGCTGACATGGGCTCCTTCGTGTACCGCGCGACCAAGGCACAGGCCATCCGCGATGAACTGGCGAACGTCAGCGCTTCTTCAGCAGTGTTGGCTCACAGAGTCATCGGCACGCGGCTGTGGTTCCTCGCGCAAGCGCATACGGGCACGCTGGCCGGTCGCAAGTGGATCGGCCTGACGCTCATCGAATGTCGCGGTGGCGAGGCGGTCGTGAAATGCCTGGACGAAACGCTTGGGCCTCACTACTACGACTGCCCGCTGTCATACCTGGCGCGCGCCGATGAGCCGCTCGGCCCACATGCCGGCCCTTGGCGCGAGCAAGTCCGTGCATTCCACGCGAACCGGTTTGCCAAGCGCACTCTGATTCGCTGCGGCGCGCGCGTCGCGTACGGCGACCACATCTACGTGCTTCGCCACAAGCTCGGCCGTGCGGCTGGGAGGTGGCTCGCGAGAGCGACGGCGTCGTCTTTCGCATGAAGTCCCGACAACTGGGTAACGCCAAGGTGTTGCCCGCTCAAGAGAACCTTTCATGAAAAACAAATTCATGCGGCACGCCATCGTGCCGCCACATACCCGCGACCCCTTTACCCAGGACATGTTCAAGTGGTCGGGCGATTTCGACGTTCCGGCGATCGGTGAAGACGTGATCATCCGCGTCAATGGCATCGGCAGTGCCAAGGTGGTGGGCTATGCCACCCAGAACGGGTATCTGGGAGTGATGACGGTGCCCTATAGCCCGCCGGACTGGTGGGTTCGTCAGAACGGGTCGCCCAGTCCCGATAACGCCGCACTGGCGTTCGGAGCCCGAAATCTATCGGGTCAAGGCCAGCATGGAAGCCGAAAGCGGGGAGGGCGCATGAGTGCGGTGTCCACCATATTGCCGAGGTCGCGCACGGTGCTGGTATTCAGCGTTGAGCTCGCGGTCTTTGATGAAGACGCATTGGCGCTCGCAGCCAGGATCCGCGCGCGTGAAGACGGCCTGTGCGACGGGGCCTGGGCGTCGATGCGTTCGGGGATGCCCGACGACCTCGTCATGCTGCTCGACCCAGGGCTTGTGGAGGGCGCAGGCTTCGAGATCCTGCAGTCGAGCTGTGAGGTCTGCGAAGCATCTGAGACCTGCGAATGTGAACGAGGCCGGCGGACATGTCTTCGTCCAACGTTGAATTTGTCATCGAGTTGATGGAGTTCAGTGCCCACGGCGCGCTGATCCAGGCCTTCGTGCCGCAGGCGTTGCAGCAGTACGCCGAGCGCGTCGCTGCGATGGATCCGCAAGCACTGGACACCCCGATGGTCAGCGGCCATGCCTGGCACGGTTGCGCCGTGGAGTTGCGCGACAAGCTGGCAAGGAGGTTTGACCCGCAGGCGGTCAGTTCACCGGCTGCCAGCCCGCTGGCCACCCGCAGGTCGAGTGCTTGAGCTGCCGAGCGCCTGACCTGGCGTTCTGCCGCTTCCATCCTCGCTTCGACCTTTCTCACCTCCAAGCAATGCATCCACCGCGCTCGGCCTCATCGGCCCGAGCGCGACGTATGCGCACGCGGGACTTTTCTCGCCGCCGGCTTTGCACGCGCGGCATTCACGCCGCGGCCACCACTGGCCGCGCGCGCCCCAACATACAAAGGATTCGATTTTGTCCATTTCCATCATGGCGCGAGCACAGGCTCGCCCGAACTCGAACCTGCACTGGCCGCTCCAAGTGCGCCCAGCACTCGCTCCCGAAACGACCTGCGCACCGAGCGATTACAAATACCATCTGGTGCGCGTCAGCCGCAACCGCAAGACCGGGCCCATTCCGGTGACGACCACGAGCGCAAACTCGTGCCCGCCGAACTGCAGCTTCAAGGGCAACGGCTGCTACGCGAGAAAGCGGCCCCTGCGCAGTCCACTCGGGACCGTGTCAGACAGCGGCGAGCGAGGCGATACGTTCTGACGCCTTGCTGGGGAGCTTGGCACGCTGCGGCGCAATGCGCTGTGGCGCCACAACCGAAGCAGGTGACCTCACGCCCTCGTCGCCCGGCGTCATCGACGCGCGACTGCTGACTCGGTTGGCTTGGATCAACAAGGGCCGGCGCGGCTTCACCTATACCCACTACCGGCCGAGCGGCGCCAATCGAGGCGCCATCGCGACCGCCCAACCGCATGGGCTTCACGGTCAACCTCAGCGCCGAGACGCTCCAGCAGGCGGATGCGTATGCTGATCTGGGCATCGCGCCAGTGGTGGTGGTGCTTCCTGCGGACACGACCAAGCCGATGCGCTCTCCAGGGGGGCGTCAGGTCGTCGTGTGCCCGGCTTCGTGGGCAACAGCGACTGCCTGAACTGCGGCATCTGCCAGCAACGAGATCGCCATTGCATCGTGGGGTTCCCCGCGCACGGCGGCAAGGCTAAGCGCGTCGAGGCGGATCTTTTTCGAGGAGGTCCGTCCATGACGAGCGCCCCGATTGCCACGGCCACCCAAGGCGACAGCGCGGCAATCGAGTTCGACGAGGCGTTCCTCCTGCAGGTCGATCGCGCAGTCCTCGCCCGCAAGCGAAGCGATCCCTGCCGGCTGGATCAGGTTCATCGGGCCCTCGAGGAAGAGGTGCATCTCGCCAGCGTCCATGACCCGATGTACCTGGACAGGCCCTCACGAAGAGAGCCGTTTTGACGACTCCCGTGCATCGGTGCTTTTCGCATCGACGCTATCCCTCACACCAACACTTTGAAGAGATAGGAAATGACCCAATCCCTTGCATGCCCCTGCTGCGACTCGACGAATATCACCGCCCATGACTACGCCCGCAAGATTGGCGGCACGGTGGGAGCCGCTGCCGGTGCGGCCGGTAGTGCCGCCGCTGCACTCGGAGGCGCGGAAGCCGGGGCCGCCCTCGGTCTGGTCGCCGGACCATTGGGCGCTGCCCTCGGCGGCGTGGCGGGCGCGCTGATGGGCGCTCTTTCGGTGGTGCTCTGGGTTGTGCGACCGGCGCTGCTGTTGGCGAAGCCATCGACACCAACGTGCTCGACAACTACGAGTGCCAAACGTGCGGACACACCTTTGGCAGACCGGAACGGCCCACGAGACTTCTAACCAGTTCCAGCCGGGCGCCCGCTTTCTGTGGCTCCCCGCGCGTGACCGAAGCATTTATTCATCATCATGCCCGGCAGCCTTTGGCTGGTCGGGCTTTTCATTTTGGAGATTTCTTCATGTCCCCTTCCACCGCCCGCGCCAGAACTTCAGGTCCCGCCTGGAGCTTGGCAAAGTCACCATCACCGATGCCGCCACGGCCGCTCTTGAACGAACCGGCACCGAAGGCGTCCTTCTGCTCGCGCGTCACCTGCACGGCAATTGAGGCGACCTGTGTGAGCAGGACGCACTGCAAAACGAACTGGCCTTGCTGCTGGGCCTGCGCGTGCTGTAGTGCTATGCCATCGCACACGGCGTCAGGATCTGGATCGTCACCGAGGCAGATCGGAAAACCACCACCATCATGCTGCCAGATGGCTATCAAAAACAGCCGGGCACTGCCGGGGCCCTGCCCACAGGCTAAGCAGGTGAGAGCCGGGCGCTAAGGACGCCGTTGATCCAGCCGATTAGTCAGCGTCTCGACGATGTCGACCACCATCGAGCGATCGTCCCCGCTGAGTTTGGACAAAAGCCGCTCCAGATGACTCGCCTGATCGGTTGCGCGGGAACTGGTCTCGGTCACCAAGTCGGCGATGTTGCAATCAAAGATGTCGGCCAACTCGCTCAGCCGCACCACCGTGGGTAGCGCCAACCCGCGCTCGATGCGTGACATCGCCTCCACGCCAATTCCCAAGCGCTCGGCCACCCGCTCCTGCGTGAGATGACTGGCGTTGCGACGCTTGGCGATGGCCCGACCCACGGCAACAGCCAATCGTTTTTCCTCTTGCGGCATACGCCCTCCATTTCCAACTGGAATGGTTGGGTATCACCCTTCGAAGAGGAAGGGTCTTTAAAGTTGGATGTCAACCCTAAAGGTTGTTTATAGTCCCAACTACGCCCCCAACAGGTTCCAGAGACAACGTGAAGCACCTCTTTCGGCTGGTCTCGACCAGCGCCAACCGAAACGCCAGATGGCTCGCCAGTACTCGCGCTAGTGCCTCTTGCGCCGATCGACGTAACTGCATACGCCTGCCGAGGGGCCTGATATGAGATCGATCCCCGCCGCGATGGTGACCTCGTTCGACTTGGCGTTTGTTGAATGCTCCACGCCGGCGAGACTTGCCGATTGGTACGACACCTTCACGGCGTCTGGGAGGCAGATGTCCTCGACTGAATTCAGCTTTCTCGTCGATCACGTCTCCGGCCTGAGAGCACTCGAGAAGATGGCGCAAACGGAGATGTTGAGCAGCCCCCAGCGGTTGGCAGACGTGCTCAACGCGCGCAGAGGCTCGAGTTACCCAAGTGCGAGACAAGGTACATCTGACAACCGGCCATGTAGCGAAGCCCCTCGCCAAGCTATTTGGATGCTCGGCTCTCTCCTGTGGTGCCTGCGAGTAAACCAGGAGAGCTTCGTTTCGCCGACCGGTGTTGCGGTCAACTTGATCGATTTGGCCGGAGATTTGATCCGCCGAAATTTAACCGATGGCTCCCCGGCGCAGCCGTTGATCAATGCGTACGCGCAAGGCGTTGTTCTGGGGTACTACCAAGTCAAAAGAGTTGGAATCGCGTTCGAAAGCGACAGCACTAATTTCTGGAAGCCTTGCGAATTGGAGAGTATTCACGAAATTGGGCTTGAACACGGGCGTCGTATCCGTGAAAAGAATGATGCCGCTCTCGCGCGAGGGACTACAACTCACCTGAGGGAAAGCCGTTCAATATTGTCAACCGCATACAAGCTTGATGCAGCGAAGGTTTGGTCATATGTCTTCTCCGGGTGTGCAGCTGCCGGCATCATTCTTTTTTTACTTTTTGGCTAGATCGGTTCTAACTGATCAGTACCTGAGTCTCATTTTGCATTCGAATTTCTCCTTCGTCATTTCTTGCGAAAGAGGCTTGTGATGAGGGTGCTGAGTCGACATGAATTTGAGTTTGAAAAAAACAATCCTGCGCGGCCTTACGGCCACGCGGGATTGTTCATCAGGCGTTATTTTTTTCTCGCCTAGTAGCTGTGCAGAGACGCACTTGCAGCATGGAAATGTACCGAATTGGCAGGCTGAAGATAGCCAAATGACCTGGCACCGAAGAGCTTGTCGTCTTTGCTGCGGCCATGAGGAACCTGATCTGCCTTGGCGAGGTAGTTGGCAATGAAAGCTTGCAGCGAACCTCGCTTCAAGTAATCTCTCCTGTTGACTTGGCCGATGCCCACTCCCCACCGTGTCAGATTTTCCTTGCACGCATTGGAGTTCCAGTAGTCACCCCATCCATCCGTGACCTTTTCGACCCAGTGCTCTCCGATATCGCGCGCAACCAAAATGTCCGATTTGCGGTGCGCAGAATAGAAGATCAGCAGGTGCATATGCAAACCTCCCGATTTTTCACCTTCTTCCAATTTCCAGATAATTCCATGAATGGCTTCAAGCAAAGGATGAGGGTATTCGTCGATTTGCCGAAACAGTAAATCTCGGTGCTTTTGGATAGTTCGGAGTGTTACCTTGTCCCGAAATTTTGCTTTGTAGTTGAGAGTGAGGTGCAGCACCAGGTAGCGGGAGGCGGCATCGAACATCTCCTTTTCGAAATCCAGACCGCGCTGCTTGTTTCTCCGTATCCTGGCTTGTGTGGCCTTGCGGTTTCGAATTTCTTCGTCATAATTAAGAGATTGCTCTGAAAGGTTAAACATATCGACTGGATGGAGGTTGATTTCAATCCATCTTGCTCCTCAATTATTTTTTACCCTGGAAGGTCGCTGCTTATGAATAGGTCAGATCTTCTCCTGCAAATGATTTTATTTGCCGGTGACCCCGTTGAGGCTGTGCCTGGATATTCGGTGGAATTTTGCTTTTATTGATGAGGCCTTTTCCATTCCATAAGAAGCAAAAAATTCTGATCCTAAAATCCAAAGATTGCCGCAAAAAATTCTATCGATCAGCAGCGCGGCGACGAAATTCATAGAATGATCTGTGCGGGGGTTTATGTCGCCCGTTAACTCATTCATAGACGGTGTCCAAACTACACCTGCGGGCAGACGTAGTTCTGACATGGCCTCAGCCGTCGCGAGCCAATTCTGGGAGGATGTGGGGCGCGATTTGAGGATTTTTTTGAAATCTTAATGCTTGAGGCCCATAGAAATCACGGAAGCCAGCTTGTTGGAAAACCACATGCGGCCCGATATTCTGCTTGAGCTACGTCGTGTGATGCGGGTGCATTTTTATAGAGGAATCCCGGCGAAACAGCATGGGCAGTCCGAGGTTGGGCATCCTGAAGAACACGAGTGAAACCTGGCTTTAGAGGCCTCGGCGCGTAGCGAAAGCCGTTCATCACTGCTTGACCTGGGTAAATATTCAGCCGTCGATGGCCATTTTCACCAACCGCCTGAGCGAGCTGCCCATAAACCGCTTCCTGCTTGGAAAGCCATCCATGGGGCAATTCAAGATAAATTTAATATAAAATACAGATATCCAAAATGGTTCCCAGTATGCCGAGGAACCATTTTGGATGTCTAATAATTTACGGGAAAATTATCTACGACTCCTGTCGCAGCGCATCACCCGCCCATCCGATCAGGATGAAGCCAGGTCCTCAGCGCGACGCCATTCACTCTCACTGAAGGATGGCATGGGAAAGCGCCCTGTCATGAAAGTCTTAGATTTCGGCGGTACCGCCACTCTCACGAATTGATCTTTCTTTGCTAGAAGCATCAATTCGCGCAAAAGGCTACGGCGCTTTTTCGTTATCGTCGTACTCGATCAGCCCAGTAGTCATATGCTTGTGAAAGCCTTGCGCGTAGTTGCGAAAGTAGCCTCGGCCCCCAGTCATTTCCACCCAATATTGGCCTATCAAATCGCCTAGCCATTCGTGAGGAGTGATCCAAGAACCCTCGAAGGCCAGCATGACATGCAAATAGTCGGCCCCCCGTGCTTGAGAATTCGATGGAGCAGTACGTAGCCCACCATGTCGCGAAACAAGGACGGCTTTCCACGCATGTTGTCCTTCAAGTGGCGCCAGTCCTGCGCCGCCGTAATGATGTCTACGCGTGGCAAATCATGCGCTAGATCATCGCGCATCAATTCTTGAGGCAACGCGCAACGCTCTCGGGCATGGAGGGCTTGGAGCACTTGATTCCATTCCTTTGCCTCCTCAAAATCCTGGCACGCCGCTTGCCGATACAGCAGGTCAAGGCGAACCACTTTCAGCCGGGCGTATCTCCGGTGCAAGGCGTCAAGATAGGAAGCGAGCCGCTTGGCGTTCTCAACAGCATTTCGTTGCCAGCCTTGCATCTGTCGCTTGATATCGGTCCGCTTTCCCTCCGCGCGCAGATTCAGGACAAAATCGTTGAAAGTCGCTGCGAAACTTTCATCAATCGGGTTTTCGGCTGTGTCGGGAAATTGCTTGATGGCATGCTTCGAGAAAACGCGATGGAATAAAGTTAGATCGGGTGGCAACACCAAGCTGTCAAATAGCAGTCGCCCGAACGCGGGTAGCAAGCCCGCATAGCCGGCCAGCTTGCTTCTGCTAAAGCGTGCCTTCCCCTGAATGTCGCGCTTGATCTCGTAAGGTAATTGGCCTGTCTCGATTACGAGATTCATGAATTGAATCTGGGAAACGAGTAGCTTGACACTCGACCCGAGCCGGTAGCCTTTCCCATCAAGAGCATAGGTGACCCCCATATTGCGTTCCAGATTCTTAAATATTCCGTCAAGATCGAATTGCTCATCACGGGGCGCGCGACTTATTCCTTCTTTACGCATTCGGACTTTTCAAGCACCGGTAAGGCTGACCGCGGAACGATTTTTGAAATTTTCTTCGCTCAAGGTTTTTTTATTTCTTCCAGATCAAACGATACTAAAATTGACGAAGGTTTATAATGTTATCTAGTGAGTCTGGTGGCGGAATCAATTCAATCAGGTATTCTCTATCCCGTTTTTTCAGTACGGCACGGTTTTGATTGAAAAGTTCTCCGATGGCTCCCCGTAAGTTGGTCGTCGTCATCCCCAACTTTAGCGCGAGCTTCCCAATCTCGTCATACCTGAAGTGTCGCGAGTTCCCGTGGCGTATGAACCGCTCCAGCGCCGCAGCATCGCGCACGCGTTGCGGCTCTTGATCGAGCGGGTCGTGAGTGAACATGTAAACATCGAAGTGATAGTCGCAAATTCGTTCTGCGAGCTCCACCAATTCAAGAGATACTTCGCCTTCTAGGCCGAGGAAGATATGATTTTTGGCGGCCATGCGGGCAATATGTCCGGCTTGCTTTGCCAGGAGATCGCGGTAATAGGAATACCTAGATTTCGCCATTGAGTCGATGTTTTTCCGTTGCAATGCCTGCAATTCTTCCTTTGCCCTTCTGCTGAAGGCGATGGAAGGGGTTTCTCTTTGCCCGAGCGGATACGTCTAAGAAGATCGTCCAGCATGTCGGTCACGCGGCGGTTGTATTCCTTGTGCGCGCCGCCAATTTTGACTTCTCGGGATTCTCTGAGCCAATCCAGTTGTCCGCGACGATGTGATACAGAAAGCGAGCGTCTAAACCTCCGGCCTTTAGTTCTTGCCCGCGCTTCTTGTAGAACGTTTTGAAGAGCCCGGGTTGAACCATGAACAGCGTGGTCAGATAGCCCTTGATTTCCTTGCGCGACTCGCCGACGCGGCTGTGCCGAACGATCTTTCCGCCAAAGAGATTCGCCAAGGTCGGGAAGTCCTTCGAGCGCAGCATGTTCAATGCGACCATGCCCTCATCGACGATCCAGCCGGACACAGGCCAGTGTTCCAGGTCGCGCAACACCGCCTGCATCGAGGCATCCTCTTGAAGGAGGGCGGGGGTCACTGCGGGGAGGGGCTCCTGCCCGAGTGTTTTGGCAAGCAGCGCTTCAATCTCATCCGTTGCTTCACCGTCCGCCAAGCATTGTTGAATATCCTTTTCGATCTTCATCACACGCTTGCGCCATACACGATGTGCCGCTTGCTGCTGGTGTTGGGTCGCCGGTATCTGCTCGGAGGCCTTTGTGCACCATTGAGATATGGCCTCTGTCAGCGGCCCATGATGAAAGCTCTTGCCCGCACCCGAAGACGCCAACAGGATGCCGAATGAATTCAATGGTGCGGTGCCGCCTTCCGGCTTTTCGTACACAGCCAAGCCTGATGAGGCCAGTGAACTAACGGCCTCCAGCAACGATGCTCCGATCGCATCGTCTTTTGGGGTACTGGAGCGCTCGTCCAGCACCTCTCTCAAGGTGCTGGGCAGTGACTCATAGGGGAAGATCGGGACTTCAGTTGCTTGCCAGTGGTGGTCGTATATCTTGCCCATGAGGCCCTTTGGACGCAGGAGTCCGAGAAGTATCGTGTGGACGATCAGTTCGTTCTGGTTAAGCCGCCAATAGGCTCGGCGAATTCAGACGCGGCGAAGTCGACGGATTTTCCGATCGATCCGTTGGCGTTTCGATTGTCGAGGTCGGCAGCGTCGGCCACGGCGGCGAAGAATTTCTCATGCTTGGAAGCCTCGCCGGTGTTCTCTGGCTCGTGTCGAGCTCACTGAGCTTTACCGCTGCGGGACCTGCAATAGGAGGCGGTCGAAGGAACTGGCGTCGGTGAACCTAAAAGCTTTTGGCGCCTGAGTAACGCGCTGGCGAGCATGTCGCGCAGCTGGCTAGGAGGAGCCGCGAAGCCGCAGCACGAAGGTCTTCGCGCTCGGCACGAGAAGAAGCGCCGTGCCTGCCAGCGCGCCTGCCGATGCGCTTCGAGCCAGGCGGCCGCGTGCTCCAGTTCCGGTCCCTGCAGGTTCGCGGCACCTTCGCGCTGCAGCCGGGTCCAGGCCTTGAAGCACTGGACCACACGCGCCGTGGTGCCGAGTTGCGATTCGAGCTGGATGCGATAGGTGAAGCCGGCCACCATCGTGTCCTGTACGGTGACTTCCTCTCCCTGCACTTCGACGAGATAGGGGCGCTCGCCGCCCGCTGTTTTCGACCATCATGGGGGCCGAGTATGCCAACACGCCGCGGCCTCATGGACGGATCTCGAGGACGGCCACCTCGCGGTGGCTCTGGTCGTCGCCATGCAGGTGCAGCGGATAGCGCCCGGCATGCAGCGCCGCCAGGCGCAGCGTGGCCGTGCGGCCCGCGGCCACCGGCACCATCTCCTGCATGTAGCCGTGCATCATCAGCTGGCCGGCCTGCGCCGAGCTCACGACGATCGAGACGATGTCGCCGCGCGTGACGGGCAGCACCGGCAGCGGCGCGCCCTCGGCCTCGGCGGCCGCGCCGATCCGTACCTCGAACTGCGTGCCGGTGCGCGCGGGTGCCGCGGCGGAGGTGGCCGGGTCGGTCGACGGCCGCGCCGCGAGTAGCCGAGCGCCATCAGCGCGACGATGGCGAAGCCGCCGAAGGCGTAGACCAGCGAGGATTTCATTGGGGCTCCAGGGGAAGATGAAGAAGGGCTGGCACCTATCCCGCCAGCGGCAGCGAAAGAATCCACAGCCCCACGGCCGTGAGCGCCACCATCAGCAGCAGCATCGGCACCTGGCTCGCGAGCGCGCGGCCCGTGTGGCGGAAGATCCGCAGCGCCTCCGCATGCGCGAGCACCACGCTGGCGATGTGTCCGAGCAGGATCAACCCGACCTGGGTGTGCCAGACGATGTTGAGATCGATGATGCGCGGCGGCATCGAGGCGCTCGCGGTGCCGAACAGGTTCCAGCCTCGCCCCAGCGGATCGGACAGCAGCGGCAGCAGCTGTGCGCCCTGGGACCACAGCATCGTGTAGTAGTGCGTCGCGTGGTAGACGAAGGCGATCGGCACCAGCGTGAGCGCGAAGCGGCAAGCCAGCTCGCGCGTGGAGAGCTCGGAAGCCGCCACGCGCCGCGTGAGCGCGAGGAAGAACAGGTAGACGCCGTGATAGGCCCAGGGCGAGAGGCACAGCGCAACCCATTGCCAGCCATGGAACAGGCTGGCGGCCGTCGCGTAGGGCTGCGCGCTGTGAGCCTTCACGGCCGGCTCGACCAGCGGATAGAGCGTCTTCCAGAACAGCCGGCTCCAGGGCCAGGTCTCGTGCGCGCCGTCGTAGGCGGTGGACGAGAGCATGAACAGGATGAACAGCACCAGGCTCACATGCCCCGGATGGCGCTCGAGTGGTCCCGACAGCGGCAGGCGCCAGCGCAGCGCCACGCCGCGGCAGCCGGCGCGCCGCCAGGCGATCGGCGCCATGCGTCCCACCAGCGAGAGAAAGAGGCCGAAGAACTCGCCGTAACGAAACCATGTCGCGATGCCGAAGAGCCAGGCCATCGCCACGGTCAGCAGCGTGTAGCCGGCCAGCATCAGCGCCAGTTGCCGCGGCGTGCTGTGGCCGAACAGCTCGATCCAGATGAAGGCGATGTAGAGCGCCAGCGCCGGGTAGTACGCGAGCCACGCGGGATAGGCGACGCGCCCGCCGAAGCGGATGCCGCAACGCGCGCGCAGCAGCTCGCAGAGCGTGCGCCATGGATTGCAGAACACGAACAGGTCGCCGACGACCGCGGTGGCGTAGGTCAGGCCCAGCACGAACACGATCCAGAACAGGGTCATGTTGAGGTTGCGGAACGGGTTGTCGATGCCGAGGAAGCCGCAGGCGATGGTGAGCGCGAGCAGGCCCACCGAGAGGGCGCGCAGGCCTTGCACGAGGAAGGCCGGGACGAAGACATGCGTGCCGGCGCGTCGAGCGATCGGCGAGGCCTCGTTTCGCGCAGGCGGAACCGCCGCGAAGATCCCCACGATCACGAACGACAGCACCAGCGCCGCGGTCGCGCCATAGGCATACATCCAGAACGGCACCGGCAGTGTGTACTGAACGCCGAAGGAGTGGGCGAACGCGAAGCCCGGCACGGCCGCGGCGGCGAGAAGAAGGGCGGGGCGGCGAACCAGCGAACGCATCAGCGAGAGGCTTTCGGCGGGTTGGCAACGGCGGCCGCGGACGACAAGGCCAGGGGCTGGATCGCCCCGGGCACATGGCAGACCTGCGTCTCCACCAGATAGACGAAGCGCGCATCGCGGTCCGCGCGTTCCAGGCTCAACGCGAGCAGGCCCGCCAGCCCGGCCCAGCCAACGATCAGCATCAACGCGACCGCATGCCGGGCGATCCATCGGCGCACGTTCACGGCATCAACGTGCCTCATCAGTGGTCCCTCACGCCCTGCAGCGACACCACCGACCAGCGCCCCGCGCGGCGCTGCGCAACCAGCAGCAGCTCGTCGTAGGGCGCGTGCCGCAGCTTCGCGATCGCGAGCATCCGGGGCTCGCCGTCCGCGAGCGCTGGCAGCGGCCGCACGATGTAGGGCAGCAGCGGCGGCGCATAGGACTCGATGGCCATCAGCGGAAAGAAGGCATCGGCCAGCCGTGGATAGCGCGCATAGGCCTGGCGGTCGCGCACGAGCGCATCGACGCGCTGCAGCTGCGCGCGCGTGAGCGCGGACGGCGCATGCGCCAGCGCCGCCGCGGTGCCGTGATCGTGCAGGCGCCACAGGCGCAGCCGCGCCGCGAGATCGCGTTGCGCGGGCGTGCCTTCGCCCTTGGCCAGGCCCAACGCGGCGGCCGGGTCGTCCTCGCCCAGCCAGGCCGCGAAGAAGCCGTCGAAGAAGCGCAGCACCTCTTCGGGCACGCCATGCTGCGTGGAAGCGGCCTCCTGCAGCCGCGGCAGCCGACGCCCTAGCCAGGTCGCGGTCCAGGGCTGCGCGCCATCGGGCAGGCTGATGCCTTCGAGAAAGCGCGTGTCCTCCATTCCGTGCTCGCGGAACCAGGTGGCCTTCGCCGCCTTGGTGGAGGCCGCCACGAAGCCACCGAGCTGCGCCTCGATGCGAGGCCACTCGGTGGCCACGCGCGGTGCATCCGCGATCGGCGGGTAGCGCTGCAGCCATTCGAAGCTCGCGCGCGCCATCGCGAGCGCGGCAGCCGGCCGCGCCGCGGTGATGTCGGCGCGGTGCGCCTGTTCGCCGCCTGCTGCCGCAGTCATTGGCGGCAGATCGCATGACAGCCCCGCGATGGCGGGCGCGCCGATCTCGCCCGCATCCGGCCCTTCATGGGCCGACGCATCCTGCAGCGGATGCAGCGCCTCGCCGAACTTGAGCAGCAGCAAGCCAGCCTTCGGCCCCGCGTCGCGCAGCAGCATGCGCAGCGCCTCGGTCGAGGCCTCGCCGCCGCCGGGGGCGCGCAGCCGCCGCGCCGCGCGCGCCGCTTCCGCGCGGCCCTCGGCGTCGGCGCCGGTGCAGGCGTATTCGGTCACGAGCTGCATCGTTTCCATCGCACCGAAGTCCACGCGCTGGTTGCCGGTCGCGATCGCATCGGCCTGCGGCGCGCTGAAACCCGCCTGCACCGCGAGCCAGCGCGTGAGGCCGAAATGGACGTCGGCCTCCCACGCGGCGGCGTTGAAGGGCAGGGCGCTGGCCAGCGCGAGGACGGCAGCCATCCATGCGCGCGGATGTCGACGCGGCCTGTCAGGGGTCACTGGCGCGTGCGGATGGGTCGAGCTTGAAATAGCAGCCATAGGCATGGCCCGTTGTCCTGTCGTAGAGAAGCAGGGTGATGCCGGTGTGTCCACTGCATTGGCCTTTTTCGATGGCGAAGCGCACCGGTGTGTAGTTCTCGGGCGATTCCTGGAAGTGGATGACGTCGCCGGCCAGCCTGTACTTGCCGAACGCAAGCGGCGCGTGCTGCGAATCGGTGGCCCTGAGCAGCGTGCCGTCGCGTCGGTAGTCGTACATGACCCACTCGCCGTTCTCCTTGACTCGCTTCCAGCGGCCGACCAGGTCCTGGCCATCGGCCGGACCGGCCGACGACGCGGACATGAACAGCAAGGGAATGAATGCAAGGACGGCGAGGCGGGTTTTCTTCATGTCTGCAATGGTCGATTCGTGGATACATCGGGTGATGTTCCAGTCTATGCAGCGCGCCGTGCGGTCGCGGCCGCACGCATCCCGTCCCATGGCTGAAACGTGAATTGCTGCGGCCGCATCGTCTTCAGTTCTGCAAGGTCGACGGCGTGCTCTGCGCAAAGGGCCAGGTGTTCTTCGCGAACTTCAGCACCAGCAGCCCGTTGTCCTGGCACATGGTCGTGAGCAGCCCGCGATCGAAATCGAAGTCCGCGCGCGACGCGCACCAGTCGGGTCCGCCGCTGCCGGCCACCGACAGCTGGCTGTGGAAGGAACCGGCGCGCGGCGTGGTCGCGCCCGCGGGGTTGTAGTAGGCGATCTCCTTGGGCCGCGCGGGTTCGCGGATATCGAACACGCGCACGCCCGAGTTGAAATACGAGCATGCCAGCGCGGTGCCGTTGCTGCGGTTGTCGACCGAGCAGTAGTGGCTGCCATAGGTGAAGGTCGAGAGGCCCGCGATGTCGGGCAGCACCTTGTCGCAGTTCGCGGGATCGTGCGTCTCGAGCATGAGCTTGGACACCAGTACGGGCTTCTTCTCGTCGCTGATGTCGTAGATGCGCGCCATCGGGTAGGGCGCCATCTTCGCCTCGCAGGCGAGCTTGACGGCGGCCGTGTCGCTCAGGCCCGCGGCGCCGCCCTCGTCGACCATCACCAGGTGCGGCTTGCCCGCGATGGTCACGGGAATGGTGTGCTGCGCCACGCTGCCGTCCTTGAAGGTCGTGGCCGAGATCAGCTTCATCTGCGCGTTGGGCACGCGCGCCTGCACCTCGGAGGTATCGAGGATCAGGAAGCCGTTGCGCGTCTTCGCATCGGGGTCGAGGAACTCGCTGGCCGTCGGGATGCTCGTCGACACCACGTAGGCGCGCTTGCCGTCCTCGCTGACCGAGAGCCCGTGCGTGCCGCCGAGGTCCACGCTCTTCATGTCGAACGAAGCCACCATGCGCGGCTTGGTCGAGTTCGTGATGTCGACGGCGTGGTAGCGGCTGGTGGCGATGTCGCCGATGTAGTAGGTCAGCCCGTCGGGCGACACATTGCCTTCGTGCCCCTTGGGACTGTCGGGCGGCACGATGCCGCCGTCCTTGCCCGTGCCCACCTCCATGCTCGCGAGCAGCTGCGGCGTGCGGCAGTCGGCGGACAGGTCGTAGATGTCGATCTCCGCGCCGCCGAAGCCGGCAAAGACGCTGCCGTTGTTGCCGTTGTCGGCCAGCAGCAGCTGGCGGCGCGCATTCACGCGCAGCGATTCCCATGGATCGAGCATCGCGGGCGTGGTGAGCGACATGCTGCGCCAGGGCTTGGCCGGATCGGTGATGTCGATCACCGGCACGCCGGGGTTCACGCGCCCGCGCGGCTTGCCGTCGAAGCCCACGGGGTAAGCGGTCGCGTGGTACGCACAGGTGCGCCCACCGGGATCGCGGAACGACGCCGCCGACCAGTTGCCGCCTTCGCCTTCGAACTGGCCCACCAGCTGCAGGTTGCAAGAGAAGCCCTTGAAGCCCTGGCGCATCGCCGCGGGCACCTGGCCCTGCAAGGCCGACTCGGGCGTGCCGCCTTCGGCGCAGACGGCCTTCGCGACCGTGAGCGGTGGCGGACCCGCGGGTGCCGGTGGCGGCGCGGGCGGCTCGGCCACGCTGCTGGGCGGCGGCAGGATGGGCAGCACCGTGCTCCCGCCGCTGCCGCCACCGCATGCCATGAGAAGTGCCGTCGCCGATGCGGCGGCGCCGATGAGTCTTGCGCGTTTCATTCCTGCGTGTCTCCGTTGTTGTGATCCACGCAGCGTTGGCGCGGCGCGGGCCGCCGTGCTTCGTTGCGTGTGGAGAGAAGTATTCGCGGCGGGGCGTTTCGGCGCTTCCGGGGAATTGCAGGCGCATGCGGGGCGCGCCGGCCCCGCGCGGCGGCGGTGCGGCTTCCGGAAAATTGCAGCGGCGTGGCGTTGGCTAACCATCCGCGGCCCGTCAGCGCGCTGTAAGTCCGCTCGCAAACCATCGCCGCCCGGAGACAACATACAACCACAAGGACCAGGCCATGGGCGTTCGGCAGCGCGTGCAGGGCCGCGGCCAGCCGGTCGGCATCGACCGCGGCTGCGGCAGGCTTCTCTTCGAGGCCCGCTGGGAAGGCATCGTTCTCGAGCACGAGGAGGCCGACCCGATGGACAACGTCGAGGGCGGGCTGATCCGCCACTGCGTCTCGGTCAACCTCGGCGGCCCCACGCGCTTCGAGATGCGCCTGCACGACGAACGCTTCTGGTCCGCGACCGCGCAGCCGCTGGGCATCAGCATCCTGCCGCAGGCGCGCAGATCAAGGGACGCACCTGGGACCCGTGCGAGGCGCTCACGCTGAGCATCGATCCGCGCCACTTCCAAAGTGCCGGCGAAAGCGACGGCGGCGACCGCGCGCTGGTGCCCTGCTGCAACGTATCGAGCCCGCTGATCGCGCAGCTGCTGCTCGCGCTGCATGCCGATGCGAAGACCGGCCAGCCCGAGGGGCCCGGCTATGGCGAGACGCTGCTGATCGCGCTGCTCGCGCATCTGCGGCAGACGCACACGGCCGCGGCCAGCGAGACGCAGCCCGAGGGCCTGCTGTCGAAGGTCGCGCTCGAGCGCGTCAAGGAGCACATCCGCGGCCGGCTCGAAAGTGGCGTGTCGCTCGGCGCGCTGGCCGCGCTGCTCGACATGGACTCGTATGCCTTCCTGCGCGCCTTCAAGCGCAGCACCGGCGTGACGCCGCACCAGTACCTGATCCGCGCGCGCATCGAGCATGCGAAGCAGATGCTGCACCTCACGCGGCTGCCGGTGACCGACATCGCGCTGCGCTGCGGCTTCGCGAGTCCCAGCCACTTCGCCGACACCTTCAAGAAGGTGGAGCGGCGCACGGCGCTCGAATACCGCAACTGCTGCGCCGTCTAGCGCGCGAAGGGGCCTATTGCCCCACGCCCTGCATCCACAGGCTCAGCAGCGCGAGCTGGCCCACCAGCGCGCCGCGCTGCGCCGCGCGCAACTGGGCGGGCACGCCGCGCAGCAGCTTCGCGCTGCGCGCGAGCCCGGCCCGCTCGAGTTGCGCGGCCTGCGTCTCGGCGCGCGAGCCGGCGCCGCCGCCCTGGTGGCGCAGGCCCTGGCGCAGCCACAGCGCGAGCAGGTCGAGGGTGTCGGTGGCGAGCGCGTTGAGCGCGGGCGGCTCCTCGTGCTCGCCCTGCAGCGGCAGCGGCTGCGGCGCGGGTGTCTCGGCCTGCAGCACCACGGCGCGCTGCACGGTCAGCAGGGCCGTCGGCTGCATCACGGGCTCGCCGTCCTGCAGCCGTACGCTGCCGGCCACGGCGCGCAGCGCGCCCATTCGCCGGCGAGCGCGCGCGCGAGTGCATCGACCGCGCCGGGCGCGGCCGCGCGATGGGGCAGGGCGAGATGCAGGGGCGGGACATCATCGGCAGGCGCGGCCGCTTCCGCGTCGTCCGCCGCGCGCCCGATGCGCGCATGCAGCACCTGCGCCGCCGCATCCCAGTGGCTGGCCAGCACCGCCATGTGTTCGAAGGCCACCACATGCAACTGGCCCGAGGCACCCGCCGCGGCACCGCTCGCCGCCTGGCGCGGCCGCACGAAGTCGGGCGGGGTCTCGAGCAGGTGCGCGACCAGTGCCTGCACGCTCGGCTGCTTGAGCGGCGCGACGAGGTCGTCCCAGGACTTCGGCGACAGCGGCATCACGCCGGTCTGGCGCGCACCGGGCGCGATGTCGATCTGGCCATTGGCGCGCCGGGTCGCGGTCTTGGTGATGACCTGGCCGCTCGCGAGCTGCCGCAGCGGAAAGCCCGCGACGCGGCGGCCCAGCAGGTTCGCGGGCGTGCCGCCGGCCGTGGCATCGTCGGCGCGCGACCACTGGCGCTCGAGCACGGTCACGGCCTGCGTGTCGGGGTCGGCGAACATCACGCTCGCGCCTTCGCCGCTCTCGTCGGACCAGAGCTCGGCGCCCAGCGACACCAGCCGCAAGTGGTCGAGCGCGACCTCGCCCTTGACGCCCACGCCGAGGATCTGGCTCGCGGGCAGCGGCGGCGGCCCGGCCGCGTTGTCGGCATGGGCCGCCGCGCGCAGCCGCGCCCAGAGCTCGGCCATCACGTGCAGCAGGCGTCGAGGATCGAAGCGGCTGCTGCGCGCCTGCTGCGCCTGCAGCAGCATCCAGAGCTCGTCGATGCCGTCCTCCACCCAGCGCCAGCCCAGCGCGCGCGCCTGCTCGCGCGCGGCCTCGAAGCGCGCCGCCAGCGCCATCAGCGGCTGGCTCGAGCCATCGAGCCAGAGCGAGAGACTCAGCGCCTCGAGCTGCGCCTGCAGCGCGCGCGCGGCCTCGCCCTGCATCAGCGCCGCGGGGCGGTGGCCGTCGCCGGCCGCGTCGCAGGCTGCGTCGCCGGTGGCCGGCGCGCGCACCTCCACCATGCGCTCGGGCGAGCCCGCGGCCAGCGGCCCGGCCTGGCGGAAGGCCCACAGTGCCACCACCACGTGGGCGCAGCCGCTGCCCTGCTTGCAGTCGCAACGCGCATGCACCAGCGAACTGCGCGAGAAGAAGCGCACGCTGCACATCGGCAGCCGCGCGATCGGCGGCGCGCTCGCGCTGCGCCAGGCCTGTACCGCGACCACGGGCCGCGCGGCGGCCAGGCGCTGGGCCTGTTCGATCACCGAGGGCGCGAAGCTCGCGGCGAGCGCGGCGTCGTCGAAATGGGCCGGGCTCCATTCGCCGCCCGCGGCCGAGGCGTCGACCTCGTCCTCTGCCGGCGTGGCCGAAGGCGCGGGCGCGGCACTGGCCGCCTGCGCCTGGTAGGCCAGCACCAGCATCACGCGGTGCCGGCACATGCCGCTGGCCGGACAGCTGCACTGCGCATCGCGCAGGGTGCGGCCCGGCGGCAGGCTGGTGCGCACGCCGTCGTCGAAGCGCGCGCTCACCGTGCCGTCGTCGGCGGTCTCGAGCAGCGGCAGCAGGCCGGCCGCCACGTCCTTCTGCGCGCGCTTCACGAAGCCCGCGTTGGCGAGCGCGGTCAGTGCCTCGGGCGTGAGTTCGAGCAGATCGCCGCGCACCGCCGTCATGCCTGCACCTTCTCGGCCAGCCAGCCCGCGAGCTGGCCCGGCGTCATGGCGCCGATCTGGGCGCCCTCGCGCACCAGCCGCGCGGCCATCTCGCGGTCGTAGCTGGGCTCGGCCTTCGCATCGAGCGCGGCCAGGCCCAGCACCTTGGCGCCGGCCTCCACCAGCGCCTTCACGCGGCGCACCAGTTCGTAGGGGCTGCCGCCTTCGTAGAAGTCGCTGGCCAGCACCACGATGGTCTTCGCGGGATTGGCCACCAGCGACTGCGCATAGGCCACCGCCTTGGCGATGTCGGTGCCGCCACCGAGTTGCACCTTCATCAGCAGTTCGACCGGGTCCGACACGTCGGCCGTGAGGTCGACTACCGCGGTGTCGAAGGCCACCAGTCGCGTGCGCATGCCCGGCAGTTGCCACAGGCAGGCGGCCATCACCGCGCTGTGGATCACCGAGTCGACCATCGAGCCGCTCTGGTCGATCAGCAGGATGATGTCCCAGGGCTCGGCATGGCGCTTGGTGCGGCTGATGAACACCGGCCGCTCGACGTAGAGCTTGCGCCGCTGCGGGTCGTAGCGGTGCAGGTTGGCCGCCAGGGTCTGCTTGAAGTCGAAGTTGCGCGCCACCTTCATGCGCGAGCGCCGGCGCCGGTCGCGGCTGCCGCTGAAGGCCTGCCGCACCTCGGTCGCGAGCTTCTCCATGATGCGCCGCACCACCTCGGCCACCAGCTTGCGCGCGGCCGCGAGCACCTCGGGGTTCATCAGGTGCTTGGTGTGCAGCACCGCGCGCAGCAGCGACTCCGAAGGCTCGATGCGCTCGAGCACCTCGAGGTTGGTCACCACCTCGTCGATGCCGTAGCGCTCCACCGCGTCCTGCTCGAGCCGCTCGATCACCTCCTTGGGAAATAGCGTGTGGATGGCGTTGATCCAGTCGGGCGTGCTGAGCGCCGAGGGCCCGAGGCCGGCGCTGCGCTCGCCGCGCTCGGCGCGGTCGCCGTCGCGGCCGTAGAGCCAGTCGAGCGCGGCGTCGGCCGCCTGCGCCTCGGCGCTCAGGCCGCCGCAGGCCCGCTCGGCCGGATCGCCGAGCAGCAGGCGCCAGCGCTGCAGCGGATCGGGGATGTCGAGGCTCATGGCTGTTCTTCCGTATCGAGGCTCAGGCCCCAGCCCGCGAGCCGCGCGATCGCCGCATCCTCGGCGGCGCGCGCCGCGGCCAGCGCCTCGGGCGCGGCCTCGCCTTCGTGCCGCGCCGTGAGCGCGCGGCGCGACAGGTGGGTGGCATCGTGCAGCGTCAGCACCTGGTCGGCGAGCCGGCCGCGCTCCTGCGGCGGCAGCCAGGCGAAGGCGGCGCGCAGGCTCGGCATGGCGCGCACGAAGTCGGCGTTGTCCAGGGCCTGCACGGTGCGGTCCATGCCGGCGGCGAAGGCGGGCTCGGACGACAGCGTCTCGCGCGCCAGCGCGAGCAGGCCCGTGAGCGCATCGCCGAGCACCGGCGCGGGCATCGCGTGCAGCAGCTGCATCGCATCGGCCACGCCGGCCTGCGTGGCCTGCGGCACGCGGTGCGCGAGGCTCAGCGTCGCGCCCAGCGCCGCGCCGCGGCTGAGCGGTGCCGCCCCGGCATCGGCCGCCTTGCGCTGCCACACGGCGAGCGCGCGCGCGGGTTCCACGTCGAGCGGTTCGGCCTGCGCGGCGTCCTCGCGGTCGGCCAGCACGTCGGCCACGATGCGGCGCAGCGCGAGATGGCCCTGCAGGTGCGCGTCGATGTCGGACGGCGCGATCGCCGCGGGCGGCTCGAGCAGCCACAGCGCGCGGTCGAAGCCTGCCTCGATCGCCACCCGCAGCACCGGCGCGTCGGCCATGCCGAGCAGCTGGCCGTGGCGCAGCAGCGTGTGCAGCACCGCGAGGGCGGGGCCCATGGCCTCGAAGCGCGGCTCCCGAGCCATCGCCTGCTGCAGCTCGCGCAGCAGCGCGCCGCTGAGCGCCGGCAGGCCGGCCCAGGCGGCCTGGTTGAGGCCCTCGGCCAGCGGACCGATGCGACCCTGCGCGTGGCGCAGCTCGTCCTCGAGCCGCGCGCGCGCCGCATCGTGCAGGTTGGCGCCCCAGGCGCCGGCCTCGATCAGCGCGGCCTGTTGCTCGAAGGGCTGGCCCAGGGTCCAGACCTCGGTGCGTTCGCCCGACATCGCGAGCTTCGGCCCCTGGCGCTGCGCACCACGCCGGGCAGGCGCAGCAGCGCGAGCCGGTGCAGCACGCGGCTGCGCGCGCGGTCGGCGGCATCGAGCAGGTCGAGCTTGCGCTGGCCGCGCAGCTCGAGGCCGTGCGCCCGCGAGCTCGTCGCGCACCGCCTTCACCAGCGGCGGCTGCGGCGTGCCGTCGGCGAGCTGGCCCGCGATGTCGCCGGCCAGCACGTCCATCGCCTGCACCAGCACCGGCGCGGTGCCGGGGCGCATCGGGCCGCGGTAGGTCCAGGGCAGCGGCGCGTCCAGCGCTTCCTTGACCAGCGCGCCGGCTAGCGCGTCGAGCCAGTCGGAGCGCAGCGGCTCTCGTGGCCGCGCAGCCGCGCCAGGCCTTGCGCGCGCAGGTGCACCGCCATCAGGTCGGCGGTGGAGGCCGGCAGTTTCTTGTCGCGCAGCCGCTGCATCACCTGCTGCAGCGCGCGGTGCGCGGCGCCCTCGAGGCCGTGCTCCCACATCCACTGGTAGTAGGCCGGCGAGGGCATGCCCGAGGCATAGCCCGCGAAGGCATCGAGCCGCTTGAAGGTGTAGGGCACGAGGTAGGAACCGTAGCGCACCACGGGGTCCTGGTCACCGGCATCGGGCGTGTCCTCGACGATGGGTTCGGCGTCTCGGGAAGCTGCGCCGGCAGCCCGGGCCACAGCCGAGCGAGCGCGGGCGCGTGGTAGCCGCCGCAGACCACCAGCACCGGCGCGCCGGCCCGCACCGCGGGCTGCGCCATGGCCCAGGCGATCCAGCGCGCCATCATGGTCTCGCGCGCCTGGTTGCCGAGCGAGCCCGGGTCCTCGCCGCGCAGGTGCTCGAAGTAGGTGGACAGCCGCTGCGCGAGTTCGGCGCTGTCGCAGCCGTCCTCGAACAGGTGGTCCCACAGCGCATCGCGGCCCTGCACCGAGAGCTGCTCGGTCAGCGCGCGCTCGTAGGCCGCGGCGCGTTCCTCGTGCTGGGTGTCGGCCACGTCGGCATAGCGGTTCTCCATGCGCGAGAAGGCGTCGTGCCAGGCGGGCAGGTCGATGAAGCGCACTTCGGCGCCGACCTCGCGGCCGGCCTGCAGCGCCTGCCATTCGGGCGAGTGCTCGGCGAACGGCGACCACGAGCCGTGGTGCGTCTCGCCGGCCGAGAGGTAGCTGTAGATCGCCACCGGCAGCCGGTGCGGCAGGTAGAGCTCCTCGAGCCGCGCGTTGAAGTCGGCCGGGCCTTCGATCAGCACATGGGCCGGGCGCAGCGCGCGGATGCGCTCGGCCACCAGCCGCGCGCAGGCGGGGCTGTGGTGGCGCACGCCGACGATGTGGGGCGCGTTCATCTCAGGGCAGGCGGTGGCGGGCCTCGTAGTAGGCGCGCCAGTGCTCGCCGCCGCGCTTGGCCGCCTTCTGCTCGAAGTAGCGGCGCAGCTTGGCGCGGTCGTCGGCGTTGTCCTTGACCACCGTGCCCGCGATGCAGTCGACCAGGTCGGCCGGCGAGCCCTCGCGCTGCTCGAGGAACCAGGCGCGCACGCCCACCGCGTGCGCCACGTTGACCGCCTCGGCGGTCGACATCACGGCCGTGAGCCGGTCCATCGCGGCGTCGCCGCCGCCGCCGTTCTTCTCGGAGGAAGCCGGCGCGCCGCGCAGGTCGCGGAAGGTGGCCACCAGCAGCTCGAGCACCGGCTGCGGCACGGTCTTCGGAATGCCGCTCTGCGCGAGCAGCCGCGCCGACGATTCGCGCACCAGCGCGAGCTCGCGCTCGAAGTCGAGGATCGGGAACACGGTCTCGAAATCGAAGCGGCGCTTGAGCGCGGCGCTCATTTCGTTGACGCCGCGGTCGCGCGTGTTGGCGGTGGCGATGATGTTGAAGCCCTCGCGCGCATAGAGCATGCCGTGCTCGCCCGAGAGCTCGGGCACGGCCATCACGCGGTCCGACAGCATGCCCAGCAGGCAGTCCTGCACCTCGAGCGGCGCGCGCGTGATCTCCTCGAAGCGCACCACCTGGCCCTGCTGCATGCCGATGTACAGCGGCGCCGGCACCATCGCGCGCGGGCTCGGGCCCTCGTTGATCAGCAGCGCGTAGTTCCAGCCGTACTTGATCTGGTCCTCGGTGATCGAGGCGCCGCCCTGGATGGTCAGCGTGGACACGCCCGAGATCGCGGTCGCCAGCAGCTCCGAGAGCATCGACTTCGCCGTACCAGGCTCGCCCACCAGCATCAGGCCGCGGCCCGTGGCCAGGGTGACCAGCATGCGCTCGATGCTCGCCACCGGCGCCACGATCTTCGGCGCGATGCCCAGTTGCGCATCGCCGAGGATGAAGGCGCGCGCGGCCTTCAGGCTCATGGCCCAGCCCGGCGGGCGCGGGTCCTTGTCCTGCGCCTGCAGTTGCGCGATCTGCGCGGCGTACTGGATCTCGGCGGGCGGGCGCTGCAGGGCAGGGGAACCGGCGGGTGGGGTGTCTGTCGGCTTGCGGGAGGTGGCCATGGTCTGGATCGGTGTCGGATCTGAAAAGGGCGCGGGATGGTGCCCGCGCGAATGAACATAGCAGAGCGATGGCAGGACGGCGCCGTGCTCCTCAGCGCGCGCCCAGCGCGTCGATGTCGCGCACCGCCTCGCTGAAGACGACGGGATCGAGTTCGCCGAACGGGTGGCCGTGGTGCAGCACGTCGAGCGTCTGGTCCTCGCCGGCGCCCGCGTTGTCGAGCCCGGGCCCGAAGCGCAGCGCGAGCGCGCGGCCGCCGCCCAGCCCCCGCCAGGCATGGTCGTAGGCACCGCCGCCGCCGCGCCCGCGCAGCCAGCCGCGCGACTCCAGCGCCCACAGCGGCCCGGGCCGCGCGATGCGGCCCGACCAGCGCGTGAGCGCGGTCAGCGCGCGTTCGTCCTCGCGCGGCGCATGCACGGCGCGGTGCAGCTGCTCGAAGGGCTGGATCAGCTCGTAGTCCGCGAACTGCTGCGCGAAGGCCGCGATCTGCGCGGCGCTCAATTGCAGCGGATGGGCGACGACGATGCGCGCGGCATCGTAGTCGTCGAAGGCCTGCGGCGCTTCGTCGGCATCGACCCATTCGCCCTCGGCGCTCACGCGGAAGGCGGCGCGCAGCAGCGTCAGGCCGCGCGCGTCGCGCCCGCCGTCGGTCACGCCCCACACCAGCCTCTCGGTCAGGTGGCGCATCAGCGGGTGCCCGGCGATGAAGCGGCGGAAGTCTTCCACCGGCCAGCCGCGGCCCGTGCGCATCGCGCGCTCCAGCCGCAGCGGCTGCTGGGCCGCGACGGTGGCGGCATCCTGCTTGAGTGCCTTGAAGCGTTCCGCGGCCGCGGCCGCGCGTTCGGCATCGTCGCTCGCGCGCGGCCGCGGCGCCGTGGCCAGGCGCGCGCCGGGCCGGCCCTCGACCGATTCGCGCACGAAGGGCACCAGCGCCTCGTCGAAGCCGACGTGGAACTGGCGCGGCCCGAAGTCCAGCAGCAGGCCGCCGCGTTCGTCCAGGCCGAGGTCGGGCGCGATCCGGTCCTCGAGCTCGTCGGCGCTCAGGCCGCGTTCGGCCGCGGCCTGCGCCAGCTTCTCGGCGGCCGACTGGCGCACCGTGGCGATGCGGTTCTTGCGCGCGATCGCGTCGAGCTGCATCAGCGCGACGTCGCTGCCCAGCCGCGCCAGCGCCTCGAGCACCCAGCCGATGCGCGTGGCGGTGCCGCCGGCGCCGGGCGCGCTCCAGCGCCGCACCAGGGCGCCGAGCCGGCGCGCCGTGTCGTCGGTGCCGATGAGGCCGAGCGCGCGCAGCGCCCAGTTGCCCGGCGCGCCGGCGCCCGCGGCCTCCCACGATTCGCAGACGTCCCAGCCGAAGTCGGCCAGGCTCTGGGGCTCGCAGGCGGCGCGCACGGCGTCCAGGCCCGCATAGCCCTGCGGCAGGTCGGCCGCGAAGCTCAGCATCAGGCCCAGCGGCTGCAGCGCCTCGTCGGGCAGCGCGAGGCCGTCGTCGCGCAAGCGCGGCTTGCGCCAGCCGGCCGGTTGCCAGAAGGTCGGAAGCTTGCTGCGTGCATTGATGCGCGACGGGAAGTCGCGCAACGGGTCCTCGGCCAGCAGCGCATCGACGGCGGCCGCCACGGCCGGGTCGTCGTGGCGGCGCGCGGTGGCGCGCAGCGCCTCGGCCTGTCCCAGCGCGGCCATGGCGCGCAGCGCGGCGCGGGCCTGCTGGCGTGCTTCGCCCTCGGGGCCCAGCGCGGCGGGCAGCAGGCCGGCGGCGGCATGCGGCGCGAAGCGCACCAGCCACTGCCGTGCTTGCGCGCGGCGCGTCGGTCGGCGCGCGAGCGCCTGCGCCATGAAGGGCGCGAGCTGCGTGGCGCCGATGAAGCGCGCGACGAAATACTCGTCGCCGTCGTTGGCCAGCGCCTGCAGCAGGCCCGGCAGCGCGGCACTGCCGAAGCGCGCCACGAAGCCGCCGGCGCGCGGTGCTTCCTTGCCGCTGCCGACGGCGTTCCAGAACGCCAGCCCGGTGGCCGGCGGCAGGAACCAGGCCGACTGCACCGCAATGAAGTTGCCGTACTGGCGGCGGTCGGGCGCGGCATCGTCGTGCACGCGTTGCCAGTCGGCGATGAAGCGCTCCAGCTCCCGCGGCGGCTGCGTGTGCAGCGCGGCGACACGCTCGGGCGTCCATTCGCGCAGCCGCTCGCCGATGGCGCGCTCGGCCTCCATCGGCTGGCGGTAGACGTAGGGCGTGTCGCGGTCGATCCAGTCCTGGCGGACCTCGTCGCCCCAGTCCTCCTCGAGCGGCACCTCGAGCACCGGCAGGCCGGCCAGCACCAGCGGCGGCGCCGCATCGGCCGCGCGCCGCGCCCAGGGCGGGTCGGCCAGCACCGCGGGCCAGCGCGCGCGTTCGGCGAAGGCTTCTGGTGCCGACCCCGGACTGGTCGGCGACCGCGCCGAGCTGGCGCCGCACGGCCGCCGGCAGCGCCGGCAACAGCGCTGGCAATCGATCGCCGAGCGTGCCGGCCAGGGTCTTGAGCTGTGGCACGAGGCGCGCGGCGCCGGCCTTGGGCAGGCCGCCGTCCTCGAGCACCTTCGCGAGCGCGAGGAAGCAACGCTCGGGCCGTTCGCCCGCGACCCAGCCCAGCGCCTTGGCGCAGCCGGCGTCGGCGGCGGTCATGCGCGCCAGCGCCTCGGTGGCCTCGGGCGTGTCGAAGGGGGCCAGCGTCCAGGCCACGGCCACGCTGCGCTGGCGCGCGCCGAGGTCCAGCAGCAGCGGCAGCAGCGCTTCGCCGTGTTCGCGCAGCAGCAGCGCGAGCAGCGACGGCTGGTCGAGCAGCCGCATGCCGTCGTCCGCCACCTCGGCCAGCGGCAGGCCGGCGGCCCAGCGCAGCCAGGGACCGCAGCGCTCGAGCTGCTCGGGCGTGGCCTGCTCGAACAGCTGTCGCGCGAGCGGGCGCCATTCGGGCAGCGCGATCGCGAAGCGGGCGCGCGCGGCCAGCGGCAGCTGCGGGTCGAGCGCGCGCAGCCGTTCGATGCAGGCGGCGCGCGTCGCGGCGTCGGCCGCCATCCAGTGGCCACGGAACTGCCACAGCGAACTCGCGGGCTGGCCCCAGAAGGAATGGGCGCCATCGTCGGGTGGCGCATCCTGGCGCAGCGGCTTGTGGCCGATGCGCTCGCGGCGCCAGCGCGCCGCATGCAGCAGCGCGTCGAAGGCCGTGGCCAGGCCGTGCTGCAGCACCAGCCAGTGCACCAGCGCCTCGGCCGGCTCGTCGCGGCCGGTGTAGGCCTGCTCGCGGAAGCGCGCGATCATCAGGCCCAGCCGCCGCGTGTCGGCCGCGTCCATCGCGGCCTCGAGCCAGCCGCGCGTGGCGGGCGAACGCACTTCGAAGGGCTCGGGCAGCAGCGCGTCGACCGCGTACTCGTCGCACTTGTCGAGCACGCGCTTGCGCAGCGTGGGCAAGGTCGAGGCCTTGGGCGGCGGCTTCGCGCCGGCCTCGCCGGGCGGCAGCGCGTTCTGGAGTTCCGGTGGCAGCACGAGCGGCGCCGCGCTCATTCGAAGACCTTCGTGCTTCGCACTGCGGTGCGGGCTTGCTTGGGGCTACCCGGCGCCGCGCTCATGCCCTCAGTCCCTCCATGTCGCGGATCAGCTCGCTGGCCGAGATCGGATCGAGCTGGTCCAGCGTCTCGGCGTTCTGCATGTTGCCCCAGCCCGAGGGCTTGCCGACCTGCACCTCGCCGAGCTTCTGCTCGGGTACTCGTCGACCATGCCGACGATGATGCCGGGGTCGAGGTAGAGCTCGATCACGCGGCTCGGGCCCAGCGGCTTGGTGAAGTACCAGATGCCGCCACCGTCCTGCGCCTCGCCGCGGCGCCAGCCCTTGTTGACCAGGCCCAGCACGCGGCCCGTGGGCACGGTGGCGTCCTTCCAGCGCTCGAGCTTCTGGCTCTTCTTCTCGTCCTCGGTCAGCACGTAGGTGTCGCGGCCGATCTGCGCGAAGGGCTGCAGCAGCTCGTAGTCGGCGAACACCTGGCCGAAGGCGCCCGCGTCGGCCGGCGAGATCTCGAGCGCATGCGGCACGCCGATGCGGATGTCCTCGCCCGCGGGCAGTTCGAAGGGATCGTCCTCGGCGGTGGTGAAGCTGCCGTCCTCGGCCACGCGGAAGCACGCCAGCAGCTCGCCGCCGTAGCTGGCCTCGCCCTGCACGCGGTAGGCGCCCCAGATCAGCCGCTGCACCAGGTGGCGCACGAGAGGATGCTCGACCAGGAAGGTGCGGAACACCTCGGGCGTCCAGCGCCGGCGCGCGCACATCGCGACCTCGAGCCGCAGCAGCTGCTGGCTCGCGATGGTGCGCACGTCCTTCTTGAGCAGCTTGAAGCGCTCGACCGCCTCCTTGCTCTTCTCGGCGTCGTCGGTCTTCTTGGGCTTGGGCAGGTCGGACAGGCGCGCGCCGTCGACGCCGTCGGCGCGTTCGCGCACATAGGGCTTGAGCGCCTCGTCGAAGCCGACCTTGAAGCTGCGCGGCCCGAAGTCCAGCAGCAGGGTGCCCTGTTCGTCGAGGCCGAGGTCGGGCGCGAGCCGGTCCTCGAGTTCCTCGGTCGAGAGGCCGCGCGCCCTCGGCGATCGTGTCGATCTTCTCGCGTGCGCGGTCCTGCAGGCCCTTGAACTTCACCTTCTGCGCGATGCCGTTGAGCAGCATCAACGCCACGTCGGAACCGATGCCGGCCAGCACGTCGAGGCCGGTGACGGCGCGCGCATGCGCGGCCTCGCCGGGCCAGGCGCGGATGAAAGGCGTGAGCCGGCGCGCCGTGTCGTCGTTGCCGAGGAAGCCGAGCACCGTGAGCGCCCAGCCTTCCTTGCTCGGTCCGCCGGCCTCGAGCCAGGCGCTGAACGCGTCCCAGGCGAAGTCGGCCAGCGACTCGGGCGCGCAGGCCTCCTTGACCACCGCGATGCCGCCGTAGACCTCCTCGTTGGTCGGGAAGGTGAACATCTGGCCCAGGTGGTCGAGCGCCTCGTCGGGCAGTGCCTTGCCGTTGCGCAGCACCGGCCGGCGCCAGCCGCGCGGCTGCCAGAACTCGGGCAGCTTCGCGCGTTTGGTGGGGAAGCGGTCGAGCGGGCTTTCCTCGAGCACGGCGCGCAGCGCCTGCACCACCTCGTCCTGGCCGTAGCGGCCGGCGACCTCGAGCAGCAGCTCGGCATGGCCCTCGGCCTGCAGCAGGCGCAGCGCCGAGCCCGCCACGTCGCGCGCCTCGCCGGCCTTGCCGAGCGCGGGCGCGATCAGGCCGCAGGCCGCGTGCTCGGGATACCTGAGCAGCCAGTCGCGGCCGGCCTGGCGCACGGTCTTGAGCTTGGCGAAGGCGCGCGCGGCCGGTGCCGCGAGTTCCACTGCGCCGTAGTTCAGCGCCAGCTGCAGGTTCTCGCCGGGCTTGGCGCGCACCACCGACAGCAGCCCCGGCAGCGCGGGCAGGCCGAAGTTCGCCATCACGAAGTCGGCGCCCTGCGTCTCGGCCTGGCCGGCCACCGCGTTCCAGAACGGCACGCCGATCTCGGGCGGCAGCAGCGCCGCATAGCGCGCATCGAACCAGAAGAAGTAGTAGCGCTCCTGTTTTCGCGCGGCCAGCATGCCGCGCCAGGCGGCGATCAGCTTGCCCGCATCGCCGCCGCGGATGCCTGCGCGCGCGGTGTCGAGGATCGGGTCGCGCAGGCTCTCGAGCAGCTCCTTCTCGCGCGCCTCGCCGCGCTGGTGGATGTCCTGCAGCACCGCGGCGTCGGGCGAGTCCTCGGCCTCGTAGGCGGCCTGCATCAGCTTCACCTGCTCCTCGTGCGCGAGCTTGCTGGCCTTGCTCTCGAAGCCCAGCTCCTTGAGCATCACCTGCACGTCGGTGCGCGCGGTCGCGAAGCGGTTGACCTGCCACGAGGTGCCGGGCCGCTGCGCTTCCTCGCGCGCGCCCGGCGCCCACTGCTCGACCGGCGCCAGCGCGAGCGGCTCGAGGGCCAGCACCGCCGCCGCCTTCTTCTGCACCTTGGCGAGCCAGGGCGGCGCGGCCAGCACGCCCGGCAGCTCGCTCGGCTCGGCGACTTCGCTCGGGCCCGACAGCAGCGCGAGCTGGCGGTCGATCGCGCCCTGCGCGCCGGCATCGAGCCAGGGCCGCAGGCCGTCGACCAGGCCGCCGTGCGCGCGCAGCAGCCGCGTGAGGCTGGGCGTGAGCAGGCCCGCGTCCTTGCCGCCGGCGGCCACCAGCCGCGCCAGCGCGACGATGGCGGCCTGCGGCCAGCGGTCCACCGCGAGCGACAGCCGCGCGAGCGCCGCCTTCGAACCGCTCGCGACCTTGGCGAGCGCCGCCACCGCCTCGGGCGTGCCGATGGCCGCGAGCGTCTCGCCGGCATGCTCTTCGGCCGCGCCGCGTTCGAGCAGCGCCACGGCTTCGGTGCCGCGCTCGAGCAGCGCGGTGGCCGTCATCTTGTAGTGGCCCCAGAAGCCGCTCGAATAGCTGAGCCGCACCTTGGCGGCCTGCGCGGCGGCGGCGGCATCGGTGATGGTCAGCAGCAGCCAGTGCAAGGTCTCGCCGCTGTCCTTCTCGCCGGCCAGGCGCAGCGCGAGCGCGTTCGAGAGTTCGGGCCGCTCGGGCAGCAGCAGCGCCGCCAGTGGCTGGCGGCTCGGATGCAGCGAGGGCAGCGCGGCCTCGATCAGGTCGGCGCACTGCTGCCACTCGGCCTCGGGTGCGGTCGAGAGCTGCTCGCGCAGCACTTCCTCGGCATCGCCCACGGCGCCGTACCAGCCGTGGTTGACCGCCTGGCCGGGGTTGCTCGAGAAATGGCTGCGCCACTTCTTGGCCTGCTGGTCGTAGCTGCCCTCCACCTGCAGGCGCAGCGCCGACAGATAGACCTCGATCGCGCCGGCCAGTCCGTACTGCGCGACCAGGTACTGGATCAGGAACACAACAGAGCCGGCCTTGTCGCGGCGCGTGTTGTGGTCCATGAAGGCCAACAGCAATGCATCGGCTTCGGCATCGGGCGCGGGCGCGACGGGCTTGTCGCGCGCGAGCATGCGCTCGGCCGCGGGCCGCAGCGCGGCATCGGTCGCGGCCAGGTCCAGCGGCAGTTCGAGGTCGTTGCAGGCCCGCTTCCAGGCCTGCGCGAGGTCGAGCACCGGACGGGTCGAGGGGAAGCGCCGCGAGGCATAGGCGAACTCGCGCGTCTGCGCCGTGACGCGCAGCGGCGCGCCCTGCGCGAGCCAGGGCGGCGCGCCTTCGGTCACGGGCTGGGCCGGCACCTCGCCGCGCGCGACGGCCGTGCGCTGCGCCAGTTCGCGTGCCGCATCCTGCGCCTTCTCGCGCACCTCGGCGGTGGTGCCCCAGCCCGAGAGCAGGCCATGGGACTTGAGCTCCTCGAAGGCCATCGTGGCGCCTTGCTCGCTCACGCCGTACTGGCGCTTGAGCGCGGCGGCCGAGAACTTGTCGCCGGTCTTGACGCTGCCGTCCTCGATCGCGATGCGCACGGCCTCGACGACGCGCTCGCACTGGCTGTCGAGGCTTTCGCTCGCGACGGGGGGCGGTGCCGGCGTGGCGGGTGCGGTGGCGACTGGTGCCTGCACCGGTGCCTGGGCGGGTGCGGCAGCAGGCGCTTCCGCCTTGGGCTTGGACTCGGTCTTGCCGATGCTCGCATCGGCGCTCACGCCGACTTCCTTGTAGCCCTTGCCGGTCTTCTCGCTCACCAGCTTGGTCAGCGCGGTGGCGGTCTTCGCGGCATCGGCGAAGGACTTGGTCTGGCTCTGGCCCGCGGTGCCGATGCGGCCCCAGCGGATGTTGAGATCGTTCTCCGCCTGTTCCACTTCCCAGAACTTGCTGGCGGTTCCCTCGATCAGTTCAAAACGGCGCATGGAAAGAAAATCCTCCTGGGGTTCGTCGATGAGCGGGCATCAAGAAGCGTTGCCGTACGCAAGCCTGGGGGCAGGATAGGCGCGCCATGTGAACGCCGCGTGCAAGCGGCGCAGCGAAGGGCGCGGGGGTTCAAGACGCAGGCGCCCGATGGGCGTCCGGCAGTCGCGTGCTGCGCGCCGGAGCGATCGGGAAAGGACAACGCATGGGCGCGATCATGCCCGCGGTGCACGCGCGCGTGCACCTCCAAAAGTCGCAAGGCCGCGTAGGGCGTCTGGAATGTACGAAGAAGGTCTGCGGTTCGCGCGCCGACGCCTCGAAAAAGCTCAGGAAGGCGCGTGCGCGCTGCCCGGTTCCGCGATCCTGCGGTGCTGCTCGGCCAGCGCGGGCGAGGGCATCACGCGCGACAGCGCCACCTGCATCTTGTTGCGCCAGCCCGCGATCACGCCGCTCTCGCCCTTCATCAGCGCGTCGAAGCCTTCCTTCGCCACCTCGGCCGGATCGGCCTTGTCGGACTGCTGGCCCACGCGCGTGTCGAGCATATCGGCGCGCGCGAAGAAGTGGGTGTCGGTCACGCCGGGCATCAGGCAGGTCACGGTCACGCCCGTGTCCTCGAGCTCGTTGCGCAGCGCCATCGCGAAGGAATCGATGAAGGCCTTGGTGCCGTTGTAGACCGCCTGGAAGGCGCCGGGCTGGAAGCCCGCGATCGAGCCCGTGATGAGGATGCGGCCCTGGCCGCGCTCGCGCATCGCGCGGCCCACGCGCTGCACCAGGTAGAGCGTGCCGGTCACGTTGGTGTTGATCACGTGCTGCACGTCGTGGAACTCCTGGTCGAGGAAGCCATGCCCCAGGCCGTGGCCCGCGTTGGCGAACAGCACGTCGATCGGCCGGTCCTCGCAGGCCGCGAGCAGCGCGTCGACGCCGTCGCGCGTGGCGAAGTCCTCGCGCACCGCGAACACGCGCGCGCCCATCGCGCGCAACTCGGCTTCGGCCTGGGCCAGCGACTCGTCGGCGCCGATCAGCAGGTCGTAGCCATGTTCGGCCGCGCGCCGCGCGAGGTGGTAGCCGATGCCCGAGGAGGCGCCGGTCACCAGCGCGAGCGGGCGGCGTTCGGCGCCGGGGAACACGTCGGGGAGGGTCTGTGCATGCCGGTCTCCTGCGTTGCACCGCGTGGACGCTGCCGGAAATCGGCCGTGGCGCGCCGTGCATGGAGATCAGCGTAGAAGCCCCGCGCGCCTTCCATGTAGGAATGTGTACCGAGCGCGCGCCCGTCGAGGCGGGACGGCGCATGCAATTGCTTGCAGCGGAAACCCCGGCGTAACCTGTGGCCGGGGCTCGAGCGCTTCAGATTTCGGCGCCCTCGACCAGGAAGCGCACGCGCCGCACGCCCTGCCATTCGTCGGCGTCGAGCCGGAACGCCAGCTTCACGCGCGGCGGCAGCGGGTCGGTGTGGCCGAACCAGATGCCGTCGATGGGCTGGCCCTGGTGGCGCAGCTTGAGCGCGAGGTGCCGCTCGCCGACCAGCCGCTGCGACACCACCTCGACCTCCTCGCTGAAGGTGGGCGGCGCGAAGCCCTGGCCCCAGACCTCGCGGTGCAGGGTGTCGATCAGGTCCACGCGCAGGTACTCGCGCGAGATCGGGCCGTCGGTGTCGATGCGGCGCGTGAGCGTGGCGGCATCGAGCCATTCGTCGGCCACCTGCGCGAGCGCGCGCTCGAAGGTCTGGAACTGCTCGCGCGCGACCGTGCAGCCGGCCGCCATCGCATGGCCGCCGAAGCGCAGCAGCACGCCCGGATGCCGCTTGGCGACGAGGTCCAGCGCATCGCGCAGGTGGAAGCCCGGAATCGAGCGGCCCGAGCCCTTGAGCTCGTGCTCCTTGCCGGGCGCGCCGCTGGCCGCGAACACGAAGGTGGGCCGGTGGAAGCGCTCCTTGATGCGCGATGCCACGATGCCGACCACGCCCTCGTGGAAGTCGGCATCGAACACGCTGATGGCCGCGGGCACGGTCTCGATGCCTTCGCCGTCGACGGTGAACAGCGACTCGGCCAGGAGCAGCGCCTGGTCGCGCATGCCGCCCTCGATGTCGCGCCGCTCGCGGTTGATGCCGTCGAGCAGGCGCGCGAGCTCGTCGGCGCGCGCGGCATCCTCGGTCAGCAGGCATTCGATGCCCAGCGTCATGTCGGCGAGCCGGCCGGCCGCATTGATGCGCGGGCCGAGCGCGAAGCCGAAGTCGAAGGTGGTGGCCGCGGCGGCCACGCGGCCCGCGGCCTTGAACAGCGCCGACACGCCCGCGGGCATGGCGCCCGCACGGATGCGGCGCAGGCCCTGCGCCACCAGCCGGCGGTTGTTGGCGTCGAGCTTCACCACGTCGGCCACGGTGCCCAGCGCCACCAGCGGCAGCAGCGCGTCGAGCTTGGGCTGCGTCGCCACGTCGAACACGCCGCGCCGGCGCAGCTCGGAGCGCAGCGCGAGCAGCACGTAGAACATCACGCCGACGCCGGCGATGCACTTGCTCTCGAAGCCGCAGTCGGGATGGTTCGGATTCACCAGCACGTCGGCGATCGGCAGCTCGGGGCCGGGCAGGTGGTGGTCGGTCACCAGCACCTGCAGGCCGCGCGCCTTGGCCGCGGCCACGCCGTCGACGCTGGCGATGCCGTTGTCGACCGTGATCAGCATGTCGGCGCCGCTCGCGGCCACGCGCTCGGCGATCGGCGGCGTGAGGCCGTAGCCGTCGACCACGCGGTCGGGCACGAGGTAGCTCACGTTCTTCGCGCCCAGCAGGCGCAGGCCGCGCACGCCGACCGCGCAGGCGGTGGCGCCGTCGCAGTCGTAGTCGGCCACGATGCACAGGCGCTTGTCGGCGGCCATCGCGTCGGCCAGCAGCACCGCGGCCTCCTGCGTGCCGCGCAGGGTGTCGGGCGGCAGCAGGCGCGCCAGGCCGTCGTCGAGCTCGTCCTTGGCGCTGACGCCGCGCGCGGCGAACAGCCGGGCCAGCAGCGGATGCACGCCGGCCTGCTCGAGCGCCCAGGCGCTGCGCGGGGGAATGTCGCGGGGATGGATCTTCATCAGAGCGCCTCCAGCACGGCGGCGGCGCGTGGCCGGTCGAACAGGCTGCGGGCCCAGCCCACGAAGCCGCGCGGCTGGATCTCGTGGCGCTGCGCCGTGCGGTCGCCGCACAGCGTGATCGCGACTGGGGCGCCCGCGTTGTAGTGGTCGAGCAGCGCGGCGACGGGGCCCGCGTCGAGCGCCTGCCAGGCCTCGGCCCAGCCGATGCCGTCGTCGTGCAGCGCGGCGGTGCGCAGCGAATCGTCGACCTGCGGCGCGGCGCCTTCGGGACCGATGGCGCCGGCCGCGAGCGCGCCGGTGCCGCTGAGCCAGAAGGAGTTGATCGGCGGCGCGCCGCGCGCGGCGCGGTCGTCGTTCACGCGCTGGGTGTAGAGCAGCATCTGCATCTCGTTCTGCAGCCGGCGCAGCGGCCGCGCGGCATCGGCCAGCGGCGACCACTGCGAGATCGGGTGGCCCACGGCGCGGTCGATGGCGGCGGTGGCGAGGTCCTGGAAGATCGGCGCGCGCGCGAGCCAGCGGCCGGGACGCGCCGAAGGATGCAGCGCGATGCCGTCCTCCTCGAAGAAGGGGCGCGCCGCGGCCAGCAGCGCGGCCGACTCCTCGGCATCGATCTCGATCGCCGAGGGATCGCCGAGCACCACGTCGTCGATGCCGACCTGCCAGTGGCACAGCGTGACCAGGCCCCAGGCGCCGGTGTCGCCCGCTTCGGCGGTGCCGTTGCGGCGCGCCTCGAGCGCGGCCCAGGGAAGGCAGCCGTCGGCCGCGGCGATGCCGAGCGCGCGCGCCAGGGCGCGTTCGTGCGGGGGGGAGCGGGTGCTTTCGTCCTGCGTGTCGGTGGCCGTGACGGCGAGCCGGCCGAGCAGGGCCTCGAGCTTCGGCAACCTCAAGGTCGAGAGGGCTGCGCGGCAGGACGGGGAACCGCGGCCGGCAAAGGGAATCAGGAGATGACGGGCGGGAGCGGGTTCGGCCATGGGCCTATTGTCCGGGATGCCACAATTCCGCCCGCCTTCCTCTTCGTCTTCACCCTTTTTCCATGAACCGACCCATGCCGTCGCCCCGAGCGCCGCAGGAGACCTGATGCGACTCCCCTACGAACTGCAGCTCGGCTGGCGCTACACGCGCGCGGGCCGGGCGACCCGGCGCAACGGTTTCATCTCGTTCATCTCGGGCGTGTCGATGCTCGGCATCGCGCTCGGCGTGGCCGCGCTGATCATCGTGCTGAGCGTGATGAACGGCTTCCAGAAGGAAGTGCGCGACCGCATGCTGGGCGTGGTCTCGCACATCGAGATCATCTCGCGCGACGGCCAGGCCCTGCCCGAGCTCGACACCATCATGGCGGCCGCGCGCAAGCATCCCGAGGTGGTTGGCGCGGCGCCCTTCATCGCGACCCAGGCGCTGATCGCGCGCGGCGAGGACATGAAGGGCACGCTGGTGCGCGGCATCGAGCCCAAGCTCGAGCCCGAGGTCACCGACATCGCGGCCGCCGCGCCCAAGGGCACGCTCGACAAGCTGGTGCCCGGCGAGTTCGGCATCGTGCTGGGCGGCGAGCTGGCGCGCTCGCTGTTCGTGCAGCCCGGCGACCAGGTCACGCTGGTGGCGCCGGGCGGCCAGGTCACGCCGGCCGGCGTGGTGCCGCGGCTCAAGCAGTTCACCGTGGTCGGCACCTTCGACTCGGGCCACTACGAATACGACTCGGCGCTGGCGCTGATCAACGAGCAGGATGCGGCGCGCGTGTTCCGGCTCGAGGGCCCGACCGGCATCCGCATCCGACTGAAGGACCTCAACCAGGCGCGAGACGTGGCCGACGAGATGGCCGTGACCCTGCCGGGCCAGTTCCTGATCCGCGACTGGACGCGCCAGAACAAGACCTGGTTCGCGGCCGTGCAGGTCGAGAAACGCATGATGTTCATCATCCTCACGCTGATCGTGGCGGTGGCCGCGTTCAACCTGGTGTCGACGCTGGTGATGACGGTGACCGACAAGCGCGCCGACATCGCGATCCTGCGCACCCTGGGCAGTTCGCCGCGCAGCATCATGGGCATCTTCGTGGTGCAGGGCGCGATGGTGGGCGTGATCGGCACCGTGGCCGGCCTGCTGCTGGGCCTGGGCATCGCCTACAACATCGACGTGATCGTGCCCTTCCTCGAGCAGCTGTTCCACGCGAGCTTCCTGCCCAAGGACATCTACCTGATCAGCAAGATGCCCAGCGATCCGCAGCGCAGCGACATCATGCCGATCGCGATCATCTCCCTGGTGCTGGCCTTCCTGGCCACGCTGTATCCGAGCTGGCGCGCCAGCCGCGTGAATCCCGCCGAGGCGCTGCGCTATGAGTGAAGTCGTATTGAAGGCGCGCGGTCTGACCAAGCGCTTCCACGAAGGCAGGCTCGATCTGACCGTGCTGCACGGCATCGACCTCGACGTGCATGCCGGCGAGACGCTGGCCATCGTCGGCGCCTCGGGTTCGGGCAAGAGCACGCTGCTGCACCTGATGGGCGGGCTCGATTCGCCGACCTCGGGCAAGGTCGAGCTGCTCGGCAAGGACATCGCGCATGCCGACCCCGCCGAGCAGGGCCGGTTGCGCAACCTGCACCTGGGCTTCGTCTACCAGTTCCATCACCTGCTGCCCGAGTTCAGCGCGCTCGACAACGTGGCGATGCCGTTGAAGATCCGCCGCGTGGACCCGGCCACGGCCGCGCAGTCGGCGACGAAGATCCTCGAGAGCGTGGGCCTGGGCGAGCGGCTGCACCATCGGCCGGCCGAGCTGTCGGGCGGCGAGCGCCAGCGCGTGGCGATCGCGCGCGCGCTGGTCACGCAGCCGGCCTGCGTGCTGGCCGACGAGCCCACCGGCAACCTCGACCGCAGCACCGCCGACACCGTGTTCGCGCTGATGCTCGACCTCGCGCGCCGCCATGGCACGGCCTTCGTGATGGTCACGCACGACCAGGACCTGGCGCGGCGTTGCGACCGGGTGCTGCAGCTGGTGGCAGGGCGGTTGGCCTGAATGTCTTTTCTCCCTCCCCCGCTGGGGGAGGGTAGGGGTGGGGGCAGCGGGCGGTCGATAGGCCTTGGCCTTGCCATCGCCGCGTGCCCCCATCCCGGCCTTCCCCCAGAGGGGGAAGGAGCAATACCGCGATTCAGAGCGAGAGCGCTTCCACCTTTTCCTGCTCTTCCTGCCGCGCCTCCAGCGGCAGCACGCACAACAGCTTCCCGCCCAGCGTCAGCACCAGCCCGAGCCGGCCGCCGATCTGCACCACCTGGCAGGCCGCGCGCGGCGAGCCAGAGGCCGGCGGCGGTGCGGCATGGACCGACAACCCGATCGCCCGCGCCGGCGGCTGGCGCAGCATCGCGAACAGCAGCCGCGCATCCGCATCGCGCAGCGCCTGCTGGTAGAGAGCAAAGGCGGCATCGCGCCCGGCCGCATCGGAGGCCTTCTCGCGGGGCTCGCGCAGCCGCAGCAGCGCGCGGTGCATCTGCTGCCGCCAGGCGGCCTCGGTCCGGCCCGTGACCTCGGCCAGCTCCTTGAAGCTGACTTCGAACACCTCGCGCAGCAGCACCGCGGCGCCATCGGCGGGGCTCAGCCGCTCGGCCAGGAGGCGCAGCGCCTGCCCGGTCTCTTCGGCGCGCGCGGCCTCGCTTTCGGCCGATTCCGCCGTCTCCGGCGTCGAGCCGGCCTCGTCGAGCCAGCGCCGCATCCAGCCTTCGCGCCGCAACCGGTCGATCGCGAGGTGCTGCATCACGGTCGTGAGCCAGGCCTGCGTGCTGTCGATGCCGGCGTGTTCGCCGGCCTCGAGCGCGCGCAGGTAGCTGTCCTGCACCAGGTCCTCGGCCTGCGCCGTGCCGCCGACCAGCCGCGCCGCCGCGCGCACCAGCCGGCCGCGCAGCAGAGGGAATTGCGAGAGATAGCGTTCGTCGAGCATCGGCGCAGCTTGCCACGGCCGGCGATGTCACGAAAGCGTGGGCTTGTTCGTCAAGACAGCTCCAACCCCCTGGAGCTTTTTTCATGACCGCCATGTTCACGCTGGAATCCGAAGACGACACCCGCCCGGCCGCCACCGCCGAGCCGCGCAATTCCTACCTCGAGGAGAAGGCCTTCCGCTCGCGCACCTTGCTGATCTTCGGCAGCATCACCGACGCCGTGGCCGCCGACGTCACGCGCCGGCTGATCGCGCTCGACGCCGACAGCGCCGACAAGCCGATCGACATCCTCGTGAGCTCGCCCGGCGGGCATCTCGAATCGGGCGATGCGATCCACGACGTGGTGCGCTTCATCGCCGCGCCGGTGCACATGATCGGCACCGGCTGGGTCGGCAGCGCCGCCACCCATCTGTTCCTGGCCGCGCCGCGCGAGCGCCGCGTGTGCCTGCCCAACACCCGCTTCCTGATCCACCAGCCCTCGGGCGGGGCCGGCGGCCAGGCCACCGACATCGCGATCCAGGCCCAGGAGATCGTCAAGGCCCGCCAGCGCATCGCGCACGAGATCGCGCGCGAGACCGGCAAGCCCCTCGAGGTGGTACTGGCCGACATCGAGCGCGATCGCTGGCTGTCGGCGGAGGAGGCGGTCGACTACGGGCTGGTCTCGCGCATCGTGCAGCGCAAGAGCGAGCTGCGGGGCTGACGCGGAACGGAAATCCGAACAGCCGAACGCAGAAGAAAGCCCAAAGCTGCGCAGAAGTCGCAGAAAAGACCGAAGGCATCTTTCGGTTTTCTTCCGCCGACCTTCGCGCAACCTTCGCGACCTCTGCGTTCGGCTGCCCGGTCCCCGTGTCTCAAGCCTTCGGCTTGTACGCCACCACGTCGATCTCCACCTTCGCATCGACCATCAGCCGCGCCTCGGTGGTCGAGCGCGCGGGCTTGTTCTCGCCGAAGTAGCTCATGTAGATGCGGTTGAAGGCGCCGAAGTCGCGCGCGTCGTCGAGCCAGCAGGTGGTCTTGCAGACGTCGTCGAGCGTGGCGCCGGCCAGCGCGAGCACGGTCTTCAGGTTCTCCATCACCTGGCGCGTCTGCGCCTCGATGCCGCCGGCCACGATCTCGCCCTGCGCATTGGCCGGCACCTGGCCCGACACGTAGATGAAATCGCCCGCGCGCACGGCCGGCGAGAAGGGACGCACCTGGCGGTCGGAAGCGGTGGGCGGGGCGCCGAGGTATTCGAGAGGCATGGACGAGCTCCTGTCTGAAGAAGGGAAATGAAAGGGGAGGGGGTGAAAACGGCCGCCAGTATCGGCCGAAACTGAAAATCTATTTCAGTGATAACGCTGAATCAAGGGTTTTCACGGATGATTTGGCATGGATACTGCTTCAAAGTGCGGCCCGCAACGAAAGTTTTTTTCACAAACGCGTCTCGCCCCATGAAGGAGAACTCCATGCCCCACGCCGGCTCTTTCCCGCGCCTGCCCATGCTGTCGAAGCGCACCCTTCTGGGTGCCACCCTGCTCGCGGCGCTGTATGCCGTGGCACCGCTGAACGCCCAGGCGCAGGGTCCGCGCAACTTCGCCACGCTGGCGATGGTGGCCGAGCCGCAGACGCTCGATCCGATGGCCTCGACCGCCGACCTGGTCGGAACCATCATGCAGCACGTCTACGAGACGCTCTACACCTTCGACGCCAAGTGGAACGTGGTGCCGATGCTGGCCGAGGGCATGCCGAAGATCTCGGCCGACGGCAAGACCTACGCGATCGCGCTGCGCAAGGGCGTGATGCTGCACAGCGGCCGCGAGCTCACGGCCGACGACGTGGTCGCGAGCCTGCAGCGCTGGATGGACCAGTCGCCGCGCGGCAAGGCCGTGGGCAAGGAGATCGACAGCCTCAAGGCCAAGGGCCCGCTGGCGGTCGAGATCGCGCTCAAGGAACCCTATGCGCCGCTGCTGTCGCAGCTCGCGCTGCCCAGCGGCATGGCCGCGATCATGGCCAAGGAATCGATCGCCTCGCCGCTCAAGGACTTCGTCGGCACCGGTCCCTACAAGTTCAAGGAACGCCGCCCCGACCAGTTCGTGCTGCTCACGCGCTTCGACAAGTACGCGGCGCGCAAGGAGCCCGCGAGCGGCTACGGCGGCAAGCGCGAGGCGGCGATCGAGGAACTGCGCTTCGTGCCCGTGCCCAACGCCAGCACGCGCGTCGAGGGCGCGCTGGCCGGCCAGTACGACTTCGCCGACCTGCTGCCGGTGGAGGCGCTGCCGCGCCTCGAGAAATCGGGCGGCAAGACGGTGCCGATCATGACGCCCTCGTTCGGCTTCCCTTACCTGGTGCTCAACACCAAGGAAGGCGTGGCCGCGAGCCAGCCGGTGCGCCAGGCGATCCAGACCGCGCTCGGCGAGGGCGAGATGCTCGCGGCCGGCTTCGGCGACACGCGCTTCTTCGTGGCCGAGGCCAACCACTTCCCGAAGGGCTCGCCCTTCTATTCGACCGCCGGCGCCGACCAGTACAACCAGCGCAACGCCGCCAAGGCCAAGGAGGCCGCGGCCAAGGCCGGCTACAAGGGCGAGCCGATCCGCGTGCTCACGAGCCGCCAGTACGACTTCCACTACAACATGTCGCTCCTGATGGCCGAGCAGCTCAAGCGCGCCGGCTTCAAGGTCGACCTCAACGTGGTCGACTGGGCCACGCTGGTGCAGCGCCGCAACGACGCCAAGCTGTGGGACATCTACGTCACCCACTCGGGCCAGTTCCCCGAGCCCATGCTCTCGCCGCCGCAGCTCGGCGACGGCGCGCCCGGCTGGTGGGACACGCCCGCCAAGAAGGCGGCGCTGCAGGCCTTCAACGTCGAGAGCGACCCGGCCAGGCGCGGCGCGCTGTGGGGCAAGGTGCAGCAGGTGGTCTACGAGGAGGTGCCGTACATCAACGTCGGCAAGTTCAACGGGCTGTCGGCCAGGAGCCCGGCGCTCGACAACTACCAGCCCGCGACCTGGCCCTTCTTCTGGAACGCGAAGATCAAGTAAGGCCGCGAGGACTCCCGTCATGCCATCGCGTCGCCAGCTTCTGCAAGCCACCGCATGGGCCTCCGGTCTCGGAGCCCTGGGCCTCACGGCCTCCACCGTCCAGGCCGCCACGCCGGGGCCCGTGTACGCCTACGTCGGCACCTACAGCGACGGCGGCAAGCCGTGGCGCGGCGGGCGCGGCCTGGGCGTGCACCAGTTCGTGCTCGACGGCGCGACCGGCGCGCTCACGCCCATTCCCGGCGCACCGCCCGCGGTGGCGAGCCAGGGCGAGGGCGCGAAGCTGCGCAACCCCGCCTCGCTCGCGCGCCATCCGAGCCTGCCGCTGCTCTATGCGGCCAACGAGTTCGAGGCCGGCTCGGTCTCGGCCTTCCGCATCGGCGCGAACGGCGCGCTGTCCTTCGTGGCCGAGATGCCCTGCGGCGGCAAGGACCCGGCGCACCTCAGCGTGCATCCCGAGGGCCGCTTCCTGTTCACCGCCAACTACGCGAGCGGCGACGTCAGCGTGATCGCGCTGCGCGCCGACGGCGGCTTCGAGACCGACCGTGCCGCCGTCGTCTACCCGGACGCGGCCGCCTGCGGCGCCACGCCCTGCAAGCCCGGCGCCGACGTGGTGCCGGCGGCCGCGCGCGCGCGCACGAGGGCTTCGCCACCTCCGACCACGACGGCCCGCATGCGCACATGGTGCATGCCGATCCCAAGGGCAACTTCGTGCTCGTGGCCGACCTGGGGCTCGACCGCGTCATCTCCTACCGCTTCGACCGCGCGACCGGCGTGCTGAGCCAGCCCGGCACGGTGGCCGTGTCGGAGAGCTCGGGCGCGCGCCACTTCGTCTTTCATCCGAACGGCCGCTGGTTCTACCTCGTGAACGAGGAGGCCTCGACCATCGCCTTCATGCGCTACGACGACGCCACCGGCGTGCTCACGCCCGTGAGCGAGACCTCGGCGCTGCCGAAGGGCTTCAAGGGCACCAGCTACGCCTCGGGCATCCGCATGCTGCCCGGCGGCCGGCACTTCGTGTCGCTCAACCGGCTGCACGATTCGATCTCGCTGTTCGCGATCGACGCCCGCACCGGCGCGCCCACGCTGGTGCGCGAGGAATGGACGCGCGGCAACTACCCGCGCAGCTGCACGCTCGACCCGAGCGGGCGCTTCCTCTACGTCTGCCACAACAAGCAGGGCGACAACGTCACGGTCTTCCGCGTGAAGAACGGCGACATCGCGTTCACTGGCCAGTACGTGGCGGTGGGCAGCGCGGCAGCGATCGAGTTCTCGGCATGAAGAAGAACGCCTCGCTTCGCTACATCGCCTCGCGCGCGGGCGGCATGCTCATCGTGCTCGCCATCGTGGCGGTGCTGGTGTTCGTGCTCACGCGCGCCGCCTCGGGCGACCCGGTCTCGGTGCTGCTGGGCGACCAGGCCACCGCGGCCGACATCGCGCGCGTGCAGAAGGAGTACGGCCTCGACAAGCCGCTGCCCGTGCAGTTCGGCTACTGGCTGCGCGAGGTGCTGCAGGGCAACCTCGGCACCTCGATCTTCCTGCAGCGCCCGGTCACGCAGGCGCTGTGGGAGCGCGCCGAGCCCACCGCGCTGCTCGCGCTGATGGCGGTGGCCATCGCCGCGCTGATCGGCGTGCCCTGCGGCATCGTCTCGGCCGTGTTCCGCGGCCGCGCGGTCGACCAGCTGTTCACCGGCATCGCGATGCTGGGCGCGAGCATCCCGAGCTTCTGGCTCGGCATCGTGCTGATCCAGATCTTCGCGGTCTCGTTCGGCTGGTTCCCGGTCTCGGGCTACGGCGCGCCCGACGCGGCGCTGGCCGAGCGGCTGCATTCGCTGGTGTTGCCGGCCGCGGTGCTGGGCCTCCTGAACTCCGCGCTCATCATCCGCTTCACGCGCGCCTCGATGCTCGACGTGCTCGGCGAGGACTACGTGCGCACCGCGCGCTCCAAGGGCCTGAGCGAGACGGTGGTGGTGCTCAAGCATGCGCTGCGCAACGCGCTGGTGCCGATCGTCACGGTGATCGGCCTGACGGTGGCGCTGATGATCGGCGGCGCCGTCATCACCGAGACCGTGTTCGGCCTGCCGGGCGTGGGCAACCTCGTGGTGAGCGCGGTGCTGCGGCGCGACTACCCGGTGATCCAGGGCGCGCTGCTGGTGATCGCCGCGATCTACGTGCTCATCAATTTCGCTATCGACCTGCTGTATGCGGTGGTCGATCCGCGCGTGAAGGTCTGAGCCATGCAGATGCCAAGAATGCTGCGCCAACTGATGCACCGCCGCATCGTGATGCTGTCCGCGCTGGTGCTGCTGGCGATCGCCATCCTCGCCATCGGCGCGCCGCTGTTCGCCTCCATCGATCCCAACGACACGGCCGTGCTGCAGCGCCTGAAGGCGCCGAGCGCCGAGCACCTGCTGGGCACCGACGAGCTGGGCCGCGACCTCTACTCGCGCATCGTGCACGGCGCGCGCTACTCGCTGGCGATCGCGGCGCTCACCGCGCTGGGCGCCGTCGTCGCGGGCACGGTGCTGGGCCTGATGGCCGGCTTCTTCCGCCGGCTCGACGCGCCGCTGATGCGCGTGGTCGACGCGATGATGTCCTTCCCCGACATCCTGCTGGCGATCGCGCTGGTGGCGATCCTCGGACCCTCGCTGGTCAACACGGTGCTGGCGCTGGTGCTGGTCTACACGCCGCGCGTGGCGCGCGTGGTGCGGGCCTCCACGCTGGTGGTGCGCGAGCTGCTGTTCGTCGAGGCCGTGCGCGCGCTCGGCGTGCGCACCTCGCGCATCCTGTGGCGCCGCATCCTGCCGAACCTGATGTCGCCGATCCTGGTGCAGGTCTCGTTCATCTTCGCCTACGCGATCCTGGCCGAGGCGGGGCTGTCCTTCCTCGGCGTCGGCGTACCGCCCGAGATCCCGACCTGGGGCACCATGGTCGCGGGCAGCCAGCAGTACGCGCACCAGGCCTTCTGGGTGGTGCTGTTCCCGGGGCTCGCCATCATCTTCACGGCGCTGTCGCTGCAGCTGCTCGGCGATGGCGTGCGCGACCTGCTCGACCCCAAGCTCAAGAAAACTGCGTGATGACGACCGCCACATCCTCCCCGCGCCTCGTGGTCGACCGCCTGAGCACCAGCTTCCCCACCGAGGACGGCCTGATCCGCTCGGTGGCCGACGTGAGCTTCGCGATCCAGCCCGGCAAGACCACCGCGCTGGTCGGCGAATCGGGCTCGGGCAAGTCGGTCACCAGCCTCACGCTGATGCGCCTCTTGCCCAGGACCGCCAACGCCCAGGTCAGCGGCGGCGCGCGCTTCGTCACGCGCGAAGGCAAGACCGTCGACCTGCTGACCCTGCCCGAGCGCGAGATGCGCGCGCTGCGCGGCAACCAGCTCTCGATGATCTTCCAGGAGCCGATGACCAGCCTGAACCCGGTGTTCACCATCGGCGAGCAGATCGCCGAGAGCGTGCGGCTGCACAAGGGGCTCGACCGCCAGGCCGCGCTGGCCCATGCCAAGCGCATGCTCGACCTGGTCGAGATACCGGCCGCGGCGCAGCGCCTCCAAGAGTACCCGCACCAGCTCTCGGGCGGCATGCGCCAGCGCGTGATGATCGCGCTGGCCATGGCCTGCGACCCGACGCTGCTGATCGCCGACGAGCCCACCACCGCGCTCGACGTGACCATCCAGGCGCAGATCCTGGTGCTGATGCGCCGGCTGCAGGCCGAGACCGGCATGAGCATCCTGTTCATCACGCACAACCTCGGCGTGGTCGCGCACCATGCCGACGACGTGGTCGTGATGTACGCCGGCCGCGTGGTCGAGAGCGCGCCGGTGCGCCCGCTGTTCGCGCAGCCCGAGCATCCGTACACCCAGGGCCTCTTGGCCTGCCTGCCGGGCAAGGCGCGGCAGCCGGGGCAGCCCAAGCCCAAGCGCCTGTTCGCGATCCGCGGGCAGGTGTCGAGCCCGCTGGCGCCGCCGCCGGGCTGTGCGTTCGAGCCGCGCTGCGATCTTGCGCTGGCGCAGTGCAGTGCCGCGATGCCGGCGCTGCTGCAGACCCATGCCGGCCGCCAGGCGCGCTGCGTTCGCGTGCAGCCCGATGTCCAACTCGCGAGGCTCGCATGACCGCCGTTTCCCCCCTCATCGAAGTCCGCGGACTCAAGAAGTATTTCGGCAGCGGCGAGCGCCCCGTGCGCGCGGTCGACGACGTGTCGTTCGCGATCCAGCCCGGCGAGACGCTGGGCCTGGTCGGCGAATCGGGCTCGGGCAAGAGCACCATCGGCCGCACCGTGCTGCGCCTGCTCGAGCGCACCGAGGGCCAGGTGCTCTACCGCGGCGACGACATCGGCGCGCTGTCGGGCGAGCGCATGCGCAAATTGCGCAGCAAGCTGCAGATCATCTTCCAGGACCCGTATGCGAGCCTGAACCCGAAGATGCGCATCGGCGCGATCCTCGGCGAGGCGCTGGCCACGCACGGCCTGCACAAGGGCGCGGCCGCGCGCGACAGGCGCATCGCCGAGCTGCTCGAGACCGTGGGCCTGCGCGCCGAGCATGCGAGCCGCTTCCCGCACGAGTTCTCGGGCGGCCAGCGCCAGCGCATCGGCGTGGCGCGCGCGCTCGCGGTGGAGCCCGAGTTCATCGTGGCCGACGAGCCGCTGTCGGCGCTCGACGTGTCGATCCAGTCGCAGGTCATCAACCTGCTGGCCGACCTGCGCGAGCGCCTGGGCCTGACCATGCTGTTCATCTCGCACGACCTCGACGTGGTCGAGTACCTGTGCGACCGCGTGGTGGTGCTGTACCTGGGCAAGGTGATGGAGGTCGCGGAAACCGACGAGCTCTTCGCGCGTCCCTCGCACCCCTACACCCAGGCGCTGCTGGCCGCGAGCCCGAAGCCCGATCCCGAACTCGCCACCGAGCGCATCGCGCTCAAGGGCGACATCCCCAGTCCGATCTCGCCGCCTTCGGGCTGCGTGTTCCGCACGCGCTGCCCGCATGCCATCGACGCCTGCGCGCAGACCGTGCCGCCGCTCGAGCAGGTTTCGAGCGGACACTACAGCGCCTGCATCCGCAAGGACCTGCTTTCCCCCATCGCCGCATGACCATGACCGACACCGCCGCTCCCTCCTTCGACGACCCGCTGCTGGGCAGCAGCTTCAAGGGCTATCCGCGCACCCAGGCGCCGCGCCGGCGCAGCGAGATCGGCGCCGCGGGCTGGAACGTGCTCGCGGGCGACCTGCCGCTGCCGCTGGCCGTGCTCAAGCGCGAGGCGCTCGAGCACAACCTGGCCTGGATGCAGTCGCGCGTGCGCGAATGGGGCATCGACCTCGCGCCGCACGGCAAGACCACCATGTCGCCGCAGCTGTTCCAGCGCCAGCTCGACGCCGGCGCCTGGGGCCTGACCTTCGCCACCGTGACCCAGCTCGCGGTGGGCGTGGCCGCCGGCGCGCGCCGCACGCTGATCGCCAACCAGGTGGTGAGCGACGAGGACCTGGCCGGCATTCAGCTGCTGCTGCGCGACCATGCGGGCCTGCGCATCGTGTTCCTGGTCGATTCGCTGGCGCAGCTCGCGCTGATCGAGGACTGGGCGCGCCGCCACCCCAACAGCGTGCCCTTCGAGGTCATGCTCGAGATCGGCGTCGCGGGCGCGCGCACCGGCTGCCGCACGCATGAGGAAGCGGTGGCGCTCGCCACGCGGCTGCGCGCGAGCGACGCGGTGCGGCTGGTGGGCATCGAGACCTACGAAGGGCAGGGCGCCACCGGCGCCAGCGAGCCCGACGCGGCCTATGCCGCGACCCTGATGGACCGCGTGGAAGCGGTGGCGCGCCATTGCGATACGCAGCAGCTGTTCCAGACCGACGAGGTGCTGGTCTCGGCCGGCGGCTCGGCCATCTTCGACCTCGTGGCCGGGCGGCTGAAGCCCGCGCTGGCGTCGCCGGTGCGCGGCCTGCTGCGCTCGGGCTGCTATGTCACGCACGACCATGGCTTCTACAAGCGCATGGTCAGCGCGGTCGACGAGCGCCTGGGCTGCGATTGCGGCGAGAGCCTGGTGCCCGCGATGGAGGTCTGGGCCACCGTGCAGTCGCGGCCCGAGCCCGGCCTCGCGATCCTGGCCGTGGGCAAGCGCGACATCTCCTTCGACCTCTCGCTGCCGGTGCCGATCGCGCGCGCGGCGCGCGGCGTGCTCGCGCCCGAGGCCGTGCCCGCGGGCTGGAAGATCACCGCGCTCAACGACCAGCATGCCTACCTGCGCTGGGAGGCCGACGAGGAGGCGCGCGCGCCGGCCGTCGGCGACCGCGTGGGCCTGGGCATCTCGCATCCCTGCACCACCTTCGACAAGTGGCACTGGATGCCCGTGGTCGAGAACGACTACCGCGTGAGCGACGCGGTGGCGATGCACTTCTGACCGCGCGGCCGATGAATCCCTCGCTGCTCCAGAAGATCGCGCAGACCCGCGAGGGCGCGCCCGCCACGCGTCGCGCGATCCTCGACCTGATCCTCGAGGACCCCGACCGGGTGCTCGAGGAGAGCTTCGAATCGCTGGCCGAGCGCTCCGGCAGCTCGGTGCCGACCATCATGCGCACCTGCCGCGACCTCGGTTTCGCGGGCCTGCGCGAGTTCAAGCTCGCGCTGGCGCAGGAACTCGCGCTCGGCGGCTCGCCGCTGCACCGCCGCGTCAACATCGAGGACGCCGCCGACGAGGTGGTGTCGAAGATCGCGCGCAGCGCGGCCGCCTCGGTCTCGGGCGTGCGCGGCCAGCTCGACATGCAGGTGCTCGACGGCGCCGTCTCGGCCATCGCGGCCGCGCCGCACGTCGACCTCTACGGCGCCGGCGCCACCTCGTGGTTCATGGCCAACGACCTGCAGGCGCGGCTGTTCCGGCTCGGCCTGTCGGCCAATGCCTGGGCCGACTACCACCTGCAGCAGGTGGCCGGCGCCGCGCAGCGCCCCGGCGGCGTGGTGATCGCGATCTCGCACGTGGGCGGCATGCCCTCGCTGCTCGACGCGGTCGACATCGCGCGCGGGCAGGGCGCCAAGGTGGTCGCGCTCACGCGGCCCGGCACCGCGCTCGCGGCCAGGGCCGATTTCCTGCTCGGGCTCTCGGTGCCCGACGACGCCGTGATGCACGTGGGCATCGATGCCTACCTGACGCACCTCACCGCGATCGAGATCCTCACGGTGCTGGTCGCGCAGCGGCGCGGCGAGCCGGCGGTGCAGCGCCTGCAGCGCGCGCGCGAAGCCTTCCAGCGCCACGGCATCGACGCCACCACGCACCCGCTGCAGAGCTGGGACGGCGGCGGCATCAACGAGAAAGGACAACGGTCGTGAGCGCTCCCCAAGCCGTGCTGCTCGAAGCCGGCCTCGTGGTCGACGGCTCGGGCGGCCCCTCGTGGCCCGGCGACGTGCTGCTGCGGGGCGACCGCATCCTCGCGCTCGGCGAGGGCCTGCGCGCGCGCCTGCCCGAGGGTCTCGAACCAGCCGATGTCGAGGTCGTCGACTGCCGCGCCAAGGTCATCGCGCCGGGCTTCATCGACGCCCACACGCACGACGACGCGATCGTGCTGCGCGACCCGCTGTGCCTGCCCAAGGTGTCGCAGGGCATCACCACCGTGGTCACGGGCAACTGCGGCATCTCGCTCGCGCCCTACCGCACGCCGCAATCGAAGCCGCCGCTCACGCTGCTGGGCGCCGATTCGTTCCGCCACGCGAGCATGGCCGAGTACCGTGCCGCGGTCGACGCCACGCAGCCCGCGCTCAACGTGGCCGCGCTGGTGGGCCACACCACCCTGCGCTTCGCGGCCATGGAGGCGCTCGATCGGCCCGCCAGCGCCGACGAACTCGCGCGCATGGCGGCGCTGCTCGAGGCCTGCATGGTCGAGGGGGCGCACGGCATGTCCTCGGGCCTGTTCTATGAAGAAGCCTTCGCCGCGCCGGCCGAGGAGGTGACCGCGCTCGCGCGCGTGGTGGCGCGCCATGGCGGCGTCTACGCCACCCACCTGCGCAGCGAGATGCAGCAGATCGTCGAGGCGCTGCACGAGGCCGGCGACTCGGCCTTCGCCGCCGGCGTGCCGCTGGTGATCTCGCACCACAAGTGCGCCGGGCCCGCGAACTGGGGCCGCACCAAGGAGACGCTGCCGCTGATCGAGTCGCTCGCGCAGCGCCAGAAGATCGCGATGGACGTCTACCCCTACGTCGCCGGTTCCACCGTGCTGCGCGAGGACCTCGTCGACGGCGTGATCGACGTGCTGCTGACCTGGTCCGACCCGCATCCCGAGATGACCGGCCGGCTGGTGTCGGACATCGCGCGCGAATGGGGCGTGAGCGAGCAGGAGGCCTGCCTGCGGCTGAAGCCCGGCGGCGCCTGCTACTTCCAGATGCAGGAAGAGGACGTGGAGCGCGTGATCGCGCATCCGCTGACCATGATCGGCAGCGACGGCCTGCCGCACGACCGCCATCCGCATCCGCGGCTGTGGGGTGCGTTCCCGCGCGTGTTCGCGCGCTACTGGCGCGAGCGCCGGCTGTTCACGCTCGAGCAGGCGGTGCACAAGATGACCGGCATGAGCGCGCGCAACCTGCGCATCGCCGAGCGCGGCCTGCTGCGCGCGGGCCACATGGCCGACGTGGTGGTGTTCGATCCCGAGACCATCGCCGACACCGCCACCTATGACCGGCCCAAGGGGCTGAGCCTGGGCATCGAGCACGTGTTCGTCAACGGTGTGCTGGCCTATCGCGGCGGCGCGACGGTGGACGAGGCGCGCGTGCTGGCGCGCGCGGGGCGCATGCTGACGCGCGGGACCTGAAAGACCCCATGGCGCGGGGGTGCGCGGAGGGGCTTCTATAGACTGAAGGGGTGACAAACTCTTCCGAGCCTCCCAGTCCGTCGCTGGCCTGCGCCAGCCTCCCCGTTCCCCGCCGCCGCTTTCCGAGCGCGCTGTCCCCGCCAATGACACGGCCTCCGCCGCGTCCAACGGCCGCTTCTCCCCTCCCGATTTCCCCCTTCATCGCCCGCCATGGTTCGCGCCATGCCGGGCCGCACGCGCTCGCGCGCCACCTTCCATGATTGAACTGCTGTCCGACCCCGCCGTCTGGATCGGTCTCCTCACCCTCGTCGTGCTCGAGATCGTGCTGGGCATCGACAACCTGATCTTCATCGCGATCCTCGCGGAGAAGTTGCCGCCGCACCAGCGCGACCGCGCGCGGCTCATCGGCCTGAGCCTGGCGCTGCTGATGCGCCTGGGGCTGCTGTCCATCGTCTCGTGGCTGGTGACGCTGACCACGCCGCTGTTCAGCCTGTTCGGCCAGGGCTTCTCGGGGCGCGACCTGATCCTGCTGTTCGGCGGCCTGTTCCTGCTGTTCAAGGCCACGGCCGAGCTGCACGAGCGCATCGAGGGCGTGAGCCATGCCGTGACCGGCAGCGCGGCCTATGCGAGCTTCGGCGTGGTGGTGGCGCAGATCGTGGTGCTCGATGCGGTGTTCTCGCTCGACGCGGTGATCACCGCCGTCGGCATGGTCGACCACCTGCCGGTGATGATGGCCGCGGTGATCATCTCGATCGCGATCATGCTGTGGGCCTCGAAGCCGCTGACGCGCTTCGTCAACGCCCATCCCACGGTGGTGGTGCTGTGCCTGAGCTTCCTGCTGATGATCGGCCTGAGCCTGGTGGCCGAGGGCCTGGGCTTCCACATTCCCAAGGGCTACCTCTACGGCGCGATCGGCTTCTCGGTGCTGATCGAGGCGCTCAACCAGTGGGTGCGCCGCAACGAACTGCGCCACGAGGCGCGTCGGCCGCTGCGCGAGCGCACGGCCGAGTCGGTGATCCGCCTGCTCGGCGGCCGCACGCGCGGCGAGCCGGTACCCGTGGGCGGCGATGCGGCCGATGCCGATGCGCCCGCGGCCGAGCCCGCCTTCGGCATCGAGGAACGCAACATGGTCAGCGGCGTGCTCTCGCTGGCCGAGCGCAACGTGCGCTCGGTGATGACGCCGCGCGCCGACGTCTCCTGGGTCGACCTCGACGACGATCCCGAGGCGCTGCGCGAGCAATTGCTCGACACGCCGCACGGCATCTTCCCGGTGTGCCGCGGCTCGCTCGACCAGGTGGTGGGCGTGGCGCGCGCCAAGGACCTGCTGGGCCAGCTGCTGCGCCATGGCCGCATCGACGAGGGCCATGGCCTGCGCGCGCCGATCTACGTGGCCGAGTCGACGCGCGTGATCCGCCTGATCGACACCCTGCGCGGCGCGCGCGGCCAGCTCGCGCTGGTGGCCGACGAGCACGGCACGCTCACGGGCGTGGTCACGCCGATCGACGTGCTGGAGGCGATCGCGGGCGAGTTCCCCGACGAGGACGAGGCGCTCGAGATCCAGCAGACCGGCCCCGAGGCCTGGACCGTGGCCGGCAGCGCCGACCCGCACTTGCTCGAGCAGGCGCTGCAGACCGATGGCCTGGCGAGCGAGGACGACAGCTACACCTCGGTGGCGGGGCTGCTGCTCGATCGCTTCGGCGGCCTGCCCGCGGCCGAGGCCACCTGGGTGCACGACGGCTGGGAGTTCGTCGTCACCGGCGTGGATGCGCAGCGCATCCGTGAGGTGGCGGTGCGGCGCGTGCCCGTGGCGTTGCCCGAGGCCTGAAGCGCGCGGGGCGCCGCTTTGGTAGGCTGGCGCTCCGCTTTCAGACCCGCTCCGCGCATGACCTCCAACGCCGCTCACCGCCAGCCCGTTCCCCTCGCCAAGGCCTACCGCCTGCTCAACCACGGCCCCACGGTGCTGGTGAGCGCGGCCCACGCGGGCCGGCGCAACATCATGGCGGCGGCCTGGGCCATGCCGCTGGACTTCGATCCGCCCAAGGTGGCGGTGGTGCTCGACAAGAGCACCTGGACCCGCGTGCTGCTCGAGGGCGCGGGCAGCTTCGCGCTGCAGGTGCCGGTGCGCGCGCAGCTCGACCTGACCGAGGCGCTGGGCAGCAGCTCGGGCCGCGAGCTGGTCGAACGCGACGGCCGCGACAAGTTCGAGGCCTACGGGCTGCAGAGCTTCGCGGGCAGCGCCACCGAGGCGCCCCTGCTCGAGGGCTGCGCGGCCTGGCTCGAATGCCGGCTGTTGCCCGAGCCGCCGATCCAGCAGCGCTACGACCTGTTCCTCGGCGAGGTGATCGCGGCCCAGGCCGACGCGCGGCGTGTTCTCGAACGGCCGCTGGCACTTCGAGGGCCACGACGACCTGCGCACGCTGCACCATGTGGCGGGCGGGCACTTCATCGTCGACGGCGAGGCGGTGGACGCGAAGCCGCTGGCGCCCTTCAGCGGTTGATGCGGCAGCACCGACAGAACCGTTCTGGCTGAGCTCGGCCCGTCCTGAGCTTGTCGAAGGATCGAAGCCCGGCGCGGCGCTTCGACAAGCTCAGCGTGAACGGTTTTCGTAGATCAGCCCTCGCTGGTCCGCCCCGACGCCACCAGCAGCTGCCGCAGCACCACCCCGCCGCACAAAGCGGCCGCGCCGGCCAGCAGCACGAAGCTCAGCACGCCGGCCGGCGAGGCGTCCTCGAGCCAGCCGGCCACCAGCAGCGTGGTGCTGTTGTAGGCCGCGTGCAGCGCGATGCACGGGATCAGCGAGCGCGTGCGCTCGTAGAGCCAGCCCAGCACCGCGCCCATCGCGACGCCGACCACGAACTGGTAGATGTTCATGTGGGCCGCGCCGAACAGCAGCGCCGACATCAGGATCGCCTGCCAGCGCGGGTAGCGCTGCAGGAAGCCGCGCAGCACGATGCCGCGGAACAGCATCTCCTCGAGCAGCGGCGCCATCACGCAGACCGCCAGCACCGCCGCCACGCTGCCGTCGGCCATGCGGCTGAACATCGCCTCCTCCCAGGCCGACAGCGGCATCGCCAGCGTCAGCAGGTTGATCGCGCAGGTGATCGCCAGCATCAGCGCCGGCACCAGCAGCAGCGTGGGCGGCACCACCAGCATCAAGGTGGCGCGCATCGATGCGTGCGAGGAATGGAACAGCGCGCGCCAGCCCAGCTTCTGCCGCTGCATCACGACCGCGAACACCAGTCCGTTGCCCAGCACGGCCGACAGCACGCCGATCTGCATGCCGCTCAGGCCGAACAGCCGGTTGGCGTCGCGCAGCGCGGCGCCCACGACCAGCTCGCAGAGGAACAGGGCGAGGTAGAGCAGGACGGCCTGCGTCGCCGAGGGGAAGGCCGGGCGGTTCGGGGAGGGCATGGGCACGGGCGCTGGCGGGGAGGTGGCGCGGCATGTTAGCCGCGCGCCGCCCCGGCCCGCCTGACCGCCGCGTTCAGCCCTGGCGCGGCGCCGGCAGCTGCCGCAGGTACAGGTGCAGCGCCCGCATGTCGGTGTCGCTGATCTCGCGCAGCGACTCGAAGGGCATCACGCGCACCGGCGTGCCGTCGGGGCGCAGGCCGCTGCGGAAGAGGCGGATCATCGACTCGGCATCGGGATAGCGCGCCATCGCCGAATCCCCGCCGGGCGCGAGTCGCGAGGCCGCGGGCCAGTCGGGCGGGCCGCCCGGGACCTTGCCGCCCGCGAGCTGCGCGCCATGGCAGCCCAGGCACATGTTCGCCACGTAGGCGCCATGCGCCACGCTCACGCCCTCGGCCACCGGCTGCGCGGGCGGCAGCCGGTGATCGATCTTGGCGGCCGCGTCCTGGATCAGGCCGAAGCCGTAGAGCGCGCGCACCGGCAGCGGCATCTCGACCACGGCGGGCGTGCCCTGCACCGGCGGCAGGGCGCGGACGTGGGCCACCAGCGCGGCGAGGTCCTCGTCGGTGAGGCGGTTGTAGTCCTCGCTCGGCATGATCATCAGCGGCCGGCCCCCGGGCGCCACGCCGTGGCGGATCGCGCGCACCCAGTCCTCGGGCCGGTAGCCGGCGGTCGCGTTCGCGGCACCGGGCGCGATCTGCGGCCCGGCCACGCGCAGGCCGTTCGGCGCGTCGATGAAGCGGCGGCCGCCGCCGTTGGCGCCGTGGCAGTCGACGCAGCCGCGCGAGGCATAGAGGTAGCGCCCGCGTTCGAGCGCCGCGGTGTCGCCGCGCGGGCGCAGGGCCACCGGCTTGACCTCGATGTCGACGCGGCGTTCCATCTTGTGGCGCGCCATCAGCACGCCGCCGGCCAGCGCGGCCGCGGCGAGCAGGGCCAGCGTCAACAGCGCGAGCACGCCGCGGCGCAGCCAGCGGGCGGTGGCGCCGGGCGCGCTCATCGCGCCGCCTCCGCGCTGCGATGGCATGGCGCGCGGCGGGCGGGCTTCTTTTTCTTCTTCTCTGTCATGGGGAATCGTGGGATCGTTGGCGACGCCGGATGGGCGCGCGCCGTTCAGGCCCGAACGATAGGAGAAAGCGCCGGCCATGGGCATTGGCCGGATTGCCTATGCCCGGCGCCGGGCCGGCCGAGGCCTCGGACCTTGTCAGACCAGGAAGGGCACGAAGCGCCGGGTGCCGCGCATGTAGGCGCGGTAGGCGTCGCCGAAATGCGCGATGCATTCGCGCTCGTCGCTGAGCGCGGTCAGCACCAGCAGCACGGTGGCCGCGAGCGCCAGCGCGAGGCCGGGGCCGCCGATGTCCTTGAGGCAGGCGCCCCAGGCCAGCAGCATCAGCGCGGTGTACATCGGATGGCGGATGTAGCGGAAGGCGCCGTCGGTGACCAGCGACGCGGTCTTCTCGAAGCCGAGCAGCGCGGGATCGTCGTCGCGTGCCGCGCCGGGCCGCACCGCGGCCCGCAGCCGGCGCCAGGCATGCACCGGCAGCCAGGCCGACAGCGCCAGCAGCAGCCACGACAGCAACTGGTGCGGCGCCAGCGGATCCACGTGCCACACGGGCAGGTTCAACAGGATCAGCGCCAGCATGCACTCCCAGGCGAAGAAGCGATAGAAGCCGTGCGAGCCGCGCCGGCGCAGCGCGCCGCGCGAGACGTGCAGCAGCGCGGCCGAGACGGCGACGAAGAGGGCGATCTGGATCCAGGCGAAAGGCATGGGCCCGAATCTACACGCCGGGCCGCGGCGCCCTCACAAGGTGTGAAGAAACCGTAGCGAGCGCCCCGAGGTCGCGCCGAGGACCGCAGCCGTACTCACGTACGGTGAGGACCGCAGGTGCGAGATCGGGGCGCGCAGTAGGTTTATTCATACCTTGTCAGCCCATCGTCGAGTAGCCGCCGTCCACCGGGATCGACACGCCGGTCACGTAGTCGGCCGCGGGGCTCGCGAGGAACACGGCCGTGCCCGCGATGTCGGCCGGCCGGCCCCAGCGGCCCGCGGCCGTGCGCGCGACCACGCGTTCGTAGAGGCCCGCGACCTGGGCGCGCGCGCCATCGGTCATCTCGGTCTGGAACCAGCCCGGCAGGATCGCGTTGACCTGGATGTTGTCGGCCGCCCACGAGAGCGCGGTCGACTTGGTGAGCTGCACCACGCCGGCCTTGCTCGCGGCATAGGCGGGCGAGTAGGCGGCGCCGAAGATCGACATCATCGAGCCGACGTTGACGATCTTGCCGCCGCCCGCGCGCTGCATGTGCGGATGCGCCGCGCGGCTCACGAGGAAGGCGCTGGTGAGGTTGGTCTGGAGCACGAGGTTCCACTCGTCCAGCGTCAGCTGGTCGACCGGCTTGCGCACGGTGGTGCCGGCGTTGTTGACCAGGATGTCGAGCCGGCCGCAGCGCGCGGCCACGGCGTCGACCGCCTGCTGCACCGAGGCCTCGTCGGCCACGTCGATGGCGACCGCGAAGCTGTCGCTGCCGAGCGCCTTCAGCGTCTCGACCGCGGCGGCCGATTTCTCGGGGTTGCGCGCGGCGATCGCCACGCGCGCGCCGGCCCGCGCCAGGCCCTGGGCCATGCCGAGGCCCAGGCCGCCGTTGCCGCCGGTGACCAGCGCGACCTTGCCGCCGAGGTCGAACATCAGGCCGCCGCCGCCGCCGCCGGCACCGGCTTCTTCGCGACCAGCGTCAGGATGTCGTAGCTCGCGACCAGCTCGCCGTCCTGGTTCGTCACCTCGACGTCCCAGGCCACCACGCCCTGGCCCTGGCCGTTGGCGTCCTTGCGGTTGCGGTCGATCTTGCGCTTGCAGGTCAGGCGCGCGCGGATGGTGTCGCCGATGCCCACGGGCTTGACGAAGCGCAGCGTGTCGAGGCCGTAGTTGGCCAGCACCGGGCCCGGCGCGGGCGAGACGAACAGGCCCGCAGCCGCCGACAGCACGAAGTAGCCGTGCGCGATGCGCTTGCCGAACGGCGACTCCTTGGCCGCGATCTCGTCGAAGTGCATGTAGAAGTAGTCGCCCGACAGGCCGCCGAAGGCCACGATGTCGGCCTCGCTCACGGTACGGCGGTGCGTCAGCAGCGAGTCGCCGATCTGCAGGTCCTCGAAGTGGCTGCGGAACGGATGCACCTCGCTCTCGCGCACCTTGGCGCCGCGCACGTGCTCGCCGGTGACGGCCGCCAGCATGGTGGGCGAGCCCTGCAGCGCGGCGCGCTGCAGGTAGTGCTTGACGGCGCGCAGGCCGCCGAGCTCCTCGCCGCCGCCGGCGCGCCCCGGGCCGCCGTGCTTGAGCGGCGGCAGCGGCGAGCCGTGGCCGGTCGATTCGGCGGCGGCCTCGCGGTCGAGCACCAGCAGCCGGCCGTGCCAGGCCGCGGCCACGGGGATCGCCTTGGCGGCGGTGGCGGGATCGCGCGTGACCAGCGTGCCGACCAGGCTGCCGCGGCCGCGCGCGGCCAATGCGAGCGCCTCGTCGATGCCCTCGTAGGGCATCAGCGTGCTGACCGGGCCGAAGGCCTCGATGTCGTGCACCGCGTCGTGCTCGAGCGGCTTGCGGCTCAACAGCAGCGTGGGCGCGAAGAAGGCGCCCTCGGCCGTGCCGTCGCCCACCGGCGAGAAGCCGTCGCCGCCGCCGTACACCAGCTCGGCGCCCTTGCGCAGCTCGGCCACGCGCTCGGCCACGTCGGCCTGCTGTGCGTGCGAGGCCAGCGCGCCCATGCGCACGTCCTCGCGCGAGGGATCGCCCACCACCGTCTTGGCCAGCCGCGCGCGCAGGCGCTCGGCCACGGCGTCGAGGTGCTGGCGCGGCACGATGGCGCGGCGGATGGCGGTGCACTTCTGGCCGGCCTTCACCGTCATCTCACGCGCCACCTCCTTCACGAACAGGTCGAACTCCTCGTCGTCGGGCGTGACGTCGGGCGCGAGGATCGCGCAGTTGAGCGAGTCGGCCTCGGCGTTGAACGGGATCGACTGGCGCACCAGGTTCGGATGCACGCGCAGCTTGGCGGCGGTGTCGGCCGAGCCGGTGAAGGTCACGACGTCGGGGCCCTCGAGGCGGTCGAGCAGGTCGCCCGTGCCGCCGATGACCAGCTGCAGGCTGCCCTCGGGCAGGATGCCCGACTGCACGATCAGCCGCACCACCGCCTCGGTGAGGTAGCTGGTGGCGGTGGCCGGCTTGCCGATGCAGGGCATGCCCGCGAGGAAGCTGGGCGCGAACTTCTCGAGCAGGCCCCAGACCGGGAAGTTGAAGGCGTTGATGTGCACCGCCACGCCGCCGCGCGGCACCAGGATGTGGGTGCCCGCGAAGCCGCCCTTCTTGCCCAGCGGGAAGGCCGGGCCTTCGTGCACCAGGTTGCCCGAAGGCAGCTCGTTGCTGCCGATGCCCGCGTAGGCCGCCAGCGTGCCGGCGCCGCCCTCGATGTCGACCCAGCCGTCGGCGCGCGTCGCGCCGGTGTGGGCCGAGACGGCGTAGAGCGTTTCCTTGTTGGCGGCGATGTACTTGGCCAGCGCCTTGAGGCGTTCGGCTCGCTGCTGGAAGTCGAGCGCCATCAGCGCCGGGATGCCGACGCGGCGCGCATGGGCCAGCGCCTCGGCGAAGTCGATCGCCTCGGCGTGCGTGCTGGCGATGGCCTGGCCGTTGACGGCGCTGCGCAGCGACTGCGCGGCTTCGCGGCCGATCCAGCGGCCGGCGATGTAGCTTTGGAGGGTGGTCATGAAAGGGTCCTCGAAGTTAAAACCGTTCGGGCTGAGCTTGTCGAAGCCTTGCGCCGGCTTCGACAAGCTCAGCCCGAACGGTGATGGGGATGGATGTTCAGCAACGTGAACGGGGATGGAAGATCGCGGCGGTGCGCGCCTCAGTGCTTTTCGGCATCGCGGTTGCCGATGCCCAGGTAGGTATCGATGATCCGCTGGTCGTGCAGCAGCTCGCGCGCCGGGCCCTCGAGCGCCACGGCGCCCATCTCGAGCACGTAGGCGCGGTCGGCCACCTGCAGCGCGGCGCGTGCGTTCTGCTCCACCAGCAGCACCGACACACCGTGCTTGCGCAGTTGCGCCACCACGCGCAGCACCTCGCGCACCACCAGCGGGGCCAGGCCCAGCGAGGGTTCGTCGAGCATCAGGAGGCGCGGGCGCGCCATCAGCGCGCGACCGATGGCCAGCATCTGGCGTTCGCCGCCCGAGAGCGTGGAGGCCATCTGCGGCCGGCGTTCCTTCAGGCGCGGGAAGATCTCGAAGATCTCGTCCATGCGCGCGCGCTGGTCGCGCTTGCCCTTGCGCCACTGGTAGAAGCCGCCGAGCAGCAAGTTGTCTTCCACCGACATCTCGCCGAACAGCTCGCGCCGCTCGGGCACCAGCGCCACGCCGCGCGCGACCATGGCCTCGACGCCGGGGCGCGCGATGCGCTCGCCGTGCAGCGACAGGCTGCCGGTGGAGGGCAGGAGGCCCATCGCCGCGCACAGCAGCGTGGTCTTGCCGGCGCCGTTCGGGCCGATCACGGTGACGATCTCGCCTTCGTTCACGTGCAGGCGCACGCTGTGCACCGCCTCCACCTCGCGGTAGGCGACGCAGAAGCCGTCGAGTTGAAGCAGGGGTTGGCTCATCGCGATGCGTCCTCGAGCAGTTCGTCGTCGGCGCCGCCGAGGTAGGCCTCGAGCACGCGCGGGTTGGCCTGCACTTCGGCGGGCGAGCCGGTGGCGATCACGGTGCCGAACTCGAGCACGGTGATGCGGTCGGCGAGGTTCATCACGAACTCCATGTCGTGTTCCACCACCAGGATGCCGAGGCCTTCGGCGCGCAGCTGGCCGAGCAGCTCGGACAGCGCGCGCTTCTCGAGGTGGCGCAGGCCGGCCGCGGGCTCGTCGAGCAGCAGCACCGAGGGCTGGCCCGCGAGCGCGCGCGCGATCTCGACCACGCGTTGCTGGCCCAGCGAGAGCGAGGCCGCGGGCGTGTCGGCATGCGCGCCGAGGCCGCAGCGCTCGATCTGGCGCCGTGCCTCGGCCATCAGCGCGGCTTCCTCCGCGCGGTCCAGCCGCAGCATCGCCGAGACCCAGCCGCGTTTGGCGCGCAGGTGGGCGCCGAGCGCCACGTTCTCGATCACGCTGCGCTGGCCGAGCAGGCGCACGTGCTGGAAGGTGCGGCCCAGGCCCAGCGCGGCGAAGGCGCGCGAGGGCTGGCCCGACATCGCCTGGCCGACCAGCCGCACCTCGCCGGTGGTGGGATCGTCCACGCCCGAGATCATGTTGAAGAAGGTGCTCTTGCCGGCGCCGTTGGGGCCGATCAGCGCATGCACCTCGCCGGCCTTGAGCGTCATCGAGATGTCGTTGTTGGCGACCAGCCCGCCGAAGCGCTTGCTCACGCCGTCGGCCTGCAGCAGCAGGCTGCCGGTGGCCGGCAGCGCGCGCTGCGCGAGCTGCTCGGTGCTCGAGACGGCCGGGCCGGCGCCGGCGGCGCGCGGCAGTTCGCGCACCCAGCGGCGCGTGAGCCGCGCCAGCGTGGGCCACAGGCCGTCGGCGAAGCGCTGCAGCACGAACAGCATCAAGAGGCCGAACACCACCACCTCGAAGTTGCCGCTGGTGCCCAAGAGCGCGGGCAGGATGTCCTGCAGCTTCTCCTTCAGCAGCGTGATCAGCGTGGCGCCGAGCACCGCGCCCCAGAGATGGCCCGCGCCGCCGACCACCGCCATGAACAGCATCTCGATGCCGATGTTGAGGTTGAAGGGCGTGGGGTTCACGAAGCGCTGCATGTGGGCATAGAGCCAGCCCGAGATCGCGGCCAGCAGCGCGGCCAGCACGAACAGCTTGATGCGGTGGCGCGCGGTGTCCACGCCCATCGACTCGGCCATCAGCCGGCCGCCCTTGAGCGCGCGGATGGCGCGGCCCTCGCGCGAGTCGAGCAGGTTGTGCATGGCCCACAGCGCGAGCAGCAGCACGGCCCAGATCACCACGCCGAGCATGCGCGGCGTGGCGAAGGAGAAGCCCGCCACCACCAGTGGCGGAATGCCGGTGATGCCGGTCTGGCCGCCGAGGAACTCCATGTTGCCGAGCAGGAAGTACAGGCTCAGGCCCCAGGCGATGGTGCACAGCGGCAGGTAGTGGCCCGAGAGCTTGAGCGTGACCGCGCCGAGCGCCCAAGCCAGCGCGAAGGTCAGCACCAGCCCGAGCAGCAGGCCGAGCCAGGGCACCAGCGCGGAACCCGCGAGGCCGCCGAGCCAGCCGGCCGCGGTCGGCGAGGTGCAGATCCAGGCCGTGGCATAGGCGCCCATGCCGACGAAGGCGGCCTGGCCGAAGGAGGTCATGCCGCCGACGCCCGTCAGCAGCACCAGGCCCACGGCCACCAGCGCATAGAGGCCGATGTTGCTGAGCACGGTGACGGTGAAGGCCGGCAGCCAGCCCCAGGCCAGCGCGAGCGCGACGATGAAGACGAGCGTGAGCACGCGCGGCGTGACGAGCGGACGGCCCTCGGGCACGGCGCTGGCGGAAGAAGAAGCCACAGGGGTCGATGAAGACGGGTTCATTCCTCGTCCTCCACGTGATGGCTGCGCAGCGAACGCCACCACAGCACCGGGATGATCAAAGTGAAGACCAGCACTTCCTTGTACGCGCTGGCCCAGAAGGAGGAGAAGGCCTCGAGCAGGCCCACCAGCAGCGCGCCCGCGAGCGCCAGCGGATAGCTCGCGAGGCCGCCGACGATGGCGGCCACGAAGCCCTTGAGGCCGATCAGGAAGCCGGTGTCGTAATAGACCGTGGTGATCGGCGCGATCAACAGGCCCGAGATGGCGCCGATGACGGCCGCCAGCGCGAAGCTCAGGTCGCCCGAGAGCTCGGTGGGAATGCCCGACAGGCGCGCGCCCACGCGGTTGATGGCGGTGGCGCGCAGCGCCTTGCCGATCATCGAGCGGCCGAAGAACCAGAACATCGCGATCACCAGCACCAGCGTGACGCCGACCACCACCAGCGACTGGCCGCTGACGGGAATGCCGCCGAGGTCGAGGCGCAGCTCGGAGAACGCGCTGGTGCGCGAGCCCTCGGCGCCGAAGAAGAAGAGCCCGAGGCCGACCAGCACGCCGTGCAGCGCGACCGAGACGATCAGGAGCATCAGCACGCTGGCGTCGGCCAGCGGGCGGTAGGCGAGGCGGTAGAGCAGCGGGCCCAGCGGCGCGATCAGCACCAGCACGGTGAGCGCCTGCGCGGCCAGCGAGGTGGGCTTGAGCACCAGCACCAGCGCGGCGGCGACCGCGGGGAAGGCCACGCACCAGGTCAGCGCCGAGCGCCAGTCGACCGTGGCGCCGCGCTTCCAGCGCCAGGCCTCGACCGCCAGCACGGTCACCGCCAGCGCCAGCAGCAGCCACAGCGTGGACGGCGCGCGGCCGCCCTGCAGCGCGGCCATCGACAGCGCGCCGAAGGCGACGAACTCGCCCTGCGGGATGAAGATCACGCGCGTGACCGAAAACACCAGCACCAGCGCGAGCGCCATCAGTCCGTAGACCGCGCCGTTCACGATGCCGTCCTGCCCGAGCAGCAGGGCGATCTGCAAATCCATACGACCAACTTTCCTTCAGAAGACCAGGGGCGAAAAGAAAAACCGTGCCCCTCTTGCAGGAACACCGCGGGCCGGTGGCGCCGGCCCGCGGTGTCCGTCGTTCAACCCCGTGCGGTCAGGGCTGGTATTTCCAGGCGCCGTTCTCGATCTTGACCATCACGCGCGCGCGCTGGTCCAGGCCCAGGTGGTCGGTGGCGCTCATGGTGAACACGCCGTGCGCGCCCGCCACGTCCTTGGTCTGCTCGAGCGCGTCGCGCAGCGCGGCGCGGAACTCGGGCGTGCCCGGCTGGGCCTTCTTGAGCGCGACCGGCACGGCCGAGCTCATCAGCAGGCCGGCGTCCCAGGCGTGCGCGCCGAAGGTCGAGACCGAGCCCTTGCCGTAGGCGGCTTCATAGGCGGCCACGTAGGCGAGCGCGGACTTCTTCACCGGGTTGGAGGCCGGCAGCTGGTCGGCCACCAGCACCGGGCCGGCGGGCAGGAAGGTGCCTTCCACGTCCTTGCCGCCCACGCGCAGGAAGTCGGCGTTGGCCACGCCGTGCGTCTGGTACATCTTGCCGGTGTAGCCGCGCTCCTTGAGCGTCTTCTGCGGCAGCGCGGCCGGCGTGCCGGAGCCGGCGACCAGCACCGCATCGGGCTTGGCGGCCATGATCTTCAGCGCCTGGCCGGTGACCGAGGTGTCGGTGCGCGCATAGCGCTCGTTGGCCACGACCTTGATCTTCTTGAGCTCGGCGGCCTTGGCGAATTCCTGCGACCAGCCTTCGCCGTAGGCGTCGGAGAAGCCGATGAAGGCAACGCTCTTCACGCCGTTGGCCGCCATGTGCTCGGCGATGGCCAGCGACATCATGATGTCGTTCTGCGGCGTCTTGAAGACCCACTTCTTCTTGGCGTCCATCGGCTCGATGATGCGCGCCGACGCGGCCACCGAGATCATCGGCGTCTGCGCTTCGGCGGCCACGTCGATCATCGCGAGCGAGGCCGGCGTGGTGGTCGAGCCCAGGATCACGTCGACCTTGTTCTCGGCGATCAGCTTGCGCGTGTTGTTGACGGCGGCCGTGGTGTCGGAGGCGTCGTCGAGCACGATGTAGTTGATCTTCTGGCCGCCGATGGTCTTGGGCATCAGCGAGATCGTGTTCTTCTCTGGGATGCCCAGCGAAGCCGCCGGGCCGGTGGCCGAGATGGTCACGCCGACGTTGACGTCGGCCCAGGCCGACAGGGCCGTGGCGCACAGGGCGGCGATCAGCAGGGGCTTGAAGAATTTCATGGTTGGCTTGTCTCCGGTTGAAAAGAAAGGTTGAGGCCTGAAGTATCTCAGCGCTCGTCGAACGACAGGGTGACGCGTTCGGTAAGGGGGTGGGCCTGGCAGGTCAATACGAATCCCGCGGCCACTTCATTCTTGTCGAGCGCGAAGTTTCTTTCCATGCGGACTTCCCCGTCCACGCACTTCGCGCGGCAGGTGCCGCACACGCCCGAGGTGCACGAGAACGGCACCTCGAGGCCGGCCGCCGAGGCCGCGTCGAGGATGCTGGGCTGGCCTTCGGTGTAGGTGATCTCGCGCTGCAGGCCGTCGCGCACGATGGTCACGCGCGCGCGCTTGGCGTCGCCGGGCAGCGCCTCGTGCACCACGGCGCCGACCTGGGCGGTCGAGCTCGCCGAGGGCAGCGCGACGCCGAAGCGCTCGATGTGGATGCGTTCCTCGGGCACGCCCGCGGCCAGCAGCGCGGCCTCGGCCTCGTCGTTCATCTGGAACGGGCCGCAGATGTAGACGTGGTCGATGCTGCCGGCCGGCACCAGTCCCTGCAGGAACTCGCCGATCTTCTCGCGGTTCATCACGCCGAAGCCCAGCGGCGAGTCGGTGTGCTCGTCGGAGAACACGTGCTGCAGCACCAGGCGCGTCATGTAGCGGTTCTTCAGGTCCTCGATCTCTTCCTTGAACATCGTGGACTGGAGCTGGCGGTTGCCGTAGATCAGCGTGAAGCGGCTCTTCGGCTCGCGCGCCAGCACGGTCTTCATGATCGACAGGATCGGCGTGATGCCGCTGCCGCCCGCGATGCCGACGTGGTGGCGCGCGGACTCGCCCTCGATCGGCACGAAGAAGCGGCCTTGCGGCGCCATCACCTGGATCGAGTCGCCGGGCTTGAGGTGGGCGTTGATCCAGTTGGAGAACTGGCCGCCGCGCACCTTGCGCACGCCCACGCGCAGCTCGCCGTCGTCGACGCCGGCGCAGATCGAATAGGAACGGCGCAGGTCCTGGCCGTCGATCTCGTTGCGCAGGGTCAGGTACTGGCCCTGCGTGAAGCCGAAGACTTCGCGCAGCGTCTCGGGGACCTCGAAGGAGACGATGACGGCCTCGGGCGTGTCGGGCTCGATGGCCTTCACGCGCAGGGGGTGGAACAGGGTACTCATCGGCGTGGGGCCTAGATCGGCTTGAAATGTTCGAAGGGTTCGCGGCAGGCGAGGCAGCGGTACAGCGCCTTGCAGGCGGTGGAGCCGAAGGCCGAAAGCCGCTCGGTGCGCTCGCTCGCGCAGCGCGGGCAGGCGATGCGCTCGCCGGCGAGGCGGCCGAACAGGCGGATCGGCACCGCGGTGCCGGCGGCCTGCTCGGGCGTGAGGTGGGCGGGCGGGGCGATGCCGTAGGCCTTGAGCTTGGCGCGGCCCTCGTCGCTGATCCAGTCGCTGGTCCAGGCCGGCGCGCGGCGCAGGGTGGCGCGCGCGGGGCCGAGGCCGGCGCGCTCGATCGCGGCCAGCACGTCGTGCTCGATGGCCTCGGTCGCGGGGCAGCCCGAATAGGTCGGCGTCAGCACCACCTCGAGGCCGTCGTCGTGCTCGATCACGTCGCGCACGATGCCGAGGTCGCAGACCGACACGGCCGGCACCTCGGGGTCGGGCACCGAGTGCAGCACCTCCCAGGCGGCGTCGATGCGCGAGGCGGCCATGGTGTCGGCAGTCACCACACGCCCCCGGGGAAGGCGCGCTGCAGGTGCTGCATCTCGGCCAGGATGTAGCCCATGTGCTCGCTGTGCACGCCCTGCTTGCCGGTGCTGCGGAACTTGGCCTCAGCCGGCGCGGCCAGGCCGGCGGCGTTGAGCACCTGCTGCATCTCGGCGAACCACGGCTCGCGCAGTTCGTTCCAGGCCGGGCCCAGGCCGCTGGCGCTGGCCTCGCGGTCGACCGCGTCGGCCTCGAACAGCTCGGGCATGTAGAGCCAGGCCTGCTTGAGCGCGGCCTCGGTGCGGCGACGCGACTCCTCGGTGCCGTCGCCCAGGCGCACGACCCAGTCGGCCGAATGCTGCTGGTGGTAGCGCGCTTCCTTCAGCGCCTTGCCGGCGATGGCGGCCACTTCCTCGTCGCTCGAGCTCGCCAGCCGTTCCCACAGCAGCTTGAGCAGGGTGGCGATCATGGTGTTGCGCACCACCGAGAAGGCGAAGTCGCCGCGCGGCAGCTCGACCAGCGTGAGGTTGAAGTAGTCGCGTTCCTCGCGCAGGTAGGCGAGCTGGTCCTCGTCGTGCTCGCGGCCGGCGCCTTCGAGCTTGCCGGCGTGGGTGAGCAGCGCGCGCGCCTGGCCCACGAGGTCGAGCGCGATGTTGGCCATCGCGATGTCCTCCTCGAGCACGGGCGCGTGGCCGCACCACTCGCCCATGCGCTGGGCCAGCACCAGGCAGGTGTCGCCGATGCGCAGCAGGTACTGCACGGCGGGCGTGCGGTTCAGTTCGATCGATGCTTGCATGTGTTGTGTGTCCTATGGCTGTCGCAGACCCCAGACCGTTCACCCTGAGCTTGTCGAACGGCGGTGCCCGGCTTCGACAGGCTCAGCCCGAACGGGTGGGGTGGCACGACGGGTTGCATCACATGTGGTCGACGGACTTGGGCAGCGCGTAGAAGGTCGGGTGGCGGTAGGCCTTGTCCTCGGCGGGATCGAAGTACATGTCCTTGTCGCCCGGATCGCTCGCGACGATCTGCTCGGAGCGCACCACCCAGATGCTGCAGCCTTCCTGGCGCCGCGTGTAGACGTCGCGCGCCATCTGGATCGCCATCTTCGAGTCGGCGGCATGCAGGCTGCCGCAATGCTTGTGGTCCAGGCCGGCCTTGCTGCGCACGAACACTTCCCACAGGGGCCATTCTTGTTTCTGTTCGACGGTCATGCCGCCTCCTTCATCGGTTGCTTGTTGGCATGGGCGAGTGCGGCTTCGCGCACCCAGGCGCCGTCGTCCCAGGCGTCGACACGGGCCTGCAGGCGTTCGCGGTTGCAGGGGCCGTCGCCGCCGATCACGCGCCAGAACTCGCTCCAGTCGATGGTGCCGAAGTCGTGCGCCTGGCGTTCCTCGTTCCACTTGAGGTCGGGGTCGGGCAGGGTCACGCCGAGGATGGCCGCCTGCTCGACGGTGGCGTCGATGAACTTCTGGCGCAGCTCGTCGTTGCTGAAGCGCTTGATGCCCCAGCGCATCGACTGCGCCGAGTTGGGCGACTGGTCGTCGGGCGGGCCGAACATCATGATCGAGGGCCACCACCAGCGGTTGACCGCGTCCTGCACCATCGCCTTCTGCGCGTCGGTGCCGTGGGTCATCATGGTCAGCAGTGCCTCGTAGCCCTGGCGCTGGTGGAAGCTCTCCTCGCGGCAGATGCGGATCATGGCGCGCGCATAGGGCGCGTAGGAGCAGCGGCAGATCGGCACCTGGTTCATGATGGCCGCGCCATCGACCAGCCAGCCGATGGTGCCCATGTCGGCCCAGGTCAGCGTGGGGTAGTTGAAGATCGAGCTGTACTTGGCCTTGCCGGTGTGCAGCGCGTCGAACATCTGGTCGCGCGAGGTGCCCAGCGTCTCGGCCGCGGCATAGAGGTAGAGGCCGTGGCCGCCCTCGTCCTGCACCTTGGCCAAGAGGATCGCCTTGCGCTTGAGCGTGGGCGCGCGGCTGATCCAGTTGCCCTCGGGCAGCATGCCGACGATCTCCGAGTGCGCATGCTGGCTGATCTGCCGCACCAGCGTCTTGCGGTAGTGATCGGGCATCCAGTCCTTGGCCTCGATGAAGTCGCCGGCGTCGATGCGCGCGTCGAAGCGTTCCTCGAGCCGCAACTCGTCGGCCGAGCGCAGGGCCTTCTTGCCGTCGCCGGCATCCTTGCCCATGGTGTCCATGGCTTGTGTGTACATCGCGGTTCTCCTTGAGAGGTGAAGAGGTCGTCGATCGGTGGTCAGTAGCTCAGCTGCTTCTTGGACTGCGCGCGGCGGTCCACCTCGGCCGGTGTCAGGGCCTCGCTCTTGCAGCCGAAATCCTTGAACAGCGCCATCTGGTCGGCGTAGTGGGGCGACTTGCGGCCGTCGGGTCCGACGAAGCCGCTCTGGCCCGGCGGGGCGGCGGTGCACAGCACGACGCCCTTGGCGCCGAGCACCACCTTGTCGTTCTGCGTGCCGCGGTTCATGTAGCTCGGCAGGGTCAGCTGCTCGTCGGCCCCGGCCTGCGGCGCCCCGATGAAGTTGCTGGTGAGGAACACATGCTTCGTCACCGGCGTGCGCCACTTGGCGGTGTCGCTGCCGTAGCGCTTGTCGAGCTCGGCCACGGCCTGCGCGAGCGTGGCGCGCAGCACGGCGTTCTTGTCTTCGCCGTTGAAGAAGTCGTAGCGCTGCGGCACGCCGGCCTTGGGGCCGAGCAGCGCGTTGTAGACCAGCTTCAGGCCGTTGCCCGGGCGGATGCTGGCCACCTGCGTCTCGCCGGCATAGCCGGTGCCCGCATAGGCCGCGAACACCTCGGGCGGCAGGTCGTCGGCCAGCACCTTGCGGTAGAGGATCGGCAGCCACGCCGTCATGAGCGTGGTGGCCGGGCTGTCGTAGACGCCGCGCTCGGCCGGGTCCTCGTTGAGCATGTTCCAGTCCGCCAGCACCTGGGCCGCGCGGCGCGCCGGGTCGGCGGCCGGCAGGCCGCGCGTCGCCTCGAGGGCGAAGGGCACGAGGTAGCGCGCGTTGGTGTCGGCGTAGGCGGTGGTGCGGTTGAGCGCCCAGAGCTCGTCGGGCGTGAGCCGGGGCTTGGCCTCGAGCCGCGCCGTGAACTCGTGCACCCGGTCGACCACCGAGTAGTTGCCGCCGTCGCTGACCGCGCCCGGCGCCGACTGGTTGTTCCAGTTGGCGACGTAGCCCTGCGTCGGGTTGAAGGTCTTCGGGTCCTCGCCGAACGGGCGGATGCCGAGCCATTCCATCGAGCCGTCGCCCACGGCGGGCAGGCGGATGTCCTGCGTGGCCGGGCGGATCGGCAGCCGGCCCGGCGAGACGTAGCCGATGTTGCCGGCGGTGTCGGCGTAGTACCAGTTGATGGTGATGGCCACGCGCGAGGCCTGCGCCAGCCACTGCTCCCAGTTCTGCGCGCGCATCGCGTGGATCCAGCCCAGCAGCGACTCGAGTTCGTAGCCGTCCCAGCTGCGCTTCATCGAATACGCGGTGCCGTTGGGCAGGTCGAAGTTGGTCACGGTGCCGTGCACGGTGGCGTAGACGTCCAGGCTCTGGTCGGGCTGGCCCTTGACCTTGATGAGCTCGGTGCGCTTGCTCATGGCGCGCATCGCGCCGTTGAAGCGGTACTGGTAGGGGTTGGCCGGGTCCAGCTTCTCCTGGTACATGTCGTTCACGTCGAGCGGGCCGGCGGTGGCGCCCCAGGCGATCTTGCCGTTGGTGCCGAACAGCACCACGGGATGCGCGAACGGCGTGTTGCCGGTCACGTCGAAGCCGGCGCCGTGCAGGCCGATGCCGAACACGTACGAGGGATTGAACCAGTTGAACTGCGGACCGTTGATGAAGACGGTGCTGCCGTCGGTGGTCTTGTTCGGGCCGGCGATCCAGAGGTTGCTGGCGATCGGGCGGGTCCAGGGCTCGGCCACGCCGCGCTGCGCGGCATCGATCTCGTTGCGCGCGACCAGCAGCTCGGGCGAGACCGGCGCCAGCGCCGCGCGATGGGCGGCGTGCGCATCGTCGGCGGCGCCTCGGGCCACGGCCTTGGGACGCGGCACGGTGGTGGGCGCGAGCGGGTCTTCCACCCAGCGGATCTGGTCGAACAGCTGGCGGCCGGCCTCGTCGCCGCGCGCCTTGCGCAGCTGCTCGAGCAGGCGCAGGTTGGCGAGCTCGCTGCTCACGTTGGAGTAGCGGTTGGCCATGGTGCCGACCCAGATCATCGCCACGTCGTAACCGGTCCAGTCGGCCTTCGGGCGGAAGCCGGCATCGGCGAACTGCTTGGGCAGCAGCGTGGCCGGCGCGGCCAGCACTTCGTTCACGCGCGCATTGAAGCCGGCGGCATAGCCGTCGAAGATGGCCTTGTCGTCGCTCGACAGGCGCGCCATCTGCGCGCGGATCGAGGCGGGATCGAAGCTGGCGCGGCTGCCCTTGTCGAGCGCGACATAGGCCGGGCCCATCACTTCGGCGACGGTGCCCAGCACCGCGCGGCGCGCCATCTCCATCTGGAACAGGCGGTCTTCCGCGACGGCATAGCCGAAGCCGTGGAACAGGCCGCGCACGTCGTTGGCATAGACGTGGGGCACGCCGTAGTCGTCGCGCTTGATCGTGACCTTGCCGGCCGGGGGCATGGCCGCGCCGGTGGCCGGGGCGGTGGAGTTGGCGGCGCAGCCGGCCAGCGCCACCAGGGCGCAGGCGAGGGCGATCGATCGGAAATTCAGTGTCATCGGTGGCGGTTCAAGGGAAAGCGGCGGCGCCTCAGCGCGGGCGGTTGTCGACGACGCGCCGGGCCTTGCCGGTCTGCGTGCGTTCCATCTCGTTCGGTGCATGCACCACCACGCGGGTGGAGATGCCGACCAGCGTCTTCACGCGGTGCTGCACCCAGCCGGCGATGGCCGCGCGGTCGGCCGCGGCGGCTTCGTTCGGCGCGAGTTCGCAGTGCACCTCGACCTGGTCGAGCAGGCCTTCGCGGCTCACGTGCACCTGGTAGAGGCCGGAGAGGGCGCCGTGCGCGAGCACGATCTCCTCCACCTGCGTGGGGAACACGTTCACGCCGCGGATGATCATCATGTCGTCGCTGCGCCCGACGATCTTGCCCATGCGGCGGAAGGCGCGCGAGGTGGGCGGCAACAGGCGCGTGAGGTCGCGCGTGCGGTAGCGGATGATCGGCATCGCTTCCTTGCTCAGCGAGGTGAAGACCAGCTCGCCTTCCTCGCCGTCGGCCTTCAGTTCGCCGGTCTCGGGATCGATGATCTCGGGATAGAAGTGGTCTTCCCAGATCACCGGGCCGTCCTTGCTCTCGACGCATTCGCTGGCCACGCCCGGGCCCATGACTTCGCTCAGGCCGTAGATGTCGACGGCGTCGATGCCGGCCTTGGCCTCGATGTCGCGGCGCATGGCCTCGGTCCAGGGCTCGGCGCCGAAGATGCCGATGCGAAGCGAGCTGTCCTTGGCGTCCAGGCCCAGGCGCTCGAACTGCTCGATGATCACCTGCATGTAGCTCGGCGTGACCATGATGATGTCGGGCCGGAAGTCCTGGATCAGCTGCACCTGTTTCTCGGTCTGGCCGCCCGACATCGGGACCACGGTGCAGCCCGCGCGCTCGGCGCCGTAGTGCGCGCCCAGGCCGCCGGTGAACAGGCCGTAGCCGTAGGCGATGTGGATCAGGTCGCCGGCGCGGCCGCCCGCGGCGCGGATCGAGCGCGCGACCAGGTCGGCCCAGGTGTCGATGTCCTTCTTGGTGTAGCCCACCACGGTCGGCTTGCCGGTGGTGCCCGACGAGGCGTGGATGCGCGCCACCTGCTGGCGCGGCACCGCGAACATGCCGAAGGGATAGTTGTCGCGCAGGTCGCTCTTGACCGTGAACGGGAATTTCGCGAGGTCGGCCAGCGTCTTGAGGTCGCCCGGCTGCACGCCCTTGGCGTCGAAGGCCTGGCGGTAGTGCGGCACGTTGTCGTAGGCGCGCTGCAGCGTGTCGCGCAGGCGCTGCACCTGCAGCGCGGTGATCTCGTCGCGGCTCGCGGTCTCGATCGGTTCGAGATCGCCGGGGGCGGGGCGGGGTGCTGGCATGACGGGGTCCTCGTTTTTTTCGTTCGGTTCAGGCCGCGACGGCGGGGCGGCCCTTGGCGGTGTAGGAGCGGCCGCGGAAGATCGCGACGCGCTCGCCGCGCTGGTTGGTGATCTCGGTGTCGTAGACGCCGGTGCGGCCGGCCTTCGAGACCTCGAAGCAGCGCGCGGTCAGCAGGTCGCCTTCGCGCGCGGGCGCGATGAAGTCGATCGCGAAGCCCGAGGCCACGGTCAGCTCGTTGTAGGAGTTGCAGGCGAAGGCGAAGGTGGAATCGGCCAGCGTGGCCATGAAGCCGCCGTGGCAGATCGCATGGCCGTTGAGCATGTCGGGGCGCACGCGCATCTCGATCGTGGCCTGGCCCGGGCCGACCTCCACGATGCGCATGCCCAGGCCCTTGGAGGCGTTGTCGTTGGCGAACATGCCGTCGCGCACGTATTCGGCGGTCTGTTGCGGGGTGCGTTCGGTGCTCATGGCTCAGCGGTCCTTGAAGACGGGGGCGCGCTTGGCGCGGAAGGCCTCGACACCTTCGCGGTAGTCGTTGGCGGCGCCGAGGTCGCGCTGCTGGCGGGCCTCCTCGGCCAGTGCAGTGTCGAGGTCCATGGTCTGCGCGGCATTCATCGCGGCACGCGTGGCGACCAGCGCGCGCGAGGGCATGGCGGCGAGCCGGCCCGCGAGCGCGGCGGCGGCGTCGGCCAGCGCGGCGTCGTCCACCGCCTGCCAGATCAGGCCGATGCGCGCGGCTTCCTCGGCCGGCAGCTTGTCGCCGAGCATCGCGATGCCCAGCGCGCGCGCCGGGCCCACGAGCCGCGGCAGCAGCCAGGTGCCGCCGGTGTCGGGCACCAGGCCGATCTTGGTGAAGGCCTGGATGAAGCTGGCCGAGCGCGCGGCGAGCACGAGGTCGCAGCACAGCGCGAGGTTGGCGCCGGCGCCGGCGGCCACGCCGTTGACCGCGGCCACCACGGGCACGGGCATGCTGCGGATGCGCTGGACCAGCGGGCCGTAGAGCTTCTCGATGACATGGCCCAGGTCCTTGGGCGCGGCGCCGGGCGTGGTGTCGGGCGCGACCATCGGGTCGGCGAGGTCCTGGCCGGCGCAGAAGGCGCGGCCGGCACCGGTCAGCACCACGCAGCGCACCTCGGCATCGGCCGCGGCCGCTTCGAGCGCCGCCAGCAGTTCGGCATGCAGTTCGCTCGTGAAGCTGTTGAGCGCCGCGGGGCGGTTGAGGCTCAGTGTGCGGACGGCGCCGGCATTGCCGACGAGGACCAGGGGTTCCGACATGGGCTTGTCTCTCATCTGTGTGGGGGATGACTTCGGGTCAATTACTATTGACCGACCGTTCGGTAGATTTTAGGATCGCGAACGAATCCGGCACAAGTCCAAAGCATTCAGGGAAAACCCTGAATCGCGAGACGAAGGACCGGCACCCCACAGGAGACCGCACCCATGCCCAGCTACGCCATCGACGGCGTGATCCCCGTCGTCGACCCCACCGCCTACGTGCATCCGTCCGCCGTGCTGATCGGCGACGTGATCGTGGGCCCGAACTGCTATGTCGGCCCCTGCGCCAGCCTGCGCGGCGATTTCGGCCGCATCGTGCTCGAGGAGGGCTCGAACCTGCAGGACAACTGCTGCGTGCACGGCTTTCCCGACAACGACACGGTGATCGAGGTCAACGGCCACATCGGCCATGGCGCGATCCTGCACAGCTGCGTGGTGCGGCGCGACGCCATGGTGGGCATGAACGCCGTGGTGATGGACGAGGCCGAGATCGGCGAGAAGGCCATCGTGGCCGCCAGCGCCTTCGTGCCGGCCGGAATGAAGGTGCCGCCGCGCACGCTGGTGGCGGGCATGCCCGCGCGCGTGAAAAGAGAACTGAGCGAGGCTGAGATCGCGTGGAAGCTCGAGGGCACGCAGGTCTACCAGGCGCTCGCGGTGCGCAGCCTCGCGACCATGCGCGAGGTCGAGCCGCTGGCGCAGGTCGAGGCCGGGCGGCCGCGGCTGCCGGCGATCGACGTCAAGCCGCTGATCGCGACCAAGCGTAGCTAGGGCAAGATCGCGCGCTGCCCGTCACACCCTCTCAACGCCAGAACAGAAAGAACACCGATGCCCAGAGGAAGATCCGCCAGCTACGACGACCAGCGCGAGCTCATCCTCGAGCGGGCCGCGCGGCTGTTCGCGCGCCAGGGCTACCCGGCCACCTCGATGAACCAGGTGGCCGAGGCCTGCAATCTCTCGAAGGCCACGCTCTACCACTACTACAAGGACAAGCGCAGCCTGCTGATCAGCATCGCGGAGACGCACGTCTCCAAGCTGGCGGCGCTGGTGGCCGAGGAGGAGGCCTCGACGCAGACCGATGAAGAGCGGCTGCGGCGCTTCATCTACCGCATCGTCGAGGAGTACGCGGGCGCGCAGGACGCGCACCGCGTGCTGACCGACGACGTGCGCTTCCTCGAGGAACAGGACCGCGAGCGCGTGCTCGACAAGGAGCGCGAGGTGGTCGCGGGCTTCGCGCGCGCGGTGGCCGCGCTGCGCCCGGGCACGCCGAGCGACGACCTCGCCAAGCCGCTGACCATGCTGCTGTTCGGCATGATCAACTGGATGTTCACCTGGATGAAGCCCGGCGGCCAGCTCGACCATGCCTCGATCGCGCCGGTGGTGGCCGACCTGTTCCTCGGCGGCATCGGTGCCGTGAAGGCACCGCCGGCACGCGCGAAGAAGAAGCCGAAGCCGGCGGCCTGAGGGCGCGGACCTTCAGCGCGCCGCGCCGGCGTAGCGCGTGGCCGGCGTGCCGTTCTGCGAGGCGCCGAAGAGTCGGGCGCGCGCGTCGTCGTAGGCCGCGAACAGCGGCGCGTAGTCGTCCACCGAGGGCATGGTGATCGGCTCGCCGAGGTCGAGACCGGCGATGGCGGCATCGACGCAGTGCTCGGCCGTCATCACGTGCGCGGGATCGAGGTTCGTGACCGGCACGCCCGACAGCTCCCAGATGTCGGTGGCCGTGGCCGCGGGCAGCACCAGCTGCACGCGCACGCCGCTGCCCGCCACTTCCTCCTGCAGGCCGCGCGTGAAGTTCAGCACGAAGCCCTTGGTGCCGCTGTAGATGCTGCTGATCGGCAGCGTGTGGAAGCCCAGCACCGAGCCGATGTTGATCAGCGTGCCGCGGTCGCGCGCCTTGAAGCCCGCGAGCGCCACCAGGCTCAGCCGCGCCAGCGCGGTGACGTTGACGTCGATCATCGACTGCGCCGACGCGGGCGCGGTCGCGAGCACCGGCGCCAGCGTGGAGGTGCCGGCGTTGTTGACCAGCAGCGTGATCGAGGCATCGGCGGCAATGGCCTGCGCCACGCGCTCGAGGTCGGCCGCGGCGCCGAGGTCGGCCACCAGGGTGTTCACCGTCACGCCGTACTGGCTGCGCAGCGCCTTGGCGGCCTCGTCGAGGCGGTCGCCGCGGCGCGCCACCAGCAGCAGGTCGTGGCCGCGGCGCGCCAGCCGGTCGGCGAAAAGCCGGCCCAGGCCGGCGGAGGCGCCGGTCACCACCGCGGTGCCGGGCTTGGCGGAGGTGTTGTTCGCTTGCTCGCTCATGTCGTTCTCCAAAAAAGAAGTCGGGGTGCCCGCGCGGTCGGCGACCGCTTCCCAAAGGCCCTTCGTCGTTAAGCATGATGGCTGTCATGTTTGACGGTGCGAAGCATGATGCCTATCATGAATAGCGTCAACCAGGGTCTGGAAGTACCCGGAAAGAGGATGAGGTCACATGCGATACCCCGCAGCGGAAACCGCCGAAAAGCATCAGAAGATCCTGGGCGAGGCCTCGCGCCTGTTCCGCGAGCGCGGCTTCGGCGGCGTGAGCGTGAGCGAGATCATGAAGGCCACGGGCCTCACGCACGGCCCGTTCTACAACCACTTCGACTCGAAGGAAGCGCTGATGGCCGAGTGCGTCGACCATGCATCGGCGCATTCGCTGGCCGACCTCGATGCCGCCACCCAGCTGCCCAACGGCATGGTCGACTACGTGCGCGCCTACCTCAGCGTGTCGCACCGCGATGCGCCCGGCGACGGCTGCCTGCTCGCGGCCTTCTCGGCCCAGACCGCGCAGAAGCAGGTCACCGCGCCTTCGCTCACCGCCCACATGAAGGCCAGCATCGAGCGCTTCGCGAAGTTCTTTCCCTGGCGCGCACGCAAGAACGCCGATGCGCGCGGCGACGCGATCCGCGCGGTGGCGGCGATGACCGGCGCTCTGGTGCTGGCGCGCGCGATGAACGACGAGGCGCTGTCCGAGGAGATCCTGCGCGAGGTGCTCGCGGGGATCGAGGGAATGGCGAAGGCCTGAGAGGGCGTCGCCCTAGAGGATCCGGTTGAACCAGAGCAGCGAGAGCCCGGCCGACAGCAGCGTGAGCACCGCGGCGCCGAGCGCGAACAGCGCCGAGATCTCGGTTTCCTTCTTCTCGACCGTGAGCCGCGAGCTCAGCGTTTCGTAGACCTTCTTGAGGTCGGCGGCGGTGCCGGCATAGAAGTAGTCGGCCTGGGTCTTGCTGGCGACGGCCTTGAGGGTTTCCTCGTCGAGCCGCACGCGCATCGACCAGCCCTCGAAGCCGATGGTCTCGCCGTCGACCGTGCCGATGCCCACGGTGTAGATGCGCACGCCGCGGTCGGCCGCGGCCTTGGCCGCGTCGAGCGGATCGACGCCGGTGGTGCGCTGGCCGTCGGTCAGCATGATGATCGCGGCCGAGGTGAAGGAGCCCGGCGCGACCGGCGTGAATTCCTTGGCCGGCTTGTCGGCCTGGTCGATGGCCACGCCGCGCTGGCGGCTCGGCGCGCTGAACTGCGAGACGTCGATGCCGGCCTCGGGGAACAGGGTGGCGAGCGACACCACGATGGCATTGCCGGTGGCCGTGGCGCGCTGCAGCTGGAAGCTGTCGATCGCGGTCACGAGGTCGTCGTGGTTGGTGGTGGGCAGCTGCGCCACCTGCGCGCTGCCCGCGAACGCGACGATGCCGACCTTCACGTTGCGCGGCAGGTCCTTGATGAAGCTCTTGGCGGCATCCTGCGCCGCCACCAGTCGGTTCGGCTGCACGTCGGCGGCACGCATGCTGCCCGAGACGTCCATCGCGAGGATGATGGTCTGCTGGTTCGACGGCAGCATCACCACCGCCATCGGCCGCGCGGCGGCCACCAGCATCGCGGCCAGCGCGAGCAGGAACAGGAACGGCGGCACGTGGCGCCGGATGCTCTGGCCGGTGCCCATCGCCTCGCGCACGATCGACAGGCTGGCGTAGCGCACCGCGAGCTTCTTCTTGCGGCGCAGCAGCCACAGGTAGAGCAGCACCAGCAGCGGCAGCGCCAGCAGCAGCCAGAGGAATTGGGGCCAGAGGAAGGTCACGGCGAAATCCTCGCGCTCGTCGTCGCCAACGTCAACTCGATATACCCGATGGTCGTCATGCAGCCACCGCCTTTACAGAACGCGAGGCACCCGAAGTGCGCACGCGCCGCTTGCGCATGTCGGCGAAGCGCACGATCGCTTCGACCAGGTCGTCGGCGGTCGACAGCTCCAGCGTGTCGACCCCGGCACGGGCCAGCGCGCCGCGCAGCGCATCCTCGCGCTCACGCGCGATGCGTGCGAAGCGGCGGCGAAAACCCGCATCGTGGGTGTCGACCCAGAGCTGCTCGCCGGTCTCGGCGTCGCGCAGCGGCACCAGGCCCAGGTCGGGCATGTCGAGCTCGAGCGGGTCGAACAGGCGCACGGCCACCACCTCGTGGCGCTGCACCAGCTGGCCCAGCGGCTTCTCCCAGCCGGGCTCGCTCAGGAAGTCGGACACCACGAACACGGTCGAGCGGCGCGGCATCAGGGTGGCGGCCGACTTCAGCAGGTCGTCGAGCCGGGTCATGCCCTTCTGCGGCGGCGCCTTGTCGGCCTGCTCGGCGCGGCGCTCCATCGCGTGCAGCAGGTGCAGCACGTGGCGCCGGCCGCTGCGTGGCGGGATCACGGCCTCGAGATCGTGGCCGTAGACCAGCGCGCCGACACGGTTGCCGTGGCGCGTGAGCAGGCGCGCCAACACGCCGACGAAGCCCGCCGAGATCTCGCGCTTGGCCTTCAGGCCCGAGCCGAAGTCGACCGAGCGGCTCAGGTCGAGCACGAACCAGGCCGACATCTCGCGGTCCTCGGTGAAGACGCGCACGTGCGGCGTCTGCAGCCGCGCCGTGACGTTCCAGTCGATGTGGCGCACGTCGTCGTGCAGTTGGTATTCGCGCAGGTCGGCCAGGTCGAGGCCGGTGCCGCGCATCAGCGTGCGGTAGTCGCCCTGCAGCAGGCCGTCGAGGCGGCGGATCACGGTCCATTCGAGGCGGCGCAGCGCGCGCTCGGCGCCGCCGGCTTCGAGCGCGGGGCGTTCGTCGTTCGCGGCGGCCTCGGGGGCCTTGCGCCACCAGCTTTTCTTCATGGCGGGTCGTGTGGGGTGATCCGGGTTCAGGCGGCGAGCTTCTCGTGCTCGAGCGGCTTCGGCGGCGCGGGCACCGCACGCATGATCTTCTCGATCAGGCCGTCGGGCGTCAGGCCCTCGGACAGGCCCTCGTAGGACAGCGTCACGCGGTGGCGCAGCACGTCGGGCACCAGCGCCGTCATGTCCTCGGGCAGCGCGTAGCTGCGTCCGCGCAGCAGCGCCAGGGCGCGCGCGCCCTCGGTCAGGCTGATGCTCGCGCGCGGGCTGGCGCCGAAGGTGATGAAGCGGCCCATGTCCTTGAGCCCGTGCCTGTCGGGCGTGCGCGTGGCCGACACCAGCTTCACCGCGTACTGGATCAGGGAGGGGTCGACGTACACGCGCCGCGCCTCGGCCTGCAGCGCCGCGAGCTGCTCGGTGGTGGCGACCGGCACGGCCTCGACCGGCGGGCCGATCACGCGCTGCACGATCACGAACTCTTCCTCGTCGGTCGGGTAGTCGACCAGCACCTTCATCATGAAGCGGTCGACCTGCGCTTCGGGCAGCGGATAGGTGCCCTCGGTCTCGATCGGGTTCTGGGTGGCCATCACGAGGAAGGGGCGCGGCACCTTGTGCGTTTCGCCCGCGATCGTGACCTGGCGCTCCTGCATCACCTCGAGCAGCGCGCTCTGCACCTTGGCCGGCGCGCGGTTGATTTCGTCGGCCAGCAGCAGGTTGGCGAACACCGGGCCCAGCGAGGTGCTGAAGTCGCCGGTCTTCTGGTTGTAGATGCGCGTGCCCACGAGGTCGGAGGGCACCAGGTCGGGCGTGAACTGGATGCGCTTGAACTGGCCCTGCACGGTGTCGGCCAGCGTCTTCACGGTCAGCGTCTTGGCGAGGCCCGGCACGCCTTCGACCAGCAGGTGGCCGCCCGCGAGCATCGCGACCATCACGCGCTCGAGGAAGCGGTCCTGGCCCACCACCACGCGCTTCACCTGGTAGAGGATCTGTTCCATGAGCTCGGCGGTGCTGGCGGGCGTGGCGAAGGAGGAGGTCTCGGTGCTGCTCATTCGGGACTTTCTGGATCGAGGAGGAGAAAGGGGGTCAGAACGGTGGCGAACCGGCCGCCGAGGCGGCGTTCTCGATCGGCACCGCGAAGCCGATGCCGATGAAGGTGCGCTGCTGCGTGGGGTTGAGGATGGCGGTGACGATGCCGAGCACCTCGCCATCCATGTTGACCAGCGGCCCGCCCGAATTGCCGGGGTTGGCGGCCGCGTCGAACTGGATCAGGTTGCCGAGCTCCTGCTTGCCCTCGGGCGAGCGGAACGAGCGCTTGAGGCCCGACACCACGCCGGCCGACACCGAGGGGCCGATGCCGAACGGAAAGCCCACCGCGGCCACCTGGTCGCCGGGGCGCAGGTCGGCGGTCGAGCGCATCACGGCGGGAATCAGGTCGTCGGGAATCTTCTGCGCCTGCAGCACCGCGAGGTCGTTCTCGGGCTGCACGCCGGTGATGACGGCCGGCGCCTCCAGGCCGTCGGCGAAGGTGACCTTGATGGTCTCGGAGCCCGCGACCACGTGCAGGTTGGTGAGGATCACGCCCTTGTCGACGATCACCACGCCGGTGCCCACGCCGCGCTCGACCTGGCCCGGCGGGCCGTCGTCGGCCGGTGCCTCGGGCGACTTGCCCTTGGCCATGTTGCGGCCGCGCTTCTGGGTCTTGGCCTCGGGCGTGGCCTTCTCGGAACCGTAGCCGACCACGCGCACCACCGAGGGCCGCACGATGTCGGCGGCCTTGGCGGCGGGCGAGGGCAGGGTGTTGGTCTGCAAGGTGCGCAGCACGGCCGCGTCGATGTCCTTCTGCGTGAGCTGGCGCGCATTGCCGCGCTGCCACCAAGCCGCGCCGCCGGCCGCGAGGGCCGCGCACAGCGCGAGGCTCAGCAGCGCGAAGCTGCGGCGCCCGGGTTGCCAGCGCTCGCGCGCGGCGGCGGGCTGCGGCGCCACGGGATCGGTGACGGCCTGCCCGGGGGCCCCGTCGTCGGACTCGATCGGCGTGCGTGGCGAGCGGCTGTACATGGCGGGCCTGCGCATGGGTGCACCTCCGGCAAAAGACTGTCGCGTGGTGGGTGTCACGCAATGAGCGTGATGAAAAGCACGGTAGCACGCTTTCTTCTGCCTTGCATCCCTTCGGGCATCATGACGCGATGGCTCTTTTCGTCGATACCCACTGCCACCTCGACGCGCCCGAGTTCGGTGCGCAGATGCCCGGGATCCGCGCCCGCGCGGCCGAACGCGGCGTCGCGCTGTGCGTGATCCCGGCCGTGGCCGCCTTCAATTTCGAGACCGTGCGCGAGCTGGCCGAGCGCCAGGGCGACGCCTATGCGCTGGGGATCCATCCGCTGTGCACGAGCGATGCGAAGGAGGAAGACCTGGCCCTGCTCGATGCCGAGCTGGCCGCGCGGCGCGACGATCCGCGGCTGGTGGCGGTCGGCGAGATCGGGCTCGACTATTTCGTCGAGCACCTCGACGACGACAAGCAACAGCATTTCTTTCACACTCAGTTGCAATTGGCGCGCAAGCACGAGCTGCCGGTGCTGATCCACGTGCGGCGCTCGGTCGACAAGGTGCTCAAGCATCTGCGCCAGACCGCGAGCGGGCAGCCGTGGCGCGGCATCGCCCATGCGTTCAACGGCAGCGAGCAGCAGGCACGAGCCTGCACCGCGCTCGGGCTCAAGCTGGGCTTCGGCGGCGCCGTGACCTTCGAGCGCGCGCTGCAGCTGCGGCGGCTCGCGGCCAGCCTGCCGATCGAGGCGCTGGTGATGGAGACCGACGCGCCAGACATCCAGCCGCACTGGCTCTACCGCACGCAGGCGCAGCGCGACGCGGGCGAGCCGCAGGGCCGCAACGAGCCCGGCGAGCTGCCGCGCATCGCCGAAGTGGTGGCGCAACTGCGCGGCATCGGGGTCGACGAGCTGGCCGAAAAAACCACGCGAAATGCCGTGGAAGCGATGCCGAAGCTCCAAAGTCTTCTGGCGCTGTCGGAGGGGTCCTTACCCGGGGCGTAGGCCAATGCCTTGACTTGGGTCGAAGTGGTTTTCGGGCCTGCATTTGCTGTCATCCTTGAACCGTGGAGCTTCGTTGGACGGGTGTGACGACCTTCGTCACCGATGTCGAACGACACCGGCTCCCAGCATTTCATCCAAGAAAAGGAGTTCATCCATGAAAGCAACTTTCGCTCGCACCCTTCCCGTCGTGCTCGCACTGGCCTTCGGTGCCGTGGGCATCTCCGCCGTGGCACAGACCACCGCTCCGGCAACGGCCGAACCCTCGACCACCGAGAAGGTGAAGGAAGCCGGCAAGGACGCCTACGACGCGACCAAGGACACCACCAAGCGCGCCGTGAACGCGACCGAGCGCGGCGCCGAGAAGGCCTGGGACGCGACCAAGCGCACGACCAAGAAGGCCGCCAACGCGACCGAGTCGGGCGCCGAGAAGACCTGGGACGCGACCAAGAAGACCACCAAGAAGGCCACCAACGCCACCAAGAAGGCGGCCAACAAGACCGGCAACGCGGTCGAGAACGCCGGCCACAAGACGGCCGACGGCATGCGCAGCACGGGCCACGCCATCGGCGAGAAGATCCCGGGCACGGCCGAGAACGAAGCCGCCAAGAAGTAAACCCGCACGCGCCGCGCCCTCGGGCCGGCACGCAAGGACTGGAAACCCGCTTCGGCGGGTTTTCCTTTTTGGGGCGCGCCGCGACCGGTCCTGGACTATCGCTTGCGGCCAGAATGCGCATCCATGCCCAGATCCAGATCCCCCGCAAGCCCGGCCCCGCCCGAGCGCGAAGCCATCCCCGGGCCGGTGGCCGCGGTCCCTGTGCTCACCGGACTCGCTCCGATCGTCTCGCCCGCCACCGTGCTGCTGATTCTCGGCAGCTTCCCGGGCGCGAGATCGCTCGAGCTGCAGCAGTACTATGCGCATCCCCAAAACCAGTTCTGGAAAATCTTGCAAGCCCTGTGGCCCCATGACCCGCTCCCCACGGGAGTAGACAGCTATCGAAAGCGTAGCGACTGGCTGTTGGCGCACGGCCTCGGCGTGTGGGACGTCTATGCGGCCTGCGAGCGCGAGGGCAGCCTCGATTCGGCGATCCGCGCGGCCGTGCCCAACGACATCGCGGCGCTGCACCTGCCGAAGCTGGCGGCCGTGGCCCACAACGGCGGCGAGAGCTTCAAGCACGCCCGGCATACCCGAACCCTCGGCGTGCCGGTTTACCCACTGCCTTCGACCAGCCCGGCCAATGCGTCGTGGAGCTTCGAGCGCAAGCTCGCCGCATGGCGCGAGGTCTTCTCTGTCCATGGACTGGTCTGATCCGATGGCCGCACGCAAGCAATCCACGTCCCGCCTTCCCGCCGAACTGCCCGAGGTCAACTTCTCCGACTGGGGCGACATCCGCTACCTGCACCTGGGCACCGAATGGGTCCAGGGCTCGATGAAGCTGGACGCGCCCTACGAGATCGAGCTCGAGTACGTGCAGCGCATGATGGCCTGGCTGCTGTTCACAGGCGGCACCGGCATCGGCAACCGCCATGCGATGCAGCTCGGCCTGGGCGCGGCCACGCTCACCAAGTTCTGCCGCAAGACCTTGCGCATGCGCACCACCGCGATCGAGCTCAATCCGCAGGTGGTGTCGGCATGCCGCGGCTGGTTCAAGCTGCCGCCCGACGACGCCAAGCTGCGCGTGGTGATCGCCGACGCGGCCGAGGAGATCCGCCGGCCCGAATGGCAGGGCACGGTCGACGCGCTGCAGGTCGATCTCTACGACCACGAGGCCGCGGCGCCGGTGCTCGACAGCGAGGACTTCTATGCCGACTGCCGCGCGCTGCTCACCGAGGACGGCGCGATGACGGTCAATCTCTTCGGCCGCTCGTCGAGCTACGAGCGCAGCCTCGAGAAGATCCAGGCCGCCTTCGGCGCCGACGCGGTCTGGGCCTTCAAGCCGACGCGCGAAGGCAACACGGTGGTGCTCGCGCAGCGCCAGCCCAGCCGGCCCAAGCGCGAGGCGCTTGCCGAGCGTGCCCAAACCATCCAGACTCGCTGGGGCCTGCCCGCGCCCAAGTGGCTGCGGGTGTTCAAGCCGGTCCTTTCCAACTGAATCCATGAGCGCCGTTCCCGCTTCCGCCGCACCGGCCGTCCGCCCCGAAGGGCCGCTCGAGCTGCGTCGCCTGATCGAATGGCTGGCCGCCGACGGCGTGATCTCGCCGATGGAAGCCAAGCGCACCATCGCACGCTGCGCCCAGGCCGAGAGCCGCCAGCATCCGCTGGTGCGGCTGGCCAATGTCGCGATGACGCGCGAGAGCGACAGCAAGCCGCTCGACCTCGAGATGCTCGCGCAGTGGCTCGCGGGCCGCGCGGGCCTGTCCTACCTGCGCATCGATCCGCTCAAGGTCGACGTGGGCAAGGTCGCCGACACCATGAGCGCGGCCTATGCCGAGCGCCACAAGGTGCTGCCGGTGCAGGTGCTGCCCAACGAGGTGGTGGTGGCCACGGCCGAACCCTTCCTCACCGACTGGATCTCCGAGGTCGAGCGCCAGTCGCGGCGCACGGTGCGGCGCGTGGTCGCGAACCCGGCCGAGATCCAGCGCTACACGGCCGAGTTCTTCGCGCTCGCGAAGTCGGTGCGCGCGGCGCAGAAGGCCGGCGGCAACACCGGCGGCGCGAGCTTCGAGCAGCTCGTCGAGCTCGGCAAGAGCAACAAGCAGCTCGATGCCAACGACCAGAGCGTGGTGCAGGTGGTCGACTGGCTGTGGCAGTACGCCTTCGACCAGCGCGCGAGCGACATCCACCTCGAGCCGCGCCGCGAGCAGGGCGTGATCCGCTTTCGCATCGACGGCGTGCTGCATCCGGCCTACCAGATGCCGATGGGCGTGATGAACGCGATGGTCGCGCGCATCAAGCTGCTGGGCCGCATGGACGTGGTCGAGAAGCGCCGGCCGCTCGACGGCCGCATCAAGACCCGCAACATGCGCGGCGAAGAGATCGAGATGCGGCTGTCGACCTTGCCCACCGCTTTCGGCGAGAAGATGGTGATGCGGATCTTCGACCCCGACACCGCGGTCAAGGACCTCGACGCGCTCGGCTTCGCGCAGCACGATGCGCAGCGCTGGGAGCAGCTCGTCACGCGGCCCAACGGCATCATCCTCGTGACCGGCCCCACGGGCTCGGGCAAGACCACCACGCTGTACTCGACGCTCAAGCGCGTGGCGACCGAGGAGGTCAACGTCAGCACGGTGGAAGACCCGATCGAGATGATCGAGCCTTCGTTCAACCAGACGCAGGTGCAACCGCAACTCGATTTCGGCTTCACCGAGGGGTTGCGCGCGTTGATGCGGCAGGACCCGGACATCATCATGGTCGGCGAAATCCGCGACCTCGCCACCGCCGAGATGGCGGTGCAGGCCGCGCTGACCGGCCACCTGGTGTTCAGCACCCTGCACACCAACGACGCGCCCAGCGCCATCACGCGGTTGATGGAGCTCGGCGTGCCCTCGTACCTCATCAACGCGGTGATGCTCGGCGTGCTCGCGCAGCGACTGGTGCGCACCCTGTGCCCGCACTGCAAGCAGCCCGACGACGGCATCACGCGCGAGAAGCTCGAGGCCATCGTCAAGCCGTGGCAGATCACGGGCTCGGTGCGCGCCTACAAGCCGGTGGGCTGCGTCGACTGCCGCATGACCGGCTACATGGGCCGCATGGGCCTGTACGAACTGCTGAGCATCAGCGAGACCTTCCGCAACGAGGTCACGAAGGCGCCCAACCTCGCGGTGCTGCGGCGCCAGGCCGTGGTCGACGGCATGCGGCCGCTGCGCCTCGCGGGTGCGCTGCGCGTGGCCGAGGGCCTGACCACCATCGAGGAAGTGCTGAGCGCCACGCCGCCGCTCGACGCTTGAACAGTCCCCGGCGCAGCCCCGCGCCGAACACGAACAGCCTACATCCGAGGCGCCTCGTGCACCGGGGTTATCCCTAAGTTCTCGGTAGGTGGAACCCACATGGGGCTGACTTCCACCTGACTCCACAATCCCGCATCGAAATTTGTTCGAGGAGACTGTTCGTGAAAATCAAGAGTCAGAAAGACTTTTTCTCGGGCCTGATGTTCACCGTGGTCGGGGTCGCCTTCGCTTGGGGCGCCACCAACTACAGCGTGGGCACAGGCGCTCGCATGGGCCCCGGGTACTTCCCGCTGGTGCTCGGCATCCTGATGGCGGTGATCGGCCTGGGCATCATGTTCAGCGGCCTGACCGTCGAAACCACCACCGGCGATCCGATCGGCAAGTGGGCCTGGAAGCAGGTCGTGCTGATCCTCGGCGCCAACCTGATGTTCGGCATCCTGCTCGGCGGCCTGCCGAGCATCGGCCTGCCGGCCATGGGGATGATCATCGCGATCTATGCGCTGGTGATCATCGCGAGCCTCGCGGGCCACGAGTTCAAGCTGCCCAGCGTGCTGATCCTGGCCACTGTGCTGGCCGTCGGCAGCTACGTTGCATTCATCTGGGCGCTCAAGCTCCAGATCCAGGTCTGGCCGACCTTCATCGGCTGAGGACGCAAGCACCATGGAACTCTTTCAAAACCTCTCGACCGGCTTCGGCGTCGCGTTCACCTTCACGAACCTGCTGTACTGCCTGGTCGGCTGTATCCTGGGCACGCTGATCGGCGTGCTGCCCGGCATCGGCCCCGTCGCGACCATCGCGATGCTGCTGCCCGCGACCTACGCACTGCCCCCGGTGTCGGCCCTCATCATGCTGGCCGGCATCTACTACGGCGCGCAGTACGGCGGCTCCACCACCGCCATCCTGGTGAACCTGCCAGGGGAGTCATCCTCGGTGGTGACAGTGATCGATGGCTACCAGATGGCGCGCAAGGGCCGGGCGGGGCCGGCGCTTGCCGCGGCGGGCCTGGGCTCGTTCTTCGCGGGCTGCGTCGGTACGCTGATCCTGGCCGCCTTCGCGCCGCCGCTGACCGAGCTGGCCTTCAAGTTCGGCCCGGCCGAATACTTCTCGCTGATGATCCTGGGCCTGATCGGCGCCGTGGTGCTGGCTTCGGGTTCGCTGCTCAAGGCGATCGCGATGATCGTGCTGGGCCTGCTGCTGGGTCTGGTGGGCACCGACGTGAACTCGGGCGTGGCGCGCTTCAGCTTCGACATCCCCGAACTGACCGACGGCATCGGCTTCGTGGCCATCGCCATGGGCGTGTTCGGTTACGGCGAAATCATCGCGAACCTCTCGCGTCCCGATGAAGAGCGCGAAGTGTTCACCGCCAAGGTGAAGGGCCTGTTCCCGACCAAGGAAGACTTCAAGCGCATGGTGCCCGCGGTGCTGCGCGGCACGGCCCTCGGTTCGGCCCTGGGCATCCTGCCCGGCGGCGGTGCGCTGCTGGCGGCCTTCGCGGCCTACACCATCGAGAAGAAGACCAAGCTGAAGCCGGGCGAAGTGCCCTTCGGCAAGGGCAACATCCGCGGCGTGGCGGCTCCCGAGTCGGCCAACAACGCCGGCGCGCAGACCTCCTTCATTCCGCTGCTGACGCTGGGCATCCCGCCCAACGCCGTGATGGCGCTGATGGTGGGTGCGATGACGATCCACAACATCCAGCCGGGTCCGCAGGTGATGACCAGCAACCCCGAGCTGTTCTGGGGCCTGATCGCCTCGATGTGGATCGGCAACGCGATGCTGATCATCCTGAACCTGCCGCTGATCGGCATGTGGATCAAGCTGCTGTCGGTGCCGTACAAGTACCTGTTCCCGGCGATCGTTCTGTTCTGCGCGATCGGCGTGTACTCGACCAACAACAACACCTTCGACATCTGGATGGTGGGCATCTTCGGCTTCGTGGGCTACACCTTCTTCAAGCTCGGCTGCGAACCCGCGCCGCTGCTGCTGGGCTTCATCCTGGGCCCGATGATGGAAGAGAACCTGCGCCGCTCGCTGCTGCTGTCGCGTGGCGACTGGAGCGTGTTCATCACGCGTCCGATCTCCGCCGGCCTGCTGGCTGCCGCCTTGCTGCTGCTCGTCATCGTGCTGCTGCCGGCCGTGAAGTCGAAGCGCGAGGAAGCCTTCGTCGAGGAGTGATCGACGACCGCCCGGCATGCGTGCCGGGCTCGCTCCAAGGAACGGCGCCCGCGGGCGCCGTTCGTTTTTGGCGAAGACCTTTCAGCCCTTCGCCGCGCGCGGCTTCAGGTGCTGCCGCGCGATGTCGAGGAAGGCCATCGCCGCCGGGCTCAGCGGATGCTTGGCCAGCCGCACCGCCACCAGCGGGTATTCGAGCACCGGCCGCGTGACCGAGAGCACGCGCAGGTTCGGCGGCATCAGCACCTCGACGTAGCGCGGCAGCAGCGCCACGCCCGCGCCGGCCTGGATCAGGCCGAAGGCGGTGGAGAGCATCGACACGTGGTGCGCCACCTGCGGATAGACGTTGGCCACGCTCGACAGCTGCCGGCTCACCGCGCGCCAGACGTTGGCGTCGGGGTTGACGTGGATGAAGGGCAGGGCCTCGAGCTGCCGTGCCTCGATGCTGCTGCGCTGCGCGAGCGGATGGTCCTCGCGCACGAAGAGCGCCATGCGCTCGGTGAACAGCGGCTCGGTCGCGAGCTCGGAATGCGCCTGGCCGATGTCGGAGCCGAAGCCCAGGTCGGCCTCCTGCGAGAGGATGCGCGAGATCATCTGCTCGGCGGTGCTGTCGAGCAGCGTGGTGGCCAGCTTGGGGTGCTTGTGCGCGAAGCGCCCGAGCAGCGGCGGCATCAGCGCGCCGGCCGTGAGATGGCCCACCGCCAGCACCACGCGGCCCTCGCGCAACTGCGCCTGCGAGCGACAGGCATTGACCGACTCATCGATCAGCCGCAGCGCGCGCACGGCCGTGTCGACCATCATCTGGCCGGCATCGGTCATGCGGATGCGCCGCCCGCGCACCACCAGCGGCTGGCCCAGGTCCTCCTCCATGCGCTTGACGAGGTGGCTGATGGCCGGCTGGGTCAGTTGCAGGCTCTCGGCGGCCAGCGTGAAGCTGCCCGTTTCGGCCACCGCCGCGAGCGCGCGAAGCTGCTGCAGCGAAACCTCCTCGGCGGCGATCCGTGCCATAAATTGTGCTCATAGTTGAATAAGCGGGATTATCTGGCTTGATGCGCCCGCGCTGCTTAGCATCGAATGTTCGCCATCTTGCGAAGGGAATCCAGCACCATGCAACGCCACCAGTTTCTCCACGGCCTCGCGGCCGCCTTCGCCGCGCTGTGCCTGGCCGCGCCGGCCACCGGCTTCGCGCAGGGCTATCCCAACAAGCCGATCCGCCTGGTCGTGCCCTTTCCCGCGGCCGGCGCCACCGACCTGTTCGCGCGCACGCTGGGCCAGAAGATGGGCGAGAAGCTGGGCACCACGCTGGTGGTCGACAACAAGCCCGGCGCCGGCGGCGCCATCGGTTCCGACATCGCGGCCAAGGCCGCGCCCGACGGCTACACGCTGCTGTTGGCCACCACCAGCACGCATTCGATCGGCCCGGCCATCACCAGCCGACTGCCCTACGACACGGTGCGCGACTTCACGCCGATCGCGCACGTGGGCGACGCGCCGAGCATCATGCTGGTGCCGGTGAACTCGCCCGCGAAGACGGTGCGCGAGTGGATCGACTACGCGAAGAAGAACCCCGGCAAGCTCAACTACGCCTCGAGCGGCAACGGCACCATCGTGCAGCTCACGGCCGAGCTGTTCAAGGCGCAGGCCGGCGTGTTCGTCACCCACATCCCCTACAAGGGCACGGCGCTCGCGATCCCCGACCTGATCAGCGGCAAGGTCGACGTGCTGTTCGACTCGCTGCCCACCGGCATGCCGCACGTGCGCGACGGCCGGCTGCGCGCGCTGGGCGTGACCTCGCTCAAGCGCAGCCCGCTCGCGCCCGAGCTGCCGCCGATCGCCGACACGCTGCCCGGCTACGAATCGAACACCTGGTTCGGCTTCTACGGCCCCAAGGGCCTGCCGGCCGATCTGGTGGCGCGCGTGAACAAGGCCGCCAACGAGGCGCTGGCCGACCCCGAGGTCAAGGACAAGCTGTCGCGCCTGGGCATCGAGCCCGCCACGGCCGGCACGCCCGAGCAGTTCGCGAAGATGGTGGCCGTCGACGCCGCCAAGTGGAAGAAGATCGTCGTCGAACGCAAGATCACCAACGACTGAAGACACGAGAGCACGACCGCCATGACCGCCATGAACTTCGATTTCGGCAATCCCTACACCTCCACCCGCATCCCGGTGTTCGCGCGCAACGTGGTGTCGACCTCGCACCCGCTGGCCGCGCAGGCCGGCCTGCGCATCCTGCAGCAGGGCGGCAACGCGGTCGACGCGGCCGTCGCCACCGCGGCCGTCATGACCCTGGTCGAGCCGGTGAGCAACGGCCTGGGCAGCGATGCCTTCTGCATCCTGTGGGACGGCAAGGAACTGCACGGCCTCAACGCCTCGGGCCCCGCGCCCAAGGCCTGGACGCCCGAGTACTTCAAGGCCAAGTACGGCGCCGACGCCGCCACCCCGCCGATGCGCGGCATCGACTCGGTGACCGTGCCGGGCGCGGTGCGCGGCTGGGCCGCGCTCAGCGAGCGCTTCGGCAAGCTGCCCTTCGCCGACCTGATGGCGCCGGCCATCGACATCGCCGAGCGCGGCTACCTGGTGCCGCCGGTGGTCCAGGGCAAGTGGCTCGCGGCCACGCCGCTGCTGCAATCGCAGCCGGGCTTCGCCCAGGCCTTCCTGCCCGGGGCCGCGCGCCCGAGGTCGGCGAACTGTTCCGCTTCGCCGCCGCCGCGCGCGCGCTCAAGGCCATCGCGCGCACCAGGGGCGAGGCCTACTACACGGGCGAGATCGCCGAGGCGCTCGCGAAGTTCTCCAGCGAGCAGGGCGGCGCGCTCACCGTGGCCGACCTCGCGGCCTACCAGCCCGAGTGGGTCACGCCGATCTCGCGCGACTACCGCGGCCACACGCTGCACGAGATCCCGCCCAACGGACAGGGCATCGCGGCGCTGATCGCGCTGGGCATCCTCGAGAAGTTCGACATCGCCTCGCTGCCGGTCGACTCGGTCGAGTCGCAGCATCTGCAGATCGAGGCCATGAAGCTGGCCTTCGCCGACGTCTACCGCTACGTGTCGGAGCGCAAGACCATGGAGGTCACGACCGAGCAGATGCTCGACGACGCCTACCTGGCCTCGCGCGCGCGGCTGATCGATCGCAGCAAGGCGCAGGACTTCAAGGCCGGCAACCCCGTCAAGGGCGGCACCATCTACCTCACCGCGGCCGACGAGAGCGGCATGATGGTGAGCTTCATCCAGAGCAACTACATGGGCTTCGGCTCGGGCTGCGTCGAGCCCGAATTCGGCATCAGCCTGCAGAACCGCGGCCATGGCTTCAGCCTCAGGGCCGAGAGCCCGAACGTGGTGGCACCGGGCAAGCGCCCGTTCCACACCATCATCCCGGCCTTCCTCACCAAGAACGGCCAGCCGGTGATGAGCTTCGGCGTGATGGGCGGCAACATGCAGCCCCAGGGCCACATGCAGACCCTGGTGCGCATGCTCGACTACAAGCAGAACCCGCAGGCCGCCTGCGATGCGCCGCGCTGGCGCTTCAACGCGGGCCTGGAGATCAACGTCGAGGCCGCGATGAACCCCGCCACCGTGCAGGGCCTGCGCGAGCTGGGCCACCACCTCGAGGTCATCAACGACTCCTACCAGGACTTCGGTGCCGGCCAGTTCATCTGGCGCGCGGGCGATCCCTCTGTCGAGGGCTACGTGGCCGCCAGCGATCCGCGCCGAGACGGAGCGGCAGCAGGGTATTGAGCTTTCACGCGATGATCGGGGGATGACCAAGACGGCCGCGAGCAACGGCATTCCCCTTCCAGACAGCGCGAAGCGCATCGCGCCCGGCCTCGTCCTCGCCTCGCTGGGCGCGATCGCGTTCAGCGGCAAGGCGATCATCGTCAAGCTGGCCTACCGCCACGGCGTCGACGCCGTAACGCTGATCATGCTGCGCATGCCGTTCGCGCTGCCGCTGTTCGCGCTCATGGCCTGGTGGGCGGGCCGCGGCAAGCCCGCCCTGAGCTTTCGCGACTGGCTCGGCGTGATCGGGCTGGGCTTCTCGGGCTACTACCTCGCGAGCTTCCTGGACTTCGCCGGGCTGGCCTACATCTCGGCCAGCTTCGAGCGGCTGATCCTCTATCTCATCCCACGCTGGTGCTGTTCTTCGGCTGGGTGCTGTACCGCCGCCGCGTCACGCGGCCGCAGTTGATCGGCATGGTCATCAGCTACGCGGGCGTGCTGCTGGTGTTCGGCCACGAGCTGCTGGCCGGCGAGAGCAAGGGCGGCGGCCTCGCGGCGGCCCGGGCGCGTTCCTGGTGTTCCTCAGCGCGGTGAGCTATGCGGGCTACCTGGTCTACAGCGGCGAATTCGTGCAGCGCCTGGGTTCGCTGCGGCTGGTGGGCCTCGCGACCACGGTGGCCTGCCTGTTCTGCCTCGCGCAGTTCGCGCTGCTGCGCCCGCTCGATGCGGCGCTGCAGGTGGCGCCCGAGGTGATCTGGCTGTCGGTGCTCAACGCCACCTTGTGCACGGCGGTGCCGGTGCTGATGGTGATGATGGCCATCGAGCGCATCGGGCCGGCCATCGCCGCCCAGACCGGCATGATCGGGCCCCTGTCGACCATCCTCATGGGCGTGGTCATACTGGCGAGCCGTTCACGGCCTGGATCGCCGCCGGCACGGCGCTGGTGATCGCGGGCATCTTCGTTTTCACGCGCAAGGGCCGCTGAGGCCACCGCGCTTTCTTTTTTCTCTCTGGAGTCGAACAAATGGATCTGGGCATTGCAGGCAAGACCGCGCTGGTGTGCGGCGCGAGCAAGGGGTTGGGCTACGGCTGCGCCGAGGCGCTGGTGCGCGAGGGCGTCAACGTGGTGATCGTGGCGCGCGGCGCCGAGGCGCTCGAGGCGGCCGCCAAGCAGCTGGCCGACGCGGCCACCGCGGCGGGCACGCCCGCGCCCTTCGTCAAGGCCGTGGCGGCCGACATCACGACCGAGGCCGGCCGCGCCGCCGTGTTCGCGCTGGGCCATGCCTTCGACATCGTGGTCACCAATGCGGGCGGCCCGCCGCCCGGCGACTTCCGCAACTGGGAGCGCGAGGACTGGATCAAGGCGGTCGACGCCAACATGCTCACGCCGATCGAGCTCATCAAGGCCACGGTCGACGGCATGGCCGAGCGCGGCTTCGGTCGCATCGTCAACATCACCTCGAGCTCGGTGAAATCGCCGATCGAGGTGCTGGGCCTGTCGAACGGCGCGCGCAGCGGCCTCACCGGCTTCGTGGCCGGCGTGGCGCGCAGCGGCGTTGCCGGCAAGGGCGTGACCATCAACAACCTGCTGCCCGGTTCCTTCGAGACCGATCGCCTCAAGGGCACGATGAGCGGCGCGGCGCAGAAGTCGGGCCTGGACTTCGACACCGTGTGGGAGAACCGCAAGAAGGCCGTGCCCGCGCGCCGCTTCGGCACGCCGGCCGAGTTCGGCGCCATCTGCGCCTTCCTGTGCAGCGTGCAGGCCGGCTACATGACGGGTCAGAACGTGCTGGCCGACGGCGGTGCCTACCCGGGCACCTACTGAGCCGGACCAGGCATCACGCGAGCCGAAGAATTCGCGGGGCAAGAGGATGAGCAGGGAGTCGTTTCAAGAGATCACGCTGGTGTCCGTCACCGGCCTGCCGGATGCGCGCGGCGCCGCCATGGCGCTCGCGCTGAGCCTGGCGCAGATGCCCGGCGCGCGCGCGCTGCTGTGCAGCCCGCAGGCGCCGCCCGACCTGGGCCGCGGCATCGCGCACCGCGCGATCGCGCCGCTTGACTACCACGAGTACAGCTGGTTCATCATGTTCGCGCTCTGGCGCCTGGTGGACACCGAGTTCGCGCTGATCGTGCAGGAAGACGGCTGGGTGCTCGACGCGGCCAACTGGAACGCGGCCTTCCTCGACCACGACTGCATCGGCGCGCCGATCCACCTCGCGCGCATCGAGCCGCCGCAGGGGCCGGCCTATTGGCGCAACCGCTTCGAGTGGGCCGACGAGTACGCGCGGCCCGACCACCGCGTCACGCCGGTGCTCAACGGCGGCTTCAGCCTGCGCAGCCGGCGCTTCCTGCGCGCGCTGGTCGACCACCCGGACATCCGCGTCGAGATTCCGCCGCCCGATGCGCTCGAGGGCGAGCCGCTGCGGATGCACTGGCATCACAACCCGCTGCTCGAAGACGTGCAGCTGACCGGCGTGCTGCGGCCCGCGCTCGAGGCCAGGGGCCTGCGCTTCGCGCCGGTCGAGCTGGCGCGCGAGTTCGCGATCGAGCATGCGGGCCCGCAACTGCACCATGGCTTCGATGCGCTGAAGATCTTCGGTCATCACTCGAAGGTGCGCCGGCTGGTGTCGCTGTCGCCGCCCACGGTGCGTTCGCTGGTGCCGCTGTCGGAGCTCGACGGCTGGTACGGCGAGCGCGACCTGCTGGCGATGTTCGAGCGCCGCGGCTACCGCGTCGAGTTCCCGCTCGAGGCGCGTCAGGCCGTGGCCGTGTCGCAGGGCCCCACGCGCAGGGTCTACGACTGCTTCACCTACAACGGCGAGGCCGACGTCCTCGCGGCGCGGCTGCACGAGCTCGACGAGGTGGTCGACTGCTTCGTGCTGGTGGAGGCCGACCGCAGCTTCACCGGCGCGCCCAAGCCGCTGCGCTTCGATGCCGCCGATCCGCGCATTGCGGCCTTCCTGCCGCGCATCCGCCATGTGGCGGTGCACGACATGCCCGAGGTCGACGCGGCGGCCGATGCGATCGCCGTGCCCGGCGACTGGCATGCCGACACGCCGACATCGGGCTTCTGGATCCGCGAGAAATTCCAGCGCAACCAGATCCTGCGCGGCCTGTACGACGCGGCGCCGCACGACCTGGTGATGGTCTCCGACGCCGACGAGATACCGCGCGCCGACGTCGTTCGCGCCATGCGCGACGACCGCCGCCACGAGGTCTTCGGGCTGCGCCAGGCCTTCTATTACTTCTACGCCGACTACCGCAACGTGCAGGGCCCCGAGGCCGCGGCGATCTGGACCGTGGCGGCCACGCGCGCGCGGCTCGACGGCCTCACGCCCGACCAGCTGCGCCTGCGCGTGCGCAGCGGCGCCCAGCCCGCGCGGCTGATCGACGACGCGGGCTGGCACCTGTCGTACCTCGCGATGGACGAGGAGGCGGTGCGCGCCAAGATCCGTGGCTTCGCGCACCAGGAATACAACCGGCCCGAACTGCTCGAGGCGCTCGACATTCCCGCGCTGCTGGCCTTGGGCCGCGATCTCTACGGCCGGCCCGGCTATGTGTGGCGACTGGTGGGGCGCGAGGAGGCGCCGCGCTGGCTCGCGGCGCAGCCCACGCTGGCGCGCCTGTTCGCCCCGCGCCAGTGATTCAACGCCGCGCCGACACCACGATCCCGCCCACGATCAGCACGAAGGCCGCGCCGTGGTACCAGTGCGGCGCTTCGCGCAGGAAGGCCGCCGACATCACGGCCGCAAACAGCGGCGTGAGGTTCATGAAGATGCCGGCCACCTGCGGGCCCGCGCGCTGCACGCCGCTGCCCCAGCAACGGTAGGCCAGCACGGCAGGGCCGATGCCGATGAAGGCCATGGCGGCGACCAGCGGCCAGCCCAGGTCGAGGTGGGCCGGCGTCAGCGCCCATTCGCCGGCCGCGAACGTGCCCGACCAGGCGACGCCGAACACCAGCTGCGCCATCAGGAAGGCGGCCCAGTCGCGCCGCAGCGCGGCGGGCTCGTGCGTGCGCGCGAGCAGCCAGCTGTAGAAGGCCCATGCGATAGTGCCCAGGATCATGTAGAGGTCGCCCGGCACCAGCCGCAGTGCCAGCAGCTGGCGCCATTCGCCGCGGCTGAGCACGAGCAGCACGCCGAGCATCGACAGCAGCGCGCCGCCGATCGCGCGCCCATGCGGGCGGGCGCCGAAGAACAGGCTGCCCACCGCCAGCATCCACAGCGGCAGGCTCGAGCCCACCAGCGTCACGTTGATCGGCGTGGAGGTCTGCAGCGCCAGGTACTGGAAGGCGTTGTACAGGCCGATGCCCAGCAGGCCCAGCAGCGCATAGCGCCTCCAGTGCGGCCACAGCGGGCTCGCGGGCCGCAGCACCGGGGCCGCGAGCGGCAGCAGCAGCACGAAGGCGATGACCCAGCGCACGAAGTTCAGCGTGAGCGGCGACACCAGCTCGCGCACCAGCCGGCCGACCACCGCGTTGCCGGCCCACAGCAGCGGCGGCACGACAAGCAGGAGGACGGTCAGTGGCGTGAGGCGCTGCGGCTGTGACATGGGCGCCGACTCTAACGGCTGGATGCAATGACCCGTGTCGCCGCGGAAACCCCAAACATGGCAGGATGCGCCTCTTCTTTTTTCGCGCGTGGAGACAGCACCGATGTTGAGCAAAGCCGTTCGTATCGACCGCCATGGCGGTCCCGAGGAACTGAAGATCGTCGAGGTCGAGGTCGGCGAGCCCGGCCCCGGCGAGATCCGCATCCGCCACAAGGCCGTGGGCCTGAACTTCATCGACACCTACCAGCGCAGCGGGCTCTATCCGTTCCAGATGCCGCTGCAGCTGGGCATGGAAGCCGCGGGCGTGGTCGAGGCGGTGGGCGAGGGCGTGACGCACCTGAAGGCCGGCGACCGCGCCGCCTATGCGAGCCAGCCGCCCGGCGCCTACAGCGAGCTGCGCGTGATGCCCGCCAAGTGCGTCTGCAAGCTGCCCGACGACATCTCGTTCGAGACCGGCGCGGCCATGATGCTCAAGGGCCTGACCACGCAGTACCTGCTGAAGAAGACGCTGCCGGCCGAGGGCCTGCAGGCCGGCGACTTCGTGCTGTTCCATGCCGCGGCCGGCGGCGTCGGCCTGATCGCCTGCCAGTGGGCCAAGGCGCTGGGCCTGCAGCTGATCGGCACCGCCGGCAGCGACGCCAAGTGCCAGCTCGCGCTGGACCACGGCGCGGCGCATGCCATCAACTACAGCAGCGAGAACTTCGCCGCCCGCGTCAAGGAGATCACCGGCGGCAAGGGCGTGAAGGTGGTCTACGACTCGGTCGGCAAGGACACCTTCGAAGGCTCGATCGACTGCCTGCGTCCCTTCGGCCTGCTGGCCGTGTTCGGCAACGGCTCGGGCCCGGTGCCGCCGGTGAACCTCGGCGTGCTGGCCTCGAAGGGCTCGCTGTACCTGACGCGTCCCACGCTGTTCTCGCACCTGGCCACGCGCGAGAGCACGCAGGCGATGGCGGACGACCTGTTCGCCATCGTGCAGAGCGGCGCGGTGAAGATCCCGATCGTGCAGCGCTATGCGCTGGCCGACGTGCAGCAGGCGCACCGCGACCTCGAGGCGCGCAAGACCACGGGCTGCACCATCCTCACGCTCTGAGCGCCACCCCGGCCTTGTCCTACCCGGGCAGGGGTGTCATGCCTGCGTCTTGTGGCGGGAGCACTTTGTAGCCTCGTTGGCAACGAAGCCCCGCCGCCGTCCCGCCTCTTCGCGGGATCGCCGCCTGCCGCCATGAGCACCGTCCGCACCTTCATCGTCGAAGACAACCCCACCATCCGCGAGAACCTCGTGGGCACCCTGCGCGAGGTGGCGCGGGTCGATCCGGTCGGCCTGGCCGACACCGAGGCCGAGAGCACGCGCTGGCTCACGCGCAACATGGCGGCGTGGGACCTGGCGATCATCGACCTGTTTCTGAAAGACGGCACCGGCCTCAGCGTGCTTCAGGCCTGCCGCCACCGCGACCCGTCGCAGAAGATGGTGGTGCTGAGCAACCACGCCACGCCCGACATGCGCCGCCGCTGCCTGCAGCTCGGCGCCGATGCCGTGTTCGACAAGGCGACCGAGGTCGACGACCTGATCGACTTCTGCCTGCGCTGCCGCCAGGCGCGCTTCACGGCCACCGCCACGGGCTATCCCCCACCGTCCGCGTCGCCTTCTTCGCGCCCCGCCGCTTCGACGGCGCACTAGCGCGAAAATACGGGTAATCCCTAATTCGAGCGATCGTCCCCGTCCCGGGGGCGGTCGCGCTTTGCCTTTCCATGTCCCGTTCCCGTCTCCTGCCCGACAACTTCACCCTCGCCCTGCTGTCGGTCGTCACCCTCGCGAGCCTGGTCCCCGCCAGCGGCCGTCCCGCCCAATTTTTCGAGGGCCTGACCACGGTGGCCATTGGCCTGCTGTTCTTCCTGCACGGCGCCAAGCTCTCGCGCGAGGCGATCCTCGAGGGCATCACCCACTGGCGGCTGCACCTGCTGGTGTTCGCAAGCACCTTCGTGCTGTTCCCGTTGCTCGGGCTGGCGTTGAAGCCGGTGCTGGTGCCGCTGGTCACGCCCGAGCTCTACACCGGCGTGCTGTACCTGTGCGTGCTGCCCGCGACCGTGCAGTCGGCGATCGCGTTCACGGCGATGGCGCGCGGCAACATGCCGGCGGCGATCTGCAGCGCCTCGGCCTCGACGCTGCTGGGGGGTTCGTGACGCCGGTGCTGGTGGGGCTGGTGGTGCTGCCGCACGGCGGGCATGCGGCGTCGTCGTCGCTCGATGCGATCGGGCGGATCCTGCTGCAACTGATGGTGCCGTTCGCGGCCGGGCATCTGCTGCGGCCGTGGATCGGGGGCTGGGTGAAGCGGCGCGCTTCGGTGCTGAAGTTCGTGGACCAGGGGTCGATCCTGCTGGTGGTCTATACGGCGTTCAGTGCGGCGGTGATCGAGGGGTTGTGGCGGCAGGTGCCGATGCATGCGCTGGTGGGGTTGCTGGTCGTGTGTGCGGTGATCCTGGCTTTGGCGTTGAGCCTGACTACCTTGTTGGCGCGCAAGCTGGGCTTCGATACTGAAGACGAGATCACGATCGTGTTCTGTGGGTCGAAGAAGAGTCTGGCTAGCGGGATTCCGATGGCGAAGGTTCTGTTTGCCTCGCATGCTGTGGGCGCCATCGTTTTGCCGCTGATGTTGTTTCATCAGATGCAGTTGATGGTTTGTGCTGTGTTGGCGCAGAGGTATGCGCGGCGGGAGGCTGTTGTTGAGCCTGCTGCTTTGGGGGTTGTCTCTTCTAAATAGCGGGTTGTTTCTGCTGAGGCTGTCGGCCGGGAATTCGCCCCGGCGGGCGACCTACTTTCTTTTGCTTCGCCAAAAGAAAGTAGGCAAAGAAAAGGCGACCCCACTGTCTGCGACCCTCCGCTTCGCTACGGGCAACCTGCGGTGCTCGCGTTTCGCGGGGTCTCGCAGAACTCGCTCCGCTGCGCTGCGCTCAGACAGCTGCGAGCCCTTATCCGCGAAACGCTGCGCTCCTCGGCGCAGCCAGAGGGGGGTGGGTCGGGCCTTTGCTTCGCTCGGCCTTGGAATGCCGCTCGGGCCATCGCTTCGCTCGGCCTTGGAATGCCGCTCGGGCCATCGCTTCGCTCGGCCTGGCAATGTCGCTCGGGCCATCGCTTCGCTCGGCCTTGTGTTTTTCTTGTTCCCCTCTCCCTCTGGGAGAGGGTTAGGGTGAGGGCACCGGGCCTCACCAAGGGTCTGACGGTATCCACCGCCCAGTGCCCTCACCCCAGCCCTCTCCCAGAGGGAGAGGGAGCAAGACCCGAAGCGATGGCTTGCTAGGTACCCGCGGCCGAGCGCAGCGAAGGCCCGAGGGGTATGCCAGGCCGAGCGAAGCAAAGGCCCGAATCACCCCCCTCTGGCTGTGCCGAGGAGCGCAGGGGAAAGCGGGATAAGGGCCGCAGCTGTCTGAGCGGAGCGCAGCGCAGCGAGTTCTGCGGACCCCCGCTTTCCCCGAGCACCGCAGGTTGCCCGCAGCGAAGCGGAGGGACACAGACAGCGGGGTCGCCTTCTTTTGCTTACTTTTCTTGGCGAGACAAGAAAAGTGAGTCGCCCGCCGGGGCGAGACCCGGCCAACAGCTTCAATACAAGACTCAGCCTTCGATCTTCCCCAACCGAGACTCTTTCAACCGAGAAGGCGCCAACGCCCCAGCCGACTCCAAGATCGGATAAGCAATAGAACAGATATGCGAATTGATCCGCTTCAAATCGCTGATCAGATCGATATGCAATGAACTGGTCTCGATGCTCAACGTCGTCCGATCCGACAACCGATCCAGGTGCGTCGTCGCATAAGCCCGCTCCAGATCCCGAAACCGAGCCTTCTCTTCGAGCAGCTTCTGCGCATCCCGAACATTCCCGTTCAGGAACACGCTCATCGACAGCCGCAGATTCGCCACCAGCCGCCCGTGCAGCTCGACGATCTCCGCCATCCCCGCTTCCGAGAAGTTGCGCTGCGGCTTGATCTTCTTGTCCTCCACGTCCTGGATCACCCGCTCGATGATGTCCCCGATCTGCTCCATGTTGATCGTGAAGCTGATGATGTCCGTCCAGCGCCGGCTCTCCTCCTCGCCGAGGGCCTCGCGCGAGATGCGCGTCATGTAGTACTTGATCGCCGAATAGAGCTCGTCCACGGTGTCGTCGAGCTGGCGCAGCTCCTGCGCGAGCTTGAGGTCGTTGCGGCGGATCACGTCGAGCACGCCGATCAGCATCGTCTCCACGATGTCGGCCTGGTGCAGCGCCTCGCGCGCGGCATTCGAGATCGCGAGCGTGGGCGTCGACAGCGCCGAAGGATCGAGGTGGTGCGGTCGCAGCGAGGCGGTCGAGGGCGCGGGCTCGGGCAGCATGCGCGTCACCAGCTTCGCCACCGTCTGCGTGAGGCCGATGAAGCCGATGCTGATGATGATGTTGAAGGCCAAGTGGAACAGCACCACGCCATGCGTGGGCGTCGGCAGCTGCGGCTGCACGTAGCGCAGCCAGAGCCCGACGAAGGGCGCGACCACCGCCACGCCCAGGGCCTTGAACAGCAGGTTGCCGATGGTCACCTGGCGCACCGGAATCGCCGACTTGGCCGTGGTCAGCACCGCGAGCAGGCCGCTGCCGAGGTTGGCGCCGAGCACCAGGCCGAGCGCGACGTCGAGCGGCACCACGTTCGAATTGGCCATGGTCGCCACCAGCAGCACCACCGCGAGGCTCGAGTACGAGGCGATCGCGAGCACGGAGCCGATGGTGATCTCGAGCAGCACGTCGCTGCTGATCGAGGCCAGCACCGCGCGCACCGCCTGCGAGGAGAACAGCGGCTCGGTGGCTTCGACCACCAGCTGGAGGGCCAGGAGCATCAGGCCCAGGCCGATGAAGACGCGGCCGATGCGGCCGGCCACGCTGGCCGGGCGGCTGATGAACAGCACCACGCCCACGAAGATGAACATCGGCGAGAGCCAGGACAGGTCGGCCGAGAACAGCACCGAGATCAGCGCCGTGCCCACGTCGGCGCCGCGCATCACCGCCAGCGCCGCGGGCAGGGTGATCAGGCCCTGGCCGACGAAGGAGGAGGTCATCAGCGAAGTGGCGGTGCTCGATTGCACCAGGGCCGTGACGCCGATGCCCGAGAGGGCGGCCGTGAATCGGTTGCGCATGCTCTGCACGAGGATCTTGCGCAAATTGGCGCCGAACACGCGAAGAACGCCGGTGCGCACGAGGTGCGTGCCCCACACCAGCAGGGCGACGGCCGCCAGCAGGTTCAGAAGATGCTTCATGGGTGTCGGGCTTGATCCTTTCTTTTCGTTCTGTTTCGGTTTTGCGTTGACCCCCCATTCTCCACATGTGGCCGGAGCAGGCCAGCGGGGTCCTAATCGATCAACGCGCCGTTGTCGTGGAACGGATACGGCCCCTCGAAATGCCCCGAGGCCGCGAGGTGCGTGACCAGGCGGCCGGCCGTGGGCGACCAGGCATGCACGCGGAAGCCCGGGGGCTCGAGCGTCCAGGCCGAGGCCGCGTCGGGCGCGAGGTCCAGGCAGACCTGGTGCGCGGGCGCGGGCGCGGTCGAGGCCAGGGTGCCGCCGAAGCGCACGTCGATGGCGCGGTGCAGGTGGCCGCAGATCACGCGTTCCACATTGGAATGACGCGCGATCAGGGCCTCGAGTTCCGCGGCGCCCTCGAGCAGGCCGATCTCGTCCATGTGGCCGATCAGGGTCTGGAACGGCGGATGGTGCATCGCCACCACCACCGGCTCGCGCCGGCTCTCGCCGAGCCGGGCCTCGAGCCAGGCCAGCCGCTTCTCGCACAGCGCGCCATGGCTGGCGCCGGGCACCACGGTGTCGAGCGCGATCAGCCGCAGCGGCCCGACGTTCAACGCGTACTGCACGAAGCCGTCGCCGTCGCTGTCGCCGCCGTCGCCGAGGTAGGCGTGGCCCGGGAAGCTGCGGCGCAGCTGGTCGCGGTCGTCGTGGTTGCCGGGCATCAGGTGGACGGGAATGCCCCGCGCCTCGAGCGGCGCCAGCAGGCGCGCGAGGTGCTCGTACTCGGCGGCGCGGCCGAAGTCGGTGAGGTCGCCGGTGATCACCACCGCGTCGGGCGACTGCCGCAGCGCGAGCACCGATCGCACCGCGCGCGCGAGGTAGGGCGCGGTGTCGATGCGGCCATAGGCCAGCCGGCCCGGCTCGCGGATGTGCAGGTCGGTGAGCTGGACCAGGAAGGTGTCTTGGGTCGTGGCGGTCATGCGCGGGTGTCCTGCGGGCTCATCAATCGGTCGGGGTGGATGCGAAGCGCGACGGCATCGCCGATGCCGTAGGGCGTGTCGCGCGCGGTGTCGGCCAGGAGCATCTGCGGCTGGTCGGCCACGCGCAGCTGCAGCTGCACGCTGTCGCCGAGGAAGGTGCGGCGCTCGACCGTGGCCGTGCCCCAACCGGGGCGCGCGGGCTGCGCGGGGCCGACCTCGATGTCCTCGGGGCGCACCAGCAGCAGCGCGCGGTCGCGCCAGGCGCCGGGGCAGGGTAGGGCACTGCCGCCGAGCCGCACGACGTCTTCGCGCAGCGCCTCGGGCGTGCGCTGCAGCCGGTTCACGCGGCCGAGGAATTCGGCCACGAAGGGATGGGCGGGCGCGCGGTAGAGGTCCTCGCCGCGGCCCACCTGCACGATGCGCCCGGCCTGCATCACGGCGAGCCGATCGGCGATGGCCAGCGCCTCCTGCTGGTCGTGCGTGACGTGCACCGCGGTGATGTGCAGCCGACGCAGCAGCTCGGCGAGCTCGTCGCGCAGCGACTCCTTGAGCTTGGCGTCGAGCGCGGCCAGCGGCTCGTCGAGCAGCAGCACGCGCGGGCGCACCGCCACCGCGCGCGCGAGCGCCACGCGCTGGCGCTGGCCGCCCGAGAGCTCGGCCGGGCGCTTGTTCTCGAGGCCGCCCAGGCGCACCAGGTCGACCAGTTCGCCGACGGCGCGCTTCTCCTCGGCGGGCGCCACGCCGCGGATGCGCAGGCCATAGCCGATGTTGGCCGCCACCGTCATCTGCGGGAACAGCGCATAGCTCTGGAACACCATGCCCACGCCGCGCTGCTCGACCGGGCGCTGCGTCACGTCCTGGCCGCCGAAGGCGATGCGGCTGCCGGCGTCGGGCGTTTCCAGGCCCGCGATCAGCCGCAGCAGCGTGGTCTTGCCGCAGCCCGAGGGGCCGAGCAGCGCCAGCACCTCGCCGGCCTCCACCTGGAGGTCGGTGGGCTGCAGGCCGCGCGTGCCGTCGGCGTAGGTCTTGGCGCAGTGGGCGATGTCGATGGGGACGCGTTCAAGTTCCATGGCGTTTCTGGATCAGGTGGGCGAGGTACTGGAGGCCCCACAGCACGGGGAGGATGACGGCGAAGAAGACCAGCGTGTAGGCCGAGCCGATCTCGATGCGCATCGAGGCATAGCTGTCGGCCAGGCCCACGGGCAGGGTGCGCGTGAGCGGGGTGTGCAGCATCCAGGTCAGGTTGAACTCGCCCACCGAGAGCGTGAACACCATCAGGCTGCCGGCCACGATGGCGGGGAACACGGCCGGCACCAGGATGCCCATGAAGCGCTGGCGGAAGCTCGCGCCCAGCGTGCGCGCGGCCTCCTCGAGCGCGAGCAGCTCGTGGCGCTGGAAGGCCGAGCTCACGGTGCGCACCATGAAGGGCAGCGTGAACACGACGTGGCCGACCAGGATGAACGCGAAGCTCTGGCGGAAGGCCGTGAGCTGGCCGTAGGCGAGGATCAGCGCGAGCGCGGTCGCCAGGCCCGGCACCGCGACCGGCAGGGTCAGCAGCTCCTCGAAGACATGGGCCGCGCGCGAGCGGCTGCGCGCCAGCGCATAGGCGCAGGGCACGCCGAGCAGCACGGTGCAGGCGACGCAGGCCGTGGCCAGCGCGAGCGACCAGCCGACGGTGCCGCCGTAGTTCTCCCACACCTCGCCGAGCCAGCGCAGGGTGAGGCCGCTCTGGAGGCCGGTGCTGTAGTTGTTGACCAGGCCGGCCATCACCGACAGCAGCATCGGCGCGATCATGAACAGGCTCACGACCAGCGTGATCGCGAGCAGGAAAGGGGCTTGGGGCTGGGTGTTCGTTCGCATGACGGGACGGCCTCAGCGTGCGACGGGGTTCGCGCCGAAGCGGCGCGCGGCGAACAGCACCAGCCAGGTCACGAGGCCGAGCGCGATCGACAGCGAGGCCGCGAGCGCGAAGTTCGCGTAGTTGGTGAACTCGTTGTAGATGGTGATCGGGATCACCTCGAACTTGCTCGCGAGCGTGAAGGCGGTGCCGAAGGCGCCCATCGAGGTCGCGAACAGGATCGCGCCGCAGGCCAGGGTGGTGGGCGCGAGCTCGGGCATCCACACGTCGCGCGCCACGCGCAGCCGCGAGGCGCCGAGCGAGCGCGCGGCTTCCTCGAGCTGCAGGTTCATGGCCTCGGCTGCGGCCGCGTAGGTGGCGATGGCGCGCGGCAGCGAGAAATACAGGTAGGCCAGGAACAGCCCGAGCAGGCCGTAGGCGAAGGTGATGCGCTCGCCGATCAGCGCGTCGCTCAAGCTCGCCACCACGCCCTGGCGGCCGCCGAGCAGGATCACGAAGAAGCCGATGATCACGCCCGGAAAGGACAGCGGCAGCGTGAGCAGCGACAGCAGCACGCGCCGGCCCCAGAAGGCATGGCGCGCGAGGTAGATGCCCACCGCCGCGCCGAGCACCAGCGTGGCCAGCGTGACCGCCGCCGACAGCAGCACGGTGTTGACCATGCTCTGCAGGTAGCGCGCATCGGTCAGCACGGCGAAGTAGGTGGCCCAGCCCTTGTCGGCGGGCAGCGCGAGCAGCCGCACCACCGGCAGCAGCCAGAAGGCCGCGAAGAAGGCGGCCGCGGGCAGGGCGCAGGCCAGCAGCCGCCAGCGCGGGGTCCAGGCGCCGGAGGCGCCGTCCGAAGGCATCGTGGCGGTGGCCTGCGTCATCTCATGCGGTGCGGCTCAGCGCACTTCCTTCAGGTACTCGTCGGAGAAGGCGCGCTGCGCCGCGGCCATGCGGCCGTAGTCCACGCTCTTGGCGCGCGCGTAGTCGCTCGCGGGCAGGAACTGGGCCTCGATCTCCTTGGGCATCGCGCCGGCGCGCACCGGGCGCAGGTAGGCCTTGGCCCAGATCGCTTGGCCCTCGTCGGACAGCGTGAAGTCCAGCACCTTCTTGGCGTCGGCCGCGTGCGGCGCCTTGGCCACCAGGCTCATCACGTAGGGCACGGCCAGCGTGCCTTCGCTCGGGATCACGAAGGCGACGTTGGCCTTGTCCTTGTACTTGGCGCGGTAGGCGTTGAAGTCGTAGTCGAGCAGGATCGCGATCTCGCCCGAGAGCACGCGCGCGTACGAGGTCTGCTTGGGCACGATCGGCTCGTTCTTCTGCAGCGCCTTGAAGTAGTCGATGGCCGGCTTGAAGTTGTCGAGCGTGCCGCCGCGCGCCTCGTTGACCGCGACCGCGCCGACGTAGCCGACGAAGGCCGAGGCCGGGTCGAGGTAGCCGATCAGGCCCTTGTACTCGGGCTTGAGCAGGTCGGCCCACGACTTGGGGACTGGCTTGCCCTTGAGCGCGTCGACGTTGACCATGAAGCCCAGCGTGCCCGAGTGGATGGTGAACCAGTTGCCTGCGGGGTCCTTGAGGCCGTCGGGGATGTCCTTCCAGGCGGCCGGCTTGTAGGGCTCGACCAGGCCGTCCTTGGCGGCCTGCACCGCGAAGGTCACGCCGAGGTAGGTGACGTCGGCCACCGGGCTGGCCTTCTCGGCCGCCATTTGCGCGAGCGACTGGCCCGAGTTCTTGTTGTCGGGCGGCACGGTGATGCCGGTCTTGGCCTTGATGGCCTTCAGCTGGGTGCCCCAGTCGGCCCATTCGGTCGGGCAGTTGTAGCAGATGGCGGTCTGCGCGAAGGCGGCGCTGCCGCCGACGAGCGCGGCGGCGAGCAGGCCGAGGCGCGCGATGTGGCGCAAGGAAGAGGACATGGGAGAAGCTCCTGTGGCGGGGTGGGTTGAGGCAGTCGGGAGAAAAGGGCGTCAGGCGATGTCGCCCGGGTCGCCGTCGGGCGCGGCGGCGCACGATTCGCCGTCGCGGAACACGTGGGGCAGCAGCAGGCTGGCATCGGCGTCGAGCGCGCCGCCGCCGGCCATGGCCTGGATCAGCAGCTCGACGCCATGGCGGCCGATGTCGCTGTTGGGCTGCGCGATGGTGCTGAGCGCGGGCGTGAGGTCCTCGCCGAGCGCGATGCCGTCGAAGCCGATCACGCTGAGATCGGCGGGCACGGCCAGGCCGCTGCGGTGCGCGGCGCGGATGCTGCGGATGGCCAGCAGGTCGTTCGAGCAGACCAGCGCGCTGGGCCGGTGGCGCAGCTGCAGCAGCCGCGCAAGGCGGTCGACCGCGCTCTCGACGAAGGGCACCTCGACCAGTGGCTGCGGCTTGAGGCCCGCGTCGGCCATGCCTTTCTGGTAGCCACGGTAGCGCTGCTGGGCGCGGTCGGAGGCCGCCAGCGTCCCGCTGACCATCGCGATGCGCCGGTGGCCCAAGAGCACCAGCCGCGCCACCGCGTCGGCGACGGCGGCCTCGTTGTCGACCGTGACGCAGGGATGCTCGGGATGGCGGTTGTAGGCCAGCACGTAGGGCACGCGCTGGGCGCGCAGCCGCTCGAGCGCCTTCGAGGTCGAGGGGTTGGAGACCACGAGGATCAGGCCGTCGACATTGCCGGCCAAGAGCATGTGGACCGCGCGTTCCTCCTCGTCGAGCCTGTAGCCGGTGGTGACGGGAATGATCGCGTAGCCGCCCGCCACGGCCGCCTGCGCGATGCCCTGCAGGCATTCGGCGAAGGTGGGGTTGAGCAGCGTGGGCAGCACCACGCCGAGCACGCGGCTGCGCTGGGTGCGCAGGGTGCGGGCGCTGGCGTTCGGCAGGTAATTGAGCTCGCGCGCCGCGCGCTCGACCAGGTCGCGCGTGGCGCCGCTGACCTTGTCGGGGAAATTGAAGACGCGCGAGACGGTGGCGACGGACACGCCGGCCTTGGCCGCGACTGCTTGGATGCTCATCGGTGGGTGCTATGTAATCGATTACATTGGACCGCGGCAGTATGACCCCGCCATGACAGCGCGGGATCGATGAAAACCCGTGCGCCGAATGCGCGAAGGGCGCGCCGGGAATCCCGGCGCGCCCTTCGAGGGAGCAAAAAAGACGTTGGGCCGCTACTTGCCGCGCCGCACCCTGCGGATCTCGTCGAGGATCAGGCAGATCGCGCCCAGCGTGATCGCGCTGTCGGCCGCGTTGAAGGCCGGGAAGTGCCGGCCGCCCGCGTGGAAGCTCAGGAAGTCCACCACGTAGCCGTGCATCATCCGATCGACCACGTTGCCGATGGCGCCGCCCAGGATGCAGGCCATGGAAAACGAGAACAGCTTCTGGCCCGCGTGCGACTTCAGCATCCAGACGATGAACACGGCCGCCGCCACGCCGATGCCGGTGAACAGCCAGCGCTGCCAGCCCGAATGGTCGGCCAGGAACGAGAAGGCCGCGCCCGTGTTGTGCGCGCGCACGACGTTGAAGAAGCTGGTGACGTAGGTGGCGTCGCCGAGCTTGTAGTAGCCGAGGATCAGCGTCTTGGTGAACTGGTCGATGATCACGATGATCAGTGCCAGCGCGAGCCAGGGCCAGATGCCGGTGCCGCGCGAGCGCGAGGCCGAGACGGTGCGGGTGGCGGCCATCAGGCGAAGCTCCTCGATTCGCCGGCGCCGAACAGGTTGCTGGTGCAGCGACCGCAGATCGTCGGATGGGCCGGATCGTGGCCCACGTCCTCGCGGTAATGCCAGCAGCGCTCGCATTTCTGCGCCGTGCTCGGCACGACCGCCGTGGCCAGCGCCTCGCCCGCGGCCAGCTCGATCGCCGAGGCGATGAAGACGAACTTCAGGTCCTCGCCGAGCGAACCCAGCAGCGCGAAGTCCTCGGCCGGCGCCGTCACGCGCAGGTTGGCCTGCAGCGAGGAGCCGACCTTGCCGTCGGCGCGCACCGTCTCGATCTCCTTGTTCACCGCGTCGCGGATCTCGCGGATGCGGCCCCACTTGGCGAGCAGGGCCTCGTCGGGCGCGTCGAAGCGGCTGTAGGTCTGGGTGAAGATCGAGTCGCCGGGCGCGCCGGTGCCGACGAGCTTCCAGGCCTCCTCGGCCGTGAAGCTCAGGAACGGCGCCATCCAGCGCAGCATCGCCTGCGCGATGTGCCACAGCGCGGTCTGCGCGCTGCGGCGCGCGCGCGAGCCGGGCGCGGTGGTGTAGAGGCGGTCCTTCAGGATGTCGAGGTAGAAGCCGCCGAGGTCTTCCGAGCAGTAGATCTGCAGCTTGGCGACCACCGGATGGAACTCGTACACCTTGTAGTGCGCGAGGATCTCGTCCTGGAACTGCGCGGCGCGCGCGAGCGCGTAGCGGTCGATCTCGAACAGCTCCGACAGGGGCAGCGCGTCCTTCGCGACATCGAAGTCGCTGGTGTTGGCCAGCAGGAAGCGCAGCGTGTTGCGGATGCGGCGGTAGGCGTCGACCACGCGCGCGAGGATCTTGTCGTCGCCCGCGATGTCGCCCGAATAGTCGCTCGCTGCCACCCACAGGCGGATGATCTCCGAGCCCAGCTTGTTGCTGATCTCCTGCGGATCGATGCCGTTCTTGAGCGACTTGCTCATCTTGATGCCCTTGGCATCGACGGTGAAGCCGTGCGTGAGCAGGCCCTTGTAGGGCGCGCGGTCTTCGAGCGCGCAGGCCAGCAGCAGCGACGAGTGGAACCAGCCGCGATGCTGGTCATGGCCCTCGAGGTAGAGGTCGGCCTCGGGGCCGGTCTCGTGGTGCACCGTGGGGTGCGTGCCGCGCAGCACGTGATAGAAGGTCGAGCCCGAGTCGAACCACACCTCGAGGATGTCGGTGCTCTCTGGTGTAGCTCGGCGCGTCCTCGGCGCCGAGGATCTCTTCCACCGTCACGCGGCTCCAGGCCTCGATGCCGCCCTTCTCGACGATGTCGGCGGCCTGGTCGAGGATCTCCATGGTGCGCGGATGCAGCTCGCCCGAGTCCTTGTGCAGGAAGAACGGGATCGGCACGCCCCAGCTGCGCTGGCGGCTGATGCACCAGTCGGGCCGGCCGGCGATCATGTCGTGCAGGCGGGCCTTGCCGTTCTCCGGATAGAAGCTGGTCTCTTCGATCGCGTCGAGCGCGGTCTGGCGCAGCGTCTTGGGCGCCTTGTCCTTGGTGAACACGCCCTCGCCCTCGTCCATGCGGATGAACCACTGGGCCGCGGCGCGGTAGATCACCGGCGTCTTGTGGCGCCAGCAATGCGGGTAGCTGTGGCTGATGGTCTCGGTGGTCAGCAGGCGGTTGGCATCGCGCAGCGCGGCGATGATCACCGGCACGGCCTTCCAGATGTTCTGGCCGCCGAACAGCGGGAAATCGGGCGCGTAGCTGCCGTTGCCCTGCACCGGGTTCAGGATGTCGTCGTAGGCCACGCCATGGGCGACGCAGGAGTTGAAGTCGTCCAGGCCGTAGGCGGGCGAGGAGTGGACCAGGCCGGTGCCGTCGGTGGCGGTGGCGTAATCGGCCAGGTAGATCGGCGACAGGCGGCGGTAGCCCGCGTCCACGTCGTACAGCGGATGCTCGAACTCGAGCCCGCCGAGCGCCTCGCCCTTGACGGTGGCGATCACCTTGCCGTCGAGCGCATAGCGCGTCATGCACATCTCGACCAGCGAGGCGGCCAGGATCAGCAGGCCGCGCTCGGTGTCGACCAGCGCGTACTCGAGCTCGGGGTTCAGGTTGATCGCCTGGTTGGCCGGGATGGTCCAGGCGGTGGTGGTCCAGATGACGGCGAAGACGTCGCCCAGGCGCATCGGGCCGGCCGAAGGCGGCGAGCACCTTCTCGCGCTCGTGCGCCCTGAAGGCCACGTCGATGGTCTGGCTCTTCTTGTCGGCGTACTCGATCTCGAACTCGGCCAGCGACGAGCCGCAGTCGAAGCACCAGTAGACCGGCTTCGGCCGCGGTAGACGAAGCCGCGCTCGATCACGCGCTTGAACGCGCGCAGCTCGCCGGCCTCGTTGGCGAAGTCCATGGTCTTGTCAGGGATGGTCCCATTCGCCCAGCACGCCCAGGCGCTGGAAGTCGGCCATCTGCTGCGCGATCTGCTCGGTGGCGTAGGCGCAGCTCTTGGCCTGCATCTCGTCGCGGCTCAGGTTGCGGCCGAACTGCTTCTCGATGGCGTTCTGCGATTCGGCAGGCCGTGGCGGTCCAGCCGGCACGTAGAGCGCGTCGTCAGCCCTCGAGCTGGCGCGCCTTGGTGATCATGTCCTTCAGGATCTTGTTCACCGCGTGGCCCATGTGGATCTGGCCGTTGGCGTAGGGCGGGCCGTCGTCGCAGGATGAACTTGGGCGCGCCGCGGCGGGCCAGGCGCAGGCGGTGGTAGGTGCCGTGCTCGGCGTCGTTCCATTCCTTGACCCAGCCCGGTTCGCGCTTGGGCAGGTCGCCGCGCATCGGGAAGGGGGTGTCGGGCAGGTTCAGCGTGGAACGGTAATCGGTGGGGGGCGGCAGCGTCAGACATGTTGGGGGTGCGAAACAGTGGGCTTCGACAGGCTCAGCCCGAACGGCACAAAGGGCGTCGGTGCGGAAGAAAAGCCGTTCGCCCTGAGCTTGTCGAAGGGCGGCAGCACGGAGCGTGCAGGGCTAAATTCGATCGCGCGTGGTCTGGCGGTGGGTTTCTGCGTGGGTGGATGCAAAGAAGGCACGCGCGTCGCGTCCATCCTTCGCGATGCCCGCGGTGAGGGCTTCGAGGCTGGTGTAGCGCAATTCGTCGTGCAATTTGTGCAGCAGTTCCACGCGCACGATTTTACCGTAGGCCCCTCGGCGCCCAGGTGAGAGGGCCACTCGAGGCAGTGCGTCTCGAGCAGGACCCGGCCGGCATTGACGTCGTTCGGGTCGAGCGAGGGCCGCACGCCGAGGTTGGCGACGCCGGGCAGCGGCCGCTCGGACAGGCCGTGCACCAGCACCACGAAGATGCCGCTGGCCGCCGGTTTCCAGTGCTTGAAGCGCAGGTTGAGGGTGCGGAAGCCGTCGTCCTGCCCCGGTGCCGAGGCGCCGGCGCGCGGCCCAGCTTGCGCCCGTGCACCACGTGGCCCGAGATGGCGTAGGGCCGGCCCAGCAGGGTCTGGGCGTCGGCCATGCGGCCTTCGGCCAGCGCCTCGCGCACGGCCGAGCTCGACACGCGCAGGCCGTGCACCTCGTAGCTGTTCATGCGCGCGACATCGAAGCCGCGGGCATCGCCGGCCGCGTCGAGCATCGCGTAGTCGCCCGCGCGCCGGGCGCCGAAGCGGAAGTCGTCGCCCACCAGCACGTAGCGCGCGCCCAGGCCGTCGACCAGCACGTTCTGGATGAATTCCTCGGGCGACTGCGAGGCGAGCCGGGCATCGAAGGGCAGCACCACGGTCTGCGCGACGCCGCAGGCGGCCAGCTCGCCGAGCTTGTCGCGCAGCGTGCCGATGCGCGCCGGCGCGAGTCGGGCTTCTTCGCGAGCGCGGCGAAATAGTCGCGCGGATGGGGCTCGAAGGTCAGCACGCAGCTCGGCAGGCCGCGCTGCCGCGCCTCGGTCTGCAGGAGCGCCAGCATGGCCTGGTGGCCACGGTGGACGCCGTCGAAATTGCCGATGGTCAAGGCGCAGGCCGGAGCCACGCCCCGGGTGCCGGAAGCCGCGGAAAACCTGCATGGGTGAATATCTTTTTGATAGCGCCTGTCGCCCGCCGAATGGGCTCATCAGGCCGTTTGTCACAAAGCCGGTATATTGTGACGCAGTGCGCCGATCCGCGAGGTCGCCGACGCGCTCCGTGTCCCGGGTCTCTCCGTGTTTCTTTCGTTCTGTCGAGGAGGCGTGTGGTGAAGGTCTTGAAGCTGTCGGCCCAAGGGCTGCCCCAGTCGTGGATTTCGCTCGAACAGGCGGTGATCCACTATGCAGCGGACGAAGTCCGCTGGGAGGCTGGCGGCCAGGTGGCCCTGTTCCGCGGCGGCCACAACGCGATGACGGGCGAGCAGTCACAGATTGCCGTCGACAGCATCATCGGCACCAAGGGCGTGCCGCGCATCAACCCCTTCACCCAGCGCCCGGGGCTCACCAACAGCAAGCTGTTCGCGCGCGACCGCAACGTCTGCGCCTACTGCGGCGGCCACTTCCATGAAGACGAGCTGACCCGCGAGCACATCATTCCGTTCGCGCAGCGCGGCATCGACACCTGGATGAACGTGGTCACGGCCTGCAAGCCCTGCAACCACCGCAAGAGCAGCCGCACCCCCGAGCAGGCCGACATGCCGCTCTTGTACGCGCCCTACGTGCCCAGCCTCTGGGAGGACTTCATCCTGCGCAACCGCCGCATCCTGGCGGACCAGATGGAATTCCTGATGGCGCACCTGCCGCAGAGCTCGCGGCTGCACGACAGCTAGCTGGCCGGGTTCAGGCCTTCCAGGCCGGCGGGCGCTTCTCGATGAAGGCCTGCACGCCTTCGAGCGCACTCGCATCCATCATGTTGCAGGCCATGGTCTGGCTGGCGTCCGCCAGCGCCGGCGCGATGCCCGTTTCGAGCTGCCGGTAGAACAGCGCCTTGCCGAGCGTCAGCGCGGTGCGCGGCTTGGCGACGATGCTGGCCAGCAGTGCCTCGAGGGCGGCATCGAGTTCGGCCGGCGCCGCCACGCGATTGACCAGGCCTTTCTCGCGCGCCTCCTCGGCGCCGATGAATTCGCCGGTGACGAGCATCTCGAAGGCCTCCTTGCGCCCCAGGTTGCGCGACAGCGTGACGCTCGGCGTGGCGCAGAACAGCCCGACGTTGACGCCGCTGACCGCGAAGCGCGCCTCGCTCGAGGCCACGGCGAGGTCGCACACCGCCACCAGCTGGCAGCCCGCGGCGGTCGCGATGCCGTGCACGCGCGCGATCACGGGCACCGGCAGCCGCTGCAGCGACAGCATCATCTCGCCGCAGCGCGTGAACAGGCGCTGGTAGTAGTCGAGCGCGGGCGCGGCGCGCATTTCCTTCAGGTCGTGGCCGGCGCAGAAGGCCTTGCCAGCGCCGGCGATCACGACGGCACGCACCGTGTCGTCGACCGCGATGCCGGCGATGGCCGTTTCGAGGGCGCCCAGCATGCCCTCGGACAGCGCATTGAACGCGTCCGGGCGGTTGAGCGTGAGCGTGACCACGCCGCGGGCGTCGCGGGCCTCGAGCACGAAGGGGGAGCTGTCGTTCATCGCATGCCGCTTTTTCTTCAGTAGGTCAGTTCCAGCACCGTGACATGGCGCTGGGCCGCGGGCCAGGTGAGCCCCGTGAGGCGCTCGCCGTTGAACTCTCCCGTGATCGCGCGCTGCGGCTCGGCGCCCGTCTCGCGCAGGCGCGAGCTCGACACGCCCGCGCCCCTGGGCGGCACGCCGGCCGGCGGGCTCTTGCCGTCGAAGCGCAGGGTGTCGCGCTGCGCGTCGAAATAGCCGCGCGGCCGCGTGAAGACGACGACCGCGTTGGCGCTGCCGTCGGCCGGCACGATCGGATCGAGCCGCAGGTTCACGAGGCTGCTGCCGCGCGGGAACGGGCTGCGGTAGATGTGGGTGACGCCGGCCTGCGTGTCGAACACGAATTCGTAGGCCGCATCGGCGCGTGCGTTGAAGGGGCCCCAGCGCCCGTCGGCGCCGACGGTCTTGCGGTGCACGGGCTCGCCGAGCCGCCGGCCCGTGGCCGGATCGACCGCGTACACCAGCACCTGCGCGCCGGCCAGCGACTGGTTCTCCGCGCCGATCGCGCGGCCGTCGAGCACCGGGCCCGCCTCGCGCGCGATCTCCAGGCTGCGCGGCGCCTCGCCGGTGAGGAACCGCCAGGTCGCCGCGAAGGCCGCGGGCGAGAACGAGGTTTCGCGGTGGTCCACGCGCGGCAGCACGGTGTTGGTCGCGCCCTTGAGCGCCGGGCCGTCGAAGCCGATGTTCGTCGGCTTGCCGGGCGAGCCGATCCACAGGCCGTCGGGCTGGGCGTACTTGTCGTTGTTGTCCGAGCGCAGCGTGAGCCACTTCACGCCGGGCGTCACCTCGTCGCCGTTCGGGCCCTTGGGTGCGTTGAGCTGCCGCATGAAGGGCGACAGCCCCGAGAACTCGTTGTTCTCGCGCAGGCCCGGCACGGCCCAGATGCCGTGCGCCGGGTTGCCGCCGAGCACCACGTGGCTGGCGACGGCCGCGCCGCCGCCGTTCTGCACGTAGTTGCGGATGGTGTTGCCGCCGCGCGAGTTGCCGATCAGCACGACCCGGGTCGCGCCGGTGGCGCGCAGCACCTGCTCGACCTTTTCCTTGAGGAAAGCGGCCGATTCCGCCGTGGAGCTGCGCCCGGGCTGGGCCACGGCGTCGTCGTCGCGCGCCAGCGGCAGGGGCTGGTCGAAGGCGAACAGGCGCGCGCGCGGCCAGCCGTTCGATTCGAAGCGCCAGAGCGTGGTCTGCCACAGCGCGGCCGAGTCGCCGTTGCCGTGCACGAAGACGATGGGCGGGCGGTCGGCGAGCGAGGGCATGGCGGTCGGCGCATTGGCGCAGGCGGTCAACAGGAGGGCGGGGAGGCGAGCAGCCCGGCGAGGACCGGCGGCGCGCCGAGGAGGAGGGTGCGGCGGGATGGCATGGTCGTTCTTCGTGGTTGCGTTGCGGGGGCCGTTCCGAATGAAAACGCCCGCCGGCGCGAAGGCGGGCGGGCGCTGGATGCTAAGAGAAAAGCACCGTCAGGCGAAGACGCCGGCCGTGTCCTGCATGCGCGCCGACACCTCGCCCAGGTGGTGGAAGCTGTCGCCGAAGCTCATCTCGAGCTGCGTGAGCTTGCGGAAGTAGTGGCTGCCGATGTATTCGTCGGTCACGCCGATGCCGCCGTGCAGCTGCACCGAGTTCTGGCCCACGAAGCGCATCGAGACGCCGAGCTGGTACTTGGCGCGCGCCAGCGCCTGGCGCCGCTCGGCCGCGGGGGCGTTGAGCTTGAGCGTGGCGTAGTAGCTCATCGAGCGCGCGAGCTCGAGCTGCATCTTCATGTCGGCGACGCGGTGGCGCAGCGCCTGGAAACTCGAGATGACCACGCCGAACTGCTTGCGCTGGTTCATGTAGTCGACCGTCACGTCCACCGTCTTGTCGAGCACGCCCACCGCTTCGGCGCAGGTGGCGGCGATGCCGACGTCGACCGCGTACTCGAGGGCCGCGAGGCCGTCGGCCGTGACCAGCGTGGCGTCGGCCTTGTCGAACACCACCTCGGCGGCGCGGCTGCCGTCCTGCGTGCCGTAGCCGCGCGCTTCCACGCCGCTGGCGCTGCGCTCGACCAGGAACAGGGCGATCCTGCCGTCGGCCTGGGCGGGCACGAGGTAGGCATCGGCCTGGTCGCCGATGGCCACCAGGCTCTTGGCGCCGGTCAGGCTCCAGCTCTCGCCGGCCTTCACGGCCTTGGCTTCGCAGACGTCGAGGCGGTAGCGCGCCTTGCGCTCCTGGTAGGCCAGCACCACGATGGCCTCGCCGCCCGCGATGCGCGGCAGCCAGGCCTTCTTGAGCGCCTCGCCCGCGTAGCCGCCGAGCACGGCGCCGGCGATCAGCGTCTGCGCGAAGGGCTCGAGCACGATGCCGCGGCCCAGCTCTTCCATCACGACCATGCCGGCCACCGGGCCCATGCCCAGGCCGCCGTCGTCTTCGGAGATGTAGAGGCCGCCGAGGCCGAGTTCGGCCAGCTCGTCCCAGGCCTCGCGCGAGAAGCCGCCCTTGGCTTCGATGCCGCGGCGGCGCTCGAAGTCATAGCCCTTGTCGACCCATTTGCGGACGGCGTCGCGCAGTTGTTCCTGGTCGTCGGTGAAATTGAAGTCCATGTGTGATCTCCGTTTGTCCTGAGCCTGGTCGAAGGGCTCAGCCCAGAACCGTCTGCGCGACGATGTTGCGTTGCACTTCGTTCGAGCCGCCGTAGATGGTGGTCTTGCGCATGTTGAAGAAGGTCGACGACAGCGGCGCGAGCGCCGGGTTGCCGCCCGGGAAGTTGCCCTGCCAGCCGGCGGCCATGGCTTCGCGGATCAGGGGCAGCGCATAGGGGCCGCCCGCGAGCATCATCAGTTCGCTGTAGCGCTGCTGGATTTCGCTGCCGCGGATCTTGAGCAGGCCGGCCACGTCGAGCGAGTTCTTGCCCGAGGTGGCGGCCGAGAGCACGCGCAGCACCATCATCTCGAGCGCGACGATGTCGACCTCGAGCCTGGCGATCTCGTCGCGGAAGCGCGCGTCGTCGTACACGCCCTCGGTCTTCGCGATGCGCTTGAGGCGCTCGAGCTCGCGCTTGGCGCGGTTGACGTCGGCGATGTTGGTGCGCTCGTGCGAGAGCAGGTGCTTGGCGTAGGTCCAGCCCTTGTTCTCCTCGCCGATCAGGTCTCGGCCGGCACCTCGACGTTGTCGAAGAACACCTCGTTGACCTCATGGCCGCCATCGAGCAGCTTGATCGGGCGCACGGTGACGCCGGGCGACTTCATGTCGAGCAGCAGGAAGCTGATGCCGGTCTGGGGCTTGCCCTCGCTGCTGGTGCGCACGAGGTTGAACATCCAGTCGCCGTACTGGCCGAGCGTGGTCCAGGTCTTCTGGCCGTTGACGATGTACTTGTCGCCCTGGCGTTCGGCCTTGGTCTTGAGCGAGGCGAGGTCGGAGCCCGAGCCCGGTTCGCTGTAGCCCTGGCTCCACCACACCTCGCCGCTGGCGATGCCGGGCAGGAAGCGCTTCTGCTGCTCGGGGTTGCCGAAGGCCATGATGACCGGGGCCACCATCACCGGGCCGAAGGGCACGATGCGCGGCGCGCCGGCCAGCGCGGTTTCTTCCTCGAACAGGTGGCGCTGCACGGCGGTCCAGCCGGGACCGCCGAATTCCTTGGGCCAACCGTAGCCCAGCCAGCCCTTCTTGCCGAGGATCTTGGCCCAGGTCTGCATATCGTCGCGCGTGAGTTCCAGCGCGTTGTGGACCTTGGTGGAGATCTCCTTGGGAAGGTTTTCTTTGACCCATGCGCGAATCTCTTCGCGGAACTGCTGTTCTTCGGGCGTGAAGCTCAAATCCATGCGTGCCTCGCTGTGTTGATCGTCGGTGCACCGCAGACGCGGCGTGTCTCCGGAGCCACGAGTTTTAGCACGGTCGTGCTGCAAATCGCTGTCCGCGCGGCGACAAGTCTGGGGTGCGCGGACCTTGCGCGGCAAGGGGCGGGCCGGAAAAGGGCAGCTTGGCGGGCACGGATAATCCCGCCTCCCATGAAGAACATCGTGATCCTGATCTCCGGCGGCGGCTCCAACATGGAGGCCATCGTGCGCGCCGCGGCGCGCGACCGCTGGGCCGAGCGTTTCGGCGCGCGCGTCGCCGCCGTCGTCAGCAACAAGGCGGAGGCGGGCGGCCTTGCGCTGGCCCGGGCGCAGGGCATCGCGACCGCGGTGGTGCCGCACAAGGATTTCGAGAGCCGCGAAGCCTTCGACCAGGCGCTCGCCGCGGCGGTCGACGCGCATGCGCCGGCGCTGGTGGTGCTGGCGGGCTTCATGCGCATCCTGACGCCCGGCTTCGTCGAGCGCTATGCCGGGCGGCTGGTGAACATCCACCCCTCGCTGCTGCCGGCCTTCCCGGGCCTGCACACCCACCAGCGCGCGATCGACGCGGGCTGCAAGGTGGCGGGCGTCACGGTGCACCAGGTCACGACCGAGCTCGACCATGGCCCGATCCTGGCGCAGGCCGTGGTGCCGGTGCTGCCCGACGACACGGCGGCGACGCTCGCCGGCCGGGTGCTCGCCCAGGAGCACCAGTTGTATCCACGCGCCATTGCCCAGTGGCTGATGGATACATCAGGACACAATCCTTAAAGAACTTGTTTATATTCGCGGGTTTTCGGGAGTCGCAGTGAAAACCCAATCGCTACTGTCCACGATCGCCGGTGCCGCCCTGTTGGCCGGCTGCGCCGCTCCGGCCCCGCCGCCGCCCGCAGCGCCGGCGCCGCCGCCCGCCCCGGTGTTCCAGTGCGGTGCCGACGGTGCCCGTTTCGCCGTGGGTCAGCAGCTCACGCCGCAGCTCGAAGCCGCCGCCAAGGTGCGCGCGGGCGCCGGCACGGTGCGCGTGCTCAAGCCCGGCGACGCCGCGACCACCGAACTCGATGGCGGGCGCCTGAACCTCGACGTCGACGCCCGCAACCGGGTGACGGACGTCCGCTGCGGCTGAGCGTCCCGATTCGTTCGCACGGACGGCGAAGCGGCGAGGCAGGATGAGCGCCGGCGCCCGTTCAGCCGTCGATCCGCGCGAAGCGCGGCTGCACGCGGCCGTCGATGTCCACGGTTTCGCCGAACATCGCGGCCGGGCGCACCCACAGGCCGCGGGCGCCGTAGAGCGCGCGGTAGAGCGTCATCGGTTCCAGGGTCTCGCTGTGGCGCACGGTGCCCAGCACCTCGTATTCCCCGCCCTTGTAGTGGCGGTAGCGGCCCGGCGGGGTTTCGATCAGGGGCGGCAGGTCGTCGTCGGTCACGGGGTCGTTTCTTTCTTAGTCAGGAGTCGGGGCCGCCGGCAGGCATGCCGGGGCCGGCGGAAGTACCGGAATGGATCGCGCTGATTTTGTCCACCTCGTCCGGCTGAGCGAGCATGCCAGTGCGGAGGACAGCGCGCGCTACCGCCGCGGCGTGGCGGCATTCGCGGCCCTGGGCTATCTGTGGGTGCTGGCCTGCCTCGGGCTGGCGATGGGGCTGATCGTCTGGGTCGCCGTGTCGCTCGGCGATGGCGGATTCAGCGTCTCGCGCGGCTGGCTGCTGCTGTTCGGGCTGGGCCTGCTGTGGGCCACGGTGCGCGCGCTGTGGGTGCGCTTCGACGAGCCGGACGGCCTGGAGCTCTCGCGCGAGGACGCGCCCCAGCTGTTCGAGGCGCTCGACCGCATCCGCGGCAAGATCAAGGGGCCGCCGGTCCATCACGTCTACCTCGACGACGATTTCAACGCCAGCATCCGCCAGGTGCCGCGCTTCGGGCTCTTCGGCGGCGCGGTCAATTCGCTGAGCATCGGGCTGCCGCTCTTGATGATGCTCGACCGGCGGCGGCTGCTGTCGGTGCTCGCGCACGAGTACGGCCACCTGCGCGGCAACCACGGCAAGCTCAGCGCCTGGATCTACCGCACGCGGCTGTCGTGGCTCAAGCTCGACGCCAACCTGCAGCGCAACGAAGGCGTGATGGCGATCGTCTCGCAGGCCTTCTTCCGCTGGTACTTTCCGCGCTTCGCGGCCAAGACCTTCGCGCTCGCGCGGCAGGACGAGTACGAAGCCGACCGCATCTCGGGCCGGCTGCTCGGCACCTCGGTGGCGGCCGCGGCGCTGACCGAGATCTCGATCAAGGCCAGCTGGTACGCCAACGAGTTCTGGCCCTGGCACTGGGCCCGGGCCGAGCGCGAGCCGCTGCCGCCGGGGCCTTTCGCGGGGCTGCGCGAGTGCGTCGCGACGCCGCCGGGACCGGAGTTCGCGCGCCAGGCGCTGCGCGAGGCGATGCGCCGCGTCAGCGACCTGGAAGACACGCACCCGGTGCTGCGCGACCGGCTCGAGGCGCTACGCCAGAAGGCGACGGTGCCGGCCTGGTCGAAGCGGCCGGCGCTCGAGATGCTGGTCGACGGCCCGCGCTGGATCGCGCACTTCGACGCCCAGTGGCGCCAGGCCCATGCCGCCGACTGGAAGCAGCACCATGCGCACCGCTCGCGCATCCGCGAGCGCATCGCGGTGCTGGCGGCGCGCGGCGAGCGCAACACGCCCGACGAATGGGTCGAATGGGCCGATGCCGAGCGCCGCCTCGACACCTCGGCGCCGGTGCGCGAGCACTACGAGCGCGCGCTGCGGATCGCGCCCGAGCATCCGGGCGCGCTGCGCGGCCTGGCGCAGATGATTCCGCCGACCGAGCGCGAGGCGCGGCTCGCGGTGCTCGAGCGGCTGCACGAATCGGGCGCCGCCAGCCGCTGGTGGGCGGCGCGCAATGCGGTGGCGGTGCTCGAGAACCCCGATGCCGGTCCGCACGACGAGGCGGGCCTCAAGCACTGGCGCGGCCGCCTGAAGGAGGCCGAGGAGGCCGAGGCGCGCGCGTGGGAGGAACTGACCGAGACGCCGTGCTTCGCCCAGATCGGCCGCCACGACCTCAACGCGCACGAGCTCGACGAGCTGCGGGCCGACCTCGTGCGCAACCTGCCGGTGTCGCGCGCCTGGCTGGTGCGCAAGAACCTGCGCGAATTTCCGTGGCGGCGCGCCTTCGTCGTCTTCGTCGAGCTGCCGGGGCTGGACGACGAGGAGCGCTGGCAGCTGTGCCGCCAGCTCGAGCAGACGCTGAGCCTGCCCGGCGTGGCGCTGGTGCTGTGGGCCGGGCATTCGCCGACGCTGGAGGACATCGAGCGGCAGGCTTTCGGGGCCGTCTGGACGCGCGGAGCCTGAGGTCGACGGCGGCTGAGACAATCGGGGCATGCACCCCAAAGCCTTGTTGGACGCCACCGCCGATCTGGTCGGCCTGGCCCTGAAATTCGATCACCCCGCCGACCAGGTGGTTTCGCGCTTCTTCCGCGACCACCGCGAGTTCGGTCCGCGCGAGCGCGCCACCCTGGCCGAGACGGTCTACACCGTGCTGCGCAAGAAGCTGCTTTTCGATCACCTCTCGCCCTCGGGCAGCGGCCCGAAGGAACGCCGGATGGCGATCCTGGGCTTCCACGGCCCGCGCGACTTCCTCAAGAGCGCGCTCAACGACACCGAGAAGCGCTGGCTCGACAACTGCGACGCCGTCAGCGAGGACGACCTGCTCGAACGCCATCGCCACAACCTGCCCGAATGGCTGGTGGCACCGCTCAAGAGCCAGCTCGGCGACGGTTTCTGGCCGCTGGTCCGGAGCCTGCAGCAGCCGGCGCCGCTCGACCTGCGCGTCAATTCCCTCCATAACAAGCGGGCCGATGTGAAGGCGGAGCTTGCCAAGGCTGCTATCAAATCGGAAGCAACGCCGTATTCGCCCTGGGGCTTGCGCATCGAAGGCAAGCCCGCGCTGACCAAGCTCGACGCCTTCGTGCGCGGCGCCATCGAGGTGCAGGACGAGGGTTCGCAGCTGCTGGCGCTGCTGCTGGACGCCAAGCGCGGCGAGATGGTGGTCGATTTCTGCGCGGGCGCCGGCGGCAAGACGCTGGCGATCGGCGCGGGCATGCGCAACACCGGGCGGCTCTACGCCTTCGACACCTCGGCGCACCGCCTCGATGCGCTCAAGCCGCGGCTGGCGCGCAGCAAGCTCTCGAACGTGCATCCGGCCGCCATCGCGCACGAGCGCGACGACCGCGTGAAGCGGCTCGCGGGCAAGATCGACCGGGTTCTGGTCGATGCGCCCTGCTCGGGGCTCGGGACGCTGCGGCGCAATCCGGACCTCAAATGGCGCCAATCGGCCAAATCGGTGGAGGAACTGACCGTGAAGCAGGCGGCGATCCTGCAGAGCGCGGCCCGGCTGGTGAAGTCGGGCGGGCGGCTGGTCTACGCCACCTGCAGCGTGTTGCCCGAGGAGAACGAGGCCATCGCGGAGGCTTTCGGCGCCGCGAATCCCGATTTCGTGCCCGTGGACGCGGCGGAACTTCTGCAGGGCCTCAAGGTGGAGCAGGGCGACAGCCTGGTCGCGGGCGGTGCCGACGGACGGCGCTACCTGCGGCTGTGGCCCCACCTGCACGCCACCGACGGTTTCTTTGCCGCCGTGTGGAACCGCAAATAGGTACGGCGCTCGCAAAGTAAGGGTAAATCTGCGCAAACCATGGGGTGAAAGGTGAGTGATTCCTGACCCCCGGCCCTAAAATTGCGAGTTACCTAGACAAGCCGCACCTTCGTGCGGTTATGGAGTACCTGACTCAATGTTGCTTCCTGACTCCGCCATCCTGAGTGCGGCCATCGACTGGCTCGGAAACGGCCTGTGGGATCTCACCTGGTGGCAGATCGTGCTGTACACGCTCGTCACCACGCACATCACGATCGCCGCCGTGACGATCTTCCTGCACCGGACGCAAACGCACCGGGCAATGGACCTCGGCCGATCCCGTCGCATTTCTTCCGCTTCTGGCTCTGGATCGGCACCGGCATGGTGACGAAGGAGTGGGTCGCGATCCACCGCAAGCACCACGCCAAGTGCGAGAGCGAGGAAGATCCGCACAGCCCGCAGGTCAAGGGCATCGAGGAAGTGCTCTGGCGCGGCGCCGAGCTCTACCGCGCGGAGTCGAAGAACAAGGAAACGATGGAGCGCTACGGTCACGGCACGCCCGACGACTGGATCGAGCGCAACCTGTATTCGCGCTACAGCTGGCAGGGCGTGGGCCTGATGCTGGTGCTCAACCTGGCGCTGTTCGGCACGCTCGGCATGGCCGTGTGGGCGGTCCAGATGCTGTGGATCCCGATCACCGCCGCCGGCATCATCAACGGCATCGGCCACTACTGGGGCTACCGCAACTTCGAGGCACCCGACGCCAGCCGCAACATAATGCCCTGGGGCCTGATCATCGGCGGCGAAGAGCTGCACAACAACCACCACACCTATCCGACCTCGGCCAAGTTCTCGGTCAAGAAGTACGAGTTCGACATCGGCTGGATCTACATCCAGATGATGCAGAAGATCGGCTGGGCCAAGGTCAAGAAGGTGCCGCCGAAGATGCTGATCGGCGACATCCAGCCCGTGGCCAACGAGAAGACGCTCGAGGCCGTGATCGCCAACCGCTACGAGGTGATGGCCGGTTTCGCGCGCGAGATGCGCCGCGCCACGCAAGAGGAAATCGCCGCGCTCAAGAGCAAGGGCGCCGACCTCTCGGCACTGAAGGCCGCCAAGCGCTGGATGCACCGCGACGACGACAAGGTGCCCGCCTCGGCCCGCTCGCACGTGGTGCAGGCCCGTGCCGCCCACCCGGTGCTCGACAAGATGGCGACCATGCGCGAAGAGCTGCGCCAGCTTTGGCTCAACACCTCGCACTCGCGCGAACAGCTGGCGGCCGACCTGGCGGCCTGGTGCCATCGCGCGGAAGCCAGTGGCATCGCGGGCCTGCGTGAGTTCTCGACGCGGCTGCGCTCGGCGCGCGCCTGAGAGAGCCTTTTCTCCGTTAGAAAGCCGGCCTCGTGGCCGGCTTTTTTGTGCCCGTCGCATTTGTTAGTCGATCGAAATTCCGGGCAAATAAAAAAGCCCGCGGCTTGCGCTGCGGGCTTTTTAGAAAGAATTCAGACTGAATTACTTCAGCTTGATTTCCTTGTATTCGACGTGCTTGCGTGCCTTCGGGTCGAACTTCATGATCGACATCTTTTCAGGCATCGTCTTCTTGTTCTTGCTGGTCGTGTAGAAGTGGCCGGTACCCGCGGTGGATTCCAGCTTGATCTTTTCGCGTCCGCCTTTGCTCGTTGCCATGATTCAGCTCCTTAAGCTTGGCCGCGTGCGCGCAGGTCTGCGAGCACGGCGTCGATGCCGTTCTTGTCGATCAGGCGCAGGGCAGCGCTCGAAACACGCAGGCGAACCCAGCGGTTTTCCGTTTCGACCCAGAAACGACGGTATTGCAGGTTCGGCAGGAACCGGCGCTTGGTTTTGTTGTTGGCGTGGGAAACGTTGTTTCCCACCATCGGGCCCTTGCCCGTGACTTCACATACGCGTGCCATGAGGACACTCTTTCTTGAACAGCTGGCACCGGCTCGACGGCAGTGGCCGAGGGTGTTTTGCAGCTTGACCTCGCCAGAAACGGGTGGCGGTACCCCGGATTGCCGCTGAGCCCACCCTTCATGGAAAGGAGGCGCGATTTCGGCAAAGCCTCGGATTATAGCCCTTTTGGCGGCCCTGCAGGAAAGCCCGGGGCGGGCCCATGAAAAAGGCGGGCATCAGGCCCGCCTCGTCTAGGAGCCAGGCGGCTCAGAGCGTGCCGTCCTGCTCCAGGAAGCGCTGCGCATCGAGCGCGGCCATGCAGCCCGTGCCTGCGCTGGTGATGGCCTGGCGGTAGATGTGGTCCTGCACGTCGCCGGCAGCGAACACGCCCGGCACGCTGGTCATGGTGGCGAAGCCCTGCAGGCCCGAACGCGTGACGATGTAGCCGTCCTTCATGTCGACTTGGCCCTGGAAGATGTCCGTGTTCGGGTGGTGGCCGATGGCGATGAAGCAGCCCTTGAGGTCGATCTGTTCGGTCACGCCGGTCTGCGTGTTCTTGATGCGAATGCCGGTCACGCCGGAATCGTCGCCCAGGACTTCATCGAGCGTATTGTGTACTTTCAGTTCGATTTTTCCTTCGGCTTCTTTTTCGTGAAGCTTGTCGATCAGGATTGGTTCCGCGCGGAATTTATCGCGGCGATGCACCAGCGTTACTTTTTTCGCGATATTCGAAAGATAAAGCGCTTCTTCGACCGCGGTATTGCCGCCGCCGATCACGCAGACTTCCTGCTCGCGATAGAAGAATCCGTCGCAGGTCGCGCAACCCGACACGCCGCGGCCCATGAACTTCTGCTCGGAATCGAGGCCCAGGTACTTGGCCGACGCGCCGGTGGCGATCACGAGCGCATCGCAGGTGTAGGTGCCGCTGTCGCCGGTGAGCGTGAAGGGGCGCTTGCTCAGGTCGACCTTGTTGATGTGGTCGAACACGATCTGGGTCTTGAAGCGCTCGGCGTGCTCCAGAAAACGCTGCATGAGGTCGGGACCCTGCACGCCATGCACATCGGCCGGCCAATTGTCGACCTCGGTGGTCGTCATCAATTGACCGCCTTGGGCCATGCCGGTAATCAGCAAAGGCTGAAGATTTGCACGCGCCGCATAAACGGCAGCCGTATAACCGGCGGGACCTGAGCCCAGAATTAAAACCTTGGCATGTTGGGAAGCGGACATGGTGCGTAAAAACCTAGGAATTGCGCTGATTCAGCGTGTACATTTTGAGGGTGGTAGCGATACATGGGGAGTATCGCCGCTCGGATCAACCACCGAGTGCACGGTGTTTTCAATGCGCGCGATTGTAGTAATCCATCGGCGCGCCGATGGCCCGACCGCAGGAGCGCGCGGTACCAGGGATTGAATGAATGTCGATGCTGTCCAACCTTGAATTGCTCCGGCGCGTTCCGCTGTTCGCGTCGCTGACTCCTTCACAATCCGCAAGCATTGCGGACGCGATCATCAAGAAGCGCTTCAAGCGCGCGGAGGTCGTGGTCGAGCAGGGCAAGAAGTCCGACGCGCTCTACATCATCCTGACCGGGCGGGCGCGCGTGACCAGCGCCGACAGCCGCGGCCGCGAGGTCATCCTCGCCACGCTGCATCCCGGCGACTATCTGGGCGAGATGAGCCTGATCGACGATGAGCCGCACTCGGCCACCGTGCGCACCGAGATCCAGTGCGACGTGCTGATGCTGGGCCGCGAAGCCTTCGCGCGCTGCCTGCCCGAGAACTCCTCGATGGCCTACAACATCATGCGCGGCCTGGTGCAGCGCCTGCGCCATGCCGACCGCAAGATCGAGTCGCTCGCGCTGATGGACGTCTACGGCCGCGTCGCGCGCTCGCTGCTCGAGTTCGCGGTCGACGACGGTGCCGGCAACCTCAAGGTGCGCGAGAAGATCTCGCGCCAGGACCTCGCGAAGATGGTCGGTGCCTCGCGCGAGATGGTGAGCCGCGTGATGAAGGATCTCGAGGAGCGCGGTTTCGTGCAGACCCTCGAGGACGGCTCGATGATCGTCAAGGAGCGCCTGCTGTCGCTGGCCTGAGCCGGCACGGGGCGTGAAAGAAGGTGTGAGCGAAACTGCCGCGGCCCGTGGACGCGGCAGAATAGCCGCGGCCCTTTTCGTTGTAGTGTTCGTGCCGCCAGACCCGCATCCTGCCGGTCTGGCCGCCAGTATTTCATGACCTATTCGCTCAATACGCTTCACTCTTCCACGGCCGGCGAAGGTGCGCCCGTGCGTGTGCGGGCCATGCGCTTCGCCCACGAGATCACCCTGATCGCCGGTTTCGCGGCGCTGCTGTTCTGGCTGCTCGCCTTGCTGAGCTTCACGCCCTCCGATGCCGCCTGGTCGACCTCGGGCACCGGCGGAGAGATCAAGAACTGGGGCGGCCGCATCGGCGCCTGGGTGGCCGATGGCAGCTATTTCCTGGCCGGCTATTCGGTCTGGTGGTGCCTGGCGGCCGGGCTGCGCGCCTGGCTGTCCTCGCTCGCGAGCTGGATGCGCGGCGGCGAGGACGGGCCCCATGGCGATCCCGCGCCGCGCGGCCGCTTCAACCGCAGCCGCCTGGCCTTCTGGTTCGGGCTCGTGCTGCTGCTGTGCGCGAGCACCATGCTCGAATGGTCGCGCCTGTACCGGCTCGAATCGCACCTGCCCGGCTCGGGCGGCGGCGCCATCGGGCTGCTGGTCGGTCCCGCGAGCGTGCGCTGGATGGGCTTCACCGGCTCCGCGCTGGTGGCCATCGCCGGCGGCGTGATCGGTTCGGCGCTGGTGTTCCGCTTCTCCTGGAGCCAGATCGCCGAGCGCATCGGCGCGCGCGTGTATTCGCTGTTCGAATCGCGCCGCGAGAAGCGCGAGGTCGCCGCCGACATCGCGCTGGGCAAGAAGGCCGTGCGCGAGCGCCGCGCCGAGGTCGACGACGAACCGGCCTATACGCCACGCGGTGCCATCGAACCCTCGATCGACGGCGATCAGCCCGCCACCGCGCCCGACATGGACGACCTGCGCATCGAGCCGCGCGCCAAGCGCCGCCCCGCGTCGCCGCCGGTGCAGATCGAGCCCGCGATGACCGAGGTGCCCAAGAGCGACCGTGTCGCCAAGGAGCGCCAGAAGCCGCTGTTCAAGGAGCTGCCCGACAACAAGCTGCCGCAGGTCGACCTGCTCGATGCGGCGCAGGCGCGCCAGGAGACCGTCTCCTCCGACACGCTCGAGATGACCTCGCGCATGATCGAGAAGAAGCTCAAGGACTTCGGCGTCGAGGTGCGCGTCGTGCTCGCCTCGCCCGGTCCGGTCATCACGCGCTACGAGATCGAACCCGCCACCGGCGTCAAGGGCTCGCAGATCGTCAACCTCGCGAAGGACCTCGCCCGGTCGCTCTCGCTGGTGTCGATCCGTGTGGTCGAGACCATCCCCGGCAAGAACTACATGGCGCTCGAACTGCCGAACGCCAAGCGCCAGTCGATCAAGCTCAGCGAGATCCTCGGCTCGCAGATCTACAACGAGGGCAAGTCGATGCTCACGATGGGTCTGGGCAAGGACATCATCGGCAACCCCGTGGTCGCCGACCTCGCGAAGATGCCGCACGTGCTGGTGGCCGGTACCACCGGCTCGGGCAAGTCGGTGGGTATCAACGCGATGATCCTGAGCCTGCTCTACAAGGCCGAGGCGCGCGACGTGCGCCTGCTCATGATCGACCCGAAGATGCTGGAAATGTCGGTCTACGAAGGCATCCCGCACCTGCTCGCGCCCGTGGTCACCGACATGCGCCAGGCCGCGCACGGCCTCAACTGGTGCGTGGCCGAGATGGAGCGCCGCTACAAGCTCATGAGCAAGCTCGGCGTGCGCAACCTCGCGGGCTATAACACCAAGATCGACGAGGCCAAGGCGCGCGAGGAGTTCATCTACAACCCCTTCAGCCTCACGCCCGACGATCCCGAGCCGCTGCGCCGCGAGCCGCACATCGTGGTCGTGATCGACGAGCTGGCCGACCTGATGATGGTGGTCGGCAAGAAGATCGAAGAGCTGATCGCCCGCCTCGCGCAGAAGGCGCGCGCCGCCGGCATCCACCTGATCCTGGCCACGCAGCGGCCCAGCGTCGACGTGATCACCGGCCTGATCAAGGCCAACATCCCGACCCGCATCGCGTTCCAGGTCTCGAGCAAGATCGACAGCCGCACCATCCTCGACCAGATGGGCGCCGAGGCGCTGCTCGGCATGGGCGACATGCTCTACATGCCCAGCGGCACCGGCCTGCCGGTCCGCGTGCACGGCGCCTTCGTGAGCGACGAGGAAGTGCACCGCGTGGTGGCCTATCTCAAGAGCCAGGGCGAGCCCGACTACATCGAGGGCGTGCTCGAAGGCGGCACGGTCGATGGCGACGGTGACGGCGACCTGCTCGGCGGTGGCGATGCCGAGAAGGACCCGATGTACGACCAGGCGGTCGAGGTCGTGCTCAAGAACCGCAAAGCCAGCATCTCGCTGGTGCAGCGTCACCTGAAGATCGGCTACAACCGCGCGGCGCGGCTGGTCGAGGACATGGAAAAGGCCGGCCTCGTGAGCGCCATGAGCGGCAGCGGCCAGCGCGAGATCCTCGTGCCCGCGCGCGCCGAATAGGCGCTCCCACGAGGTCCCGCGTCCATTCCGTTACGTGTTGAGATACGGCTTGCACAAGCTCGCTGCCCATTGCAAATCTTCATCAAGCCCTACAAGGGCGGTCATGGCCGCCGGGGTAAGGTCGATGCGGTGTTCAGCTTCGAAGGTTTGAAAAAATGAAGACTCGTCCCTGGCTGCTCGCCGGCCTTCTCCTCGCATGCGGTGCCCATGCATGGGCCGGCGGCATGGAAAGCCTCGAGGCTTTCGTCAAGTCCCGCCAAGTCCGGCCGCGCCGACTTCACCCAGACCGTGACCGCGCCGCCGCGCGACGGCCAGGCCGGCCGCGTGAAGACCTCCAGCGGCACCTTCGAATTCCAGCGGCCCGGCCGCTTCAAGTTCGACTACAAGAAGCCCTTCGCGCAGAGCATCGTGGCCGACGGCAAGACACTGTGGCTCTACGACGCCGACCTCAACCAGGTCACGCAGCGCGCGCAGGCGCAGGCCTTGGGCTCGACCCCCGCGGCCCTGATCGCCGCCGCGCCCGACCTGCGCGCGCTGCAGGCCGATTTCGCGCTCGAGGCAGGACCGGAACGCGACGGCCTGCAATGGGTCAAGGCCACGCCGAAGAACAAGGACGGCCAGCTGCAGAACGTGCAGGTCGGCTTCCAGGGCGACGCGCTCGCGGCGCTCGAGATCCTCGACAGCTTCGGCCAGCGCTCGGTGCTCAAGTTCAGCAAGGTCGAGGTCAACCCCGCGCTGCCCGCCGCCACCTTCGACTTCAAGGTGCCCACCGGCGCGGACGTCGTCAAGCAGTAATCCACCTCTCATTCGCTCATCCCGCTCTTGGCCGTCAGCTCGCATCAACCCCTGGCCGAGCGCCTGCGCCCGCGCACGCTCGGCGAAGTCATCGGCCAGCAGCACCTGCTCGGGCCCGGCATGGCGCTGCGCATCGCCTTCGAGTCGGGCCAGCCGCACTCGTGCATCCTCTGGGGCCCGCCGGGCACCGGCAAGACCACCATCGCGCGCCTGATGGCCGATGCCTTCGATGCGCAGTTCCTGAGCATCAGCGCGGTGCTCGGCGGCGTGAAGGACATCCGCGAGGCGGTCGAGCGCGCGACAGCGGCGCGCGACGGGCTCGAGCAGCGGCGCACCATCGTCTTCGTCGACGAAGTGCATCGCTTCAACAAGAGCCAGCAGGACGCCTTCCTACCGCACGTCGAGTCGGGCCTCTTCACCTTCATCGGCGCCACCACCGAGAACCCGTCGTTCGAGGTCAACTCGGCGCTGCTCTCGCGGGCCGCCGTCTATGTGCTGCAGTCGCTCGGCGAGGCCGACCTCAAGCAGATCGTCGCGAAGGCGCAGGCCATCGACGCATTGCCCGCCATCGAGGACGCCGCGCTCGATCGGCTGATCGCCTATGCCGACGGCGATGCGCGCCGGCTGCTCAACACGCTCGAGACGCTGGCCGTCGCGGCGCGCGCCGAGAAGCTCGAGGCCATCGGCGACGAATGGCTGCTGCGCGTGCTCGGCGAGCGCATGCGGCGCTACGACAAGGGCGGCGAGCAGTTCTACGACACCATCAGCGCGCTGCACAAATCGGTGCGCGGCAGCGATCCCGATGCCGCGCTCTACTGGTTCGTGCGCATGCTCGACGGCGGCGCCGACCCGCGCTACATGGCACGCCGGCTGGTGCGCATGGCGAGCGAGGACATCGGCCTGGCCGATCCGCGCGCGCTGCGGCTCGCGCTCGACGCGGCCGACGTCTACGAGCGCCTGGGCACGCCCGAGGGCGAACTCGCGTTGGCCCAGTGCGTGGTCTATCTCGCGATGGCGCCGAAGTCGAACGCGGTCTACACGGCCTACAACGCGGTGCGCGCGCTGGTCAAGAAGGACAGCACGCGGCCCGTGCCCATGCATCTGCGCAACGCCCCGACCAAGCTCATGAAGGAGCTCGACTACGGCAAGGGCTACCGCTACGCGCACGACGAGGAGGGTGGTTTCGCGGCCGGCGAGCAGTACCTGCCCGACGGCCTGCAGGGCCAGGTCTTCTACGAACCGGTCGATCGCGGACTCGAGATCCGCATCGGCGAGAAGCTGCGCGAACTGCGGCGTCGAAACGCTGAACAGGGCGACTGATACGCCCTTGCGGCGTGCACGCAAGACGTGCATGGATACAAGCGCAAAGCGCATGACGTCAGCGGGTAAACCCCCGTCGATGCGCACCAAATCGGCGCTGACCCGTGACTACAATCCCGCCCACTAAATCGCCGGCCACCACATGCTGGCTGGTTTTTTGCTTGTGAAGCCAAGGCGCCAAACCGGTGCCACGGTGGGTGAATGGCACCCCGCAACGGTGCAACACAGAGGAATCTTCTTTATGGACATTTTGCTGCAGCAGATCATCAACGGTCTGGTTCTCGGCAGCATGTACGCCTTGATAGCCTTGGGCTACACCATGGTGTACGGCATCATCAATCTGATCAATTTCGCGCACGGTGAAGTGCTGATGGTGGGGGCGCTCACGAGCTGGTCCATCATCGGGCTCATGCAGTCGTCGATGCCCGGCACGCCGGGCTGGCTGATATTGATCATCGCGCTGATCATCGCGTGCGTCGTCGCCGCCACACTGAACTTCGTGATCGAGAAGGTCGCCTACCGGCCGCTGCGCAACTCGCCCGAGCTCGCACCGCTGATCACCGCCATCGGCATGTCGATCCTGCTGCAGACGCTGGCGATGATCATCTGGAAGCCCACCAACAAGGCCTACCCGACCCTGCTGCCCTCGGACCCCATCCACATCGCCGGCGCCGTCATCTCGCCGACGCAGGTGATGATCCTCGGCGTCACGGCCGTTTCGCTCGCCATCCTCATGTGGCTGGTCAATTACACGAAGCTCGGCCGCGCGATGCGCGCCACCGCCGAGAACCCGCGCGTGGCCGCGCTGATGGGCATCCGCCCCGACATGGTCATCTCGGCCACCTTCATCATCGGTGCCGTGCTCGCGGCCATCGCGGGCGTCATGTACGCCTCCAACTACGGCATCGCGCAGCACGCCATGGGCTTCCTGCCCGGCCTCAAGGCCTTCACCGCGGCCGTGTTCGGCGGCATCGGCAACCTCGCGGGCGCGGTCGTCGGCGGCCTGCTGCTGGGGCTCATCGAGGCCATCGGCTCGGGCTACATCGGCACCCTCACCGGTGGCGTGCTCGGCAGCAACTACAGCGACATCTTCGCGTTCATCGTGCTGATCGTGATGCTCACGCTGCGCCCGGCCGGCCTGCTCGGCGAACGCGTGGCCGATCGCGCCTGAAGGAGCTTGCCATCATGAAGAACAGCAAGAACCTCGCGCTCTACCTGGTCGGCGTCATCGCCGTGCTCGCGCTGCCGCTGCTGCTGCAAAGCCAGGGCAACGCCTGGGTGCGCATCGCCGACATCGCACTGCTCTACGTGCTGCTCGCACTGGGCCTGAACATCGTGGTCGGCTACGCCGGCCTGCTCGACCTGGGCTACGTCGCCTTCTTCGCGGTCGGTGCCTACCTCTACGCCCTCATGGGCTCGGGCCACCTGTCGGAGACCTTCGAGTGGTTCAAGGCCACCTTCCCGAACGGCCTGCACACCTCGCTGCTGATCGTGATACCGCTGGCCTTCGTGTTCGCGGCGCTGCTCGGCGTGCTGCTGGGTGCGCCCACGCTCAAGCTGCGCGGCGACTACCTCGCCATCGTCACGCTGGGCTTCGGCGAAATCATCCGCGTGTTCCTGAACAACCTCGACCAGCCGATCAACATCACGAACGGCCCCAAGGGCATCACTTCGATCGACTCGATCAAGTTCTGGGGCCTGGACCTGGGCAAGGCCTGGAAGTTCGACGGCTTCACCATCTCCTCGGTCACGCTCTACTACTACCTGTTCCTCGCGCTGGTGGTGGTCACCATCGTGATCTCGCACCGCCTGCAGGTCTCGCGCATCGGCCGCGCCTGGATGGCGATCCGCGAGGACGAGATCGCCGCCAAGGCGATGGGCATCAACACGCGCAACATGAAGCTTTTGGCCTTCGGCATGGGCGCGAGCTTCGGCGGCGTGTCGGGTTCCATGTTCGCGGCCTTCCAGGGCTTCGTCTCGCCCGAGTCGTTCAGCCTCATGGAGTCGGTGATGATCGTCGCCATGGTCGTGCTCGGCGGCATCGGCCACCTGCCCGGCGTGATCCTGGGTGCCGTGCTGCTGGCGGCCCTGCCCGAGGTGCTGCGCTATGTCGCCGGCCCGCTGCAGGCGCTGACCGACGGGCGCCTCGATGCTTCCATCCTGCGCCAGCTGTTCATCGCGCTGGCCATGATCGTCATCATGCTGGTGCGCCCGCGCGGCCTGTGGCCCTCGCCCGAGCACGGCAAGACGCTTCAGCGCAAGGGCGGCGTGCCGGTCGATCCGGCCCATGCCGCCGTGGCGCCGGGCTCGCTGCAGACCCACGCACCGGGCGTCGACACCCCGGCCGACGAGCTGCCCGGTGCGGCCTCGCGTCCCATGTCGATCAATCCGTGAGCGAGGAGACGCATCCCATGAGCAAGGCAGACACCATCCTCGACGTTCGCGGCATCTCCAAGCGCTTCGGCGGCCTGCAGGCCCTGTCCGACGTCGGCATCACCATCCAGCGCGGCCAGGTCTATGGCCTGATCGGCCCCAACGGCGCCGGCAAGACCACCTTCTTCAACGTCATCACCGGGCTCTACACGCCCGACAGCGGCAGCTTCGAGCTCGCCGGCAAGCCCTACCAGCCCACGGCCGTGCACGAGGTGGCCAAGGCCGGCATCGCGCGCACCTTCCAGAACATCCGCCTGTTCGCCGAGATGACGGCGCTCGAGAACGTGATGGTCGGTCGCCACATCCGCACCCGCTCCGGCGTGGTCGGCGCGATGCTGCGCACCAGCTCCTTCAAGGCCGAAGAGAAAGCCATTGCGCAACGCGCGCAGGAACTGCTCGACTACGTGGGCATCGGCAAGTTCGCCGACTACAAGGCGCGCACGCTGAGCTACGGCGACCAGCGCCGCCTGGAGATCGCGCGCGCGCTGGCCACCGACCCGCAGCTCATCGCGCTGGACGAGCCCGCGGCCGGCATGAACATGACCGAGAAGGTCCAGCTGCGCGAGCTGATCGATCGCATCCGCCGCGACGACCGCACGATCCTGATCATCGAGCACGACGTGAAGCTGATCATGGGCCTGTGCGACCGCGTCACGGTGCTCGACTACGGCAAGCAGATCGCCGAAGGCACGCCGGCGGACGTACAGAAGAACGAAAAGGTGATCGAGGCTTACCTCGGCACCGGAGGACATTGAGATGAGCGCAGCAGTGCAAACCCAAGAGGAAGTCGCGGCGGGCGCTTCGCAGCGCAAGGCCGCGGGCAAGGTGTTGCTCAAGGTCAGCGGCCTGAAGGTGGGCTACGGCGGCATCCAGGCCGTCAAGGGCGTGGACTTCGAGGTGCGCGAGGGCGAGCTGGTCTCGCTGATCGGCTCCAACGGCGCGGGCAAGACCACCACCATGAAGGCGATCACCGGCACGCTGCCCGCGGGCGCGGGCGACATCGAGTTCCTGGGCCGCAGCATCAAGGGCCGCGGCGCCTGGGACCTGGTGGGCGAGGGCCTGGTGATGGTGCCCGAGGGCCGCGGCGTGTTCACGCGCATGACGATCACCGAGAACCTGCAGATCGGCGCCTACATCCGCAAGGACAAGGCCGGCATCGCGAGCGACATGGAGCGCGTGTTCGTGACCTTCCCGCGGCTGCGCGAGCGCAAGGACCAGCTGGCCGGCACGATGTCGGGCGGCGAGCAGCAGATGCTGGCCATGGGCCGCGCGCTGATGGCACGCCCCAAGGTGCTGCTGCTGGACGAACCCACCATGGGCCTGTCGCCGATCATGTGCGACAAGATCTTCGAGGTGGTGCAGGCCGTGGCCGCGCAGGGCGTGACCATCCTGCTGGTCGAGCAGAACGCCAACCGCGCGCTGCAGCTGGCCGACCGCGGCTACGTGATGGAGTCGGGCCTGATCACCATGTCGGGCGATGCCAAGGGGCTGCTCAGCGATCCGAAGGTGCGCGCGGCGTACCTGGGCGAGTAAGCGGCACGGCGGGCCTTTCGAGGCCACGCCAAAAAAAGGGCGGCGGTGCGAGGCACCGGCCGCCCTTTGTCTTGTGGGTGCGAGCTCAGTCGACCTTCGCGCCCGTGGCCTTCACCACCTGCTCGTACTTGCCGAGCTCGCTCTTCATGAAGGCGCCGAACTGCGCGGGCGTGCTGGCCACCGGCTCCGCCAGCAGCAGCGCGAAGCGCGACTTCGTCTCCGGCGCGTTCAGCGCATCGACGAAGGCATGGTTGAGCTTGGCGATCACGTCCGGCGGCGTATGGGCCGGCGCGACCAGGCCCCACCAGGTGTCGATCGAGAAGTCCTTGAGCGTGTCCGATACCGGCGGCACCTCGGGCAGGGCGCTGCTGCGCTGCAGGGTGGTCACGGCGATCGCCTTGAGCTTGCCCGAGCGGATGTTGGGCGCGGCGGTGGCGAGGTTGTCGAAGTTGAAGTCGACCTGGCCCGATACCAGCGCGAGCTGCGCCGGGTTGCCGCCGTTGTAGGGGATGTGCACCGCGAAGATGCCGGCCGCCTTCTTGAACATCTCGCCCGCGAGATGGCCGGCGCTGCCGTTGCCGCCGCTGCCGTAGTTGAGCTTGCCGGGGTTGGCCCGGGCGTAGGCGATCAGGTCCTTGAGCGTGGCGATCTTCAGGCGCTGCGCGGTCTCGGCGTTCATCACCAGCACGTTGGGCACGCGGACCATCTGCGTGATCGGCGCGAAGTCGGTCGCTGCGTTGAACGGCATCTTGCTGTAGAGCCAGGGGTTCACCGCGTTGGTGGCGGTGGCCGCGATGCCGATGGTCAGGCCGTCGGGCGCGGCCTTGGCGACGATGTCGGCGCCGATGTTGCCGCCCGCGCCGGGCTTGTTGTCGATGATCACCGGGCCGCCGAGCGTGTCGCGCACGCGTTCGGCCAGCGCGCGCGCCGTCACGTCGATGGGGCCGCCGGCCGCGTAGGGCACGACGAGGCGGATCGGTCGCTGCTGCTGGGCCAGGGCGGGGGCGCCGGTGGCCAGGGCGAGCGTGGAGAGGGCGAGGGTGGCGAGGAAGGTCTTGCGGGTTGTCATGCCCCGGATTGTCGGCGCGCCGCGCGGTGCTTGCAGCGTGGCTATCCCTAGCCGGCGCGCCGGGCGGCCAGCTTCAGGGCAGTGCCTTGTCGGCCTCGGTGGTGAACGCGTCGGCGAAGAACTCTTCCTCGGGCAGGCCCGCGAGCGCCACGTAATCGCGCTTGGCCGAGTCGACCACGATCGGCGCGCCGCAGGCGTAGACCTGGTGGCCCGAGAGGTCGGCGAAGTCTTCCAGCACCGCGGCATGGACGAAGCCGGTGCGGCCGGTCCAGTTGTCCTCGGGCGTGGCGTTGGAGATCACCGGCACGTAGCGCAGGTTCGGCATCTGCGCGAGCTGCTCGCGCACCCAGTCGTCCATGTAGAGGTCCTCGGGCCGGCGGCCGCCCCAGTAGAGCGTGGCGGGGCGGTCGATGGCCTTGAACTTCATGTGCTCGAGCAGCGCCTTGATCGGCGCGAAGCCCGTGCCCGAGGCCAGCAGGATCATCGGCTTGCCGGAGTCCTCGCGCAGGAAGAAGCTGCCGTAGGGACCCTCGATGCGCAGGATCTCCTTTTCCTTCATGGTGAGGAACACGTGGTCGGTGAACTTGCCACCCGGCAGGTGGCGCAGGTGCAGCTCGATGCCGGTGCCCGGCTCGCCCAGCGTGTGCGGTGCATTGGCCATCGAGTAGCTGCGGCGCGCGCCGTCGCGCAGGATGAATTCCACGTACTGGCCCGCGTAGAACTGCAGCGGCTCGCCGGCCGGCAGCTGCAGGCGCACCTGCATCACGTCGTGCGACTTGCGCGCGAGCGCGAGCACCCGCACCGGCATCTTGCGGATCGGATGGGCGCCGGCCTCGGTCACCTGGCGCGATTCGAGCACCACGTCGCTGCGCGCGCGGGCGCAACAGGTCAGCACGAAGCCCGCGAGTTGCTCTTCCGCGCTCAGGGCCTTGCTCTGATGCGGGCCGAGCTCGACCTCGCCCGAGAGCTTGCGGCACTTGCACGAGCCGCAGGCGCCGTCCTTGCAGCCATAGGGCAGGCCGATGCCCTGGCGGATGCCGGCAGCGAGGATGGTTTCGTCGCCTTGGGCCACGAAATGGCGGCCGCTGGGTTCGACGGTGATGGAAAAGCCCGCCTCATGCGGCGCTGCAACAGTCATCGGTATTCTTCGGCTTGGATCAGCCCGTTACATGGGGGCTGAAAAAAGAAAAGGGAACCCGAATTTTGCCTTCAATCCATAGCCCCTCCGGCGCGCTGCCGGCGCGCTTCCGCCGAGCGCGCCTTTTGATCGTCGGCTGCGGCGACGTCGGCCAGCGCGTGGCGCGCGATCTGCGCGGGCGCGTGTCGCTGGTGGCGCTCACCTCCTCGGCCGAGCGCGTGCCCGACCTGCGGGCCGCGGGCATCCGGCCGCTGATCGGCAATCTCGACGATCCCAGGACCCTGCGCCGCCTGTCGGCGCTGGGCACGCGCGTGCTGCACCTGGCGCCGCCGCCGCGCGACAGCGGCTCGGCCTGGTGGCGCGACCAGCGCACCGCGGCGCTGGTGCGCGCGCTGCGGCTGCGTGCGCTGCCCGATGCGCTGGTCTACGGCTCGACCAGCGGCGTCTACGGCGATTGCGGCGGCGCGCGCGTGAGCGAGACCCGCACCGTGCGCCCCGACACGCCGCGCAGCCACCGGCGCGTCGATGCCGAGCGCGCCGTGCGCTGGTTCGGCCGCAGCACGGGCGTGCGCGCCAGCATCCTGCGCATCCCGGGCATCTACGCACCCGACCGCGAAGGCGGCACGCCGCGCCAGCGGCTGCAGCGCGGCACGCCGGTGCTGCGGCGCGAGGACGACGTCTACACCAGCCACATCCATGCCGACGATCTCGCGCGCGCCTGCATCGCGGCGCTGTTCCGCGGCCGGCCGCAGCGCATCGTGCATGCCTCGGACGACACCGAGCTGCGCATGGGCGACTACATCGACCTCGCGGCCGATCTCTACGGCATGCCGCGCCCGCCACGGGTGGCGCGCGAGGAGGCCGAGCGCCAGCTGCCGCTGCAGTTGCTGAGCTTCATGGGCGAATCGCGTCGGCTCGACAACACGCGGCTCAAGCGCGAGCTGCGCGTGCGGCTCGCGCATCCGACGGTGCATACCGGGCTGCGCGAGAACGCTGGCTCCTAGAACTTGTACTGCAGCTTCAGCCACGCATTGCGCGGCGTGCCCTCGGTGTAGCCGTTGTAGCCGCCGAGCCCCGCGTAGTAGCGCTTGCCGCCGAGGTTCTCGATGTTGAGGCTCGCGCTCAGCTGCCGGCTGAACTCGTAGCGCGCCATCAGGCCGATCAGCGTCACGCTGCCCTGGGTGGCGCGGCCGAGGCCGTAGCTCTCGTCGAAGTAGATGCCGTTCTGGTAGCTCAGGCTGCCGCCCAGCGTGAGCCGGCTCCAGTCGCCGGGCAGGCGGTAGCTGGTCGAGATGCGCAGCATGCGGCGCGGCAGGGCGGTGTTGAGCAGCGCGCCCTCGGCATCGCGCTTGGCGTTGTAGGTGTAGCCGCCCATGAGCTGCCAGCCCTTCGCGAGTTCGCCCGACACCGTGGCCTCGAAGCCCTTGGTGCGCGCGCCCTTCACGGCGCGCATCGGAATCGTGCCGTCCGCCAGCGGCGGTGCGCCGGGGATCTCCACCGCCAGGTTGTCTTCCTCGGTGCGGAACACCGCGAAGCTGGTGTTGAGCCTGCCGTCGAGGTGCTCGCCCTTCAGGCCCAGCTCGATGTTGTGGCCGCGCTTCGGATCGAGCACGTTGTTGTTCGTGTCCTTGGACGTGTTGGGCTGGAAGATGTCGGTGTAGCTCGCATAGGCCGAGAACTCCCGGCTCAGGTCGTAGACCACGCCCACGTAGGGCGTGAACACGCCGTTCTCGCGCTGCAGCGGCGTGTCGGTGGTGCTCTGGACGCCATCGGCCCAGTTGGTCGACGTGCCCCGGTTGCGGTACCAGGTGACCCGGCCGCCGACGATGACGGCCAGCTCGTCGGTCGGCCGCAGTCGCACCGAGCCGTAGAGCGCGCGCTGCTGCGTCTGCTCGCCGAAGCGGAAGTTCGGGTAGATGAACGCGGGCCGCGGCGCGGCCGCGATGCCGTAGAGCGCGACCGGCACCTGGTCCGAGCCCTCGGGGCTCGCGCTGCTGCCGAACACCGAGTAGCTGTAGCGGTTCACGTTGAGGCCGAAGCTGGCCTGGTGCGTGCGGCCGAACAGCTCGAAGGGCCCGGTGGCATAGAGGTCGAACGACTTGTTGCGGCCCTTGGCCGGGTTGTAGCCGCGGTCGAGCACGCCCTCCTGGGTCAGCGGATCGAAGGTCGAGGGATAGAGCCAGAGGTCGCCGCCGGCGCGCTCGCGCTGGTTCTTCACGCTGGCCGCCTCGGCCTTCACGCGCCAGCCGTTGTCCAGCCGGTGCTCGAGGTTCAGGAACACGCGGTCGGTGGTCATGTTCCAGTAGCTCCAGGGTGCGCTGGAGTTGAAGGACACGGGCAGCCGCGTGCGCGAGCCGTCGGCGTAGAACAGCGGCGACTGTCCGAAGTTGGCTCCCGTGATCGCGTTCTTCTGGTATTCGTAGCCCAGTGCCACCGTCGTGCGCGGCGCGATGTCGGCCTCGACCACGCCGTAGAACAAGTCCTGCCGGCGCTTCTTGTCGTCGGTGAAGGTGTCGCCGTCGGAGCGCGAGGCCACCACGCGCCCGCGCAGCGTGCCCGCCTCGTTGAGCTTGCCGCCGATGTCGGCCTCGGCTCCGTAGCGGTTCCACGAGCCGAAGCCGCCCTGCACGTAGCCCGACAGCTCGGTGGTGGGCCGCTTGCGCACCAGGTTGATCGACCCGCCCGGCGTGCCCACGCCGTTGAGCAGGCCGGCCGCGCCGCGCACGACCTCCACGCGGTCGTACATCGCGGTGCCGACCATGCTCGGCTCGCCGGCCACGCTGGCGAAGGCCAGCGTCGGGATGCCGTCGATCATCTGGCTCAGCTCGAAGCCGCGCGAGGTGAAGCTCACGCGCTCGTCGAGCCGGTCGGCGACGATGCCGGGCGTCTGGCGCAGCACGTCGTCGAGCGAGACCAGGTTCTGGTCCTCGATCTGCTGGCGCGTGACCACGCTGACCGATTGCGGCGTCTGGCGCAGCGTCAGGTCCATGCGCGTGCCGGCGCCGGTGATCCGGGCGGTGTAGGAGCCCGTGCCCTCGGTGGTGGCGCTGGCGTCGGTCGGCGCGGTCACGGTGACGGGCGCGAGTTCGCCGGCGCCGGCGTCCTGCGCCGGCCGCTGCACGACGAAGCCGCCTTCGGAGCGGCGCGCGACCAGCCCGCTGCCGGCCAGTACCCGCGTCAGTGCCTGTTCGACACTGAGGGCCCCGCTGAGCGCGGGCGCGCCGCGGCCTGCCACCAGGGCCGGGCTGAACAGCACCTGCATGCGGGCCTGCTGGCCGATCTGCGTGAGGGCCTGGCCCAGCGTGCCGGCCTCGACCCGGAACGTGACCACGGGCGTGGCCTGGGCCTGCGCGTGGACCGCGGCCGGGCCGGCGAACAGCGCCGCCAGCACGAGGGCCAGCGCCCCCTGGCGTGCGAACGGCGGAAACGAACCGGACGGCGGGCCGGGGTGGCGCGCCGAAGTTGCGCCCCCGATGGCGCGGGCGGCGCGGGCGACGCGGGCGGCGCGGGTGGCGGTGCCACGGACTGTCATGCTTTCTCCTCCAGGTAAGACAAGGTGCTTACCTGTCTAGACGTGCCAGTCGCGCGCACCCGAATGCCGGGCCGAAAAAATAATCGAGCGGCTCAGGAGCGGCGCGCGGCGCCGATCGACACCGCGCCGTCCGGCTGCCAGTGCAGCTGCACACCGGGGAGCAGGTCGGGCAGCGCGCGCAGAAAGGCGTCGGGGCGGCGCAGGTCGATGGTTCCGGACACCTGCAGGGTGCCAACCGCGCCGTCGAGCGTCACCGCGCCCGTGCGGTAACGCGCCAGCTTCTCGAGCACGCGCGCCAGCGGCTCAGCCTCGACGATCAGGATGCCGTCGCGCCAGCTGCCGACCGCGTCGGCGGCACCCTGGACGACCACCGGCTCGGCCGACGCGCCGGCCGCCAGGTCGATGCTGGCCGTTTCGCCGGCACCCAGTTCGCGTTCGACGCCGGGCCGCGCCATGTCGGGCGTCAGGGCCACGCGTCCGCTCTTCACGCCCACCTGCAGCAGCGTGGGCAGCGCCAGCACGTTGAACTCGGTGCCGATGTCGCGGATGCGCGCCGTGCCCGAGACCACGGCGAAGGGACGGCGGTCCTCGCCGATCTCGAAGAAGGCCTCGCCGCGCTCCAGCCGCACTTCGCGCCGGGCCAGGGTGTAGTGCACGGCCAGCCGGGTGCCGACGTTGGCGCGGATGCGGGTGCCGTCGGCCAGCACGAGCTGCCGCACCTCGCGCGGACCGTTGGCGAGGGCCTGCGACTCGACGGGAATGTGCTGGTAGCCGGCCCAGGCGGCCAGTGCGAGGACGGCGCAGGCGGCGAACGCGGCGCCCCATTGCCAGGGCGAGCGTGTCGGCGTGGAGCGCGCGCGGACCGGGGCGCGGGCGAGGGCAAGGTTCAGCAACGGCTGGCGCGCGGCGGCCGGCAACTGCGCCATGTCGCGCCAGACCGCCTGGAGCTGCGCGTACTCGCGCGCATGGTCGGGCGCGGCCGCGAGCCAGGCCTCGAACGCCGCCTGATCGCGCGCCGGCAGCGCGCGGTGCTGCTGGCGGAAGAACCAGTCGAGCGCCTGGGCTTCCACGGCGGTGGGCGGCGCACCGTCGTCCGGCGCCTGGGGGTGGGGCGGGCTGTTCATGTGTCGCGCGGCGGCGTGGGTTCGCCCTGCACCTGCCGCTTGCAGTGCAGCAGCGCGAGCTGGAGATGGCGTTCGACCATGCGCACGGAGATGTTCATGCGGCGCGCGATCTCTTCATGCGGCAGTTCCTCGAAGCGGTAGAGCAGGAAGGCCTCGCGCTGCTTCTCGGGCAGGCCGTCGATGGCCCGCTGCAGCAGCGCCAGGCGCTGGCGCGCCTCGGCGCGTTCCTCGGGCTGCCAGGAGGAGGGCGCGGCCGGCTCGTCCGCGGGCCCGGCGTCGTCGTCCGGGCGAAGCGGGGCGGGGTCGGCACGTTCGGAGAACACCGCGTTGCGCACCTTCTCCGCGCGCCAGTGGTCGCGCAGGACGTTCTGCGCCACCTTGCGCAGGAAGGCGCGGGGCTGTTCGACGGGATGCTGGAGCGCCAACACGCGGGCATAGCTTTCCTGCAGTGCATCGGCGGCCACCTCGCGGTCGTTGACCGTGCGGAGGCAGAAGTTCAGCAGTTCTCTGTAATAGCGCGCGGGCACATCGATTCCAGCCAGGGAAATTGCAGGAATCCTTCTCGAATCGAGATGTGGCGGCGGCTGGATCTGAAGCGCGAGGCGGACGGATTGGGGCCGGATTATAGAAACGCACCGCGAGTGCGCGGTGGTTCGGCTGCGAAGGTACAAGCCGGGAGATGTCGCTGCCGTGTGTGGTGCCCGGGGCCGGAATCGAACCGGCACGCCTTGCGGCGGGGGATTTTGAGTCCCCTGCGTCTACCAATTTCACCACCCGGGCACGGCAGGAAGGAAGCCCAAAATTATGGCACAGTGGAATGATGAACCGTCCAAAAGCTCCTTCTTTCGCATATCCGCTACCCTCCGGGGCGGAATCCAGCGCCTCCCGCGCGGCAGACCGGACGCAGTCATGACCCACAAGTACCCCACCATCGAAGACGCCATCGGCCGCACGCCGCTGGTGGCGCTGCAGCGCATCAACGCCGAAGAGAACGCCCGGCGCAACAACGTGATCCTCGGCAAGCTCGAGGGCAACAACCCCGCCGGCTCGGTCAAGGACCGCCCGGCGCTCTCGATGATCAAGCGCGCCGAGGAGCGCGGCGAGATCAAGCCCGGCGACACGCTGATCGAGGCCACCTCGGGCAACACCGGCATCGCGCTCGCGATGGCCGCGGCCATCAAGGGCTACCACATGGTCCTGATCATGCCGGAGGACCTCTCGATCGAACGCGCCCAGACCATGAAGGCCTTCGGCGCCGAGCTCGTGCTCACGCCCAAGAGCGGCGGCATGGAATACGCGCGCGACCTCGCCGAGCAGATGGTGGCGCAGGGCAAGGGCCGCGTGCTCGACCAGTTCGCCAACCCCGACAACCCGCGCATCCACTACGAGACCACGGGCCCCGAGATCTGGGCCGACACGCAAGGCAAGGTCACGCACTTCGTGAGCGCCATGGGCACCACCGGCACCATCACCGGCGTGTCGCGCTTCCTGAAGGAGAAGAACCCCGCGATCCGCATCGTCGGCGCGCAGCCGGCCGAGGGCTCGCGCATCCCCGGCATCCGCAAGTGGCCGGCCGAATACCTGCCGAAGATCTTCGACCCGAGCCGCGTCGACGAGGAGATCAACGTGAGCCAGGACGATGCCGAGGAGATGTGCCGGCGCCTCGCGCGCGAGGAGGGCATCTTCGGCGGCATCTCGGCCGCCGGCGCGCTGTGGGCGGCGCTGCAGGTCGCCAACACGGTCGAGAACGCCACCATCGTGTTCGTGGTCTGCGACCGCGGCGACCGCTACCTGTCGACCGGCGTCTTCCCCGCCTGATGCCAGCACCCCGGTGCGCCACGCGGGCGCGCCGGCGGTTCCCCGGAACGAGACAAGAAAGAACAAGAGCCACCCCATGCCCCATCCCAAGTTCTGCCAAGTCTGCGCCACGCCGCTCGAATGGATCGCGCTGATGGAAGACGGCGGCCCCAAGGAGCGCCTGCGCTGCCCCAACTGCGGCCACACGCACTGGAACAACCCGACGCCGGTGCTCGCCGCCATCGTCGAGTACCGCGGCCAGGTGCTGCTGGCGCGCAACGCGGCCTGGCCCGGCAAGATGTTCGCGCTGATCACGGGCTTCATGGAGGCCGGCGAGACGCCCGAGGAAGGCATCGCGCGCGAGGTCAAGGAGGAGACCAACCTCGACGTGAGCGCCACCAAGATCGTCGGCGCCTACGACTTCCAGCGCATGAACCAGGTCATCATCGCCTACCACGTGGTGGCCGATGGCGAGGTCAAGCTCTCGCCCGAGCTGGTCGACTACCGCCTCTACGACCTGCCCGACCTCAAGTGCTGGCCCGCCGGCACCGGCTACGCGCTGGCCGACTGGCTGCGCACGCGCGGCCACGAGCCGGTGTTCTTCACCGCAGCCGAGAACGAGGAACGCCGTCGCGGCCTCGACCTGCCGCCCGCCGATCCGCCGCCGGGCAAGGGAGCCTGACCATGGACGTCGACCGCGAAATCGACACCCGCGGGCTCAACTGCCCGCTGCCCATCCTCAAGGCCAAGAAGTCGCTCAACGACATGGCCAGCGGCCAACTGCTGCGCGTGGTCTCGACCGACCCCGGCTCGGTGCGCGACTTCCAGGCCTTCGCGCGGCAGACCGGCAACGCGCTGATGGAGCAGCAGACGGTCGGCACCGACTTCATCCACGTGTTGAAGCGGCGCTGAGGCCGCGCGCGGCACGGCATCGAAAAAGCAAAAAAGGCCGGGAATCGCTCCCCGGCCTTTTGATTTGAGTGACCCGGCTCAGAGCTTCAGGCTCTTGAGGTACTCGCGGAACTGGCCGCCGACCTCGGGATGCGCCAGCGCGAGCTCGACGCTGGCCTGCAGGAAGCCTTCCTTGCTGCCGCAGTCGTAGCGCACGCCCTTGTAGGAATAGGCGTAGACCGATTCCTTCTTCATCAGCGCGGCGATGCCGTCGGTGAGCTGGATCTCGCCGCCCGCGCCCTTGGGCTGCTGGCGGATCTCGGCGAACACGCCGGGCGTGAGGATGTAGCGGCCGGCCACGCCCAGGCGCGAGGGGGCGTCCTCGGGCTTCGGCTTCTCGACCATGCGGTTGACCTTGACCAGGCCGTCCTCGACGGCGTCGCCGGCCACGATGCCGTAGCGCTTCACATGCTCGAGCGGCACTTCCTGCACCGCCAGCAGCGAGCCGCCAAGGCGCGCGAAGGCGGCGGTCATCTGGGCCAGCACCGGTTCGCCGCCCGTGGGGCCGACCATCAGGTCGTCGGCCAGCAGCACGGCGAAGGGCTCGTTGCCCACCAGGTGCTCGGCGCACAGCACCGCATGGCCCAGGCCCAGCATGCGCGGCTGGCGCACGTAGGAACAGGTCATGTCGTCGGGCATCACCGAGCGCGCGATGTTGAGCAGCGCGTCCTTGCCGCTGGCCTCGAGCTGGCTTTCGAGCTCGTAGGCGGTGTCGTAGTGGTCCTCGATCGCGCGCTTGTTGCGGCCGGTCACGAAGATCATGTCGCGGATGCCCGCGGCATAGGCTTCCTCGACCGCGTACTGGATCAGGGGCTTGTCGACCACCGGCAGCATTTCCTTGGGCTGGGCCTTGGTGGCCGGCAGGAAGCGGGTGCCGAAGCCTGCAACGGGGAATACGGCCTTGCGGATGCGCGTCGGGGAGGTGGACATGGGCAATTCGGTGTCGGTTCGTTCAGGAAGAAGGAAGGAGTGAGGGCCGCCAGGGCCGTCCGGAACTGCGGCGGCGGAACCGGTCCGCCGCCTGGCCGATTCTGCACCGGCCACCCATCCTACCGGGCTGCGGAGAAGCCCGTATGTCAGCCGAGGCGCACAAGCTGGTCGCGCAGGCGTTCCAGCGTGGCCGTGAAGTCGGCCAGGCGCTTGCGCTCCTGCTCGATCACGGCCGGTGGCGCCTTGGCGACGAAGGACTCGTTGCCGAGCTTCCCGTTGACCTTGGCGATCTCGCCCTCGATGCGAGCAATTTCCTTGCCGATGCGCACGCGCTCGGCCGCCTTGTCGATCTCCATGTGCAGGCACAGGCGGGCATTGCCGACCACGGCCACCGGCGCGGCCTCGGCGGCCGCCGCCCAGGCGGCCTCGTCGTCGAACACGCGCACCTCCTTGAGCTTGGCCAGCGCCTGCAGCACCGGCGCGGCCTCGCGCAGGAAGGCGGCGCCCTCGGCGTCGTCGGCCACCGCATAGAGCGGCAGCCGCATCGCGGGCGAGACGTTCATCTCGCCGCGCAGGGTGCGGCAGCCGTCCACCAGCGCCTTGAGTCGCGCCACGTAGGCCTCGGCGGCCTCGTCGATGCGCTCGGGCTGGCTCAGCGGATAGGCCGCCACCATCACCGATTCGCCGGTGCGGCCCGCCACCGGCGCGACCTTCTGCCACAGCTCCTCGGTGATGAACGGGATCACCGGATGCGCGAGGCGCAGCAGGGTCTCGAGCGTGCGGATCAGCGTGCGGCGCGTGGCGCGCTTCTGGGCGTCGTCGCCGGTCTGGATCTGCACCTTGGCGATCTCGAGGTACCAGTCGCAGAACTCGTCCCAGGCGAACTGGTAGATCGCGTTGGCGACGTTGTCGAGCCGGTACTCCTCGAAGCCCTTGGCGACCTCGGCCTCGACGCGCTGCAGTTGCGAGACGATCCAGTAGTCGGCGCGGCTGAACTTCAGATAGCCGTGCGCGGGACCGCCGACCTTGCACTCTTCCTTCGTGTGCTCCTTGAGGCCGCAGTCCTGGCCCTCGCAGTTCATCAGCACGAAGCGGGTGGCATTCCAGAGCTTGTTGCAGAAGTTGCGGTAGCCCTCGCAGCGCTTGCTGTCGAAGTTGATGCTGCGGCCCAGCGAGGCCAGCGAGGCGAAGGTGAAGCGCAGCGCGTCGGCGCCGAAGGCCGGGATGCCCTCGGGGAATTCCTTCTGCGTGTTCTTGCGCACCGCGGGCGCGGTCTCGGGCTTGCGCAGGCCCTGGGTGCGCTTGTCGAGCAGCTCGGGCAGCTCGATGCCGTCGATCAGGTCGACCGGGTCGAGCACGTTGCCCTCGGACTTGCTCATCTTCTTGCCCTGCGCGTCGCGCACCAGGCCGTGGATGTAGACGTCCTTGAACGGCACGCGGCCGGTGAAGTGCTTGGTCATCATGATCATCCGGGCGACCCAGAAGAAGATGATGTCGTAGCCCGTGACCAGCACGCTCGAGGGCAGGTAGAGGTTGTAGTCGCTCGTGGGCTCGGTGCCCTGGTTCGGCCAGCCCAGCGTCGAGAACGGGAACAGGGCGGCGGAGAACCAGGTGTCGAGCACGTCCTCCTCGCGGCGCAGCGTCTTGCCGGGCGCCTGCGCCTGGGCTTCCTCCTCGCTGCGCGCGACGTAGACCTTGCCCTCGTCGTCGTACCAGGCCGGGATCTGGTGGCCCCACCAGAGCTGGCGCGAGATGGTCCAGTCCTGGATGTTCTCCATCCAGTGGTTGTAGGTGTTGATCCAGTTCTCGGGCACGAAGCGCACCTCGCCCGAGCGCACCACGTCGATCGCCTTCTGCGCGATCGACTGGCCGTCGGCACCGGGCTTGGTCATGGCCACGTACCACTGGTCGGTCAGCATCGGCTCGACGATGGCGCCGGTGCGCGCGCAGCGCGGCACCATCAGCTTGTGCTTCTTGGTCTCGACCAGCAGGCCCAGCGCGTCGAGGTCGGCCACCACGGCCTTGCGCGCCACGAAGCGGTCGAGGCCGCGGTACTTCTCGGGCGCGTTGTCGTTGACGGTCGCGTCGAGCGTGAGGATGCCGATGGTCTCGAGCTGGTGGCGCTGGCCCACCGCATAGTCGTTGTAGTCGTGCGCGGGCGTGACCTTCACCACGCCGGTGCCGAAGGCCTTGTCGACGTAGTCGTCGGCGATCACCGGGATCAGCCGGTCGACCAGCGGCAGGCGCACCTGCTTGCCGATCAGCGCCTTGTAGCGCTCGTCTTCCGGATGGACCATCACGGCCGTGTCGCCGAGCATGGTCTCGGGCCGGGTGGTGGCCACCGTGAGCGTGCCCGAGCCGTCTGCCAGCGGGTAGGCGATGTGCCAGAGCCAGCCGTCCTCTTCCTCGCTCTCGACCTCGAGATCGCTCACCGCGGTCTTGAGCGTCGGGTCCCAGTTCACCAGGCGCTTGCCGCGGTAGATCAGGCCTTCTTCGTAGAGCTTGACGAAGGTGTCCATCACCACGGGCGAGAGCTTCTCGTCCATGGTGAAGTACTCGCGGCTCCAGTCGACGGTGTCGCCCATGCGGCGCATCTGCTGCGTGATGGTGTTGCCGCTGCGTTCCTTCCACTCCCAGACCTTGGCGATGAAGTTCTTGCGCGCTTCCTGCGGCGTCGGGCCCATCTCGTGGCGGCTGATGTTCTGCGCCTGCAGCTGGCGCTCGACCACGATCTGGGTCGCGATGCCCGCGTGGTCGGTGCCCGGCAGCCACAGCGTGTTGTCGCCCTTCATGCGGTGGTAGCGCGTGAGGCTGTCCATGATCGTCTGGTTGAACGCATGGCCCATGTGCAGCGTGCCCGTCACGTTGGGCGGCGGCAGCTGGATCGAGAACGCGCCGGCGTCGGCGTTGGGCTTCCCGGTGCCGCGCCAGCCCGCGTGCGCGTAGCCGCGCTTTTCCCATTCGGGACCCCAATGCGCCTCGAGGGCCGCGGGTTCGAACGATTTGGAAAGGCTCTCGAGGCCGGGTTGGGCGGTGGGTGTGGTGGGTTCGCTCATGGGGGCTTGGGGGCAATGCGGCCATGGCGCCGGTACGCAGGTCGTACGGGCCGCGGGCCGCGCGGGGGCAGGGAAGGTCGGCGATTTTACCGGCGCCGCAAGGGGCGGGCGGGCCAACAGATAATTCCGCGATGCTGTTCCTGCTCTCTCCCGCCAAGTCGCTCGACTACGACACCCCGGTCCCCGCCGAAGTCCCCGCCACCCAACCCCATTTCGAGAGCCCGAAGGGCCCCTCGGTCGAACTGATCAAGCTGCTGCGCGAGAAGTCGCCGCAGCAGATCTCCGAGCTGATGCGCCTGTCGGACAAGCTCTCCGCCCTCAACGTGGCGCGCTATGCCGCCTGGCGTCCCAAGAGCACCGAGCAGAACGCCCGCCAGGCCGCCTTCGCCTTCGATGGCGATGTCTACGGCGGCCTCGACGCACGCTCGCTCACGCCCGCGCAACTCGACTGGGCGCAGGACCACGTCTGCATCCTCAGCGGCCTGTACGGCGTGCTGCGCCCGCTCGACCGGCTGCAGCCCTACCGGCTCGAGATGGGCGCCGCGCTGGCCAACCGGCACGGCAAGGACCTCTATGCCTTCTGGGGCACGCGCATCGCCGAGCACCTCAACGAGCGGCTGGCGGCCGACCGCACGCCGGTGGTGATCAACGCCGCCTCGCAGGAGTACTTCCGCGCGGTCGACACCAGGGCGCTCAAGGCGCGTGTGGTCGAATGCGTGTTCGAGGAGTGGAAGGGCGACCGCTACAAGGTCATCAGCTTCTTCGCCAAGCGCGCGCGCGGGCCTGCTGGCGCGCTGGGCCGTGCTGCACCGCGTGGCCACGCCCAAGGCGCTGGAAAAATTCGATCTCGAGGGTTATGGTTTCGACGCCCAGGTGTCCACGGCCGAACGGCTGGTCTTCAGGAGAAAACTCGTATGAATGATGTGAGGGAAGCAGGCGAGGCAACCGGAGCGCGCGCATGACGCAGGCGGTGAGTCCCGAACTGCGCGACTGGCTGGTGAGCCAGCTCGCGGCCGGCCATTCGGTGCCCGCGCTGCGCGCCTCGATGCGCGCGGCCGGCTGGCACGATGCCGCCACCGACATCGCGCTGGCCCAGCTCGAGGCCGGCTTTCCCGAGTCCAGGGCCGCGTCGGCGCTGCCGCCGCGCACCTCGATGCCGGGCCCCGACCTCGAGGGTTCGCCGCTGTACATCGACGTGGGCGACCGCCGCGTGCAGGTGCTGCAGACCATGAAGCATCCGCGCGTGATCGTGTTCGGCAACCTGCTGTCGGCCGAGGAGTGCGAGGCGCTGATCGCGGCCGCGCGCGTGCGGCTCGCGCGCTCGCTCACGGTCGAGACCAAGACCGGCGGCGAGGTGCTCAACGTGGACCGCACCAGCGAAGGCATGTTCTTCGAGCGCGGCGAGAACGAGACCGTGCGGCAACTCGAGCAGCGCCTGGCGCTGCTGCTGCGCTGGCCGCTCGAGTTCGGCGAGGGCCTGCAGATCCTGCGCTACGCGCCCGGCGCGCGGTACCCGGCCGCACTACGACTACTTCGATCCCGGCGAGCCCGGCACGCCCACCATCCTCAAGCGCGGCGGCCAGCGCGTCGCCACGCTGGTGATGTACCTGCAGGAGCCCGAGAAGGGCGGCGCCACCACCTTCCCCGACGTCGGCCTCGAGGTCGCGCCGGTGCGCGGCACCGGCGTGTTCTTCAGCTACGACCATCCCGATCCCGCCACCCGCACGCTGCACGGCGGCGCGCCCGTGGTCGCGGGCGAGAAGTCGGTCGCCACCAAGTGGCTGCGCGAACGCGAGTTCCGCTAGCCCGCAACGCAAGAAAGCCACGATGAAGGTCCAGGCCAACGGATTGCAGATCGAAGTCGACGACACCGGCGGCGAGGGCCGGCCGGTGATCCTGCTGGTGATGGGCCTGGGCATGCAGCTCGTGGCCTGGCCGCGCGATTTCGTGCAGCCGCTGGTCGACGCCGGCTTTCGCGTGGTGCGCCACGACAACCGCGACATCGGCCTGAGCGAAGGCTTCGACCACAAGGGCGTGGGCAACATCGTCTGGGAGAGCATCCGGCTGCGCCTGGGCCTGCCGGTGCGCTCGGCCTACACGCTGCAGGACATGGCGGCCGATTCGCTCGGCGTGCTCGACGCGCTGGGCATCGCGCAGGCGCACGTGGTCGGCGCCTCGATGGGCGGCATGATCGCGCAGCGCATGGCCGCGACCGCGCCCGATCGCGTGCTAAGCCTCGTGAGCATCATGAGCTCGAGCGGCGCGCGCGGCCTGCCGGGTCCGCGCCGCGAGGTGGCCGCGATGCTGCTGCGCCGCCCGCTGGGCCGCGGCGAGGACCAGCTGATCGCGCACAGCATCCGCCTGCTGCGCCTGATCCAGAGCCCGGCCTATCCGCAGACCGACGAGGCGCTGGCCGAGCGCCTGCGCTTTTCCATGCGCCGCGCCTACCATCCGGCCGGCATGTTCCGCCAGATGCTCGCCATCGGCGCCGACACCGAGCGCCCCGCGCTGCTGGCCCGCATCCAGTGTCCGACCCTGGTGCTGCACGGGCGAGCCCGACGCGCTGGTGCCCATCGCCTGCGGCCAGGACACGGCACGCCGCATTCCCGGCGCGCAGTTCGTGCCCATTCCCGGCATGGGACACGACCTCCCGCCCGAGGTCTGCGCCATCCTTGCCAGACACATCGTCCCGTTCCTGAACGCGACGCCATCCGCCATCCATGAGCCACGACGCCAACAACACCCAACCCCAACACGCCCGAGCAGTCCAGCTCGGCCGCGCGTCGGCCTACGCCGACCGCTACGACCCCACGCTGCTGTTCCCGATCGCGCGCGCCACCCAGCGCGAGGCCATGGGCATCGCGGCCGGTGCCTTGCCCTTCTTCGGCGCCGACCTCTGGACCGCCTTCGAGCTGAGCTGGCTCAACCCGCGCGGCAAGCCGCAGCTCGCGATCGCGCACTTCACCGTGCCCTGCGAAACGCCCAACATCATCGAGAGCAAGTCCTTCAAGCTCTACCTCAACAGCTTCAACAACACCGCCTTCGCCGACGCCGAGGCCGTGCGCGAACGCCTGCGCACCGACCTGGCCGAGGCGCTGTGGCGCGGCAGCGACCGCGCGGCGGGCATCGGCGTGAAGCTGGTCGCGCCCGAGCTGTTCGACCGCGAGCCGGTGCACGAGCTCGACGGCCTGGACCTCGACCGGCTCGACATCGAATGCACCCACTACCAGCCCGCGCCCGAGCTGCTCTCGAGCGACGCCACGCAGCTGCCGGTGACCGAGACGCTGACCAGCCGGCTGCTCAAGAGCAACTGCCTGGTCACGGGCCAGCCCGACTGGGGCAGCGTGCAGATCCGCTACAGCGGCCCGCCCATCGACCAGGCCGGGCTGCTCGCCTACATCGTGAGCTTTCGCAACCACAACGAATTCCACGAGCCCTGTGCCGAGCGCATGTTCACCGACATCTGGAAGCACTGCCACCCGACCAAGCTCACGGTGTACGCGCGCTACACGCGGCGCGGCGGGCTCGACATCAACCCGTTTCGCACCAGCTGGCCGCAGGCGCTGCCGGCCAACGTGCGCACGGCGCGCCAGTAGTCGGACCGGTGTCGCCGAAGTTTTTTGAAGATTTTTTTGGCCCGGATTCGAAAACTGCGTTTTTGGGCATATAATCTGAGGCTTCGCGGGAATAGCTCAGTTGGTAGAGCGCAACCTTGCCAAGGTTGAGGTCGAGAGTTCGAGACTCTTTTCCCGCTCCAAATTTTTGCTTCTTCGATGGGTCCGCAAGACCCGCCGCAGAACGCAAGCGAAGACGAAAGAAAAGGCCGCTGTCCCCAGCGGCCTTTTCTTTTCCGCGGCCGCTCGCCAGGGCGAGTCCGGCCCGTGTGGCATCCTGCCCGCATGACCCCCGACACCCGTTCGCTGCGCCTGTTCGTGGCCGTTGCCGATCACGGCAGCATCAGCGAGGGCGCCAAGCGCTGCCACCTCGCGCTCGCGGCCGCGAGCAAGCGCATCTCGGACCTCGAGGCGCGCGCGCGGTTGCCGCTGCTGGTGCGCCATGCGCGCGGCGTCACGCTCACGTCGGCGGGCCATGGCCTGCTGCTGCATGCGCGCGCGGTGCTCTCGGCCATGGACCGGCTCGGTGCCGAGCTCGACGACTTCCAGAACGGCGTGGCGGGCGTGGTGAGCATCACGGCCAATGCCTCGACCATCGCGCAGTTCCTGCCGGCGCAGATCGGCTCCTTCCTGCGGCTGCATCCGGTGCTCAAGATCGACCTGCAGGAGCGCGCGAGCACGGAAGTGGTGAAGGCGGTGCAGGCCGGCCTGGCCGACATCGGCGTGATCGAGGGCAACACGCCGGCCGATCCGCTCGAATGCCTGCCCTACCGCAGCGACGAACTCGCCGTGGTGGTGGCGCGCGACCATCCGCTGGGCCGGCGCAAGCGCATCGGCGCGGACGAGGTGCTGCGCCACGAGCACATCGTGGTGCGCGAAGGCACGGCGCTGCATCGCGTGCTGCTGAATGCCGCGCTCGAGGCGCAGCTGCCGCTCAAGGTGCGCCATGCAGGTCGGCAGCTTCGACATGGTGTGCCGCATGGTGGAGCAGGGCGTGGGCATCGGCGTGCTGCCCTACGCGGCGATCCTGCCGCAGCTGCAGATCCTCAAGCTGCGCTGCCTCAAGCTCGACGCGCCCTGGGCCGTGCGGCGCCACCTGCTGTGCGTACGCCGGCAGCAGGACCTGACCGCGGCCGCGCGCTCGGTGCTCGAGCATCTCGGACGGCCCGACTGAGCCGCGAGCCTTCGCGCGGCGCGAAGGCTCGAGCCCGCCAAAAACGAATTGTTCTGCGCCGGGGTGCGCGCAAAGATGCGCGCACAACGAAGGAGACAATTTTGAAGATCGTTCGCGTCAGCGCCACGCCGCTGAACATTCCCGTCGCCATCGATGTGCTGGGGCTCGACAAGAAGACCTCGCTGTCGCTGTGCCTGACCGAGATCGAGACCGACACCGGCCTCGTCGGCCACGGCATGACCGCCATCACCGAGGAGGAGATCATCGCCGCCGCGGTGCGCGAGGTGGCGGGCCCGGCGCTGATCGGCGAGGACCCGATGGCCACCGAGCGCCTGTGGGACAAGCTCTACTGGCTGCTGTCGCCGCGCGGCCAGACCGGCTACGCGAGCCATGCCATCGCCGCGCTCGACATCGCGCTGTGGGACCTGAAGGCGAGGGCGCTGGGCCAGCCGCTGTGGCGCCTGCTCGGCGGCGCGCGCGCCAGGGTGCCGGTGTATGCGACCTTCGGCTTCGGCTTCTTCGAGCGCGACCAGCTCGCGGCCGCCGCCAAGCTGTGGGTGGAGCGGGGCTTTCGCAGGCTGAAGATGACCGTCGGCGGCCATGCGCTCGCGCGCCGCGACGAGCCGCGGCCGATCGGCGAGGTGATCGCCGAGGACGTGCGCCGCGTCGCCGCGGTGCGCGAGGCGGTCGGCCCGGAGGTGAAGCTCTATGTCGACGCCAACTGCGGCCTCGACCTGTTCCATGCGAGCGAGCTCGCGCGCCGCATCGAGCCCTACGGCATCAGCTTCTTCGAGGAGCCGCTGACGCAGAACGACGTGCGCCAGATGGCCCAGTTGCGCGCGCGCACCAGCATCCCGCTGGCCTGCGGGCAGAACGAGGGCCTGGCCTTCCGCTTCCGCGACCTGCTGGTGAACCAGGCGGCCGATGTGCTGCAGCCCAACGTGACGATCTCGGGCGGCTATTCGCAGTGCCTGAAGATCGCGGGCATGGCGCAGGCCTTCAACGTGCCGATCGACAACGGCGGCGCCTGGCCCTTCCACAACATGCACCTGCATGCGGGCGTGTCGAACGGCGGGCTGGTCGAGTACCACTACGTGGCGGTCAAGATGCTGGAGCAGATCTTCGACGGCCTGCCGGTGCCCGATCAGGGCTGGCTCACGCTGCCCGAGACGCCGGGCCTGGGCTTCGCGCCCAATGCCGAGCGCGTGCGCGAACTCGCGAAGCTGCCGACCTCGCGCGGCAAGGGCAAGGCCTGAACGATGAAGACGACAAGACCCACGATCCCTCACCCGCGTCGTCTGGCATTGCGCGCCGCAACCATCCTCGGCCTCGCGGGCCTGCTCGCGGCGCCCATGGCCTGGGCCCAGAAGTACCCCGACAAGCCGATCCGCCTCATCGTCGGCTATTCGGCCGGCGGCGGTGTCGATGCCGTGGCGCGCCTGTTGAGCGCGCGCCTGCCCGCGGTGCTGGGCCAGCAGGTGCTGGTGGAGAACCGCACCGGTGCCACCGGCCTCATCGCGGCCGACTTCGTCGCCAAGGCGCCGGCCGATGGCTACACGCTGATGATGGGCGACAGCGCCCTGCTGATCGCCAAGCTGCTGCAGCCGAAGATCGCGATCGACCCGCTCACCAGCTTCAAACCGGTGGCCGGTGCCTTCGTCTCGCCGCTGATGATCGTCACGGGCAACGACTTCCCCGCGAAGACGCCAGCGGAATTCGTCGCCCAGCTCAAGGCGAACCCGGGCCGTTTCTCCTTCGCGACCTCGGGCGTGGGCACGGTGCAGCACCTGGGCTTCGAGATGCTCAAGCAGTCCACCGGCAGTTTCGTGGTGCATGTGCCGTACCGCGGCGCCGCGCAGATCGTGCCCGACGTGATCGGCGGCCAGGTGCCGATCGGCGTGGTCAGCGCAACGGCGGCGATGGCGCAGTCCAAGGCCGGCAAGCTGCGCGCGGTGGCGTTGATGAACAGCGCGAAGCTCGAAGGGGGCGAGAACATCGCCCCGCTGGCCGATGCGCTGCCGGGGTTCGATGTGGCGCCGCGCATCTTCGTGCTCGCGCCTGCGGGAACGCCCCAACGAGATCGTCGAGCGGTTCTCCGCCGCCGTGAAGACGGTGCTCGACGCGCCCGATGCTGGAACTGCCGCGGCGGCGCAGGGGACCTTGCGGGCCTATGCAACGTCGGCGCAGCTTGGCAAGGACATGGCCGAGGAGACGGTTCGGTGGAAACGCATCATCACCGAGCAGCGGATCGTGGCTGATGGGGGGTGATTTTTTGTCCGGGGCGGGCTCACGCCGACGGGGTACTCCCCTCCGCGAATGTCCCCCGGCCTGCGGCCTCCTCCTTTATTTCGCTGCGGGGAGTACCCCATCGACGTGAGCCTGGGCACGGCCGTAGAACCGGCCGCCCAACCCGAGCGCGTCTCGTGCACAGGGTATCGGGTGCTTCCCGCAGCGAAATAAAGGAGGAGCCCGAAGGGCGGGGGACATTCGCGGAGGGAAGTACCCGATGCCCTGTGCACGCGCCCCAGACCCCAAACTGAATGAAACAGAAGAGATGAACCAACAGCACCTGGGCCTCATAGTCCCCCCCAAAGCCGGCGAAGTCCCCATCGACGGCCCGCTTCTCTACGGCGATCGCATCCGTTTCAGCGCACGCGGCCTGGGCCTCGGAGAAATCTCCACCCGCGGCTACACCGAAGTCATCGACTCGGTGATCGACAAGGCGCTGGAACTCAAGGAGGAGGGCGTCGGCGCCATCTCGCTCATGGGCACCTCGCTGAGTTTCTTCCGTGGCGCCGCCTTCAACCGGCAACTCGAAGTCGAGATGTCGCGTGCCACCGGCCTGCCGTGCACCACCATGAGCAACGCCATCGTCGAAGGACTGCGCAGCCTCGGCTTGAAGCGCGTCGCCGTGGCCACCGCCTACATCGACGAGGTCAACGTGCAGCTGCGGCGCTACCTCGAACAGTGCGACTTCGAACCGCTGGCCGTCGAGGGCCTGTCGATCTCCGATGTGCAGGCGGTCGGCCAGGTCGGCACGCAGGTGCTGGTGGACCTGGGTCGCCGCGTGTTCGAAGCACGGCCCGGTGCGGACGGCATCCTCATCTCCTGCGGCGGACTCGTCACGCTCGATGCCGTGCGCGAACTCGAGTCGGTGTTGAAGGTGCCCGTGGTCTCGAGCTCGCCCGCGGGCTTTCGCGACCTCGTGCGCAAGGCCGGGCTCGATGCGCGCTCGCCGGGCAACGGCCGCCTGTTCGACTGAGCGAAGAACGCGCGCGTCTTGCATCGCCTCGTCTCGCTTCGGACATGTCCTGCACAGGGACGCGCTGCGGTCTTTCCGTCGCGGTCATCGATCGGACTCAGTCTGCTGTCCATTCCCTGAACCATCCTGGAGGACAGCACCATGGCAGACGACCTGAGCCAACGCGGGCAACCCGATCGCTCGCGCATCAACGTGAACGAGGCGCACGAGATGCGCTACTGGACCCAGACGCTGGGCGTTACCGAGGCACAGCTGCGCTCGGCGGTCGCGGCCGCCGGCGTCGAGGTCAAGGACGTGCGGACCTACCTCGGCAAGCCCTGATCTCCGGCGAGCGAGAACCTGCGTAGGCAGGTTCCTACACCCGGGCGGCGAGGCGCGGCCGATACTCTGTCGCTTGCCTCGCACCGGGACATTTCCCTTGAACCTCCCCCTCCTCATCGCCCCTCCTTCCGGCCCGTTCTCCGGGCATCGCCATCCACACGCCGCTCCCGCGGCCGGAGCCGCGGCGCGATGAAGACCTCTCCTGGAGCCCGCAGCTGGATCGCCGCCGGCGTGCGCCATGAACTCCTGACCCGTGCCTTGCCCGCGCTGCGCCACGACATGGCGGCG